>OZ271918.1:2195000-3869486 GCA_965602015.1 Salinispira sp. | reverse complement strand
TCCATAGTAGTTAACGAAGGGACCGTCGTTCGAGCCGGTGCTATTTTATGTACCATAAGATTGCCTGCTGACCAACAGCGGCTCTCCAGTCTTCAGTCAGAGCGCATCAGGCTTTTAGATTTAGAGGATGAGTATACAACGCTGTTACTGGCCCTCGAAGGGGAAAATTCCGCCATGATTGGCATGTTGGAAGCAATCTCCGGCTTCGCAGAGCAGCTCTTTTCACAGTTGCGATCTCAGGATGCTTCGCTGAGCGCGTTACAGCAGGAACTGGAACGCAAACAAGGCTTACCCCTCCTTTATTATATAACGGCGGAGTGCGAAGCGCTGGAATTTCAGATAGCTCAAAAAGAAGCCGAGCGAACTGCCATCCTCAGCAGCGGAAAAGCCGCGTGTCAGGCCGAACTCCTGGCCATCCAACAACAGCTCATCACCATTAAATCCGAGTTGGACGATATTGCAGTGCGGAGAAACCTTGGGCTTGTACGTTCAGCTATCGAAGGCCAGGCCATTGAGGTCCTTGAAATAAATTCAGGCGATTCAATTCGCGCCGGTGAAGAGCTCTGCCGAATCATTCCTGCGGGGACGGGCATTTTGCGGGTAAAGCTAATTATCAATCAGGAACGTCTGCTTGAAATCAAAGCCGGACAGGATTTCACCATTCGCTTTCCCGAGCTGATGCTTTCCACCCAGGAAATTCTCAGCGGAAAAATTACCCACCTTCCGGCGGATGCCCGTCCAAACCCCCGCAACGGCGAGTCGGGTTGGATTTACGAAGGAGTATTGGTAAACACCGGAAGCTATGGAAATACCCTTCGCCCCGGACTTTCAGGTACTGCCCAGGTAAAACTTGGGCGGATTACCATTATCCGATATCTGTTCAGAGAGTTCTTCACGTGATTAAACCCGCGGTGAGCCATGAACTCCGGAGACTATTCATTCAAGCCTTGTTGATTTTCTTCAGCTTTCGAGCCGTGCTCCATGCTTATGAAGTTCCGCTCAATTGGCAGGATTTTCTCGAACTTTGGATGGAATCGGAAGAAGTACAGAGCAATCTGGAAATTTTCAGATATCGGGAAACTCACATCAGGGAGCAAATATCACAGAGCTACCTCCCGGGATTTGCCATTTCGGCTCACAGCAATATCGAGAATGAAGAAAATATCGCCGGGGGGTTAAACCTCAGTCTCAGCCAGGCCCTTGGAACGGCGGTTAGCGCAGGCATTTCCCTCAGCAACAGTTTTTCCGCCCTGTCTGGTGATGAATCTGAATGGAAATACACCCAGTCTCCCTCTGCTCGTGCCAGTTTGAGCATTGCAGGCATCAGCCGCAGCAGCTTCACATCTGCAAGCAGAGACGCTGAGCTCGAACTACAATACCAGGAATACGAGAGGGAATTATTCACCATCAATCAGGAGTTAAGAGCGCTTGAGCTCTTTACTCAACTTCTCCAAGAGCAGCTGCACCTTCAGCAGCTACAGAGCCGGCTCAGCTTCCAGATGTCGACGAATGAAGCCATACATGAAATGCATGGCAACGGCATGGTAAGTACCGCGGCATTGCTCCTTCAGCAGCATGGCGCTGCTTCGGTACAGCTTCAGATTCAGGAAGCCAGGGAGAATATTTCTCAAACCCTGTACCATGTCCGTGCAATGGGAGCCCATGTTTCAACTGGATTACCAATAGATTTCCCGTCATACGAAAGAACCGGTACAGTATGCTGGTTTGAGCTTAGACAGCACATGATTACAGTCCGCCGGCGCCTTGCGGAACGCAAGCTATTCAGTTTGCGGAGAAGAATAACTCCGGTTCTGGAGTTAAGCGCCAGCTACCGACCCAACTATGAATCTCTATTCGGCAGCTACAGCTTCGAAGAAAGCTGGAGCGACTTGCGCTGGGAGGACGTAGAAGATGCCGTGAGTGTGAGGATTTCACTATCACTTGGAATTGACCAGGGAGGATTGGATCCAGGAATACGCACATGCCTGCTGGAGCTTCGTCAACTCGAATCTGAAGCTTCAGCATTAAGGATTCGGCAAATGGCTGAAGAAGAAGCGAATAGTAACACAATAAGCAGGACTGAGAATATGATAGGCATATTGGAGGACCGTATAGACCAAGTGGAGCAGTTGACGATGGCAGAGGAGGAACGGTATTCATCAGGTGCCAGCAGCCTGTGGGAAGTGCAAAACCGACGTCAGGAAGTTCGACAGATGCTCTTCGAGCTGGAAAACGCACAGCTGGATTTATGGTTTCAAAAAATGCAATCCAATATTGTGACTGGGCGGGGTTTTTGCCGTTAGAAACCACTCACATTTATTGATCAGTACTTCTATACTGGTATGGTGAGAACCATCACCAGATTTTTTCTAATCGTAAGTGTAATTGCATTGCTTTCCGCCTGTACAAGCATTCCGGTGCATAAAGACACGGCTTCGGGGTTTACGCTGGTGTACCCGGTTGAGAAATATCGCGGTGAGTATTTGCCCGTCAGTTCAGATGTTACGCAAGAAATTTCAATCGCGGGAAATGAGTACGAAACCGCTCTTTATGTGCTGACAGGTGATTTGACCGATGATGTGGAGGTCACCATTGTCGGTCTTCCGCCAATGGTTGAAGTTCAGGCTTACTATCTGGGAAGCATCGATATTGATAAAAAATCCCGCTGGTTTGACTCATCGCGGGTGAGAGGCTTATGGCCCGACTCCTGCATTCCCCTCAGGCGGATACACCACAGTGAGGCGCAAACAGAGCACAGAGTAGCCTTTGTCTTGCCCGTTAAGGAACTAAAAAGCAGCCCGTTGGTACAACCCGGCAACTATCAGGTTTTGCTTGAGTTTTACAACCCGTCAGAAAATGCATCGGGCACCGCGGCTGATTTTAGCGTGGCAATTACACACGGCTCCGAAACCCTGCATTCCATAAGCTCTACGATGGTTTTCCGCCGATTCTCCTTACCCTGGATCCCGAGTTTCAGGACGACGGTTGATCTTGGTTACGACAAGGTCATTCGTCGGCACCGAAGATATGAGCAGGGCAGTTTCGAGACTGACGAGCTATGGCTGGAGTATCTCAGGATACTCGGAACTCACAGAATGTATCCGTTTTACCCGGATCCCGAGGGACTAATCATCGATGAGCAAAACGCTTCCATCGATGAACGGTCTTTCAACAGGATACAGGGTCCGCTTCTGGACGGAACCCTTTTTGACGATGTGCCGCCGGCAACTTCCCTGGCCATTCGCCTACCCTCTGCTATTCCTGAAGATCCAGAATGGATTCAGTCGTTTTCGCAAAATGCCGGAGAATTCTTCAACGGCAGGTCCTGGTTCGACCGAATGTATCACTACAATTACGATGAGCCGTTAATCTCCATGTACGATCAGGTTAAAAGCCGAAGCGAGCGCTATCGGCGGTATTTTCCCGGTATAAAAATACTGCTGACCGAACCCTACAACGCGCTTTTGGAACCTGAAATCGATATCTGGGCCCCGGATATTTTCGCATTGGGCGACACCATACCGTTTATGCCGCTGTACGCCCGAGGTGCGAATATACATCCGGATTTTCACACAAACCCACTCCCCGCGTCATATGATGTGATAACTGCAGGCGGAGATGAACTGTGGGTATATACCTGCACAACCGCCCAGGCGTTGGATTACCCGAATATGTTTATCGATAGTACGGCGGCGTATCAGCGGGCGCTTCCCTGGCTGATGTATGGGCGCGGAGCTACGGGCTTCCTGTACTGGAGTTCGGTATACCGCTATGTCGGAGGGGATCCGTGGCAAAACCAGTACGCTTTTTTTACCAACGGGGATGGAACGGTCCTCTATCCAGGGCATCCGGGAATCCCAGGCCTGGACGATCACCTGCCAATTGCCTCTCTCCGACTAAAACTCCTTCGGGAAGGATTCGAAGATTACGAGTATTTGGTAATGCTGGAACAGATAACAGGTGACAGGCTGCTGCCGGAAAGTTTGACGCGGCAGATACACATGAGCAGCACGATTTTTTCGAAAAGAATAGGCGAATATCAGAGAGTGAGGGAGCGAATTGCAGATGAAATTGAAATGCGGTTATAAGAAGGGAATCCTGTTAATAGCACTGGGCATGCTGGTTACCCTGCCATTATTTACTCAGGATGAAGGGAAAACTGAAGCAGTCAGTTCATTTTATCAGATGAGTCTTCCCGGATTGGGTTTTGATTACATGGTTGCGGTTTCCGAGGAAGAATCCTCCGTCGCAATGCTGTACTATCGCCACAACCTGATTTCCGCATTCAACGCTTTTTCAAACAGTCCGCGGATTTTGGAACGCGCTCGATGGGAAGTCTACGGTCGCGTCGGAATCTCCCAGGCCCTGCCGATAGAGGGTCTCAATATTGGTGCAATAAGCGCCTTGGGTTGGACCATAAGCCTAGAAACCCCCGGGACAGTTCGAAGGAGGGTCCTGATTCCCTTCACCGGTTTTGAAATCGGCTATCTGCTTTATAACGACGGGGTAAATGCACCGGATTCAAGCTTCTTCAGCGCATTCCTCCTCGGCCTGGACATTTTCGTTGGTCCGATGTTCACATCAGGGCTCAATGTGGGACTAATGCACGCCACCAGGGGAGTAAACCAGGTGCTGTTTAAGGCAGGCGCCCATTTTTCCGTCATTTTTTAGCGTCCAGGGGCCTATAAGAATGCAAAATATCTTGACTCAGCAACACAAAAACAAAAGTGCTGCAGTGATTTACAGCATTCAAAAAGTCGATTATAGTGATTTCACATGGGAACAGTAGAAGTTTCAATAATAACTCCACTATATAATGCCAAAGAGTTTATACAAGAAACTGCTGAAAGCGTATTTAACCAGACATTCACCAATTTCGAATGGCTTATTATTGACGACTGCTCCACAGACGGTTCCGACGAAAAACTCAAAGAGCTCGTCCGGTCCGATGAACGAGTTCGGGTTATTTATCAAAAAACCAATGGCGGCCCAATGTTGGCGCGGAACGCAGGGTTTGAAATTGCCCGCGGAAGATACGTGGCTTTGCTCGACGCCGACGACATCTGGCTCCCGACAAAACTTGAAACCCAACTTTCAGTCATGAAAGAAAGCGGCGCCGTTCTCTCGTGCACGGGCTACAAAAAAATCAATAAAGCAGGTCACATTCGCTCAGGGGTGACCATAAAAGTCCCCCAGAGAATCACTTATGCGCAACTGCTGTTCACCGACAGCATTATGGCATCCTCCGCAATGATAGACACCGAGGTAACCGGACGACTCAGACAGGACATTCAAGCACCCCTGGGTCGGGACGATTATGATTTTTTCCTGAAAATCTTGAAGACTCATGGCCGAGGAATAGGCATTAACCGGGACCTGGCACGGCTCCGCGTATTTTCCGAGACCCTGACTGGGAATAAAATCATGTCAGCAAAACTCCAATGGAAGTATTACCGCCAGTATCTCGGTCTCGGCATTATCTCAAGCCTACAAAAATTTTCAATCTATGCCTTAGTAGGATTGATAAAGTATATCCTCTGAATTTTTGAAGCAAATCAATAAAGATCCTTAATATTATTCTGAGGGATAGATACTTAATGATTTAATATATGGGTTAAACACAACATTTGAAGAAACCATATATACATAGAGAGATGGTGTCCAAATTAGTTCGCAATTTCATGTAGGAGCCAGCTTCCTCCAGCGGGTTAAGCGGCTATTTTCGGGATGAGATCTCGTTGCTCATCCAGTATTTCCTTTTTAATATAGGCCTTGCCGGCTGTCCAGTCTTCCGTGTATTCAATCAGGAAACAGGTCACCAATCTCAGGTAAGAATCCTGAGATGGGAAAATCCCGACGACTTTCGACCGCCGACGGATCTCCCGGTTCAGTCTTTCCAGCATGTTTGTCGAAGCGACCTTCCGATGATCGAGCTTTGGAAATTCATAGAACTGGAGTGAGTCTTCAAGTCCGTTATCCAGGATTTCCACCGCCTCAGGGAATTGCGATTCCAGATCATCCATCACCTGTTTGGCATATTCCCGTGCGGTACCGGCATCCGGTTGAAGCCAGATATGTTTGATACGGGCGGCAACATGCTGTAGCCTCTCAAATTAAATTGATCAAACCAGCATAGAAAATCTCACAAACAGTTAAACAATCTCTCATTCCACTTAGACCGGAAATTTTATCTGCCGACAAAAAAAGAGCAATGGTGTTGAAGTTTGCCGACTCCCCATTGCTCTTAAAACCTCACCCCCAAAGGGGGCAAATAAACGTTACTTATTTGTCGGATAGTTTTGGAAAAACTTCAAGCGCTTGGGAAACAGTTCCACTGGAAAAAACCTGAATGTTGTCCCGATGTCAACGCCGGAATGAAATTGCAGTTTTTCACCGGAGTTAAATTGCAGACTTCCGGCAAATTTTTTAGAAGTCAACGACTCCGATTTTCATTCGATCCTTCATCCGATACGAGTCTCCTTTCAGGCTGATCACATGGGAGTGATGAAGCAGCCGGTCCAAAGTGGCCGTAGCAACTGCGTCATCAGTCATGATTTCTCCCCACTTCCCGAATACTTTGTTGCTGGTCAGAATGATTGATCCATGCTCATAGCGGGTATTGATCAGCTGGAAAAACAAGGCTGCCTGCTCAGCATTCAGGTTTTCATACCCAACTTCATCAATCAACAGAACGTGGGGTTTGCCAAACCAGGTCAGTTTGTTTTTCAATCTTCCCTGATCCCGGGAACGCTGTAATCGTTCAAGCAAATCAAGACAGCTGATGAAATAGGCCGTATACCCATTCATACATGCCTTCTGTCCAAGCGCTGTCATGAGGTGCGTTTTACCCAATCCACTGGGACCAAGCAGAATGACATTCTCTTTACGTTCAATGAACGCAAGGGTGGACAGTTCGTTGAACTGCTTGTGTGTAAGACCGCCTTTCGGCCATGACAGATCAAAGGATTCAAGATTCTTTCCCTGGGGAATTCCTGAAACCTTCAAGCGGGTTTTGGCCATTCGTTCCTTTCGGGGAATCAGTTCCAGATCAATGAGTTCTCCGATCGCTTCAATCAGAGGCGCATCCTGATTCACCTGGCTTGAGAGAAAACTGTCCAGACCGGCAGCCATGAAGCTCAAACCCAACTCTTCCATACGGGCTGTAATCATTGTGCTTTTACTAGTCATGAGGCCGCCTCCTGCAGTGCAAACAAGCGGTCGTACTCCCCAGGTGAGCGGACATCAACATCGGTAGAAACCTTTATCCGTTTTCTTCTCTTGGGTATCCGGTACTGCCTTTTCCAGAGCTCGGTCAGCGCCGCTGAGTGTTCAGCCAGGTAGAACCGTTGATTTCGCAATTCGAGGTTAAGCATGAAGGTTCGGATGATCTGATCCTCTGATGATACTTCGGCCTCACCGGTGAGCGGATCGATACGTACAATTACCTCTGCACCAATGAATTGCGGGTGAACGCTGTACCAGTTGTTTCTCACCCGTACCAGAGATTCACCGGAGACACGCACATTGGTCGGTTTCCGGTAATCAAACGGCTGCGTTGGTAAGGGGGTAAGGAAAGCCTTTTCATGCGTAAAGCGTTCTGATCGGCTTTCATTGAGCCCGCCGATGACTCTGTGGCTGATATCCTCGCACCAGGTGATGACTGCTTCGTTTAACTCAATCAGTCCAGCTGGCAGTGCTTTGTGCTCGATCCAGAAGTTGTTCTCGTAGAACTGGATGAACCGTTCGACCTTTCCTTTGGTCTGAGGCCGGCGGACCTGGCATCGGCGGGGTGTGAATCCATAGTGCCGGGCCAGAGACAGCAGGTGCTTGTTGACCTGCCATTTCTCCTCTGCGGCCTGGTAGATAAAGGCGGTTTTCATGTTGTCGTACAGGATTTCTTCCGGCACCCCGCCAAAATATGTGAATGCCAATACGTGGCACATCAGAAAGGTGGCCATGTCCATGCTCGTGGTATGAATGACAAACGGCATTCTCGAGTAGCCGAATACCATGACAAAGGCATAGAGTTTCTGCCACCGTCCGTCCACCAGCTGTTTTCCCAGGATTTTCCAATCCACCTGAGCCTGGTAGCCCGGTTCGGTTTCGAACCGGATAACTGCCTGTTTTGTGATATCTGCAGCCTTCCTGGCAGCATAATCCCTGAGGATTGTGACCCCGCCATCGTATTTCTGTTTTCGCAGGTTCCTCAACAGAACCTCCCGATTGAAGGACGGGTCTTCCTCGAGTATAGTGTCGATGTAGGGTTTGAACGGATCGAGCTTGCTCGTGTAATTCCGCTTCTTTCGAGACCTTGAAGGCTCTGCAAGGTAGTAGTGAACCATGCGTTCACTTTTTCCCAGGGCTTCGGCGATCTGACCGATTCTCTTACCCTGTTGTTTCAACATCTGTGCTTCATGCATCAGTAGCTCCAGCATTTTAGGGCGTGCTCCTTACTTGAATGATTGTGTGGTAACAACCATTACAAGGTAGCATCGCCCTTTTTTTCAAGCCGGAGTCTGCAATTTTAGTCCGGTGATTTCCTGCAATTTAGCACCGGTGATGACACCCGAGTGTGGAAGCATACGGCTATGGGGGCACGGCTTCGTTCTTCGGCAGTTTGTCGGGTTTGCCCAAGGACTGTGGATGAAGCGGTATCGATGTCCGGACTGCCATGGGGTTCATACCTGTAGGCCACAGCAGTTCTTGCCGGGGATGCAATATCCTGTTCAAACTCAAATCTCCAGCCTGGAAGCAAAGCTTGCAGGAAAGCCGTTCCTTCAAACTGTGTCGAGGCAGATCCAGCAGCATTGGTGGAAGACATTTCTCAACCACTGCCGCCGTAGCGGCAACTGGACTGCCCCACATTCGGTTTTCCTCCGCAGGCAGAGCGATGATCAAATACCAGTAACAACCAGGCGAATATACCGTGAGATCTGGTCAGAAGCCTGCGTACCCTACCTGCCTTTTGCGCTGACAGTGAAACCGCGTCCATTTAGCCTTGAGTGAGAAAACGTATCACTCTCAAGGAGGAGAAAATGGACAGAGAAAAGAAAGAAAAGATCGCAGTATTCCGCTTCGGGGTCATCTTTCCGCTTGTGGAGAAAGACCTACACCAGTATTGGGGAGAGAAAGAGCGAATCCTGCGGGAGCTGGTCAGCAAGGAATGGGAGATTCCCTTTTCAAACCGAAACTACATCAGCAAGGCCACCATCCTGACCTGGGTAAAGCGCTACGAAGATGGCGGGCGGAAGATTGAAGCCTTGTTTCCTGAGAATCGCGGCGACAAGGGCCGGATGAGAAGCATTTCCGATGAACAAATCGATGCGCTCATGCTGCTTCGAAAAGAGCATCCAAAACTCTCCACCCCGCGTCTGGTTGAAATTGCTCAAGGAAACGGCGTCTTTCCGTCCGGAAAAGAGGTCTCCATGGCCAGCATTTACCGGCTCATGAAGATCCGCAAAGCCCAACGGGTCAAAGTCGAGTCTGACATGAGGAAGTTCGAGGTACAATTGCCCAACGACCTGTGGCAGTCAGACTGCATGCACGGTCCGAAAGTTCTGCATGGCGGGAAACTGAGAAAGACCTATCTGTTTGCAATCATTGACGACCATTCAAGGCTCATTACCCATGGCCAGTTCTACCTGGCTGAAACACTGGAAAATTACCTGGACTGCTTATGGACGGCGTTACGCAAGCGGGGAGTTCCCCGAAAGCTCTATGTCGATAACGGGGCATCATTTAAGGCGCACAGGCTCCAGTTGGGATGTGCTTCGCTGGAAATCGGGCTGCGCTATGCACGGCCGTACCGACCCCAGGGAAAGGGCAAGATTGAACGGTTCTTTCGTACCGTACGTAGCCAGTTTATCCCCGAGCTGCCTGATGAACTTCCTCTGGATGAGATCAACCGGCTGTTTCACCACTACATTGAAAACGGTTATCACCAGAGGATCCATGGCGGTACGGGGCAGAAGCCCCTGGAGCGTTACCTGCAGGATGCCCATGCCTTGCGAAAAGCGCCGGAGAACTTGCCTGAATACTTTCGAAAACGCGAGGAGCGAACGGTAAACAACGACCGGACGGTGAAACTCGATGGCCGTTTGTATGAAGCCCCTGCGGGATTGGTTGGCATGAAAGTCGTCCTGCGTTTTGAGAATTACGACCGGATTGAAGTCTTTCTCGAGAATCAGTCAAAGGGATTCTTAAGGGATCTGGATCAGGGAGTGAACAGCCGCATTAAGCGGGACGGCACGGGTCCGGTCATGCCGTCGGCTTCGGGGGGAGCTCTTTTTGAAAAGCTGGGCTCAAAGGCAGGTAGCTAATGGATACGCTGCGCCACCACTTTGGATTCCGGCACAACCCGTTCCCGCAGAATGTAGCGGTAAAGGACCTGTACCCCTTACCGGCATTGGAACCCCTGCGGCAGCGGGTGTTCTTTGCCCTGGAGCAGAAAGCCATTGCCGTCATCACCGGAGATGTGGGGTCGGGAAAGTCTACGTCATTGCGCTATGTCTCAAGCAAATGCCATTCGAGTGAGTATGAACTGATTACCATTGTCGGCGGGAACTTCTCACCCATGGAACTGTACCGGCAGATCCTGCTCACTTTCGGCATGAGCTATATGTCGTTCCAGGTATCGATCATGATCTCGAAGATCCGGGAGCTTATTCTGGAAATTGCATCCCGCAATGTCATCCCGGTGCTGGTAATCGATGAGGCTCATCTGCTGAAACGGTCAGTGTTTACCCAGCTGCATACCCTTGCTCAGTTTGAATTCGATTCCAAACCGGTCATGCCGATGATTCTCTGCGGTCAGGATTTCCTGCTCGATCATCTGATGGCTAACTCAGTTCGGCCTCTGGCGTCCCGGGTGCTGGGCAAGAATCATCTGGAGTCTATTAAGAAGGAGGTGATGGAAGATTACCTGAATCATCACATCACCCTGGCCGGGGGAACAAAGAAAGCATTCAGTGATGAGGCGATCTTTGCCATTCATCAGGGATCCGGTGGTCTCTTGCGGAAAGCCAACTCCCTGGCGAAAACGGCTCTCCTTGCCTGCGCCGGAGATGGTGGACAGACTGTTTCTGCAGAACACGTCCGGGTCGCTTCCACCGAGATTTTTATGTAAATGCTGCCCCTGCCGCGAATGCGGCAGGGGGTACCCTTCGTCAGTTTTACTTGTAAAATTGTTTGTCTGTACGTGCGAGGGTTAGGCTAATTTAATGTGCGAAGCTACACATGCTCTTTGTGTTTGGCTCTCACTTTTGCCAACACGTTCCGCATGAAATGTACTTTGCAGCGTTGCCAGCTGGAACCAAGGAATTCTTTCTGGATAGCATTCTTCAATCCCAGATGCGCATCTGAGACCACAAGCCACACGGACCGAAGGCCACGCTCCTTCAACCTCTGGATCAGGAACCGGTAATTGTCTTCATTTTCAGCATCCATGGGCTCTATGGCCAGGATTTCCCGTTCTCCAGCCCTGTTGAGGCCGCACACGACCATAACCGCATGATTGTAGACTCTCCCGTCATCCCGGATCTTTTCATACAGGGCGTCTATCCAGATTACTGGGTACTCCGCTTCAAGGGGGCGATTGCGAAATGTATCAACCTGTTCATCAAGACCTTTGTTGATTTCTGAAACCTGGCTTGCGGAAATATTCTCGATTCCCAGCTGTTTTGCCAGACGATCAATCTTCCGGGTTGAAACGCCGTTAATGAATGCTTCCTGGACAACCTGAAGAAGCGCCTGCTCAGACCGGCGCTTCTCGGTGACAAAGAAGGGGATATACCCTCCCTTTCGGAGCTTTGGAACCACCAGATACATGGTACCTAATCGGGTATCAAAACGGCGAACCCGTGTTCCGGAAAAGTGAGTAGCCCGGTTGTGGGAGTGCTGACCTTTGGGGGCACCGACCTTGGATTCGACTTCGATTTTCATAAGCTGCTCTGTTGTCCATTTGAGCATCTCAAACAAGGGATCGGATTCACCGGTGAATTGGGATAGCAGATTCTTGAAATCTGCGGTAGAGTTTTTTGGGGCCATGATTACTTACTCCTTCTGGTTGTGTATCGCTACTTAACCTTCGGAGAGAATTGTGGCTCCTTTTACTTTTCTAAATTGCGAACATTATTGGACGTGATCTACATAGAATGCATTCCACCAGCTAAAGAAAAATTATTCCTCACTTTAACAATATATCAAATCGATTTATAGTATTCACAATCAAGTGGCGTATATCCACAATAAGTTCGAAATAAAGGTTGTAAAAGTATGAGTAGAAGGCTAAAAAATATTCTGGTAACCGGCGGCGCTGGTTTTATTGGTGCTAATTTTATCAGTTATCTTTTAAAGGGTACCAATTTTACAGGTAAAATCATCAACCTGGACAAACTCACTTATGCGGGTAATCCGGATAGTCTTTCAAATATTGAGAAAGAGTTCGGTGGCAAGACTTATTTCTTTGAAAAAGGAGATATTTGCGACGAGACAAAAGTCGAATCAATATTGGATAATTACGAAATTGATACCATTGTACATTTCGCTGCGGAGAGCCATGTTGACCGATCTATTGAAGGCCCCAAAGCATTTATCCATACCAATGTCCTCGGAACCTTCACTCTGCTTGAAGCCGCTCGAAAAAACTGGAAAGATCGTGATGATGTTCTCTTTCACCACATAAGCACTGATGAAGTTTTTGGTTCATTGGGTGATCATGGTTTTTTTTACGAAGACACACCATATGATCCTCGGAGCCCCTACTCATCGTCAAAAGCTTCATCAGATCACCTTGTTAGAGCCTACTTTCACACATACGGGCTGCCTATCACTTTGTCCAACTGCAGCAACAACTACGGACCACTCCAGTTTCCGGAGAAACTAATCCCAGTCATCATTGAGAACATACTTAATGAGCAACCGCTCCCGATCTACGGAGATGGCAAAAACATTCGCGATTGGTTATATGTAGAGGATCATAACAACGCGGTATGGATGATATTGAATAAAGGACGAAGTGGAGAATCTTACAATATCGGAGGTGAAAACGAATGGGAGAACATACAACTTGTTCACAAGATTTGTGAAATAATGGCAGCAGAGCACGGAAAAGATAAAGACCACTATAAAACCTTGATTGCGCATGTCAAAGACAGGCCAGGACATGATCGTCGATATGCAATTAACTGTGATAAAATTAAAAACGAACTAGGTTGGAAACAATCCCTCACCTTCGAGGAAGGACTGATTAAAACCGTGAAATGGTATTTAAGCAACCAGGAATGGATTAGAAACATCAAAAGCGGTGAATATCTGAACTGGATTAAATCAAATTACGAAAATAGATAGAGGATCCAAAATGAAAGGAATAATTTTGGCGGGAGGAAGCGGGACCAGGCTTTATCCCTCAACAGTGGCGATTTGCAAACAGTTATTGCCTGTTTATGACAAACCCATGATTTATTACCCCTTGTCAACACTGATGCTTTCAGGAATTAAAGATATTCTTATTATATCGACTCCTGAAGATCTGCCCCGTTTTGAGGGTCTGTTTGGAGATGGATCTCAGCTCGGATTGAGATTGTCTTATACAGTCCAGGAAAAGCCAAATGGGCTAGCTGAAGCCTTCGTGCTAGGTGAGAGCTTCATTGGAGATGACGAAGTCTGCCTTGTGCTAGGTGATAATATTTTTTATGGACACGGACTCGCAGCAATTTTACAAAACGCAGCAAAGTTGAAGAAAGGGGCCAAAGTATTTGGGTATTATGTGGCCGATCCGGAGCGTTACGGAGTTGTCGATTTCGATGAAAGCGGGAAGGTTCTTTCTCTCGTAGAGAAACCCACAAAACCAAAGTCGAATTATGCTGTAGTTGGTCTTTATTACTATGATAACAAAGTAGTGAACCTGGTAAAGAATCTAAAACCTTCTATCAGAGGCGAACTGGAAATTACTGACCTGAATCGTACCTATCTCGAAATGGGTGAACTGCAAGTGGACCTGATGGGGCGCGGTATAGCATGGTTGGATACAGGAACCCACGATGCGCTTGCAGATGCCACAATGTATGTCAAAGCGATTGAAGATAGACAGAACTTGAAAATTGCTTGCATAGAGGAAATTGCCTACAGGATGGGCTTTATAGCTAGGGATCAATTGCTAGAGTTAGCAAACGGACTAAAGAAATCGAAATATGGTGAATATCTCATTAAACTCGCTAATGCTTAAAACTTGAGCCAAAGATTAGAGAAGCTTTTTATATACTGATTTCTTCGTGAATCAAATGATGATTCCAAGAAAGGATTTTTATTCATGACTAAAGTTGTTGCACTATTGCCAATTAAAGCGCACTCCGAACGGGTTCCTGGCAAAAATTTCCGACTAATAAATGGTAAGCCCCTATACCAGTGGATTCTCAATACATTGACTCAATCGAAACTTATTTCTCGAGTTGTTATCAACACAGATAGTAACGATTTTATTTCTGAACTACGATCTCTATACCCTGAGGTTACAGCTTATTTGCGTCCGGGAAGTATTTGCGGTGATTTAGTTCCCATGAACCATATAATTAACTACGATATTGAAAAGTGCAACGATCACGAGCATTTCCTCCAAACACACACGACGAATCCATTATTGTCAATAGCTACAATTAATAACGCTATTTTTGAATATTTTTCTAGATTAGATCAATGTGACTCATTATTCTCAGTTAACAGGATTCAATCTAGATGTTATTGGAGGGATGGTAAGCCTATCAATCATGAACTCGGAAAAATGCTAAGAACGCAAGATATGGAACCGGTTATGGAGGAAAATTCCAATCTATTTATTTTTTCCAGAAATACATTTAAAAAATCCAAAAGCAGAATAGGAGAGAAGCCTTACTTATTTGAAACTCCAAAAAATGAATCGTTTGAAATTGATGAAGAAGAGGACTTTGTGCTTGTCGAAAACTTCCTGAAGAATCGCAGCAATTATTAAACTAAGAAGCAGTTAACTATCCAAGCTTAGGGCGAAATCATTGATAAAAGTAACAGCTAATTTACTAAGCTTACAATCAGAAGAGCTAAGAGTACCCTATCCGTAACGAGTACACATTGATCTATTGATATGATTGCTAAATAATGTGAGATTAAGATGAAGATTGCTGAGTACATTCCAGGAAAATATCATAATGGATTCGAAAGGACCTAAATACTGAAAACTGAACCACAAATAATCGCATTACCTAAATTTTTCGATAATCGCGGAAATCTTTCGTTTATCGAAGAGGAGACACATGTTCCATTTAGAATCCAACGAACATATTGGGTATATGATGTTCCAGGTGACCTAACCCACATTGACCTCGAGGACGAAGTAAATGAACTGTTCATCGTGGCCCTATCTGGTAGTTTTGAAGTAGCACTTGATGATGGGAAGGACAACACACTATATAAGCTAAATCGACCAGACAAAGGTCTATACGTCCCGGGTCATTATCATCGTAAAATATTGAACTTTTCAGAGGGTTCTCTTGCCCTCATTTTAGCGTCTATATAGTAGACTGTAAGAAAAATATTGGTTAATAGTGAAGTAGAAAAATGATAAAATCGACTGTTTATGATTGCACCATTCGTGAACTGACCGCGCAAAATCATGGAGAGGTTAATTTACAAGTAATAGAAAATTCCAAGACAATACCATTTAATGTACGACGAGTTTATTACTTATATGAAGTACCCGTAGGAGAAACCAGGGGAGGACATGCCCACATAGAATTAAGGCAACTTATCATTGCAGCACATGGGAGTTTTGATGTTGTATTAGATGATGGAGTTAACAAGCAAACATTTACCCTCAAACAACCTTCCAATGGCTTGCTTATCACCCCAGGGATATGGCGGGATTTAACCAACTTCTCCTCAGGATCAGTCTGCCTCGTACTAGCCTCTCAAAAATATGATGAGCGAGATTATATTAGGGACTATAAAGAATTTATTTCATATAAGGCTGCGAATTGAAATGATACACCCATTATCAGATGTGAAAACAGCAAAGATAGGCTCGAACACCAAAGTATGGCAATATTGCGTTATCTTTGAGAAAGCTGTTATAGGCGATAATTGCAATATCTGTTCACACGTTCTCATTGAAGATGAAGTATTAATCGGTGATAATGTCACCGTTAAATCAGGAGTACAGCTGTGGAACGGTATAACAGTTGAGGATGATGTTTTTATTGGTCCTAATGCTACTTTTACCAATGATTTGATACCTAGATCAAAATCTTCACACTGGAATCTCGCAAAAACAGTAATTAAAAAAGGCGCTTCAATCGGTGCCAATGTGACTATCATAGCGGGAAATTTAATTGGTGAGTATTCATTAATTGGAGCCGGTAGTGTTGTGACAAAATCAGTGCCTCCTAACACCGTCTGGTATGGAAATCCGGCAAAACAACATGGGTTTATTACTCGCAGTGGTATCCAGCTGGATATATATATGAAAGATGCAGACGGAAATGCACATGAATTAGAGGATTAAATAATGCAAATACCATTTTTATCGCTAAAAAAAATTACGGGCAAGTACAGAGAAGAAATTATTGCAGCTGTAGGGCGGGTCATTGATTCCGGTTGGTACATACAAGGAAAAGAAAATGAGCAGTTTGAAAAAAATTACTCAGACTACATTGGAACCAAACATGCGATTGGCGTAGCTAATGGATTAGACGCACTGTTCTGGATTTTTCGTGCTTATATAGTTATGGGAATAATGAAACCAGGCGATGAAGTAATTGTTCCAGCAAATACGTATATTGCCTCAATCCTGGCTATCACTGACAATAATTTGGTACCTGTTTTGATTGAGCCCAATCTCAAAACATATCAAATTGACGAGAATAAAATTGAAGAGGCGATTACCCCTAAAACAAAAGCAATTTTGATTGTTCATCTCTATGGTCAATGTGCATATACAGATAAAATTGGCCAAATATGCTCGAAATACAGATTGAAATTGGTAGAAGACAATGCTCAAGCTCATGGCTGTTTATTTTCTGGCAAAAAAACTGGTGCCATAGGAGATGCCGCAGGGCATAGTTTTTATCCTGGAAAAAATCTCGGTGCTTTAGGCGATGCTGGGGCAGTTACTACAGATGATGATGAGTTAAAGACTGTTATTTGCTCTCTCGCAAACTACGGCTCAAACAAGAAATATGAGTTCAAATATCAAGGCCGAAATAGTCGCTTGGACGAAATACAAGCTGCTATTTTGAATGTGAAACTACTTCATCTTGATGAAGACATTGAACTACGAAAAAGTGTTGCGAGAAGATATATAAATGAAATAACCAATCCAGAAATAGTTTTGCCTATTATTAATGACTGGGATGCTCACGTCTTCCATATTTATGCAATTCGTTGCGCTAGTAGAGATGACTTGCAAAATTATTTAGTCCAAAATGGTGTGCAAACTATCATTCATTATCCGATTCCTCCTCATAAACAGGAATGCTACAAAGATTGGAATCACTTATCCTATCCCATAACTGAGCAAATACATGATGAGGAATTAAGCTTGCCAATGAGTCCAGTGATGTCTGATGAAGATGTGAAATATGTAATCGAAAAAGTGAATTCTTTCAAAAGGTAATCATCGAATTGCTGTTTACCGCCATGACTATTTCTTACTCAAGTTTTAAAATTACTTCTGTGATATTAGATTTTTTCAAGAAGACTTTCTCGTTTTTTTCAAATGCCGGTATATGGATTTTAACCTTCTTATTAGTAGGGAACTAAGAAGATCTTTTAATAAGAGTATCGGATACTTCGTTAACAGTCTAAAATAGTTTGAGAATCGCAAGGGTGATTCTTTAGCTAATAGATATGCCCCTGTGCGTTTATGTTTAATCTTCCAAATTGAATATGACTTTTTGATTTTTTCTTTGTCTTCAGCGTATCGTGAAAGCTCAAGATGGTAGAGCAGGTCAGAATCTTTTTCATAAATATCGTTAAATCTCTTAGGATTGCTTATACCTGTGTTTCTGGATTTTACCACAATATTATCCCAGAAATACAAAGGTTCTCCCATTCGTAAGAGATATAGATTCATCGGATAATCTTCAAGTACGCGATAACGCTCATCAAAGAATCCATATTTTTGTAAACTCTTCATTGTCCGAGCCGTGACGCACCCAAATACATAATTAACTCGACAAAGGTCCTGATATAATTGGTTGGGGGAAAATGTTTTAATTCGTTTTGCTTGCCTCAGATTTGGAGTTACACCTATGACATCTTTCATGTCACCATCATATAATTCACGATAAGCGGTAATGACATTAGCACCAGTTTTTTGGAAAACACCTACCCAATCTTTCAATACATTTTTATTATGAAATATGTCATCAGCTGATAATAAAAAAACATAATCACCTGTAGCGATTCGTAGTGCACTATTTAGATTCTTTACAGTACCTAAATTTTCTTTTTGCTTGATAAACTTATACGTTTTTATATGCGACTTATTAACATAATCGCTGATTAACTGTATGTCCTTCTGCGTGATATTAGCAGAACAATCATCAGCAATAATATACTCGATATTTGGATAAGTCTGCTCTACCACAGATTTTACAGTTTCTATTAAGTGTTCGCTGTTATAGCAAAGAGTAACTACTGTTATAAGGTCCGCTTTTTGAATAATTACACCCTTAAAAAAAAGTATATTCTACAATATTGGCTATAACCAAATGCTAGTACTATAAGTAATGCCATAGACATTCGAAATGCTAATCGTTTTGCTGTTAAACTAGATTGGGTATCAAATGGGTTATAGTTCCCTATAATGAAATAATGAATTCGAAAGAAATGATCAATGCCATCATTTCATGCCTGATTCGTATTCCTTTATGATAAAATCTGTAATGAAGGAACCATTTGTTTTATTGTTGTGAGGAAAAAATTCTAGATCCTTGATTATATTTTGCCGCTTCTGCTTCAGAGGATCATCGCCTAATAACAACATATCAACAGTTGCTTCTAGCTCGTTCTGATTGCTAACAATATAACACGCGTCTGATATACGAGAATCGAGCAATGTATTGTCTTTCTTCGTATATATTATTGGTTTCCCAGTAGGTAAAAACTCATAAACAATCGAGCTAAAATCCATGACAAGAAAATCACAGCTTAGGAGTCCTTCTCTGTAGTCAATGCCATAATCAATGTTGGAGTTGAATGGGCTAGTAAAACTCTCTACCATCTTTTTATGTTCTTTTTGAGAAAAATATTTTGTTGCAATTAAATCACCCCAAAGAAATGGATGAGGACGCATTACAAACTCAATCTTTTTCTCATTTACCAAATTTTCGAAATACTTATAATAATCTGGAAATGATGATCGTCCCTCAGCCAATCCCCATCTGGGCATCCAAATAACTTTTTTTCTATTATTTGATTCTTTATTTCTCCAACAATAAGTATCCTTGATGAAGTTACTTTTATAAAAGTCAACCTTTGGAGAACCTGAGATTACACACTTCTGTGAGTATTTTGGTGCTGCGTGTTCAAGCATTTCCAAACTGAATTTATCCATAAATACCTTATAGCAATTGTCAAAAAGTTCCGGTTCTATACCAGCTTCGATAAATTTCTTTACACTTTTATCCATAACCCATGGCCCATAAGGTGTATAGAATATATTGGGAAAAGCAAACCTAAGATCATATGAGTAGACTGCAGGTATTTGGAAATTATATGGAGTCTGATAGAAAATTCCATCAGGATTGAAGTCGAAAATACTTTTCCATGAATGGTTTTCGTAGCCAATTTCATAATCATAACCTGATCCATCGATGTACTCTATTAATCCTTCATCATACTCAAAAAATGGATTCATACCTGGTTGCTTTTTAGGAACTATTAAAAAAGAAGCAGATATTTTCTTAGCTTTTTTCATAGCGAGATAAATACTTTCATATGAAGAGAAGCACATTTTTAGGTGGACAATAAAAAGTATTTTTATTTTTTTGCCAATTTTCTTTTTATTTTGATATTCATATTGAAGTAGGATCTCCCGATTAAAAACGCTTTCCCAGTCTTTTTTGCTCAGTTCATCATCTTTGTATGAAGGCTCATTTTTGAATCTAAATCTTAGTTTGGTATTAATGGCCTCAGTATCACAATCAGTCTTGCAGTTCACATTTCTTGCTTTGTTCAACTTTTCAAAAATTGCAATCGGTGAAAGAACCAACACTACATACCTAAAAAATATCGGGATTCCCTTTAGACTCATTTTTTCTACGAATCTAAGCACTATTTGATGCCAGGTATATAAATAGCTGATTACTTTATTCTTTCTTCTTGCGTGCTTATGGAGAATATTTTTTTTCTTTGAAATGTAGTCTTTCTTTATTTTTTTTATTCGGAGTTTATCATTTTTGGTTAATGGAAAAGCTCTTAATCTAAACATAAGCGATCTTTTGGCAGCGAATAGATCATCTTTATATTGCTTTTCTAAATCCAGGAGCGACAACTTGAGTCTGTAACTACGTTCTTCTTTCTTTCTTTTTTGCTCTATTCGTCTGTCTATACGGTTACTTCTCCTAGACAACATTGCAAATGGTGCAAAAACCACAAGATATTTTGATATGATTTTCTTTATTTTTTCATGCTTTTGATACTTCGTCGTAATCCGTTTGAAAAACTGTTCACCAAAAGAAAAATACATTTGCCTAAACATAAGATTTTTTATCATTTTTCTGCGTCGAACTTTCATGAATCGATCAAAGTCAGATTTAAATCTTGCCTGCGTACTACTTTGCTCTCCATTTGCATATGGAGAAACTCCCAGCGATATACTTTTAGGACTCCTTCTATAAAGCACACCATATATTTCAACAAAAACAATTTTCTTTTTTGCTTTCACACAACTCAACCAAAATGGCAAATCTTCCATCATGGGATAGTTTTCATCGAAGTAACAAACTTCATCAAAAACTGTTCGTTTAATCAAAGCTGCAGGAGCATTAAAATCATTTCTCATTAACTGCTTTTTGTAGAGTTGTCTGGGTGATAAAGTATACGTATCAAGTGATGTGGGAGCATGATCCAATTCTTCTGGAGCTAACTTTAAATCATTTTCATTTGTAAACATACACACGTAGCAAAATGCCAGATCATTATCTTTTATCCCTATCATCATTTTTTCAAGGTAAAAATCACAGAGCATATCATCTGCTGCAATCAGCTTTACATAGTGACCCTTTGAAATGCGCACCCCACGATTACAGTTTCCAGATACTCCTGTATTCTTCTCAGAATAAATGATCTTTACATCTTTGAAGTATTTTTTATTTCTCTCAACCCAGGATTCGACAAGGTTCATTGAATCATCAGTGGAGTTATCGTCTGTAATAATCAGCTCAATATTGTTGTATGTTTGGACTTTGATGCTGTCTAAGGTAGCAATTATAGTATCCTTGTGATTGTAATTTAGAACAATCACACTAACTAACGCTTTTTGGGTCTCAGCTGTGGAAGAAATTTTTCTAACTTTCATTGTTTTTTCCGAATAAATCCTTTATGTATATGGCAAATTCTTTTGCAGCTCGTAACGGTTTTGTAATCTTCCATGAATTTGATCGATATAAGTCCAAGATAATTTTTGATTTCTCATTTAGTTTATTTTCTAAATTTTTTATTGTCTTCTTATACTCTAGACTTATTGAGCTCAGTTCATTGACATTCCGAGTTAATGTTTCAATCTCTTTTTTGCTTTCCTGATTTCTCGTGTTTTCAGTATCAAAAAGTTTCCGAAGCAAACCGTTCTCTTCAGATTTTTCCTTCTCACTAATTTCTAAAGCGCAAATCAGCTCGCTTTGAACTTCAAGTTCATTTTCTTTCGTCTCTACATATTCCCGCAATAAAGCCAATTTTTCTTGAAGACGCAATATTTGTGCATTTTGCTTTAACTTATTTTGCTTCAACGAAGCTATTTGAGCTTCGCGCCTCAGTAAATCATTCTCTATAATTCTGTTTTTTTCATTAATTTCGATTTGGCTATTTTTGAGCATCTCAATCTGACTATCTCTCATCCTTAGAACACTGTTCAACTCGGATAGATCATTATTAAGCATAGAAATAACTTCATCGTTATGAGAAAGCCGCTTTATCTCCAGACCTTGTTCTTTCAATCTTTTTCTTAACTCAATACTCTCCTGATACTCATAACTAGCCAGACTGTTCCAAGCTTCATTATTTTCTCGATCTTTTAAATACACGGTAGTAGGGCATGTATCGGACCAAGACCAAGGAGTCTGATGACGAAACATCATTTTCCAATTAGGTGGTATGTTCCAATTTCCCAAGAATATATATTCTTCATTATTATTCAAATAAATATATGAACCCGGGTCCGAGTACTTATCGAAAAAGGTTAAGAAATAATCTACATGCCATTGAGACATTTCCTGCATACTCTGAATATTGATAGACAAATCAACTTTCATTCCATTATTATCAAAAATAGTTTCCATTTTCCAAGTCGGCATAATGTAGCAGTCGTATTCTAAAAAATCCTTACCTTCATCAATGTAGTATATCCCAATATTGAAATCAGGCAGCATTTTTGTTAAGTACAAGTAACTATACATCAGCGAGATTGGTACAGAATCTGCCAAAATATACGTCACTTGACCTTTGAACACATTCATAATGCATTCACATAACCTGCCATACCCCCCTCCGACTTCCAATATTTTTACTTTACATTTTTCTTTAAATAACTCATTTATTATACCTATTTCCGAAATTGTCAGATGATCAACAAATATTTTATATGATTGAGATTTATTATATTCTTGTATAAAATCCCCACTAACTGTTTTACTATAGCTCAGAAATTTTGACACGACTTTTTCATCAAATTCTTCCCTTTTTCCCCGCGGACCTATCCAACTATCTAGCAAATCAGAAAGGTGTGGGTAACGATCAATCAGATTTCTAGCTGTTAATCGAACTTCATGCTCACTCAGAATTTCATCTTTATATCTAACAGCGCCTGATTCATAGGTAGAAGGATCACTGGCGTCTTCCAACTTATGCCATACAGATCTTGGTGAGAAATTTCCAGAATTCAGCACCATATCTTCGACGATCTCGTTGTAAAGTTCTTTGTCTGCGCTAATTTCAAAACAGTCTTTTTTGTGGTTATGAATTTTGTATGACTCTATTATCAATTTGAATTCCTTTTTGCTCCGCTATTATTAGCTAATTGGTGTCCATTTTGCAGGAAGTAACGGTAAAATTCAGGAGAATCCTACTAAACATAAGAAGAAGATCAATATATTTAAGTAAAAGTAATTCGCGACTCCTAATACGAACGACACGTCTAAGGGGCTTTTTAATCTGGTCAGTAAACTCGATTAAGAAAGAGTTTATCGGTTGAGAGCAGAACTTTTTATTCATCTTGAGACATGAACAAAGGCTCATTGTTACTCGTATAAGCAGGTTGGTAAAAAAAGCATCGCAATCCTTCGGATTATGCAAACCGAAACTAAAAACTGAAGACAAGTAATACTGAACTTCATACGATTCAAACGTTTTTGAATCTTAAGCAAGGAAATCTTACAGTTTTGGGAAATGTTTCCTCTTTTTTCGACAACAGGAAAATTTGAGACGTATACTCGCTCCATTCTGTTTTTTTCAAATCTTTCTGGAACTCAAGTTCAAATGGTAGTTGAATTAACGTACTATTCGACCAAGGTCAACTCTGCCACGATCCATAAACCTCAGAATTTCTTCCATTGTTACAGTGCAAAAGTCCCCTGGTATTGTGTGCTTCAAATATGATGCTGCAACAGCAAAATTTATCACCTTATCCAAATCATCCCCATACAGGTCCATTCCTCTTATTATTCCAGCCGCGAATGAATCTCCAGCACCTACGCGGTCAACAATGTTATCTATAGAGTATAAAGTTGAATGTGCTGACGTTTTTTTTGTTGCGATTGCTCCAGACCAATTATTTTTTTCAGCTGTTTTACTTTGCCTATTGGATTGGGCTACATATGAGACATTAGGATATTTCTTAAAAACAGATTTGGCAATATAGGCAAATGAGTCGGAAAACCCATTAAAATCAGAACCAATTCCGAGGAGCTTTTCGAAATCCTCTTCATTTCCAATGAGCAAATCTGCGTATTTGCAAATATTGCTCATTACGGCCATTGGATTAGTCGTGTAGCTCCATAATTTTGACCTGTAGTTTAGATCAACAGATATTGAGATATCTCTCTGTTTTGCCTCTGAAAGTAATTTTATCGTGAACTCAGCGAGCTCTGCTGACAAAGCAGGTGTTATACCGGAAACATGAAAAGCATCTATATCTTTGAAAATGCTACTAAAATCGGTATTCAAAACTTTAAAGTTATGAAGTGCTGATTCAGACCTATCATAGGTCACTTTGGAAGGCCGTAGATTACTCCCCTTTTCCAAAAATAGAATTCCCAGACGGCTATCTTCCACATCGATGATTCTTGAAACATCGACGTTGTAACCACGCAGTATGCGCTTCACAAAAAGGCCTAAGTCATTCTGTGGTAGCGACGTGAAGTAATGTGCGCTTCCGCCCCACAATGAATAATCAACTGCTACATTTGCCTCGCTCCCGGCAATATTCATCTCTAGATTATTAGTGAATGCTAATCGCTCAACACCCGTTGGGTTCAAACGCATCATCACTTCACCGAAAGTTAAAAGAACTTTGCTCATTTTACGCCTACCATATTCATTTTTTGCTCACTATCCATTTCTACTGCAAAAACTCGTCTTGAGTTCTTTAAACGTAGTTGTAAGATTCATACTTGGTAGATCTGCCAAGCGGTGTTTAAGAAACTTATCCAGTTTGTGGTGAGTCGGGATCACCTTAACGCTTTTTTCATTCAAATTCTTGATAGAGCGATGAAACAGGTAATGAAGTATAGTTTGTCGGAAAGAATGAGATTAACTTACATTTCTCCGCAAAACGAGCTATCAAGTGTTCATTTTGCACTATCAGTTGCTTCTCTTTCTCTCCAATATTCAAATCCTTATACCCGTCAAAACCAGCCAAATATACAATATCAGGATTGAGGTTTATAGCAGCTTGAAGTGATAAAGCAAAACTTGAATCACGATAGTCTTCGGTAAAGCTTACCTCTCCCAGCTCATAAGTCCATGATTTCACTCTTTTTGGTACATATGTTCCCAAAAGTCTCGGAGATGGAGGAAGAACAAACATGTCTTCACTTTCGCTATCCAATGATTCAACTTCGCGTTCGAATCTCATCCCCTCATTTCCAAGAAAGCAATATACCTTTTTGACTTTAGGAGCATGAATTGACCTTGCATTTCTGGTACTGGTAAAAATAATCGCGATTTCGTCTTCATTTTTTGAAATATAGGAGTTTAATGCAGCGGCATGATCAGAAACACTCTGCCCACCACCTACGATTAAAATCTTTTTATACTGTGTTTCCCCTTTTGCATTGAACAGCGGATAGCGCGTATCATCAAGTGTCTCCGGATTGGCTGTTCTCAATGCACGTACAACACTGCTTATGGAGAAATACTTAACTTGAATGAAGTCCATTACATCTTTTTGAGGCAATGAGTTGGCGCCGGAGATCATATAAGGCAGGCTTGTTCCCCATTGATAATGATCTTGAAGTTTCTTGATAGGTTCGATTATATTGCTGAGCACTTCAAAATCAACTTTAAGTAATTTCTTACTTTCAAGATAAGTAAGCAAAAGTTCTGTTTTTAGATTGCCCGCACCTCTGCCGATTCCCATTATTGTAGCATCTACAATTCCTGCTCCACTCTTGATCGCCTGAATTGTATTAGGAAGTGCCATTTCGAGGTTATTGTGGCTATGAAATCCAATAATAGAATCTTTGTAGATTGCTTTGAAACGCGTAATTAAAGCTTGTATTTCATCCGGGTCCGATGCGCCGTAAGAATCTACTACATAGAAGAAGTCAACTTCCCCGGCGGCCATCTCGAGCTGATCAAATCGTTCATTCAACCACTTGGATGCATACATAACATTTAGGGCTACTTTAAATCCCATTGCTTTAGCGGTTTGAATTTTACTAATTGAACGCCCAATGTTGTCGGGTGCAACAGCGAATCTCACCAGATCCACGAAATCAATACAGGGATTTAGCAACTCCTCAATATCAGAGGGCTCAACATCCTTTTCATTAAACATAATTGCGATACCGGTATTCGGCATGAGCTTTCTTGCTAATTCCAGCAAATAAATAGGAGTAAAAAAGAACTCGCCAAAATATTCATTTTTTGGCTTATTCCGGTAACCCAGTTCTACATAGTCAACTGGCAATAAGTCGACGGCTTTGAAATAATCTTTTATCAGATCAATAGAAAAATCCCAGTTAGTGTAATAACCACCATCTCGTAACGTGCAATCTAAAATCATACTTTTTTCCATGACTTCATCCTTTGTAAACTTATGTATTTAATATTATCAATTTTTTGTAACATATTTTTACTATTACAAAAATACAGTTTGTTGCAAAAATTGCACATCATTTAATTTTTGATGCAGTTATCGCAAAAGTTTAATCAGAGAGATTTATCAGACCGTCTTCAAATAATCTTGAATAACCTCGTCCGGTGCTCCCACGCCCATGATCTTACCTTGATCTATCCATACAGCTTTGTGACAATATTTCTGTATCTGCTGGAGGTTATGGGAAACCATAATAACAGTCCGGTTATCTTCAATAAGTGAGATGATGCGTTCGCTACTCTTTTTCCTGAAATGCTCATCCCCCACACTGAAAAGCTCGTCAATTAAAAGCAATTCAGGATCGACATTGATTGCGACTGAAAACGAAAGTCTCGATTTCATTCCGGATGAGTATGTCCGAACGGGATTGTGGATAAACTCACCGAGCTCAGCGAAACCGACAATTTGCTCCATCCTCTGCTCAATTTCCTTTTTCGACAGTCCGAGCAACAAGCCGTTAAGGTAGATGTTTTCAAACCCCGTTAGTTCCGGTTGGAAGCCGACCCCTAGGCTGAGAAGCGAAACGGATTTCGCCCTGTTTATTACTCGGCCGCTGTCCGGGGAGAGGGTATTCGCGATTATTCTAAGTAGTGTAGATTTCCCGGAACCATTTGAACCAATAATTCCCAGATTCGAGCCACGATCTACATTGAACGAAACTCCCCGCAGTGCCTCGAACTTACGGGCTTTTTTCCGCTCCTTTCTCAGGAGAACCTGTTTTAAGGCTTGAGCCTGATAATACTTGTAACTTAAATGCACATCTTCGATTTCCAATACCAAATCCGCCATCTTAAATCGCCTTACTATAATTTTTCTCAGACCGATAAATAACCGCCAACCCAATAATGGCAAGCCCGATACTTACTAAAAACCAGATACCTAACATCAAGTAATCAGGGGATTCCTGATACATAAAAACCTGCCGAATACCGGAAAAAAACGTGGTATTCGGATTAAGATGCATGAGCCTCTGGGAATCGGGAGGTAGCATATCCAAGTACCACAGGCTTGGGGAAGCGAACCACCAAAACATTATGAGATAGCCGATAAGATTGCTCATGTCCTGGAAAAGCACTCCGAGATGGGTGAGAAACAGACTTAGGGCCCAGAAAAACATAAAAAATACAATATAGACCGGGATAAATTCTATCAAATGCCAGCTGAGCGGTATTCGATAGATCAGAATCATAGCCAGCAGAATGAGAAGTCCAAAAGCAAGTTTTATCGAGTTAGTAATAATAATGACGAGCGGGAGAATGAAGTGGGGAATATAGATTTGCTTCACAATTCCAGCGCTCGCCCTGACACAGTTCGTTGCTCTGCTCAGTGTGACGGAAGCAACCTTCCAGGGTAACAAGGCCGCAAATAGATATACCGGGAATGCGAAATCAGCGCGCTGGAAGACGACCTGCACGATGAACGTATAAATAATCATATGAAGCAGGGGATCCAGCAGCCACCAAAAATAACCAAGGACGGTGTTGCTCAACTCTGCTTTCAAATTGGATTTAACCGAAAAAAATATGTAATGCTTGTACTTTCTTAAATCATGAAAGAAACGTTTCAAAAACATGGGAACGGACTCCTATAAATGGAATCGCACCGGCGGCGATAAAGTAAAAGATTAAGCCTATGCGATAATTTAAATGATTATTGGTGAGCATTGTATGTCGCCCTTAGCGTTTTATACCGTCCCGCCAGGTGAATCAGCAGCATCGGAAACCCGGGTATATTCGTTCCTGGCCGCGGCGACATTATTTTGCCAAATGGGTTAACTCCCGAAAGTGCGCTTGCGGGTTGAAAAATAACTTCGTTTATTGCATATCGGATTAGTTTTAGGTTACGCAGATTACCCATTCTTAATTGATTTACGTACCGGGAAACAACAAACAATAGAGAGCGGTGCAGAGGAACTGATTTACTCAAATTCACGATTAACGAATTCCTGATAATCAAATAATGCGACACCACCGGGTTCTCTTTGTTCTCGAAGCTCTCGTGCCAGGTTGCGATGCCGCTTAATGTAATGATATAACTCGCCCTTCGAAGCGAGTACTCGATGTCGTCCCCACGGAGAAAGACCTGGAGGGGCAGGTCCTTCTCTATTCCTGGCAGCAGGGGAATGGCGCAGTACCACCAGCCCGCATATTCGTTTTTGTGTTTCGCTTCCGAGAAGCCTCTGGCTAAATCCCGTCTGCGGGACATGTCCAGCAGGTGGTGGTTCTGTTTGATCCTCCAGCCGTTCCAGCGGGCGGAACTTTCCTGCTGTATGGTTGGCTTTTCGAGCCTAAACATGGCACCGCCGACGAAGGCTTCCCGGTATTCATCTTTGAGAAGGGACAGCAGGGCATCTGTTCTGAACAAGGCTTCGGGCTCTATTACCACGTCGTCATCCATAAACAACACGTGGGACCAGTCCGCGGAGTCGTTCACCGCTTCCAGCAGCCCTCGCGTGAAGCCCCCGGAACCGCCGGTGTTTGGGTTTGGGAATAGACGAAAATCAGGATAATCTTGTTCAAAACTCGACTCATCGATAGTTCTTCCATTATCGACCACATAAAGGCCCCAACCTTCGGGGATATTGTTCTTCAGAATTCTGAGATTCCGGTGTAAATACTCTTCCCGCTGATAAGTACAAATGACGATTACGGGCTTTATTACATTAGCGACGCCTTCTGGCTGAGCCACCCAAAGCAAAGAAGTAATATTTGCTGAAGTTATGGCAGAAACAGAAAAATACACTTGGTCATAAAAAAACAGTGTATCCGGAAGATGCAAAAGCCTGTTAGTTTTCAGGTCTGTGATTGCACTATGAATCGGAGTCCTTGGTTTTTTTATAGAAAAGAACGTGACCTCGACGCTACCCGTACCCTGAATCTCAACACCGAAGTCGCTGATCTTCCCGAATTCCAACCATTTTTTTACATCCAGTATATGGTAGTATTGGTTGAAAAAAGCCTTCCCGGTCGTTTCAAGTTTAATGCTGTTATCAACCCGTGCTGCATTTTCAAGCTCGGGCTCATACAGTGGCGCTGCAGCCTGTGGTCCATAACTATTTACAAACGGTATCTTTTGAAGACGCATGTATAAAATCTCATCCTATTTGGGAACTCGGTAATGAGGTGTAGATATCTGAAAGGCTTTTATCGTTGATGGT
Source organism: Salinispira sp. (assembly GCA_965602015.1). Classification (GTDB taxonomy): domain Bacteria; phylum Spirochaetota; class Spirochaetia; order DSM-27196; family Salinispiraceae; genus Salinispira. Next base: position 3,839,769 of record OZ271918.1, on the reverse strand, counting down.
GCCTAAAAATTCCGGCTCAGGGAAACCTGGAACAGGGTCGAAATAACCCGACCGGCGGGGTCTTCGTTGTTTTGTCGGTAGTAGCCAAACTCGTCGCCGTATACTACAGGCAGGGCGAAGTTCAGAGAAAGCATTGGCGCCAGGGGTCCGGTAATTCCCAACACTACCTGGCCGGACATGTCGCTATAGTCATGAAACCATCGTATGCCGGGTTTCCATCCTCTCAGGGAGCTTATCCGTGAAAACAGCAGTCCAATGGCGCTCCTGTGTATTCCGAATGGCGCAATTTCCCGCTCTTCCGAACTTGTTTGAATGAGGTGGTTAGGGCCGTACGCGAAGTAATATTCCCCGATGGCCTGCAGGCCGATGGCTCCGTACTCATAAAACAGGTTGGTAATGCTGCGGTAGTTCACCGCGGAGAAGTCATCGGGGAAGTCGGTCCTGAACTCGGTGGAAACATCGAGGCCCCATAGGGCGGTTTTTATATAGGCTGAACCGGAAACCTGATTCGGCGTGCCAAGGGGTTCCGTCTGCTCTTCAGCGCCTCCCAACGGATCCGGCTGAGGAACGGGATTGCTTCCGTTGGCATTGTACTTGCCGGCGATTCCCAGGGTGAAGTTGCCGATGCTTCCGTCAAGCATGCCTGCATAGGCAAAATCCGGCAGGCCCGGGCTGCTGGAGTCATTTATCCACGCGCCTTTTGAGTACATAAATACGTCGAGGCCGTTTGTGCCGATAGGCAGGAAGGCCTTTACCGCAATGCTCGAGCCTATATCATCGAGCAGGTTCGTCGGATTGCCCATGAGAAGGCCCTGGCCCCAGGCGGCGGCCTGTTTGCCGACCCTGAAGAACACGCGTTCACTAAGGGTATAATCGACGAACAGTTCGGAAATGCTCGGGGTCGGAAAGCTCAAAGAAGCTTCATCGAGAGCGGTGGCGCCGGAAACAAAGAACCGGAAATATGAGGTGGGCCGAACATCCGCGGAAATCGTCGAGCGCATTTCATAGTAGGCAGAACCGTCGAAGTTGTTTGCCACCTGGGCAGGAAGGGATGCATCCGAGTTGAGATCCGGCCATTCGCTCAATCCGAGCACAAGGCTTCCGGCCAGTGACACCGAGCCCTTGATTATCGGTTCGCTTGAGCTGGTGAGGGCGGCAATGTCTACAGCCCCGGATGAATCATCGTTTCCTTCGGCTGACTCTGCTTCGCCGTTCCCGGCGTCGGGGGATTGCTCGTCCACCGTGCTGTCCGGGTCGGAAAACAAATCATCTATTGAATCCTGGGCAGTAACTGTCTGAGAAAGAAGCATTGCAGCTATTGTGAGAATGATAAAAACACCCCGGCGGGTTATGCACTTTGTCCTCATTGGCCGATGCGCTCCAAATAGGCCTGGGTGAACATCAGGTCGGGTAGATTCTGGAAGCTTGGTTTCGCCACGCTGATAACCGTTCGCTCATTTCTGAACACCCCGTTAACTTCAGCGCCGGCTAGGGCATCTACAATGACGATTTGAGTGGGAACAAAGAAATCGCCCAAGGGCTGATATCGGGGAATGGCGGTGGTCCGCAACAGTTGGCGGGAAAGGCTGTAGTCCTCGAATTTCCGCACCAAATTGTTCTCATCGACCCATATTTTCATGAACGGATAGGTTACGTCATTGCTGACGGCTTCAAGTTCAAGAACGCGGGTATTGTACACCCCGAGTCGCTCGGTGCTGCTGGACACCACCCGATAATCTTCTGCAAGAGTGGAGCTTGTGAAGTCGGAATTTCTCGCATTTGAGTTTTGAAAGCGGTCGCGGGCGCTGGTAACCGTAAAACGGCGGCTCACCGGATCGTAAAGCCAGAGGTTATTGCCAATTTTCAGGTAGCCTTTCCCCCTGTCGCTTTCCGGTTCCATAATAAGGATGAGATACTTTTCCTCATCATCCCGTCTGAAGAGCGCAGCTTTGGTTACATTGGCGGGTCTTCCGGGAATCTCCTGGGATATGGTGTACTCGGCGGAGAAATCCGAGTCCCCGTAATTCACCAGACTGTCCACGCTCCGCAGAATCTCATTCTGCGATGAATTGCTCTGGGCAAAAACTGTTATGTGAAGGACCGCCGCAAAAACCGCAGCTGCCAAAGATCGGTGTGTAACCATTATACATCCTTCTGAAAAAGGTCGCGGGTATAGACCTTGTCGATATATGGTTTGAGCTCATCGGTAATTCTATTGGCAATAATGACATCGGCCCGTGCCGCAAAGTCACTAAAATCCGTCATTACCGGCGAATTAAAAAACTCGGATTCTTCCAGCGCCGGCTCAAACACAATAACAGAAACACCCTTCGCCTTTATACGTTTCATAATCCCCTGAACTGCGGAGCTGCGGAAGTTGTCCGAGTCGGTCTTCATTGTCAGTCGATAAATACCGACGGTTTTTGGTTTACGGGAAAGCACTCTTTCGGCAATAAAATCCTTCCGGGTTCTATTGGCGTCGACAATGGCCTGAATGATGTTATTGGGAACGCTTTGGTAATTCGCCAGCAGCTGCTTGGTGTCCTTGGGAAGGCAGTATCCCCCGTATCCGAAGCTCGGGTTGTTATAATAATCGCCGATTCTCGGATCGAGAGAGACGCCGTTGATAATGCTGCGGGTATCGAGGTTGTGAACCTCGGCATAACTGTCCAGCTCATTAAAGTACGCCACCCGCATAGCCAGGTAGGTATTGGCGAACAATTTGACCGCCTCGGCCTCGGTGTTTTTCATGTAGAGCACCGGAACATCTTTTTTACGCGCTGCAGCTTGCAGTAAGCCGGCAAAGGCCTCGGTGCGCGCATTTCTGTCACCCACGATAATCCTTGACGGATGAAGGTTGTCATACAGCGCCTTGCCCTCTCTCAAGAACTCCGGTGAGAACACGATGTTGTCGGAGGAAAATTTCGCTCTCATTGATTCGGTAAAACCCACTGGAACCGTCGATTTGATTACCGTCAGAGCGCCGGGATTGTACCGGGCAATATCAGCCAATACTGATTCAACAGAAGATGTGTCGAAGTAATTGGTAACCGGATCATAATTCGTCGGCGTGGCGATGAGAATCAGCTCAGCTTCGGAATATGCCGATTCCGGATCGGTGGTGGCGGTCAGCGAGAGCGTGTTGTTGTTAAGGTATTCTTGAATGTCCTGATCGATAATCGTCGTTTCGTGCCTGTTGATTTTTTCAACGCGCCCAGCATCGATATCCAGAGCGATTACGGGGTTTCTCATACCAAGCAATACGGCGTTGGACATTCCGACGTAACCCGTGCCGACAATGGTAATATTCATACTGTTTCCTTTGTATTTATAAATCTAGAAGGTATCAGTCGCGAATCGCATCGACGGGCGTTATTCGAAGAGCTTGCAGCACCGGCACGGCCACGCCGAGACCTCCGGCCAGTATTGTCACCCCGAGCACAATGGCATACCAGGGAATGGGCAGGACATAACTCAGGCTACCATCATACGTAAACAGTTTGAGCAAACTTATTTCGCCCCGGGGAACAACAAGATTCACCAGTCCTGCCAAAAGCTGTCCGCCGAGGACTCCCACAATCCAGCCGCCAGAAGAAATATAAATGGCTTCCAGCCAGACCAATGAGCCGACCTGATGTTTGCGCATACCAACGGCCCGCATGATTCCTATCTCGGTTTTTCGACGAGCGATGGCCTGACGATAGGTGTTGCTAATGCCGATGCTGGTAATAACAAGAAAAAGGGCAATGAACCCCAGGCTGATGATGTTTATTGAACTGATAATCAAGGTAATGCTATTGAGCTGCGCAGCCAGGGGGGTAATTCCGTAACGCCTGCCGATCCAGGTCGCCGATAGTTCTTCATCCCTCAAAACCTGGCTGGTAAAAAGCGGCAGAACGGAAAAATGCTCTGCCAACTCCCGATGGAGTATTCCGGGGCCGTCATTCTGCTGCCGCGGCGGCAGATAGACCGCTAACTCTGAAGTATGGTCCGGATTACGACCTAAAAGGGTATTCAACGCGGAACGATTCACGTAAGAAGCGAAACCAAAAAAGCTCTCTTCGGAAAACACGCCTTCAACGACAAGACCTATGGTGTTAGCCTGGCCCGTATCGGTATTAGCCCTGAGCGTGACCTCATCCCCAACTCGAAGGCCGAGTATCTGCGCAACACGGGTGGAAACGATAATCCAGTTTTCAGGTCGTCCGGACCTTACGAGTTCGCGATCAGACAGAATTTGCGGCAGCTCCTGGTCATCGATACCGATTACCCTGCGCTGGGCAATGCTCATTCCATTAAAGAATAAACGAGCATCGCTGCGGTAATACACCGAACGTTGAGCAACAGTAACAGGATTGACCGGAGCCCGGGATATTACCCCTGCAATCTCGGAGCTATTCTCGACTACGGGGAAGGAATCATTGGCATAGGAACTGATTACCACATCGCCGCCGAAGTATTTCCTGGCTTTTACTTGCAGGCTTTCCTGAATTCCCCAGGAAAACCCGACGAGCAAATTAAGGAGGGTGACGGCTAAACCGATAGAAAACAGAAGCGGAAAATTCCTCTCAAAATTCCGAATAACGTTTCGCCAGGCCAATCTCAGAAGCGTCACGCCTCAATCCTCAGGGCCTGGACAGGAGAAACCCGGGTAACATACATCATGGGTTTGATGAGAAAGGCAAAACTCAGTAACAGATACCCAGCGGCATAAAGCAGCGCCTGGGCGGCAGTGAAGCGCACGTTCAGATTGGTTCCCCCGAATAGACTTTGGATAAAACTGTTGGCAATATCCAGTTCGACTCCCGCAAAAGCCTGCGAAAGAAGCCAACCGAATGTCAAACCAAAACCAAGCACAAAAACAGCTATAACCAGGTATTCCAAAAAAACCATCCGGGAAACAAAGCGCTGGGTTCCGCCCACTGCCCGTATAGTGCCGAACTCCTTGTAGCGATCCATGACACTTATCATCAACGTGTTTCCGGATATAAACACCGTTGCTCCGAGAATAAAAAGGAGTCCGGCGTTTATGAATAGCTGGAGAATCCACAGGACGAGGAAGTTGCCCCCCAATGAATCCCTCCAGCCCCTTACAAGTACATCGTCGGCGTTTATTCCCGCTTCAGAGAGTATTCGCCGGATTTCATTCACCCCTGCAACTGCCGGCGCATCTATCAACAAGAAATGAACGTCGCCCTGTTTGAAATCCTGGTTGATCTCGGATTGTGCGGCAGGGTTAAAAAAGCCAGATCCGAGTAGATCGAGTACCGAACCCTCTCCCCCGCTCTCTTCAGATGATGCATCGCTCACATCTGATTCGCCGAACAGATCATCGAGATTTGACGGGTCTGATGCTATTGGCGTTGAGCCCGGCTCGCTATCGGCATTATCATTGTTGAGATCAGCAAGCTGTCGGGCAGTCCCGATATCCAGCAGAGTAAGCCGGGCAAATATTTCGTCGGTGGTTTCCATTTTGTACACTCCGGACAGCGGAGCTTCTCGAATGGTAAACAAATTGTCATTTGAGCTGGTAATCACTATAGGATCGCCGAGTCCCGGCGCCCGATGGTTCAACCTTTGGACAATTTCAGAGAATTGGTTAAACATAACCAGCCCGGATTCTCCCGGTGCGGGAAATGACCCCTCTTTGAAGACTGCCTCTTCGAAGAAACCGGCAAAATCGCCGTAGTCTACGCCGAGGATAACGATGTTCTCGGTAAACCTGTTAAAATTCCCCTGGGCAAGCAGACTCACCACGCCGGTTACATCGTGAATACTGTTATGTGACTCCAGCGCATCAATGATCGCATTGGAATGACGAAGCACGGGCTGTTGGAAGTAGCGGCCGATAAGAAGCTCATCGTTGCCAAAAAGATTGAAATTTGTCCCATCAACCCGCTGTGAGATTACGAAATCGCCGGTGAGTTTTGCTTCCAGTTCACTTTCGAAACGCGCGTTTATTTGCGATACCACGGCGTTGAGATAAAAGAGAACGCCGAACACCAGCACCTGAGCGAGAATAATCGGTAGGATCTTGTTGCGGTAACGCCAAACATTCCTGGCGGCGAGCCGAGCCATCATGCCAGGCTTGCCCTCCGACCTTCAATAACCATCAGTGACAGCAGAAAAAACAACTCTAAAACGAGAAATACAACAAACATCAACTCGACGAGAGAAACTGGAGGAGGATTAATGGTCCTTTCTTCAACCTCATAGACTGCGAAGTTTACCAACGGCCCGTCGGCGAGTTCCTGAAGGGCATTGAGCGAGTAGACTGCCCTAATATAACTCATGAATCGACCACCTGTGGGCTCTGTGCGAAGCGCGCCGGCTTCAATTTGACGCACAGGCTGACCGAGAATTCCGCTTGAGGTCCGCCGGTATTCTTCATTAGTATTTTGATACCTCTCCATTGAAAACGCAAATTGGTCTCGCAGTTGGTCTCGCAGAAGAGCCGTGAGCTCCGGAATAAACTCATCAATAAAAAGCCCGGGGTATCGGGGGTCTTCATCGGTCACGGTTACTCGAAGCTGAGGAGCCCCGGGAAGGAAAATGAGAGAAAACCGCTGCTGTTCTCTTAGACTGAGCGCCCACTGCTCCCGATTCTCAATCGAAATATCACGCCCGGAATTAGCAAGGGCAAAATCGTAGAAGCGGGAGAGGAACGCAGCCTCGGATCCCTTTTCCATGAGTGAATCATATACTCCACCGGGGAACAGAGCCGGTAGACGGGGGTCTACAAACTCCATGGAAAATTTTGCCTCGGTAGCATAGCGCGGACTTCCGGCCAGGAGCGGATGAGAGCGAAAAGCCAGAGCCAACAGGAGGGATAGCAGGAAAATTGCCCCGCTGCCTGCTATCAGCGCCTTTTTTCGCCGCCTTACCGTCACCAGCGCTAAATCAAGCGCAGTACTGTTATTCTGACTCATTTCTGTATATCCCTGTAGATTTCCAAAACATGTTTCCTGTAGGCATCCATTGATAACTGCTGGTCATACCAGGCAATCGCGTTTTTTGAGTACTCGGCTAATCGTTTCTCATCCGATAATAGGCCAAGCACTGTGGTGCTCAGGGCCTCCGGACTAAGTTCATCTACCACTTCACCGGTGATTCCATGTTGATTTACCCAACTTACTCCGGAACCGGGTATGTTGAAACACACCACCGGGAGCCCAAAACTCAGAGCCTCACCGATCACGATTCCAAACGCTTCATTTTTTGTGCGGGACGGCAAAATGAAGAGATCTGAGGTATGGAACATAAGGGCAAGCTCTTCATCGTTGGGGGCTCCAACGAAGCGAATCCGGGGATTTCGCACCCGTTTTTCCAGTTCAGGCCGCAGGGGGCCGTCTCCCGCAATTACCACCTCAATATTTTCAGGCCAGGCATTTGCCGCTTCGATGAGGATATCGATGCCCTTGTATTCCACATGCCTTCCTACAAACATCACTTGCCTGATGCCTTTTTCAGACCTGTGATGCGTGGAAAATCTGGAAAGATCCCCGTACTTATCGTTTTCTACAGCGCACGGCAGAATTGCTGTTTTCTCAGGAAAATCCTTAATTACATCGGAATACCGGGCATAATTTTGGGTAGTTGCCAATACCACCGACGCCCTTTTGACAAGAGCCCTTTGCACCTTGTCTGCCAGCCATTTGAAGAATCGCTGGCGGACCACGTCGGAATGCCAGTGCACGACAATCTTAAGTTTTTTGGTATTCCTGAGCAGCACCGCCAGAGCGGCGAAAGGATTTGGAAGATGAATGTGCAGAAGACCGGCTTTTGGCACTTCCCGGAATATTTTAACCACATAACTCAAGGACAAGGGCTGGGAATCAATAACCAGCTTCTGAGGCAAGCGGATAATTTCTGCTCCGTCCTGCATGTTGACGCTGGTGGCGTGATTTTTTCCGAAAGCAATAACCTTTTGGGTATAGCCGCCGGCGCTGGTCAGCGCGCGCACCGTATCGCGGGTCACCTGTTCGATGCCGCCATGGTCGGGAGGATAGTATTTTCCAACGTGCAAAACGTTAACCACGGCTTTCTCCGTCTTCTATCGTTTGGTGGCCTGAATATACTACCAGATGTTCGGCAAAAACCCGCACTGCTTCAAATTCCTTAGTCCAATCGGTGTCCCGCCGTAATGGAATTGCGTTTTGCACGTCGACAATCAGCTTATCCAGGGCATCAATAAAATCACACTGGTCTCCCTGGGAATAAAGATACCCGCCGCCGACCAGTTCGGCCATCTCTTTCATTCCCCCCACTGACGGACAGAAAATGCGTAATCCCGACAGGGCGGCTTCCATAATGCTCACCGGAGCGTTTTCGTACACCACCGAAGACAGAAACAGGGCGTCGTAGCCTGAGAGTTCTTTTCGAAGAAGGTCATTCCCGACCTTCCCATGGAGCTTTACAATATTCCCCATTCCTCTCTGAATGGCAAGCCTTTGAATCTGGCTTTTCAGAGGGCCATCTCCGTATATATGAAGTTCCAGCAACGGATAAACGCGTTCCGGGATTCGCTGCAAGAAGGGGATTAGTCCCTTGTCGGCTGCCAACCGCCCGGCGAATACGAACCTGACAGGTTGCGGGTTTTCTGCACAAGTGCTTTTTTTGCCCGAAGGGGATACTATCTGACTTTTTATGCCGGCAACATCCAGGGGGTTTCTGACTGTCCGCACCGGGCACTGCAGTACCGGTCGGAGGGCGTCTGCCAGAAACACACTCGGGACGAGCACTTCGTCAAATACAGAATCCGCAGATTGCAGCCGATAATGCAGTAACCACTGCAGGCTTTTTAACAGGCTGTACATCCGTCCCCGGTAATCCCACAAAAGAAAAATGCTTTTCAGAAGGCCCGGCCGCACCAGGGGTTCCCGGTGCGCTTTTCGCTCCCGTCCCCTGAAGGTGAGCATGCCGCTCCCCGGACCCAACAGATGCATGTCATGGGCGGTATAAATAATTCTCACAGGGCATACAGTTTTGTACTTTTTTAATACAGCGAGAATTGACGGGCTGTGCTGTTGATAATAATTTTTTACGTGAACCGAATCGGGCTGAAATTCATGCAATATCTTGGCAAGGGCCTTGTTGGCCTTACGATTCCATATATACGAAACCAGGGATCGCTTGCCGCCGTAATCACCGGGAAAAAACGTTTTCACCTCATGCTCAACTGAGAAGTGTTCTATGAGTTCCTGGAGAACCGCTTCAGCACCGCCCATGCTGGAGTAATCATTTATATAGAGAATCTTCATATGCTCTTGATTGATTCCTCTATACAATCCCGCGCCTTATCGATGGTATAGCGACGGTAAATTTCCCTGCTGTGTTGCGACAAATTCTGAAAATCTCCCGGGGCATCAGAGAAAAAGACCAGGGCTTCCTCCATACTCTTTTCTGAAAGAGGGTCGATCAACACGCCGTTTTTATCAACCATATCCTTCGCTCCGGCAACCGAACTGACCATTACCGGCAGACCATAGTACACGGCTTCATTTACCGTGAATCCCCAGGGCTCCCGGAGCGAGGGCAGCACCAGTACATCGGAGTCCAGAAGGACGCGGTATTTTTCCTCACCAGTTAAGTAGCCGTAAAATCGGATGCTATCGCCGGCGATTTCTCTCAAGCGTTCTTCCAGGGGGCCTGAACCGACAATGCTCAGCTCAGCCCTATGTTGAGCGGAAAATCTGTTGAACACCTGTATAAAACAAAGGAGGTTTTTTTCAGGTCTCAAATAACCGATGTAAACAAACTTTACCGTATCGTCCTGCCTGTAGGTTCGGTCGCGGGAAAGGTCAGGCGGATCGGGAAATGCCTGGGGGATGATATCTATCATGCTCAGGGAAACTTCATTTTCGACGAGGAAATCCCGGGTGCGCCTACAATAAGCCCAAAACCTGTCGGCGGACTTGTAAAGTCGCTTGCGAAATATATGCTTCAGCATATTCGCAATCGCCCGGTTCATGCTTCCGCGAACCGGTAAATCCCTTGCCTCACCGCTCCATATAATACAAGGAATCCCCCGGCGTTCCACCTGCTTTTTTATTTGCAAAATGGAAACAACATTGAACACAATTTCCGGCAGCACACACATATCAGCATCCACCCTAAAATCTGCGGGGAACTTGCTGATCACGAACCTGGAGAACCTGCGAGCGGGCAACACCCTGTGGGGGTAGGCGCTATTTTCCGCCCGCCACTTTCTTTGCTCATCGACCGGAGACAAATAGATGACCTCCAGCTCTACCTTCTCAGCGAGATGGTTAAACAGGGCATTTCTGTAGGGAGTCCAATAATTTTGGACAATCAGCAGTTTCATTGCCGCGTATTTTCCGCACCATTGGTTTTCGAAGCATGCCGCCTGTTCTCAATTAATAGAACAAGAAATGAAATTGTATAGACCATGCTCTTCCAGGAAACTCCCCCCAACAGGACAACTTCTGCAATCTGGTAGACAATAAAACCCACATATATCGCCAGCATGGAGGAATGAAATACCGTCAGCTTGCCTCCAGGCAGGGTGAGCACCGGAAGGGACGAAACCAGAAGAAAGCCAAACATGGCTACAAGGCCGTAGGAGACCCCGTATCGCAGGACGGTATTATGAGGATCGTATCCTTTTAAGTATCTTCTTGTCTCGAGATACTGCATGATTGCGTCATCGTCCCCGTTTACTCCCGCACCCCATGGAGATTCTTCAATAAACTGAATTGAGGCTGCCCACAGATTACTGCGGTGCGTAAGGATGTTTTTCAAAACGATACTCTCATCCAGCATGGTCACCAGCGCCTCACTGACTAGCAGGGCGCTGATCAGCAAAACCAATAGAACCAACCCGATAATGAGGGCAATTTTAGCCACCCGAGGCAGCAGGCGTTGAAGAAGGAAAAAGCCGATGGCGGCGACTACCATGAGAAGAGCGGTTCGTGAAGATATAAAAAGAACCATGGCTCCCTGAATAATAGTTAAAACTGCAAAAAATGCTTTAGTCAAAAGTCCGCGGGTGCTCAAAAAGAAATACAGGGCGGAAACCGTCGAAACCATCAACACGCTTCCATAAATATTTTTTTGGCGCGCCAACTCAGAGTCCAGGGAATCGATGTTGGTTACCGCCCGCAGCCAATGGATATCCCTGTCGATATACCCCCGATATGCGATAACGGCTACGACGCCAAAAACCAGTATTCCGCCAGCAAGAAAGATTCCGTGCAGTAATTGCTCATGATTCTCTGTGTTCAGAATCAGGATGAGAAAATAGAGCAGAAAACTTGTAAACAAAATTGCCACCGTGGTAACAATAAATGAGTTTAGGTCGAGAACGGAAAACAACGGAGTTAAAAGTGTCCAGAACAAAAAGCCGTATAGGATGGTCAGCTCAACACCCATGGTTCTCAATTCGGAGAACTGGGGATTGATGTTCTCAAAGAGCAATCCCAAGGCAACAAGAAGAAATGCCGCGCCAAAAGGCGCAATCGTACTCATTGGCCAACGGAATGCATATAAAATTGACAACGCCGTTAGCAATGCAAGGCTTAGCCACGGGTAAACCTTGAAAATAACGGAGCTTTGATCTTTCCAGAAGGGGTTATTACTCAGAATCATACAATCCTTTTCTTTACGTCAGGATTTCCGGGAAGCCGACAAAAACGCCAGGCGCTCAGCTTCCCACTTTTGTGAACCGACAATGTCTGATGCCTTCTCGGGCGGCACTATGACCTGCCGGTTTTCGCGGCAGAAATTATCGATTGAAGCGACCACACCGGGCATTTCTACCGCGTCCTCGGCGTTCGGAATTTGAAGGACGAATGAAGGCAACACTCCCTCGCCAAGACAGGTCTCACGGTATGGCATAATAACGGGAAAACCGGCTTTCAGATATTCGGTGAATTTTATGGTGCTGCATTCATGTAAATTTTTTCGATGCAGGGCGAATGTGCTGAAGCATATATGACATTGCGACAGGATTTTCTGATACTCATCTTTTGCCAAGTATCCGTAAAATTTTACCGTCTCGGTGTCTTCACCCGTTAGCCCGACAATATGAAACTCGTAATCGTCCCCCAGTTTTTGCGACAACCGGAGAAGCTTGTCTTCACCGTGCCAGGATATCCCCGGTGATCCGATAAAAAAGATTCGTATAGGTCCGGATTCGGATTTTTTTTCCTTAATAACGTCATTCCCCGAAAGGTCGATGGTAATAGAGTTCGGGACGACAATTGATTTGCGGACCAGGCCCTCGCTGTTGAACCGTTTTTCCAATTCCCGGGAAATAAACACAAGCCCGTTTGCCGACCGGTAAAACCCTCTGCGAAGTAACCCGGCGAGCATATAGCGGAAGAATGCACGTAATGATTTTTCCCGTTTCCAGATAAACCGAAATTCATCCAGGTCGTGGGTATTTACCTCAATCACATGCGGGAAGCGTTTTTGAACCGCCGCATAGGTTCGGTTTCGAACCGTACTTCTGATATACACTAGCTCCGGCCCAAATCGCTCCATGTCCTTCAGCAGCTGCCGGTCAACCAACATCAGGCTGCCGACCAGGCTCTTTGGTTTTACATAGCGGTTGGATTCGAGAATGCTCGGCTCAAGGTCCGGGGTCCGGGCAAAAACTTCAACCTCATGACCCATGCTGCGCCAGGAATCCACCTGATTTTTGATTTTTCCGGTGGAGCCGAGGTAGCGGGCAGTATCCGAGGTAAGCAGATAGGCGATTTTCATTTATATTAACTCGCTATCGATCCCGATTCCGGCGATAATAATACCGAGGCTCTGCACCGCTGCCCTGTCCAGGCAATTCCTTCCATCCAGAATGAACTTGACGTTCTTATAGTTGCTCACGTCAAGAAACTCTTTATGTGCGGTAACGATAATTATTGCGTCGGCTGAAGCACAAGCCTCCTTCATAGTACCGACTGTGGAGAGCTGCGGGAAATGCGGATCATAAACCGTTATTTTCGCGCCCCTTTTCTTCAGGAGCCTATGCACCTCGAAAAATGGTGACTCCCGTTCGTCGGCAACATTCGGTTTGTACGATACCCCTAAAATGGAAACCGAGGTACCGTTTATTGGCAAGCCGATTTCGTTCAACCCATCCTGAAGCACAGAAATCCCGAACTCAGGCATCCCGGAGTTAATCCTTCGTGCCTCTATAAGGAAGTCATGAATAAACCCAACCTCTCGGCCTTTGCTAATCATGTAGTACGGATCCACTGCGATGCAGTGCCCGCCAACCCCGATGCCAGGCGAATGAGGCAGGAAGGCAAACGGTTTCGTGCTTGCGCCCCTGATAACCTCGGAAATATCGATACCAAGACGATGAAACGACATGGCCATCTCATTTATGAATGCGATATTGACATCCCGAAACGTATTCTCCAGAATTTTCGTAGCTTCCGCGGCCCGGATTTGGCTCAATATAGTAATTTCCGCATCGATAATTTTAGAGTAAACATCCCTTGCGCGGACACCATCCTCAGGCATCAAACCTCCGACAACTCTCGGAATATTACGAACATCCCAATTTGGGTCTCCGGGGTTAATCCGTTCCGGGCAATGCGCCAATCCGAACTTTTTTCCTGACCGTGCTAAAATCGGTGCGACCACTTCTTCACAGACGCCTGGATTGATGGTGGACTCGATTATCACGAGATCGTTATCCCGTAAAACAGATGCAATTTCTTCGGAAGCTGACTTAACGAAGCGTAGATCAGGTTCCTGGAAATTCACGACAGGAGTGGGGACGCATACGATATAGACCTTTGAACCGAAAACCCGATCGGTGAGGGTCAGTCCGGATTTGGGAAGTAATTCAGTAACGATTTTATCATTAAGCATTGATTTTCGGTTACCCAGAGCTTCAAGTACTGCTGGATTCTTATCGACCCCGGTTATCTGTAAGCCCCGGCTGTCTGCTTGGAGGGCGAGGGGCAATCCCACGTATCCCAATCCGATAATCGAAATTGTCATAGATCTTCCCTTCCGGTTTTTTGCAGTTCTTTGAACACCATGGTCCACATTTTTTCCGATTTGTCTTTTAGCGCGGAACCGTGCCGCAGAATTACTTTACGCAGTTCGTCGTATTCTGACTCGGAGTTCAATTTCCGCATCTGCATAGCCAAGGTATCTTCGTCAATTGAAACCGGCAAAAGCGATTCCGGACAGCCATAGTCCTCAAATAGAATTTTATATTTATGACTCCACCCTGTGCCCAGCGCAGGAACACCTTGACTAAGACTACTGACAAGTCCATGGAATCGGCTCCCAATTGTAGCCCGGCACAATCCGATTATCCCCTTAACTCTCAATGGATCGCTTTCGACAACTATGTCTGCGGAAATCTGCGATTGCGAGATTATTTCAAGAGCCAGATTGTAATCCTTCTCCCCTTCGTGGACCAAAACAAAAGGGCGTCCTCCATTCTCATGCGCCATGGAAACCAGTCTGGCCATAAGCGGGACATATAAATCTTTTGCTTCTTTGGAGGTCCTATCGATCATCCGGTAGTTGGGAATAATGCAAATCCTATTTTTGTATTCTGAGGGATCTTCGGGCAATTCAGCCTGCAGTAAATTTGTAAAATCCGGCGCCACATACATGTTCGGAAGTCGGCTACCGGCAGCAGAGCAGAGATAGTCATAGGAGGTCTGTTCCCTTGCGAAAACCAAGTCGGAGTTTTTGACGGCATTGGAAATTCCGGTTTTTATTTTTGGGGAGGTGAAAGGGCCGAATGCCTGGGGTAGCAGTATCACCTTCGTTCCTTGGCGGTGCCATCTCCTGCACGCCTTACCGAAAAGCACGGTATCTTTTGCTCCCCACTGATCGGAGTAGGCAAAACCTGCTGCGTCGAGTACCACATCAATTTCGGAATCAAGCACTATACCATACATTTCCCTAATCCGCCTTGGCAAAATGCGTGCCAGGTCACCGACCGGCAGCCCCCACCGCCACAACCAAGCCTTCTGCATGAACCCGAGTTTTGCACGGTTTGCATATGGAGCATTGCCTTTTTTCGTTGTAGGCGCCATTACGAAAACGGCGTCCGGATACCTCCCCCGAATTTTTTTAACCATTGCCAAGAGCATCAGCTCTGCGCCCTTGTTTATAAATCCCACACCTCGCAATTCCACATACATCAGTTGTATCTCCGCAGTTGCTTCAGGTTTTTCTTTTGTGAATAAGGCACCATTCCTGTAGGGTCGGGATGGCCATAAGAAATCAACATTACCACACGTTCATCTGCCCTCAGTTCCAAAGCCTTTTCCATTTTCCGCTCCAGCTTCGGAATATCTGGCCAATTTATAATACAACTTGCGACCCCCAAGGTCTCTAACGCGTACAGAAACGACATGGCCGCAAGAGAAGCATCAATATATATGACGTGTTTATCGCGATCATGAAAATACGCACTCAATCGCCCCACGACAGCAATTACTCCCGGGAAATTGTGATTAAACCCTTTTGTCCCCATGGGAATCGATGATATTTCAGCAATTTTATCCGGGGCGTCAACGATCCTGAATTCGAATGGTTGACGATTACATGCACTAGGTGAGTATCCCGCCACTACCATTGCCTTATCGATGGTTTCACGGGCAACCGGCCGCTGATCATACCAACGCACTGAGCGTCTTCTCTTAGCAAGCTCGAGCATACTTTCATAATCAACAGGCGGGAGCCCTTCAAGATCCCGGACATATGGCTTGAGTTGACGACCATCTTGGATTGGTGGCAAGGATTCGAACTGTTTTCGGGCGGCATTGACCGCATCATCGGTGACATCGGTGATGGAGAAGTACTCAGCCAACACATCGTGAGCCCATTGCAGCTCTTCGCGTTGATCACAGTCCTCACCGCAGTATTGTATCAAATCTTCGAATGCCGCCACGGTTTCAATGATATAACTGCGCGCGAAGATCGGTCGTCGGGGCCGCATGATTAACCCCTTTTCCATACGATGAACGTTTCGCCGCAACAGCACTGATGAGTTCCCGTCCCCCTTAGCCTCCCGGGCGTAGCGTATCCTCCCGGCGATAAGGGCGCGGTGTTCTTTATAAAATGATCTTGAGAAAAATGTATAATAAAGGCTGGAAAGGAACCCGCTCTTTACCACAACTCTGGTAAGGATAAAATCAACAGAATTCCTTACCGTACGTAAAACCGCAACAACTGCATTAGGAATTCGACTCATTGTTCCTCCGCAAATTAAAGTCATTCCACATAGTGAGGGGAAAAAACAGCGCCCTGGTCATCATTCGGGCAGTTACCCATGTGTCCCGATTGAAAAACAAAATGCCATAGGACGCCCCCGCATAGGAGATCAGCGTCGCCCAAGCCGCGCCGATGATGCCAAGCCTGGGAATAAGCAGGATGTTCAGAACGATATTAAGGAGCGCTCCGCCCCCCTGGGTGAGTATGGAAAGGTAGAATTTCCCCTCGGAAATAATCCATTTGCTAAAAAGTATTCGCATGAAAATAAAGACGCCGGCCCAGATGTGAACCAG
Organism: Salinispira sp.; assembly: GCA_965602015.1. Classification (GTDB taxonomy): domain Bacteria; phylum Spirochaetota; class Spirochaetia; order DSM-27196; family Salinispiraceae; genus Salinispira. The sequence goes on along the minus strand of OZ271918.1, from coordinate 3,823,261 downwards.
CAGTACTGGAACAGATCTCGAATAATCCTCTCCAAACAATAGTTGGATGAGAAAGGGTGCAGTCACGGAAACCACCAGGGCAATCGAATAACCGGAAAATGCAAGGAGGGAATATATCTGCTGAAGCCTCCGCCCATAACTATTCTTCGACTCTTTCCGGAGCCGCAGAATTTTTGGAAACATCGACGAGACCACCGAAGCGGGAATCACATACCATATTTCGGAAAGTCGTGCCGCAGCGGAGTACAATCCTACGTCAGTATCGGTGAGTACTTCTCCGATCATCACGACGTCAATCCGCAAATAGAGCTGAGCTGCGAATCCTGAAAGAATTAGAGGCCATCCCTGCCGTAAATAGCTGACTGCTCGCGAGGTATTAAAAACCCAGTTTCTGAGTTTTTGACCTTGGGCACGATAGGTTATCGCCAATAGAAACTGTGGCAGACTGTATTCCACGAACATGACAACCACGAATAATTCAAGGTTTTGACCGGTAACAATCACGAGGATTTTCAGTGCATTTGATATTGCCAGCCCTATCACCCGAGAGATGACAACAAATTTGGAGCGGACATTCGACTGGTACCAAAAGTCGATTACAAGGAAAGCCTTGAAGGCCTGTCCCAGGGATAACAGTCCCACGAACAGCACTACGGATCGTTCATTTCCACGAAGAAAATAGACTACCAATAAGGACAAGGCAATTGCCAAAAATCCCGACACCGCCCTGAGCGTCCAGGCTGTTCCCAGAATTTCGAACTCATTCTGTCTTTCAAGCACTAAATCCCTGGTCAAAATATGATTAAGCCCCAGGCTAGTGAACGGAAGAAAAAAGCCAACAAAGGCGATGCTGTAACTGAATACGCCAAAGTCTCCAGGCCCGAGATAGCGGGCGACCCATATCCCGACAAAAACACCAAAAATCATCTGAACAATTTTTTCTAAAATCATCCAAACAGAATTAGACAGAATATTCTTCATTTCGGAGCTAGAAAAACGGGCTCGAATTTTCTTTAGATTTATTTTGATACCTCACTACAAGCTAGATGCTTTACGCGGATCACGCTATAACATCTCTTAAATGAAGGATGCTTTTATACATCCCGCAAGCTTCTGCATCCGATTCTTGCTGCTCGCTAAAGATGACGAGTGTGCCGCTCCGAAACCCTTCGCCCGCGGTCACCGACAATCCTGCGCTCCGTACAAATACAAGCCCGTGGCGTTGGGTGGCATGTTCAACAATAAAATCAAGGTCGCTGTCGCCGATGAGCAGAACCCGTGTGCATCCGTCTTCCTTTGCCGCCAGGACCACCTGATCAACGGCTTCCTTCCAGCGCACCACATTGCCGATGGTGCGCCGGAGGTAACGATAGCTGCGCCGGGCAACCTCCCGGGTTCCTTCGGGTGTGAGAGCGTATGAAAGGTTGCGGCCGTTGATTCGGTTAATAACGAGCCAGCCTTTGCTGACCAGGCGCTTTATTATGGTGTTCGTCATACCCACGCTCATATCGAGGGCCCTGGCGAAATCACGCTGCGAAGGCGCTTGCTTCACCGAGGAACCGGTTGCGTGCAGGTCTTCAATGACCTTGAGGGCCTGGTATTCAGTGTCGGGATTTGAAACGATTGATTCTGACATGTTCCCTAGTTTGCTGATCGAAAGCGGTGACAACGGGCGATAAACACACGGAGGTCCGACTCCTTCTACATAACTCAGTACGGCGACGCACCTGCAATTCGAAGTCGACATTCATAAAATACTACGATTTATCACCCGAATGCGGCCGAAACACACTACTCGGAGGGGTTTATTGTTCAATTATTGAACAATAGGCACTTTATAGCAGCGTAAAAGTAAATTCAATTGCATGAGTCGTTTTTCTCGGCAATGCCCCGGGGTATTGCCGATGGGCAGCGCCCTGACGCCGTTCCCGCAAAAGCCTCTTCGATGGAACAGGTACATCCTGCAGGAAGAGTCAGATAAAATTTACGGTTTAAACACATTCCGAATGAAGTTCCGTATATACTTCAGATCATCAACTCCATATCCGATTAAGTCCAAATTCAGGTTTTCACAAATCTCGATAAGCCGCTCCAAGCGCTTGTTCGTCACGTTTGCAGGATTGGCGATAAGCACGCCGGAAACTTGATTATTGTATTTCAACACGCGGTGGATATAATCAATATCGCCGACAATGGGTATCGACTGGTAGTGATCCTCCCACTGGAGGGGATTGGGGCTTATGATTGCGTTAACATTAATCAATCCCCTCTGCATTTTTCCGGAAAGGTCCAAAGGCTCAAGCTCGTTAATATCACCATAGACAAGCAACTCACGGTAATGGGCCGATTTTTTCCGCACAAGACGATATTGGATGTTGATGTAGATAAGCCGTATCAGGACGCTGCAAAATACAGAGAGGGCATACTCGATGAGTATTACGGTGAATGGCAGAAGCAGAAAGTAGTTGGTTGAATAGATCCTGAGCAGGATAAACACCGCCGTGGGAGCGATATAGATGACAAAAATCCTGCTGATGTCATTTACACGCAGCCGCCCCAGCCGGACCGAATACATGTCGAAGACGACATTAGACAGAATTCGTACAGACACTATCAGGGGCATAATTTTCACAAGGTTGGTAAACTCATAGAGAAGCTCGGACATCACTGCACCGAGTCTCGCTCTGATGAACCATGAAACCAGAATAGCAACGGCAAATACAAGCAAATCACCGAGAAGAAGCCAATACCAGTTCGGATTCTTGGGCTTGAAGGTTTTCAAGGCAGAACCTCCCGAACAACCTGATCGAACTGCATGACAGCGCGCGTCAGGGTATAGCGGTCTTCAAAGAGCTTGCGGATTCTTCGGCATAATCCTTTGTAAGCAGAATAATTGCTTAACAGGGAATCGAGCCACTCAATTGCCGGCTCAAGCTGATCACGGGATTCAAGCACTGCGCCGACTCCCTCTGCTTTGATAAGCTCGCCGATCTCCGAGTTTGCCGGCCCGAGGAACAATAGCGGCCGCCCGGCAGCCAGGTAGCTGTACAGTTTTGAAGGGAGTATGTCGCCCACGGTATCCTCGCGCTGGGAGATTATCATTACATGACCTGATGACAGGACTTCGCCATGCCGCTCTTTGTCTACATAGCCGAAAAAATCAGCGCGATCTCCCAATACCGTTTTGTATTGATCGCGAAGCTCAGCATATTGATGACCGCCTCCCACGAATGTAAGCCGAATTCGCTCATTTGAGGCAAAAAATAACACAAGCTCATCTAGCAGGGAGAAATCATGCGCCATGCCCGCATTACCCGAGTAGAGCAGATTCAACCCCGAGGTGAAGTCCTTAGGTTCGGCATACTCCACGTCGCTGACCCAGTTTTCAACAACCCTTATTTCCGATTCGGGAATACCATAGTTCCAAGCAAGTTTTCTACGCATGTAGGAGCCGATGGTGATTATCCCCTCACTGTGACGGTAGGCAAACCGACTGAAATGGGCAAGCCGTCTGACGTACCACGGCGCGCGAATCATGCCGATATCGAATAGCAGTTCGGGGAAAACATCCTCGACGTAATGGATAAGAGGCCGCTTTTTATGCGGAAGGTTCCCCAAAGCGGCGGCGTAGCCGATGAACGGCGGGCTGGTCATGGCAACTATCAAATCGTAGTCGGCGCTAAAAAGCACATGGAACAAGGTCGAAAGATAAAAACGAAGGTTCTCAAGGACCCGCCGGGCAAGGTTGGCCTTGCCGAGCTTGAAGACCTTAACCCGCTTGATTTTGACACCTCCGACTTCATCGGGAGCGGCTTTCCCCTGGCCTAAGTCGTTGTAAGCAGTGGTGCACAGCACGGTAATATCATAAGGGCCGCTAAGCGCGCCGAGCAGTTCAGTCAGCAACTGGGAAACCGCGGAGATATCGGGGTAAAAAAGCTGCTGGATGACCAGAAGCCGAGGGCGTTTTGAATTATTGCTTATCATTGCCCGACCACCTCGGCAAACGCCTGGTTCATCCCGTCTATATATCGCTCAAGAGTAAAATGTTGATCTGCTGTCGCGCGATTAGTAAGGGAGATTTTTCTGCGGAGCTCCGGCTCTGAAATTGTTCTCTCCATTGCTTCAGCGATGCTCTCCACGGAGCGCGGCTCGACCTCGAACCCATTTACGCCGTCACTGAAAATATCCGGAATGCCTCCCTGCCGTGAGGTGATAACCGCACAGCCGGCGGCATAGGCTTCAAGGATGGAGATTGGCTGACCCTCGTATGGGTATGAACTAGGGAGGGCGAACACATGGCTCTGCATTAGAAGTCGGCGTTTATCTTCGCCCCAGGCGAATCCCCGGTATTCCATGTTCGCCGTGTCTGAAATACTCGCGACGAAATCCCTCTCGTGCTGTTCATCGCCGAAGTTCCCGACGAAGGTCAACGAATATTTCTGGGCCAGTCCCTTGCTGTTCAGCATGAAACCGGCATTCCGCAATTCTTCATATCCCTTGCCCCGGATAAGGTTGCTCATAAACAGAAAGTTCACCACATCTGAATTCTCATGCTTCTCAGCCATTCCCGATGTGCCAATAAACAAATCCCGCGGCACCCCGTTTGCCACCGAAATTATTTTCCGTCGGAGAGCGATTCCTTCGAAATTCGAGGCAAGGGAATCGCTCAGCACGATAATTTTTTTAACCCGACGGTAGGCTCTTCGGTTAAGCATCTTCAGGAGCGGCTTTGAGAATACGAGGCGCCCTATGCCGCTGCCATGCAGATGAACAATTTGCGGCCGGCCGCGTGTGAGGAACAAAAAGGCGAGATCCTTAAGATTTCCGGCGATCGATTGAGAAAGCGTGAGATATACCGCATCCGCATTCTTCACGCAGCGGGCCGCATCGCGAAGGTTTCCGAATACCTCGGCAACCCGCCTAAGGGAGTTCGCACCATGGGAAAAATTCCCCTTGTTGAAATCGACCGTGAGGAAGTCATACCGTTCCGACAAGCCGTCAAGGACCTCCTGACAGGCGATGGCCTGCCCGGTATGAGGAGGAGGCAGCGGGGCGATAAACACTATGCGTGGAAGCGTTGTCGAGGCATAATCTGAGAAACTCAGTTCTTCCTCCCTATTTCCAGGAGTAGCTCCTTCTTGGCGATTTCATCCAATTCCGGCAGATGCCGCTGGATCGATACTTCAGGATTGTGCCGGAAGCGATTTCGTCCGAACGGAAAAATCAAAAAATGAAAATCCCTTATTGCGGCAAAAACGAAGCGTACGATACCCTTTATCAAACCGCCCCCCCGATTCCGCGAGTAGTGAAACCGATACGGCAGATACCACTTTGAATTTTTCCTTAGAAGCTGGTTCCGCAGAAACCCGAGCAGACTTTCAGTCCCTAAGTAATATTGCCACCGGATTGGAAGATGCCTGAGCACGTCGTATGTTATCCCAACCTCCAGTCCCGGCACGAGACAGAACTGAGCACCCATCCTACGGGCAGAATCAAAATATGGACCATCGGCAAAATGGGGGAATTTCCGTGGATTTATGTTCCCGATTGCCGTATAGACAGATCGTGGGACCAGGGTAAAATTACCGTTCAGATACTCGACTGTACATTCCTGCGCAGTGGATTCACGATGATAGATAGCCCTTTCATCGAGATTAATAGCTTTGAGCTGGGCTCCGAGAATCAAGTCGGGGTAGAGGCGGTGGTACTTCTCTATTTTCCGGACATCATCGGTCGTGAAAGAAGTGTCGTCATTCAGCCATAACACGGCTGATGAACCTGCAGCAAAGGCTTCACGCATGCCGAGGTTCATCGCCCCGCCCCAGTATAACTCCCCATCGCCAGTAAGGATTCTGCGGTTTTGCAGGCCCGAAGAATGGATGAGTTCCTTAAATATGGGTGGAGAACCATCAAGAACGAAAAACACAAGAAAACGATCTTCCTCAAGAGGCGCTAACTGGTTAATACAAGAATCAAGATGTTCATTTCTCATATGAAGGGGAATAATAATTGAAAGCACTATTTCATTTCCCTATCTTCGCAGGAGGAGTTGAAGCATTTGATATGCCGATCGGAGAACGGGTATGCTCTTCATTTTTTGGAACAGGGATCTACGTCGGGATTCATCCAAAATAAGCTCCCGATATCTGGTCAAAGCAATCCGGTACATCGAAACAAAATAATTGCTAATGTAGAGTTTTCCGTCAGATGGCGTTGTAGAACCGGGGAGATTCTGACTCCCGATAGCTGTTCCCTTGGTTGCAGCTAATTCAGAAAAAAGCTTCTCATACGCAGCTGCCTGGTCTGACAGCTTATATCCGGATAATACGACTTCCCGAGCCCGGTTTCCCAGTCTCCGAGCCAACTCCGTATTCAATGCTATCTCAAGAATCGCCTCCCCCAGTTTATCAGTATCAAAGGCGGGAATCAGGCGTCCGACGTCATCATTGACAAGGTCGGGGATACCGCCGGTGTCGAAGGCGATCACCGGAGTCCCGCAGGCGAAGCTTTCGAGGATGGTATTGGGCAGATTATCTTCCATTGACGGCAGAACAAAAACCGTCGCCTGGGAATACACCTTCGCAAGTGTACGGTCGTCCTTTATATGTCCGAGATATCTAACAGGGATTCCGCAGCTTTCCAGTTCATCGGCCGCCTTGCCGAAGGTAAGCAGTTCAATCTGACGCTCATCGACCATCCGGCGGATTTCTTTATGCACGGAAATGCTCTTCAGCGCATCGAGAAGTAGGGCGAATCCTTTCCTGGTCGCTTTGAGGCTCTCGGCTCCGAACAGAATGCCGACTGCCCTTCTCTCGGTCTGTGAAGGAACGAATACGTCGGTCTCAAGGCTGTTTGGGATTACACAGACGTCCTGATTTCGGAACACTGATGAGCGCTTGGCGCAATCCGCCATCCAGGTGCTCGGAGCCACAACCGTCAAGGAACTGTCATCCAAAGCGGAGACCATGTCTTGTAAAACCTCAGCGGTTATGCTGTTCACCTTCGAGGAGAGTTGCGGACAGGCGCTGCAGGTGGTTTCGTAGCCCTTACAACCCGCAGAGTAGTGGCAACCGCCGGTAAACGGCGATTGATCGTGAAGCGTCCATACTATACGCTTTCCGGCCGCCAGCAGTTTGGCGATACTTTCCGCACTGAGAAAATTATCAACCCAGTGGAGATTGATAACATCGGCATTCATGATCCCCTCGATTTGGGTCAAATCGTAGCCCTCAAAAGGAATGGTGAAGTAGTTCGTCATTCCCTCGGGTCTGTTTACATTGATTACCTCATTTTCAAGCTCCACTAATAGCGGATGTTCGCGATAATACATTCGGTTCTTGACGAATATCGGTATTACATCGGGATCTCTGCTCCGCTTTACCCTGGTATAAAACGAAGCGTCATGCCCGCTCTGCTGCAGACCTAATTTAAGGCGATATGCTGCCCGAGCCGCACCCCCTGCTATATCCGATGTGCTGACAATCGCTATTTTCATTGGTGCTATGCCGTGAATTGGCTTTTCCATTTTTCGATGGCTTCTAGGGGCAGTACTATTTTTGTCTCGAATTTCTTCCTGATTTCCGGCCCGAGGTGGGCGGCAACATCGGCCCTGTCGATCACCGGCAAATTAAAATCCTTCTTCTTCTCGGTGGCCCTGTTGTCCACACCGATTATGATCGATCGGCGCCGGTGCTGCATGGCTCTAATACCCGCATGAAGCCGGGTGCCGACATAATCAAGGCTTATATCGCTGGCGAGAAGCTCGTCATACCCCTTCAGCGAAGGTTCGATGATTTCGATTTCATCAAGGGGGAGAAAGCGCTTGGCGTACACGTAGTCCTGCGACCCCTGAATCCAGAGATACACCTTCCCGTAATTAGCCTTCAATGCATTATAGAGCTCCATATCCTTTTCGGGATTAGGCTTATAATCTGTGATCGTGAATACGACATTCTCGGCCTTTTCAGTGGGAATCGAGCGACAGTGATCCTCGGTTAGATCCCACATCGTCGGGCAACCGGTATTCAGAGCCTTCGGGAGTATTCGCTTCGTGAAGCGCTGCACGGTGTATTCGTCACGCAAAGAATGGATGAAGCGATTGGAGAGTACTTTTCTCATAAGGATACGGGTATACAAATTCGCCTCTGTTTGGTACTGCCACCAGCCAACGCCCATGAGCACTGCATTCCGAAGTTTGAAAAAATCACGAAGATCGATTCTCCATTGATTGTATATATTCATTTTCGCAGTCAGCAGATTGGTCCCGCCGACGAAAATATATGAAGCCTCGCGGGCAAGCTGATAGCCATGCTTATCGATATAATCATGGGTCGGAACGTTAAGGAAGAAATCTTTGGGGAAAATTCTCCGTAACTGAGTATTTACCGCATCCATTATGATTTGGTCGCCCATATTCTTCGAAGCAACCGCCGTGTCAAAAATTAGGATTTTTTTCATTATACCTCCATAGGTTAACCGCCGAGTTTGACGAACCGGGACGCCAAGACTTCCCTGTGCATCTCGATGGTATGTGTCGCGTAGAATTCTTTCATATTTTCCTGCAGCCGTCGGTACTCAGGAGCATCCGGCTCTGGAATTTGTGCAAGGGTCGCCTGCAACTGATCTACATTTCTGCTTCTATAGGTAAATCCCAGATCGAATCGACCGACCCTGTACCCTATACAGCCGTGTTCGCTGGTCACCAGGGGCTTTGCGTACAGCGCGGCATAGGACATCACACCGCTTGATCCTTCGAAACTCGTATCATAGGGGAGAATGACATAGTCCGCTTCCCGATAGTGCTTCTGGAAGTCTTCTTCCTGAAAGAAGCCTTCGTGAAATTCAATGTGATCGGAAAGCGCGGAGATCCTATCACGGAGAACTTCTGTCTCTTCGGCCAATCTTCCGACAATAATAAATTTGACGCCGGTGGCGCTCCCCCGTTCGCAGACTTCCACAATGTCGATAAGGCCTTTCCGGGATGTCTGCAGACCGACTACCAGAATACGAATGTCCCGGAATGAGACGGATGGATTCGTTTCGACTCCTTCCGCTCCGGAGCGCTCAGGCACCGGGTCAGGCAAAAAGAAATATCCCGAAACGGCACGCGAGCCCTTTACGAAGCGATCATCCATTATGCGCTCATCAAGAATTGCAATCGAAGCGTTAGTGAACCTCCCAAGGAATCGGGCAGCGAGCATGCGCTTGCGCAGAGCAAAACGAAGGTAGGTTGGCTTACGCAGACGCATGATTTTTACGAAGTTCCGCACGCCACCCATAAATCTTCCGGTACGGAACAGGGTATACTGATTGAACAGATATTTTGCGTCATATTCAACGAGAACCATTGGTATCCGACGAAGAAACCTATTTTCCGGTCTGAGTAACAGGCGGTAAAGTTGGGGATAAAGCTCATTCACTCCGCAAAAGTAGATCCACGCATTCGCGTCTTTTGAGATTATCTCCCTGATCTTAGATATGATCTTCCTGATTTGATCCACTTCAATCTTTCCATACCAGAATGATTCCGGGACCCTCGCGACCTGGTGAATTTCATGGGGGATATCGGAAAAGTATCGCTCGGATTCTTCGGTTGCAGCTGCGGTTCTCGTGACAACTTCTATACTACCGCCCTCAGCGAGCTGATTCATACCTGCGGCCAGCCAGGAAAAATACACACGGCTACCCCGAAAAATAGGATCGACGATGATCAGCTTCCGTGATGAGGTCATCGACGCCCCCTTTTAGCACCTGTTTGCTTCCGCAATTCCTCAATCTCGCGTTCTGCTGCATCCTTCAACCCGGTCATTCGGTTGAGGTCGAAAAAAGCCTTTCGGGCCCGTCGATTAAGCGCCTCGTACTTGGCGCTGACCTGGGAATAGGCCTCGAGCACGCTATTCAGCATCTCCTCCAGCTGCAAACCAAGATTGCTCGCAGCGGGGGCATCGGGAAGCGGGGCAGCATAGTCGCATTTGTCCAGGATGGCGGAGGTGCCCTTATGCAACCCGTTCGCAACTACTGCGGGGTCGAAACCGGCACGCATCCGACTGAAATTCAGGAGCACCAGATCCTCTTGTTCAGACAAGACGTCAGCATCAAGCCTGTATTGATCGTATGCGGGTAACTTAATGTCAGACAGATCGACGGGGAATCCTTTTTTCCCCATTTCTGATTCCAGGCTCCTTCGGCTTACCTCGTTTTCACTCAACTCGTTCATATCGATTACCGGTACGTTCCAATTCCGGGCCTCGGCCAAACCGTACAGCCACAAGGCGAAGTGAATGAGATACTTCTGTTCGGGAGTGAGTTGTTCAGTGAATTTCCGGTATACCGGAAACTGGCTCTCGAATGTCGCCAATCCTGAGTGACGCTTCATCGGTACATATTTTTCAAGCCAGCGCAACTCTCCCGGAAGTTCGGCGATATTGAGGATCATGTAATTCATCACTTCAAAGACTGAATTGAAATTTGATTTTACCGATGACTGCCACTGGTCCCGTGGATTGCGAAGAAGGTAGATGTGGTTATCCGCCGGGTAATGGGAGATAAACCAATTCAATCTCGCGGATGTCCGATTAAACTGAAACACCTTCCTTTTCCTGTCGCTGCGGGAAAGCATATCAAGATAGGCCTTGAACCTATCGTCATGACACACCCGGAAAAAATCACGGAGAATGAACGAATCGTCGAAGCCGGTAATTCCAGCATCAGCACCGACGAAGGACATATATTCCCCAAAGAAGACTTCGAAATCAGCTTTATTCTGAGAATTGTTTATTACCGATTTAACTGTGTCGACTTTTTCGAATTCGGCTACATTATCGGTTGTCACGGAAGAGAGTCGATGGTGAAGGGGTTCATAAAAAGCCGTTATTTTTGGATTGGATTTATATTTTCCCCACAGGTATGTGCTGCCAGTTTTGAACAGAGAATGAATGTACAAATTAGGTCGTGCCATTCCGATCAACCTGTCTGTTCCGCTATCTCAACATTTGATACGAGGTTTGTTATGCCGGTGAACAAGCGGGAACCTGACTCGAGAACCCGAAAAACGGTGATGTCAATTACCCTGCACAGATAGGTCTCCACACCATCGATTATTCCGAATACACCGGCGTTCAGAAAATAATCACCAGGGAATAGATCGCAGCGGAATTCCCAGCGGATTTCATATTCGCAACCGCCTTCGATACGGGCAATTCCCGGTTCAACATGGGGCTTACCGGGGTTCGAACCGCCGACTATTTCGAAGCCCTTCAGGGTTTTAATCTTCATCCCGAAATTAACGTTATCGGCCGCCTCTCCGAAGCGTACTTTGTAGGAATACACGTACTCATTATTGGGAATGAGTTGGTTAACCTGGATTCCCCTCGAATCGAGTATTTTCGCGCTGTGAATGTCGACATCGAAATTCTGATACACCACGGTACTCTTGGGAATGAATTTTTCAAGGTAGTAAGACTTGGAGGTATATTCAGCGCTATCCGCTGCCGCTCCATCAGGCTGCCCGACAGTACTCGAATAGCCGTCATCCTCGAAATGCTCGACGGATTCCAGCTGCTTGAGTTTTTCATTAGCATTCAATTCAGCAATCTCATTCAGGACCTTTTTCTGGGTATCCGGCGTCGAGTACAGGAGTTTCTGATAGTAATCGACCACGAGCTTGGACGGCCCGTCCAACAGGATTTCACCCTGATGCAGCAGGATCACCCGTGTACATAATTCTTTCACACTCTGGCCGCTGTGGGAAACAAAGAAGATGGTTTTCCCGGCATTGAATAAATCTTCGATTTTTGCGTAACACTTGCGTTTGAAAAGTTCATCGCCAACCGCGAGCACCTCGTCGAGAATCAGGATCTCCGGATCAATCATTATCGAAGTCGAAAAAGCGAGCCGGGCTTTCATACCGCTGGAATATGTTTTCAACGGCTGATAAATGAAATCTCCGAGCTCGGCGAATTCGATTATTTCCTCGACCAAATCATCCATATCGGATTTTGTATACCCCATGAGGGCTCCGAAAAAATAGATGTTGTCCAGCCCTGTGAAATCCGGGTTGAAGCCGGCAGTCAGTTCGAGAAGAGCGACTATCGATCCTTTTGTCTGCACTTGTCCGCTCGTAGGTGTCAGAACGCCCGCGATGATTTTCAGGAGGGTAGACTTGCCGGAACCGTTCCGCCCGACGATGCCGACTATCTCCCCTTCTGCTACGTTCAGGTTAATGTTCCGAAGCGCATGAAAGTCCCGATGATATTTCTTCCTCAACGGGTGTATCGCCTCGATGAGCCTGTGCTGCTTTTTACGATACAGGTGGTAGATCTTAGTAATGTTCTTGATTTGCACGACGTCTTGTTTGTCCATAGATTCCTATATCACATCGGCAAAATGAGGCTTGAGCAATCTATATGTCATTCCTCCGATCAGAAGCATGACAAGAGTGAAGGCCCAAAAATATAATAATTGTGGTGGGTCGGCAAAAAACCAGCGGCCGTATACCAGCGAATCCCGATAGCCGGTTACCAGATAGTACAGAGGATTCAACTTGAAAATCCAATGGTACTTTGCGGGAAAAATTTCGAGCACCCAAAATATCGGTGTAAGATACATAAGCACACGCATAATGATTTTGACGAGGTTTTGTATGTCGGGGATAAACAGGTAGATTGAGGAAATCATCCATGAAACACCCAACATCAACATGCTTGCCGCGAACAGATAATAGATAATCTGAATCCAGAACAGACTCGGAATAATACCATTAAGTAATAGAATAGGTACCATTGCCGCTATAACTAAAAGATGAAGGATCGATTTACTCAAGATCTTTATTAGTGGGAGCAGTGACAGATCAAAATTAACCCGCTTCACAAGGAAGGAATACTGCTTCATCAATGCGGCGGATTGTATCACCGTCTCATTAAAGAAAAGAAATAAAACAAGCCCGGTAATCAGGTACACCACGAAAGGAATATCGAGTTCGAGCCCACTCCTCATACCGAGACCGAAGACAACCCAGAAAATCAGCATCATAACGAGTGGTTCAACCACGGCCCAGGTCAGACCAAGAAGATTCTGAATGTAACTTGACTGGAATTCCCTCTTCGTTAACTCGAAGATCACCTGGCGGTTACGACCAATACTCCGTATGAATTGCAAAATAAACACTATTTACCGATTCCCGTTAGAACCGCCCGAAAATCGGCATACGCCAACCCGATTCCCTCTTCCAGGCCGGTGCGCGCCTGCCACCCCAGGCTGTTCAGCCGCCCCGAATCCATGAGCTTCCGGGGCGTACCGTTGGGTTTTTTAATGTCCCAGGCGATACCGCCGGAATATCCGACGACTTTTGCGACCAGCTCCGCCAGAGCTTTTATGCTCAAATCGCTGCCGGTGCCGACGTTTATAAATTCGCCGAGCTCGGCGGCTTGATGGTTTTCCATGAGATAAACCAGGGCATCGGCCAGGTCATCGGCGAACATAAATTCTCTCAGGGGCGATCCGTCGCCCCAGAGGGTGACGGATGTGCCGTTTTCCTTTGCCTCGTGAAATTTGCGGATCATGGCCGGAAGCACGTGGGAAGACTGAAGGTCGTAGTTATCTCCATAGCCGTAAAGGTTGGTCGGCATGGCCGACAGGAAATTCGTTCCGTATTGCTCGTTATAATAGCGGCACATCTTGATCGCCGATATTTTGGCAATGGCGTAGGCGTCGTTCGTCTCTTCAAGAGGGCCGGTGAGGAGATACTCTTCTTTGAGGGGCTGGGGAGCCAATTTCGGATAGATGCAGGAAGAGCCGAGGTTCATCAGTTTTTCCACCCCGTTCAGATAGGCAGCGTGAATGACGTTCTGCGCTATCATAGCGTTCTGGTAGAAAAACTGCGCCTTGTGAGTCTTGTTCGCCATAATACCGCCCACTCGGGCAGCAGCCAGAAAAACATATTCGGGTTTTTCCGAACTGAAAAAATCCTCAACAGCTGCCTGCCGGCTCAGGTCCAGTTCGGCGCTGGTCCGGGTTACGATGTTGCCGTAACCCCGGGCTTCCAGAGCACGAACAACGGCGGACCCGACCATGCCCCGATGTCCGGCGATGTAGATTTTGCCATCCTTTCTCATTGCCGCATTATTCATTGTATTCCTTCACTTCGAATCCGCCATCCTGCAGATGCACGTCTTTCCGGGCTGCTTCGATGTCAGCATCCACCATCATCTCCACGAGCCCGGACAACTTTACCCGGGGTTCCCAACCGAGTTCATTCCTCGCCTTGGTCGGATCTCCTAAAAGCTGCTCTACTTCGGCCGGTCGGAAATAGCGAGGATCGACCTCGACCAGGACGTCCCCGTTTGCCTTGTTTCGGCCCTTTTCATCCACGCCCTGGCCGCTGAACTCCAGTTCGATCCCTGCGCGGGCAAAGGCCATAGCAGTAAAATCCCTCACGCTGGTCATTTCGCCGGTAGCAAGGACATAATCTTCAGGCCCATCCTGTTGGAGCATCAGCCACATGCCTTCCACGTAATCACCGGCGAACCCCCAGTCCCTCAAGGCGTTCATATTGCCCAGATACAGCTTCTTCTGTAGCCCCAGGGAAATGCGGGCTGCGGCCCGGGTGATCTTACGGGTAACAAAGGTCTCACCCCTGCGGGGGCTTTCGTGGTTAAACAGTATGCCGTTACAGGCATACATTCCGTAGGACTCGCGGTAGTTCTTCACGATCCAGAATCCGTAGAGCTTGGCAACCCCATAGGGGCTCCGGGGATAGAAGGGCGTAGTCTCTTTCTGGGGCACTTCCTGCACCTTTCCGTAGAGTTCGGAGGTTGATGCCTGATAGAAACGCACCTTCTTCTCCATACCGAGGATGCGGATGGCTTCCAGCAGCCGCAGAGTGCCGACGGCATCAGACTGGGCCGTGTATTCGGGGACTTCGAAGCTCACCTGCACATGAGACTGGGCGCCCAGGTTGTAGATTTCATCGGGCTGGACCTGTTGTATTATACGGATGAGATTTGTTGAATCGGTTAGATCTCCATAGTGAAGAAAAAAGTGCACGTCAGTCTCGTGCTGATCAAGGTACAGGTGGTCGATGCGATCGGTATTAAAATTTGAAGCCCTGCGTTTTATGCCATGGACCTCATAGCCCTTGGACAGCAGTAACTCGGCAAGGTATGAACCATCCTGGCCGGTGACTCCCGTGATGAGTGCTTTTTTCATAATGAATCCTTTATTACTAAATTCCTGGTTACTGAATGGCCGGATTAGCTAACTACAGGTTTTCTATAATCTCTTAATACTGTTACTCAGCAAAAGACTTCGACACAATTGGCCTGGACATGTTCTTTAACCAATGAGGGCCATGCTGACGTTTTCGGATACGGATACAAGAGATTCCGACTCCTTCCAGGCGAGAAAACGCGAAGACGCGTCTCTTCTCGAAGTCGACATTCATAAAATACTACGATTTACAACCCGAATGCGGCCGAAACACACTACCCGGAGGGGTCTATTGTTCAATTATTGAACAATAGGCACTTTATAGCAGCGAAGAAGTAAATTCAATTGCATAGGTCAGTTTTTCGCTTTCTGCTCGCCTGACAATTCCATTCTCGTTTTTGTTCCGATAAAATAAAAGGTCCCGCTGGACGGGCATTGGCCGTCGGGATAGTATTGTTTCCGAGATTACAGAATTCATGTTGTTCGGGAGGCGTCATGTTGAAGAGAGGGCGAATAACACATCGCCGCGCTTTGTGTGTTTTTTTATTTTTCGTAATTTTTGCATCCGGCATCGTCTTCGCCGAAAGCGACCCCAAGGAGAACCAGCCAAGGGCGGCTGGACCCCCGGAACCAAGCGAACTGACCCCGGACCTGCTGTACGACGAGGCCCTGGGCTTTTTTGGCGGGACCATGTCCGGCATCGGCTTGAGCTACCACAAGACAAACGGCACTACGGGCTGGCAGGCCGTGGCGGGCGCTTTGTACAGCCCTGAAATAAGCTGGGGAAGCGATCTCTTGTTTTACAACGTCGGCCTCACCCATTTGTGGAAGGTCTACTCCAACGCCTGGCGGGAAATTCTGGCGGGGAATCTCTATATTTTTACCAGCATCATGCATGACGGCCGCATCCCCCGGGATTATGATGTGGTGGAAACCGGCGAGCTTGATTCGGGCGGCAATCCGCTGTACGAAGACGTGGTGACCGTCGGAGACTACACCCCCAGAATCACCCTTGGATTCGGCATCGGAATTGAAATCATCGGGTTTGAACACTTTTCGATTCCCGTCGAGGTGGGCTACGGCTTCAGCTGGCTCCCCACTGCCGGCGATATTCAGGATCAGTTTCTTATTGATCTGTATCCCCAGATCGGTTTTCGTTACCGGTATTAGACACCGGTGAGCCGTCGGCACGCCGGCGGTGCACAGACAAAAAAACCGCGCTGCGGCCGTAAGGGCTGTGCGCGGTTTTTTCTTTTCGCGGTTGAGAATCGGGTATTACTTTCCCAGATACTCGTCGAGGAGTTCCACGGCCATTGGCGGAATGACTGGGAGACTCCGACTCGAAGCCGAGGGGCTGATGGTGTCTGCCGCCTGCGGAACTTCTGCGCTAATGGAAGCCGGTCTGACTTCCGATCTGAAGAAATTGCCCCAATCCTCCCGGCTAAGAACCGTCGCATAGGATTCAACAATCCAGGTTCCGTCGTCAGCCCTGAATTCCGTCGGGTCTATGCTGCGATTGAGCTGCTGCATCGGCACGAGATCGTTCACAGCCAGTCGGGTCCACTTGCCGACTTGCAGATCGTCGGCTCCGAGAAATGCCATGTACTCCAGGGTGTTTCCAAAAACGATGTAATATATCAGGTCCAGTCCCGCGCTGAATGAGTCGGCGGGCTGGAAGTACAGGGCATCGCCGGCATCATCGACGGCAACCGAGTACGAACTGACCTGCTCGAGAATGTAGGGAGACCCCTGCATGTAGTAGTCGGTATTCCGGGGGAATACCGGCAAAGAGCTGCCGTCCACATCGACGTCCATATTATAGTCGTAGGTCTCGGCCAGCTCACCTTCATCAATGGCAAAGAGCCGAAGAGTGTACTCTCCCTGTGAGGGGAACAGGGGGTACATTCGATGGGTGAGCCTGAGATTGCCGTTTTCGATCTCAAATCCCGAGACATCTTCATACGTGCCCTCGTCATCCCAGGGCTCAAACAACGCCGCGGTGACCGACAGATAATCGAGCCAGTCCGGATGGGTGGTGCTGAAGCTGGTGTAAAACACCGCCGCGTAATAGTTGTCCGAAACCACCTCGCTCTGGTCCAGCAGCTCGATGGTCAAATCGGCGGCTGGCTGGGGCGTGAGGTTTTTCATCGCGGCAAAGTCCTGACAGGAGGCCAGGATAACGAACAGTCCGAGGACGGACACGAGTCTTTTCATGCTAATCTCCGTTGGTTTTCTGGGTAAAAACATCCTAACTGGGCGGAAAAAATAGATCAATAGCGCCGCAGATCGGCCGCAATTAAGGGTGCTTTGGTCTTTTACGCAGTCTGAGCCCTAAGGCGCGGCTCAGACCGTGGACACATCAGCAGATTGAACTGCGCTGATTGGCTTTTTCTAATTTATAAAATTGAGAACGGTATCGGCGAAATCGCGAAAATCATTGAGATGGCGGGTAATTATCGAGTACACGATGGGATATGACAGCTTCTCGTATTCGTGGACAGCCACATTGCGAAAGCCAACAGCGTTTCGAAGCCGCTTGGAGAGCTCATCGCTGAGAATCCCACGCTCAGAGAGAGCATCAAAGGTTTGAGCCATTGTGTTCGGAGATCGTCCCCCTGACTCCACGAGAATATGGGTTCCAATGTCCACACATTGCTGAACTGCTCGCTCGAGATTCAAGACGATTATATCCTGCACATCGAGATCATCTTCGAAATCGGCGAATGATGCGGGCCGCTTATCTTCAATTCGTGAAATACAACGGCCTAATTGTTCAAGCTTGGCGAGGATGATCTCAGGCTTCATTTATGAACCTCTCGACGGAGGCGCGGCGCTCACGATTGATAATGGGAAGATAGTCTTCGCGAAAATACAGCGCTTTAATGGTTAATCGGTGACGAAGCTCTGTATTCTCAACGAGAACCCTTCCTGAAATGGCTTCGCTCAGTATCAAACCTTCGGCGCTTCGCAAATTGAGCACATCCACCGGATGACCGCTCAGGGCTTCGAGAGCCCCTGATATCTCGGCCATGGCAGCCACACCAAAATCGGGCCCGGCGGCAACGGCGATGTCAATATCGGAGTCCGACCGGAAAGCCCCTCCATCGAGGGATCCATAGAGAATCGCCAGTTCGATGTTCGGTTCGGCCTCAAGACGGTCCTGGATGAGTCGTATGAGTTCTTCCTGATTCCGATCGCCATTCATAGCTCTATCCTATCGGAATCTGATGAGTATATCCACAGAGGATAGCCTGACCCTGGCGGACCTAGCGTATTAGTCCCGTCAGCTTCTCTACGGCCTGCTCGACGCTGAGCTCCTGGGTGTCGATAACCGCATCTGCCTCGGGGTTCTCTTCATAGGGCTGATGGACTCCGGTGAAATCGCTGATTTCGCCGGAGTCGGCCTTTTCGTACAGTCCCTTGGGGTCCCGCCGGCGGGCCTCGTCGATATCCACCTTCACGAAGATTTCATGGAAACGGCCCTCGGGTATAAGCCGCCGGGCTTCCTCACGCATGGCCCTGCGGGGGCTGATAAATGTGCAGAGCACAATACATCCCGCTTCGTACATCAGCCGGGCCACATGGCTCACCCGCCGGATGTTTTCGATGCGGTCTTCTTCGCTGAAGCCCAGGTCGCCGTTGAGGCCGTGGCGCACATTGTCGCCGTCCAGCATAAACACCTGTCTGCCTTCGGCGAAGAGCCGCTTTTCCAGGGCCTTGGCGATGGTGCTTTTGCCGCTGCCCGACAGGCCGGTGAACCAGAGAACCCTGGCCTGGTGGCCGTTTCTGGCTTCCCGTGCCGGGAGGCTGACCTCGGTCTGCTCCCATTTGACATTGGGGCTGGAGGGGCCGGCCGGCGAACCGGCGGGCGCCGCGGTGCCGGCTGCTATGGTTGCGGCCCCTCCGGCGGAAGTCTCGAGCTCGGGTTCCCGGGCCTCATGGCGGATCATCCCGGCGGCCACCGTCAGGTTGGTAGCCGGATCGATGAGGATGAAGCTTCCGGTTTCGCGGTTTTGGGTGTAGGGGTCGAAGTACAGGGGGTGTGCGGTTTCTATGTCCACATAGGCGATTTCGTTGAGTTTTAGGGTATCGACCTGCTCATGGTCCAGGGTGTTGATATTGACCCGGTAATTGATCCGGCTCACATAGGCCTGGACCCGGCGGCTTGTCTGCTGAAGGATGTAGTGATTGCTGGTGGACAGCTCTTTTCCGTCGTCCATCCAGCACAGGGCGGCTTCGAAACGGGTCGAATTGTCCGGCAGGTTCTCTTTTTTTACAATCATGTCGCCCCGGGAAGTATCAATTTCATCTTCCAGGGTCAGCACCACCGACTGGCTTTCGAAGGCCTCCTCAAGTTCACCGTCGTAGGTGACTATCGACCTGATCTTCGAACCCCTGCCCGAGGGATATGCGATGATTTCGTCGCCGGTGCGGACGGTTCCCGACGCCACCCGGCCGGCGAAACCCCGGAAATCCAGGTGGGGACGCACCACGTACTGCACGGGAAAGCGGAAGTCCTCCAAGTTGCGGTCTCCCGCCAGGGTCACGGTTTCCAGGTGATGGAGGACCGAGCGCCCGTCGTACCAGGGCATGTTCTCGCTCCGGTCGACCACATTGTCTCCCGTAAGGGCGGATATGGGAATGAAGGTGATGTCGTCGATATCCAGATTGTCGCAGAAGTCGGTGTAGTCAGCCACAATCTCATCGAACACCTGCTGACTCCAGTCGACCAGATCCATTTTGTTCACCGCCACCACCAGGTGGGGGATGCCCAGCAGGCTGGCGATGTAGCCGTGGCGCTTGCTTTGGGTGAGCACTCCTTTACGGGCGTCGATGAGGATGATTGCCAAATGGGCAGTAGAGGCGCCGGTAACCATGTTCCGGGTGTATTGCTCGTGGCCCGGGGTATCGGCAATGATGAACTTTCTTTTGGGAGTGGAAAAGTAGCGGTATGCCACATCGATGGTTATTCCCTGCTCGCGCTCGGCCCGCAGTCCGTCGGTGAGAAGAGCCAGGTTCACATCCCCCTCGCCCCTGAGCTGACTGGATTTCTCCAGGGCTTCCATCTGATCCTGAAAAATGGCCTTGCTGTCAAAAAGAAGCCGGCCGATAAGGGTGCTCTTTCCGTCGTCCACCGAACCGGCGGTGGTGAAGCGCAGCAGTTCGCGGTTCAGGTACTCGTCGATATTATATTCCAGTTCTTCCGTTGTTTTCGTGCTCATTAAAAATACCCTTGTTTTTTCCGGTCTTCCATGGCGGCCTCGCTCCGTTTATCGTCCGCCCGCCCCCCCCGCTCGGTTGTCCGGGTCGAGGCGATTTCAGCGATGATTTCCTCAATGCTCGAAGCCGGGCTCTCCACCCCGCCGGTGCAGGTCATGTCCCCGATGGTTCGAAAACGCACCAGTTTCTCGACGGGTTTTTCACCGGGGAGCTTTTCGATGAAATCGCTGTCTCCGAGAATAACTCCGTCGCGAACCAGCACGCTGCGCTTGTGAGAAAAATACAGGCTTGGCATGGGGATTTTCTCAAGCGCGATATAGCTCCAGACGTCCAGCTCGGTCCAGTTCGATATGGGGAATACCCGAAAATGCTCGCCCATGTGCTTTTGGGCATTAAAAATGTTCCACAGCTCGGGGCGCTGGTTTTTCGGATCCCATTGGCCGAACCGGTTCCTGAAGGAAAAAAAGCGCTCCTTGGCCCGGGCCTTTTCCTCGTCTCGGCGCGCGCCGCCCATGGCCGCGTCGAATTTGTGCTCTTTGACCGCGTCCAGGAGGGTGACGGTTTGCAAAGAATTCCGGCTTGCATAGGGTCCGGTTTCCTCGGTTACCCGCCCGGCATCGATGGAATCCTGAACATGGGCGACGATGAGCCGGGCGCCCATATCCTCAATGAACTGGTCCCGGTATTCGATGGTTTCGTCGAAGTTATGCCCGGTATCCACATGCATCAGCGGAAAGGGCACGGTTCCGGGGTGAAAGGCCTTGCGGGCCAGGTGGGCCATGCAGATCGAGTCCTTGCCCCCAGAAAAGAGCATCACGGGCCTTTCGAACTGGGCAGCCACCTCGCGGATAATGTAAATAGCCTCAGACTCCAGGGCCCTCAGGTGGTTCAAATGATATTTTTTCATTGCGCGTCCTTATCTGATTGTTCCCTGAGCAGATCGGCGATGGCGGGAATGCCGGTTACCAAAAACCAGGGATTGAGCAAATCGTCTTTGTTGTATTCCAGGGGGCCGGATCCGTCGGCCTTGAGCACCGGGGCTCCGGCGGCCCGGCACAGGGCATCGGCGGCGGCGGTATCCCATTCCATGGTCGGGGCGAAACGGGGGTAGGCATGCGCCTCGCCGGCGGCTACCCGGCAGAGCTTGAGGCTGCTGCCCGAGCTTGCGGTGTCTATTGTTCTTCCCATGGCGGTCAGGCCGGCGATAAAGGCCTCGGTCTCCCGGGTAAGATGGGAACGGCTGGCGACAACGGTCAGCTGTTCGCCGGCGGCGGGGAGCTGACGCACCGCGGCGATGGGCTCCGCGGACCGGCGCCAATCGTCGCTGCCGGTCCAGCCTTCCGCTGCCTTTGAAAGCCCGTTGATCCGGTAGGCCCCTGAATCCTCCGGCGCCGGGCCGCTCCAGCCGATAAAAGCCTCATCGAGAACCGGGGCGTACACCAGGCCGAGGGCAGGGTACCAGTTGCCGCCGGCTGTCCGGCGGTCTGCGCTGTGATTTCCGGAATCCGTAACCCGGCGCATAAGGGCGATGTTCACCGTGAACTCGCCGTTTTTCTTTACAAATTCCTTGGTCCCGTCCAGCGGATCGATGAGCCAGTATTCACCCCAGGTCTGACGGACCGCCGATGCGGGAATATCTCCCTCTTCGGACAGCAGGGGAAGGGGCGCGCCCTGGCCGCCGCTAATTTTGGCCAGACCATCGGCGATTGTGCGGTGTGAAGCCCGGTCGGCTTCGGTTAGCGGCGAATTATCGTCCTTGGCATCCACGGAAAAATCCCGGGAATATACTTCCAATATGGCCTTCCCGGCTTGGAGACCGAGGCGAAGGAGTCCGGCGGCCGCGCGATCGGCGGCAATCATCGCCGAGCTCCGGCAGACTTGAGAGAGGTGAATGAACAGGGTTCGGTCATAGCTCGAGCATTGTAGCCTTTAGAGGTAGAGTATGTCGACCATTGCCATCGTTATCAAAAATGCGATGACGTTCATGGGCAGGCCCGCCCTGAGAAAATCTACAAACTTGTACTGGGCAGCCGATTGAACGATAAGGTTGGTCTGATAGCCCATTGGCGTGGAGAAACTGCTTCCGGCGGCGACGATGAGCACCATTACCATGGCCCGGCTATCCACGCCGATCACCTGGGCGACAGACATCAGGATGGGAAACAGGAGCACAGCCGCAGCGTTGTTGGTTATGACCTCGGTTATCAGATTTGTTATGAGATAGACCACCATGAGGATTCCAAGCGGGCTGAGAAATCGGGTCAGGAAGAAAATCCGTTCTCCCAGTCGATCGGCGATTCCGGTATTTTGAAGGGCGACCGATATGCCGATGGCAGAGGCTATTATCAACAGCAAGTCGAAGCGGATCGACTCCCGGATCTCCCTGGTCGTAATGGTTTTGCTTGCGAAAAGGATGGCCACCAGTATGGCGGAAAAATGCAGGAGCCCCATCGGTTGCCCGCCTATCCCCAGGACAAAACCCATGGTGCTCAATGCGCTCAAGCCTATCATTACCAGGGTGCCGATATAAATGAGATATCGTTGCCAGGTTTTGAGTATGGTCACGTCCGCCGAGCGGTTGAGCATGTAAAAATCCGGCGAACGGCTCAGGGTAACGACCCTGTCGGTCCGGGTGAGCACCAGCAGATTGTCCCCGGTTTTTAGCTTGATATCGCCGATGCGGCCGGCCAGCTGCTGTCCGCGGCGATGGACCGCTACTACGGCAGCGCCGTATCGGCTTCGAAATGATGACTGTTTTATCGTTTTCCCGGCCAGACCCGCATCATCCCTGACCACCAGTTCGACAAGTTTGCTTTGGATGTCCCGGGTATCTTTTTTGAAGCTTCGGCTGTCCGAAGGGATTAGATGTTTTTCGCTGGCCAGTTCCCGGGCGGCCTGGACATTGCCTGCAAATACCAGGCGGTCGCCCTCCTTGAGCAAATCCGATGGTCCCGGAGCCCCGAGATCCTGATCCTTTCGGTATATTTGGGCTAAATACACCCCCTTCAGGTCCCTGAATCCCGCGTCTTCGATGGCAAGGCCCGCCAGCCCGGATCCCCGGGGAACCATGAGCTCTATGAGGTATTCATCCGTCTGGTTGAGCAGGCGCTGACCGGGCTCCTGATAGCGGGGCAGCATATGATGGCCGATGAGGGACATATACATGATGGCCGCAACCGTGAGGGGAATTCCCACCACGGCCGGTTCGAAGAACAGGAGGCCGCTGCCGCTGTAGTCGGTAAACAGGTCGTTAATCAGCAAGTTTGTGCTTGTGCCGATAATTGTCCACATCCCGCCGACGATGGCGGCGTAACTTAAGGGGATCAGCAGCTTCGAGCTTGCCACCCCGTGTTTCTGGCCCCAGCTTTTCACCGCCGGCACCAGCAGCAGCACGATGGGAGTGTTGTTGAGAATTGAGGAGAACAGGGCAACCGGAAGCATCAGCACCAGAATCAAAACCGACTCGAAGCGGAAGTTCTTCTCGGTTCTGATGAAGCGCACTGCGTCGGTGAGGATTCCGGTTTTTTCCACCGCCTTGTTGACGATGAACAGCAGGGCAAGGGTGGCGATGACCGGATTGGCAAAGCCGCTGAGAGCCTCCTGGGGACTGATGATCTGAAGCAGGAACAGGAGCCCCAGGGCGCCCAGGAAGGCAAAAACCGGACGTATCCGGTCGCTGAGGAGCACCGCCAGGAGAACAGCAATAGTTACAATAGTCGCGATGCTGCCGAAATCCGCCACAACCCGGCCTATTTCAGCCAGCGGTAATCGTCTTCCGCCCGGTCCACATCGGTTTCGTCAAGTTTCGGCAGCTCGCTTTTCGGCACCGCCTCGGTGGCGCCCTCCTCAGCGGGCACCATGGCCATTTGCGTTTCCACAATAACCAGCAGTTCATCGCCGGGGTTTTCCAGGCGGTGGAATGCGCCCATGGGCACCTCTATTCCCTGGCCGGGGTAGTAGTGCTTGCGGCTTTTTTCGAGCTGAACCAGGGCCTGGCCGGCAACCACGGTCCACAGTTCTTCCCGTTTGAAGTGGCGCTGCAGACTGGTGCGGCAGCCGGGTTTAACCTCCAGCCGGCGAACCATGTAGTGCTCGCCCACGTACAGCGTGGTGTATTTCCCCCAGGGCCGTTCGATGGTGGGGAAGCGCTCGGTGAGCCGGCTCTCGGGACCGTCGCGGCCCTCCAGCTCTTTGACCACCTCTTTCACTTTTTGGCTTGACCCCCGTTTTGAAATCAGCAGGGCGTCGGGGGTTTCGACTACCATGAGATCGTCCACATCGATGAGGGCGACCTGGCGCTTCTCGCCGATTACCAGGTTTCGCTTGGCATTGATGTACACCGGTTCGGTGTCGGTGGCCGATGCGTTATCAGACCCATCGGGCCTGCGCGTGGGGCCCTCGCTGTCCCGGCTGCCGCTTCCCACCTGCTCCGACACACCGCTGTAATGGTCGTACAGGGCGTCCAGGCTGCCCAGGTCGCTCCAACCAATATCGCAGGGCACCACGGCGATGCGTTGGCTCTTTTCCATTACGGCGTAGTCCACGGAAATAGCCGGAATGGCGTTCATGGCCTCAACCATAGGCGACCAGGGTTCGCGCTTCCTGCGGGCGTCGGGACCGTTGGCATTGTTAAAGGCGTTGAAGCTGGCCTCGTACACATCGTGGGCGTGATGTTTGAGTTCATTGAGAAAGACCTCGGCCTGAAAGCAGAACATCCCGCTGTTCCAGTAATAATTACCGGCCTTGAGGTATTCCGCTGCGGTTTTCTCGTCGGGTTTTTCCCTAAATCCACGGACCGCGTAGGGATCGTCGGCCTGTTTGTCGGCTTCGATGTAGCCGAAGCCGGTCTCGGCATATTCAGGTTCTATTCCGAAGGTGACGATGCGCCCCTTTTTCGCCAGATCAACCGCGTTCCGCACCGCTGCGGCGTATTCATCGTCTTTTGCTATCAGATGATCCGACGGGGTGACGAGCAGAACGGTTTCCGGCTCCACCAGCATGGAAGCCAGGGCGATTGCCGGCGCAGTATTACGGCCCACCGGTTCAATGAGACCAAAATGCTCATGAATATCGAGGTTTTCCATCTGATTAAAGGCGAGAAATGCCTGGTGGCGATTGGCGGCGATCATGGTGGATGAGGCAACTTTGCGGTTTCGGGCCACCGTGCGCTCGAAGAGGGTTTGTCCCCGGAGGATCCGGGAAAACTGCTTGGGAAGAAGCTTTCTCGAAAGCGGCCACAGCCGGCTCCCCACTCCACCGCATAATATCAGATTCACCACCTGCGCTTCGCTCATTACATCCCTCCGTTTATAAGGCGCGCGGACCTGCGCCGGCTGCCTGCACCCATTCTAACAGTTGAGAAGGTCACTGTGAAGAAAACCCTGAAAATCGCCGAGAAAGGGGATAAATTAATATACATGAACAAGAAGCGCAAAACCGCCCGCGCCCTGGCACTGGGTGGCGGCATTGTGGTAATGCTTCCCTTGCTTGCCCCTTTCCTTCTCGGGGCAATTGTGAGCGTCAGCCGAGGCCGCTTCCTTTTCGACTGGCTCATGCCCGGCGAACTGTTTTTTGTTGAACTGGCGGGGGCCGTGCTTTTGCTGATCGCCGCGGCAGTGGGCGGACAGATGAGGGCCTGGATCATCGCCGCCGCCGCAACGGCGGTTGCGGCTCTGCCGCTTATGCAGCTGCTTGCGACTCTTACCGGCCTGGCCCACGGCGACACCGAGCCCGGCGGCTGGCAGTGGACCCTGGTCCTGTCGGTTTATGCCCTGTACATTCTGGCCCTCATTGCTCTGGCCGTCGGCGGGTTTTTTTTGTACCGGAGGCTGGGGCGGGATTATTAGCCGATATTCAACCGATCTGGATTTTTAACGCAGGCCGTCATTTGCTATTACCGACCCAGCGGAGACGGTTTGTGTTCTGCTCTCTAAATCATTGGGAAGATAAGCCATCTCATTATTCACTATACCGTCAATTTGAATACACAACACTTGTGTACTGTAAATCGAATCGAGATATTCACTCTATCAAATGCGAAGAGAACAGTGATCAAAATGAACCACAAAAAACGCAGATTGCAGATATTTATTATAGTCATTAATAAACGGATCAACTTCTGTATTCTCGCAAGCAGATACTTGCTTTTATTCGGACTCATGGAATTATTTTGTAGAGGCGAAAATTTCCGACTTGTATTTTCACTGATCCTGCCATTCTTTTTGCCGATTCGCTTCCGGCTTCTCCAATGATCATTGCCGATTGGTGTTGGCCGAGATGGTAGATTTTTGGTCAGCAGCGATGAGCTTGGTAAGCCACGTATCAGGGAGTTGGGGTGTACCACGTATCAGCACCAATATTCACGGATTTGGTTTGGTGACCGGGGCAGTTTTGTAAAAGGGATTTCTCTGCTGATGGTATGTTGTAAGAAAGGAAAGAATGAGGCGCGAGGATTCTCGCCTTCTTCCCTATGCCTTGGGCTATGCTGTCTGGCTTCCTCCGGTTTTCTCAAGTGTATCTCTCCGCTCCTCGCGGTCAAGCCGCGTTTCGCTCAGGGGCGTTGACCACTCGTCGCTTCGAGACTGCCTCCTGAAAAAAGGCTGGTCGGCAGCAAAGCTGCCTGCTCGCCTATGCAACCATAGGAGGTCAGCATGGCTGAGTATCTTTTCAAGGAACTGTCCTACACGGTGGTGGGAGCGTTGTATTCGGTGCACAACATCCTGGGTCCCGGGCTTTTGGAAAGCGCGTACGAGGGTGCGCTGGTTATTGAGTGTCGCAGGCTGAATCTGGCGGTGGAACAGCAGAAGGTGTATCCGGTGTACTACAAAGGCGAGCTTGCCGGGGCGTACATTGCAGACCTGGTAATTGAAGGAAAGCTCATCCTCGAACTAAAAAGTGTTTCCAAGCTCACTCCAGTTATGGAAGCCCAGCTCATAAACTACCTCAGGCTTTCGGGCATCCGGGTGGGCTACCTGGTAAACTTCAACGGCAGCCGGGTCGACTTCAAGCGTTTTGTAGTGTGAAGTTTTTATCTTCTGCAGGCTGCTGCAAGCATCAGCGGTCAGCAGAAGAGTTCTTGCTCAGCGGGAGCAAGATGTTCTTCGATGGGTCCGTCACTGACTGACGTATTTCAAAGAACTCGTTTGCCGGCTCAACCCCCATAAGAAGCATACTTGGAGTTGACGCCGGGATTGGATCCGGCGCAGCTCAAGTCGGGTCTTATGGGGTGAAAACCTAACTCTTATTGAGATGCTTGATCAACGTATAGTTCTATATATTCATTCTCTCTCAGAACCTGAATTTTTTCTATGTTGGTGTTGTGGTCAGTTTGTGTCCATTCGACAAAAAAAGAATAACTTTGGATTTTTGCTTTCACTCCATACTCAGAAATCACGCGAATCACATTTTGACGATTATTAACTTTGCTTTTTTCATCCATAAAATCAATCTCTAGTATTTCAACATCTGGAAAATTCATAATAAAAAAATCTTTAAGATAGGCGGTAACTTCAGCGTTTTCAGTCATGTACGGTTCTAAATCACTTTTTACCTGTATAAAGAATAATCGCATAACCGCAACACCAACTAAAAGAATTACAAAAATAATTAATAGGCGAAGATTTTTCCTCGTAATTTTCATAAATTTCCTTCTTCCAATGGATCTTCATTCACGTCGAATTCAAAAACTGGAGCGGAAGGGTCAATTTTAGGATTTGATTTGGGAAGAGAATCCTCTCCAACCGTGGTATCTACACCGAAACCGACAAAAATAAGTGCTCCCGCACCAAATGAAAGATTAGTGGGTTCCAATTCAGTCTCTATTATGCCATCCGAATCCACTGAAACACTTCCTGTCATCCCAGTAGCGGGGTCCGAAAAAGACATTTCTGCGGTTGATGTATTCTCAATATTAAAATCTGAATCTAAGACACCAGAAACCTGAATTGATATATCCGCACCTGGTCCAGCCACTTCCAGTTCCGTTGCAGCCTCAACTGAACCAGATAGCGTAGTCCCAACTGCCTGATTGACAGTTCGATTTTGAGCAGAAAAACTTACTTGCGCACCTAAGCCTAGGCCTACTTTAAACCCAAATTGAAATTTCCCGTCATTATTACCAATGTGGATCTGTAGAGCCCCCCCTAATCCTAATGCGGCATTAAAATCCCATAATCCTGTCGGATCAGAGTACTTCAACGGATTATGCGAGGCATACCGGTACCAGTTCGAACCAAACCTCGCCGGATCCTCGCTTATAAACCTCCCCACCGTTGGGTCATACCAGCGCGCATTAAAGTAGTACAGCCCGGTATCTTCATCCAGGTCCTTGCCGGTGTACATGAGGTGTTCTGTGTCGGCCATGGCTCCTGACTCAGAGACTGAGTCGCCGAAGGGGGTGGTTTCTCCGGAGAAGACTTCGTTGCCTTCTTCGTCTGTCATCAGCACGGTGCTTCCCAGGTGGTCTGTGCCGTAGAAGTAGGTCTTTTCGGTGTTTGTGCTGTGGTCTACCACCCGTTTGGCGATGTGGCGGAGATTTCTGAAGATGTAGTATTCGCTCTTTTCGTCTGTGTGCCGTTCGATTCTGTTGCCCTTGTGGTCGAAGACGTAATGGGTGATTTGGCCGTGTCGGTTTTTCTCCCATATCCTCAGGTTATTCACATCATAGCCGTATTCTTTTATTACTTCCAGATTGCCGTGTTCATCGAGCTCTTCGACGGTCTCAAGGCGGTTTAACAGGTCCCAGCTGTAGTGGCGGTAGGTTCCTGTCCGGTTGATGGTGATTTTAGTGCCGGTGATTGTGGCGCTGTCTCCCCGTTCTGTGAGGTTTCCGTTCTCATCATAGGCATAGTAGTAGGTTCCGTCGTATTGGAGCAGGTCTGAGTTGGGGTAGTACTGGTATTGTTCACTCTGCATGCTGCCGGCGAGGATGTTTCTCATGGAGCGGTTGCCGTCGGGGGTGTAGTTGTAGAACTCGTTGCGGCCCATAAGTTCGGCGGTGAGAATTTTCTAAAGTCGGGGGGATGAGAGAAAGCCACGTATCAGGGAGTTGGGGTCTACCACGTATCAGCACCAATAATCACGGATTTGGTTTGGTGACCGGGGCGGTTTTGCAAAAGGGATTTTTCTGCTGACGGTATGTTGAAAGAAAGAAATGAATGGGGCGCGAGGATTCGCGCCTTCTTCCCTATGCCTTGGGCTATGCTGTCTGGCTTCCTCCGGTTTTCTCAAGTGTATCTCTCCGCTCCTCGCGGTCAAGCCGCGCTTCGCTCAGGGGCGTTGACCACTCGTCGCTTCGAGACTGCCTCCTGAAAAAAGGAGGTCAGCATGGCTGAGTATCTTTTCAAGGAACTGTCCTACACGGTGGTGGGAGCGTTGTATTCGGTGCACAACATCCTGGGTCCCGGGCTTTTGGAAAGCGCGTACGAGGGGGCTCTGGTTATTGAGTGCCGGAGGTTAAATCTCACTGTGGAACAGCAGAAGGTCTATCCGGTGTATTACAAAGGGGAGCTTGCCGGAGCATACATTGCCGACCTGGTGGTCGAGGGCAAGGTCATTCTCGAGCTCAAGAGCGTTTCAAAGCTCACGGCTGTTATGGTGTAGCTTCGCACATTAAATTAGCCTAACCCTCGCACGTACAGACAAACAATTTTACAAGTAAAACTGACGAAGGGTACCCCCTGCCGCATTCGCGGCAGGGGCAGCATTTACATAAAAATCTCGGTGGAAGCGACCCGGACGTGTTCTGCAGAAACAGTCTGTCCACCATCTCCGGCGCAGGCAAGGAGAGCCGTTTTCGCCAGGGAGTTGGCTTTCCGCAAGAGACCACCGGATCCCTGATGAATGGCAAAGATCGCCTCATCACTGAATGCTTTCTTTGTTCCCCCGGCCAGGGTGATGTGATGATTCAGGTAATCTTCCATCACCTCCTTCTTAATAGACTCCAGATGATTCTTGCCCAGCACCCGGGACGCCAGAGGCCGAACTGAGTTAGCCATCAGATGATCGAGCAGGAAATCCTGACCGCAGAGAATCATCGGCATGACCGGTTTGGAATCGAATTCAAACTGAGCAAGGGTATGCAGCTGGGTAAACACTGACCGTTTCAGCAGATGAGCCTCATCGATTACCAGCACCGGGATGACATTGCGGGATGCAATTTCCAGAATAAGCTCCCGGATCTTCGAGATCATGATCGATACCTGGAACGACATATAGCTCATGCCGAAAGTGAGCAGGATCTGCCGGTACAGTTCCATGGGTGAGAAGTTCCCGCCGACAATGGTAATCAGTTCATACTCACTCGAATGGCATTTGCTTGAGACATAGCGCAATGACGTAGACTTTCCCGACCCCACATCTCCGGTGATGACGGCAATGGCTTTCTGCTCCAGGGCAAAGAACACCCGCTGCCGCAGGGGTTCCAATGCCGGTAAGGGGTACAGGTCCTTTACCGCTACATTCTGCGGGAACGGGTTGTGCCGGAATCCAAAGTGGTGGCGCAGCGTATCCATTAGCTACCTGCCTTTGAGCCCAGCTTTTCAAAAAGAGCTCCCCCCGAAGCCGACGGCATGACCGGACCCGTGCCGTCCCGCTTAATGCGGCTGTTCACTCCCTGATCCAGATCCCTTAAGAATCCCTTTGACTGATTCTCGAGAAAGACTTCAATCCGGTCGTAATTCTCAAAACGCAGGACGACTTTCATGCCAACCAATCCCGCAGGGGCTTCATACAAACGGCCATCGAGTTTCACCGTCCGGTCGTTGTTTACCGTTCGCTCCTCGCGTTTTCGAAAGTATTCAGGCAAGTTCTCCGGCGCTTTTCGCAAGGCATGGGCATCCTGCAGGTAACGCTCCAGGGGCTTCTGCCCCGTACCGCCATGGATCCTCTGGTGATAACCGTTTTCAATGTAGTGGTGAAACAGCCGGTTGATCTCATCCAGAGGAAGTTCATCAGGCAGCTCGGGGATAAACTGGCTACGTACGGTACGAAAGAACCGTTCAATCTTGCCCTTTCCCTGGGGTCGGTACGGCCGTGCATAGCGCAGCCCGATTTCCAGCGAAGCAC
Source organism: Salinispira sp. (assembly GCA_965602015.1). Taxonomy (GTDB): domain Bacteria; phylum Spirochaetota; class Spirochaetia; order DSM-27196; family Salinispiraceae; genus Salinispira. Next base: position 3,791,773 of record OZ271918.1, on the reverse strand, counting down.
ATCCCAACTGGAGCCTGTGCGCCTTAAATGATGCCCCGTTATCGACATAGAGCTTTCGGGGAACTCCCCGCTTGCGTAACGCCGTCCATAAGCAGTCCAGGTAATTTTCCAGTGTTTCAGCCAGGTAGAACTGGCCATGGGTAATGAGCCTTGAATGGTCGTCAATGATTGCAAACAGATAGGTCTTTCTCAGTTTCCCGCCATGCAGAACTTTCGGACCGTGCATGCAGTCTGACTGCCACAGGTCGTTGGGCAATTGTACCTCGAACTTCCTCATGTCAGACTCGACTTTGACCCGTTGGGCTTTGCGGATCTTCATGAGCCGGTAAATGCTGGCCATGGAGACCTCTTTTCCGGACGGAAAGACGCCGTTTCCTTGAGCAATTTCAACCAGACGCGGGGTGGAGAGTTTTGGATGCTCTTTTCGAAGCAGCATGAGCGCATCGATTTGTTCATCGGAAATGCTTCTCATCCGGCCCTTGTCGCCGCGATTCTCAGGAAACAAGGCTTCAATCTTCCGCCCGCCATCTTCGTAGCGCTTTACCCAGGTCAGGATGGTGGCCTTGCTGATGTAGTTTCGGTTTGAAAAGGGAATCTCCCATTCCTTGCTGACCAGCTCCCGCAGGATTCGCTCTTTCTCTCCCCAATACTGGTGTAGGTCTTTCTCCACAAGCGGAAAGATGACCCCGAAGCGGAATACTGCGATCTTTTCTTTCTTTTCTCTGTCCATTTTCTCCTCCTTGAGAGTGATACGTTTTCTCACTCAAGGCTAAATGGACGCGGTTTCACTGTCAGCGCAAAAGGCAGGTAGGGTACGCAGGCTTCTGACCAGATCTCACGGTATATTCGCCTGGTTGTTACTGGTATTTGATCATCGCTCTGCCTGCGGAGGAAAACCGAATGTGGGGCAGTCCAGTTGCCGCTACGGCGGCAGTGGTTGAGAAATGTCTTCCACCAATGCTGCTGGATCTGCCTCGACACAGTTTGAAGGAACGGCTTTCCTGCAAGCTTTGCTTCCAGGCTGGAGATTTGAGTTTGAACAGGATATTGCATCCCCGGCAAGAACTGCTGTGGCCTACAGGTATGAACCCCATGGCAGTCCGGACATCGATACCGCTTCATCCACAGTCCTTGGGCAAACCCGACAAACTGCCGAAGAACGAAGCCGTGCCCCCATAGCCGTATGCTTCCACACTCGGGACAACATTCAGGTTTTTTCCAGTGGAACTGTTTCCCAAGCGCTTGAAGTTTTTCCAAAACTATCCGACAAATAAGTAACGTTTATTTGCCCCCTTTGGGGGTGAGGTTTTAAGAGCAATGGGGAGTCGGCAAACTTCAACACCATTGCTCTTTTTTTGTCGGCAGATAAAATTTCCGGTCTAAGTGGAATGAGAGATTGTTTAACTGTTTGTGAGATTTTCTATGCTGGTTTGATCAATTTAATTTGAGAGGCTACAATGGAAGCCCAGCTCATAAACTACCTCAGGCTTTCGGGCATCCGGGTGGGCTACCTGGTCAACTTCAACGGCAGCCGGGTGGACTTCAAGCGTTTTGTGGTCTGACGTTTTTCTCTTCTGCAGGCTGCTGCAAGCATCAGCGGTCAGCAGAAGAGTTCTTGCTCAGCGGGAGCAAGATGCTCTTCGATGGGTCCGTCACTGACTGACGTATTTCAAAGAACTCGTTTGCCGGCTCAACCCCCATAAGAAGCATACTTGGAGCTGACGCCGGGATTGGATCCGGCGCAGCTCAAGTCAGTCTTATGGGTTTAACTATTGTCTGCAAAGTCATTCAATCAGAAAACAACCCTAATTACGACATATATGATAAATGTCCCGAATAGAACTGCACCAGAGAGCCCGATAATCCCCTTGCGGAAGATGTACCTACGCTTTTCATCAGAATCAAACATAGGATGTTTTATTTTACCCAAACCAATTAAAAGGTGCCGGATGCTATTTCCAAATAAAAATACAATGTAAAAAAGTAAAAAAATAACGAAAACATTTTTCATTTTGCTTCCTCGTTAAAATGGAGATGTATAAGGATAATCACTCAGCATTATATAGGGGATCATAAAGTCTACTGCTAATAGACCAGGGGTTGCTTTATAGCCGTTCAAAGCTTCATTAAGAAGATGAGCTCCATCTGCCATGATATATAATGCTGGAGCGGTATATGCTGTCGTAAAAACCCCAATACCACCAAGTCCCATTTCTGAAATACCGAACCATTTTTGTATTTTAGCCTCGGCTTCAGTCAGTAGCTCACCATCCGATTTATCCCACCAAGTCTCAAATGGATCGGCACTTTTAGTAACTGATGGGTCCAATCTGATATTTCCATTAGGGTTGCTTTCTGCCAAATCCTGGAGCTCATATCCCGCTGCCTCATAATCCTGGATTCCTTGGAGCAGCTCCATCGCCAAATCCTCTAACTCTTGCTGGTAGGCAAGAAATTCATCCAACGTCATGCTGCTGGTATCTTGTTGTAATAGCTCAGCTAGTTTCTCTGTCTGTTGTGCAATCGTTTCCTGGGCAGAAATACCAGTTGAGACGTGATTGATCTGCTCAGCAATTTCCTCATAGGTGGCAACCTCTGTCGTTGTCTCGTCGAGATTTCCATACTTCTCATTTTCAGGGGTATCTGTGTGATAATCCCCTGCATCGAAGATCGTTGTACCCCAGCTCACTTCATTCAGTCCGGTTGGATCGAAGTATTTGAGAGGATTGCTCGCTGCATACCGGTACCAGTTCGACCCAAACCTCGCCGGATCCTCGCTTATAAACCGCCCGGTCCCCGGGTCATACCACCGTGCATTAAAGTAGTACAGCCCGGTATCTTCATCCAGGTCCTTGCCGGTGTACATGAGGTGTTCTGTGTCGGCCATGGGTCCTAATTCTGATACCGAGTCGCCGAAGGGGGTGGTTTCTGCTGAGAAGACTTCGTTGCCGTCTTCGTCGGTCATCAGTACGGTACTTCCCAGGTGGTCTGTGCCGTAGAAGTAGGTCTTTTCCGTGTTGGTGCTGTGGTCAACCACCCGTTTGGCGATGTGGCGGAGGTTTCTGAATATGTAGTATTCGCTTCTTTCCTCTGTGTGCCGTTCGATTCTGTTGCCCTTTTGGTCGAAGACGTAATGGGTGATTTGGCCGTGTCGGTTTTTCTCCCATATCCTCAGGTTATTCACATCATAGCCGTATTCTTTTATCACGACCAGATTGCCGTGTTCATCGAGCTCTTCGACGTTTTCCAGGCGGTTTAACAGGTCCCAGCTGTAGTGGCGGTAGGTTCCTGTCCGGTTGATGGTGATTTTAGTGCTGGTGATTGTGGCGCTGTCTCCCCGTTCTGTGAGGTTTCCCTCGGGGACATTCGGGCGAAACTTTCCAAAGAGGGTTTTTTCATTGGGACCATGGACACTCTGGCGGGAGCCAGGACTCGTTCGCAGGAACTCACTCTTTTCCCTCAAACTACAAAAGAGGTTTAGCGTTTTCCCGGGTTGAACAGGGAAACCGGGTTGAGAAATAGAGATTGTGTGGAGCTAACTACTCATTCCGCACCGAATAGCTTGCCAGCCCCAGGTTCTGCATGATGCTGATGGAGGCCGTTGACGTGTTCAGGGTGTACAGATGAACGCCGGCTACTCCGTGGTTGAGCAGATTGCTGATCTGTTCGGTAGTCCAATGCTCCCCCACCCGGCACACCGCGGAGGTCACCTCGGGAGTGTTGTTCTCCGGGGCGCCGTAAATTCCCCAGTTGCCTCCGTTATTATTCACCGCGCGTTTTAAGCGTTGGACCAGGTCGGCGGGAAAGCGGCTGCCGCCGGATAGCTCGGCCATCCGCTCCATTCCCCGAATGCTGGTAATGGGCATGAGGCCGGCGATCATGGGTATTTTAATGCCCGCCAGGGCGCAGCGTTCCCGGTAATCCAGGAAATCCCGGTTGTCAAAAAAGAGCTGAGTGACGATGTAGTCGGCACCGGCGTCAACCTTTGCCTTGAGGTAATCCATTTCTCTCAGGCGGTTGGGGGTAGCCGGATGGCCTTCGGGAAACCCCGCAACTCCGACGCCGAAGTGGGGGAACCGTTCCTTTATATAGGCCACCAGGTCGCCGGCATGGGGAAAATCACCGGCGCTCGCCTGGCCATGGCCGCCGCTGCTTAGGGAGCTGTTGGCGGCGGATGTGCCCCCGACGGCGTTGTCGCCGGTAGCCGGAGGGTCTCCCCGGAGGGCCAGGATATTATGGATGCCCTCCCGGTCATATCGCTTTAGAATGTTGTCGATTTCTGCCCGGCTGCTGCCCTGGCAGGTCAAATGGGCGACCACCGGCATTCCGTCGCCGTGAATCCGGGCAACCAGGTCGTGGGTATTGTCGCGGGTGGATCCACCGGCTCCGTACGTGACCGAAACATAGGCCGGTTCCAGGGGCAGAAGCTCCTTCATGCTTCGGTAGAGCTTTTCCCAACCCCTGGCGGTCTTTGGGGGAAAGAATTCGAAACTGAAGGGAATTTTCCCTTCGTCCATGCATCCGGCAAATATGTCTTTGATCAACATGCGATTCGTTCTCCCCGGCCGCTTGTGCAGGAGCCGTGCGGGCAATGGCCTCGCGGACAAGATTCGCGGGGCTCCGCCGCCTTCAGCAAAGGCGCAGGACTCCCCGCCCTATTTTACCGCCCTGGCGAGCTGCTCTGCCTTGTCGGTGTTCTCCCAGGTAAAACCGTCCCGGCCGAAGTGGCCGTAGTTGGTGGTTTTGCGGAATATGGGCCTTTTCAAATCGAGGGTCTTCACGATTCCCGCGGGGGTCAGGTCGAAAATGTCCTGAACCGCATCGGCAATTGCCGAATCGTCCGCGTTGCCGGTGCCGAAACTGTCGACCATGACGCTTACCGGGAAGGGGACGCCGATTGCGTAGGCCAGCTGAACTTCAGCCCGGTCCGCCAGGCCGGCGGCAACGATGTTTTTTGCCACGCAGCGGGCCATGTATGCCGCCGAGCGGTCCACCTTGGTGGCGTCTTTGCCGCTGAAGGCCCCGCCCCCGTGACGGCCCATGCCGCCGTAGGTATCGACTATAATTTTACGCCCCGTGAGGCCCGCGTCGCCGTGGGGTCCGCCTATGACAAAGCGGCCGGTGGGATTGATATAGAACTTTGTGTCCGCCCTGAGTAAGCCCGTGGGCTCGAGGACGGGTTTTACCACGTTATCGATAATGGTCTGCTGTAATTCCCCGTGGGATACGTCGGGGTCGTGCTGATGGCTGACGACCACCGATTCGATGGCCACCGGCGTGTATCCTTCATATCTGATGGACACCTGGCTTTTGCTGTCGGGCCGCAGCCAGGGAATTTCGCCGCCCTTCCTCAATCCGGCGGCATGCCTGAGAATCTGATGGGCGTAACTAACCGGGGCGGGCATGAGCTGCTCGGTTTCATTGCAGGCGAAGCCGAACATCATTCCCTGGTCTCCGGCGCCCTGCTGGCCGGCATAGAGGCCGCCGCCGTCGACTCCCTGGGAAATATCCTGACTCTGGCTGTGGATTACGTTGACCACCGACATGCTTTCGAAATCGAGGCCGTAGTCCGCATGGGTGTAGCCGATGTCCCGCACCACCTCCCGGGCCACCGACTGGATGTCGACGTAGGTCGAAGTGTTGATTTCGCCGCCGATGAGCACCATCCCCGTCGTGGTGTAGGTTTCGCAGGCGACGTGGCTTCCCGGATCATCGGTCAGGCAGGCATCGAGAACAGCGTCGGAAATCTGGTCGGCCAGCTTGTCCGGATGTCCCTCGCTTACCGACTCCGATGTAAAAACGTATTCCTGTTTGTGTGATGCTGCCATTGCTGCCTCCGATGGATGGTATAGGCCGACCCCGGGCACGGGTCAGCCGGTTCGCTGATGAATATACCGAATAGCCGGTCGGCTTGCAACAAGAACATATCGATATATCGCGATTTTTCGTAATCTTCCGGATCCCGGGGATCGCGCGACTCTCAGCGGGATATAACGAGCCGGTTGCGCCCCTGCTCCTTTGCGGCATAGAGGGCCTGGTCAGCCTTTTTCATGACCTCTTCGGGGCTCAGGTCTGTGTTCCGATGGTCCGCCAGGCCCATGCTTACGGTGACATTGATGGTTTTCGGCACTTCTTTGCGGCGCGACTTTCCGCGGCTGCCGCCCGCCTTGGATTTCTTTGGCGTTTTCTTTGCCGGCTTGCCGCCGCTGCCCGGCGGATAGGGCGGCCGGAGAAATTTCCGCAGGGCAAAGGGATACTCGCTGATCCGCCGGCGCACCGACTCGGCGCTTTCTTTTACATCGGCATTGGCGGCTCCGCCGTACAAAATGACGAACTCCTCGCCGCCGTAGCGGTAGGCGGTGCCGGGTTTCGCATGGTTCTTGAGCACCTGGCCCACCAGCTTGAGGACCTGATCTCCCACGTCGTGGCCGTAGTTGTCATTAAAGCTCTTGAAATGGTCGATATCGACCATGGCGATGGCGTACTTGCGTCCAAGGTTCCGAATCGCGTCGTCATAGGCCCTTCTGCCGGGCAATCCGGTGAGCTGATCCTGATAGGCCATTCGGTAGGACAGATCGAAAAGGGTCACCACTTCGATAATCGCCGCGGCAAAAACGAGGAGACCGAGAAATGCATGAAGCGCCGGTTCGACCCCGGGAGGCGCCATAAACATGTAGTCCGGAGTGAGATCGTTGACCCCCAGGCCTTCGCTGACCACCGAGGGATACTCTGAGGCCGAGGCCACGAACACCATGACGAAGGAAATTGCGATCAGCCAGAGCACTGCCGACAGATCGCGGCTGGGCCTGATGATGTATCGCAGCAGAGCGATAACCGCCGCGGCTCCGTAGAACATAAGCGACCACAGGGACAAGGCAGGATTCCACGCGGCGATGGCCTCCCGGAAGGGATGAATCATTGCAAGCTCGGTAAGCCGCAATCCGCCGTACTGCTCGAGAAGGAAGCGGAACAGCACCGGCAGCCCGATGATGATCAGCAGCAGCCGGGTTCGGGGACTGAACAGTCCCCGCTCGGATACAATGAGAAAGGCGGTAAAGGAAAACGGCACAAAAATAAGCGTCCAGAATGCCCCTTCCCGGCCTGCGGGGCCCTGCTGAAGGTACCACATCTGGATAATCAGAAGCAGCAGGAAGTAAAACCCCCGGGCGCGGAAGTAGCGCATTGAAAAGGCTAGGATAAACACCAGGGAAATGACCACGGCGGTATCCACCAGATTGACGATAACCTGAGACAGTTGGGCTCCTGAATCGAAGCCGCCGAAGGGAATGAGAAGGACCGCGGCGAAAAACGCCGTCACTGCCAGCCCGGGAAGAATCACCGGAAGCAGATAGTCCTTTACTATGCGGAAAAACACGCTGCGTTCCATATGGTTCAATCATAGTATCTGTGCCGATCAGCGTCCAACTATATCGACGATAGCTTGGAAATTCACCGCCGCTGATACTATGCTGAGAGCAAGAGGAGCGCTTATGAATCCATCCTTGGACCTCAGGAAATTCACCCATGACATCTACGACGGAAGCAATGCGGAGCTCGCCCTCAAGGGATTGCGCGAGCTGTTGGAACGGCACGGTCCGGCCCTGGAAGAGGCCAGGAAGGCCTATGGCGACGCGGCACAGAAAGCGCCGTCGCAGGTCGGCGGCAGCGGCCTGCCCCTGGACCAGAAGGACGCCTTCGTCATTACCTACGGAGACAGTTTCCTTCTCGGCGACCCGCCGGCCGACCCCCAGGCCCGCCTTCAGGCGGAACTGGGCATCGGCGGCGGCATTGAGGAGGACGGGACGGTCCGCGAGCTGGCGGGCGAAGACTCCCGGCACCTGAGGGCCCTTAAAACCTTCGCCGACCGTTACCTCAAAGGTTTGGTGAGCGGCATTCACATCCTGCCGTTTTTTCCGTACAGCTCGGACGACGGATTCTCAATTATCGACTACTACCGGGTGAACCCGGATATCGGCGATTGGTCCGATATTACGGCCATTGCCGCGGACTTCCGCCTGATGGCCGACCTTGTGCTCAATCACTGCTCAGCGAAGGGACCGTGGTTTAAAGACTTCCTGGCTGGAAAAAAAGAATACGAGCATTATTTCATCGACATGCCGGAAGGTACCGACGTCAGCCAGGTGGTTCGTCCCCGGACCCATCCGCTGCTCACCCCATTCGAGGCCAGGGACCCCGACAGCGGCAAGGCAATTACCCGGCATATCTGGACAACCTTCAGCGAGGATCAGGTCGATTTGAATTTCGGTCATCCGGATATGCTGATTCAAATGATCGACGCCATTCTCTTTTTTATTGAGAAGGGATCCCAGGTGATACGCCTGGACGCCATTGCCTACCTCTGGAAGGAACTGGGAACCCCCTGCATTCACCACGAAAAAACCCACAGGGTGGTTCAGCTGTACCGAAGCATTCTGGATGCCGTGGCTCCCTGGGTGGTTCTCATAACCGAGACCAACGTCCCCCATGCGGAGAACATGAGCTATTTCGGCGACGGGAAGAACGAAGCCCATATGATTTATCAGTTCAGCCTGCCACCCCTGATTTTCGACGCCTTCCTGCGGGGGAATGCCGAGCATCTCACCGAGTGGGCCCGGAAAATTCCCGCGGGATCTCCCGGTCCCCTGGGCTACGACAGCACCTACTTCAACTTCTGCGCCAGTCATGACGGCGTCGGGGTCACCCCCGCTCACGGAATCCTCAGCGAATCCGAGCTGCAGAAGCTCTACGAGGCGGTTGCGGATCGGGGCGGCAGAATCAACTACAAGGCGACGCCGAAGGGCAAAATTCCCTACGAGCTGAACATCAATTATTTTTCCGCCATAGCCGACCCCGATCTTCCCCGGGACATGCGGGTAAAAAAATACCTGGCCAGCCAGGCCGTCCTGCTCTCGGTTGCCGGAGTGCCGGGCATATATATCCACAGTCTCATCGGCAGCGAGAACTGGAAGGAAGGCCCGGAACTCACCGGGGCCAACCGCAGCATCAACCGGCGAAAGCTCTTCCTCAAGGACGTAATGGCCGAGCTCGAAGATCCCGAAAGCCTCAGGCACCAAGTGTACAGCGGATATTCCCGGATGATTAAGGTCCGCCGGGAGCAGGCGGCTTTCCATCCGGCAAGCAGACAGGTTATCCTTGATGTGGACGCCCCGGAAATTTTCGCCGTAATGCGCGAATTCGAAGGGGATGAGGCGAACAACGGCCAGCGCATACTCTGCCTGGTCAACAGTTCCGCCCGGCCGGTGCAGGCCAAGCTCAACAAAGCCCTCGGACTGCTCCACCGGAGAAAAACCGACATCGCGCCGGATTTTTACGACCTGCTCAGCGGCGAAGTGTTCTGCTCGACCCTCCAGTGCTTCGACGAGGAAGACCGGCCGGGCAAAACCGAGACCCGGGGCGATCTGGCCGACCGGACCGCGGTGCTCAAGCTCGCGCCCTGGGAAGTGCTCTGGCTCGAAATCCGCCGGGAGTAAGCTGCCCGGCGGCGGATCGGCGCAGCGCCACGGCGCGCATAAGGAGACCAACCATGAAAATCACCCCCCGACTCAAGCCCGTCACCGACAGGATGGATCAGTACCGCAAGACCGTCCGCGGGCTGCGGGAGCAAATACTTACCAATACCATTCTGGTCGGGCAGGTTCCGCCCATCGCCCTCAACATCAAGGAAGACGATGTGGACCGGGTTCACACCAACCTGAGGGTGAAGGCCTTTCTTGAGCGGCTGGCGGAAATCGGCGTGGATGAAGCCACTACCGATGTCTCGGGCAACGCCATCGGCATTATCAAGGGCGAGGGCGAACGGGAAGGCTGCATCGTCGTGGCGGCTCATATGGACACGGTGTACCACTTCGACCAGGAAATTCATCTGGCGATCGACAGCAACAGCGTCTCGGGTCCGGGAATTATCGACAATTCCATCAGCCTCGGGGTTCAGCTCAGCCTGCCCGAAGTGCTCAGCGCCCTGGGGAAGAAGTTTACCAGCGACATTGTGCTGGTCGGTCTGGCGGAATCTTTGGGAGCCAGCAACCTCAGCGGCATTCGGGATTTCCTGAACCACTGGAGACGGCCTATCCGCGCGGCGGTCATTTTGGAGGGAGCCGAACTCGGCCGACTCAATTACTTTTCACGGTCAATGGTCCGGGCTGATATCAGCTGCGAAATTCCCATGATCTCCGGCTGGGAAAACAAGTACGGCTCCAACGCCATCCTCATCATGAACGACATCATCAACCGCATTCTGGAGATACACCTCCCCCAACGACCGAACACCCAGATTATTTTCGGGAAAATCAAGGGTGGCATCAAACACGGCGACCTGGCCCTTTCAAGCAGGCTCGGATTGGAGATCGAATCGTCCTCCGACGAACTGGTCGGGGAGATTTACGGGAAAATCGAGGACATCGTGGATTCGATCAAGCACGAGAACCTGGTTGATATCAGCATGAACCAGATTTCGAACGTCAACGCGTCCCGGCTCGAGTACACCCATCCGCTGGTAAAAACCGGGGTAGCCATTCTGGAAAGCCTCAAGGTTAAGCCGGTAATCGAGTCCAGCGAGTCGGAACTGTCCATCTTCCTGAGCCACAATATTCCGGCGGTTACCGTCGGCGTGAGCCACGGGGAAAACTATCACACGGAAAACGCCCAGATTGAAATAGAACCGATGTTCGCCGGCATTGCACAGATCGTCGGCCTCATCGAAGCCATAGACAAGGGGATCATCGATGAGCAGTAAGAGCGCCAACTGGCTGAAAGACAACACCTATCATCATTCGGATTTCGGGGATATAAAAAAACTCGTTGAAATGAAGCGGCGCAAGGGCCTGAAGATCAGCCTCTGCCTTCCCACTCTCAACGAAGAAAAGACCATCGCCAAAGAAATCATCATCATGAAGAGCGAACTGATGCTTCGCTACCCCCTGCTCGACGAAATCGCCGTCATCGATTCGGGATCAACCGACAAGACCCGGGAAATCGCCGCCAGTTACGGGGTCGATGTCTACCTGGCTGACGACATCCTCCCCGGCATGGAAAAGTACAAGGGCAAGGGCGAAAACCTCTGGAAGGCCCTCTATGTGCTCAAGGGCGATATCATCGTGTACATAGACGCGGACATCAAGAACATACACCACCGCTTTGTCTACGGCCTGGTTGGTCCCCTTCTCATGCGGGACGACGTTCGCTACGTAAAAGCGTTTTACGACCGGCCGCTGAGCATCGACGCCAGCCGGGTCAAGCCGACCGGAGGCGGAAGGGTAACCGAACTGGTTATCCGGCCGCTATTCAGCCTCTTCACCCCCCAGCTCAGTCAGATAATCCAGCCCCTTTCGGGAGAATACGCGGGGTTTCGGGACGTGCTGGAACAGGTGAGCTTCCCCATCGGCTACGGTATAGAAACGTCCATGCTGCTGGATATCTACGAGCGCTACGGTATGGATATCATGGCCCAGGTGGACCTGGACAAGCGTGTGCACAGAAATCAGGATACCCTGGCCCTGGGCCGGATGGCATTCGGGATTATGCAGACCTTTCTCAAGCGCATCGAGAAGCTGGGGCTGGTAAATATCAACACCGAGATGTTTGATGAAATGCTTCAGCACGAAATCAAGGACGGTAGCTACGAGAAAATGAGCACAGAAATGCGGGCCCGGGAGCGGCCTCCCATGCTCACCATACCGGAATACCGCGAACTGTTCAGCCCGGGAAAATCATCATCGACCGCCGGTACCGCCGGAGAGACAGCAAAAACCGCGGAAGGCGGCGCACAAAAGAGTACGGGTGCCCGGGGCGGCAAAAAGAGCAGCGGAAAGAGCAGCGTCGGAGAGTCCAAAAAGCCGTCATGAACATCGCCTTTGTGCACTACCACCTTAAACCCGGGGGGGTAACCCGGGTTATTCAGCAGCAGATCGAAATCTGCAAGCAGATGGGCTGGGGATTCTGCATTCTGGCCGGAGAAAATCCCCTGGACCTGCCCAATACCCGGGTAATTCCCGAGCTGCACTACGACCTCCACCGCAGCGGACTGGGCAATCCCGCCGGCGGAGAAAATCCGGCCCTGCTGCTGGCAGATCAGATGGAGCGGGAAATACGATCGGCCTTTGGATGCCCGCCGGCGCCCCAGGCATCAAACCGTGAAAATCCTGAGCAATCCGGAGAAAGCCACAGCGGCCGCTGTGCCGACATCATCCATGTACACAACGCCACCCTGGCGAAAAACAGCGACCTGCTGCCGGCAGTTGAAATATTGCAAAGCCGGGGAAACCGGCTCTTTTTACAGCTGCACGACTTCGCAGAAGATGGAAGGCCCACGGTGTACTCCTCGAGCCCCTATCCTTCCGGGGCGCACTACGGCTTTATCAACAGCCGCGACGGTGAATTCCTTTCGGACGCCGGGGTCGTCCCCGCCAGGCTCCATGCCATTCCGAATCTCATAAGCCCCCTGCCGGGAGCCATCCCCGCGGATGAGAGCCTCCCCGATGACCTGTTCGCCAAGCCGTCACCGGCGGTTGAGAATTCCGCAGGGCGGTCGGGGTCTTCCGACGGTACGGGGAATCTGTTCGCCCTGTATCCCGTGCGGGGCATCAGGCGCAAGAATCTCGGAGAGGCCCTGCTGCTATCGATCATTCTGAAAAACACCGAAATCGGCATTACCCTGGAACCGAACAATCCTGCCGACCGGCCATCCTATGATTTTTGGACGGATATGGCCCGCCAGACCGCCGCTCCCATCACCTTCAACCTGGCCCGCAAGATGCGCTTTGACCAGGCCCTTGAAAGGGCGGATTATTTTATCTCCACTTCGGTCCAGGAGGGTTTCGGATTTACCTTCCTCGAACCCTGGACCCTCGGAAAGGCGGTGGCCGGTCGGAAGATCCCCTATGTCCATCGTGACTTCACCGCCGAGGGCATGCGGATGGACTGGTTTTACGATGAAATACCCGTCCCGGTTTCGCTAATCGATGTGCAATCCTTCAGGGCGCTCTGGCTCGCTGAGGCCGAACGCCGATTGAGCCGCTTCCGCATCGCCCTGAGAAATCAGAACCTGGATGACGGAGCCCGCCGGACCCAGGAGTTGACCGAGGAACTTCCGCTGCGCTTCCATGAGCTGTATGGCGAAACGGAGGCAATAGACTTCGGCAGGCTGGACCAGGAAAACCAGGCCCGGGTGGTCATCGCCCTTTCCGGCGATGAGAGCCTGCGGGAGCTCCTCATTGACCGCTGCCCGGTGCTGTCGGCTGCGCCGTTTACCGGCCGGCTTGAGAATTGCCGGGAGGCTGTCAGAGCCAATCATCAGCGGGTGTACTCAGCCTACGGGAGCGCACGGTACTCCGGACGGCTTGAGGCCATATACCGGGCGGCGGCCGCCGATCGGCAGCCATCTACTCAGGCCTTTGACAAGCAGGCGCTGTTATTTTCGTTTCTCGATCCGGCGCAAATTTTTCTCATTAGCTCATTATAACTACAACAAAAGGAGACGGGCATGTACGAAGCTCCTCAATTATACGAACAGGTACGGGACATATTCTTGAGCAATGCGGTTACCCTTGAGCCCATCCCGGTGACCGAAGATCTCAACGCCGCAGCCCGCTATCGGCTTCCCGAGGCCGGCGGAGGCGGATCACACGGCCTTGCCCGGGACCTGCCGGCTGGCCCCATCGAGGCTCTGGTTTTCGACATTTACGGAACCCTGGTGATGTCCGCCAGCGGAGACATCAGCCTCGGCGAAGATACCAGTTCCCGGGAGTACCGGCTGCAGCATCTGCTCGACGAGTATGACATCGATGCGGCTCCCGGGGAAATCAGCTCCGCCATGAAGCAGGCAGTTCTGGAGGACCACGAGAACTCGCGCAGACGGGGCATCGAATATCCCGAGGTCGATATCCGGGCAATGTGGTCGTCGCTGCAGGAACTGAGTCATTTGGGCGAAGAGGATGTTTCTCTCTTCGCCGCGGAGTACGAAAGCCTGGTGAACCCCGTGGCCCCAATGCCGGGCCTGGAAGCGCTCATTGCCTGTGCCGCGGCTTCAGGTCTGCCCATGGGCATCGTCTCCAACGCCCAATTCTACACTCCGTCGATGTTCGACGCCTTCCTCGGCAAGAGCCTTCTGCAGCTGGGCTTTCATCCTGACCTCATGATATTTAGCTATCGGACGGGGCACGGAAAGCCGTCGCTCTTTCTCTATGAAGAACTGGCGCAAAAACTGGATACGCTGCAGCATCCGGGCCACGCAGTGCGCCGAATACCCCCCGAACTCTGCCTGTACGTCGGCAACGACATGCTCAAAGACGTGTGGGCCGCTTCCCGGGTCGGGTTCCAGACCGGATTATTTGCCGGGGATCAGCGCAGTTGCCGGACCCGCCGGGACGACCCCCGTTGTAAGAATTTGCAGGCCGACTATTTGTTCAATACACTGGAAGATATCTGCCGGCTTATTTCCACAGACAGGTAAAGGCGTTTAACTCAGCCGCGCCGGAGATGACATGACCAAGGAGGCCAGAATGTATGTACGCGGATTGCAGGGCGAGGTGCGGAACATCGGCTTTATTTCCACCAGGTTTCAGGGGACCGACGGTGTAAGCCTCGAGACGGAGAAATGGATTCACGTTCTCGAGGAAATGGGATTCGACACCTTCTTTTTCGCCGGTCAGAGCGACTGGGATCCCGAGAGAACCATGGTGGCCCCGGAGGCATTTTGGGAGCATCCGGAGGTCGCCGAAGTTCAGCGCAGAGTCTTTGGAACCACGAAGCGCGATGAATCGCTCACCGGGCAGATTCACTACCTGCGCCGGCTGCTGAAGGTACAGATTTACGAATTTTTGCGGCGTTTTGATATCCATATTCTCATCATCGAGAACGCCCTGGCCATCCCCATGAACATACCGCTGGGCCTGGCGGTTACCGAGGTTGTCGCCGAAACCGGAATCCCCAGCATCGGCCACCATCACGACTTTTACTGGGAGCGGACCCGCTTTCTGGTCAACAGCATACCCGAGTACATTTCCATGGCGTTTCCCCCAAAGATGCACAGCATGGTTCATGTAGTTATTAACACCGAGGCCCGAAAATCCCTGAGCTACCGGCGGGGCCTCAGCTCCATCGTGGTGCCCAATGTGCACGACTACCACACCACCCCTCCGGAAATTGACGAGTACAACGCGGATTTCCGCAAGGCGATCGGCGTCGCCGATGACGATATTCTCATCCTCCAGCCGACGCGAATTGTAGCCAGAAAGGGCATCGAACACGCTATCGAACTGGTGAACCGAATGAAAAATCCCAAGGCCAAGCTGCTGATCAGCCATAAGGCGAAGGACGAAGGCAAGGAATACTATGAGAGAATCGTGGATTACGCGAATCTCATGGGAATCGACCTGATTATCCGTCCGGATATCGTCGGGGCCGAGCGGGGCACCAACGAGGACGGGGAAAAGATGTATAGCCTGTGGGATATTTACCCCCACGCGGATTTTGTCACCTATCCGTCCACATACGAGGGCTTCGGCAACGCCTTTCTCGAAGCGGTCTATTTCAGAAAGCCCCTAATGGTGAACCGTTATTCAATTTTTGTGCAGGACATTGAACCCCTTGGTTTCGACGCAATTGTCATGGATACCTACATCACCGACAAAGAGGTCAAACAGGTTAACGAGGTTCTCAACAACCCGGAAAAAACCAAGGCCATGGTTGATAAAAACTACGACCTGGCGAAGCAGTATTTTTCATACGATATCCTCGAACAGAAACTACGTACCGCATTGCTGAACTTCGGCATTGTCGGTGAAGAAGACGGCTGCCGCTAAGACCTTCGCGCCGCCTGCAAGACCTGCGGGCGGCTCATGGTCTTCATTTTCTTGTGCACACTTAATTCTCACGGTATAATTCCGATCATATAAAGGTAAAAATCCGTCGCGACCAGCTGCGCACAGGGAAAAACATGCAAGTTATACCATTTTTAAGTGAATTCCTCTCGGGGCCCGAGTGGCTCAGAATAATAATCGCCGCGGTCCTGTTGGCGATGACCAATCAGATCTCCCTCAAATACGAGATCCCGTTTATCAACGTGCTGAAGCGCATCCCCCTGCTCATCATTGTGCGGGAAATCGTCGCGGCTCTTTATTTTACCCCGAGCATCTACTACCTCACCGACGCGGTAATTCTGGTGATTTACCTCTGGTGGCTTCACAGCTACTCAAAACACCGGAAAACCACCATCACCTATACCATTCTCATCCTGGCGGTGACCATTCCGCTGCTGGTGCTCTGGGAGTTTTTTCCCAGCCTCACCCTTATACTCATCGCCCTCAATCTCCACCTTTCGGTCATGATTGCCCTGTTCTTCTTCCTGATGAACGACGTATCGGAGTACAACACCGACCAGGGTGGCTTTGTCATCCAGAACCGGGTGATGATATTCGTTCTGCTCATGATGGCCAGAGTGGCCCTGCTGTTCGATGCGGCCCTGACGACGGTCTTTGCGGAGTACATTCTCATTCCCCTGACCCTGGTGCCGCCCATTTACTTCATGTTTCAGTACGATAGATATTATTACAGCCTGCAGGTAGACAATGAGGAGTTCAACAGCCAGTACCTCAACTCCCTGTTCGACTTTATGCAGACCATTGGTACCGCAATGACCGAGAGGATTGAGGTAAAGGCGGTTCTTGAATACGTCATGCAGGCCATCGTTCAGTACACCGACGCCGAGGCGGGCATCGTGCTGCTGAGGGATACGGAAGACGAAACCCTCAAGCTTACCTGCCGCGAGGGATACTTCCCCCCACCCTACGAACTCCCCCAAATCGTAGCCACCAAAATTGCATCGGTGGAAACCTATTTTGAAAACACGCCGATAAAGCTGGGCGAAACGGTAATCGGCGAAGCCGCTCTGCAGAACGAGCCGGTATACATCCGTAATACTGTGGACGACGGCCGGATGCTGGCCAACATAAAAGAAAACACCATGTTCATTTCCTCGCTCATCGCCATTCCACTGGTGGTAAACGGCGAGGTGTTCGGAATCGTATCGGTTATCCATCGGACAAAACGGCAACTGTTCAGCGAACTGGACTTCGAGCGCTGTAAGGTGTTCGTCGAGTACGCCTCGCTGACCCTGGACTCGCTGTACAGCTATTCCCAACTTTTGGAGAAGCAGGAAATTGAACGGGAAGTAAACATCGCCGGTGAAATTCAGAAAAAACTCCTGCCCGGCAGGATGCCCCGGAGAATCAGGGACATGGTGTCCGCCTGGAGCCAACCCGCCAAGGGTGTCTCGGGAGACTATTACGATATTATCACCCTTAACCGTTCCGGGAAGCTCGCCATGGTAATTTGCGACGTCGCCGGAAAGGGAGTGCCGGCTTCGCTGATCATGGTCATGATTCGGACCATTATTCACCTGGTCGCCGGATCGACTAACGACGCCTCGAAGGTGGTACGCTGGATAAACCGGGGTATCGCCGGCCGTATCGATATCGAGCGATTTGCCACCCTGAGCTACATTACCTTCGACCCCAATACCAATGAACTGGAATACTCAAACGCCGCCCATCACCCGCTGGTAATTCTACGAGCGGAAGACGGGAGAATCGAAAAAATCGACTCGCAGGGCTTGCCCATCGGGTTGGAGCGCGACGCGAAGTATGAGCGCAAGCATACCCGGCTCATGCCCGGCGACGCCATAATGCTCTACACCGACGGAATTATCGAAGCGATGAACCCCCAGGGAGAACAGTACGAAGAGGATCGGCTCCAGACAATTTTCGTGAACAACGCCCAGCGCTCTTCCAGCGATATTCTCCAGGCCATAAGGGACGACATCGACGCCTTCGTCGGCTCGGCGAAACAACATGACGACCAAACCCTCATCGTCATGAAGGCCTAACGGGGCATCAGCGGACCGGCAATTCTGTTAAATTCTCTCAGACAAAGGCCGGATTTTCGTTTATAATAGCAATGTAATTAAACCAAGGAGCTATACGTGGAAGTAAAACTCAAGAATAAGAACGGCATCCTTCTTGTTGAATTGCAGGAAGAAATCGATCTGTTTCACGCGAATAAGTTAAAATTATATTTTAATAAGATATTCGAATCCTCCCACAAAAGAATCGTACTGAATTTCCAGGACGTCACCTATATCGACAGTTCGGGCATCGGCGCCCTCTTGAACATTTTCAAGGAGTCGAAAAAGCGGGAAATCAAGATCCTTTTTACCAATATCCACGGATCAGTTAAGAAAGTCATCGAACTGACGAAGTTGGACGACTATTTCCCCATCGTACGCACCCAGGAAGAAGCCCTCGAACAACTCGGAGCAGCGGAGTAATCATGGAAGCCAAGCAGTTAATCGTCGACGAAAATCACAAGCTTTTTGACAAGACCAACATGTTCTACAAGAAGTTCGCCTCGGACCAGCGGCAGATCCGCTACTTCGCCCTGGTGGTGGTGCAAAAGGCTCCGCCGGAAATCCACGAGATCAACCTGCTGGAACAGCAGATATCCGAGCTTCTCAAGAACGCCGTAAAGCATGGAAACCGCAACGACCCCAGCAAGAGCATTCACGTGTGGTTCTCTTTCTCCACCAACGAAGCCCGGCTCATCGTCGAAGACGAGGGCGAGGGATTCAAGAACCTCGACAAGTGGAATGAATTCAACCGCCAGCGGATCAAGTGTCTTCAGGAGCGGAATTTCGATGAGCTGGACAATTTTGTCAGCTTCCGCACCGACCGCAGCGACGAACACGACGGGGGAAACGCCCTGTTCGCCGCCATGGAATACTGGGACCAGGGCATGGTCTATAACGAGAAGCGCAACGCCGTCGCCGTCGGTAAGCATTTCGAGAAGAAGCGCCTGGAAGTGTGACGCCGTAAGGCCGCGCTTCGGCAGCCCGGCACTTTTGCCGCGGCCGCAGACCGCCAGGCGCCCGGGTCGCTGGCCAATTACCGGCAGCACTCCCGCGAGATCCAAAAACCGCAGCACATCGCTGCGGTTTTTTTATGTATTGAGGGCGAAGATAAGAACAAATACCCGCGCGGATCGGCCGCCGTCGGATTACGCAGGGAGAAGCGGATTAAAACGTCAAAATAAGATTCATCATGCTCTGCCGGCTGCTGGGGATATAGTTGACGAAGGATTCAAAGCTGATATTCATTTTTTTACAGGCATCCTTAAGATACGACAGGTAGTACAGTCCGAGGTCCTTGTTTTGCATTTCCGAACCTATTCCCATAGCGAAGAAGTTGTCGAGACTTTTTTCCTTGAGGTTGATATTCGACTTCGAGTCGACCCTGTCGCGCAGCGATTCGAAGTCCTGCTCATTGCGGGCGATGAGGATGCGCATCTTGGTCCTCTCGCCCTTCTCCCGTTTTTTAGCAGAGAAATCCATGGATATTCGTACCGACTGATGGCCCAGGGCGGCCTCAGCCGCGCCGCCCCCTTCGGACATTATTCCCCCGACGATTATGATCATCTCGATGAGCATAAGCGCAAGATATTCGGGGCTATCGGAGCGGTCGAGATAGACCCCAAGGCTTGTCCGCAGTTCCTCCAGCAGCATTTGGGCTTCGGGATGCTCGCGGTATACCGTCAGCAGGAGCCAGACCACCGGATCGACCATATTCAGATAGCGGATTGCCAGGTACATTTTCTTGCGCTTTTCGTCATCAAGGGTATTAGGGTTGTTGACGACCTTTTGCTGTATAGATTTGAGCAGGCCCTGCTTGAAGGCCGTTATTGCCGCTTCGTTTTTTTTGATGACCGCCATGATGCCGGCGTTCCGCACGTTCATGCCGAAGCCGATGGAAACCTTCGGAAACTGGCGGTTCCACATGGTGGTCATGCCGGATTCCATGATGATGTCCCAAATACGGGCGTCGAACTGTCGGTAGAGCATGCCGTATGTAAGCAACTTGGTGATGTCGATAAGATTCTTGCGGTCCCGGGAGATATTGTCGGTACTGAACTCCGTGCGGCTCATAAAACCGTTTACCGCCATCTGCTGGAGCTGACGGGCATCGGCGGAGGGTATTTCATAGCCGTAGATTTCCAGGCCGTCGAACATCCTCACCTTGCCGACTTTTTGCCTGTTCTGGAGATGTATAGCCACGCCGTCATCGTGTAGGCCGATGATCAGCGGACCCTGTATCGGCGTGCGTTTCTCTTCCACTATTCAAGTGTAGTCCGACAGGCGCCCGTGTTTCCAGCCCCCATTGTGCCCCCGGCGGCTTAGCTTGACAGCGGTAAACCGGTTTTATTAGTATGGGGCATCCATATCAGAGGCCGGATTCCCGCTACCTGTACAGTGCTTTTCAGGGACAGTCCGCCGAAGCCGCAAAAGGAGTATATATGGCCAAGCAAAGCAGTACCCCTTCTTCAGCAAAGAAAACCACCGCAAAAAAGGTAAGCAGCTCCGCACCGGAGAATATCCGCAGCGGATTAAGCGCCGAAACCGTCAAGTGGGATTTCGCTGAGAACCTGAAATACACCATGGGTGTGGACAGCTATTCCGCCACCGAGCACGACCGATACATGGCTCTCGCCCATGCGGTCCGGGACCGGCTCATAAACCAGTGGCTCCAGACCCAGCGGACCCACCACAAACAGGACGTCAAGCGGGTCTATTACCTGTCCCTGGAATTCCTCATGGGACGGGCCATGGGCAACAACGTCATCAACGCCGGAATAGAAGGCGCCGTTCGACAGGCCCTGGAAGAACTCGGATATGACTTCGAAGAACTTCGCGACCAGGAAACTGACATGGGACTGGGCAACGGGGGTCTGGGACGCCTTGCCGCCTGTTTCATCGATTCCATGGCCACTCTGGATCTTCCGGCCTTCGGCTACGGACTTCGCTACGACTACGGCATTTTCCGTCAGGGCATTGAAAACGGTTTCCAGGTTGAACACCCCGACGACTGGCTTCGCAACGGAAACCCCTGGGAAATCGAGCGGCCGGACATCTCGGTAGACGTCAAGTTCGGCGGGCGGGTGGTTGCCACCGAAGACGGCGGCAGGATCAACTACCGATGGATTGATGCGGACACGGTAATCGGCGTGGCATATGACCAGCCCATCGTGGGCTACGGCGGCCGGACAGTGAACACCCTCCGCCTGTGGAGCGCCCGGGCCAACGAAGAATTCAGCTTTTACGACTTTAATGCCGGCGATTACGCCGAAGCGGTGGCCGACCGGGTGCAGGCGGAAAACCTCACCAAGGTTCTCTACCCCAATGATACCCTCTACCTCGGAAAGGAACTCCGTCTCAAGCAGCAGTACTTCTTCGTCGCCTGTTCCCTGGCGGACATTATTCGCCGGTTCAAAAAGTCCGGCAAAGCCTGGAGCAAGCTGCCCGAGATGGCAGCCATTCAGCTCAACGACACCCACCCCTCGGTGGCTGTTGCCGAACTGATGCGCATCCTCATCGACGAAGAGCATCTGGACTGGGACAAGGCCTGGGATATTACGGTAAACACCATGGGTTACACCAACCACACCCTCATGCCCGAGGCACTGGAAAAGTGGTCGGTACCCATGTTTGAAAAACTGCTTCCCCGTCACCTCCAGATTATTTTCGAAATCAACCACCGCTTCCTCAGCAAAGTCGCCGTAAAATTCCCCGGAGATTCGGAAAAACTGCGGGCCATGAGCATCATTCAGGAAGGAGAGCCCAAAATGATCCGCATGGCCTACCTGGCCATCGTCGGTTCACACTCGGTTAACGGGGTCGCCGCCCTTCACACCGAGCTGCTCAAAGCCCGACTCGTTCCGGATTTCGCTGATATGTGGCCGGAGCGCTTTAACAACAAGACCAACGGCATCACCCAACGCCGCTTCCTCCTGAAGTCCAATCCTCCCCTCGCCGCCCTGCTCAACGAAGCCGTGGGCGACAAGTGGATTACCGATCTTTCGGCATTGGAAGCGCTGCGGGGCAAAGCCAAAGACGCGGCGTTTCAGAAAAAAGTCGCCGCCGTCAAGCTCGATGCAAAGAAGCGTCTTGCCGAAGCGGTCGAGAAAGAGTACGGGATTAGCCTCGATACCAGCCACATCTTCGATATCCAAATTAAGCGTATCCACGAGTACAAGCGACAGCTGCTGAACGCCCTGCACATTATTATGCTCTACAACCGCATAAAGAAAGGCGACACCAAGGATCTGGTTCCCAGAACCTTTATCTTCGGTGGCAAGGCGGCTCCGGGATATCAGATGGCGAAGCTCATCATCAAGCTCATCAACAATATTTCGACGGTAATCAACAACGACCCCGACGTGAACAAGTACCTACAGGTCTACTTCCTGGGCAACTACCGGGTGAGTTTGGCCGAGCGCCTTATTCCCGCCGCCGACGTGTCGGAGCAAATTTCCACCGCGGGAACCGAAGCTTCGGGTACGGGAAACATGAAGTTCATGGCCAACGGCGCCCTGACCATCGGTACCCTTGACGGAGCGAATATCGAGATTAAAGAAGAAGCGGGAGATGACAACATCTTCATCTTCGGAATGGATGCCGAGGAAGTTGAAAAGCTTCGGCCGGTGTACGATCCCTACCAGTTCTATCTCGAGGACGGAGAAATCAAGGAAGCCCTGGACCTACTATTCAGCGGATACTTCAATTTCGGCGAGCCGGGTATTTTCGAGCCGATCCGCCAGACCCTCTTCGAGAACGGCGACAATTACATGCACCTGGCGGACCTGCGGTCCTACGCCGACGCCCACCAGCGCATTGTCGAGGCTTACAAGACCCAGAAAAAGTGGCTGGAAATGGCCATCAACAACATCGCCGGCTGCGGCAAGTTCAGTTCAGACCGAACCATTGCCCAGTATGCCGACGATATTTGGAATGTGAAGCCCTGCCCCATCGAACTCAACGTCGAAGGCGATGATACCCTCATCGAAGCGACGCTGCGGAAGTAAGCACACAGATTGGAACGCCCGGCATGTGCCGGGCGTTTTTATTTTACAGAGGGCATAAAAAAACCGGCGGAACCCCGCCGGTTTTTTTTAATGACCTCCGCAGCTGCAGCCCCCGCCGCAACCGCAGCCACCGTGATCATGGGCATGGAGAAGGTGCTCCGGCACCTCGGAAACCTCCATCACCTTGACATCGAAATCGAGGGTCATGCCCGCAAGCGGATGGTTGGCATCCAGGGTTACCTCGTCATTTTCGATTTCCGTAATGGTGAGCTCGGCTGGCCGGCCGTGAATGGTGCTCTGTACCCGGGCACCGACGGCCAGGCCGTCTAAGCCTTCGAATCGCTCGCTGGGAACCGTAAACACCAGGTCCTCTCTGCGCTCACCGTAGGCCTCGTCCGCCGGAATGGTAAACTGCAGCTCATCTCCGGCCTTGGCGCCTTCCAGGCGGGCATCGAGTCCGGGAACCACGTCCCCCCGTCCGAGAATAAACGAAAAGGGACCGCTCTGCTTTGAGTCCCCCAGTTCAATACCGTCACTGGTTTTGAAACTGTACTCTATTGTTATTTGCGTGTTTTTTTCTGCTACCATGGCAAGAGAATAGTAAAAAAACGCCCTCCGATCAAGCGCGGAGGGCATTCGGGCATATATTTCTGAGCATTTTACCCGGCTTTAGGGGAATCGATTTAGCGAGGACGCATCAGGCCCACAGGGCTTGGGGGTATACGCCGTTTTTGACCAGCTGACGTATTGATTCCACAACCTGGGGCCGATCTTCCTGATAGGTTATCCCGAACCATTCGGCGTCGGAACGCAGCACCTTCATGGTCGAGTTCGAACTCCCGACGACGTGATTGGCTACCGTAGGAATATAGAATTCGCTCTTTAAATCAGGTCCGGTGTTCTTGAGAAAATCGCGAAAAAGATCCTGCATTACTGGCAAAATCGCCGGGGTAAATCCAAACAGGTTCATGGAAACCGGTTCGCTGCCCTCGAACTTCTCAACACTCCCGTCATCCCGGTGGCTGAGAATCGCGCTTGCACTTTTTTCGAGCTTGGTGTGTTCTTCCATACCGGTGAGAAAACCCTCTTCATCGACTGTACAGATGCCCCGGGAAACCGTCCCGTTTTCACTTACGGTCTTATTAAGCCGGTACCCCACCATGGCATAGCGCTCCTCCTTGGGGTCGAGGGAGGCAAGGAATTCGCCCATGACGCGAAAAGCATCCTGGCCGTAAAAATCATCGGCATTTATTACTGCGAAGGGCTCTTCAATCGCCGCCCGAGCAGCAAGCACCGCATGGGAAGTACCCCAGGGTTTTTTGCGCTCGGAGGGAACCTCGAATCCTTCGGGCAGGTCTGTCATGTCCTGAAACACATATTCGCAGGGAATTCTGGATGAGAAACGGGGCAAAACGTGGGTATCAAAATCATCCTGAATGTCCCGCCGGATGACAAATACGACCTTTCCGAATCCCGCCCGAATTGCGTCGAAAATCGAATACTCGAGAATGATTTCTCCGTTTACCCCGACAGGCTCGATTTGCTTGATTCCGCCGTATCGGCTTCCCATTCCCGCAGCGAGAATGACCAGTGTGGGTTTCATGATTCCTCCGGTTTTTGCAAATATAATACCGATTCCCGGAGGAACTCTCTGACCCCCGGAAATCCGCAGGCACAGTGTATAAAAAAACGCCCGGCTCATAAAGAGCCGGGCGCGAAGCAACCCTCTGGGGGGAAACCTAATTCAACCCTCGTACGGCATAGTATAGTACAGATTTATTCAATTTCAAGGAAAATACATATTTTAGGTTATTTCTTTCCGATGGTTCTTTTTCCGTCGCTATGCTATTGTCGATCCATGAGACCTGGGATATCCGCCGAATATCAGCAGTTATTGGCCTCCGGCGATCACGAGGCAGTGCGGCATTACTTTGCACAGCGGGGCATAAGCGAATCCATCCTCATTGGGCTGGCCGATCAGGGCCGTCTGAGTTTTCATCTCCTGTCACCGGGCCTCGAAATAACCGAAACCGATGTTCCGTCCACCTCCCTCGATTACCTTGAAGAAGCCCTCCCGCGCATACTCTACCGTCTCCAAAAAGCCCTTCACGGCAGGGACGGATCGGCCCCGCGACTGCTGTTCACCGGCCTGGAAGAGAAAGAGCGCCGGATCCTTCAGGAGGCGGTCTCTCAACTGCCCGGTATGTCCGCCCCGCTGAGCGCAGATCCCGCAATGGCAATTCTTCTCTCTCAGTTGGCCGATACGCCTTCACCCCCACCGAGACGAAGCATGATGCTTCATCCGTTTCGACGCACCTCAATGAGCAGCGCCCGGACCGACGCAAATGGCACCATACGTTTCAGAAACCTGGACCTTTCTGAACTTATTATCGACAGCGGCGGATCACTGCGCAGCGACTTTCCCCGGGGGTCACTGGGGGCGATTATCAACAATCTTATGGATGAGTTTTGCCGATCAATTGGGGCGGAGGTCACTCAAACCTTCCCGATAAAAAAACTCGTCCATGCGTACAGACGAAACGACGCTCCGGCTGTGGAGTTCGCCGACGGACTGGCCCGGACCCTCTCAGTAATATCCCTGAATATTCTCCACATCGAGAAGCGGGGAAATTTGCATATCGCCTCCCCGTTAACCGCTTTGGGACCGGCGTTTGCGGAAAATATCACTGAACAGGTTTCCCGCCTGGGGCAGTTCGACGGCACGCAAGCCCCCGATCCCTCCCAGCGGGTTTCGGTGATTTTGGATTACGGACGCCATCTGCTGAGGGGAAGCGCCCTTGCTGTATACTTATCCGATGCAAGAATGAACCAGGAGTCAGGCATATGAAACTGTTTGAGCGAGTTTTGCCGCTTACCGTTGTAATCGTCGGTGTTATTGTGATTGCTTCATGCAATACCCGCAGCCTGACCGCCCGGGAACGGGGTAAGGACTTTCTCGCAGCCCTTCAGCAGCGGGATTTTGCCGCCGCCCGGCAGATCAGCGGGGACAGCACGGCGGGAATACTGTACATCATCGAGGAAATGCTCGCCGCCCAGGCTTCCACCAGGCAGGAACTGTCCCTTCCGATTCCCGGCGCCGATGACCCAATTATTTTCACCGGCCAGAGCGGCAGTGGAGACGGAAACCGGGACGTCATTGAACTGTATTTCACTTCGGGCACGCAGACCTTCACCCTTCGGGCTTCCCTTATCAACAATGAGTGGATTATCGATCTTCCCCGGGAGAGCTGGTAGATCTAGGATTTAAGAGTGCCCCCAAAACAGCTGATCGAATCAACATAACTCTTTTGCCAGTAGTCTTCTATGACACGATTACCAGTTCATAGGAGATTAGCATGGCATTAATCCCTCGTTTCTGTCCGTACTCGGACTGTTCTCAGCATCATCGCGACAGAGAATCAAGCCGGTGCTGGTTTGTCCGAAACGGCCACTATCACTGCCGCCGCCTCGGTTCTTCCCAGCGCTATCGCTGCAAGCATTGCCGTCGATACTTCTGCGAAAGCGCGTTCCACCTCGATTATCGCGCACATCATCGCCTCGATTACCGGCGCATCTTCTCTTCAATCAACTCGGCCTCCGGCATTCGCGATATTGCCCGGGAGTTTTATGTCACCGACAAGGTCATTCTCAATCGGCTGAGCCGATTGTCCCGTCAGGCAATCGCTGCCATGGCCCAGTTATCGAATGATCATACAATCGATGAGGATATTGCCGTTGATGGGTTTGAAAGCTTTGTGTATAGCCAATACTGGCCGAGCAACTTCACTCTCGCGGTGGGTTCCGACAGCCAGGTTGTCTATGCGTGCGACTATGCGCAGATGCGGCGTAAAGGGCGGATGACCCCCGCACAAAAGCGCCGGCGCGATGAGCTCAATCGCCAGTATCCTATTGCAGGGGGACAAATTGCGCGATCTTTCCGGGATGTGATGAATACCATTCTTCCCCGATGGAAGGCTTATTCATCGAAGAGGCCATGCTATCTCTTGAGCGATGAAAAACTCGAATACCGCCGTGAGCTGTGCGCTCATCGGGACTGGGCGGCGTTGGAAAATGCAGGGCGGGTTATCCATCACCGAACCTCATCAAGGGTGGTCAGGACCACTGAGAACCCCCTGTTTCCGGTGAATTACCTGGACCGGGAGATACGAAAGGATCAATCCTGTCATGTCCGCCAGAGCGTGCAGTGGTCAAAATCGGTGAACAACAGCATGGAGCGGATGATGATCTACATCGCCTATCATAACCTGCTCAAGCCGTATCGGATAAACGGACGTAACGATATCAGCCATGGTGAGGTTGCCGGGTTTGACCGAAAGAGGGTACTCACGTTGGCAAAAAGCATGTTTACACAGCGGGCCTTCGTTCATCATCTGGTGCTGGACATCAGCCAATGGAAGACCTGGCATCGGATCTGGAAGACGCCGGTGAGTGCGCTGAAGATCGATCTTCCCGATTATGCGGTGGCTTGAGGAGCGGGAAATCAGCTGTTTTGGGGGCACTTTCTTAGGATTTTGAGCGGGTTTTTGCTTCGTACATTCTCCGGTCGGCGCTTTCGATCAGTTCCTTCATTTCATATCCGTCTTCCGGATAGGAGGCGTGGCCGAGAGAAATGGACAGGCGCAGGTCCGGCTGACTTTCGAAGCTGACCTCGGCGGCGGCTTCCTGGATGCGCTCGATAAGCCTGAATGATTGGGGTTTCTTGGTGGATTCCAGGACAATGAGAAACTCATCGCCGCCGTAACGGCACACCAGGTCGGAGCCCCGGCTGGTGCGTACCAGCATGGCGGCCACGGCCTTGAGCATCTCGTCGCCCACTGCATGCCCGTAATGATCGTTTACCATTTTGAAGTTGTTGAGATCGCCGAATATCACCGAAAAATCCTGATCATTGCGGCGGGCGAGCTCCATGAGACGGGAAAACTCGCGGTGGATGAATCGCCGGTTGTACAGCCCGGTGAGGGGATCGGTGAGGCTATCCATGTGGATGCTTTGAATCCGCTGAAACTCGGCGGTGGCGTCTTCGAGGACGTGGCTTAAATCGCCGGTATCAAAGGGTTTTTGAAGGAAGCGGAACACCCCGCCGCGGTTTATCGCGTCAAGGGCGGTGTTCATGTCGGCGTAGCCGGTGAGCATGATCCTGATGGTATTGGGAAACAGTTCGCGGGTTTTTTCAAGGAAACCGATGCCGTTTTCTCCGGGCATTCTCATGTCGGCGACGACAATGCTGAAGGGGTCCTCTTCTTTGAGCAGCTGGAGCGCCTGTTCAGGGTCGCTGGCGGTGTGGCAGTCATAGCTCCTTCTCAGATTTCTTCGAAATGAATCCAAGAGATTCGGATCATCATCCACAAAAAGAATTCGCTGTCTCATGATTTCCCCCGCTTCTTCTCGGGCTCATTCTGTTCGCTATGTTCAGAGATAGGCAGGAGGAGACGGAATTCGCTCCCGGCTCCCGGCTCGCTGTGCAGCAGAATCTGACCCTTATGGCGATTTTCAATGATTTCGTATGCAATTGCAAGCCCTTGACCCGTGCCTTTTCCGACTTCTTTTGTCGTATAAAAGGGTTCAAAAATCCGATTCATCCGGTCCTCAGGGATGCCTATGCCATTATCTCCGATGCTTATTTCGCAGGTTTCTTCCCGCTTCCGGCTTGTAATGCGGATGACGCCGGGCTTTTGCCCCGGCGTTTCGCCGATATCCGGGAAGCGTTCGGCTATGGCGTGGGAGGCGTTTACGAGAATGTTAATGAGAACCTGGCTGATATCCTGGGGATAGCAGGGAATTTCAGGAAGGTCCTCGCTCAAATCGAGCTCGCACTGGGCGACCTGCACCCACTCGTATCGGGATAGCGCCAGGGCTTCGCCGATTATCCGGTTGATGTTGCTGAGCACCCGCTTGCCGCCGCTTCCCGGATGGGAATAGGACCTCATGGCGTCAATCAGGCTTCGCTGTTTCGAAACCCCTTCCAGGCTTTGGGAAATGGCGGCGGGCAGTTCGGTCAACAGGAAGGGAATTTCGAGTTCCCGAAGCCCGGAGAGCAGGTTCACCGCATCCTGGTAGGGCAAATCGGCAACATCCCGCTCGCAGATCTCGAGCTTGACCATCAGGCGCTCAGCCATGGGCGTAATCTGGCCCAAACTGTCCCGAATGAAGTTTAAATTGTCCTGTATGTACTGGTTCGGGGTATTCATTTCATGGGCGATTCCCGAAGCCAGCTGGCCCATGGCCTCGATTCGCTGGGTGTGGCGGAGCTGCACTTCCATGAGGCTGCGCTGTATTTTCAGGTGGGCCTGCTCCAGAAAGCTGCAGAGTTCATTGTACACCGCCCGAAAGAGTTCCAGATCGGTTTCCGGAGGGCTGGCGGTCTGGCGGGCAGACACCTTCATGATAAAGCCGAAATACTCGGCCTCCCGGGAGAATAACACCCGCTCATCCCGCAGCTCAGAGTCCGAATCCGAAGCATCGCCGTCGCTGCAGTTCCCCACGCATATCAGCTGCTCGGCGAAGGTCATCCGGATTTCCCGGTAGTCCCGGGCCTTGAGATTGGTAAAGAGAATCTCCGCCGCGCGGGTCAGGGGTACGGCCAAATCGTCGTAATCCTCCCTGAGCATGTGGTTTATGCTGAACAGGCAGTCGAGCTGCCGGATTTTATCTTCAAGATTGCCGATGAGAATCCGGCGCTGCTCGGCATTTACCTGCTGCAGGTAGTATGACTTGAACATCTCGGCGATCATCACAAAGAGCACCCGGTCTTCGTACACCAGGGGGCGCTCCAATTGGTGGATCCACAGGGCGGAAATCAGCCGGCCGTCATACTTCAACGGAAGGACAAACAAACGCGGCACCTTTCGCCCCTTCCAGCTCTCGGTGTACACGTACTCCCGATCTTTTATCTCTTCGATTATTTCCCCGTACAGATCGTCCTCGACCCGGAGATTCATGGCTCCACTGATTTTCCGGCGGTGTATCCAGCTCAGGGACTCCTCGGGGAAAATCCGGAAATCATCATCGTAGAATTCCAACCGCACCGAATCGGCGTCGCAAAGGTCGCCGATTTGCCCGAGGGCTTCCACCAGCATGTCCCGTGGCTTGTCATTGCTGATGAAGTGGGCGGCAATAAGGCTCATAGCGCTTTCCATGGTGAGCCGCTGCTTGAATTTATCCTCGATCATCTTTCTCTGGGAGATGTCCCGAATAACCGTATAAAACTCGTCGCGGAGGCCGCTGATCCGTCCGGTAAAGGCCTCGGCGGAGAACACCATATTGCGGGAGTTTTGGAGAAGCACCTCCAGGCGCACCACGCCGTGCTGCAGGGTGCTCTCCATCATTTCCCTGAAAACACCGGTGAACTCGCTGGGCTCGAAGTCCGCCAAATTCGCGCCCCTGGGGTCGCCTTCTCCAACGCCGAGCAGGCGTTCGGCCTGGGGGTTGGCTTCCACTATCAAGCCGCCGCCGTCGTGAATGAGAATCGCGTCGTTGTGGTTTCTGAATAAATCGCGGTAAGGGCCTTCGCTCTTCTCTCCCCGGTCGGTCAGACAGTCCCGGATCTCGAGGACTTTCAAATGGGCGGAGGCTGCAGTGAAGGGTGTCGGCAGCACGTAATAGCCCAGCTCGCCCAACTCGCCGTCGCGAAGGACCTGTTTGAGCGATTCTTCGGACAGGCAGAAAAGAAGCGGGACGGCTCTGGCCGATAGCCTCCCGGCAATGAATGCGCGCCGGCGTTTATCCGACAAGGAAGAGAGATTGACGATAATCAGGTCCGCATGTTCGGGGACCCCGTCAATGGCGGTCTGAACGTCGTCCTCACCGCTGAGCAACAGCAGTGCCCGGTACCCCGCTTCGGGCAGGGCGTTGATGAGTACGCTGTTATCCAGATTCTGCTGCGATAGTACGACGGCTGTCCTGCTTGGAGCCATAGAATCAGTATATTACAGCCAACTGCTCCGGTGCAGATAATGTTATGAGTTCGATAATATTGACCTTAAACTGGACCGCGTGACGGCTTTCGGGCAGGCCTGCCCGGCGTTTTTCTCCGGCGCTCATGATATCTCCGCCCTCCACAGCCCGGGGTTCCCGGGGCAGCAGGATGCGCAGGATGAGATCAGATGTATCGAGCAGACTTTCCACCGCAGCCTCATCGAGATAATCGCCGAGAGCCCATGCCAGATCCTCCCGGTACTGCCGGGGGTCCGGGCTGCTGCCGGGCAGCGGGAGCAGGTAGGAACTGAGAACGTTTGAACTCACCGGTCCCAGACCGAGGATTGCCGGCACGCTCTCTTCATTAAGGGTAATCGACAAACGGCTTCCCCCGCCTGCTACGGGTTCCACAGCAATAAAATCGAGTTCTGCGGCGCCTTCATCATCTTCCAGAATCCCTGCGATGTCAGGGAAGCTCAATGCCATGACCGCTCTGCGCGGTTCGGGGAGGGCAAATGATACCAGACGGAACGAGCTGCGGCCGGCCATTCCCTCCCGGACAGCATCCTCGGCAATAATTGAAGGGCTCTGGTAATCCCCGCTGATGTCCCGATAGTACTCATCGAGGACAGGGGAAACTTCCACGGACAAAAGTGCCGTACCAGAGGGTTCAGATAAAAGGTCGATGGTTGCCGTTGCGCTGCACGATGCGGTCAGGACTACTATCAGGGCAGATACTGCTGCGAAAAGTCGGCGGGCAGGGCTTTGATTGTGATTCATCACGCTGTTTTCCTCATTGTTCTGTACTGCGCTGGGTGCAGCGGCGGGCCAACGCAATCATGTCCTCATACTCGGCCATCCGCCCGCGTTTTTTCGCACCCTGGGCATAGATTTCCGCCTTTCTCCCCAGAACCGTGAGAGCTTCCCGTCTCTGGGCGGCGGTAAAGTGGGCTTCAAACTGGTCCAGCAGCTCCTTGAGAGCCTTGATGCGAAAACCTTCAATCTGGCCGTAGCGCTCGGACAGTTGATCCTGACCGGCCATTCCCGCGCGTTTTACCGTGCAGGGGGTATCAATATAACCTACCTGAACCCCGGCGGTTACCCGCAGCCAGAATTCGTAGTCCTCCGCCACGTTTATATCCTCCCGAAATCCCCCCAGGCTAAGGAAGAATTCCCGGTCAATCACTGTGGTGCTCGGCCCGATTATGCACTTCCACAGGGAGTCGGAGAACAGGTCTCCCCGCCGTTGATGGCGCTGACTCTTCTGACTGATTTCCCGAAACGACCCGTCACCGGTCATTCGGAGCCACTGCTCCCTGGTATGGGATATCAAAAAGGGAGCCCTCCCGGCTGTTCGCCGGTGAAGGGGCAGCTGGAGGGCAAGTTTTTCCGGAAGCCAATAGTCGTCGGAATCGAGGAAGGCCAGCAAATCTGCGCCGGCCATACCGGCGGCGCGGTTTCTCACGAGGCCGGGCATGCCGCTGTGTTCCAGGGTGCAGGATGCCAACTCGCGCTCGCCGCCGGGAGATGGATGCTCGGCGGACAGCCGCTTCCAGCAGTCGAGGGCCCGTTCCAGGGAACCGTCGTTCGAGCCGTCGTCCGCCAGGATAAGCTGGATATCTCCCCCGGTCTGGAAAAAAACCGAACGCAGCGCGTCTTCGAGGTAGTTGACCCGATTATAGAAGGGTATAATTACTGATACGGCCCCGGTCTTTGCCACGGGGCGAATTGTACATCACATGGGACGGAGAGGATACATGGCTGAAAAAAAGATAATCGACGGAGAACGCAGAATTCTGACGGGCATTTCACCCAAGGCTTGGGAACATCCTGCGGACCGGGCCGCATTGAATGCCCTGCGGGCAGTGCCGGGTTTTGACCAGGTGATCAAGTTCATCATCGGTTTGGCGGGGGAAAAGCGCCTGTGGCTGTATTTTATGGGGGGCGCCGTGCGCTGCAGCGAAACCCAGTATCCGAAGGTGCACGCCATGCTCGGAGAGGCCACCCGCATTCTGGACAGCGATTACGTGCCCGATATTTTTGTCACCAATGCCCCGGTTCTCAACGCCTTTGCGGTGGGAGTTGATAAGCCCTTTATCGTTATCAATAGCGATCTGGCCCGTCATTTCAGCGAGGACGAGCTTCTGGGGGTAATAGCCCATGAAATGGGGCACATCCTCAGCGGCCATTCGCTGTACAAGACCATGGAATACATCCTGCGCCAGCTCCTTTTGACCGCCGGCGCCGGCATACTTCAAATGCTTCCCTTCAGCCGGGCTGTACTGCTCGCTGTCAGCATCGCCCTCCTGGAATGGAGCCGGAAAAGCGAACTGAGCTGCGACCGGGCGGCGCTGCTGGTTCTTCAAAAACCCGAAGTGCAGTACGGAAAGCTGATGAAATTCGCCGGAGGAGTGGAAAGCGAGCAGATGAACATCGACGACTTTATGACCCAGGCCGATGAGTACGAATCTCACGGGAACCTGATTGACGGAGTCTACAAGCTGCTCAATCTCCTGGGCCAGACCCATCCGTTTCCCGTCTTGCGGGTAAAGGAGCTAAAGAACTGGGTTGACGACGGAAAATACGCCGAAATTCTCGCGGACAATTATCTGCGCCGGGACTCCGATGAGGGCTACAATTTCAAGGGAGACTTTGAGCAGGCATACCGGCAGTACAAGGACGACCTAAAGCGCAGTCAGGATCCGCTGGCGAAAACCCTCAACAATCTCGGGGAAAACCTCCAGGAAGGGGTAGAAAAAGCCGCAAAACAGGCCGAGGAGTTTTTCAGCAATCTCTTCAAGTAGCCCGCCGGCCTCTCTGCCCCGGCGCTGAGGTCTGGGCCACGCGCGGTTCCGCTTTGGCCGGGCCTCCGCGCGGCACCGCTACAGCCATGCCACCGCGCGGTTCCGCTACTGCCCGGCATGTGCGGGGCAACCCTAAGGTCTGGGCCACGCGCGGTTCCGCTACTGCCACGCCACTGCGCGGCACCGCTACTGCCCGGCCTGTGCGCGGCAACCCTAAGGTCCGGACCACCGCGCGGTTCCGCTACGGCCACGCCTGTGCAGGGCAACCCTAAGGTCTGGGCCACGCGCGGTTCCTCTACTGCGCGGCCTGTGCGGGGCAACGCTAAGGTCCGGCCTCCGCGCGCCTCCGCGGCCGGGCGCCAAGACCCCGCCGCAGCATGTAATCAACATTCCCTCACCGCGCCGAAACCGCGCCGCAGCCGGCGCGGTGTTTTTGCGGGAAATTCCCTATGCCCTGCGCCCGGGCCTCAGTATATTTCACGCTGTCACATAATCTCTAGGAGAAAATCATGGAAAAACTTCCTGTACCCGAGGCCGGTCAAAAAGCCCCGGAATTTAGCGGAACAAATCAGCGGGGAGAAACCGTCAGCCTGTCTGATCTGAAAGGAAAAAAAGTGGTGCTGTACTTTTATCCGAAAGACAATACCCCGGGTTGCACAAAAGAAGCCTGCTCACTCAGGGACAACTACGGTGAAATTCAAAGCCGCGGCGCAGTAGTCCTTGGGGTCAGCCGGGACGGTGAAAAAAGCCACCAGAACTTCATTGAGAAATTCTCCCTCCCCTTTGATCTGCTGGTTGATAAGGATCTGACCATTCACAAGGCCTTCGGAGCATACGGGGAAAAGAACATGTACGGAAAGGTGACCGAAGGAGCGTTTCGCTATACCTTTGTCATTGATGAGGTCGGGATTATACAAAAAGTCTTTAAAAAAGTAAAGACTGATTCCCACGGCGAAGAAGTTTTGAATTATATTTAAGTAAGCGCTACACAGCGCCGGCAGGCGGTGGGATGGTTACCTTCCGCTCATGGCCCGGGGTCGCATACTTCAGCAGAACTGATTCTTAGGATTTCACCGTTTCGGTTCATTTATCCTCCTTGAAGGGCTGAAGGATGCGGCCTCTTTTTTTGAAATCCATTCCGTTAAATGATATATACTTTAGTATGATGAAAAAACCCGCCGCGGTATTACTGTACGCATGCCTTATCCTCCTTGCCTCGGCAGCCCTGCTGTCATGCGACCCGGTAAACCGTTTTGCTGAATATGAAGGTCTCAATCTCATCGGGGATTTCCCGTTCGGTTCGGGAGCCGATTCCGACAGCGGCTGGTTCGCTTCCTATTCTTGGGACAATACGAATCAAACCACTGAGACAGCGGGTAATAACTTCGTCACTTTTGAACCCCTCAGCGGCCCCGACCTTATCAGCGCCCAGGCAGCCGCCGGGTATACGGAGCTGCCGGAGGGTCCCGGGGGAGGAGCGCCGGCAATCTACCGTTTGGAAGTGAAGAATCAGTTCGCCAACGGGGATTTCCAGCAGTCAAGCACGGGGTTTTTGGGCAGCGACGACGCCAATATCGGACCAAATGCCGCCTCATGGTTCGACAGCTATGACGACGACAACGCAAACTATTCCATACTGGACGCCGGCGGCGGTGACCTGCGGCTAAATTTCGTCGATCTGGATGACACAGACGGCGACACCGAATTGGAGCGGGTTTTCGTCGACCTCTCGGCTAATGTCAGCTCGTGGGCAGATCCCCTGGTTAACAGCTATGTTTTCCATATGGATTTCCTGTTCCGAAGCGAAAACCCCCTGGTCTTTCAATTCGACGACGGCGACGCCATCGGCTTTGCCGGAGGGGGAACTGCAGACGCCAACCCGGCTCCCTACGCCTTCGACCTCCCGGGCATCAGAGACAATCAGGCGGTGTTTTTTCCCGGAGATTTACCCGAAGAAAAAGGGAACTTCATGCAGGCCGATGCTGCATACCGCAGGCTTTACCTTGGAGATACGCTGGGAACCCAGCGCTTTATTGCTGAACTGGATAATATCCGGTTCCTGGCCGCGGAAGCCGACTACTCGGTTAAGCTGCTTATTCCCTTCGCCGCCGAGGGCCGGCCGGACCTGGCCGGTGGAGGAACCTATACCTTTTCCCTGTTTATTCTCCAGGACCCGTCGGCAGCCGCAACGGCGAACCGGTTCGCCTCAGAGGCGGTAAACATCGGCATCCGCAATATACAAAGCGACAGCCTGGCCAACCGCAGCTACAGCGCCAATTTTTCCACAACCGATGCATCCGGCGGATGGACGGAAATAACCATCGACGCGCCGAACCTGCTTTCAACCATGCCGGCGGACCCCCGGGAAGCGGTCATTGAACTGTCGATTAGCGCTTCGGCCCTTGGAACAGGCCCCTACTCCCCGAGCCAGGGAGACAGCGTTTACCTTCTGGACGCCGGCAGCATTCTTGTGGCCAGTCCTTCACTGACCTACACGCCGGATATCGAAGACCAGTAGAAATCCGGCGGGCTATCTCACGACTAATACCTTTCTGACTTCATCGACTCCCGGGGCAACAATGCGGATGAAATAGAATCCCCGGGCTACGATGTCTCCCGAATTATTGGTGCCGTCCCAGGCGATGTTGTAGAGGCCTTCGCCTTGACGACCGCGTTGGAGAATTCTCACAAGATCGCCGTCCAGGGTGAACACGTTTATTACAACCATGCCGGGGCGGTCAATACGGTAATTCAGCACGGTCTGATCGCCGTTGTCCGGATTGATCACGTTGTTCAAAATGGTCGCCCCGCCCCTCTGCTCGACTATGCCACCGATGGCGATACGCCAGGGCCGGAGGGACAGCGGGTCGTCGGGGTCGTCAACAGTGGCCGCCGGCAGGTTGCCGACCTCAAAAATAAACTCCAACAGCTCGCCGCGCTGCATCTCCGGGTCGCCGGCATTAATCCGGTAGTCCCGAATTGCCCCGTCAACTCCCAGGGAGGAGGCCCGCCGCGCGGAAGTGTTGGGCGCGGTAACCAGAGCGGGTACCAGCACAGGCGACCAGAACTCGCCGCGG
Organism: Salinispira sp.; assembly: GCA_965602015.1. Taxonomy (GTDB): domain Bacteria; phylum Spirochaetota; class Spirochaetia; order DSM-27196; family Salinispiraceae; genus Salinispira. The sequence goes on along the minus strand of OZ271918.1, from coordinate 3,755,034 downwards.
CCTCCGCCGGGAAGCAGGCTCAGAAATGAGTCGGCCACGGAAAAATCGTAGAGCAGGTTCACCGGCAGATCGATGAGATCCGCGGGGAAATCCTCTACGAAGGAGGCCGAGAGTGTAATATCCAAATCGTCCAGGAAGCCCTCGCCGTCGAATTCCCGGAGTGATGTAAAACCGCCGCCCCTGCTGTCGTCCTGCTGGATTCCGTCAGTGGCGAACACCGGCTCGATTATACCGATGCCCACATCGCTTACAGGCTTCCTGTCGGCGTCCCGGTATGAGTTTTGGGCCTTGTCCCAGATTTCTCCGTTGGCCGCAGCCTCTATGATGCTGGTTTTCATGATCATATCGGGGGTCAGGGGATTACTGAGTATCAGATACAGACTCTCAACCCCGGGAACGCTTCCGATGTCGGTGTTGGTATCGACGAACTCGATGCCGACCACCGAATTGCTGCCGTCCTCGAAGAGGAAATCGTTGGCGGCGATTTGCTCGTCGAGGGCCGGACTGCCAAAAACCGGCTCGGTGAACTGAAGAAATATGCGCCGTCCGCCTACGGCTCCCAGGGTCAAAAGAATTTCCGGGGGCGTACGCTCAATGGCGATAAGTTTCCCCGACTCTCCCAGATTATCCTCGAAGGGATTCTGGCTGTATCGGGCCGGCGTAAGCAGGTTCTCAAAGGGATCGCCGGCGCCCGACGGGGTAAAACCCGAGGAAGGCATGAGGTTTCCCGCCAGGTCCGTCACCCAGCCTCGGGAGGCATTGTAGGTCATGTACAGTTCCACCTCGGTGTTCCACGAGAAGTCCGATTCCTCAAAGTTCAGGGAAAAGTAGGGGTCGCTTCTCACCGAGATAATATTCGGAATGATTCGGTTAAACAGGGCATTCTGAATCTGGGTATCGAATGACTGGGTAGTAAAATCCGCCACCGCCCGGGCGTCGGAATGGGAGGCTCCGATGACGCCGATACGGAAACCCTCCAGTTCGGCACCGGTCCCGGAATATCCAAAGGAATTGTCCCGTACCCCTCTGGGGACTGCAGCGGCTGCCGCGCCGGTGTCGGCAATGGTCCGGGTGTCGGGGTGTTCGGTATTGGGATTCCAGGTACCGTCGGCGAAACTGTTGTCTTCGCTGCTGACGAAGTCCCAGGGTTTTGCGTAGAAATTGTCCTGGATAAACAGCTCAAGCCGATCCATCTGCTGGTCCGAGTCCTGATCGCCGATGATTATTTCATGGGTCGTAGGAATGTGATTCTGCGACCAGTCGCTTGCAGGCGGGGTAAAATCCCCTCGGATAAAAGGCGCGCTCTGGACAAAGAAGCTGCTGACTCCCGGAGCCGCCACGTCCCAGAAGTCAAACGTAGCCGCGGGGTCCGCTGTGAAATCCATTACTCCCGGTCCGTAGTTATTGTCGGCAGTGCTGATGCTGAACGTGCTGTCCAGGTAATCAATGGCGTTGGCGCTGCGGTCGCTGATAAAATTGTTGCGCAATACCTCGATGGCGTCGTCATCGGTTCCGTAGGGGTCCAGCGCGTTGAAAAACCATCCGGGCCAGTGTTCCCGTCCGGCGGTTGAAGCGTCGAAGCGGGCTGCCAGGAAGATCTCCAGTTGATTCGTCGCATTCTTTCTCAGGGTATCGGTCACCGGAGAGCCGTCCCGGGAGCCCTTTATCATGTGGAAGTCGGACTGGGCGGAATATTGGGAATTGCTGTAACGGAAGTAGCCGCTGACTTCCACCGCTTCGGCCACCGCTGCCCCGCCGTCGCTTAGGTGCCGGATTTCCCCGCCGAGCTCGCCGTCGGCTGCCAGCGTCAGTTCGGCGTCGGTATAGACCGCCGCCGGCTGGGCGTCATCGTAACTGAAGCCCGCTGCGGCCGCCGCCGCTCCGGCTTCGCCGTCGCTGTCCCCGAATGCCACGTCTTCGGAATAGAACAGACGGAAGTAGTTGTGGGCGTCCGCCGTGTCGGCGGGAACCAGGGTGTCGGCCGCATGGTCCGCCCTGCCCACCTCGATGCGCCAGAGAACCGGGCCGGCTTCATCCAGCGCAAGGTTGAATATATCATCGGAGTTGGCTTCATCGGCGATGACGTAATCGCCGCCGCCAGAGCCGTACACGCCGCCCTTTATGAACCGGAGGTCGGGTATCAGGTCGCCGAAGTCGGTTGCCGCAGCCGGCAGGTCTCGCCGGCCCAGGGAATCGGTACTGCTTGCCCAGCCGAGTCCGCCGTTCTGTGCCCCGGGGGCCGCAGAGCCGGTGGCGTCGGTGCGCCAGCTGCTGTTGGAAGCCGCCGGCAGCCTGAGATAGATGGTTTTAAGCATATAGTCGCTTCGGCCGGCAATATCCTGAACCGGGTCAACGACCGGCGAATCACCGGCGGCGGCATCGCCGTCCAGAAAGGCCTGGAGGAAGGCTACGGCGTCGTCCGCCGGGTCGGCTACAAAGAGTCCGCCGGCAACGGCGCTGTTGAGCTCGCCGTTGACATTGATAAGCGGCTTGTTGAATGTAACCCGCAGAAGGTCGTCCTTGACTATGGCCGCCGACTCCACATCGGTCTGGGTGAAATCCCAGCCGTAGTAGCCGCTTCCCGCCGCGGGTGTCGCCACGGCAGCGTAGCCGTTGGCAATCGACGGCTGGGTGTACACCGCAGCGAAATCATAATTCGTGTTGTTTCCGCCGTCGGTGCTTATGCCAGCCGCGGTTTCGCCGCCGGCATTGATGACCGCGGTAACTCCGGCCCCGAGCTGGGACCGGCTAACCGCGCTGTTTAGCACGACAGCGTATGGTCGCCCCCAGGGGCCAAAGGTCAGGGGCTGGGAAGCGCTGTTGTCCGGCAGCGTGAGGGTCCAGTTCGCCGTAGCCGCCAGGTCGGTGCCGTTCACGTAAAAATCCCCGGCATCATCGCCTGCGGGACCCGCCGATCCGTCGGAATCGACAATGAGGGTAATGCCGTTCAATCCCGGGCCGCCTGCGAAGCTTGCTGTGTACGGTAGACCGGGGTCAAAGGCCCCGAAATCTGCCATTTCCGGGTATTCCCATTCGTTTACTGCAGGGCCCCGTTCCGGGTCATCGATGGCGTTTGACAGGGCATATCCCAGAACGACAAAGTCGTCGCTGGTTCGGATGGTCGGTGTCGCGGCCGCCAGGTCCAGGCTGCCGTTGAAGAAGGTAAAGCGGTCGGTGTAAATGGTTCCGACATTAGCCGGGGTAACGGTAATTCCCGTCATGTCGATGTACAGGTCGTCGAAATAGATATCGGACCCACCGGCGTCTATGGCTCCGTTGGCGGCGAACTCCAGTGTCGTTCCCGTTCCCTCGGTATCGGCGACCGGGGTGCCGGAGTCACCGGGTTCAGTGTCGTAAACTTGATCGCCTGTACTGTAAATTCCTGACCCGCCGAGATTGATAAGGTCAGAGATTATCTCCAACGTTCCGATTCTGCTTCCAGCCTGACCGAGATCGGCAAGCACGTTAACTGTACCCCCGCCGCTTTGCCCGGTGTCGACCGTCAGGTTTATGCCGTTGCCGAGAACGTCGCCGGCAAAGGTCACCGTAGAATTGTTCGCCGAGGTGTCGACGGCTACCGCAGCGGTAGACAGGGTCAAAATGTCGCCCGGGGCATTGCCAAAGCTCACTGCTCCGGCGGAGGTCAGGGTCATGCCGTCCAGGGTGAGGTCCGCATTAAAGGCCGTGGCGGTGCCCCCGGCATTTATATCTACATTTTCCCGGAATGTGATTTCCCCGGCGGCGTTATCCTGATTCAACCCTTCAGCCGTTTCCAGAGTAGAAACAAACTCGGTGGTTCCGGCGGAGTTAACCGTTAACGCCGCGCCGGTACCGTCGCCGATAGGCGTACCGGTTCCAACAGCCGCGTTGAACTGCGCAGCGCCGGCGACGTCGAGAATAAGGTCCTGGGCGCCGTCCAGGGTGTTATTGACCGTAAGGTTTCCGGCGGACTCCAGGGCTACGCCGCCGGTGAGGGTTACCGGCCTGTTGAAAGTTAGGTTACCGGCAGTGAGGCGGATGTCGCCTGCGATTGTCGCCGTTCCGGTTCCTGTGCTGGTGACGTCTCCGGCGGAAATCACATCAAAGGTCGCGGTGTCGGCCGCATTGGTGATATCGGCGATGTCGAGAATCCCCGAATGGGTGACATCGAGGCCGTTGGCATCGAGGTTCATGCCCCCGTCTATGGAGACGGCTCCCGCAGTCAGGTCGAGGCCCAAAGGCGCGTCGTTGGATCCCACGGCACCGGTAAATGTCAGACCTCCCGCTGTTGTATTAATGGCCAGTATATTAGTACCCGGGCCGGCCACATCGTCGTCATCGAGGGTGCCGGTAAATGTCACTGCTCCGCCTGAAGTGGCGATGTTGATCTGGTTGCCCACCGTCGGACGAAGCCGGACCGGCTGAACGAAACTGATACCAGCGCCGTTGGTCGTCAAATCCCGGGTCAGGTAAATCGTGCCACCGTTGTAAATATCGAAGGAGATAGCTCCGGTGATATTTACCGTCCCCAATGCAAGCTCGCCGGGATTTCCCATGATAAATGCGCCGTTGGTCAAGCGCCCGCTGATGTTCAGCTCATTCAGCGTATCCTCAAAAACTATGGGCCTGTAGGGCAACGAATAAGGGAAGGCGTTCGCCGGGCCTTCCCCTATTGCCTGACCAGTTGTGCCGTTTGTATTGAGATTCACACTTCCGTCGGTGAAAATGTGACTGTTTCCATTGGGAATCCCGCTAGCCAGGATTTCCAGTTCGGCGTTGACGGTGACGTCTCCGCCGCTAACCGTCATGGTATCGGCGGCGGACATATCGAGGGTAACGCTTGCGCCGACGTTCAAAACCACGTCGCCTGAAGCGGTATCGGCTCCGGTCACCGTCAGGTCATTCGTCTCATTGATCCAGATGCCCCCGGCGTTGGTACTTGCCACGTCCAGGGCGTTTGCATTGATATCCAGGTCATCGTCAGCTGTCGCCGCAGCAATATTCCCCTGAACATCGATGGTAAGCACATCAGCACTGATGTTCGCCGCCGCGCCGTTGGCATCGACCACACTCTGGCCAGCCGCCGTATTCGCCGTCAGGGTGACATCCGACGCCGATCCGAGCCCGGCAGTGACGGTCGTGACTTCGATATTCCCAATGGTCGTGCTGAGAATTATGTCGTTGGCATCATTATCCGGCGTGGTCGTTACCGATACTGCTTCAAGCAAGCCTGCGGCTGCAATATTCACCAGACCGCCGGTGGCCGCCACATTAGCGGCGTTCACTGCTCCGCCAGCGGTAATGGTGATATCCCCGGCTACCGTGTCGATGGTAGTGAGGGTCACAGCATCGGTTTCGTTTATCCAGATATCGCCGGCGTTACTGCTGGAGATATCCATACTCACTGCCGCGGTATCAAGATCGTTGCCAGCCCCGGCGGCTCCAATTGATCCCTGAGCCGTGATGGTCAGCACCTCTGCGGTGATATTGGCCGCCGCGCCGTTGGCATCGACCACACTCTGGCCAGCCGCCGTATTGGCCGTCAAGGTAACGTCCGAGGCCGCACCGGTTCCGGCAGTGACGGTGGTCACATTGATGTTTCCGTTTGTGGTGCTAATGCTGATGTCGTTGGCGTCGTTATCAGGCGTGGTGGTCACCAAAACGGCATCAACCTGACCACCGCCTGCGATGTTCACCAGACCTCCGGTAGCCGCCACATTGGTGGCAATCACTGCTCCCCCGGCTGCAATGGTGATGTCCCCTGCTACCGTGTCGATGTCACTCAGGGTCACAGCATCGCTTTCGTTTATCCAAATGTCTCCGGCATCGGCGAACTCTGTAGAACTGGCATCGATGCTTACCGCGCTGGTATTGATATCAAGTCCGGCTGCCGCTCCAATGGAATCCCGAGCCGTGATGGTTACTACTTCCCCAGTTACCAGGGAGTTGTTATCGGCATCGGTCACGCTCTGTCCGGCCGCCGTGTCGGCAATCAGGTTCACATCGCCGGCAGCCAGCCCGGCATTGATGACGTCAACTTCGATATTTCCGGCTGAAGCGGTGAGAGTTATGTCGTTAGCATCATTGTCTGTCAGGCTGGTCACATCAATGGCGTCGATGGCTGCTCCGGCTGTGATGGCAATAAGTCCGTTGGCAGTGTCGATATCACTCAGGGTCACAGCGTCGGTCTCGTTTATCCAGATACTGCCGGCGTTACTGCTGGAGATATCCATGCTTACCGCCGCGGTATCCAGATCGTTGCCAGCCCCGGCGGCTCCAATTGATCCCTGAGCCGTGATGGTCAGCACCTCTGCGGTGATATTGGCCGCCGCGCCGTTGGCATCGACCACACTCTGGCCAGCCGCCGTATTGGCCGTCAAGGTAACGTCCGAGGCCGCACCGGTTCCGGCAGTGACGGTGGTCACATTGATGTTTCCGTTTGTGGTGCTAATGCTGATGTCGTTGGCGTCGTTATCAGGCGTGGTGGTCACCAAAACGGCATCAACCTGACCACCGCCTGCGATGTTCACCAGACCTCCGGTAGCCGCCACATTGGTGGCAATCACTGCTCCCCCGGCTGCAATGGTGATGTCCCCTGCTACTGTGTCGATGTCACTCAGGGTCACAGCATCGCTTTCGTTTATCCAAATGTCTCCGGCATCGGCAAGCTCTGTAGAACTGGCATCGATGCTTACCGCGCTGGTATTGATATCAAGTCCGGCTGCCGCTCCAATGGAATCCCGAGCCGTGATGGTTACTACTTCCGCAGTTACCAGGGAGTTGTTATCGGCATCGGTCACGCTCTGTCCAGCCGCCGTGTCGGCAATCAGGTTCACATCGCCGGCAGCCAGCCCGGCATTGATGACGTCAACTTCGATATTTCCGGCTGCAGCGGTGAGGGTTATGTCGTTAGCATCGTTGTCTGTCAGGCTGGTCACATCAATGGCGTCGATGGCTGCTCCGGCTGTGATGGCAATAAGCCCGTTGGCAGTGTCGATATCAATCAGGGTCACAGCATCGGTTTCGTTTATCCAGATGCCGCCGGCGTTACTGCTGGAGATAGCCATACTCACTGCCGCGGTATCAAGATCGTTGCCAGCCCCGGCGGCTCCAATTGATCCCTGAGCCGTGATGGTCAGCACCTCTGCGGTGATATTGGCCGCCGCGCCGTTGGCATCGACCACACTCTGGCCAGCCGCCGTATTGGCCGTCAAGGTAACGTCCGAGGCCGCACCGGTTCCGGCAGTGACGGTGGTCACATTGATGTTTCCGTTTGTGGTGCTAATGCTGATGTCGTTGGCGTCGTTATCAGGCGTGGTGGTCACCAAAACGGCATCAACCTGACCACCGCCTGCGATGTTCACCAGACCTCCGGTAGCCGCCACATTGGTGGCAATCACTGCTCCCCCGGCTGCAATGGTGATGTCCCCTGCTACCGTGTCGATGTCACTCAGGGTCACAGCATCGCTTTCGTTTATCCAAATGTCTCCGGCATCGGCGAACTCTGTAGAACTGGCATCGATGCTTACCGCGCTGGTATTGATATCAAGTCCGGCTGCCGCTCCAATGGAATCCCGAGCCGTGATGGTTACTACTTCCCCAGTTACCAGGGAGTTGTTATCGGCATCGGTCACGCTCTGTCCAGCCGCCGTGTCGGCAATCAGGTTCACATCGCCGGCAGCCAGCCCGGCATTGATGACGTCAACTTCGATATTTCCGGCTGAACGGTGAGAGTTATGTCGTTAGCATCATTGTCTGTCAGGCTGGTCACATCAATGGCGTCGATGGCTGCTCCGGCTGTGATGGCAATAAGTCCGTTGGCAGTGTCGATATCACTCAGGGTCACAGCGTCGGTCTCGTTTATCCAGATACTGCCGGCGTTACTGCTGGAGATATCCATGCTTACCGCCGCGGTATCCAGATCGTTGCCAGCCCCGGCGGCTCCAATTGATCCCTGAGCCGTGATGGTCAGCACCTCTGCGGTGATATTGGCCGCCGCGCCGTTGGCATCGACCACACTCTGGCCAGCCGCCGTATTGGCCGTCAAGGTAACGTCCGAGGCCGCACCGGTTCCGGCAGTGACGGTGGTCACATTGATGTTTCCGTTTGTGGTGCTAATGCTGATGTCGTTGGCGTCGTTATCAGGCGTGGTGGTCACCAAAACGGCATCAACCTGACCACCGCCTGCGATGTTCACCAGACCTCCGGTAGCCGCCACATTGGTGGCAATCACTGCTCCCCCGGCTGTGATGGCAATAAGTCCGTTGGCAGTGTCGATATCACTCAGGGTCACAGCGTCGGTCTCGTTTATCCAGATACTGCCGGCGTTACTGCTGGAGATATCCATGCTTACCGCCGCGGTATCCAGATCGTTGCCAGCCCCGGCGGCTCCAATTGATCCCTGAGCCGTGATGGTCAGCACCTCTGCGGTGATATTGGCCGCCGCGCCGTTGGCATCGACCACACTCTGGCCAGGCGCCGTATTGGCCGTCAAGCTAACGTCCGAGGCCGCGCCGGTTCCGGCAGTGACGGTGGTCACATTGATGTTACCGTTTGTGGTGCTGATGCTGATGTCGTTGGCGTCGTTATCAGGCGTGGTGGTTACCAAAACGGCATCAACTTGCCCGCCACCTGAAATGCTTACCAACCCGCCGGTGGCTACCACGTCGGTAGCGGTGATCGCCCCGCCGGCTGCAATGGTGATGTCCCCTGCTACTGTGTCGATGTCACTCAGGGTCACAGCATCGCTTTCGTTTATCCAAATGTCTCCGGCATCGGCAAGCTCTGTAGAACTGGCATCGATGCTTACCGCGCTGGTATTGATATCAAGTCCGGCTGCCCCTCCAATGGAATCCCGAGCCGTGATGGTTACTACATCCGCAGTTACCAGGGAGTTGTTATCGGCATCGGTCACGCTCTGTCCAGCCGCCGTGTCGGCAATCAGGTTCACATCGCCGGCAGCCAGCCCGGCATTGATGACGTCAACTTCGATATTTCCGGCTGCAGCGGTGAGGGTTATGTCGTTAGCATCGTTGTCTGTCAGGCTGGTCACATCAATGGCGTCGATGGCTGCTCCGGCTGTGATGGCAATAAGCCCGTTGGCAGTGTCGATATCAATCAGGGTCACAGCATCGGTTTCGTTTATCCAGATGCCGCCGGCATTCGTGCTTGAGATGTTCAAACTTCCAGCTGAGGTTTCGATTTCGTTCCCAACACCTGAAGCTCCAACCGAACCAAACGCCGTGATATTGACTAAGCCGCCAGATATGTCGGTGTTCGTGTCGCCCGCGTCGGTAACTGCGCCGGCAGTACTGTCAATGCTCACCGCATCGCCCGCTGCAGCGTAGGTGGACGTCAAACCCGTAACATCAATATTATCGTTGGCCTGAAGGCTGACCTGGCCGGCCCCGGCGTTGACGGTAAAATCCGTGGAAAAATCGATTCCACCTGCACCCGATGTGTCCGCGTCGGCAGTCATGTTGATATTACCGCCGTTGGAGGCGATCGTTACGACATCGCCGGCTGCCACCGTGGCGATATTGTTATCCGCATCTACGCTAATGACGCCTGTCACGTCGATTCCGGATCCATTATCGAAAACAATATCCGCAGAGGAATCAAGTGTGAGATTAATAGCGCCTGCTGCATCTCCGATGCTGCCCGTCAAATTTATACTGCCGCTGCCCGACTGGATGGTGGTGTTGGAAAGGATATCCCCACCGACGATTGTCAGAGCTGCGGTCGAAGTTGCCCGCCCAATGGTCACCGAAGAGAACCCGGCTGCGATTGCCCCCAGGTCAGCGGTGGTCAGGTCGAGGCTGGCTCCAGAACCGGTGCCGACTCCGGTAGTCACCCCATCGGCGCTAGCCTGAAGGATAAGAGCGGCGGTTCCTCCGCCTGGACTCAGGGAAGACGCTCCGCCGAGCAAGTCAATTTCATCACCGGACAGCGTGAGGGTGGTGGCGTCATCCACTTGGCTGTCATAGAGGGTGATGGTTCCCGTACCGCTGCTAATGGTCGTATTTGTATAGAAACGTACGTCCGTATCGGCGTCGCCAAAGCTGAGATCTGCGTTGGTGCTGTCTAAATCGCCGTAGATGCTAATCGCAGGCGCGCCGGAGGGACCTGCGCTGGTGAATCCACCTGCAAAGCTGTGGGTGTCGGCCACGTTGTCGCCGATGCTTAGGGTGCCGTTGTTGTTGAAGGTCACATTGTTGGTAATCGTTGCGCCGCCGTCAATGGTCAGGTTATAGCCCTGCGCAGCAGTGTTTAGGGTTCCGGCGGTGAGCAACGCCTGGAAGTCAATCAGGCCGGTGGTATCGGTCAGGGTGACCGTCGCCGCATCTACGCTGCCCGTAAAAGCCGTACCGCCGGACTGGGTTATCGTCACCACATTCATGGGCTGGGTTGTCCCCAAAGCTCCCAGACTCACCGCGTCGGTAGTATTTATGGTCAGGTTAGAGGAGTTTGCTGTTGTCGTATTGTCGATCGCCCCAGTGGTAATCGGCGTCGCAGCCCCGGCGCCCAGGGTCAACGTGACGCCGTCGGCCAGGGTGACAGCTGCAAGGGTAATCTGTCCGGTGGACGTATCGCCCAGGAGTGTGTTCGCTGTGACACTGGTGGCAGTGCCCCCTAAATTGATGACTCCTGTTCCCGCAGCCTCTATGTTTCCGGCGATGCTCTTTGAGCTGGGCGCCGTAGCAACCAAGCCACCGGTGAAGGTGGATGTATCGCCAAGGTTGTCGCCGATGGTCAGGGTTCCGCTGTTGTCGAAATCAACTTGGTTGGTAATCGACGCACCGCCGTCAATAATCAGGTTATAGCCTTGTAACGCAGTGTTAAGGGCAGTAGCGGTCAACAATCCTTGAAAGTCGATGGTTCCGGTGGTATCAGTCAGGGTGACGGTCGCAGCATCCACGCTGCCCGTAAAAGCCGTACCGCCGGACTGGGTTATCGTCACCACATTCATGGGCTGGGTGGCCCCCAAAGCTCCCAGGCTCACCGCGCCGGTAGTATTTATGGTCAAGTTCGAGGAGTTCGCTGTTGTCGTATTGTCGATAGCCCCGGTGGTAATCGGCGTTGCAGCCCCGGCGCCCAGGGTCAATGTGACGCCGTCGGCCAGGGTGACAGCTGCAAGGGTAATCTGCCCGGTGGAGGTATCTCCCAGGAGTGCATTGGCGGTAACACTGGTGGCAGCGCCCCCCAAATTGATGACTCCGGTTCCCGCAGCCTCTATGTTTCCGGCGATGCTCTTTCCGCTGGGATCGGTGGCGATCAAACCGCCCGTGAAGGTTGAACTGTCCCCTGCCCCGTCACCGATGGTCAGTGTTCCGCTGTTAGGGAAGGTCACAGCATTTGTGATGCTCATGCCGCCGGTGAAACTCAGGTCAACCGCCCCGTTGTTCACGCTCAGCGTACCGGCGGTCAGGCTGGACGCCGTGGAGAAGTTCGCCGTTATCTGATCGATATCGAATGAGTTGACGTTTACGATGCCCACTGACGGTGACGCCGAACTAATGAGTTCCAGAATAAAGGCGCCGTTGGCGTCCGCCAGCGAGACGGTCCCTGTGCCACTATTTATAGTTGTATCATCGCCCAAGGTGACGGCATTACCACCGAAATTGAGATCCTGATCGGTCGAAGATATTGTGCCCGCCAGGCTCTTGGAACCTGGCGCGGTGGCCGTCAGGCCGCTGGTAAACGTCGATGTATCACCTGCTGCATCACCGATAGTCAGCGTTCCGGTGTTAGAAAAAGTCACCGCATTAGTTATGGAAGCACCGCCGATCATAGACAGGTCAAATGCGAGCGCCCCGGGAAAACTCAGGGAGGTAACAGCAAGCGCTTCGGTAAAGCTTACTGATCCCCCGGCCTTGTCAAATGCTATGGTTGTAAAATCGTGGGCCGCGTCGCTGCCGCCGGTGGCGACATTCTGGACGTTCGCGCCGCTAAAAGTCACGGTTCCGCTTCTTGATGTGAAGGTAGCCGCAGCGTCCACATTCCAGTTGCCCTGTAATTCGATACCGTGATTCGCGGGGGAAACATCAAGGGAACCGCCCGCAGTTATAGAGAGAAGACCGGTGAGTGCAATATCGCTGGCTAATGTCACCGCCCCAGTTATCACCAAATTCGGGAGAGCTTCTACAGCCCCGCCGTCATCCATATCAATAGAAACCGTCCCGTCGAGAATCAGTGAGCCACCTGCGGAAGTAACTGACCCCAGGTTGTTATTTTGAATCAGGGTCCCACCGTCCTGGGTAAAATCGAAACCGTCAAGATTCAAGTCGGCGTCCGATAAGGTCGTATCTCCGCTAACTGACATATCAGCGCCTAGTGTCAGGCTTGAGCTGCCGGAAAGAGTGAAATCCCCGGTGGATGAGAGGGTTCCAGGCGTAGTAAAAACACCCCCTTGAATCTCCAGATTCCCATAAGACTGCGCCCCGCCGGTAGTGACGTTTAACGTTGCGCCCCCGGTATACCGCACCGTACCAGTGTTGGTATCAAAATCGAGACCTGGACCAGTTCCATCGGAAAAAATTAGTCCTTCATTAACGAGGGTTCCCGTGTTTGTAATGGTGAATCCACCGAGGGTAAGCCGGGCGTTCGCCACCACGCGTAAATTCCTGACGCTATTGGCTGGCGTCGCAGTGAGAACTGGATACCTCCCGCTACCCGCGCTTGTGTCGGGAATCAGAACATCAAATCCGTCACCCGGCAGAACATCACCGACCCAGTTTGTCGCGGTTTCCCAATCGTTGTCTGTATCTCCGTCCCAAACTGAACTGGGCGATGCGACGGTCATTGTGCGAACATCGTTTACCGTGGGGAATGCGGGAGGTGCAGCTTCATTTAATACAAGATTGCCTGAGCCCGCCGGCGTCGGATTATCCAGAAAGCGAACATCGGCTATTTGAATAAACTCTCCGCCGGCGATATCGAGACTGAAGGTAATGGGAATTTCGAGGGTTGTACCGTTCCAGACTGCTGCGCCGACGACACCGGTAGGCCCGCCCTGTACACTCGCGACAGGTGTGTGCAAGGTGTCAAACTGCAGACCGCTGAGCGAACCCGGTAGGCTTATCTCTAAGGTGTTTCCCGCTACGAGATCATTGATTCCGCTGTCCGTTATTGTCAGCGTGAGATAAGGGGGAACCGGCATCGCCTGATTTTCTACAAACAGCAGGTTCTGACCAGTGAGCACCGGAGGCGGATTGTCATTAAAGGTAATAGTCGAGCCCGAATGAGCAACTATTTCCGGAAATGGATCCACATCGCTGATACTCAGATTTACATCCCCAGCTGTTCCTCTGCTGACTTCCACCCAGGCCAGCCCTGCACCGTCGGATGATACGTCGCGAAATGTCGCTGTTCCCGTCCACCCACTGCTGTCGGCAACTATGGCGTTTCCAACATCAGAAGTCACCCTGAATGTGCGAATATACGGCAACACTTCACCAGTTTCGCTTACCACCCGGTGCGTAATCCTCTGCACGTCACCGGTTGCGGTTTGTACTGCTGCAGGACTCGATTCAACATGGTCCGGAAATCTTGTTTCTACAAATCCCGAAGAGAAAATTGCAAGAGGGTCTCCAGCCTGATTTTCAACCCAAAATTCTGCGGGATTCACATACACCGCACCGGCTGGTTCAACAATCTCATATCGCCAGGTCCGATTAGTCTCGGCTGGTCCTGAAATAGCGAGTGGTCCTGATTGGGCGACGTCTGAGTTTGAGGCTGGAATCGCAGCATTTGTACTTTCACTTCCGTCAAACAAGGTAAGAGAGGCGATTCCTCCTGCCTGAGCATCCGCGTCAAAATTGAATGCGACGATATTGCCGGTGGTGTTTTCGGGAATAAAGGGATAAAGATTGTATGTTCGCGTTTCTTGAACGAGGGACAGATTCCAACTATAGGCAAAGCTTTGGGCACCGGGAACCGGAACGATTGCTGAGTTGTCTGCATCTGATAGCGAGACATCCAGCCTGAATCCGTTCTTTTGGACATTTGCATCCGCGGAGACGACGACCTTGAAATATATATAATCGCCGACCTCTTCCCCGTCAGCTGGGAGTGCTGATGCGAAGTATTGCCATTGCTGTGGAAAGGTGTTCCGGGTGTATGCCGTGGAACCGAGTTGACCGCTGCCAATGAGGGCATCGGCCAGACCATTGCCAAGGCTGAAATCCGTTTGCCTGGAGAGTGGATTGGTATATGCCCCTTCGCCGCCTACCAAATAGAAAGTCGTAGAAACCGGGGCGCCACCACCATCATCAAAATCCGGGGGATTTAGTTGCTCGTTATTTGCTGTATCGGCATCATTTAGGTCTGGGTCATAGGCTGCAAAATACAATCTGCTGTTTTCAGTACGTGGAATGCGAAAAAACACAACCTGCAGACCGTCAGGATCTCCGTTTGCAGTAGCTCCCGTAACCGCAAGATAGTTGTTCGCATCATTGGGGATGGCACTTTGCCCCCACAAAGCTCCGGGGGCCAATATGGCGAGAACGACCGATAGCAGGAGAAAAACAGTGGAGAAAGGGGTTTTGCCGGTACTGTGAGCGCTGGGCACGAGTACTCCTTAATGAGACCTGAGCTGTGCGGAACTTGTCTCTATAACTATATAACGAGGAAAAAAACATTCCAATATCGAGGATTTATCATTTGCAGCCCCGGACGGATATTCCGGGGCTATTATGCATTTCGAACCGTCTATGCGGGATTCATAGCCTACCATTCGGGGTGGAAATCCAGATCGAAGCCTATCCAGTCGGCAGGTCGGATATGTCACATGTACCATCGTTGCTTGCAATGCTCTCTGCAAATCTCATGAATCTTTGTGGCTCTCCCTAAGGAGATCATCAAACTACAAAACGTTTCGATACAAACCAGCGAGTTGTTAGTAAATTGTTCCTAATACAAATATTAGAGATATCAGAGATTTCATTAGTTCGCAGTATTTATTATGTGCTCCCCGAAGTAAAATAGACCCGACCTCGGTATACCTTCGCAGTAACAATTGAGTAATGATTCCCCGGGACCTCCGCTTCATCAGCAATTACTGTGACAACACCATTCTCACTAATTTTCCGCACGAGAAATTGCAGGGAGTTGGTTTCTGGATTTCTAAAGCCGCGGAAGAGTAATTCATCAATTCCTCGCATCCTTGAATCCTCGGGGTGCCCTCCAAATCGTAGATTTGCGTAAATTTCCGAATCATAGGAGCTTATATCTTGGGGAATCCGCGTATCAGTATAGGGATCATATAAATCATAATTAGCTGAGAGCAGGAAGTAGCCATCAAGCACAGGCATGGCTTTGCTAACATTATCCAAGGTAGAAAGATATTCAATTATATTTCCAGCCAAGCTATAAAATGAAGTCCGATAAACATACGTCTGCCCACTCAGAAAACGCCATGATAGCGAAAAATTCCCTGCCCCAACCCTAATAGCTTGAAACTCATCAGGAGTCCTCAAATTGGGTATGGGTATCTCAGATTCAAAAGATAGGCTGCCAGACTGATCAATCGAGTACTTCATCAATGCGTCGGCGGCATTTCTGTCAAAGACATAGAGAAACCCATTATCCTCAAAGATATATGACCAGTATTTTGATCCGGAATCTCTTGCAGTGAATATTAATGAGTCTACATGTTGTAGCTCACCATTCGATTCTAAACGATACACCGATACCGTTGAATATTCAGCAGTCCCTTGAGGTTTAGAATTCGCAGCATAGATGTAGCCATCAATTATGCAGATATTGTGCCAGGCGACGCCGGGAATCCTGCTGTGTGTCTGAAGAAGTTGCGGCGAATCAGGATTACTGATATCGAAAACCAACAAAGCATTGTTTTGATTATGGTCCACAACAAATGCATAGTCTTCCCAAAATTTTAAATATCTTCCGTAGGATGATGGTAAAAAGGTATAGTTCGACGCGTCATTAAAATCGAGGTTGATACTATCGACAATCTGAATTTTTGCATTCGCACTTCCCGCCTGTTTACCGTCGATAGAAAATGCTGTCACATCCACGTTATAATACCCAATCGGTAAAGCGTCCCCGAGCGTGAAATCTATACCAGCTCCGACTGCTTCGCCGTTTATATACCATACATAGACAATATTTTCCGAATAGTCCTCAACGGACGCAGTGAGTTCCATGGATTCATTTATTAATTTGGTTTCTCCAGCACCACTGATGCTAACTTCAAGGGGATTCTGCAGATCGGTATTTATGCTGATGTCCAGTACGCCGGTTGCCTGATTGATGTCATAAAACTCAAGGCTGGCTGCGCTGGTTTGCTGGTCGATAATCCGGACGACTTCAACCGCTCCTGAAACGAGGAAGCCATTATCCAAAAGCTGAATTATAAGCGTATGATATCCTGTGGGAACATCGTCGGCAAAATAATGCGCATTCGCTGATCCCAAGGTGAATTCTAGTTCGCGTGCAGTGCCGCTTGAAGGGGTAAGGTTTGCTGAGATTTCGGGGTGGCTCACCTCATCCGCTTCCCATAAGATTTCCAAATCCAAACTTCCGAATCCTTCATAGGGAATAACTGAGATTTGCACCTGAGAAGTTTCATTGGGGTAAACCTCAACGGTTTGCTCCCCATGTCCGATTGAAATATCGGCTGAATTATAGGCGACCACCTGAACTTCCCAAGCGCCGAACCGAAGATCTTCGAAGAGGGCCTCTCCGATATTGACTATTTGCTCTTCCAAAAGCCCATCTGGTCCGGTAAGTTTAATGCGATAGCTGGTCGGATCCATAGAGATATCAGGCAGGATGCTCCTGGATACTCGCTCGGTTATGTTGATTTTTACTGAACCGGTTTCATTTAGGGGATTCGTCGGACCGAAATCACAGCCTATAATTAGCAGCATTATTAACGCCAATATTCCGATAACGCAGTTAGTTACATTTAATCTCATAGCTTCTCCTATCAGGATATCAAAAACTGAATAGTACAATTTCCATTGCAATTATTACTGACCGATAGGATTATATACTATTTTTTTCATGTTATGGCTGTAATAGTAAAAAAAAATTTAACACTATCACTTTAGAAATTGGCAAATATTGAAAAAGAAAATTAGGATGAAATTTCCGGGCCCATTGCATTTCGAACCGTCTATGCGCGATTCATAGCCTACCACTCTGGGTGGAAATCCAGATCGAAGCCCATCCAGTCCACGGGGTCGGCCTGGTCGGGGGCGATCATACCGATAGGCACCTCGGCGGTGAGCTCGGCCACCAGCCATTGCTTTTCCAGGAAGGGGAAACGGGCGCCAGGCCCCGGGGTGTCTACCCCGACAATGGCGTGGGCGTGGACCTCGCTTATCATCAGCACCGAATCAATGCCCAGGTGCTGCAGCAGGGCCATGTACATCAGACCCAATGAGTCGCAGTCTCCCGACTCATTGGCGATGCAGACCCAGGCGGGTTCCACATCGCTTATTCCCCCGGATCTCTGGTAGCCGAAGCCCTGCAGCCAGTTGAGGATTTCAGCCGGAAGTTCGCTGTGGATGACCCCATGGGCTTCCAGTCTGCCGGAGATTACCTCGGCCGGCGCCCTCATATCGTAGTAGGCATCGGTGTACAGCATTTGGTAGTAGCGCCGCCAGGCCATGGTGCGGATTTCAGGCGGCGCATTGGCGAACTGCTGCAGAATACGGCCCTCGCGCTCTATGGTGGCCCAGGCGGCTTCCACGTCGGCCTGGGTACCGCCGCCGATGGGCAGGGCCGCCATGGGACTAAAGCGCTCGGGCGACAGTGAGAGCGGCGGTTCAGCCGGGGGCTGGGGATCAAAGACCGATACCGGGCTTCCCCCGGTGGAGCGGATGAATTGGCTCACCGCACCGGGCATGTGGTATTCCCGCTCCAGCGGCGCAAATCCGTCCAGGTTGCTCAAGAGGAAATCGTGATACACGTCGTATTCGCCCTCCAGGGCGAACACCATAATGATGTAATCGTAGGGATATTGGACGGCGCCGGAATCCAGCGGCTTGTCGTCGATGGCCACCAGGTAGCCCCGCACGGGAACCGAGCCGGCGTTCCAGCTGGCGTCGGCCAGTGATGCTCCGTGCCCGGAAAAAGCAAAGGGAGCAATGTCGCCCTGGGCGCCGAGGCCCTGGACCACCGTGTCGAGCAGCTGGGAGGCATCATCGGTCACATCGGGATTGCGCACCATTACCTGCATTATCGCGTGGCCCTCCCGGTCGGAAAAGGACACAATGCCGTTCTCCCCATCGTAATCGAGGAGCACCCAGGTCTCTGTAAGATTCAGGGCCCAGAAAAAATCTTCACTGTACACGTCCCCGGCGGACAGGGCCGCGGAAGCCGTCATTATCAATATCAGAATCAGGACAAAAAATCTGCGCATCGTCTTTTCCATGGCTTTATTATCGGAATATAATAAAAAGATCATAGGACCTATGGGCCCTATTTGCACCCCATACACAGCCGGAGGAGGTTTATCATGGCGTTCTTAGTCTGGAGCGATGAATACAGCGTCGGAAACCCCGCCATCGATGCCCAGCACCGGGGACTCCTCGATCTGATAAATGAACTTCACGAAGCGATGAACAGCGGAAAGGGTCAACAGGCCCTCTCCCATGTTTTTACCTCCCTGACGGAATACGTGGAAATGCATTTCCGCACCGAAGAAATGCTGTTTAATCTCACCGACTATCCCGAGAAAGACGCCCATGCCAGGGAACATAAAAAGCTCATGATAGACGTTTTTGAGCTTAAAGAACGCTTCGAAGACGGCGGAAAGTTTCTCACCCTTGAAACCCTGAACTTTTTAAAAGACTGGATACTCCATCACATCCGGGAAACCGACATGGGGTATCGGGGCTATATTTAGAAGAAGCAAAGGACAACAGTCATGTTCGCCCGCATCTCACAATCAAAGCTGGACGGAAGCGTTCTTATTCCCGCGTCCAAATCCCACACCATTCGCGCCCTCTTGATCGCATCAATGGCCGACGGCGAGAGCGTTGTCGCCAACCCCCTGGACAGCCGGGACACCCGGTCCTGCATTCATACGGTGAGGCTTTTCGGCGCTGAGGTGGAGGAGATACCCGGCGGCGCCCTGGGTTTTCCCAACGCCCTGAGAATACGGGGGGTCGGAGGACAAAAGGGCGGAATACTTCATCAAGCTCCCGATGATGTAATCGATACGGGAAACTCGGGAACCACATTGTATCTTTCCGCAGGCCTTGCGGCCCTGTCGCCGGGCTACAGCGTTTTTACAGGCGACGAACAGATCCGTTCGCGCCCCATTCGCCGGCTCCTTGCGGCCCTTGAGGATTTGGGAGCCGAAGCCTACACCACACGGGGTGAAGTCGACGCCGCGCCCTTCGTGGTCCGGGGCCCCTTGAAGGGAGGCCGGACCAGCATCGAATGCCCCACGAGCCAGTTTCTCTCGAGCCTGATGCTAGCCTGCCCCTTGATGAGCAAGGGCAGCCTGGCTCAGATAGATGTGCCGCTGCTGATGGAAAAACCCTATGCGGAACTCACCGCAGCGTGGCTCGATGAGCAGGGCATCGAGTACGAGAACCGGGACTGGAAAACCCTCATCATCCCCGGAGGCCAACGGTACCGGGCATTTGAAAAGGCGGTTCCCGGGGATTTCTCCTCGGCGACATTTTTCGCTTGCGCCGCTGCGGTCACCGGCAGCCGCTTGGTGCTCCGCGGCCTGGACCTCAACGACAGCCAGGGAGACAAGGCGGTGCTCGACATCCTGAAAAAAATGGGATGCGGCATCGAATCGGAGGGCGACGGCATTGTGGTGGAAGGACCACCGGCGGGGTCGCTGAAGGGCGGGACCTTCGATCTCAACGACATTCCCGACAGCCTTCCGGCCCTGGCGGTCACCGCCGCTTTTGCCCGGGGCGAGACATGGCTGGTAAATGTCCCTCAGGCCCGACTAAAGGAGACCGACCGCATTGCCTGTATGACCGGAGAACTCAAAAAAATGACTGTGGACTGCCGGGAGTTGTCCGACGGCATGGTCATTAAGGGCGGCCCGGTCCGCGGCGCACTGGTGGAGGGACACGGCGACCACCGCATCGTTATGGCCTGCTCCATTGCCGGTCTGGCAAGCGACGGTGAAATGAGGGTCACCGACGCCGAGGCGGCGGCGGTAACCTTTCCGGGATTCTTCGATCTGCTCAATAGCGCTGCCGACGGCTCGACGCAGCAGGAGGACGCGGCCATCCTTGAAGACTAGCGAATACCCCTCCAACTCTTTCCAACACATCAGGGCAATGCAGGCCAGGGCAGCGGTATTCGATGTGGACTACACATTGTTGCAGCGCTCCAGCACCATCGCCTTCGCCCGGGTGGCCTTGAAGCACCGCCTGATTCCCCCTCGGATGCTGCTGCGCTCGGCGTGGCTCCACTTTCAGGTTAAATACGGCATTGCCTCCACGGCAAATCTTCCCCGAAGCCTGCCGTTTCTCAGCGACCTTCCCCGGAGTCTTCTCGATGACCTGGCGGATGAGGTATTTCTACGCTTCATCATCAAGTCGATATACCCCGACGGCATCGCCCTCATCAGGCAGCACCAGGCCCGGGGCTGCCTCATTATTTTAGCCACAGCCAGCCTGGATTTTATTATCCGCCCGCTTGCGGAGTTCCTTAAGATTCCATCCAGCCATGTGGTCACCACCGAAATGGAATACCGGGACGGAATTTGCACCGGGGAAGTAGACGGCCGCCCCTGTTACGGACTCGAGAAACTTCGGCGGACCAACGAGCTGCTTCGGGAGCGGCATATTCCTCTGGAAGAGACGGCATTTTACAGCGACAGCGTAATCGACCTGGGAATGATGGTTAAGGTCGGCTATCCCGTCGCCACAAATCCCGACCCGGTGCTCCGCCGTCACGCCAAAAAGGGCGACTGGGACATCATCAGCTTAAAGTAGCATGGCGAGCACCACGAACAGCGGGATTCCCGCGGCGCTTGCCAGGTAACTGAGGATGAGTCCGGTTCCGGTGTACTCAAGCTGTTCCCGGCTGCCGTAGGCTCGGGCGGCAATGGCCAGGTTTGTCGCCGGGGGAACCGCCGCTTCCAGCACCAGAACCAGTTGGAGCCAGCGCCAGGTATCGCCGATACCTATCGGCCTGCCCGAAGCCAGGCCGGCGGGAGCGAATATCAGCCGGAGCACCAGCATTAATCCCAGCACCGCCGCCGGAAAGGCGAGCTGCCTGATGTAAATAAACGAAACAAACTCGCGATGCTCGCCTAGGCGCTGGTGCGGTATGCCCGCCAGGATGCCGCCCAGGACCACAAGAACCCCATCCATGGCATATCCGCTTATTATTTCCAACGGCCGGAGAAGCGCCCGCGGCATCAATTGATACACCCCGCTTGATGCGAGAATCAGGCCCGCCGCCAGTCCAGCCAGGGGCATGGTGAGTTTGAACCGAATCCGGGGGCTTTGCCGGGCATCGGCCTGCCTGTGCGGCTCATTCACAAGCGATGCCCTCCCGCCGGATTCCAGGCCTGCGCCGTGGTCGGCGGTCTGTTCGCCACCGTCGGTACAGCCCCCGCCGTCGGTCTGTCCGCCACCGTCGGTACGGCCCCCGCCGACAAAGATGCTGACGGCGAGGCTCCAGAAGACCAGTTGAAATGCCAGAACATAGGAAAACATGTACACCGTCACCTCCGGCGGAGCTATTGCCTGGAGGATGGGCAGGGGAATGTATCCCGCATTGTGAATCGAGAACAGCAGTAGGAACTCCCGTCGATGCGCGTCCCGCAGCGCGGGAAAAACCCCGGGCCGCAGGAGCAGGCACCTTCCCAAAACGTACTGGATAAAAAGGGTCCCAATGCCGATGAAAAAAAACCACACAAGCCAGGACCCTCCGGCGCGCACAGCGGAATCCCAGTTCATGCCGTATCGGGTTATGGAGTACAGGGGAAAGAGAACATTCACTACCGCAAAAGTGAGGGCCGGCAGGAGCCGTTCGCGCAGGCTGCGTGGGGAGAAAATCAGGTAGCCCAGGAGAGTGAATCCTATTAATCGCAAAAAAGCCTGGATCACCCAGTCCTCCCCGCATATTGTCGACTTACCCTATTTATATACTTGAGTATATATTCCGGGTTTATTATATTCATACTGTATTCTAAGAATATTAGAAACAGGTCACAATATATGCTCAGGAGGGATTATGAGTGAAATCACCACCGTAATATTCTGGCAGGGCTGGGTCGGCGGCATCGCCATCGGTTCATACTTGCTGTTCCAACTCATTATCAGCGGACATCCGCTGGGCGTCAGCACCGCCTTCGGCAATGTGTGCGGCATGTTTTCCCGGCTGCCGTTTTTCCACCGCGGAAGTTTTGAGGATAATTTCAACTGGCGTCTGTGGTTCATCATTGGAATTCCCCTGGGAGGACTCATTGCCGCGCTGACCAGTCCGGGGCCCATTGTGCCGAGTTTTTCACTGGGAGAGCTGTACGATTCGGTTCTTCCCGCCGCCCTTCCCCTCAGAGCCCTGGTGCTGAGCGCAGGCGGTGTCCTTATCGGCTTGGGAAGTCGGATGGCCGGAGGCTGTACATCGGGTCATTCAATCAGCGGCCTGGCCCTGCTTAATCCTCCCAGCATAGTCGCATCGGCGGGCTTCTTTGCCGGAGGGATAATTATCGTCCAGTTCTTGTTCAATATTCTCCCGGCTCTGGGAATAGGAGGCTGATATGTCCGACATAACCCACAACGCCGCCAACGCAGGCGAAGACAGCAGGGCGCGCATCGTAGCGGGCAAGTCCCTGACCGGGCGCATCCTTTTTATTGCCCTCGGCGCGTTATTCGGCTTCCTGCTCAGCCGGGCGGGGGCCACCACCTATGATTTCTACCCGAAACTGTTCCTCTTTCAGGACCTGCAGCTTTTGTGGGTCATCGCGGTGGCCGCAGGGGTCGGCCTTGCGGGAAATCTCATACTCAAGGCGGTCAAGGCAAAGACCCTCATCAGCTTCAAGCCCGCCCGCTACCCCGGAAAGCCCTGGAAAAAAGGCCTGGTGCCCGGCTCCCTGATTTTCGGCATCGGCTGGGGACTTGCTGGCGCATGTCCGGGAACCGCCCTGGCGATGCTGGGCGAAGGCAAACTTGGCAGCCTGTTCACCATATTCGGCTTCCTGGTCGGCACCTACGCTCACGGATATTACATGAATAAAAAAACGCCGGCATAGGGAATTTCGTTAATTAAGCCATTCTCCTGCAGGATGAACGCTGATAGAATCGCCCATGCCCAAATTCAATTTTCTACCGGTAGATTTTATCAGCGCGGCGTTCTTCGCCCTAAACATAGCGGCGATACTTCTCAGTGCGGAATCCATAAATGACTTATGGTCACTATTATTACCCTCGCTGGCCTTCCTGGCGGCGATTCCTGTCTTCGCCCGGGGGGACGCATACTTCCCGAAATCGGAAAAATTGACCGGCCCGGCATGTATCGCCCGGAGCGTGTTCGACGTGTTCCGCCTGGGGTACCCCTTAATGACCATGCTCTTTTTCTACGTGGTGATATACCGTTACGATAATCTGTTTTTTCCCGAATTGCTGGATCCGGCATTCGCCGCCGCTGATCAGTTCTTATTCGGGTATCAGCCGGCACGGGTCTGGATGGAGCGCTATGATTCTTTCTGGATTTCCGAAATCCTTCACGCAGCATACTTCCTGTATTACTTCGCTCTCGGACTGGTTCCGTTTTATCTGTTTTTCGCGAAACGGGAGAAGCTCAACGAATCTATTTTTGCTATGGTCACGGTGTTTTACGCTTCCGCCGTTACCTATCTGGTGCTTCCGGTTGCCGGCGGGCGCTTCGATCCGGAAATTATGGCGATCACCGAAACCTTCAGGCACGGTTCCTTTACCAGGCTGATGGCTGAACTGTATCGGCGAACGCCCCACTTCGGGGCGGCCTTCCCCAGTACCCACGCGGCCCTGTCCATGGCGCTGATAATAACGGCGTTGCGCTGCAAAATTCCCCTGCGCTCACTGGTGGTGGTAAATGGCCTGCTGGTTTTTGTCGCGGCGGTATACTGCGGGTACCATTATTTTGTGGATATTCCTGCGGGGATTCTGTACGCGGGAATTTTCTATCCTGCGGGAATCTTTCTCCACCGGAAACTAGCTGCCCGCCGGTCACCGGTGTCTGCTCTCTCCCAGTCAGCGCTTGTCAGCGCCGGAGATTAAGTTCTATCCGGAACATCAGTGATTCGTCAGGATTGCTGATGTAGTCCGCAAGGAAGGCAACAACATTGTGCCAAAAGTGGAGAGCCATCGCTCTCCTGAAATCATATCCGTTGGCTTCGGTCAGGTATCCCGCGTAAAATCCGAAGGCTGTGGCGAACAGTACCTGACCGGCGGTATCTTCCACTGCCACATTTGTTCCAAGGGCATTAGGCGCATGAACCAGGCCGAATTGCAGGGACGAGGCGGTCAGACCCCGCCGTTGGAGAACGGGTCCGCGAAACACGATTTCCTCCCAACCTGCGTTGGCGCTCACAAGGAAAAGACTGCCCGCCAGGGCGCCCCCGAAGGCCAAAGCGGGGCTGACCTGGCGCCCCAGGAAGGGGACGGTCTCCCGGGTAAAAAACGCTTCAGCCTCACCATCCATAACAATACTGTACAGCGGAACGAGATTCGTCAGGACCAGCACCGGCAGCACCTGGGGATTAAACACGTTTTTTGGCTGCCATGGAGCAAGCAGAATTTCGCCCAATCCGAGCTGGGTATGAGATTCCGCGACGCCTGAGGATTCCCGCACCGCCACATCGTACTGGCTGTAGCTGTACAGCAATGTTCCCCAGAGAGTAGCGGCGTTCGCCGCAAAAAAAAGCAGATCGTTCCCGCCGGACCGGAAACTTTCCGAATACATAAAATAGTGGCGGCCATCCACTTCCTTGAAGAACTCGACGTCGGCGTTTAATTCTTCTGCCCACAGCACAGCGAGTAGCTGCCCGCCGATGAGCATGGGCAACCCGCTCATATACAGGGCGCCCTCCAGGGTTCTTCCGTCCTGAATCTGGTACCAGCCGGGCAGAAGGGTGTTGATAAACCTGTCCGAGGAGGAAGGATTATCCTGCCCGCTTAACAGCGCGGGGAAAAGAATAAGCAGGAGCAGCAGGGAAGATATCCGTTTCATGGGCTGATTCTACGGCAAAGAGCGCGGCTGCGGCAAGTTTTAGGCACAAAAAACGCCGCACACAAGGCGCGGCGTAGAATCGGACGGCCTCATTTCGGCGAGGCCCATGGCGCTCCGAATTACAGCGAGTTACCCATAACCCGGTTCAATCGCTTCACGAAGTCCGCCGGATCCTTGAGCTGAACCCCTTCTACCAGAAGAGCCTGGTCGAGAAGCAGGCTGGCTACGTCGGCAATTCTGTCCTCGTCTTCGATATTTTTGAGCTTGGTAACGATTTCATGATCCGGATTGATCTCCAGAATGGGAGTGATGTCCGGAACCTCGCCGCCCTGGCCCATGGCCTTCATCATTGACTGCATCTGGAATGTGGGGTCGTTTTCATCGACAACGATGCAGCTGGGGCTGTCGGCAAGTCGAACGGAAACCTTCACATCCTTCACCCGGTCGCCAAGGGCCTTTTTGACCTTTTCGACCACCGGCTTGGTTTCCTTTTCCTTCTTTTTATCGGCCTTCTCATTGAGATCTTCGCCGGCATCAGAACGGTTCACCGCCTTCAGATCGATTTCCTTGTACTTCATCAGCCCGGGAACAACGATTTCATCGATGTCGTCATCCATCACCAGAACTTCGATGTCCTTTTTCTTGTACGCTTCCAAGAGCGGCGAATTGCGCAGGGTTGATTCCTTATCGCCGGTGATATAGTAGATGGCCTTCTGATCGGGCAGCATACGGTCCTTGTATTCCGCCAGACTGACAAATCCGTCGGCCTTTGTAGACTTGAACCGGACCAGCTCCATCAAATCTTCCCGATGGCCGAAATCGGTGTAGAGACCCTCCTTGAGCGGGCGGTTGTACTGCTCAATAAAGGCTTTGTAGGCGTCCCCGTCTTCAAGGGCGATGCGCTTGAGCTCCGAAAGCACTTTTTTAACCGAGGCGCTCTTGATATTGGCCATTACCCGGTTTTGCTGCAGGATTTCCCGGCTCACGTTCAGGGGCAGATCTTCGCTGTCGATAATCCCCCTCAGGAAGCGCAGGTAGGTGGGCATCAGCTCTTTCTCGTCGTCGGTGATAAATACCCGGCGCACATAAAGTTTGACCCCGGGCTTGTAGTCGGCATAATTCATGTCCATGGGTGCGGTTTTGGGGACATAGAACAGGGTGGTGTACTCCATGGTGCCTTCGGCCTGGGTGTGAAGCCAAAACAGCGGGTCTTCCTGATCATGACCGATGGTCTTGTAGAATTCCTTGTAATCCTCGTCGCTGATTTCCGACTTGCTGCGCTTCCACAGGGCATTGGCTGAGTTTACCTGGTCGGTTACGGTCTCTTTCCCGGTTTCCTTTCCCTTGTCGTCGTAATTGGTCTTCTCGTACGTCATGAAGATGGGGAAGGCGATGTGGTTGGAGTATTTCTTGATGACATCCTGAACCTTCCAGCGGCTTGCATACTCCTTGCCCTCGTCATTCAAATGACAGACGATGCGGGTGCCCTGGGCTTCGAGCTTCGCGGCTTCGGCGTCATCTCCGCCGGCCTCTTCCACGCTGAACTCGCCCTGGCCGTCGCTGGTCCATTTCCAGATTGTTTCCTCTCCGGCCTTGCGGGAGTACACGTCAATGCGGTCGGCGACCATAAATGCCGAGTAAAATCCCACACCGAACTGACCGATCAGGTTGCTGTCTTTCTTGCTGTCGCCGGTGAGTTGGCCCAGGAAGGCCTTGGTGCCGCTTTTGGCGATGGTTCCCAGGTTCTCACCGAGCTCGGATTCGTTCATTCCGATGCCGTTGTCGGTGACTGTGAGACTGGGATTCTCTCCTTCGGTAAACTCCAGATGAATTTTGGGATCGAAGGACAGTTCTTTCATGGCATCGTCGGTGATGGTGAGGTACTTGAGTTTGTCCAGGGCATCCGAGCTATTGGAAACCAGCTCGCGGATGAAAATTTCCTTGTGAGAATACAGGGAGTGGGTAATGAGGTGAAGAAGCTGACCTACTTCGGTCTGAAACTGATGGGTTGCCATCGTGAATCTCCTTTTCGTTTTTGTTTTGTATGGTAATAAGTTGCGCCGGTACCTGCCGAGCGTCGAGCGGACCGCAGATGATAACACAGAAGCCCATCATCGCCGCGGCGGGTAGAATATACCAAAATGAGTGATTCGTGCCAAATGGAAAATCGTCGGAAATACGATACAAAGCGAGATAGTCCGCCGGAAGACCATAGGCTGCCTGACTGTGTTCGGGTCGGCGGCGGGCCTCCCCGCGGTCTGAGGGCACACGCTATTCTACGGTAATTCGCACCGGCTCCGCGGCGAAGCGACCGCAGCGGGCCCGCAGAACCAGGGTGCCGGGCAGACTGCCTGCCCTCACCCAGGCGGCCATAACCCCTCCGGTCAGGGCGGTTTTCTCCGGCCCGATAATTCGGCCAGGTCCCTGGAGCTCGAGTTCGAGATACTCGTTGACAAAGGGCATAAGGTTGCCGAACTGATCTTCAAGGCGGAACTCAACCCGGGTGGCATCCCATGCCCTGCCCCCAACGCAGGACACAAGAGAGCTATGGTCAGCCCGGGCACTGAGGCGAGCGGCAACCGACGAACCGTACTCCCGGACGCTGCGGCACTGCCCGTCGAACCAGCCCTCTATTTTGTAGCGCTGTTCGCCGTCGCCCCAGCCGGTACTGGCATTTTGGAGAATTCGCTCGCCTTCGGTAAAGGATATGCCATGGCGCAGAAATATCAGACCCAGGCGAAGCCACCTCAGCGGCGAAAGAGCCGAAGTCCCGCTTCGGTATATCAGGCTGAGAATTGACTTGAGACTGTCCATCTCTTTTTTTGAGAAACCATGGCGCTCCAATCTGCTTCCCACCATCTGGTCTATCACAATGGGGGGGTACGCCAGACCTTTCAGCTCAGCGGAATTACGCCGGTAGGTTCCCAGCTCCTCGCCGTTCCGAAATACCTTGATGTAGTCGCAATTGGTGAACACGTACACCGGCAGGTTCTTCGCCTCATTTCTCTCGCCCATGGCGAACACGCTGGCGGGTTTCATAACTATGCGCCGAGCCGGATCAATCTGGCTGGCATAGAGGGCGGCGGCGTACTTCGGGATGCGGAACATGTCCATAACCCCGTGATAGCAAATCCGGTCGCCCGAGCCGAACTCCCGGTGGGTGTTGTAGTCGAAGGCGCACCAGCCGATGGCGCCGGCCACGTCTCCCGCCCGGCGCGCCGCGGCGATAACCCGGCCGTGGCGCAGGGCGTGTTCGGTCAGACGCTGTTCCTGATCGAAGCGTTTGGTGGGATACATGTGGCCGTTGTGCTCGGTTATCAGGTAGGGCATGGACCGCCCGGCCACCTGCTTACGGCTCCTGACGGGGCCGGCGCTGCCGTCATGGGTGAAGTCGTTAAAGGTGTACACGTCTTCCAGCACTTCACTGCCGGCAAAGTTGCGCACGCCCCCTGTTTGCCGCAGCGGATCGAGCCGGCGGGCAGCGGCGTTGGTGCGGCTGAACAGTTCGCGGTGGTCGGGACTCTCGTTTATCCGCACGCCCCAGAGCACAATCGACGGATGGTGGGCATCGCGGATCACCATATCCCGGGTTTCATCCACGCTCCGATCCAGCCACACGCCCTCCCCGATGTGCTGCCAGCCGGGAATTTCTTCCATAACCACAAGGCCGATCTCGTCACAGCGGTCCAGGAAGTGCCTCGATTGGGGATAATGGCTGGTGCGGACCATGTTAACTCCCAGCCGGAACTTGAGGATGTCCGCGTCGTCTTTTTGGTTCCGTTCCGGCATGGCATATCCCGCGTAAGGGTAGCTCTGGTGCCGATTAAGGCCCACCAGGGAAAGCTTGCGGTTATTGAGGTAGAATCCGTCATCCCGGAACTCGGCGAAACGAAAGCCCGTCCGCATCTCCAGGCAGTCATTGAGTTCTCCATTCACGAGCAGTTCGAAGCTCGCGTCATAGAGCGTAGGGGCATCAATGTCCCACAGTTCGATGCCGTAGAGATCGGCGCTTACCTCCGCCCTTCCCTCGGAGGCCGGAGCATTTACCGATAGCAGCTCCCGACCTTCCCTGCTCAGGCGAAAACGCACCAGGCAATCCTCCCCGGTGGTACCTCCCAGCTCAACCCGGTATCGCCCCCGGTAGCTGCCCTCGGCGCTCCGCATGAATTCCGCCAGTCTCGCCGACTCGATGTACTTCTCCCCGGAAATTATCATCTGAACTTCACGGTAGACGCCCCCGTAGGTCAGGAAATCCACTACCTTGCCGAAAGGGGGAATATCCGCCTGCTCCCGGGAGTCGACCATGAGGCAAAGAGCGGCGTCTTCGCCGGGATTCACCAAAGCGCTTATGTCGATGGTAAACGGGGTATATCCCCCGTAATGGGAGCCGGCCTCGCGTCCGTTGACCCACAGCGTACAGCTCAGCATGACCCCCTCGAAGTGGAGAGCGATCCGCTTTCCCGCGGCCTCCGGGGGAACCTGCAGGATTCGCCGGTAGCAGCTGACAAACTGATAATCGGCCTCATCAAAGCCGTTATAGGGCAGCTCGATGTTGCTGTGAGGGAGAGTAATGTCATCCCAGGCGGAATCATCAAACCCCCGGGCGGTAAAGCCCTCGGAAAAATCCGGGACGTACTTCCACTTATCATTTATTGGCACAACTGTTCGCATACCCTGCATAGTATCCTCAGCCCGGCAAAAAAAACAGCGGGAAATAGGGTAAACTGGACAAAGCAGGCGGCTGTGAACGTGCAGCCGGCACAGAGGAGGACCCGATGAAACGAATACTTGTTGAACGCTACGGCGGACCGGAAGCCCTGGAGCTCCAGGACAGCGAAGCTCCACGGCCGGGCCCCGGGGAAATACTCATCGGGCTTCACGCCGCGGGTATAAACCCCGTGGACGTATACCGGCGCCAGGGCAGCCAGGGCTATACTCCGGACCTGCCGTTCTGCCCGGGCTTCGAGGGAGCCGGTGAAATCCTGGCTGTGGGACCCCCGTCGGCTGCCCGGGAGACTCAGGCCACAGACCCGGTCCGGAACCCCGCCGGCGGACCCGGCGCATCAGGCGGCGCGGGCACGGCGGCTGGCGCAGCGGCCGATTTAGCAGCTACCGGCGCGGGCACAGCTACCGCCGCGGGCACCGCAGACTCGCTTTTTGACTTCAAGCCCGGCGACCGGGTCTATGCTGGATGGACCATCAGCGGGACATACGGCCAGTGGTGCCTGGCAAAAAGCTCCCAGGTTTTTCCCGTCCCGCTGGGCATGAGCATGAACAAGGCCGCCGGCCTTTTCGTCAACTATTTCACCGCCTACCGCGCCCTGGTTCTCCGGGGCGGTCTCGTTCCCCGCGAAAAGGTGCTGGTCCACGGGGCCAGCGGCGGGGTCGGGCTGGCATGTCTGCAGTGGTGCGGCTACCTGGGAAACCCGGTTTGGGGAAGCGCCGGGTCTGAGGCGGGACTCG
This sequence comes from Salinispira sp., assembly GCA_965602015.1. Lineage (GTDB taxonomy): Bacteria > Spirochaetota > Spirochaetia > DSM-27196 > Salinispiraceae > Salinispira. The sequence continues at coordinate 3,724,425 of OZ271918.1, read as the reverse complement.
AGCTGGTTCGCCGCTGGGGAGCCCGGGAAGCGGCGGATCACCGCAGGCCCGGGGAGCTTGCGGCCCTGGCCGGGGGCATCGGCGGATTCGACGTCATTGTCGAAATGCGGGCGGATCGTAATCTTGAGGCGGATTTGAGCATGCTTGCCCCGGGAGGCCGGGTAATGGTAGTGGGAAGCCGGGGAGAAACCACCGTCACACCCCGGAAAACCATGGGCATTGAAGCGGATGTACGGGGCGTTGTGCTGTTTCGAAACAGCGACGGGGAAAACCTGCTAATTCACCGGGAGCTGGAAAAAGCCGCAGCCACCGGAGACATCAATCCGGTTATCACCCGGGAATACCCCCTGACGGAAGCCGGGCGGGCCCACGAAGAACTGATGAATGAACGGGCGTCGGGCAAACGCATTTTGACCTGCCGGGGTAGCTCAGCCCTTGGAGCTATAGACGATCAAACAGGAAAAGTCCCAGATCCACCGGTTGGTCGGTAACGGTCTCGGTTAACTCCCTGGACAAGCTGTCGGACAAAGCCCCGGGTGCACCTGTCAGTTCCGCCCCGCCGGATGCGTAAATGAGGGTGCGCACAGACCAGCCGCCCTCGCCGTACTCAACGCTCAGATCGAATTCCGCTCCGGGGAACTGCTCGAGGATTCGCCGTTCGATATGCTCGGAAATCTGCGAGCGCTGGCTGTTGATCTCAATAGCCTGGTAGGAGAGAAAAACCATGGGAACCGCAATCGCCAGCAGCAGAATAAGTGAAAACAGGGCCTGACCCAGGGCCCTGCGGACAAAACGGCTTTTCTCTCCCTCGTCCATGGTGACCTGGGGATGCAGGCGGATCAGGAAAAACACCACCAGGGCGGCGAACGAAATGCCCAGCATGTTTATTGCGAACAGGAGGCCCGCCCCTCCGGCCATCTGCCAGTTGAGAGTTCCTATCCCGATGCCCACGGTGCACAGCGGCGGCATTAAGGCCACGGAAATCGCCACACCCGTTAGGCTGGTGCTGATCTTCCGGTTTGCATAGGCGTACGCCCCCACCAATCCGCTGGCGATGGCCACCCCGATATCGATGAGTCCGGGCTGGGTTCTCAGCAGGATCTGCTCGCCGATGGGCACATAGGGCAGTATAAAGGTCAGCCCCGAGGTAATGGCCAGCACCAGCACCGCGCCCTTGATCAGGGTGGTAATGGTTTCCCAGAGATCCCGGCCCTTTCCCCAGAGCACTGCGGCGCTGAATCCCAATATCGGCCCCATCAGGGGAGCCACAATCATCGCCCCGATTATTATGGCGGCGGAATCGGCGAGCAGCCCAAAGGTGGCGATTAGGCAGGACAGTACCAGAAGCACATAATACTCGCTGGTGTCGGTGGCGTTGGCTAAAACCGTGTCATAGGTTTCGTATTTTTGCGCCGTCTGGTCTTTTAATTCCCGGTATTCCCGGTACTCATCCCGAATTCCCTGAATACCGTTGCCGAGAAAGCCCCGTTCGCCGTCGCGAAAGCGCTTGAACAGATGAACTGCGAAATTCCAGCGCTGGATGTCCTTGGCGCTCCGCTTCCCCGACTCGCTGGAGATTTCCTGCTGGGGCGCGCTGAGCTTTTCCTGAGCCTCGGCTGGCGCTGTATCCGGAGCGTGTTCCGAAGTGGTCGGTTCCTTGGCTGATCGTTTTTTTCCAAACATTCGCTACCTCCGCTGATTACCAGGCCGCGGGGCAATGCCTTCGCCTTAGCCCAGCCGCAGGATATAAATTCTGCTGTTTCTGTCCTCATTATAGGTGCTGCGCTTTTCTTCCGGCAGATCGGACAATCTACCCCTCTCGAAGCCCATGTTTTGAAACCAGTCCGAGGCCTGAGTGGTGAGGGCGAAAAGTCCGTCGAGCCCGGTTTCCCTGGCCTGTTCGATGAAGTAGCGCAGAATTTTATTTCCAATTCCCAGGTGTCCCGCCTCGGGATCAACGGCCATTCCGGCAATTTCACCGCGATTATCCTGCCAGGGAAACAGGGCTCCGCAACCGCGGATCGAGCCGTCAGTCTCGAACACCGCGAAGTACCGGCGGCTCGCCTGCAGATCTTCGCGGCTCCGGGGTATGAGGTTACCCGAGGCGATGCCCGGGGCCATGAGGCGCAGCACATCACCGATGTCCTCATTCTCCATCGGCCGGATCGACTCGAAGGGGTCGACGTGGATCAGGGTGCCGCTGCCCCTGGTGCTGAATATTTCCCGCAGCACCACTCCGTTGATAGTGCCGTCCAGAATATGGACCCGGTCCACGCCCTTTTCCGCCGCATCGGTGGCCTGGAGAATCATGTCATGCCAGAGGCCGGGAAGGGTATCGGCATTTATTTTCATGAACCGTCGGGCGTCCTGAATGCCGAAGCGGGTAATCCGGCCTGAGTCGACTATGGGATTTTCTATGTCCAGGGAGTAATCCCGGGCCTTGAGCTCAAAATCCGTGCTGATAAAAAAGAGTTTTTCCGCCCCGAGCCCGATGGCCAGCCGGGATGCCAGCTCATTGGTGGAAATGTTATATGCGCGCCCGACGGAGTTCCACCCGATGCAGGGGAGGATGGGAATAAGCCCGTCGGCTAAAATGCGCTCAATTTGGGCAAAGGCGATTTTCTCTACGGATCCGGTCATTTGATAATCGATACCGTCCACCACCCCCAGCGCCCTGGCGCGCACCCAGTTGCCGATAACGCTGCTCACCTGGTGGCTCGAGAGCTCGGTCATTATATGATTCGCAGAATCGAATGCTGCCATTTTGATAATGGGGATGCTGTCCTCGTGGGAGACCCGGATTCCCCGGGCGAATTCCCGCTCGCGTCCGAACTGGGCGAGAAGCTGGTCGATCCGCTCTCCGGCTCCGGGAATCAGAATGACGTGAATCCCCGCATGGTGCAGGATGGCCAGGTCCTTGACCAATCCGGGAAAACCATCGCCGTTGATGACTGTGGATGACAATTGAAAGACGAAGCGCTTGCCCACAAAGCGGCGGGCGTAACGAAAGACTTCCCTGATGAGTTCGACCTGCTTGGTGTCAAAACTCTCGGAGGCCCCGTCGGGCTGCTGTAAATTTTGAGCATCTATCATGTGATTCTGCATTGCCACCATCCCCGGGGCCGCATGGCAACCCCCGTGCCGGTATGCTATACTCGGAAGACGAGCATGAAGATCAAATCGCCGGCGACATCTGCATCAATTGTACTCTGTGGACTGTTTCTTGTCATCGCGTCGCTTATTAGCGCAGGCTGCCGAGGGGCCGCGCGAATCGAAGCCATCAGAGGGGGCGTGGAACAGCGCATCACCTCGGTACTCACCCTTCATACCGCCGAGTACATATACCGGGATGTTATTTACTTCGGAGAACAGAGTCAGTTCCTGGGTTTTATTCCGGCGGGGAGCAGGGAAATACTGTTTTCCGTAAACATTGCAGTGCGGGCCGGAGTCAATCTTCAACGGGGATTCGCCGTCGAGACCACGGGCCCCAGGACCCTCCGAATTACCCTTCCCCCCGCCGAAGTGCTGTATTCAGACGCCATGGAAGACACCATTTTCCAATACTTCCTGAGGCAAAGCGGCCGGGAGATAAGCTTTATTGAAGTTCAGGATGTTATCGCCAACGCCAAAAACGACATTGTGGAGGACGCCGTCGCACGAGGCATACTGTCCAGGGCGGACCGTCAGGCCGAACGGATTATACGGGAGCTGCTGGAGGACTACCCCATGGATGTGGAGATACGGCGGACCGCTCCGAGGGACGGAGGCGAATCATGAGCAGGCCCAAACGCCATCCTCTGGCCAACCGGATACTACTCATCCTGGTGCTCATTCTGATCCTGGCCTCCGCCGCCGCGGTGCTTTTTACGCCGATTTTCGGGGGACCGTACATCGACCTTTTGTCACTTAGGCTTACCAGCAGTGAAATCAACGCTTCCCACCAGGCGGTGCTGGAAGAAATGCGCGACCTCAGTGAGCTGCAAACCGTGGAGTTTATCTACAAGCTGGTGTTCCCCCAGGATTTTTTTGTCAGGGACCTGAGTCTCGAAGAGCTGCTGCTGCGCAGCCGCAGCGGCGGGTCCACCGTTCAGGAAGCCCTGAGCCCCGAGGAGTACCGCCACTACCGGGCATATTTTCTCGCGAGGGACGCTGGGCTCCAGCCCCTCAGCGGATCCTTCGACTTCCTGGTCATCAGCGCACATGTGGAACTGGGCTACGACGTGGCGCAACTGGCTGACGATATCCGTATTACCAGCCAGGACGGTAACGGGGAAGGCCTGCGGGTCGAACTGCCGCCGGCTCAAATCCTGAATATTCGCATAGAAGACCCGGACAGCAGCAATTACCCCTACCCGGATCTCGCACTGGATCAGGCAAACTGGAGGCGCATTGCCGGTTTCGTACGGGACTACGTCGAGGGCGTTCCGGAAATACGCGAAGCCCGGGAAGAGGCCCGACGTTCCCTTTCGGCATTTTTCTCAACTTTTCTGTCTCAGGCGGTGAATATTCCCGTGGAATTCGATAGTATGCAGTGAACACCTGTGGTATCGCTTTACTTTTGATGTAAAAACCGTTATATATATGATTATCAATATATAAGGATGTGTAACATGAGCAAAACAATTAATCTGACCAAGGAAAGCTTCCTTGAGAAAGTCTTCAACTACGAAGAAAATAAAGAGTGGAAATACGAAGGCGACAAGCCCGCCATCATCGATTTCTGGGCCGACTGGTGCGGTCCCTGCAAGATGGTGGCGCCGGTGCTCGACGAACTCTCGGAAGAGTTTGACGGCAAAATGTATATCTACAAGGTCAACACCGATGAGGAACAGGAGCTGTCCGCTGCCTTCGGCATTCAGAGCATCCCTTCACTCCTCTTTATTCCCACCGGTGACAAACCTCAAATGGCCGCCGGGGCCCTGCCCAAGGAAACCCTGCTGAAGGCCATGAAGGACGTTCTCGACGTTGAATAGCGAACAACAATCCGGTCCCGGGGTCTCCGAGCATCCTGTATTTCCACAGGGCTCGGCCCTGGTCCGCGGACCGGAGGCCGGCGCATGATCGCCAGCCTGGCCGGTCTGATTTTCCTGCTTTTTCTCTCCGCTTTTTTCAGTTCAAGCGAAACCGCATTTACCAGTCTCTCATTAATGCAGATAGAACATACCAAGGTTCACTATCCCCGCCGAGGCAAAATAGTAGAGAACCTGCACAAGCACCCCGACAAGCTGCTGACCACCATTCTGATCGGAAACAACCTGGTAAACGTGGCAATATCGGTTATTACGTCGGAACTATCCATCAGACTCTTCGGCAACATACCCCTTGCCATTGTCACCGGCGTCCTCACCATGGCTATTCTGATATTCGGCGAAGTGCTCCCCAAGCAGTTCGCAATCCGCAACAACGAGTGGATTTGCCTGCAGACCGCAGGCATTATCAAGAGCCTGTCCTTCCTGTTTTTTCCGGTCATCGTGTTCATCAATGCCTTCTCCCGGCTTATCAGCCGCTTCGGACGCTCCAAGGCCCGGGACTATTTCACCCTGGACGGAATCCTCCACATGGTAAAACACGCCGAGAACATAGGCATTCTGGAGAACTACAAATCCCGCATGGTTAAATCGGTATTCCGCTTCAGTGATGTGACGGTCCACGCAATCATGACCCACCGGAAGGACGTTTTTAGCCTCGAACAGAAAACCCAGATCGACGAAGCCCTGCCGCTTATTGCGGACCAGGGGCACTCGAGGGTTCCGGTGTACCAGGATGATCCGGAAAATATCGTCGGTGTGGTTCTCGAAAAGGATCTGACCCGCATGGCCGCCCGGGGCGAAACCGAGGGCTGCCTGGCGGACGTCATGCTCCCGCCGGTATATTTCCCGGAAACCTGGAAGGTCTACCGGGTCTTTCGCCGACTCAAGGAGGAACGGCTCAACCTGGCAATTATCCTCGACGAGTACGGAGGCCTGGCGGGCATCGTAACCATGGAAGATCTGGTGGAGGAAATCATCGGAGAAATTTACGATGAAGATGAAGAACCCGACGGCGCAAAGATATTCAAAAACAGCCAGGAAGGCTGGTACAGCATCCAGGGCGATACGCCGATTTACATTCTCGAAGACGTGCTGGGTACGGAAATCGAACACGACAGGAACTCCGAAACCGTCGGAGGCTACGTGCTCGAACAGCTTACCGGGCTTCCGGTGAAGGGCCAAAAAATCGAGACGCGAATAGGCACCTTCATCATACAGGCAATGGGCAGCAAGGCAGTTCAGCTCATGAAATACCGGCCCGCAGCCTACCACCCGGAGGCGGAGAATGGCTCCCGCTAGTCTGGGGAAGAAGCCGAAATAAATCATCACAACATAGAAATTTACTCGCCAAGCATGTTGACTATTATTCGCCGATGGTTTAGGTTACTGCTCCGCCCTGATAGGGCGGCCATGTAAAAATGTCATCAACGAGCAAACGGCATTTGCTGACATCACATGCTTCTTTCTGTCATCCGCAATTTCGGCGATCTTAGGCGCCTGGCCCCGGAACGACAGTGCGCCCCCGGGTTTCACCTCCTTACCCGGGGGTTTTATTTTTTAAACTCTTGCGCTACTATAGCCGCTCATTATATTTCGTCTAATTGATATTCGGCACCGCGGTCCCGACGGCGGTCCGTACGAGGAATCAGCGGTGAAAAAGTACCCCTTCGCGGAAATTGAAAAAAAATGGCAGAAGTACTGGGAAGATCATAAAACCTTCGCGGTCAGCGAAGACCCGAATTTTCCGCCGGAAAAACGCAAATACGTTCTGGACATGTTCCCCTATCCTTCGGGAAGCGGACTTCACGTCGGACATCCCGAAGGATATGTGGCGACGGATATTTTCTGCCGCTACCTGCGCATGACGGGTCACAATGTTCTCCACCCCATGGGTTTCGACAGCTTTGGTCTGGCGGCGGAGACCTACGCCATACAAACCGGAACCCACCCGCGAACCTCAACGGAAAACAACATCAACACCTTCCGCCGTCAGCTCAAGCAACTGGGCTTCAGCTACGATTGGGACCGGGAAATCGCCACCCACACGGAAGAATATTACAAGTGGACTCAATGGATTTTTCTCAAACTGTACGAGCGTGGTCTGGCCTACGTCGATGAAATACCCATGTGGTATTGCGAAAAGCTCGGCACGGTTCTCGCCAACGAAGAGGTAATAACCACCCCCGACGGTCCCCGCTCCGAGCGGGGGATGCACCCCGTTGAGCGGCGCCCGCTGCGCCAATGGATGCTCAAAATAACCGAGTACGCCGAGCGGCTTTTGGCAGACCTGGAAGACCTCGACTGGACCGAATCCCTCAAGGCCATGCAGCGCAACTGGATCGGCCGCAGTGAAGGGGCAAACGTCAAATTTTCCCTGGACGGGCGGGATGACATCCTTGAGGTGTACACCACCCGGCCGGATACCCTCTTCGGTGCCACCTACATGGTGATGGCTCCCGAGCACTCGCTGGTTCACGAAATCACCACCGATGATCAGCGCAGCGCCGTTGAAGAGTACATCCGCAAATCATCCCTCAAAAGCGACCTGGAGCGCACCGATCTCGCCAAAGACAAAACCGGGGTGTTCACCGGCGCATATGCGGTCAATCCGGTGAATGATCAGAAAATACCCATTTGGATTTCCGACTACATCCTCATAAGTTACGGCACCGGCGCCATTATGGCCGTGCCGGGACACGATGAGAGAGACTGGGAATTCGCGACAAAATACCAGCTTCCGATTATCAGGGTTGTCGCGGATCCCGCGGATATCAGCGACACCAGCTCCGTAGAATTAAGCAACTTTCACCCGAACATGAGCGAGGTTTTCACCGAAAAAGGCATTTCAGTGAACTCGGGGCTTATTACCGGTCTTCCGACCGACGAGGCCAAATCGACCATTATCGATTGGCTCGAGAAACAGGGCCGGGGCGAGCGTGCGGTAAATTACAAGCTCAGAGACTGGATTTTCAGCCGTCAGCGCTATTGGGGTGAGCCCATTCCCCTGGTACAGGACGCCGAGGGCGAGTTCATACCCATTCCCGAAACCGAACTGCCCCTCACCCTGCCTGAGGTCGAAAGCTACAAACCCTCGGGAACCGGCGAAAGCCCTCTGGTGAATGTGCGTAGCTGGGTTGAAGCCGAGGTGCCCGGAAGACCCGGTGAGAAAGGTGTACGGGAAACCAATACCATGCCCCAATGGGCCGGCAGCTGCTGGTACTACCTGCGCTACATCGACCCCCGCAATAGCGCAGCCCTGGCCGACCCGGAAAAAATCCGCTACTGGATGCCGGTGGATCTCTATGTCGGAGGAACCGAACACGCGGTCTTGCATCTGCTGTACGCCCGATTTTGGCACAAGGTCCTCTACGATATCGGAGTGGTCAATACAAAGGAGCCCTTTTCCCGGCTGGTGAATCAGGGAATGATTACCTCTCATGCATACCAGCGGGATGATTCCACCCTGGTACCCACTGATGAGGTGGAAGAAGTATCCCAGGGAAAATACATTGAAAAAGCAACCGGAAAGCCGGTGACGCAGGTCATCGCCAAAATGTCCAAGAGCCTTAAAAACGTGGTGAACCCCGACGACATCATTCGGGAGTTCGGCGCCGACTCCATGCGCCTCTACGAAATGTTTATGGGACCGTTGGAGCAGTCAAAACCCTGGTCGACCCAGGGCCTCATCGGCATACACCGTTTTCTCGACAAGGTCTGGAGAACCGCCCACAAACCCATGGATAGCGCTGAACCGAATGCGGATCTGGTAAAAATCCTCCACAAAACCATCAAAAAAGTCGGCCAGGACACACAAAATCTGGACTTCAACACGGCAATCAGCCAGATGATGATTTTTATCAACGAGGCCTTCAAGGCAGAAACCATCAATATTGACATATGGAAGCGGTTTATCCTGCTGTTGAGCCCCTACGCGCCTCACCTCAGCGAGGAACTGTGGGAAATGGCCGGCGGCACCGGCAGCACGGCTCTCGAGAGCTGGCCGGAATACGATGAGGCGCTGACCAAAGACGATGAAATCGAGCTGGTTCTCCAGGTCAACGGCAAGGTCCGGGCCAAACTGACGGTACCTGCCGACACGCCGAAGGATGAGCTGGAGAAACTCGCCCTGGAGAACGAGCGCATACGGGAACTGACCGAGGGAAAGACCATCCGCAAAGTTATTGCGGTGCCCAACAAGCTGGTGAATATCGTCGCCCAATAAGGCTTGCTAAAAGAAGAAGCCAATCCTGCAGAAGCTCCGCCTGTAATATCAACGTCACAGTAAACTGCGCCGCCCCTTGAGGCGGCGTTTTTTGTGGGGAATCCGGGAAATCTCATGGGCAGGACGCGGTCTTTCAATACCGGAAAATTTGATTATACTATAATCATGTCCGAGCCCGAGAATTTCACTCTTCAACTGCGCAGCCTCATCGCCGCCAAAGCCCAACAGCTCAGCTCCACCGCTACCGCGGAGATGAAGGAGAACTGGCGTTCGTATCAGACTAATCTCGAGTCCGTGTATTCGCTGCTGATAAAAAAGGGACTGTTCCGTGAGGATCCCTACAAAAAAGACCATCAGATAGCTGAAATCGTCCCGCCCAAGGATGCGCCGTTAGGGGAATCATACAAGGAGGACGAACTCAGCGTCCGCCTCTCGGAGTTCACCTCGCTGCTGGATTACATCAACCATTACAGCTCGTTCAGCGTTGATTCCATGGATCTCAAACAGATAAAAAAGCTGCACGCCACCCTCAATTTTATCCGCTTTGCGGATTTTTCCACCAACTCGACAAAAAACACCACCAGGGCCCTTGCTGAGGTAATAGACAAGGTGAAAAAGGGCTCCGATCAGCTGGCCGCCGGGGCCATTCAGTCGAGCATTAATCAGCTCGGCGAGATCATGAAACGCCTTGAAAAAAACCTCAAGGAGCTTTCCCAGTTCAAGCGGGAGGAGTACAAGCTTCAGGTCCGGGAACAGGTACTCGATCAGATCGATATGGGCAATTCGGTGCCCCATGAAATTTTTACCAAATCGATCAAAAAGGAATTCCAGCGTCGGCGCCTGCCGATTCCGTTCTATCCCGAACTTATTGAGGAGATTTATCAGGAAAGCTTCACCTCCGACGGCGCCCTGCTTCAGGACAAGGTGCTCTCGTCCCTCCAGGTAAAAAAACAGGCCAACGCCTTAAAAAAGGCCGATGCGGATCTCAGACCCATGCTGGTTGACGCGCTGAGGATTCTTGCGAACTCCACCCGGCATATCGATACGGCTCTTGACAAAATTCGCAGCAACTCGTCGCTTATCGAAAACCGGCCGAAGTCGTTCATGGAAAAGTTCAAGGAATGGATCGTTTCGATGACCTCGGGAAAAACCGAGAGGCTCGTCTACGAACTGGAAATCATCGATCCGGCAACAAGCATGCACGTGACCAAAAACATTGATTTTGAATCATTTATGACGTCGTCGATAAAAAAGACGAAGAACCTGAACGGAATACTGACCAAGGGTTCGGCCCTCTACCAGAAGCTCATGGGGGCATCGGAAGACCAGCTGTTCTCCTTTCTCGATAAATCATCCCGTGATATCTCCGACATCAATCGGACAATGGATGCCCTGGACACATTCTTCAAAACCGAAGTGAACCGCTATGAGAGGGATAAAATCCGGGGAGTAAAAAACGAGGTGGCGGCGGTCAAGGGAAATCTTCATAACGCAAGTCAGAAAAAGCACGAGTATGTCGCCAAAAAAGAAGAACGGGATCAGTTAAAAAAACTCGGTATTCAATAAACGCCGGGTTCTTTTATCCGCTGGCATAGAGGCCGAGAACCCTGATATCCATGGCGAACTCCTCCAGGGCAGTGACGGCTTCAAAAAAATCCGGAACTTTTCCGCGGATGTCCACATCGAGATAGAACATGTATTCCCAAGGCTTACCGTGAATGGGCCGGGACTCAATTTTCCGGAGATTCAACTCCCTCCTGCTCAGATGTTCCATGCATTTGAGCAGGGCGCCGGGTTTGTCCTGTGTGCTGAACACCATAGAGGCCTTGTCGGCCGGGCCTGAATCACGGGAAAGCTCAGGGACGCTCGGACCGCGCCGGATTATGACAAAGCGGGTATAGTTCACCGGATTGGTTTCGATTCCTTCCTTAATGGTCTTCATGCCGTACACCCCGGCGGCCAGGCTGTTGGCTATGGCTCCCAGCCCCTTGTTGCCCTCCCTGGCGATATGGGCAACCGATCCCGCAGTGTCGTAATAGGGTCTCCGCTCAATCTGCGGATGCCTGTCGAGAAATCTTGAGCATTGGGCAAGGCCCTGGGGATGGGAAAACACAATTCGGATATCGTCGAGGTCTGCGTCAGGCAAGCCGATAAGGCTGTGCTGGATGCGTATGCGGGTTTCACCGCAGATGTGGAGATCCGGGTATTCTATCAATAAGTCGTAGTTTTCATGAATCGATCCGGTAAGGGCGTTCTCTATCGGCAGTATGCCGAATTCCGCCTCGGCGCTGAGCACCCGGTCGAAAACCGTCTTGAATTGAGGACAGGGAAGGCCTTCGGCGGTCCTTCCGTCGCTGGCAAAGTAGCGCTGGAGCGCCATTTCGCTGTAGGCTCCGGCTTCGCCCTGAAAGGCAACGGAAACGCGTGTATCCCGATCCTGTTCGATGCCTACCGGAAGATTCCCCGTGCTCGTCTTCCCGGCCTCGCCGCGAATCAGGTCTGCTGCTCCTCCGTCAGCACCGGGGAACCCGTAGGGAAGCTGATACAGCTCCTTGTGGAGAACCGGACAGAGGGCCTGGACGTCCCTCACCAGTCTTTCGAACATCGGGGGAAAGAGGCTCTGAGCGCCGTCGCTGCGGGCGCTCTCCGGGTCGGGGTGGACCGCAACGCTGAGCCCGTCGGCCCCGGCGGCCACCGCAGCCATGGCCATGGGCATTACCTTTTCCCTGATTCCCGTCGCCTGGCTCGGATCCACGATGACCGGCAGATGGCTGAGCTTTTTGACTACCGGTATGGAGGACAGGTCAAGGCTGTTGGTGGTATAGGTTTCGAAGCTCCGGATGCCCGGTTCGCAGAGAATGACCGATTCGTTTCCGTGAGCCATGAGGTATTCGGCAGACATCAGCCACTCTTCGATTCGGGCTGCGGGTCCTCTCTTGAGCATAACCGGCAAAGAGGAAGACCCTACTGCCTTCAGCAATTCGAAATTCTGCATATTCCGCGCGCCAATCTCGAGCAGGTTCACGTAATACTTCATTTGCTCGAGCTGATCCGGAGATACAATTTCGCTGACCAGGGGCATTCCGTAGCGTTCGCCGGCTTCACGCAACCATGCCAGGCCTTGCTCGCCCAATCCGTGAAAGGCGTAGGGGGAGCTGCTCGGCTTGTAGGCCCCGCCACGGAGAATTACTGCGCCTGCTTCCCGTACCTGGGCAGCGGTCTCCATAATCTGTTCCCGGCTCTCAACGACGCCGGGCCCGGCGATTACCACCACCCGGCCGCTTCCAACGGGCACCTCCCCGACCCGGACAATGCTGTCCCGCGCCTGTAGCTCCCTGGACGCCAGTTTGAAGGGTTGGCTAATGGGTATGACCCGGGCCACGCCGGGCAGCACTTCCACCTCCCGGATATCGAGCCGGGCCGGACCCACTGCCCCAAGAACCGTCTCCTCGCTTCCGACAATCTCCCGCAGAATGTAGCCGTGACCGCTGAGCATGCGGCGGATATGCTCTTTTTCGTCCTCGCGGATGTGCTGGTTGAGAATGATGACCATGGCACGAGCATAGCACGCGCCGCCAGGCTCAGGGAAGCGCGGCCAGGTTCAGCACCCGTTCGGGAATTTCCGCCACCAGGTACCGGTAGAATTCGTCGTTGAGCGCTTCGCGGTAACGATGGATTTTTTGGATGTAATCCAGGGTACTTAAGGGGATGATCCCGTTATGCACCACCTTCCCGTAGCCCGCATTGTAAATCGCCAGGGCCTGGTCGAGATTGGAGGAGACCCCCAGGCACCATTCGATGTGGGCCACGCCGTAACTGGCATTGAGGTCGGGGTTAAAAAAGTCCTCTTCATTCAGATGGGGAAATGCCAAATTGTTTAGCTGGAAAATACCCCGGTCAATTGAGCGATCGTTGAAGTTTACGGCGTCGGGCAAAAACCTGCTTTCGGTGTGCATCAGCGAAAAACTGAGCAGGAATGGGATATCGTGCTTATTGGAATAATACATGGTGGACAGAGCAACCTGCTCGGATCCCGTGAGGCTGACGAAAAAATCAATTACCGCCTCCCTGGTCCGCTCATTGCGGTAAAAATGAAGCGCGGGAGCATCGGAGTACAAGAACACATCCAAAGAAGGGAGAATCGGCGGAGCCTCGACCCGCTTGAAATCCTCTTTCTCCGGAATAAAAAACGCCACGGACTGACTTTTCCGGTTCATTCGGTGCTCTTGATAGTACCGGTCGCCCCGGGGCGCGTTGGCGGTGAAATGGATGCCGCTGCCGGCAAACAGCAGGGCGCTGATGACGATATATGCAATGCGGTTGATACCGTCCTCCTGAAATATCTTTTTACATTATACGACGCCGCAGACAAAGCTGCCTGCGGCGGTTGAGGAAGCTACCATGTTAGGGCGGTTTTGACCAGTCACGGGGCCCCAGGCTGCCATGGAAAAACAACGCCGAATTCATTGATTCCTAACACCAGCCCGGTAGTATCGGAAAAAAACGATGTGGTGACTATGCGAGAAATTCTTCAGAATCCGGTGTTCCTCGGTAACATGCTCTTACTCTCCCTCCTGGGCCTGTATGCCTCGACAGTTTCCCGGGATTCCCGGTTGCCCGGAATCAGGACGGGCTATGCCCTCTTAGCGGTCCTTTTCGCCCAATCTGTGACAATTGCATTTTTTGATCACAACGCGGTTATAAGCTGGGTATTTCCCAGTGCCATGGCCCTGCTGTCTGTTCACTGGCTCGGCAATTTCAAGCAGGCGAGGTCCTCGGTGCTGCGCGGTTTTGCATTGCTGGGTCTGGGCGGGGCATCACTGGTCCTGCTTTTATTGCCGGGTACAGCCCCTATGGTCAAACTTGTGCTTCCGGCGGCAGCCTGGACGGTTTTTGGCCTCCTGAGCAGGCTCGCCTCCCCCGCCGATCCGTCCGCCGAGGATATCAGCCGTAAAGCCGCCGCGGCAATGACGATAAGCGCGTTAATCATCCATGGGCTGATAGCCTTCACCGCTTTGAGGCTTGGGCGAACCCCAGTCTTTCTTCCTCAGCTGTTTGTCCTGATTCCCGTTTTACTTCTGCGGCTATACGATCAGCATCGCCGCGATGAAGATACGGAACACATCAGTCAGCTCAACTTCGATTTGGAAACCATACAGGGAATAATCTCGAAACTGGGACAGCTTGTCCTCGACGGAGACCAGGCGCGGCAGATAAACAAGGAAATTCTCGATGCGGCAGCCATTAACGCCGGAGCCGACGCCTCGGCCCTTATGCTCGTTGAAGACGCCAGGCAGTTCATCATGAGGGTGGAAGCCGTCAGGGGGGAGTTCCCGGTTATAACCGAATTTACTGTCGCAGGGAAGAGCCAGCGGAATTCGGAAGTATATGAAGCTGATGATATATACCGCATCGCCGACGGTCCCTTGAAGGATGTATTTCTCTCGGGCCAGACCGTTCAAAAGGACGGTCATGGAGGATCTCATGACGGAGATTTTACCGGACATCCACTTATCAACTCGCTTATGCTCTGTCCGATCCTGGTCTCGGGAAAGGTCTACGGAATATTCCTGCTCGCCCGCAGCCGTCAACTGCGGCGCTTTTCCCCGAAGGACTACAAGGCGATACGTTCATTCATGGATTTTGCCAGCATCTCGATTCAAAACATTCAGTTGTTCCTCGAAAGTCACGAAACCCGGAAGGCGCTCAGCGAAGCGGAGCTTGCGGGGGAGATGCAGCGGCTTCTGATGCCGAAAAAAATCCCGTCCGCCGAAGGGCTGCAGATTTCCGCATCGACCCAGGCAGTCGAGGGGATTCACAGCGATTACTACGATGCGGTGAACGGTGCCGCGGGAACCTCTGCGGTTATTCTATGCGACGTCGCCGGCCGGGGAATGCCCTCGGTACTGGTAATGTCCATGATTCGGGCGACATTTCAGCTGATCGCCGGCTCCGACCGGGACGCCGGCAGCGTGCTCAACTGGATTAACCGGGCGGTGACCCGAAGAATCCGCCTCGACCGCTTTGCCAATCTGATCTACCTGGGTTTTGACGCAGAAAAACGCGAGCTGGACTACGCAGGGGCGGCTCATCAGACCGTCGTGATATACAGAATGGAAGAGGGCATCATTCAGACTCTACGGAGCGAAGCCCCGCCCATCGGCATCGACCCGCGAAGCGCCTACGAGAGCAAAAAGGTCCCCGTCGAATCGGGAGATATCATACTGCTGTACACCGACGGACTTATTGAAACCCGGAACAGCCAGGGTATTCAATTTGGATATAAAAATCTGGTAAGATGTCTCATCAGCCACCACAGTCTTGATGCGGAATCAATACGGAATTATCTTCTCGAAGAGGTTTCAGGTTTTCAGCAGGATGCAGAACAATTCGACGACCGCTCTCTTGTGGTAGTAAAAATCGCCTAAAAAAGGGCGGAGGGTTACATGGAATTACGATTGCGCAAGGTTCAGGACATATACATCATCGATGTCATCGGCGAGCTGGACCTGTATAACACATCGAAGCTCAAGGATTTATTCTCAAAGATGGTGGACAAAAGCGTCGCCAGCATAATCATAAATCTCGATGGCGTTCATTATCTTGATTCCAGCGGAATCGGCACCCTGATTAATATGTACGCCGTCGTTCAGCAAAAAAATATCAAGTTTTGCCTTGCAAACGTGCACAGCACCGCAAAAAAAGTTATGGATCTGACCCGCCTCACGGGTTTTTTTCCCATCGAGGAAACCATCGATGACGCTGTCGCCTTTATAAACTCATAAGAGGTCCTGTATGGATAACGAACTCAAGCTTATTCAAGTAGACGGGGACAGTCCGCTGTTCGACACCAGCGATATGTTTTACAAGGAATTTCCCAGCGATTTTCGTCAAATCCGGTACTTCACCCTCCTGATTGTGCAAAAAGCGCCGGTGGAAATCAAGGAACTCAACCTGCTCGAGCAGCAGATAAGCGAAGTCATAAAAAATGCAGTAAAGCACGGCAATAAATGCGATCCGGCCAAGAGGGTCAAGGTGTGGTACAAATTCACTCCTGAGGAAGCGAGAATCATCGTTGAAGACGAGGGGCCCGGCTTTTCCGGCATTGAGGAATGGAATGATTTCAACCGCCACCGGATGGAATGCGTGTTGGCCGACGATTATCTTGAACTTGCCCAGTATGTTTCATACCGGACTGAACACAGCGACGAAAGCGACGGGGGCAATGCGCTTTTCGCGGCAGTCGAGTACTGGAACGGCGGCTATGTCTTTACCGAAGCCCGGAACTGCGTTGCTGCGCAGAAAATTTTTCCCAAGAAACACCACGACCTGATGGACAGTTGAGAAATATGGTAGAATAGAATGCGAACTTAGTTTTGAGGAACGCGATATGGTAGCCGAGCACGACAATGATTTTGACGCATTGCTTAACGAGCTTCAGGAGGACCTGAACGAAACCCAGCCGAAGCTCAGCAGCGAAGGGCGCAAGGTCCTCAAGCTGGCGCGGGAATTCAAAGACCAGGGTGAAACCATTATCAAACTGGCATCGAGCCGGTGGTATGTCGCCTACGACGCCAATTTGCTCGATCTGGCGGATGACCTCACCGAAGATCCGGACATCCAGGCAGTGGGGGTTGTCGACGGCAAGGGCCTGTGCATCGGCCTCATAAACCGACGGGATCTATTCGACCTTCTCAGCAGGCCCTTCGGCCGGGACGTCATGAGAAGAGAACTGGTGGAACGGGTGGCCATCAGCGAAGAACCCATCTACCTCGATACCAACATCTTCACCGTCTCGGAACGCATGAGTCAATTCGATCACCGGGGAGAGGTTCACTACTTTCCACTCAAATCCGGCAGCGGCGAGTTCGCCGGGCTGTTTTCCTCCCAGGACTTGCTAATCTATCTTTCGGAAATGACCCAGCAAGATATTGCATTGGCACGAGCCATCCAGAATCGGGTCGTGAAAGAATTTTCCTATCTCAACCGCGACCACTTCGAACTGGCAGCCTCGTCAACCATGGCAAAGGGTGTTGGGGGCGACTTCTACAACATAAAGAACTTCGCAAAAGGCCGCTGGTTTATGACTCTCTGCGATGTCTCGGGCAAAGGGGTCTCAGCCTCGCTGGTCACCTCGGCTTTGTGGGGGACAATCAAAGTATTCGATAACCACAAAGGCGTGGGTTCTCTCATCACAACTCTCAACGATTTCTTTATTACCACATTCGAACTGGAGAAATACGTCACCGGCGTGTTTTTCGATCTGAACACCGAGAAAGGAAGCATAAACATCGCCGACATGGGTCACGGTCTCGCCTTTATTTTCCGGGACGGCAAGCTGCTCAAAATCAAAAGCCATGACTCCAACTATCCCATCGGCGTCATGGAGGAAGTTAATCCCGAGGTCTTCCACTACAGCCTCGAGCCCGGCGATCTTCTACTGCTTATCAGCGACGGAATTATTGAACAGGAAAATAAGGACGGAGAAGAGTTTGGGCTTAAGCGCTTAAAGGATTTTCTCGTGGCCAACCGGGACAATGATCTCAAAACCGTTCGGGTGCGGCTGCTGGAGGATTTTCACCGGTTCCGGCAGCACACTCCCCTTCACGACGACATCACCTTCCTCATGCTGCGCTGGAAGGGTTAATCCCCGTCGGTGGTCAGTATTTCGAGGTTTCGGAATTCCCCCCGATCCAGGGTGCGCAGTGCGATATCAACGCCGCTTTCGATGCCGAACCAAGTCTTGTAACGGACCTTCTCCTCGCCGCCAATGGCGACAGTGATATATTCCTCTTGGGGCTCATAGAGGAGCTCGATGTCCATCCATTCGCCAATATCCTCGGCCACCGCCGCGCTCATCACCCGTGCCATGTTGATATCGTCGCTGGAGCGATAGATCTCAAGATATGTCCGGTAATTTCCGTATTCGCCGGCATCCCGGGTAAACCATAGCAGGAGGCTCTCTCCGAAACCGTACCCCCGGCGCTCCGAGCGGGAGGCGAAAATGTGTATTCCAAAACCCACCCATCCGGCTCCCGGACTCCGCCCGTCGAAGCGGTACAGGGTCGGCCGGGTCTCCTGGGGCAGGGGCAGGGCGAGTTTGGCGAAAAACTGATTTGCGTCATTCTGCGCCATTACCCCGTCGTTCATTGACCAGCTGCCTAATTGGGCCTGACTTCCCTCGAATCCGCTGTACAGCCGTCGGTTCAGATCGGGCAGCATTGCGGCTATAAATCCCTCGCTGAGAAGCCTCCGTCTGACCTCCTGCTCAATACTGCTGCGGTCCGCCGACAGCCGGGCATTTTCAACCCGGAGGTCTTCAATAATCGCCTCAAGACGGCTGATGCGCTGCAAATACTCATCGGCGGCGGACTCGTCGATGGCAGATTCGTCACCGGCGGGCTCCCCCGCTGAATCGCTTCCGTCCGCGGCGGTCGGGAACACCGATGCGGCTTCTTCTTCAGCATTGGCCAGACGCACCCCGTCCAGCTCAGTCTCAAGATCGACAATGCGGTCTTCAAGAATCGCAATGCGTTCCAGAAGTACGGTTATTCGCTGCCGGAGCAGCTCATTTGCCCCATCCTCGACCTCGGATACGCGTTCTTGCGCCGCGGCGCCGCTCTCTGCACCGGCTTCGGCCACCGCGGCGGCCTCGATTGCTGCGCTGTCTTCGTCGGCTTCCGCAGCGCGAATCTCCGAGGCCGCCGCTTCGAGCATTCTAACCTGCTCTTCGAGACTGGCGACCTCGGTATCAAGTTGCGCCTTTTCCTCGCGAAGGCGGAGCATTTGATCATTCAGCCGCTGGTTTTCATCCCGCAGATTAAACAGCTGGTCGCTGAGATCTCCAACCTGAGATACCAGTTCGGTATTGCGCTCGGTGAGGCTGGCAATCTGTGCGCTTTGGCTGTTGACCTCATCGGCGGTAAAAAGACCCGCATCCCGGGTAACCCGGGTCAGCGATGCGCCGACCAGCTTCGCCGCGCTCAACGTGCTTGGGGGGGTAAGACCTGAGCCGCCGAGAACGAGAGTCGTACTGTAGCTCTTTCCGTCAATAATAATGCCGTCGATGAGCAATCCTTCCTCGGTTATAGAGATGGTTGCAAAATCCAGCACAACATTTGCAGGCAAGACCGGAGCGCTTTCTTCGGGGATGAGCTGTGAAACGATCCAGTTACCCTCTGCTTCCTCGAATATTACCGAGTAACTTTGCCCGTCCAGCTGTACCGAACGAATCAAAAATGATCCGGGACCGGCAATGCTGATGCGCGCCTGGGAAAAATCGACAGATTCCAGATCGAGCTCTCGCAAATCTACGATGCTTTCCTGACCCGTCAACGCTGTCCCAGCGAGCAACGCCATCAGAATTGCGAATATCGATAAAGTTCTATTGAGTTTCATCATTTCCCCCGTGCTTCAGAAAAAGCTGGATATCTCCTTT
The DNA here is from genome assembly GCA_965602015.1 of Salinispira sp. Taxonomy (GTDB): domain Bacteria; phylum Spirochaetota; class Spirochaetia; order DSM-27196; family Salinispiraceae; genus Salinispira. The sequence continues at coordinate 3,704,735 of OZ271918.1, read as the reverse complement.
GTTTTTCGGCGCTTTTCCCCGTCCACTTAATGTTCATCGGTAAAAACCCACAGGAGCCTGCCCATGGACTATAGTAGAAGAGCACGCCAAAACCATTGATTATGGGAGGCTTATGTTTCCCGCGGAAAACATATTGCTCGACGCTCAAAAACGCTTAAAATCCCGGGCGATCTGCGGGCCCTCCGCCATCAACTGGGATTTCTCGAAACAGGCAATCAGCGTTCTGCCGGTTTTCAGCGAGCTCCCGCAGCAAACCGAGCAGGTATTAGAGCAACTGTTCTCTCTGGGAATGGCGAAGATGATGGTTATGATCGATTACCGCCTGCCGGAAGAAGATAAGGTATTTGGCCGCCTGATCTATCACGTTTCGGCTATCCGTGACCGCACATGCCGGTTTGACCAGGTTGATGAGAAAAGGGATGACGCTGCCGTGGAGGCCGCACTGGAGACCCTGAATGATCAGTATCTGCATCAGATCGGTTTTTCCCATGAACTTACATCGGAAATGCTCAATCTCCATATGGATATCCCCGTAACCGATGTGGAGGTCCACGAGCAGGCTCCCCCGGTTCAGCAGGATGAGCTTGAGGCGAAGATACCGGACCGGGAAATGCGGATAACCCTGGTGGAACTGTTTCTCGAGCAGGCGGATCATCGTCTTGATGATTGGAGAGCCAAATTCGATCAAGGAGAAATAACCGAATGTCATCGGCTTATTCACAGCCTGAAAGGGAGCGCGCTGAACGTTTCGGCCCACCGCTTGGCTCATATGGCCCGGCGGCTGGAATTGCAATTAAAAATCAATCATACTGAAGATGCGAAGAAGCTCTATTCAGCGATAGAACGCGAAATGGCCGAAGTAAAAAACAGTCTGCGGGAGTATCTCGCAACGGAACAGGATTAGGATATGGCCGAAATTTTATACGCAGAAGATGAATTTACCAACCGCCGACTCATAGAAATCCACCTGGGCAAGGCAAACATACACTGCGATCTTGCGGCTGACGGTACCGAGGCCTGGGAAATGATCTCGAAAAATGACTATCGGCTGATAATTCTCGATCAATACATGCCCGGGATGAACGGTGATGAGCTCGCCAGAAAAATCAGGGAAACCAAGCCCGACATACCGCTTATCGCCATTACCAGCGACGATACGGAAGTTTCCATGCTAAAAGCCGCAGGCTTCTCCGAAGTTTTTATTAAACCCCTGCGTGGCAAAGAATATATTGATACAATAATACGGTATCTCAAAACCTGAACCACACGCGGAGTTATTTTGAAATTACGGTCATTTGTTCCCGCCGGTCTTATGATCGGCCTGATATTATCAATTTTCATCGTATTACCGCTGAGCGCACAGAGTTCGCCAGCGGATCCTCCCCTGGATTTTATCATGAGCATGCGGCCGTCCAGGCTGGAACTCAATCCCCTGTATACTATTTCATCTCTTGAGGCCCAGGTGTATACAGCCATTTATGAGGGACTGGTCAGTTATGACCCGGTAAACCTGCGGCCTCTCCCGGCGGTGGCCCAGCGCTGGGAGGTATTGGAAGAAGGCAGGCTGTACCGCTTTTTTCTGAACTCCGATGCTCGCTACTGGAACGGCCAGCCGGTAAAATCTGCAGATATCAGAGAGGCATGGCTCAAAATGCTCTCCCTGGGAGACGACGCCCCATTCGGGTTCCTTCTGGATCCGATTCGGGGGGCCGAAGCCTTCCGGAGAGGTGAAACTTCCGATCCGGCAAGCGTGGGCATTAATGCCCCGGAGGACGGAATTCTGGAGGTCGAGCTGTACAACCCCGCCGCCCATTTTCTTTCAATCCTCGCTCATCAGAGCCTTGTTGCCATCCATCCGGATCAGCTCGAAACACGAAACTGGAACTCCCTTGAGCAGCCAATGGGCAACGGCCCGTACCGGATTTCCGAGAAGCGAAACGACCGCATCGTCATGGAGCGGAATCCTCATTACTGGGACAGGGAAAACTCCCGGTATGACAGAATAATCATTGAGTTCAATGACGATAATCGGGCAGCCACCGCCCGGTTCAATGCCGGGGACATTCAATGGCTGTACAGCGGCTTTTTACTGTCGGAACTGCGTATCCCCAACAGCCTGCAAATTACCCCGCAGTTCGCCACCAGCTATTACCTTTTTTCCGCAGAGCAGACCCCCTTTGACGATCAGCGCATCCGCAGGGCCCTGACCCTGTTACTGCCGTTGAGTGAAATCCGCAGCGAAGATACCTACTTTGTGCCTACGGCGAACCTTATCCCCCAAATTCCCGGGTACCCAGACGTTCAGGGAATTTCCGAGGGCAACCGGGAGGAGGCCTTCGCCCTGCTGCGGGATGCGGGGTATGAGAACGGCGTCGGTCTTCCGGTGGTGCGTATAGTGCTCACCGACAGCGACGAATCCCGGAGGATTGCCGACCTGATGAGCAATGCCTGGTCCCGCGAGTTGGATCTCCGGGTGGAAACCGAGTTCCTGGAATACAACGCCCATCAGGACAGAATGCGCCGGGGTGATTTTACCATCGGTACCATTTCCTGGATCGCCGATTATGCCGACCCGCTCAGTTTCCTGCAGATGTGGACCACCGGCAGCAATGTGAACAATGCGGGCTTCTCGGACAGCCGGTTCGATGAACTCATCGACCAATCCTACCTCACGGCGGGCACCGAGCGCTTTCAGCTCCTGGCCGAAGCAGAAGAGTATTTGCTGCAGTCTGCCGCCCTGATCCCCGTGAGCCATAGCCCGGCCTGGAACGTGATAGACCTGGAGGCGGTCGGCGGCTGGCATCCGAACCCCCTTGATATCCATCCGTTCAAATATCTTTTCCGGCGCACATTGACGGCTCCTTCAAATGTGGCGGTCTTGCAATAGATCCTTTCCTGCGGGTTTGGGAGGGCCGGTCCTTTGACCTTCAGGCTAAATTTATGTACAATAAGGAATTCCAAATAATTATCAGAACCCCAGGAGTTTTATAAGCATGTCCACAACCTATAAGGTTTCTCAAAAAGTGGTTTACCCGACTCATGGAGTCGGCGAGGTTACGGAAATCACCGAACGGATGTTCAACGGCGAGCCGACCCAGTATTACATTATCTACATTGAAGCCAGCGATATGACCATTATGATTCCCGTCGACAAGGCCGATGAACGGGGCATACGTCCGATTGTGCCCAAAAAACAGGCGAATGAAGCGCTAAAGCTTATCGAAGGCGAATACGAGGTGGCTCCTGCTGATTGGAAAATGCGCTATGAAATGAACCGCCAATTGCTGTTAAAAGGCAGCGTCACCGATATCGCCCAGGTGGTTCAGACCCTGTATCACCGCAGCAAAATCAAGGAACTTCCCATACTCGAGCGAAAACTCTATGATTCGGCGATTAAACTGCTTGTCGATGAACTCAGCATCTCCCTCGGCAAAGGCAAGGAAGCGATTGAAGAAATGATCTTCGAACGCCTCGAAGCGGAAACAGAGGTTGAGGAAGAAGAAGAAAAGCCGGCGAAGGAAGAAGAGGATGATTTCGATGCCGGGATGGATGAAGACGATATGGAAGTCAACACCGACGGTTGATACATCTTCAAACCGTAAATAAGGCTGTCCGGGAGCAATCCCTGACAGCTTTTTTTATATCCGGATGAATACCCTTGACAAGTTACATATTGTAACTTATTTTAGTGACAGCACGTAACTTAAGGAGCAAATCATGTCAGAAAGAAAACCTGAGCAACTCGTTGCCCTGGTAACCGGAGCCTCGTCGGGGATCGGTAAGGCCGCAGTACGGGAACTTCTATCAAAGGGCGTTACCGTATATGCGGGCGCCCGGCGAATAGAAAAAATGGCGGATATTGAATCCAAAGGCGCAAGGCTTCTCAAGCTCGATGTGACCGTCAACGAATCCATGGAGCAAGCAATTTCGCAGATTCTCGAGGAAGCCGGATCGCTTCATATTTTGGTGAACAATGCGGGGTACGGGGCATACGGAGCCGTAGAAGAAGTGCAACCGCAGGAGGCCCGCAGGCAGTTCGATGTGAACGTCTTCGGCCTCGCCCGATTAACCCAGCTCGTGTTGCCGCACATGAGAAGAACGGGCTACGGCAGGATTATCAACGTCAGCAGCATGGGCGGAAGAATTTACACGCCGCTGGGTGCCTGGTATCATGCCACAAAACATGCGGTGGAAGGATTTTCGGACTGCCTACGCCTTGAAACGCGACAGTTCGGCATCCATGTCTCGGTCATTCAGCCCGGTGCGATTAAAAGTGAGTGGGAGGGTATTGCCGCGGATTCCGCTGCAAAAACATCAGGTAAGGGCCCCTATGAGAGGTACACCGCCGCTACCGTACGGACGATGCGCAACGCCTATACCAAGGGAAGACCGTCGGCTCCTGAGGTGGTTGCCCGCTCCATCGCCCTGGCCGCCCTGAGCCGCCGGCCGAAAACCCGCTATGCCCCGGGGAGAAATGCCCGATTACTGCTTGCCCTTCGCTGGCTGGTATCTGACAGGGTCTTCGACGCAATCGTGAGAGGAGCATACGGTATATGAGTTGGGAGCGGGCGCGGAGCGACGATCAGAAAGCAGAGCGAATCCGGGCAATTCAGGAAGCCGCAGGGGAGCTCTTTCTCAGCGAGGAGTATCACAGCATCGGCATGGGGCACATAGCCCAAAAAGCCGGGTTCACACGGCCGAACCTCTACCGCTATTACCGCAGCAAGGAGGAAATCTTCCTCGCCCTGCTCGAAGGGGACCTGGAAGAATGGGTGAGCGCTCTTGAGACCCATGGGCACCCATCGTCTTCAGAAACGAACGGCGAGCCCGAGGAAGATGTTCGGAACTTCTCCCGCTGGTGGGTTGGGATTTTTAGCGCTCAGCCCCGGCTGCCCAGACTGCTTCCGCTGATGTCCTTTTCCCTCGACGACAATGCCGGCGAGGAATTGCTGCGATCGTTTAAACTCAACCTGGCTGAACTTAGCAATAGAATCGCCGCAGTGGTAAAAAACCGGCTTTCCTGGTACCCGGAATCCCGCCTTGGGGATTTTCCCACCCTGCAGCTTGCCCTGGTCACCGGTCTCATCCCCATGGCGAGCCGCAGCGCTGTCCACAACAAGGTTTTGGAAGACCCCCGTCTGCGGCATTTTGCCCTGGAGTTTGCTCCCGCGTACGAAGCCATGTTGGAGGTATTCCTCAAGGGCCTGTATTTTGAAAGCACTGCCGGGTAAACCTGAGGATATAAAAAAGGCTGTCTCACATCGAGACAGCCTTATGTGCAATTCGCTATTTTTGCGCTTATTCTTCGACGATAAGCAGGGTCTTGGGCTCAAGTTTCAGGTGGAGATCTTCATCGACATAGCGGTCGTGATCTTTCACCAAATTCAGTTCGATATGATCTTCCTTGGCCTGAAGATCGATGAGGACGTTCACCTCATCCATGTAGGGCTTCAAGACCGCGGGGATTCCGCGCTCGTCCACATTGTTATCGATATCAGCGGTGGCCCAGATTGAAATCTTGTGCTCTTTTGCAAAAGCCCGAAGAGCGACGAGGGTGGACGGGTCGCCTTCTTCAAAGTTATACCCGTCAACCACAATTACCTGAGCATCGAAGTGACCGTCGGCGATAAGCGCTTTGAGACTTCTGATTACCTGATCGGCGTTTACCCCGTGCTGGCTGAAGTTCATGATTACCCGGTTTTTGATCAGACTGTCATGGACTTCCTGAACGCCTTCGAGTTCGCGCTTCTCGGCGATTTCACTAAAAATAATTTCGTACCAGTCGATTATATGGTCGGTCTTTGCAGAAAAGGACAGGTGGATGACGTGCTTGTCCTGAAACAACTTGTCGGTGGCAATGTGCACCAGGCAGGCGGTTTTTCCCACGCCCCGATCCGAGGCTATGATGCCGATATTCCCCTCTCCGACGCCGCCGTGGATGGATTTCTCCAAAATCCGGAGAGGACTCCGCTTTATCAACTCTGTTTTCACCATTGGTTCAGCTCCCTGTGTTTATCACGCCCGGGATACCCGTGGATGTGCCGGGGCCGGGGCGGAAAGCGCAGCGCCGTCCCCGGCGCTGCGGTTCAGTCGATACACTTCAAGTGTACCACAAATTGAATTACTTCTGTTCGGCTTTCTTCTTTTCTTCGTAGGCTTTCTTCAATTCTTCGGCCACGCCCTGGGGCACCCGGCCGTACTTGAGGAATTCCATGGAAAATTCCGCCTTGCCCTGGGTAGAGGAGCGGAGGACCGTCGAATAACCGAACATTTCGCTCAGAGGCACTTCGGCCTCCACGCTGGTGAATGCGCCGTCTTCGTTTGAGGCGACAATTACGCCCCGGCGCTGGTTGATAGTTCCGAAAATATTACCCTGGAATTCAGTGGGGCCTTCGACCACGACTTTCATGATCGGTTCCAGGATGATGGGCTTGAGTTTGGGAAAGGTTTCCCGGAATGCTCCGAGGGCCGCAGCCTGGAAGGCGTTGTCCGACGAGTCGACCGGGTGGGTGGAGCCGTCGTTGATGGTGACCTTTACCCCCACGATGGGGAATCCAAGCTGGGTTCCCTTCTCGAGACCCTTCTTGAAGCCCTTTTCACAGGAGGGGATGTATTCATTGGGAATAACGCCACCCTTGATTTTGTTGTCAAACTCGAAATCCCCTTCTTCAAGGGGTTCGATGGTTCCGGCGACACGGCCGAACTGACCTGATCCACCGGTCTGCTTCTTGTGGGTGTAATTAAAGTCCGCTGCCGCTGAAATCGCCTCTCGATAGGCAACCTGCGGCATGCCGGTAGTGACCTCTGCCTTGTACTCCCTCTTCATTCGCTCGATGTATACCTCGAGGTGAAGTTCGCCCATACCCTGAATGATGGTCTGGTTTGACTCGGGATCGACGAAGGTTCGGAAGGTGGGGTCTTCCTTGGTGAAGCGGTTGAGAGCCTTGGCCATATTGTCTGCGGCCTTTTTATCGACGGGCTCCACAGCCAGGGAAATTACCGGTTCCGGAACGAACATTGAGGTCATGGAAAAGTTCATACCAGTCTGGCAGAAGGTGTCTCCCGATGCGCAGTCAACGCCAAACAGCGCCGCAATTTCCCCGGAGCTGGCTTCTTCGATGTCTTCCATATGATTGGAGTGCATCTTGATAAGGCGGCCGACTTTGAATTTTTTCTTGTTTCTGATGTTAAAGAGTTCGGAGCCCTTGCGCACGCTTCCCTGATACACCCGGATATAGGTGAGCTGGCCGTACTGGCCGTCTTCGAGTTTGAATGCCAGGGCTACCGTGGGCTTTTCCGGATCTGACTCGAGGACAACTTCCGATTCGTCGTTGTCCAGGTCCAGAGCTTTGTTCTCGATATCAAGGGGGCTGGGAAGATAAGCAGTAACTGCATCGAGAAGGGGCTGGACGCCTTTGTTCTTGTAAGCAGAACCCATAAACACCGGAGTCATGTCCATGCTCAGAGTTCCCGAGCGGACCGCCCGGCGGATCATGTCGTTGGAGACTTCTCCTTCCAGGAAGGCTTCAGCCAGCTCGTCGTCGAAAAGCGATGCGGCATCGATAAGCTCTTCCCGCCGGGATTCGGCTTCAGCCTGAAGCTCTTCTGGGATGTCGGTGTACTTCAATTCGTTGCCCGAGGGACCTTCGAAGTAAATCGCCTTCATTTCGATGAGGTCGACCACGCCCACGTGCTTATCTTCAAGACCGATGGGGATCTGCAGGAGAACCGCATTGTGGCTCAGTTTTTCGATAAGCTGATCTTTTACCTTATAGGGATTTGCACCGGTCCGGTCGAGTTTGTTGATGAACGCGATGCGAGGAACGTTGTAGCGCTTCATCTGGCGGTCTACGGTGATTGACTGGGACTGAACCCCTTCCACACCGGACAGAACCAGAATGGCTCCGTCGAGGACCCGCAGCGAGCGTTCAACTTCGATGGTGAAGTCAACGTGACCCGGGGTATCGATTATATTAATCGGCGTATCCTTCCACTGCACGTGGGTCGCCGCAGAGGCGATGGTGATTCCCCGCTCCTTTTCAAGCTCCATGGAGTCCATGGTGGCTCCTACTCCGTCCTTGCCCCGCACTTCGTGGATGGCATGGATACGGTCGCAGTAAAAGAGAATCCGCTCTGTAAGGGTGGTTTTACCGGAGTCGATGTGCGCGCTGATTCCGATATTGCGCATGCTCTTGATATCATTACTCATTCTGACAAATACCTCTCTGGTCCTGAACTGTTAACCGCACATTCCGCTCACTCGCTTCAAATTACGGAAAAGCAGTGGATGTATGCAGAATAACGCTGGATGGTTAGAAGGATGTTATCAAGCCGCAATTCAGGGGAACAGCGACTTGGAGGCCCATCTTATAGATTCAAAAAGGTTTTGGCAAGGGCAAGTCCGAGCATCTATCCTATTGCATTGTTACGATTTACTAGCTCTGCACGTCTTCCCCGGCGGAATCCTCCGACCCGTCGGATACCGAATCCGCCGATGGGAGTTCGTCTATTGCCTGCCCGGCCAAACGCTCTGCCGGCCGGGAAAATCCGCCGGATTCTGCGTCATCCCCGTCGTCGGTCTTGAACTGCCCGAAGCTGTCCTTGAGGTCATTGACTATCTGGGTAAGCTCGGCGGAAGTCTGAACCAGCAGCTGCATCGAACGGACGATTTCCCGGGTTCCGGTGGTCGACTCGGCCATGCCCGTCGTTACCCTGTCCGAGACTTCCTTTATGCGGGTCGAAGACTGGAGCATGCTCTCGGTTCCCTGCTTGATTTCAGCGGATCCGTTGCGGATATTGACCGTCACTTCGTTGATCTGATTCGACGAATCGAGGATTTGCTGCCCCCCTACGTTAAGTTCGGAAACCGAACTTTCGATCTCAGAAAATGCATTAATGGTATCCTGCACTTCCTTGGTGATTCGCCCGAAGGCCTCGGAGGTCTGCATGACATTCTGATCGGTCTGGTGTACCGAGTCGGTGATATCCTTTATCAGCGTAGTGATGGTCTGGGACGACGAGCCGGCGGTTTCCGCCAGCTTGCGAATTTCTTCAGCCACCACGGCGAAGCCCCGCCCTGCATCCCCTGCATGGGCCGCTTCGATGGCGGCGTTCATGGAAAGCAGATTGGTCTGGGAAGCAATATTGCTGATGGTAAGGGCCATTTCCTGAATTTGGTTGATGTATGAAACAACGGTCTTGAAGGCGTTTGCGGTTTCCTCGAGGCGCTCCCGCCCCTCGCTCGCCACCTCACCCAAGGCCATGGTTGTTTCCCGTTTATTCTGGGCGATTTTGTTTACGCTTCCCAGGGATGCGATCATTTCAGTGATTGCGGCCGTCGATTCCTCGACCATGGCCGACTGGTTGATGATCTGCTCGTCCACCGAGGCGATGTTCTGGGTCACCTGTTCGATTGAGGAGACGTTCTCGTTGATATTCTGGTCGAGAATATCAATCTGGCTGCCGATGGAATCCAGGTTGGCGGAAATCTCCTCGATAGCAGTGGACGTCTCTTCCGCGGAGGATGCCACGCTGAGCTTCACCGAATCGGTCTTCTCGATGGCGTCCTTCACCTCAATCATCAGCCCCCTGAGTTTTCCTATAAACGCGTTGAACGACATGGCAACCTTGCCGATTTCATCGTCGTTTTTCGCATCGACCCGCACCGTCAAATCCGCATCAGCCTGGGCTAACGCCTCGAGATTCCCGCCGATAATAGTGAGGGGCTTGACGATGCCGCGGGTATAAATCACAAAAACCGTAAATTGCATAAGCAACAGCGCCGCGACAAAAATAGCTATTGGCGGCAGCACTGAAGCAATGACCCGGCCGGCCACTAGGGAACGGGGCAAAGCCGCAATAATCGACCAGCGGGTCCCGGGAACCCGGGCAGTCTGGGCCAGGGTTTCACCCCGCTGATCAACGCCATCAAAATAGAACTCGTTTTCCACTACCAGATTATTTACAAAAGCGGGAACATCGCTTTCTACAACGCCCGCCTCCTCGGCAACCCGGCTCAGGGGAACCGGGTTGGCCGGGTCGAAAAATACTTCGCCGTCCGGCGATCTGAACCAGAGAAAATTCCTGCCCACAGTGTCATATAGAGAGAGCTCCAGAGCAGTAGTCTCCATGTAGTTCCGCAAAATAGCCAATATCGGATCGAACTGATAGTTCAGAGCGATGAGGCCGTTGGCCCGAAAGTCGCTGCCGATTACAGCCCGGGCGGCAGTCACCACAATAATGGGGGTGGCAGACTGTTCGGCGGAAACCCGCGGCTGGCTGATGAATGCCGTGCCCTGCTGCTCCAGGGCGCCGGTAAAATAATCCCGACCGCGCACATCGAAGCCTTCGCCGATCTGTACATCGCGGCCAAGGATGACCCCGGTTGACCCGGTGCTTGCGGCGAATACAAGCTGGGCATTGGTACCGATTGCCGAAAGATTCATAAGTTCCCGGAATTCCTCGAACTCTTCCAGCACCTGGTAATCGTCATTATCTAGACCGTTGGGAACCTCCGCCATTCTCCCGACTACCCGCACAGCCAGGGGATTGACCGCAATATTGCGGAGCAGTTCGAAGCTTTCAGCGACTTCAAGCTGCACTTCCCGGGCCACTGTACGGGCTTCCCAGAGGAGTACTTGCTTTTCCAACTCGAGGGATTCGTTAAATTGAAGGGTAAATATCACTGCGGCCAGCAGAAAAACCAAAACAACGGGGAGCAGGACGGAAAAAACGATTGTACGGGTGCGGATGCTCATTACCTTTCTGGCCATTACATTCTCCTCTCTGCCTAATTATAATTATTCCATGGGGCAATTGCATACAATATCAAAGAGAAGAGAACGCTAGTATGGGAATCCTTATCGGCACATCCGGCTATTCCTACGGCGACTGGGTCGGCCCCGTGTATCCCCCGGGCACCCCGAGCCGGGACTTCCTCGGGGAATTTCAAAAGCACTTCTCATTTACCGAAATCAATAGCAGCTACTACCGTCTTCCCAAGCCCGGGCTCTGCGCCTCCATGGCCAAGCGCAGCCACGACGACTTTCGATTCAGCATAAAAACCCACCAAAGCCTAACCCATGAGCGGTCCAATCCGTCAGGGCCCTCGCTCGGACAGCAGGTCAAGGCATACCTAACGGGCATTTCGCCCCTGGCAGCGGCGGGAAAGCTCACGGGCATCCTCGCGCAGTTTCCCTGGAGCTTCCGCTACGAAACGGAGAACCGCCGCTACCTGGCATCGGCAGCCGCGCTGTTTCACAAAATCGCCTCGGACATCCTGCCCGGGGGAACCCTTGGGTCCCCGGGTTCGGACTTCGGAATAGCGGGCGGGTGCCCCCTCTTTGTGGAATTCCGAAACGGCGACTGGATCCGCCCCTCGGTCTTCTCCGCCATGGCCGAGTATTCCCTCTTCCCGGTCTACCAGGACTGCCCCGATCTTCCGGGCCTGCCCGGTCACCTGTCCGACATGATCCGTCGGAGCACAGGGCATACCCAAGGCGGGCGGGAGGCCGACGAAATGCAAGGCAGCGACCGGCAAGGCACCGATCGGCAAGCCACCGACCGGGATGCCGACGGCCGGCAAGCCGACGACCAGGACAGGCGCCCACAAAAGCGAGGCCCTGCGCATGCGCCTGCCTCCGTCGGCGCCGAGGGAGACCGGGACAGACGTGCACAAAAGCGAGGCGCTGAGGGAGACCGGGACCCAGGCCCGGTATACATCCGTTTTCACGGAAGAAACCGGGAGAACTGGTGGACCGGAACCAATGTCAGCCGCTACGACTATCTCTATGCTCCTCAGGAGTTGGAAGAATTCGCCGATGAGCTAAGGCCCCTTGCCGCCTCTTCATCGACCCTGCTTATCGCTTTCAACAACCATCATCGCGGCCAAGCCGTTCAGAATGCCCGCAGCCTCCAGCTGCTTTTGGACGGGAGCGGTGCAGACAATACATAAGCTCATTGACCGCGACCCCATAGCGATGAGATAGTTTGCCGTGTTTGCAGAAATTGTACTTATGTTCGCCGGCCAAATTGCCGCGGCGATTTCCATATTTTTTATCGTGGAGTCCCAGTTGGCGCCGGGAATGCTGGCGGCATACCGGCTTTTTCTCGCATCGATATTGATGTTTCCCCTTTTTTACCGGGAAAGCACAGAACTGTCGCGGCGCTTGGGGATTACCGGCGCCGGTATGCTTGTGCATCTGATTCGGCACAGTCTTGCCCCCGGTTTGCTCCTGGGCCTTCACTTCATTTTTTGGAATACCGGAGCTCGTCTGACCATCGCCGCCAACGCCACCCTGTTCGTCAATATGACGCCGGTGGTCATGCCCCTTGCGGTATTTTTCCTCACCGGGGAAAAACCCGGCGCCAAGGAAGCATTGGCGACGGCGCTGGCGATTTCCGGTGCGGTCCTGCTGAGCCTGGGAGACCTCTCCCTGGGAAGCGATCACCTCCGGGGCAATCTGTTCGCGTTTATTTCAATGCTGTTTCTCACCTTCTACCTCGCACTGTCCCGCCGGAATAAAGACCTGCCGTTCTGGTATTACATCTGGGGCGTATACCTCATTGGCGGAGTTACCTCGTTTACGGCGGATCTTGCCCTGGGCGCCGAGCTGTGGAGCGATAGGGGAATCGTTGATGTTTTTCCCGTTATCGGACTCACTCTGGTTTCCACAATCATCGGCCATAATCTAATCAATAGGGCGATGCGGCAGATTCCCAGCCAAATCGTCGGGGTCGGTCAGCTCAGCCAATTCCTGTGGGCGGGAATTCTGGCCTGGCTTTTGTACGGCGAGCTTCCCACCCCGATTTTTTACCCCTCAATGGGATTGATAGCCGCGGGCACCATCTTTATGATTATGATTCACCACGAAAACGCAGCCAGTATTGGAGAGTGAATTAATGGATCTGATTTGTCTCGACCTGGAAGGGGTCCTGGTACCGGAAATTTGGATCAATCTCGCCGAACGCACGGGCATCGAAGAACTTCGCCGCACTACCAGGGATGAGCCGGATTACCGGAAGCTGATGACCGGTCGGTTAGAAATCCTCAAACGGAACCGGCTCGGAATATCGGACATTCAGAGCGTCATCGGTGGCATGTCGCCGATGGAAGGCGCCGTTGAGTTCCTCGACACTCTTCGTAGCGAGCGGCAGGTGGTAATTCTCTCGGATACCTTCAAACCATTCGCAGCCCCGCTTATGAAGCAGCTCAACTGGCCCACCCTGTTCTGCAATGACCTCATTATAGACGCTGACGGCAGTATTGTTGATTTCACCCTCCGGCAGGAGGACGGCAAGCGGCGGGCAGTTATTGGTTTTCAAGCAATGAACCTCAGAGTTCTGGCAGCCGGCGATTCCTACAACGATCTCTCCATGATAAAAACCGCAGACAGGGGAGCGTTTTTCCGCCCCCCCGAGTCGATTACCCGTGAAGAACCGGATTATCCGGTATTTACAGAATACCCCGCCTTTCTCGAATATATCCGGGAGGTTTCACGCTGATACCGGCTATACGCTATACTTGGTGATACCATGGGAACAGAACCCTCGGAACCGCACAGAATATCAATAGAAGATATCCCCCTGCCCAGCATGCTCCTGGACAATCTCGGCAGACTCGTCGAGTGCAACGCTGCCGGCCGGTCGCTCCTCGGCCTTCACAGCGGCGAACAGCTCAAGCTTCGGGATTTCGCGGAGTTCATCTCCCAAGCCCACAGGGAGACCCTCGATGCACTGTTTCGCCGGGTTCGGCAAAGCGGCCGGGGCGAGGCTGAGGAAATCCAGGTCAGGAGCCGGGACGGCCAGGAGCACTTTGCCAGACTCTTTTCGCAGAGGGTCGAGTCGAACGGCGAAGATTTTTTTATGATATCCGCTTCGCTGAGCGACGGCCGGAGGAGAGAGCGGGATGAAATCCTCATGCTGCAGGAAGAAGCTCAGCGGGAACGGGAGCGCCAGTCGCGGATTATCGCCCAATTGGCTGGAGAATTGAGAAACCCGGCAAACAGCATGTACAAGCTGAGCACATTGCTCCGGGAGGCTTTAGAATTATCAAAATACGATACGGCCCTCAATCTGTCGGCAACCCTCAGCAAAAGCGCTGCGGAAATCCGCCGCTTGCTGGAGAATCTCGGCAAATACAGCGCCCTTGAAAACGGGGGTAAGGCGGCAGAGAACGTCATTTTTTCCTTTCCCGCCATGCTGGAAGATCTATCCGACCGCTACTCGCCGCTGGCCGCCGATAAAAATTTGGGGTTTTTCCTGCGGAACACCATGGACAGACCGGGATTGTACAGCGGCGACCAGCGGGTTCTCAAGCAGATTCTTGAAACCATGCTCACCAACGCCATTGAGTTTACCACAGAGGGTCAGGTCGATATGATCGTCCGGGAAGATTTGCTGTCGGACTACCTGGCGGAAATTACCGTCGAAGTTCGCGATACCGGTCCGGGAATCGATGCCGAACTGCAGCGGCGCCTGTGGAATCTCGGCGGCGACAATATCCTCGGGCGGTTTGGCATGGGACTGCCCATTGCCAGGAGGCTCGCCGGACTGATAAATGCCCAGCTGTATTTCGAAACCGCGAAAAACATGGGAACGAGTTTCTTCCTGACCGTCGCACTGCCCCGCAGCAGCGAGGCTGCCCTGGCAATATCTCCCATGCCCGAATCCCCACTGCTGGCGAAGCTCAGAATTCTGGTGGCCGCTGCGAACACTGAGGATATCAGCGCGCTCATCAACGACCTGGGAGACCAGGGGCACATCGTCGTTAGCAGCGACAACCCCGAGGATTTGGCCAGCAGCCTGGAATTCGCCGTATTCGACGCCATGATCATTGATATTGATGATGAAAACCTGGGAGGCGCTGAACTTGTGCGGCAAATGAAACAGCGGTCAATCGGCGATCGCAGGGCTCAAGGCGACGGGGGCGCGATTATTGCAATAACCGAACAGATCAGCCTCGTCGGACCTGAGAATCCCGGCACCCTTCCCTTCGACGAACTGGTCGAACGTCCCGTCGAAGCATCCACCCTGTTGTATCTTCTATCCGATATCCTCGGCTGATCCTCCGGCAATACCCCGTAAAACCTCGGCGGTTATGGCGTACAGCGGCGGCACGCCTTCTGCGGCGGCCATGGGCACCGAGAGATTGTGAGCGTTCCCCAACGGCAGATCAGAGACATAATAGAAGTACCGCTGCTCGATATGTTCCGGGATAATCCCCGTCCTTTTTCCCTCGCAGAGTTGATGATGATAATAGGCCCCCTCCATCTCGATGCCCACGGCGCCCCAGAGCCGGCGGTAATAATGCAGCATAATCCGGTTCTGCAGCAGGGTTCCCTCTACGGTGACCATGGGGCCGCTATGGACACGCCCGCTTCCCATAAGCACACGCATGCGTTCAAGCGAGCCGGTATGAACCGGAATAATCTCCTGCACCTCATCTCCAAGCTGCTGAATAAAGCAGGTGGGGGCCAGCACATCCCCGCGGCTTCCCCGAAGGGCTCCAGCCTTCCCGAGGAAATTGACCGATTTCACATTACGGTGAAAAAGCAGCAAAAGACTTCGCAATACCGTTTCGGCCTGCTGTCCGAATGCATAATCGATGTTGACAATGATACCCCGGGCAGGGCTTCTTTCGGCGCTTATGCGTTCGTCTATTCGTTCATCTATGCCTTCGGCAAAGGCCTTTTTCATATCGATGATCTGAACTTCGATTCCCGTAGCAAGGGTTTTTGGGACGGCGACTATGCCTCGGTCGGCCTCCCTGGATTTCACCTCAGATATGGCTGAGGGATTCGCCGCAAAATAATCGCGAGCTACGGCGTACACCATATCCATTGAATTATTCCAATGAAACTGGCAGGCCGAGTGGCCCCTGTCCTGTGCCCATGTGAGCAGGACTTCCCGGTTTTCTCCATACCAGGGGTTCAGGCAATTGGGTACCGAATGGGTGTTGCTGCTCACTATGTGAACCTGGAAATCCGGATCAAAATCCGCCGGATCCGCGCCGATGAGGGCGCGCACAGCATCGGCTATCTGACTCGTCCAGAGCTCAGCCGTCCTGCTGTTGTGACGGTTGCGATGCCGCCGCACGTCGATGCTAAACATCTCACGGTGGAGACCGATTTCCTGAAGACGCTGTATCGTCTTACCGGGCCAAATGGCGGCTAGTTCATCGGTTTCGCCGGCGCTGAATCCCATTGAGTCCAAGAGTGTCTTCGCTACCTGGAGACTTTCGACTCCCGGCGAAACGTAGTTCCCGCCATCCGCAAGCCAGTTTTTCATTACGGTAAAGCTCCTGCCTGCGTATATCCGACGCCTGAGCTTTCTCGCCTCGACGGCGTACAGGCAGAGGCAGCTTATCAGGTCCGTCAAATCGCTGAGTCCGCTTCGCAGCAGCACCATGTCCTTCCCGGGGAGGACCTCCCAGACCGAGCGCCGGCGGGCCATTGTGGGGATGTCCCGGAGGTATTCGCCAGGTTCGTCGAAAACTTCCGGGAGCTCATCCCTCAGCAAGAGGGCAAAGGTGCGGCTGATATTTGCCGGCAACCGGCGAACCGCATAGAGTAGTCCGCCGAAATCGATCGTTTCGCCATCATGGGCATGGGGGTGAAGGGCGGGTTCCAGATGTTGATAGTGCTCGAGTATGTCCCCGATTTCAAAATGTCCCATTGCAACGCCGCGCATTAATTCCGCACGGAACCGGTCGAAGGCGTGAAACAGCCCCTGTCGATCTCGAAAGCCCGCAGCGAGGGACTGGGCGAAGGAAGAGTTTCCATCGAGAAGGGAAAGAAATGATTCACCGGGAACATGAGCGACCCGGCATGATGAGATACTCCTCACCGACGGTACGGGACATCCCTCGAGCACGGTTTCCCGCTCCCCAAAGAACTGTCCCGGTCCGAGATGAGCCGTTTGCCCCGGGGCAGCACCGGTTTCCATGGTCAGCCTGCCGGCGAGAACCAGGCAGACCTGATGCTGATTGCTCTGCGGACCGGCCAGCTCTGCGTCGGGCGCATAGTCTTTCACCGCTGCGGCATCGGAAAGCCGCCTTGCCTGTGCAGGGGAAAGGAAGCGAAAGGGAATCACTTCCCGGAGAAAATCATGTACACTGTACTCTTCGGATGCCATATTATCAGTATAAATGGAAATACCGCCGCTACGCGGTTTTCCGGAAAAAAGGAGCGGGACATGGCCGACTATTCAATGGAACAGCACAGGGAACAGATCATTCAATATCTGACCGAATGCTTTGCGTCGGACATCCTCACCACCGAGGAATACGAGCACCGGGTGGAACGGGCGAATGCCGCGGAAAACAGTACAGATCTGGAGCTCGTCATCGCCGATTTGAAGAAGTCCCCCCGGGCGCCTTCCCCGGGCAATTATCCCCAGCGCCGGCCCAGCGGCGACATAACCGAAGGGCGAGACCGGCAGCGGGTTCTGGCAATTATGGGCGAACAGGATCTCACGGGAAACTGGCTGCGCAAAGACAGCGTGCTCATCCAGGCGCTCATGGGTTCGGTGAGCTGCGACCTCCGGGACGTGCGGCTATACCCTGAGACAAAAATCCAGATTTACAGCCTTATGGCGGAAGTGGAAATACGGGTGCCTGAAGGGGTAGCCCTCATCAGCAATGTCTCGCCTATTCTCGCTGAAATCAAACGGAAGGACAGAAACCCCGAATCCCTTCCGGGGGCGCCGGTAATAGAGATCGGCGGTCTTGCAATTATGTCGGAAGTAAAAATCGTCAGTTAAAGCAGGGACAGATGGTCTGCAGAAGCGGCCCATGGTGGATGAGTATGGTCTGATGCCGCACCCGTTGGAGGGTGGAAAAGGCTTCGCTGTAGTTCATTCCGGAGGTGTGCTGAAAAAGGTTGATTTCATCGACACCGCCGTCATCATCCTCGATGCCGACAATGGGATTCATGAGGCAGCCGCAGATAATCCGGTCGTCTATGCCCTGTTCCATAAGATAGTGGGCGAAGGTAAAGTCCTTCATGTGTATTTTCTGACGGTTTTGAGTATAGAGGTACCCGATACCGTCCATAATCTGTTCGAAGGGACCCTTCGAGTAATGAAAAGCCCGGGAAGGATCGAACTTCGGATTGATGATGCCTCCGTTCACCAGGGCGGAATGCATGGACCGAACCAGACCCCGCACATGGGAATACCCCAGTTTGGTGCGGAAGACCATGATGGCAATGTCGGTGCCTTTATTGTTTTTATCGAGCAGCGCGGGGATGTCGTAATTGACCACGAAGGCTCCTCGCACCCGCTTAACGGACTGACCCGCTATGGTGGCCACGTCTTCGTCGGAGACCCAAAGCCCGAAAAGCTCTTCGGGCTTCATGTCAAAGCGCTGCAGAGCCTGAAATGCGCCGATTATTTCCGCTGACTCAAAATCCCGGTGAAAATACCTGCTAAAACGCCGCTTCATCGGCGCCGTAAATGCCCTGGCCCCCATGACGGCGAAATGCAGCTTGAGGGCATAGTACTGCTCTATAATGTTATTTTTTACGATGAATTCCCCGGGGAAATTCGCCATGTATACCAGCTTCATGGCTGAGGAGTATTCTTCGGCTGATTTGATAACCTTGAGCATGGTGCTCTCAACGAGCACGCCGTTTGTTTCCGGGCGGAGATATACAAAGATGTCCTGCTCTCCCCATGCTTCAGACGGCCCGGGGTAAGGAATGATGATCGTGGGGAGCCCGAGCTGATCCGGTGTCATATCACCATTGTACTCTCAGCCCGGGAGGATTGCCAGTAAAGTTCGGTTCTGGCTGCGGCCCTTACTTGCTCCGCGGTTTTAGAAGCCAAATCTTTTCGAAACGGCGCTCCTCGCCCCGAAATATCCTTCCGATATTTTTGCGGTGCAGGAAGATCACGAATAGTCCGAGAAGAAGACTGAACAGCCAGAACCCTATCTCGCTGAGATCTCCCCGGCTGACCAATGCCCAGGAGCCGTTCCTCATAGACGAAAACGCCCCGCCGGTGAACAGCACCGCCGTCGGAAGGGTCAGCGCCGCGGCAATGCTCCCGACGGAGACCATCCCGGTGAGGAACAGCAAAACCGTAAAGACCGACAGGCAGATGACAAAGGCCAGGGGATACAGGCTCAGGAGCATGCCGGCCCCGGTGGCTACACCCTTACCCCCGCGGAATCCGGCGAAAAGCGGAAACGCGTGGCCCGCCACTGCGGCCACCCCGGCAAGCACCTGAATAAACAGGGGGGCGCCGAATGCCATGGGAAGAAATGCCGCGAGCCAGCCTTTGGCCAGATCCACCAGGCCGACGGCAATGCCCCAGCGGCCGCCGAGAACCCTGACCGTGTTGGTCGCGCCGGCATTGCCGCTTCCGTGCTCCCGAATATCTATGCCCTTGGCGAGTCTTCCGGCAATGATGCTCGTGGGAAACGAACCGAGCAGGTACCCGAGGGCTGTCAGCCCCGCCATCAATAGCCAGTTCATACGACCTCCTCACCGGCCGTTCTGCCGCCGGACCCATGCAGAATACCCTTGCGAAAAGGGTTCTGTCACCCTATAATCCTGAATCGCATTCATTTATACACTTTGCGCGGCGTGTATCGAAACAGCGCGCAACCGGGGCAAAATTGCCATCTCACAGGTACCATGGTACCTTATGTAAGAACAATGGAGGGAATTATGACAGAAATTTCCGGAAAACAACTGTATTACGCATTCGCTGCCGGGGGACAGGCGGTCATCTCCCAGCGGGAAGATCTGAATAAGATGAACGTGTTCCCCGTGCCGGACGGCGATACGGGGTCAAACCTGTCGTTCACCGTGAAGAGCATTATCGAACAGAGTTCGGTATTCCCCCATGCCGGCCAGACCATGCAGAGCCTGGCGGAATCGGCGCTCAGCGGAGCCCGGGGCAACTCGGGCATACTGTTCGCCCAATTCGTGAACGGTATGGCGGAAAAAATCGGCGATGCGTCGAGCATCACCATTGAACGGTTTTCCAATGCGGTCCACCACGCCGCCCGGTCGGCATACAGCGCAATCAGCAATCCCGTGGAAGGCACAATGCTCACGGTTATGCGGGATTTCGCCGAAACCATCCGGGAAAAGCATATTAGCGCAGAGGATTTCAAAGCCCTGATGCGCCAGGCCATGAAAAGCGCCCGAGCCAGTCTGAGCACCACCAAGGACAAGCTCGAAGCCCTGAGAAAAGCCAACGTAATCGACGCGGGCGCCAAAGGTTTTGTTGCCTTCCTCGAGGGTTTTCAGGATTTCCTCGAGCAGGGGGCCAAGGTTGACCATCTCCAGGACAATGTCAGACCTGAGATTCATTTCACCGCCAGCGCAGAGCATCACGAAGAGATTGAGGCCGACGAAGATCTTACGTACCGCTACTGCACCGAGGGATACATTACCGGAGAACAAATCGATCTCGAATCGGTTCGAAGCGCCATGGAGCAGTTCGGAGACAGTCTTATTGTAGCCGGCAGCTCTAAACTTGCGAGAGTTCACATTCACAGCGACCGTCCCGATAAAGTTTTCCACACTCTCAGAAATTTCGGGGAGATAAAGGAACAGAAGGCCGATGACATGCATCGCCAGTACCAGATGGTACACGCGAGAAAATCCGAAATCGCATTGGTGGTCGATTCGACATGCGACCTTCCCGAGGAGTTCCTCGATGAACATCAGATATACGAGGTGCCCCTAATGCTGAACTTCGGCGATGTTCAGTACCTCGACGGGCTGACCATCAAGCCGGAAAAGTTTTATTCGATGATGGAAAGCGAGAAGGACTTCCCCCGCACCAGTCAACCGAATGTGAAAACCTACAGCAAGCTGTACGATCATTTGACGAGCCACTACACCTCGGTTATTTCCGTCAGTCTTTCATCGGCGCTGTCGGGAACCTACAACAGTTCCCGCCAGGCGGCGGATACCTTCGAAGGGGCGAAGATTTCCACCGTCGACACCCTTGAAACCGCGGCGGGCATGGGCCTTCTGGTTCGACGGGCCGCCCTGGATATCGAAGCCGGGCTCAGCCATGACGAGGTGGTGGAGAACATTCATAAAAACCGGAAGCGCACCCACAGCTTTGTATTCGCCCGGAACCTGAAGAATTTTGTCAGGGGCGGACGGGTCAGTCCTCTCAAGGGACTCATCGGGCGCATATTAAACATCAAACCCATCATCGGCGTCACCGACGACGGCAAGGCCTTTTTCCGCGACAAGGCATTCAGCCAGCAGCAGTGCGAAGACAAAATTCTCACTATGCTGACCGATCTTCACAGGGAGAAAACCATAACAAATCTGGCAATCGTTCACGGCCACGATCCGGAGCGCGCCGAGGCAATTGCGGAGAGGATCACCGCCGAAATCGGCGTGACCCCGGATTACATCGACGAAATAACCCCGGTGCTGGGAGCCCATGGCGGCCCGGGAGCCTTCGATATCGCCGTGATCACCGGGCGCTGATTACCGAGCGCTGCTCACCGGCGGTTTGTAGCGCAAGCGCTCCTCATAGCGCCACATCAGCAGGAAGCCCGCAATGGAAAGCGCCGCGAGGGATGAAACTGCCGCCCACAACCCGGAAATGCCCGCCGCGGCGATGACCAGGCCGCCGATGGCGGGAGATCCCACATGGGCGGCCTGCATCATGATTGAAGAATAAGAGTTAAACTGACCCCGGTAATTGCCGGGGATCAGCCGCGAGAAATACCCCATTTGGTGTATCACTGCAATAATTTCCCCGGAAGTCCACACCGCCGTCACCCCGAAGAAAATCCCCCACACAGGTTCGAAGGCAAGGACGCCGAATCCCACGACATAAAGGGCCGACGCCACGGCACTCATGACCAGCGCGTGGTACTTTGCCGTCAGGCGGGTAAACAGGGGCGTCAAAGCCAGGACCAAAACCGCATTAAAGCTGATGACCTGGGCGAATCGCCGGGGACCGTTTTCAAACAGGGTGTTGATGTGCAGCGGCAGGGAGAATCCGAACTGGGCATAAACCAGTCCCTGAAAAGCCATGGCGATGGTGAAGAGCAGGACGAGGGGGCGGCGCAAAAACGCCCGGATAGGTGGATCGTTCTCGAACGCTTCGTCACCCGTCAGTTCATGATCATTTTCCGGTCTGGATTCCGGGACAAAGCTCAGGATGAGAATAGCTGCAACAGTCGAGGTCAATGCATCGCCCCAAAACAGCCAGGAAAGAAAATTCTCAAACAGGAAGCCCGCTACAAGAGGCCCGAGGGCAACGCCGATATTAATTCCCAGATAGTTAAGTGAAAACGCGTCCTTTCGCCGCTCGGGACGGCTAAGGTCAGTAAGGATTGACCGGAGCGCAGGCCGCACCGCGCCTTTTGTCATCCCGTTAACCACCAGTATGGGCAACAGAACCGCCTGCATGGACGGGTCCTCGACGAGAAAACCCGCCATGAAAATAACAAGCCCCGACAATGCGTATGCACCGGTCAAAAGCCGCCGGCGCCCGTATTTGTCGGCAATCCTTCCGCCGGCCAGGGCTCCGATGAAACTGCCGCTTCCCACCAGCATGACGGTGAATCCCGCCGCGGATTCCTGGTAACCCAGGCGGGTTGTAAGATAGAGAGCCAGGAAGGGAAAGACGAAATCGCCGAAGCGATTGATAATGGTGGCCGCCACGATGACGTACACCGGGCGGCCGAGCTGGCGATATATGGAGAAGGGAGTAAAGCGGTTTTTCACCACTGCCATCTCACTGCTTCAACGGAAAACCGCGGCTCTCCAGGGTTTCGATAAGCTTCTGCTCCGCCGAAGCAATAAACTCAGGGCTCAGGGTTTTCTTCCTGTCCAGAAACCACACCCTGAGGGTTACGGCTTTGGGCTGACCCGACGGAGCATAGACGTCTACAATGCGGAGATCCACCATTTCATTAATGCCCGCCTTGGAAGCCGCAGCGACGATTTCCGCTACCGGAGTTCGGTGATCTGTTGTCACAGTGCAATCGAAGGTGGAACCCGGGTATTTGGGCAGCGGGAGGTATGTAGTTTTATCGGGAATCTCCCGTTCCATGAAATCGGTCATGTCGATGAGGGCCATTGCCACATTGCCCTTAATCTTGAAATTTCGGTTCATGAGGGGGTGAATGCTGGTGACAAATCCCGCGGTCTTTCCCATCACCCGGACCTCGAGCATTTCCCGGGGATGACATCCTAGCCAGTTTTGGGGATGAAAGGGATTTGGGTGTTTTTCCGAGGGCTCGGTGAATCGGGCGTTGATGCTCACATTGGCAAACAAGTCCTGCAGCAGATTGAGCAGCTCCACGAATGGAGAAGAACTTCTATCGTAATACACGATTCCCAGCTGATGACGGTCCTCGCTGAAGTTTTTATCGTCTTCCACATAGCTTCGCCCCATCTCAAAGAACCGGCTGCGGGTATAGTTTTTCTGGTTCAGCGCGGTTTTTTCCAGAAGAGAGGGAACCAGCGACGGGCGCATCCTGTCGGTCTCCGGACTGATTGCGTTTGCCAGAACTAATGTGGGGTTTTTCACATGCCATGCAGCCTGATCGAGGAGCTTCTCGCCGACCATCGGGTAACTGTACACTTCCAGGGCCCGACCCCGGTACACCAGAAAATCTGCGATTTTTCGCTCCAGGCGTTTTCCTGGAGAGAGTCTCACGGCGGTAATTTCATTGTGCGGCGCCAGTGGTTCCAGCTTGTCATAGCCGTGGATCCGCCCGACCTCTTCGATCAGGTCCGCATCAACTTCAACGTCCTTGGTCGCCCGGAAACTGGGGACGCCCACTGTGAGGGCGTCGCCCTCGCCGCTCTGTACGGAAAAGTCCAGGGCCCGAAGGTAGGAACTGATCTGTTCGGCATCCAGGGTGGTTCCCAAAATCGAGTTGACCCGTCGGGGAGTCAGCTCGATGTTCAACTCGGGGGTGTACTTTACTCCATCGGCTTCGATCTTTCCCCGGACCTTTGCCTTGGGGCAGCTTTCCACGATAAGTTCGAGAATGCGCAGCACCACCCGCTCCATGCCGTTCGAATCGAGGGATTTTTCATATCGTTGGCTCGAATCAGTGCGGAGACCGAGACGGGTGGATGTGTGACGAATCCGGGCATCGACCCAATTGGCAACTTCAATAAACACCCGGCTGGTGCCGTCCTTGACCGAGCTGTCCAGCCCCCCCATGATGCCGCCGATTACCGAGGGACCTTCGGCATCGCAGACCATGGTGTCGCCGGGAACGATGGTCCGCTCCATCTCGTCGAGGGTCACGAAGGTGATCTCCCCGTCCATATCCTTCACGATAATCCTGCCCCCGTGGATGGTGTCCCGGTCAAAAATGTGGTTCGGATGACCGAGCTCAAGCATCACGTAGTTGGATATATCGACGATGTTATTAATAGGACGAAGCCCGCATGAAATAAGCCGTTGCTGCATCCATTGGGGACTTGGCTGGACAGTTATGCCGTCAACGCTGAGCCCCAGGTATCCCAGGCAGGCGCTTCCCTCCTGCACTTCGACGCTGACCGGTGATTCACCGCCGTCGAAGCGCTCCTTGAGGGACTTCTCCCATGCCTGGTCAAAAGGCCTGGCAAGGGTCTTTCCAAATGCCGCGGCAAATTCCCTGGCCATGCCGTAGTGGCCCCAGAGATCCGGACGGTGGGTAATCGATTTGTTATCAATATCCAGGAGAACGTCGCGCTTGATCCCCAGGTATTCTCCAAGGGTCTGTCCGACAGGGGCTCCGGGATCGAGAATCAGCAGCCCTTCATGGCCCTCTCCAAGACCGAGCTCATCCTCGGCGCAGAGCATGCCCTCGCTTAGAACGCCGCGGATTTTTTTCGGCTCCAGGGTGAAGCCTATGGGAAGGGTTGTTCCAACCGGGGCGAAGGGGACTTTCTGGCCTACCGCCACATTCGGCGCGCCGCAGACCACCTGTCGCTCGCCGTCGCCGGTGGAGAATCTCACCAACTGAAGCTTATCGGCCTCGGGATGGGGCTCGACGGCAGTCACTTCGGCTACCGTAACCTCCTCCAGATGTGCATTGCTCACCTCCACTCCCTCGACCTCGCAGGTCGACAGGGTAAACCGGGCGCCGATTTCCTGCGGACTGAGATCCGACGGAAGCTCAGTGAAGTCCTGTATCCAATCCAGACTAATTTTCATATCGTCTTCCCCCGTTTCCTTAGTACGCCTTGAACTGCTCGGAAAAGAGCAGGTTTCCGCCGTGAAGGTGGCGGATGTCGTCTATCTGGTAGCGCATCATGGTGAGACGGTCGACCCCCAGACCGAATGCAAAACCGTTCCATTCTTCGGGATTTATACCCCCGGCCTTCAGGACGTTGGGGTGAACCATTCCGCAGCCCAGGGCCTCGACCCAGCCGACCTGTTTGCAGACCGAACAGCCCTTGCCCTTGCAGATCATGCATTCGTAATCCAGTTCGAAGCCCGGCTCAACAAAGGGGAAAAACCCCGGACGGAGCCTGACCTTTATCTCCCTACGGAATATTTCCGCAAGCAGGGTGCGCAGGAAGTGGATCATATGCGATACGGAAATATCTTTTCCGACCATCATGCCTTCAAGCTGATGAAAAGCGGCCTCATGGCTGGCATCCAGGGCTTCGCAGCGGAAGACCTTGCCGGGACCGACGAATTTGAAAGGAGGTTTGTGCTGTTCCATACCCCGAATCTGTATGGGTGAGGTGTGAGTTCGGAGCAGATGCTTTTTATCGGTAAACCAAAACGTATCCTGCATGTCCCTGGCGGGATGATTGGCCGGAATATTAAGCGCGGTGAAATTATGATACTCATCTTCAATGTGGGGACCGTCAAGGATATCAAAGCCCATGGAAAGAAAGATGTCTTCAAGCTCCCGCATGACGCCGCTGACAGGATGAAAGCCCGCGGCCTGCTGACCGAGATCCTTGATTCGGTCAGTCAAGCTGATATCCTGCCAGTCAGCCTCGAGTTTTTTATTAATTTCTTCCATTTCAATGCGGGTGCCGGCCTCGGCGATGGCAGTCTCCATCTCTTCCTTTGACCGGTTTGCCATAGCGCCGAAACTGCTCCGCTCTTCGGGGGACATATCCCTCATGCCGGACATGAGTGCCTTGAGTCGGCCCTTTTTTCCGAGATACTCGGCTTTGAACTGAGCCATCTCGGGAAGTGAAGAGACCGATGGAATCCCCTTGTGGAAATCCGCCATCATCTGTTGAAGCTTCTGATCCATACATCGCTCCTATTTATATCGCTGTAAGCGCCGGCATCCGGCCCCCCGGGATAAGACCGGAAGCAGCGACTAAAAAAAAAGGATTCCCCTTTCCAGAGGAATCCGTTTTGCTCCCGTAGATTTATTATCTATGGAGAATCCCGGATTCCTCGCATCCGCTAACGCTAAAAAAGAAGAAAAAACTGTCTCGAGGTATTCGGGTTTTCATTATCGTATCAGTATTATAGCGTTTCCCGCCGGGCTGTCAATATTCCGCTAATTCAGCCGTTCATTGATCTTACGCAGCTTATCCCGGATATTCCGCATCTTACCCCTGAGCCGTTCAGCATCCGCGTCGGGCACCGCCTCCGAGAGGTCTTTGGCGAAGCGAAGAGTTTCGAACAGGCTTGCAAGGGGGTTACCCTTCGAGACTTCCTCGGATTTACCGGAATCCGCGGGGGCCGCTGAACGCCGGGGGGCCGATTCATTTGTCAGGGTTTTCCCCGGGGCCGAGGATTCGGGTGAAGGCCCTTCGCCGGCATGTGCCGTCGATGTGGCGCTGACCGGAGGCTGATCATCAGGAATATCCCTCACCGTCGGAACACCCCCTGCCATCAGTTTTTCCTTCAATCGGGTCACCCGGTCACCCAACTCCTGAAGCTCCATGGCCTTTTGCTTGCCCTCCGGAAGATTGCCAGCGAGACTCAACAGGTAATCGAACATTTTCGCCGAGGCCTCATTGCTGACGCCGGCAACAGCCCGGGGTTCCGGTTCAGAAGAAACCGAGGAACCGAGGGGAGGCCCTTTAGGTTCCTGCTCCGCCGATTCGGGCGCGTTATCTTCCTCGGGAAGGGGCTCGTCAAGCTCATCGAGTTCCTCCAGCTCCTCAAGTTCGCCAAGTTCATCATCCGGAGCATCTTCTTCACCAAGACCGTAATCGATAACCGTGTCCTCTTCGGGGACCTCGTCCCGGGACTCGTCTATGTCATCATCAAAATCCGAATGCGACCCCGCCTCGGGAAGATAATCAGACTCGGGCTCTTCGGCCTCTCCATCTTCAATACCCTCATCCTCAACAGCCTCATCCTCGAAAACCGGCAGCTCATTATCGGAATCCTCCAAGGAATCAGCAATCGGCTGCTCCGGATCCGGGTCGAGTTCATCGACCATATCATCCGGATCATCATCGTCGGAAAACACGTCATGGTCGAACATGTCATCCGCCAGCTCGACAGGTTCATCCTCGGGGAGAATCTGATCGTCGGGGATGTGAGGACCTTCATCGCCGGGCTCATCAAAATACCCGTCAAAGTCGGCGGTCTCTTCATCCTCTTGGGATGTCTCATCTTCGGAGGAAGGGTCGTCAGCATTACCACTCTGCGGAATATCTTCAGAAGCCTCGTTTTCATCGGGTAGCAGGTCGACAGAGGGTTCGGCAAACTCTTCCTCGGCTGCAGATTCCGGGGGATGTCCGTCACGCGCCCTGGGCTCCGGTGATGCCGGGGGTTGGGGGCTTGGGGCGGCCGGCGGCGGCTGTTGGGGTTGGGGGCTTGGGGCGGCCGGCGGCGGCTGTTGGGGTTGGGGGCTCGGTGCGGCTTGCGGCGGCTGTTGGGGCTGGGGGCTCGGCGCGGCCGGCGGCGGCTGTTGGGGCTGGGGGCTCGGCGCGGCCGGCGGCGGCTGTTGGGGCTGGGGGCTCGGCGCGGCCGGCGGCGGCTGTTGGGGCTGGGGGCTCGGCGCGGCCGGCGGCGGCTGTTGGGGTTGGGGGCTCGGCGCGGCCGGCGGCGGCTGTTGGGGCTGGGGGCTCGGCGCGGCCGGCGGCGGCTGTTGGGGCTGTTGGGGCTGGAGGCTGGGCGCGGCCGGCGGCGACTGTTGGGGCTGTTGGGGCTGGAGGCTGGGCGCGGCCGGCGGCGACGCCGGGGTATCGTACGGTGCAAAAGCGCTTTCGTTTCCCGAACCGCCGTCAACCAGACTCATGAGATTCGGCGCGAGTTCATCGAGCTCTTCCTCAACTTCCTCGACCTCTTCCTCGAGCATGTCATCGTCATCCTCGAAGTCCATCTCTTCAAGAAAGAAATTATCACCGCCGAAATCGAGAATCGGAACCAGATCTTCCTCGTAGCCGTCGGTTACCTCCATGTCATAGGCTTCGCCGTCGTCTTCCACATCGGCATCGCTGCCTATGGCGCCCAGACGCTCGAGATTCTCAGCCCAGGCGTCGCCAAAATCCTCGTCGAATGCCCCCGCAGCCTGCTCGTACAGCGCAAGACTTTCGTTCAAGGCACTCAGGTCATCGGAGTTCGCCCGGCTGCCCTGCAAATTAATAAGCTCGACCGCCGTTTCAATCGCCTCATTTTTTTGGTTCAGGTGCTGATATACCTGGGCCAGGAGGGCAAGCACTGCCCCGTCTTCCGGATAGTCGGTTTTGATTTCCTGTAAAACCTGGAGCGCGGTGTTATAATCTCCTCGCCTCATGGCATATTCCGCCAAGGTTTTACGCGATCGGTAATCCCGGGGGTAGATCTGGATGTAGTCCCTCAGCAGACCCATCGCTTCGCTGTGCTTTCCGCTTGCAAACTGCTGTTCAGCCAGCTCTATCAGATAGTCCTGGGCATCGGGCTTGACCGCAAGCAGCTTATCGAAGTATTTGCTGCTTTGATCCGGCTGGCCCATCGCCGAGTACAGAAGCCCGGCATGGCGCAGGTAATCCGGATTGTCAGGTGATTCCCCGATAAGTTCCAAAATGAGGCCTTCGGATTCCCGGTACTTCTTTGCCTTGTACAGGCTTTGAGCGTAACGGAATTTCAGTTCGCTGTTATCAGGATTAGCTTCCAGCAGCCCGGCGAGTTCATCCAGACCGGACTCATCACTTTCCCGCCTACTGATCATATGGCTGAGATTGACCGCTGCCTTCGAATACTGGGGATTCTTTTTGAGAGCCTTTCGGTAGAGCTGTTGGGCGTCTTCCGTCCAGCCTTGATGAAGATAGGTCGTGGCGAGATTGTTCTGCGCGGTAAAATTATTCGGGTCGAGCCTGAGTATTTCCTTGAACGCTTCACCGGATTCATCGAGGCGGTTCTGTTTTTGGAGGGAGATACCCAGATTGTTGAGGGCATCGGTCCAGCCGGGGCGGCTGTTGAGCGCTGAGCGAAAGCTCTTCTCAGCGTCTTCCAGGCGTTCGAGAGCCTGAAGGCTTATGCCCCGGTTATAGAGTATGGTCGGGTGATTTGAATCCCGTTCCAGAGCCCTGCCGTAGACTTCCAGAGCCTTCTCATAATCACCGGACTTCTCGTACAGGGTTCCCAGATTATTGTACGCTAAAATAAAATCTGGATTAATACGTATGCTGTTCTCATACGCATCGACGGCGTCGATGCTCCGCTGCTGTTCCTTATAGATATTTCCCAGGTTGTAGAAGATATCGCCCCTATCGGGACTGAGTTCCAGGGCTTTTTTCAGGGCAAACTCAGCTTCCTCGTACCGACCCTGTATCCGGTAAATAACCCCCAGGTTATTGTAGCCTTCGGGGATGTCCCCCCGGATATCCAGGGCTTCCAGGAAAAACCGTTCGGCTTCGTCGTATCTTTTTTGGCTTCCATAAATCGTGCCGAGCAATATTCGCGGGGCGGCGGATTTCGGCGCGGCCTTTACCACTTCCAGGGCGAGATTTTCAGCAGTTTCATAATCATGAAGGGTATAGGCGTGTCTCGCCCGACCGATCATTTCTTCGAGTGCGCTACGTTTCATTCCAGAGTTCGCGACGGTCGCGCGAAAACCTCCCTGCTGATATTTCGCTCTTTATACAGACCGCTTTGCGGACTGTTGTAGTTATTATAGCTTGCTATACGAAAATAATACATTTTGCCGTTTTCGAGGCCGGTCACGTCAGCAAATCTCACATTACCCAAATCAACGGGACTAGGGCCGAGGTCCGAATCAGTACCGAAGTACTGGCCCGGACTGTCGCCGTAGTACAGGAGATAGCCCTCTACGGGAGCACTGGGAATATCGCTCCAACTGAGAAATACCGAACTGTTACCCGCGACGCTGCGAATAGCCGCCGGGGCCGGCGGCGCAGGCTGACGACGGTAGCTGAGCCTGACAGTTTGAAGCAGCGGAATGTTCGCATCACTGCCGTCGGGGAGGAATTCCACCCTCATATATACGTACCTGCCGGATGCATTGCCTGAAAGCTGAGGGTCAATCGACCCAGGCTCGACGAAGGACCAAAAACGGTCATCAGTAATCTGATCGGCGCTGATTGGGGAATAGGCATCCCGTTGCATAATCGAAAACCTCAAGTCTGTGTTTCCGGGAGTCCGGAACTCCGCTGAAAACCCGGTTATCCGCACACTGTCATCTCCCAGGTCTACCGGTCCCACAAGGGCTATCCCCGGACTATCCTCTGCAATTTCGAGGGTCGGCTCGCTGACCCACTCCCGTTGAATTCGAAACTCATCGACAAACCCGTGGAAATTAGGGGCTATTCGAATTCGATTTTCCGACTCATCCCCCACATAGGGTAACAGCGGCTCCCCACCCTCTCGGCCAGTGTCGCTGACGTAGGTGATCGCCTCACTGATCCCGTCGATGAGATATTCCAGGGCTCCGCTGGAGCTGTCATAGCGCACCAAATGATGACTCCAGGTTCTCGGCAATATTTCTCTACGGCTCTCGAGGCTCACAGTGCTGCTTAACACTGAAACCCCCTGCTCCGGAACAAGACCGA
Source organism: Salinispira sp. (assembly GCA_965602015.1). GTDB lineage: Bacteria > Spirochaetota > Spirochaetia > DSM-27196 > Salinispiraceae > Salinispira. The sequence goes on along the minus strand of OZ271918.1, from coordinate 3,673,818 downwards.
GCCGGATAAAAAAGTCATCAAACTCCCAGGTCAATCTTCCCCGTCGGGCAGATACCCTGATTTCCTGCAGGACGGGCTCTTCGCCCAGCCAGCTGGTACCATTCCAGGAAAAAACTGTTTCACCGTCGCGGAAGCCTGCGGGATATATCCAGAATTCCATGGAAAAATCATTCCACGCTGTGCCCGGATAAAACATACTCCCCTGTCCGGCAATCAGGTCGATACCCCTTCCCGGCAAAACCATTGCCGAGCCGGATCCCCGGTAGCGCTCCATCTGCTGTATCCGCGCACCGGAGGCTGCCACCCCGTACAGAGCGCCGCTTTCCATGAGTTCGCCGACGGTATTTCCATTAAAATTAAGCAGCAATTCGGTGTGTTCATCGGGCAGATATTCGCTGTCCGCGAGGGCGAGGGCATTTTGCTCCCAAAGTCCCGGCACGATCTGGACGCCGGAAGAAAATTCCTCGAGCAGCTGTTCCGCCGGCGCAACGATTGCCTGGTAATCCAGGGCATAGACGTCCGAGCTGACGGCAATGAAGGCAAATAAGATAGTGATGAGTCTGTATCGCATGCTTTTTTTTCCGGGCATAGTTCTGTACCTTATATATCGGCAGAAGGAGTCATAAGTAAAATTGAATCTCCAGGAGATCAAAAACAGCATTTCGGATTTTCCCGATGCACCAGGTGTCTATCTCATGAAGAATGCCGACGGAGAAATAATATACGTCGGCAAAGCCAAACGCCTTCGCAACAGGGTGCGGTCCTATTTCCTCTCCGGCAGGGATGTTAAGACCAGCACCCTGGTGACAAAAATCAGGAGCATCGACTTCGTCGTGACGGACAATGAGTACGAGGCCCTGATCCTGGAAAACAACCTGATCAAAGAGCATAACCCGCGATATAACATCAATCTTAAGGACGGGAAGACTTACCCGGTTATCAGGATCACCAACGATGAATACCCCCGGATCTTCCGAACGAGGCGAATAATTCAGGACGGTTCCCGTTATTTCGGCCCCTACGCCGACGTCAAAGCAATAGACACCTATCTCGAACTCGTAGACAACCTGTTTCCCCTTCGCAAGTGCAAGGGCACATTAAAAAAGCGGGAGCACCCCTGCCTCTATTATCACATAGGAAAATGCCCTGGGCCCTGCGCCGGCCTGATTTCCCAATCCGACTATGCAAAACGGGCGGAGGAAATATCAAAGCTGCTCAGCGAACCCCCAGAGGAACTTAAAAAAGACATTCAATCGAGAATGCTCGAAGCGTCCCAAAAGCAGGAATACGAAAAAGCAGCCGGTCTGAGAGACAATTTGTACGCCGTTGAAACCATAGAAAACAATCAGCTGGTTAATGACTTCGACCCTGAAAGCCGGGATTACATTGCCAGCCACGAGCATGAAGGTCTGATTTCATTTGTAGTCTTCCAGATGCGGCAGGGCCGACTGGTCGGAACCGATATATTCCGGAGCAGGAGCTTTTCCAGCAGCGAGCCGGCGGATAATCTCGAGCAGTTTATCATCCGTTACTATCAGGAATACCGGAAGCTCCCCGCCAAAATATTCCTCAAACCCGGGTCCGTCGACCGGCAGTCCCTGGAACGCTTCCTGACGGAAGAACTTGATCGGAAGGATGAAAACGAAAAGCCGAGGGAAATTGCCATCGTCAAGCCCGAATCCTCCCGTGACGCCAGCCTTCTGACCATGGCCGAGGAAAACGCCCGTCAGGACAGCTTCAAGCGGGCCAGGGAAATCGGCGATGAAGAGGGCATAGCGGAGCTGAAAAAGGTGCTGCGACTTCCGAAGCTTCCCCGTCGGATTGAGGGCTTCGACATTGCCCAGCTGCAGGGAAAATTCACCGTCGCAGCCCTGGTAAGCTTCCGCAACGGGGTTCCGGACAAACAGGAATATCGCTATTTCAATATCAAAAGCCTCAAGGGGAAAATAGACGATTACGAGGCGATGCGGGAAGCCATGGCACGACGATACAGCAGGATCGTCAATGAGAAAAAAGATATGCCGGATCTGATACTGATAGACGGCGGAAAAGGGCAGCTCAATGCGGCTTGCGCAATCCTGGAATCCCTCGGTCTGCGCGGCCAGCCCATCCTCGGACTTGCCAAGCGCGAAGAGGAGATTTTCCTGCCCGGACAAAGCCAGGGTCTGTTACTGCCTCCGGGCACTCCGGCACTTCGGGTTCTTCAGGCCGTCAGAGATGAAGCCCACCGCTTCGGCACCACCCTCAATCAAAAACAGCGCAACCGCGACCTGGATCTCCAAATCCTGGAGATACCGGGATTCGGCCCCCGCAGGAGCCAGCAGCTTCTTGCGGAGTTCAGCAGCTATGATAAGGCCTTGGAAGCTGGTCCAAAGGAAATTCAGCAGCGCACGGGAATACCCCTCCAACTCGCCGAGGCATTTGTGGAGTATTTTACGGATCAAGGCTCGGCGGACCAGGACTCGGCAGGGCAGCCCTCGGCGGACCAGGACTCGGCAGGGCAGCCCTCGGCGGACCAGGACTCGGCACCATAGGACTTCGCAGATCACAAAAAGGGAGCGCAAAACCCGCAGGACCGGGGAAGACGCCGGTACACGCGCGGGATTAGTGTTCCGAAATCAGCTGTTTTGGGGGCACCAAATATCCCCGGAAGGCCGGAAAAGCCCGCCGCCTGCGGGCTATACAAAGCGGTCGGAATTGACGGTGAATAGTCGCCGGTCCGTTTTCCCCGAAAGACGTCCTCTCACCGGATAAAACAGGGAATACAGCCAAAGCTGAATAATGTGGGAGTGCATAGCGGATTTTTGCCGGCGAAGCTCCATCTCGAACTCCCCGCAGGACGCCAGGTGCCCGCGGATAGCCGCGCTGTCCAGCACGGGAAGCAGTTCGGCATATCGACGTTGGTTGATTTTGCCGAAGATTTTTAATTTTACATAATCGCTGTTTTGCACCGGGCGCTGATCGCGAATGGCGCTGAGGCTGGCGAGCTGCCGCAGCTGAAAACCCATGCGTATGAGGATTCCCGTTTCTTCGCCGGATTTTGCTCCCCTGAGCTTCTGAAGAATTTCGAGGGCTGCGGTGAAGTCCCGACGGGCATAGGCCGCAAAAAGGCTGTATACCGTTTCTTCCTTGGAGTGGTAGATATAGTTTTCCACCAGGTCTTCCCCGATTGTAAAGCGCTCCTGCCCCTCGGGGGCCAACAGAAGAATCTTTTCCAGCTCCTGCCCCATTTCCTGGGTGTTGTTCTCGACCAGAGAAAGAAAGAGCTCCAGGGCTTCGGGGGTGATGATCGCATCGCGCTTGCGGAGGTAGCTGACTACCCAGCCTTCCTTCTGGTTTTCGAACAGCTCCCAGAAAATCTTCCGGGCTTTTTCCTCGGCGAGATTGACGAGGGATTTTTCGAGCCGGCTTTCCTCGCTGGTGAATACCAGGGTTACAGCGGGATTCCTGCGGGCGAGGTAGTCGGCGAACTGTTTGATGTCCGATTTTTTGGTGATGGCCTCGGCATTGACCACCACGGCCAGGCTGTGGCTTGCGAAGAGGGCGCCGTTGCTGAGGGCGGAAATGATTTTCCCCGGGCTATCTTCCCCTCCGTAGTATTTTACTTCCTCGAGGCCGTCGCCGTGGATTGAGGCGAGCTGGTCGCGGATTGCGGCAATGGCTTTTATTCGCTCGCCGGACTCCGGGCCGTATAGCACATAGACTGGATTCATAGTTGGGGAATCTTAATAGCTGCGGATAATATGAGCAAGGGTTCCGAGAATTCTCAGATCACGGGTATAAATCGGGGGGTATTTCCGGTTTTCCGACTGAAGCCGTATCCGGTTGGCCTCCCGGTAAAACCGCTTGAGCGTGACAGCCTCGTCCATCATGGCCACGACGATTTCACCGTTTTCCGCGGTGCTCTGTTCCTGGACGATGGCAAGATCCCCCTCCATAATGCCGGCGTCGATCATGCTGTCTCCTCGGACATGAACCGCAAAGTGTCGGCTGCCCTTTATGAGATCGCGGGGCATGGTCACAAAGCCTTCGTAGTTTTCTTCGGAACTGATGGGCTTCCCCGCCGCAACGGTTCCCAGAATCGGAATCTTGCTCAAAAGCTCCTCATCGTCCTGGGCTCCGTCAATAACTTCCATAGCCCGGCTGCGCATGTTGTCGCATCGAAGGACCTGTTTTTTCTCGAGGGCCTTGATGTGATCATAGGCACCGCGAACTGAGATTGAGAAATTTTCGGAAATCTCCCGCACGGTGGGCGGGAATTTATGCTCCTTGATATATCCCTTGATGAAACTGAGAACCTCGGTCTGTCGCTTTGTTAAGCCTTTCATTTTTTCATATCTATGCCGAACTTTCGTATTTTATTATGGAGGTTAGACGGATAGATGCCCAGCAGTTGTGCGGCCTTGGTGATATTATAACCGGACTCTTCAAGTTTTTGAAGGATCAGCTGGCGTTCAAAGGAATCTTTTGCCTCGCTGAGGGACATTTGTGCGAAGTCCTCCAGCAAGGGATTTCCGGTTTCCGGCGAAAGCCGCATTTCTCCCCGAAGCGCCACTTCCACCGCCTCGGCCCCGATTATCCCGTCGTCTCCCATTACGGTAATGCGCTGTATAACATTCCGGAATTGCCTGATGTTGCCCGGCCAGGGATAGGAGATCAGGGCTTTAATCGCCCCGTCGTCGAACTCCCGATCCTCAGCGCCGAATAATACCAGGAAGTGTTTCGCGAGAAGAATGAGATCATTTCCGCGCTCGCGCAGCGGGGGCATTTCCAGCGGAACGACATGCAGTCGGTAATACAGGTCTTCCCTGAAGCTGCCGTCGGCGATCATGGCCTTCATATCCTTATTTGTCGCCGAAATAATGCGAACGTCAACGGCAATGCTGTCCTCACCGCCGAGCCGCTCGATAACCCGCTCCTGTATTGTGCGGAGGATTTTGGCCTGAGCCGGCAGGGAGAGATCGGCAATTTCGTCCAGGAAGATGGTTCCGCCGTGAGCCAGCTCGAATTTTCCCTTCCTTCGGCCGACGGCCCCGGTGAAGGCGCCTTTTTCATGACCAAAAAGCTCGCTTTCGATGAGGTTGTCGGGTATGGCGGCGCAATTTACCGCCACGAAGGGCTTGCCCCTCCGTGAGCTGCCCTGATGAACAGCCCGGGCTGCAAGCTCCTTGCCTGTTCCGTTTTCCCCGGTTATCAGAACCGTTGCATCGCTTCCCGCCGCCTGTTCTATGCGGGTGCGAACCGCCTGGAGGCCCGGGCTTTCGCCGATCATCTCCCATTCCCCGCCGAGCTGAGCCTTGAGAACCTTGTTTTCCCGGCGCAGCTTCTCGAGCTCAAAAATGTTGCGACATTGGAGGAGTATTCGATCCATGCTGAGGGGTTTCTCAAGGAGGTCGTAGGCCCCGAGTTTCACAGCCCGCACCGCCATTTCGATATTGGCATGGCCGCTTATTACGACGACTTCGATGCCGGGAAACTCATCCTTGATCTTTTGAAGCACCTCAATGCCGCCGATCCCCGGCAGCCAGATATCGAGAAATACAAGATCAACGGGCTCGGTCTTCAGCATTTCAAGACCCTGATACCCGTCCGCTGCACTCAGAACCCGGTATCCCTCATCCACGAGAATGTCGCTGAGAACTTCGCGGATGCCCTGCTCGTCGTCAATGACCAGAATGCTCTGCATCAAGCCTCCATGAGGGGCAGATCGATGTAAAAGCGGCAGCCCTGCCCGGGCTCGCTTTCAACCCATATTTCTCCGCTATGATCCTGAATAATTCTTTGCACTATGGCAAGCCCCAGACCAGTACCGTTGTCCTTTGTGGTGAAATACGGATTAAAAATTTCCTTCGCCCTTTCCGCCGACATCCCCACCCCGTTGTCCTGGATGCTGATCCGCTGAAATTTCTTTCCGGCTGAACTGAGCACCCGGCTCTCGAAATGGATATCCCCGGGATTATCGCCGATGGCTTCCACGGAATTTTTGACGAGATTCCCCAGGACCTGGCGGAACTGCGCGGGATCGACAAATACCATGGTGTTCTCATCAATGTTTTCCATGGTTATTTCAACATTCGGCCGACGATGGATTTCCAGGGCGTCCTCAATGATCAGACCCAATGACACCTGACGAGGCTGGGGAAAGGGAAGTCTGGCGAAATCCCGGAACTCGGTGAGAAGCCCGGCGAGGTGATCCACCTCCCGGGTAATTGTCCGCACGCTGCCTTCCAGAACCGAGGGAAAATCGGTGCTCTCCCGCTCGTACTTGCGGATGAGCCGTTCAGCGGAAAGCTTGATGGGAGTCAGGGGGTTCTTTATCTCATGGGCGAGACGCTGGGCAATATCCTTCCAGGCCGATACCCGTTCGCTCTGCAGGAGTTGGCTCCGGGACCGTTCAAGTTCGGCAATCATGCTGTTGAAGGATTCCACAAGATGCCCCAGCTCCTCCCGCGACCTGGTAAGTATCCGAAAGCCGAAATCCCCCTCGGCCACCCGCCGGGTTGCGTCTTCAAGATTGGCAATGGGCTGAATGAGGAGATCGCTCAGATAAAATGCCGTGAGAATTGCCAGGAACACCAGGGGAAGTGAAAACACGCCGTAAAAAACCAGAATACCGGTATACAAAAGGTTTTTTATATCCCGGTACTGGGTAAAGAGATTAAGGGCGGCCACTATTTCCAGGGTCTTCTGCCCGAAACCCTCCGGCAGCTGTTCCATGAGTACCGCAATGACATCCTGTCCGCCGCTGCTCACGCTTCTTCTGATGCGGATATAGCTTCGGTCACCGCGGATATCCCGGATTACCAGGCCGTCGGGGCTTTGAAGAATATCGGCGTAATCCACCCGGGCGGATCCATCCCCCCCGAAAAACAGCTCATCTCCTTCCCGGGTAAAAAGCTGCACCGCATCTACCGACGGCCGTATTTGCTGCAGTTGGGTAAAAAACCGACCGGGATTTTCCGCCGCTCGCTGGCTGATGCTGTCGAAAAGGGGATTAAAAATAAAATCCCTCAAATCGTCCACCATAGTCTGCTGGACACTGACAGAAATATCCAGGCTGTTCTGCAAACCCTGGCCGATCTCGTCATTAAACCAGGTATCGCCGATAACCCGGATGAAGCTCAGGCTGAGTATTCCCTGGGGAACTGCAGAGAGAAGGACTATCAACAGGAAGTACAGAACCAGCCTGGACTTGAGCATCACCCCCGGGGTACGTCGGTGGCGCTCCCGCAGAAGCCGGAGAATATTGGAAACGATGCTAAAAAGCAGGACAATGGGCACCATCAGTGCGGTGAACCAGAGGATCACCACGTATATGCTGTCTTCCCCGGCCTCCCGATTAAGCACCTGAGATGCAAACAAAACCAGAAGTATGATCAGGAAAAAGTAGAAAAATATGATACTGATAAGACTGCTCAGGCTGCTGTTCGCCGATTTCTGGATCACAATTCATTCCCCTCCGCGGGAAGCCAGGGAAACTCGGTCTCCCCGGATGCCCGCCGGCGATAGTTGCTGAACAGCACCAGCCAACGTCCGAAAGCCGGGTCGGATGCCCGATGATGACTGCGGATCTCAAGGGTGATCTCAAAGGTCCCCCATCCCAATTCTGTCAGCTCGGCTGCGGGAACCGTCAATACCATCGGTTGGGCAAGTGCCCGGGCAAAGCGCTCAGGGTCCTCGCTTACTATACGCTGTTCGCCAGGCCCCAGCAGATAATACACCTTATTAAATGGATCATAGCCGATTTCCGCGCTATATCCCATGCTCTTCCGCCCGGCAAAAATCTCACGGTTTCGGAGAATGATCTGGTATTCGAGCTGATAATTCAAGAGTCCTTCGGGGCCGACTTCTCCGGCCAGTTCCCCAAGCCCCTCCCAGAGAGCCAGGAGCTCAACGCCCCCTCTCCCGGGCATGGGCGTGACCATAATATTCAGCGGGGCGGTTTCCGGAGCCGGAACACAGGACCCCAGAGCAATGAGGGCGGGGATCAGGCATAAAAAAACCGCCGGGCAAATGGCTCCTCGGCGGCGTCCGGAACGTAAAAAGAAGATGGTGTCACTCCTCTTCAAAACGGCTCTCGAATAGCCGGGTAATGGCCTCCACCGCATCCTGCTCATCATCACCGTCCGCGGAAATTATTATTTCAGTATTGTACGCTGCGCCGAGGGTGATGACCCCCATAATGGATTTCGCATTGATCTCTTCATTATCTTTTTTAAAGTATATTCGGGAATCGAACTGCCCGGCGGTCTGTACAATCATGGCGGCCGGCCTGGCATGTATTCCCGCGCGGTTTTTTACCGTAATCAGCTTTTCTGTCATGTAGATATTTTATCCTTTATTGTATTGGAGATAAAGTAATTTCTCACCTCAGAGGCGCCGCAATATTACCGACGGTCGTCGACTTCGAGATTCGGTTCCTGAAGCTTGTCCAACATCTCTTTCTTATGCATGTAGAGTTTCCGGGCGTTCTCGCTCTCCAGCCATTTCATGACTGACTGATTGAACTCTTTTGCGGAATAATACCCCATTTTCTTGAGGCGCTCATTCATAGCGGCGGTTTCTATGATGATCGGGATATTCCTGCCGGGTTTCACCGGTATGATGTGATACGGCACCTTAATGCCCAGAATTTCCCGTTTCTTCTCCTCCGCACCGATGCGGTCGTACTCTTTCTCCGAATCCCAGGGCTCCAGCTCTACAACCAGCTGAATCTGCTTGGTTTCCCTGATGGCGCCGACGCCGAACAAATGGCTGATATTGATGATGCCCAAGCCGCGGATTTCCATATGGTGTCCAAGGGCCCGATTGGCTCCCCCACCCATGAGAATATTGCCCGCGACATTTTTAATTTCCACGGAATCATCGGCGACGATGCGGTGGCCCCGGTGAATGAGCTCGAGGGCGGTTTCGCTCTTGCCGACCCCCGAGTCTCCGGTGATAAAAATGCCGATTCCGAACACTTCCACCAGAACGCCGTGGGTGGTAATGGTCTTTGCGAAAATATTGCTTAAGGCCCTCATGACCCGGGTGCTGAACTCGGATGTGGCCAGCTCGGTCTGGAGCACCGGCGTCCCGGTGTCTTTCGCGATCATCGTCAGCTCGGGGCTCGGGTCAAGATCATGGGTAAACACCGCGCAGGGAATATCCGACCTAAACAGGGTCCTGATGTTGGCAATGAGCTCGCTGTTGTTTTCCTCATCGTGTATTTTTTGAAGATATGCGTGCTCTCCGCGGCCGAAAATCTGTATCCGCTCGAAGGCGAAGTTGTCAAAAAAACCGCTCAGGGCAAGGCCGGGCCGGTTGAGATCCGGTATTTTAATCTCCCTGGTCAGGCCCTGCCGACCGGCAATACAGCGGAGCTGCAGGGAATCCTGTTCCTGATGATTGAGATTGAGAAGATCTAATACGCTGAAGGACTTCATCCGGCCGTCACCTGTATCAGCGGTGGTTATCCCGCTTCTTGTCCTTTTCCTTCCGGATCTTTTGATCGAGGCGGTCGATCAGTTTCTCAATGGATTCGTGCAGATTAAACGTAGCTTCTTTCAGGTGTGCAGATACTCCCCAACGGAAATTCGCATTCACTTCGGCGACCCAGTCGTTGTTGTCCTTGGTGAGAGTAAAAAGCAGATCGACAATGTAATCATCGGCATATTCTATTTTTTCCAGCTTGCTGTTGAGAAATTCTCGGGTTACATCGGTAATCTGATAATGAACACCTTTGATGTCTACGCGCATACATATCCTCCATGTGTTTGTCCGGGTGCCAAGCCCCCGTGAATTGCTTCGACCGGCGTTGCGTTTTAACGGTTGTAGGAAGAGGAAATATCCAGTTCCTTGCGGTATTTCGCCACCGTTCGCCGGGCGATTTTGATTCCCCGTTTTTCGAGGAGATCTGAAATTTTCTGATCCGAAAGATGTTTTTCCTTTTCCGCCTCCAATATTTCCTGCATTATTGCCTTGACCGCTTCCTTGCCGTAGCTGCCGCCGCCCTTTCGGGTTCCGGCCACAGCGTTGGTAAAGAAATATTTTAATTCCAAAATTCCAAAATCCGTCTGCATGTATTTCCCGCGGGTGAGGCGGCTGACGGTGGCCTCATGCACGCCGATATCGTCCGCCACATTTTTTAATGTAAGGGGCACGATACTCTTTGGCCCGTGGAGAAAAAACTCGCGCTGATACTCAACAATGGCCAGGGTTACTTTCTTCAGGGTGTCGTGCCGCTGCTGAATGCTGTTGATAAACCAGCGGGCGTCGCGGATCTTGGAGGTCACGAACTTACGGGTCTCGGCCTCCTCTCCCTCGAGCTTGCCCCGGGAATCATGCATCATCTGGTCGAAAAAACTGTTCAGGCCCAGCACGGGAATTTCTTCCTCATTCACGACGATTCGAAACTCGCCGTTCTCCCGGGTCACCGCCACGTCGGGAATAACATAGGTGGGTTCGGCGCTTGAGTACTCACGCCCCGGGAAGGGCGTCAGCTTCCTGATAATCTCCAGGCAATGTTCCACTTCCTCAACAGAAATATCCAAGGCCTTGGCGACCTCGCGGAATTTACCCTTGTTCAGGGCCGGAAGGTGACCGGCAATTATGGGAAAGATCGCCTCAGGCACCCCTTCAACCTGGGCTGCCTGAACCTGCAGGCTTTCCAGATAATCCCGGGTACAGCAGCCGACCGGTTCGAATTGCTGAATCCGCGCGATGAGCTCCTTCATGGCGCCGTGATGGCTGGAGGGAACCACGACTTCCGGTTCTTCGATAAAAAACCCGTTCTCGTCGAGATTGCGGATGAGCAGCTCGCCGACCTGAAAATAGTCTTCGGGAATGGGCTGCAAACGCAGCTGCCAAATAAGGTGCTCTCTCAGGCTCTCAGGGCGCGAGAGGGCGTTTTCCATGAACTGCTGCTTGGCATCGCTGCCTTCCTGATCGTATGACGAGCTGCGAATGAAGCCGGGATCGGAGGAGTTTTCAAAATAAGACTCGGTTTCCTGATCGGTTGCCTTTTCCGGAACCGAATCCAGGGAAACGGTTTCCCGGTCTTCCAGGACCTCGAGGGCGGGGTTTTCGTCCAGCTCTTTTTCGATGCGCAGTTTGAGATCCTGCAAGGGCAGAGCCATAATCTGAATGCTCTGCAGCATTTGAGGACTGAGTTTGAGTTTTTGCGTCTGGACCAGAGCCGGTCTCTGATACTGCACCCGCACCTCCGAATGGGATTCCGTGTAATTAATTGTGGGTTAGCCGAAGCCGTTTGTCAACGAACGGGCGACGGCTTAGGCCCGAAAAGACTCGCCGAGATACACCTGCCGGGCAAGCTGGTTTTCGATAATCTCCTCCCTGCTGCCCTGGGCGACAATCTCACCGTCTTTGAGTATGAAGGACCGGTGGGTAATCTCGAGGGTGTCCCTCACATTGTGATCGGTTATAAGGATTCCAATATTTTTTTTGCTGAGATCGGCAATGATGCTTTTTATCTCATGTACTGCAATGGGGTCGATGCCGGCAAAGGGCTCATCAAGCAGAAGAAAATGCGGATCGATTGCCAGGCTCCGGGCGATTTCCGTCCGCCGCCGCTCTCCGCCGCTGAGGGTATAGGCGGGCTGCCTGCGCTTATCCTCAAGGCCGAGATCCGCCAACAGGCCCTCCAGCTTGCGCCGCCGCTCATCTTTGCTCAAATCCCGGCGGTTCTCCAAAATAGCCCAAATATTGTTTTCAACGCTGAGCTTGCGGAACACCGACGCCTCCTGGGCCAAATAGCTGATTCCCAGGCGGGCTCGTCGATACATAGGAAGGGAAGTGATGTCGTGGTCGTTAAGCAGGATTTCCCCGGCGCTGGGCTGGATAAAGCCGACAATGCTGTAAAAACAGGTGGTCTTGCCCGCGCCGTTGGGGCCCAGGAGCCCGACCACTTCTCCCTCGTGCATCGAAAAATCGATGCCGCGGAGAACCTGTTTCTTCCCGTATCGTTTTTGGAGATTCGACACCTGCAGGGTGCTCACTGCCCGTCCTCCGTATTTCCCGGCCCGGTTTCAGCCGGTTGACCGGGTTCTGTTTCTCCGTCCGCCGGTCCGTTCACCGGTGTTGGGCTATCAGTTACCGATTCGCTTTGCACAGGCGCCGCAGTATTTTCCTCGCCGGACCCGTCGGCTCCAGCGTCCTCATCTTCAGAGATCTGTCCCTCGACCTGCCCCTGGAGAATAATCTCATCGGTCTCGGTGAAAATCGAGATAAGATCAGCCGAGTACTCATCGCCCCGGTAAAACACCACGGGAAACCCGCTGAGCTCGAGCTTGTCGCTGTCTTCAAAATACCGGACGTATTCCGCCCGGGCAACCATATCTTCCCGGAGAATTTGCACGTCTATTTGGAAAACAACAAGATCCTGTTGACGCTCAATGAAGGCGGCGCTCACGCGGATATCGCCCTCCTGGTCGAGGAATTCCGCATCGCCCTCAAGAACCAGGTTTTCGGTCTCCGAATCATAGCTCATGAACTCGGCCCGAAGTTCGACGCCATTGTCCTTGTCGAGAAGGTACACATCTCCCCGGCTGTCGATGTATCGGTTATCTTCACCGCTGAACCGGATGGTTTCTCCGGTGATGAACAGGCTTTCACTTTCAACCCGTGCCCCATCCTCGAGAACGGTCTGCTCCCGGCCCTCGGCAAATACGCTCCGCACCCTTCCGGCGGAGAAATCGAGGGTTTCGGCCATTAAGCCTGTCTGGATCAGCAGGAACACCAGCGCTGCAATTCGGGGAAATACGCGCCGCAGCGGCCAGGTTTCTCTATATTTACTCGTCACTTTCGCTCTCCATAAATCTACCGGTGGCTCCCCTGTCAAAGCGCAGTTCCTGAACCACGAGGTCGATGACGAAGCCCCGGCCGCTTATGACGCTGCCATCCTCCTGAATAACATCGACGACAATGTCCGCCGGCGCCCAGATGAGATCCTGATCGGGACTGAAGAGAAACTCCTCGCCTCCGATAAGGGCGCCGGATTCTTCCAGCCGGATTTGGATGTCCCCTTGAAGGAGAATGTCGTCGCTGACAATGTCCCGGGATGCGAACTCCGCACGGCCGCTGACATACAGCTCCCCTTCGTCGTCATACTGACTGAAATCCAAACCGCGAATCTCCTGGAGGTTGCGGCCTTCGAAAGTCATAAGTTCCCGGGACCTGAGCTCAAGAATCCGGTCGCCATCCTGATACACCCGCTCGGAAAGGTTGCGCAGTAGCACATCGGGGATCAGCTGTTTCTCCTCTTCACTGAGCACCATGTCGTCGTACTCGAAGCTGCAGGAAACAAAGACGATGCAGAGCAGCATGGTCCACAGGAGGACGGTGAGAGGACGCACCGGGCGCTAGGTCCGTCGAGCCGCGGCAGCGATGAAGCTGGCAAAAAGGGGATGGGCGTCCAGCGGGTTGGAAAGGAACTCAGGATGATACTGAACTCCAAGTCCCCAGGGGTGGTCGTTCCACTCGCTGGACTCCACCAGCTCACCGTCGGGAGTGGTTCCGCCGAAGCGCAAACCGGCCTCCTGCAGCTCCGGACGGTAACGGTTATTAACCTCATATCGGTGACGATGGCGCTCTTTGATGCTCTCGTTTTTGTATATTTCCCTGATCCGGCTACCCTCGACCAGCCGCGATTCGCTCAAGCCGAGCCTCATGGTTCCGCCGTAGTTTTTTACGTCGACCTGTTCTTCCAAGAGGCTGATTACCGGATGATCGCTTTCCGGGGCGAATTCCGTACTGTTCGCGTCCTCAAAACCCAATACGCTCCGGGCGTACTCTATCACCAGAACCTGCATACCCAGGCAAATTCCGAAATACGGAAGCTTGTTCTCCCGGGCGTAGCGGGCGGCCAAAACCATGCCGTTTACCCCCCGGCTCCCGAATCCGCCGGGTACGAGAATGCCGTCGAGTTCTTGTAAGGCATCTTCGGGATGCTCCATTTTTTCGAGTTTTTCGCTGTCGATTTTTACAATATCCACATTCACCGCGTTGGCGATGCCTCCGTGAAACAAGGCTTCGTCAACGGATTTATAGGCGTCGCCGAGTTCGATGTACTTGCCGACCATTCCGATTTTTACGGTTTTTTTGCTGCCGAGAATGACATCGACGATGGCCTGCCAGCGGCTCATATCTGACTCGGCGGCATCAATTTCCAGCCGCTCGAGAACCCTGGCGTCCAGTCCTTGAGCCTGATACATCAAGGGGATTTCATAGATGCTCGAAACAACGTCGTGTGCAGAAATGACCGCTTTGACCGGGACGTTGGTGAACAGGGCGATCTTGCGGCGCATATCCTCATCCACCTCGTTGGGCGAGCGGCAGAGCAGCACGTCGGGCTGCACCCCGATTTCCCGCATTTTGTTCACCGCATGCTGGGTGGGTTTGGTTTTTTGCTCGCCGCCGGCGACTTCGGGAATAAGGGTCACATGGACGGAAATAACGTTTTCCCTGCCGTGTTCGTGAATCATTTGCCGCGCGGCTTCGAGAAAGGGGATGGATTCGATGTCGCCGACGGTTCCGCCTATTTCCACGATTGTCACGTCGACGCCGCTCTCCTCGCCGAATGCGACGATGCGCTGTTTGATGCGGTCGGTGATATGAGGAATTACCTGAACGGTTCGGCCGAGGTAGCGGCCTTCGCGTTCGCGCTGTATCACTTCCTGATAAATTTGCCCGGTAGTGATGGAGTTCAATTTTGAAAGGGTTGATTTTGTAAACCGGGCGTAATTACCCAGATCGAGGTCGGTCTCCGCACCGTCGTCGGTAACGTATACCTCGCCATGCTGATAGGGGCTCATGGTACCGGCATCCACATTGATGTATGGATCTATTTTTACCATCCGAACGACAAGTCCCCGGGATTCCAGGAGGGTTCCTAAACTCGAGGCGGCTATACCTTTCCCAAGGCTTGAGCACACGCCCCCAGTGACAAATATGTATTTCCTCATGGAATTTCATTATTCCCGGCCCGGCTCCCCTTGTCAATCAACGGCACTCATCCGCAAGCCCGGTGATTGTGCAATTAACTTGACACCGCATACCCCAGGTCATAGACTTTAATTACCCTAAAAAATACGCGGGAAAGCAGGCCTCATGTCTGGATTTTTAACTGATGTTCAGTTCGAAAAATATAAGAAACTCATCTACGACGAAAGCGGAATCACCTTTTCCAGCTCTAATCGCTCCATCCTCGAAAGCCGGCTCCGGGAACGGGTCCGCAATTCCAGCGCCGATGATGTAGACGGCTACTATCAAGTCATCATTCGCGACGAAGGCGAACTCAAGGGACTCCTGGATTCGGTCACCACGAACCTCACCAGGTTTTTCAGGAACCAGGCTCACATCGAAACCTTCGAGTACTATGTCATCCCCGAGCTTATAAAAATGAAACGGGAAAAGGGTCAAAAGGAAGTGCGGGTTTGGTCCGCAGGCTGTTCGACCGGCGAAGAACCCTACACTCTCGCAATGGTGTTAAAAGAGACGCTGCCACCGGATTTTAGTATCGCCGTCACCGCGTCGGATATCAGCCTAAAGTCTTTGATGATCGGGAAAGAGGGTTTTTACGCCGAGCACAGAGTCAACGGCATTCCCGAGAAATATCTGGCGAAGTACTTCAACGCCCGGGAGGGCGGCTACGCCATAAAGGACGACATAAAACAGCTGATAAAATTCGATTATCACAATCTTCAGAACGACAGCGGACAGCGTAATCTGGACGTGGTGTTCTGCCGAAACGTCCTTATTTATTTCGATGCCGCGGCACAGAAAACCGTCGTCGACCGGTTCTGGGAAAGCCTCGCGCCACAGTCATTCCTGTTCATCGGTCATTCCGAATCATTGTTCGGCATGGATACCCAGTTCAAGTTCTTGAAAACAGACTGGGCATGCATTTATTCAAAGAACACCTAAACAGAGGGTCGTCATGAGTTCTCAGCAGATATCAGTACTGGTTGTCGATGATTCGGCGCTTATGAGAAATCTCGTCGGCCGCATTGTGGAAAGCGCCGAAGACCTCACCCTGGCCGGCAAGGCCATGAACGGCAAATTCGCTTTATCAAAAATTCCCAATCTGAATCCCGACGTCATTGTTCTGGATCTCGAAATGCCCGAGATGAACGGGGTGGAGTTCCTTCAGGAATATCAGCACCAGCTCCTTGAAATGCCGGTAATCGTGCTGTCCGCTGTGGCAAAAAAAGGGGCAAAAATCACTATGGACGCCCTTGCCCACGGCGCCGTGGACTTTATTATGAAGCCCCAGGGCTCGGCTCCCGACGAAGTAAAAACCATAGCCGAACAGCTCATAAGCCTCATTCGCCTGTACGGGAATAAATACCGGCACCGGAAAGGCCTTCCTGCGGCTATTCCGAAAGAACAGCAGGAACAGGAAGAAATCCGCGAAGACCGCCGGACCAGCAGAAGCATTGAAAGCGCCGCCCTGCACCCCCCCCCGGCCGCGGGCACAAAAGCGCCGGGAGCGCCGGCGGAAAAACCCGTGCCAAAATCAGCTCCGGGCACCCTGGAGATTATCGCCATCGGCATCTCAACCGGGGGGCCCAATGCCCTCCGTCAGATGCTGGCGGAAATCGATCCCGAGCTTCCGGTTCCCGTCCTTGTGGTTCAACACATGCCGGCGGGATTCACCATGGAGTTCGCCCGAAGCCTGGACCGGATCTGCCCCCTCGAAGTGAAGGAAGCCGCCGACGGGGACCTCATAAAGCCCGGCAGAGTACTCATCGCACCGGGAGACCATCACATCACCGTTGAAAAGCGCAAACTCGCAACCATTCTCCGGCTCAACCAGGATCCTCCAATGAACGGTCACCGCCCTTCGGCAGACGTGCTTTTCAAATCCGTCGCGGAGAATTTCGGCAATCGGGCCATGGGGGTCATCATGACAGGTATGGGCAAGGATGGAGCCCACCACATCGGCGACATTTTCATAGCCGGGGGTGTAACACTCGGTCAGGACTCCGACAGCTCCGTGGTCTACGGAATGCCCCGGGTTGCCTGGGAATACGGACACATCAGCCACCAGGTGAATCTGGAACGCATGGCCACAGAAATATCCGAAATCGCCCGGAAACTCAGGTAGATGCACAGTTCCGCTTTTTTTACCGAAGAGAGAATCATAGAGGCTTCGCTCTTCGAAAACCCCGTCGCCTATGCGGACGGGTATGCTCTTCAAAGGGAACTTCATCGGGAAGTCGCAGCCTCAGAAATTCCGGATCAGTTGATTCTCCTGGAGCATACCCCGGTGTATACCCTGGGCAAGCGTGGCGAAGAGGGAGATTTTCTCATTTCCCGGGACCTGCTTATGGAGAGGGGCGCGGAAGTAGCGGAAATAGACCGGGGCGGTCAGATTACCTATCACGGTCCGGGGCAGATTGTTCTCTATATAATAAGCAACCTGGGAGACCGGGCGAGATCAATCAGGAAATTCGTCCATCTTCTCGAGCAGGTAGTTATAGACTACTTATCTTCCAGATTTTCCATCGATTCTGCCAGAGATCCCAAGCACCCGGGAGTCTGGGTGGGAGAAAAAAAAATTGCCGCCCTGGGCATCTCCATCCATGAGAAAACGACAATGCACGGTTTCGCCCTGAATATACACACCGATCTGAGCGAGTTCGATGCCATAGTGCCCTGCGGAATTCGGGACCGGGGAGTGTGCTCGGTGGAATCCCTTTTAGGTCTTGAAGCCCTGCAAACTGTCATAAACGGCAAATCCGTCGACTTGGGCAGGGAAATGGAAGGTATTTCCCGGTTATTTCAGGAAACCTACGGCTATTCACGCCTGCGACTGACCAGGGTGCACTGAGGGCTTGTTACTCGCCCCGACCCTGCTCGGGGGTCTCCACCGGTCGGCGGAAGGGAATAATTTCGCTGGCCTTGCCGTCATCCTCAAAGCGAATTACAACTCCCTGGATTTCCAGCCCCTCCCAGTGTTCGTTGCTTCGATTCGGAACCCCGAGGATTTTCTGCTGTATCTCGATCTCGGGCTCGAAACCGCCCACGGACTGGATGCTGCCGGTTCTTCCCGCGTCTGAAATAATTGCCGTGCCTTTGGGTAGAATTTGAGCGTCGGAGGTCTGGGTTCGCATTCCGGATCCGATTACAGCTGATACCATACCGTCGGCATAGAGGTTCATCGCGGCTTTTTCGGCGGTAATCGGCGCATGAAAATCGAGGATAATAATGTCGGCGTCTTTTTTGGCTCTCTCAACAATGCTGGGAAGAAAACTGTATGGATTCGTCGGATGAATTCGGTTCAGCCCCGACTGTCCGAGCAGGCTGATCACCACCGCCTGGTCGCTGCGGGCCGGTTTATCATCACTCTTTCCGCCGAAGGTGTAGGTCCGCCAGCCTCGACCCGGATTGCCCTGGGGAAAGTTGGCGGGCCTGAGTAAGTGATAAGCCTTGGGCAGATGTTCCTGGATATCTTTCTTGTAGAACACCTGATCTCCGGAGGTAATGACATCCACCCCCAGTTTTCGGAGGTAGATTGAATGGGTTTTGCCGATGCCGAATCCGCCGGTTGCCCCGTCGCCGTTGGCGATGATCATGTCGGCACCGAACTCCTTTACCAAGGACTTTAACTGGGTTTTGACACAGTAAATTCCGGTTTTAGTCACGATTTCAGCGAAGTAAATGACGGTTTTTCCCATGGAAAAACCTTATATCAGCAGGTGACATTTTGCTACCCGTGCCGTGTTTTATTTAATAGATTATACAGGTCCCGCGGTTGCTGACCGGGGACAGACTGTGCTGGTACGCAAGAGATTGGTGCACAGCGCCAAACGTGTCGCAGGGCGAAAGCCGGCGACAGAACCTAATGCCGCGCACTACGCGGGCACCCGAGAGCGCAGAGAGGCTCTCGAAGGAGAAAAGCTATGAAGAAACACGATTTTCCCGACATCCGGGAACTCCTGGATGAAATTTTCGGCGCCGCCGAGGATTTCAAGAACGCCTTCACCAGCGAATTCCATGACTTCGGCAAGCGGAGTTTTGTCTGGTCCGACCAAAGGGATTATTACCCCTCATATTCCTATCCACCGGTAAATGTCTACATGATGGAAAACAAAACCATGGTTCTACAGTTCGCCCTGGCGGGATTTTCAGAAGCAGACGTCAACCTTGAATTCAAGGGCGACTACCTGATTTTTTCTGCGGAAGCACCTACTGACTTCGAGCCGGAGGAAACCGTTCGGTACTTCAAGCGCCGGCTTAAGCTCAAAAGCGTGAAAGACCAGCGCTATTTTGTGCCGGCCGACAAGTACCATCAGGACAAGGTAGAGGCCGTTCTGCGAAATTCCATCCTTACTGTGACCATCCCCCCGAGGGATGATGTACAGGAAGAAGAGGGTGTGAAAGTGGATATCAAGGCTGAGAAAACGAAGGCCTCCGAGTCCAAGTCCAAGATAAAAGACGCATAACCAGGAGGATCATATGTTGTTTGGAGTAATTATCGGAATCGGCGTGGGTTTTTTCTTCAAGCCTCAGATTGAGGACGGCCTTCACAAGGTTGCAAACTATCTAAAAGACCGGAAGAATCGTCACCACGACGAGTACTAAAGCCAACCGGCGGGCGTCATAGCCCGCATTATGCCAGCACGGGAACCGTCCGGATGATTTCGGACGGTTTTTTTGTTTCCCTCCGACCCAGGATTTATAGTGGTATTTTGACCCACTGAGTAATTTTGACCCTATTTTTCTTGTATATACTTCGAGGGGAGCAAAAATGCGCAGTATCAGCAAACAACCGCAGCATATTTACAAAATCCTAATCGGCAGCACAATATAGAAACCCTCAATAAGCATTTTAATTCCATACGCAGCAACGACTTACAAATATCTTAATCGCGAACGCGAAAAAAAATCTGACTTGGCACGAAAAATGCTTATTAGATGACAAGTAACAAAATACCTTGGAGGTAGAAAATGAATACAGTAATGCGATACCGCAATGGACGGAACCTGATGAATCAGGTTGACAGCATCTTCGACAGTATGCTCGAAGGTATGGAAATGACCGGAGTGCGTCGCCCCTCGGTGGACGTGCGTGAAGAGGAAGACCGCTACGTGCTTCAGGCGGAAATGCCCGGCGTTGCTGAAAATGACATCAACGTCACCCTGGAAGATGGTCGGCTCAAGATCGATGCTAAAAGCGAAGCCGAAGCCGAGAAAGAAGGAAGCCGCTATCTGCTTCGTGAGCGGAGAAATGTTCAGTACAGCCGAAGTTTCGGTCTGCCCCGGGATGTCGACCAGGACAGGATTGAAGCCAACTTTACCAACGGCCTTCTGACCCTGAACCTTCACAAATCCGAAGAAGCAAAACCCCGGAGCATCAAAATCAACTAAGTGTGTTTTGGCGAGTTCTGGTACAACCGCCGAGTATTTTTGCGCCGTCCGGGTTCCGGGCGGCGTTTTTTTATCATTGGATGTAATTGACAAAGCACATTTTTCGACATACCATCCGGGAACCAAAACCATTAGGAGTCACGATGAAAAAGATTGTGATACTTATTATCATCGCATTAATTACCGTATCAGCGGTAAGCGCCGAAGGCGACCTTCGGATAAAGCCCTTTGCCGGTCTGACCCTGGGCAGCGAAAATGCCCTGAGGGGCGGAGCAATCGGAGCGCACATTCAGTACAACCTGCTCGGCATCGGTATCCACCTCGGCGCATGGACTGCTGTCAACTATGACACCTGGTACCAGAACGCATCCCTGCCGGTTACCCTTACCCTCGGAAAGGATTTCTACCTAATGGCTGGAACCACCGTGGACCTGAGCGAAGCCTCTAATCCGCTGACCCAGGTGGCTGCAAACCCGGCCGGTTTTTTCAATACCTTTGGTCTGGGATTGAATATTGATCTCATTCCTTTCAGTGAATCAATGATTCTCGGAGCCAACGGCGAACTGCTGTACACCAATTATGTCTCCGAGTCCACCGGTGATGATATAGGTGACGCTTTCGGCATGCTCGCCGGACTCATCGCAAACATCAAATTGTTCGCTTCGGTAAATCTCTCCTTCATTTTCTAAGCAGTCATTTTACAGAAGCATGAAGCGCGGTCCGGTAGAATTACCGGCCGCGCTTTTTTTATACTTTGATTGACCAGGGATAATTCGAAGCTCCATGGCTGAGAGAGGACCGCATGATAATGATAGTTTGGATAACGTTAATGGCGGCCAACCTGATGATTCAAATTGCCTATTTTTTTCACGACAGCAGCAGCATCTTCTATACTGCAAAGCGGGTCAGCACTCCCCTATTGCTTTTTTGGGGGCTGATATTCAGCATGGCTGAGCAGGGCGGCTTGACGCTGGTACCCGGCGCAATATTCCTTGCAATGGGCATGGGCGAAATCGGAATCGAAGGTTCAACGGTTGTGGAGGAACGGAAAGCTCAGCCCGGCAAACTGAGTATATTGGCTGTGAACATCGCCGGCGGCATATTCCTCCTGGTGAACATCTTCCTCGGCGGATTGTTGGTTTTTCGTTCTCACGCCTTTTTCGAAGGGGAAATGTGGAAGCTTCCAGCTTCAGCCGCCGCAGCCCTTGTCATTATTTATACTGTCGTCTCACTGCTCCTGCATAACGGACGACCGGATGCCGGGAAAGCCGCTCAGATTAGGTTGTATGCGGTCAGCGTGTGGGTGTTATTAAGCGGAGCGTTAGTAAATATACTAAGCGGCGGAAGCCCGGCGGGGTATGCCGCAGCAACATTAAGCATATCCGATACCCTGGTGCTGATCCGCATGGGATCCCGATGGAAGAAATCGGATCCATCTCAACGCAGGATCCTGTTCGTTTTTCTGCTGGGAATTCTGTTGTTGTACTATGGGTTCATGATAATTCTTGCCGATGTCCGGTGAGCGGGGCATAATCAAACTATGAAATGCATCGCCTATATAGCCCAAAGCCTTGACGGCTACATCGCCCGACCCGATGGTGATATCGCCTGGCTCGATGAAATCGACCATCATGACCAGGACGGCGATTACGGATGGGCTGACTTCATTTCGACGGTAGATTGCATTGCGATGGGCAGGCACAGCTATGAAAAAGTTCTCAGCTTCGGCGAATGGCCCTATGCCCTGCCCGTCTATGTACTCAGTTCCCACACAGCCTATCGGGCAGAGCCGCCCGAGGACAAGAACCCCGGTGCCGCCTCATTCCTGAGCGGAAGCCCGAAGGAAATACTGGAGCAGCTGCAAAACCGCGTCCATTCGTCAGTGTACATTGACGGCGGTCAGACAATCTGCCGATTTATCGATGCGGCTCTGCTCAATGAAATGATAATCTCCACCGTTCCCGTCTTGCTCGGCAGTGGAATCCCCCTGTTCGGCAAGCTGCGCACCGGAGCACAGCTGTCTCTTCGACAAAGCGTTGAATATAAATCAGGTCTGGTAAAATCTCACTACACGGTGGATTATCAATGATACTTGACACATCAAATGCGACCGGATATATTCTGACACCACACCAGCCCAGGTGGCGGAATTGGTAGACGCGCTAGATTCAGGTTCTAGTGGGGGCAACCCCGTGGAGGTTCAAGTCCTCTTCTGGGCATCAGTAAACCATTAATGGGGAAGAGATAAGGAGCTTGGTCAAATGGCCAAGCTCCTTTTTTATTGGCGTCAAAGGATGACTGACGCCAGTATTGACGCCTTTTGGTTTATAATTATGCTTTTGAATGTGGATCTTCAAAGGTCTGGAAGTCTGAAGGACTGACCGAAAAACTCGATGGTTGCTGAGAAGGGTACATGATATTGTTTAATCCGAAGTGCCTGCTCGGTTAAAAGTAGACAGTCTCTCTGTTGTGGAATACACAGTGACTGCTTGATAGCATCAAAGAGTTTAGACTCAATAGCCAACGCATTTGGTGGTATGCAGTGGGGGACAATTGGCACATGATGACAGACAGAATTTGGGAGACATGGATCGATTCATGGAACTTAATCGTTGAAATTGCAGCTGAGCGAGACTGGGATTACAACGAGTTGCAAATCAGGCCTCCGATCACCCCTGCTGAGTTGACATCCATTGAAGAGGAACTCAACATTCATTTGCCAGATGACTACCGGACAATAGTTACCGAGTATGCATCAGAAGTCATCTTCTCCTACGTCATAGACGGAGAGGACCCTCCGGGCCAGTTTTCGGAAATCAGCTACGGAGGATCCCGTCCAATATGGTCTACAGCTAGTCTCTCAAAATTGCACTTGGGCTATCGACATAATGATGACATCATGCCAAAGCTTGATATCGAATTTCCATTTGGATATTTCGACAAATACTACTGCTGCTTTAGTGTGGAGAATGGTTCCGTCAATCTAGTCGAAAATAGCCACTACGCATATAGTGTCAACTCGCTGAGCGGCAAAACGATAGCACGGAGCTTCACTGAGTTTATAACTTCATGGACCGAAGTAGGCTGTCCCGGAAGCGGATGGCACATATTCTACAACGAAGACAGCAGTCGATTAAAAATGGATCAGAGTGTTCACAAAGAATGGTCTGACTTCCTCTTTGGCCAGCAACTGAGTGGGTAGGAATGTACGTCATTAGAACCATAGAGACAGATCCCGGAATACTGTGCATATCCTTTCTCGATGAGTTTCCGGAAGACGTTTATCTGGAAACTATCGATAAGATCATCAGCTACAATACGCAAGCAAAGTTCATCGTACTGTACATTCATTACAATCACTTCTTCTCGTTAGCAAGCATCAAGCAGCTCAAGAAATGGAGGCGTTCGCGAAAAATCGACTTGAGGATTGTCACAGAAAGAGTGTACAGAGATTTCATCCCGACGGAACACAGCCGGGCATTCGATAGGGATAGATACAAGGCTACGGTGGCAAAAAACCTGAGCGGCATATTCCATGAGACGCACCAAGGAATCATCAACTATATAATGCGCGAACGGCCACATGCTCGATCGGATTTCGAGAAATCCATTCGTGAAATCCTACAAATCCACAGGGATGCTGGCCACTTTGAATACCAGTAGGCCCCGAGGGCATCACCCACAAAAGCACAACTAACTGGAGCACAGCATTCACCACTGCAATCTCCCCGGATCGTCTCAGTTTATAGAAACATTTCCACATTCCCCGCTCCCGAAAAGCATAGTTAGTTGCATAATCTGATGCTAATAAAAGGAGCGGTGCTGCCGTCGGAAAGTTCATCGAAGCAGGTTATGAAGGCATTTAATGGAATTATTTCTCCCGGGCGCAAATAACTGATATTTATGAAACACTTGTATGGGGTACTCAAGTACCCTATCATGGATTGTTTTAACTGGAGACATCAGAACGCCATTGGCAGCTCCCCCACAACATTCACAACGATAATCCCCGATCCCAATACCGGCCTGTCCTGGTATGTAGAAACATTTACAAAATCCCAGCTCCCGAAAAGCATAGTTAGTTGCATAATCTGATGCCAAAAAAGGAGCGGAGTATGGGCAGACACAAACTCCCCTATAAATTAAAGAAACCAAACAGCCACCATAAATACTGGAGGTATGTACTTTCGACTGATTCAAAGAGGTCTGAAATCTCAACAAGAACGAGAGTGAAATATGAAGCTGAGCGAATTGCCAAAGAAGCATACAAGCTAGCTCTGGAGGAGATGGCAACAGTCACCACCTTCGGCAATTATGCAGCTGGCTTCTTCACATCGATATGTAAGCTGACTCTGCGAAAGAAGAGCTCCAACAAGACCTTCTCAGACGACATGCTGAAAGTGAAAAGGGGTCAGCTCAGCAATTATCTGCTCCCGAAGTTTAAAGATGTACCTCTGGATGAGATTACTCCAGTCATGTTCGAGGACTGGAGGCTTACTCTTAATCTGGCCAACAGCACAAAGAACGGCATAACAATTGTTATGAAGCAGATTCTGAATGAAGCTGTCCGGGATAAGAAAATCAATCTCAATCCCCTCCAGCAGGTTGAGACTCTGGCAAAGATTGCAGACAAACCTCGAGATTCACTGTCTGTCGAAGATATGAAGAAGCTCTTCCCATTGGATAACCAGAGGGCGTTGAAGATTTGGAAGACTCAGAAATATCACACCCTCATGTTTTTGCTCGTTTCCTCTGGTATGCGTTCCGGTGAAGTCAGAGCCTTGAGATGGAGTGATGTACTCTGGGAGGACTCCGGACTCCTGATTACCAAGGCTGTTAAAAACTCTGGGGCTGTTGGTACGGTCAAAGAAAATAAGGAAAAGTTTGTCCGCATACCCGGTCGTACAATCGAACTGTTGAGGGCATGGAGGACTGAATCTCTGGCTACAGAAGAAGATGATGTCATCTTCTATGGCAAAGACACCAAACGATCCATTGACCGCGGCACCATCCTCGATAATTTCAAAAAGGGTTTAGAGCGAGCAAAGATTAAGGGTGGGAAAAATCATGTCCCCCACTCTCTCCGTCACACCTTCAATTCCTACATGCTCTCGGTTCTACCCTCGGAATTAGTACGCAAATTCACAGGTCACAGCACTGAACAGATGAGCAAGCATTATTACCACCCCCTTCTTCGCCAGGAACTGAAGGCAACAGAGCAGTTTCAGGAGAAGATTGATTCAATCTGGGGGAAGTAAAAGCATAGTTATGTGCGCCTGAGGAGGTGCACATGGAACTATCCATCCCAGAAATAACGGAATTGAAGCAACAGATACAAGAATTGAAGGAGTTGATTTCCGACTCTGTTCGTCTTGACCAGGAATGGTATGACTTGGAACAGGCTTGCAGGCTGAAGGGGGTGAATAAGAGCACTCTCTATGCCAAACCCAAATATCAACCAAGCTTTGGTAAAGCTGACGCACTTGTCTGTGGCAAAAAGCGCTGGAACCGCTCCACCATCCAAGAATGGTTGAAGATGACTGATTCGGATATACCAGCCCACATGCAGTAAAAGTGTCCAGACGTCTGGACAACTTCTGGATAATGGAAATCTTTCCGCTTAACCTGTCCGAACGACCGGACAAATAAAAAACGCCCTCCAACTGGAGAGCGCATATTGAAATACTGAGGGATACTACCCAATTAGGCCCGAATACTTCTCACCAGGTTTTCCCTTGTTCTCAAGCGCATATATTTCACTTTTAAGACCATCTTTTATCTCCCGATATTTCTGATTGAAGAGCTTATAGATTTCTTCAGTTTCAAAATCTATCTCAGTGTAGATCACTAATTCATCTGATTTTTCTGATACATCCCCGACAGGTTTGGCGGAAATCATCAACCCTGCTTCCTGTGCAACCTCATGTTTCCGCTTGAGACCATCCTCACCATCTGAGAACGATTCATTTAGTTTTTCCAAGATTCGATCCAATGAATCGTTTTTCATTTTCCTGAGGACATCTATCCAACAGTTCCTCAATTTTGTCCGGACGTGAGCATAAAATCGCCGCTTCATTGATTCATCTGACGGCTCAGTAGGGAAATAATCAATGACCCGTATTTGCGGATCGGAAGTATAAAACTTGAAAACGCATTCTATGGCAAGCATGAGTTCATCGATTTGATGATCGTTTGTCATTGTCCCGGTTTTAGGATTATAAATAACCGCCTTATCAGGATAAATGCTTCGATTCACAACAATCCCGATTGATAGAAAAAAATCAAAGAGTTCAGCAATATCATCCGGGCTAAGAGCTGTTCCCTTAGCAATCTTGTCAAAAATCTTCCAGATTTTGCCAACATCTACAATGATGCTCGTTTTCCCCCACAATCCTACAGCAGTTTTTACAGGTATAAGTTTCGTTAGTCGTTCATTACTCATATTTTGAGTATAAATCCGGTTAAGATTTTTTTCACCTTTTTTTGGGGATCACACCGAGTTCCATCGTTCTATCTATCACAAAGAATCAGGGAGGTGCTTATGGAACAAGCACTACAGGAAATCCGGCCGGATGCGTTGCAGATCAAAACCAAACTTGATCCCAACTGGGAGTTCTGGACAAGTGTAAGAACGGCGCGAGGACTCTACCTCAACTGGAAAAATCTTTCCGAAGAGTTACTTCGGAAACTGTACTTAGCCAAGAAGGTGCTCACAGACAATTTTTCCAGATCCGCTGGAAGAGCCAAGAAAGGTGAACACACTTGGGCAGAATTTGTAAAGGTCAGCCTGGAAGAGGTAGGAGGTCCATGTCTTAAAACGGTAGATAACTACCTTCGCCGCTACACCGAGGAAGGGTATATCAAACCTCCTCATGTGACTTTTCGTATCATCCGTGACCCCAAAGTCGTCAGGTATGTGGAACATCAGGAACTCGAGAACGAGGATACTCGTCTCAAGGTCTATGTAGCGCCGCTGGATAAGTTCAGGGAGATTGTCATCCCTGCAGCTTAATTTTCACCACCCTCCCCCGACGAGGGGAGGGGAAAACCGAAACATTTCTATTTAACCTACAGGAGGTTGTATGAGTGATATCACTGTAAACACTCAGCTGACGGATGAAGAGAAATCTTCATGGGATTGGGATACTTCGGTAGCCAAGGTTCGGGGGATCTGGGTTGGAAGCTACCGCAAGGTCAGCCGTGAGCTACTGGAAGAGATGTATCAGGCAAAACGCCAGCTGAGCAGGAGAGGTCGACCCCATGGCAACAACAAGACCTGGAAAGCCTGGGTTGAACAGGTCCTCGGTGAGGACCGGGTAAGAACTGCCGATAATTGGCTTCGCCGGTATGAAATCGGTGATGAAGAGTGGCTTGAGGAAGCGCGAGAAAAGCGTGCTCTCAAGAAACTTGAGAATGCTGAAGTGGACATCGATTCGATGTACTATAAACGGCACTTCAAGGATGATGATGGCAACACCATCGTCCAACTGGATTTCCCTGAGTTTAAGAATATCATCTATGAGGTTGTCATTCCTGCGTAAATCATCTGCCTCCCTAACTGGGAGGCATTTTTTATATCTGGCATCGTCTCCCAATCCATCCCAGGTCTCCGAGGTTCAACCCAGATGAATTCGTGTCAAAGAGGAGCATCTGCATATCCCTCTGGCTAAGCGGATGCGACCGGGAAGAACCTGGAGCTTATTGTGAATTTCAGGTTTGAATGTGTAAATTCACACCTTCCAGATGGAGCGATTTAACATCTGAGACTACATCCTATATCCATCCCAGTCAGCCGAGGTTCATCCGAGGGGAATTCGTTATCCTTCCGGGTATGAAATAACACCTTCCCTCAATTGAACACCTCTGGGATGAACCTCGTCAGTTCGGTCCAGTCCTCTGTTCTCAACAGCTGATAAATGTCGATTACCACCTCTCCAAATTCAGGTACCGATACCTCATCCCACCCCAGATTGATAATCATAATATCAACCACCTCCAGATAGATTTCGTGCTTTGTCATTGCAGTACCTCCACCCTATACACCAGAAGAAAATGCTTCCTGCTTCATATTTGTAAAAACTTTTTTGAGAAGAGCTCCTTTTTTTCGTTCATACAACCGTCAGGAACGAGATGGCTTGCTTTCTCCCAAGCGGGGAAGAGAGAAGTTTCGTTCATATACCTGAAACCAATTGAAAGGAGTGTGTTATGGAAAATATCGACCTTACATACCTGACTGAATTTTCAGGCCTCGGAGGTTCTTCGCTTGGCCTCTCTCAAATCTTAGTACCCGGAGTGAATCCTCGCTGCGTCATGGCCCTTGAGTATGACCCCTTCGATAAGAAGCAAAATGCATACCAGCATCTGGTAGCCAACTTTCCCGACCTGTATGAACGAGGGCAGATTCTGAACAAGGACATCAGGGATGTATCTACTCAGGAAGTACTCGACACCATCAAGCTGCAAACTGGCCAACTCAGCATCTTCCAAACGTCCTTCCCCTGCCAGTCGTTTTCCATGGCCAACACCAAGCGGTCCTTGGAGGACGAGAAGAACGACTTCTTCTATGAAAGCCTCCGTCATATTGAAGCAGTAAAACCGGCTCTGGTTATGGGAGAGAACGTGGTCGGACTTTCCCAAGGCATAATGAAATCTGCCCTCTACGATATGGTCCAGGCACTTCGAGCTACTGGGTATGAATTGAAAGTCTTCAAGCTGAACGCTTCAGATTATGGAGCGCCACAACTCAGGCCCCGCCTCTGGATTCTCGGTAAGCGGGCTGATCTTGTGGGAGAGATCACCATACCCAAACCTGTCGATAAGGTAGTCTCCCTCACTGATGCCTGCCCGTGGCTTGAAGCTACGAAGTTGGGTCAGTTTTCAAAAGCTATCATTCCAGGCTCAAAACCCTGTCCAACCATAACCAAGAGCCAGGGTTTGCAGGTTTTCCAGAACGGGATACCCCGCAAACCCACCATCGAAGAGCTGCGAATCTTGAGCACCTTCCCGCCTGAGTTCAAGTTCATCGGTTCTGACTCGGCCATCCATGCCAGGCTCGGAAATTCGGTTCTTCCCCTTGCTATCCAGACCTTGGCTGAACACCTGGTGAAGACACTTCTCATCCCCAATGCCTCCCTGCTCTCAGGAGCAGCGGAGGATGAAAAACCGGAAAACTTTCCGCTATTGGCAGCCTGAGGAAGGGAGAGATTTCGTTCATATAACCGGAGCCAGCAAGAGACTCCAAACGGTTGTGAGGTTTCATCCAAAAGGATTGCCGGCACTTCACAGCTGAGTTAAGCAGGCAATCCGTGGTTTTGAAATTCAAAGCCTAAAAAGAAAAGGAGGTTGATTATGCACAAGATTCGAGACCAGACAGAACAGCAGTTGTTAAATAAACCCCTTTATCAGGAGGTGTTCAGATGAACACATGGAGTAACACGCTCGTTGAAAACGAACCTCGACTCAAGCCACTTCACAGGGCCTATGAACAGGCGATACGCAGCCTCAGAAACTATTATACGTTTGACTACGAACAGGCAGATTACATTGTTGGCCTGTTACTGCAAAGGCACAAGTTCCAAACCCACAACCATATTCCCGGTCTGGAGCAGATTCATTCTGAGACTGCAGATTTTGATCCCATTATCAAGTTGTATGAGGTAGCAGACGCTATGTCGGATGAAGAGCTCTGTTACTACCTGGATTGAGAAATTGAGATGTCTGCAGGGTTACCTGCAGACGCATCTTTGCCAGCACAAAGGAGCAGGTATGGGAGAAGCAAAGCGCAGAGGCTCATATGAAGAACGAGTCAAACAGGCAAAGCAGCGGCAGAGCAATGAACTGCTTATGGTCCTTGTTTATGACAAGATTTACGGAGGGGTGATTGGTCGGATTAGCTCACGTGAGCGGTTGTATACCAACATGCTGGCTGTCATCAATGATTGGAAACAACTTTCTGGTTTTTCGATTGTCATGGCTGAGTCGAAGTCGACTTGGGAGAAGGAGTTTGATCGTCATATCGAACATGCTCGCAACGATGGCACATTCGGGTTCAATTTCGATCACGACATCATGGCGGTCAACGTACTCCTACCAGGTAGTATGCACTATCAAAAGATCATCAAGACCGCCAGAAAGGCAAAAACTGACCAGGCATTTCTTGCTGCTTGACCTATTCGCCCCAGCCTCCGGGCTGGGGATTTCGTTCATATCACCTGGAGGTTGTATGAAGTACAAAACCATTTACACAGATCCCCCCTGGCCCCAGCAGAGCGGAGGAATCAAAGGTGCAGCAAACTACTACACCACGATGTCCGTTGATTCTATCGCTTTGATGGGTGATTGGGTGAAAGAGATCGCAGACCCTAGGTCCCATCTGTACATGTGGACAGTCAGTAACTTCCTGCCCGAAGCTCTTCAGGTCATAGAAGACTGGGGATTCCGCTACGTCACCAATCTTGCCTGGGTGAAGGACAAGATCGGTCTTGGGTATTACTTTCGCACCAAGCATGAACTGCTGCTCTTTGGGGTGAGAGGTAAGCCGAGAAAGCCAAAAGAGATGTCGGCAATTGAGTCCATCATCCATGCTCCTCGGTTGGAGCACAGCGCTAAACCCCATGAGTTTTATGAACTCATCGAACGGGCTTCACCTGGTCCCTACCTTGAAATCTTTGCCCGTAACAAACGGGAGGGATGGCACAGCTGGGGTAACGAGCTGGTCACAGCAGACGGCAGAACCGGTCAGGACGCCTGTGACATCACCGAAGATTATGGTTTCTGGAGGCCACCACTTCAGAAGGCAGCCTAAGCTACTCCGGCCTTAGGGCCGGAGATTCCGTTCATATACCACGAAGGAGTTAACAGATGAATAGATTTTTTACCGAGAAAGAAGTCCGGCAGAAACTTCAGGATCGTCAGTTTGGCATGGGATATCATGCGAAACAGCGTCTGGTTGATTCGGGGATTGGGGAGGTTTTGCCCATTGTTCGACTGATGGCGAAAGAGGGAGAATACACCACTGGCTTTAATTCACAGGGTCACTACGGACAGCTTGACTGTCGCATTGCCGGAACTGATTATCGGATAGTCGTGGGTCGAAATCGACATAACACTGAGTGGCTATACATCATCACAGCATTTAAAGTTGAACCTTTCATCCAGCAGGGTTCAATGTTTCACAAGTTTTCTGACCGTGAGCTGGTTTATGACAACTTTGCATCAGCGGCTTAAGCGGAAATAATTCCGGTTTCCGGCTCGCATGAATTGCTCATCACGATAAGATGGGAAGTCATGTGTCGAATTTGGACTGTACATGACTTCCTTTCTTTTGTTAATGAGCGAGAAAACATCCGTCTTCAAAAAGAGGCTGGCTGGCCAGAGCCATGGACTTCCAATCCAGTTCTCAGAGACACCCGTATAACCAACCTCGATCGCAATCATGATCGCGGTACCAAGATGCTGTTTGCCCATGTGGCAGGGATGGATATGCACTCCACTATCTTGTATTCAGTGATGTACCGTAGTGCATACTCATCCAAACCATTTTTAAATTGGCTCTCCCAAGATTGGCGGGCTGATCTCAAACGCATCCAAAACCAGCCGCTTCCAAACTTTGGACGGATGGCATATCAGATTTACTTGAAGACTGATCAGAGCATGGCTGACTTCCTTGTCTCAACAGCTCTTCCTGTCGTCGATCAGCTCCATCGAAAACTCCAGACATGGGATGAAGTATCAATCTCATATGCCGCTGAGGAAATTGCAAAAGACTTCAAGGCCTCACATGGGATGAGATTGATTTTTCTGGGTAGTGAAATAGCTAAGGATTTAAGCACCTTGTACCCGGAGCGAATTAATCCAGACAGCTCAGTACCTTTCAATACAGGAACCTTTGTCTTTCTCAACCGCATTTACCGCCATAAGAACCTTCAGTACAAAATTGATAGGCTAAAAGAAGAATCTGGAATTTCCCAATTTTCCATCCTCGAACACAGCGCCTGTGAGATGGGGAAGGTTATTGAACGGACTGAATACTTTGAGAAACACGGAAAATTTAAATTACGTTGGCTCCGCTAATTTCTATCCGGCGAGTTCCTGATTTCGTCTATATAACTGAGGTTACAAATAGGAGGCTATATGGCGAAACATAACCCCGGTGATATTCTCACCTGCGATTGGAATCCAGTGATAGGCTGTGAGCGATATTCTTCAGCCTGTAAGAATTGTTGGTATCTGGATAGCATCTTCCCATGGCACCAGAGGATGGGGCTAATCCCAGCCCATGTGCAGCCCAATGAGGCAACAATTTTCCAGAACCGCATGACAACAAGTAATCTTAAGCTGAAGAGTGGCATTGTCGGAATCTGTCAGAATGGGGATTTATTTTGGGACAAGGTTGCGACCAACGATATTCATCGTGTGTTTGATTTGATTGAGGCTACTGTAACCAGGAAGCGGTCGATTCCCAAGTACCTCTTCTGGACGAAGAGGGCTGAACGGATGGCTTCAATAGTCAATCAGAGGTATCCCAACGGAGCTCCTGATTACATGGCATTTTCAGTGTCCATTGAAAATCAGAAAAGTGCCGACGAGAGGCTTCCTCATCTCTGTTCAATCAATGGCACCAGGGTCATAGCGGTTGAGCCGATACTGGATGAGATAGTGCTCGGTGATTATATCAATCAGGTTGATTGGGTAGTGGTTGGTTCAGAGACAGGCAAGAATGCCCGACCTCTTAACCTGGATTGGGTGCGATCAATCCGGGATATAGTCAAAACCGTTGGCCTGCCATTTTTCATCAAACAGCTCAACGTTAATCATAAACAAAGCATTCGTGTCCTGGATGGCTTAGAATGGAATGAGTTTCCTCCTGGATTTCAGAAATAATTTGTGCAAGCTCCCTTCGGGGAGCATTTTTTTACTACAGGGTTAAGAGTACCGGCGACTCCATGATCCAATCTGCAATCTTGACTTTCAAGGATGATGTTATTTCTATCTGACGGAGATTTTGTTTCTTCAGATCAGCCTTGATTCCAGCTGCACGAGCTTTGCTATATATAATCGTTTCACTCACTTCAAAATTTGCAGATAAGTTCGCCTTTTTATCATCGAGAAACCCGCTGAAAGATAGCAGGAACTCCTGGGGACTATCAGTAATGATAAATAACTGCGAATCCCATGAGTGCTTTGAAATCTGATCTGATCGTACAAGTATGTATGCCATTATTCTGCCTCCAAGGTAATCATCATGTCGTAAAAGTCATCCTCTGCGAGCAGCAATGGCTCAAGATGCTGTTTGTAGATCTGGTATCTCAGCTCCCTATGCTGCTTTGTGTTAAGGTCTGCCTTAATATCAATCGGCTCAAGGTCTGCTCCCTCGCAGATATACCCCTTCGGCTTCACTTGCTCATTTATATAATTTTCAAAACGCCTAAACACCCTATCAAGCTGGAAGTCGAGATGATCAGCACAATAGGCATAGATCTCCCCTCCTCGTTTTTCGACCTCATCAAGCAGAAAGTAACCAATAAACCCCGAAATACGCTTATCTTTTAGCTCTCTGCAGGCCTTATCTCCCATATTCTTCCACGCATAGGAAAGTGCTATCGGGGTGAAATACTTTTCCACAGCTTGAATACGGGACAGGTTCTTTGCAACTGATTTTCTGTCGCCATAATTCCATTCGATGCCCATTGCCGCGTTATATTTCTGGATAAGTCTATCAACTTCAGAGTTGGTTGGCTGATTGATTGGTTCAGTAGCCCGATTTTGCGCGTGCGCGCCGGGCGGGGATCCACCTATATCATCTTTAATGCATGAATTTTGCTGTTTTACAGAGTTTAAGCTGGATTTCGGTGCTTCAGCACCGTCAGTTGCGTTACTTACTTTATTCTTATTCTTTTTTATTATTCCTTTATTATTATTTATGTGCAGTTTTTTAACGTCTTGATGTGCAGTTTCTTCACCTCTTGATGTTGAGTTTTCTAACGTCTTGTCGTTAAGTTTTTCAGCCTCTTGCTGTTCAAGAATCTGACTATAGTCTTCTTCATCATCGTAAGAACAACTGGAGAGAAAGGCATTCAAAGTCTGATAATCGATGAGATAGTAATTCTTTCTGGGCAAACCTTTAGAAATAACAGAGATTATTTCAAAGTCCTTCAGAGCCTCTTGTGCTTTTCGTTGCTGAGAAGGTGATAAACCGGTGCGTTTTTCAATCATCTCTCGGCTGTGGTAAAATCTCCCCCAATATGGTTTGCCTGTCTTCTCGTAATATTTTTCTGGATTCTTGTACCAGTAAGAATCTGAGTTGAGAAGCTCAGAGAGGAAGATAGCTGAGTGAGGGCCGATATTGGCGGCAATTTTAGGTAGATACTTGTTAAATCCAGATTTGTTTATCAATTCATGTCTGGGATCACGATACTCCATAAGTCACATCCTTTTTACATAGAAATAAAATCGCCCTTACCATCAGGTTTCCCTGTGAGAGCATGGTAAGGGCGAATAACGTGATCCATGACGAGCTGCTCTCCCGTCTTGTCCTGGACCATGTAGTTATCTTGTAATTAACTATGCTTTTCGTTGCGCTTTTGGTTAAAGTTTTTCACATTGGAAGAAGTTCATGTTTCCAGACGGCAGCACGGGAATAAACCCACCTGGTGAATTCGTCTTCATGCCCCGGTGAAAGAAAATACTCTACATTCTGCTCATCATCACTATTACTAATCAAAAGCCCTGTCCCCAGCAGCCGATGTTCAGCATCAAGCTGTTGACCGGGGCTTAAGCCGATAGCTTCTTGAATGCTCTTTCGTTTAAAAACTAAATCAAATATCTGGTCAGTCAAATCACTCAACGTGGTCGCATCAGAGCTGATAACTACTGACTTCAGATAACCGTAGAGCATTGCAGCATCCACACCATGGGTTTTCAATAACGCATAATTGATTTCTATTTTTGGCTCTTCGCTGCGCATATCTCGCATAATTCCTCCTTTACCCAAGTGTTTTACCGGTGGGACAGCTTTTTCTGATCAACTATGACTATTATCTCTGGGTCAGATTCATGAAGCCGCAGATGGTATGGCAGGGTTGCCAGCATGTAAAAAACATCCTTGAGGACGATATTCCAATCCTTTTGAATTTCAGTCAGCGATACCATGATATAGGTCTGTCCATCGAACTTGGCGTCGATGTACTCCTTGAACGTCCTCATGGCAATAAATATGCCTTCACATCCCACTTCTGCCGTTTGCTATTCACAAAATACCGGAGCTTTTCCTCATTCAAGGGCATAGCGTAATAACTTGCCTCATCAAATTTGACTGGGCTACTGGTCACCAGGTCTGCACCCAGTAGTGCAAGCTCAGCATCTATTTGCTCTCCAAAGGACAGGCCAATCTCTTCTTTTATCTGCCACCTGGAGACATGCATATGATAGGTATCCATCCCGATGTCGGTAATGTGGAGCTTTTTCACCATTAGCTGGTACTGAACCCAGCCCCAGAGGACTGCTGCATTCACGCCGTAGTGGATGAGCAATGGATAGTAGATGTGTATATCTGGATCAAGGTTTCTTGGATTCTGCATTATTCCCTCCCATAGATAGGATTATCTTTAGGAAGAACTATGCTTTATTGCGTATGGGAATAAATCCTATTTGAAAAACTCTCTCAGTTGCTTAGAATTAATGGGTGCCTTTCTTAATAAAATGGAGATCTTATGAAAAAGGCTACACTCGTACTATTTCTCATTACCCTCATCTTGGGTTCATGCGCGACCACCGAAGACTTGTTAAATGAAAACATAGAGCCTGATATTGAAAATACTCCCGCAATAGTCGCCCCTGAGGAGATCGTCGTAACCGATCAAGGCTTGGTTGAATCGCTGCAGTTCCAACCATTGGGAGTAGACGAAAGCTATAAAGATTTTGGCATCCGTGGATATTGGGTACATGCCGAGTATCCCTTTGTTGAAGAGTTCTATTCAATTCTGGAAAACCTTGTTGGCGGAAGTAACTGGTATCCTCAGGATGGGAACAGTACATATATCAGAAGAATCGGGGACAGGGATTTCCCTGTAGATTTATTTCAAGGCATCGATCTCGAGCTATTGGATGAGCTCACCAAGGAGTACGGCGTTGTCTTTTGGCAGCATGATCCAGAAACGTTATTTATATCGATTACAGATTTAGCCACTTTCGAGGAACAGCTAACCTCAAATCCTCTATTGCAGGAGATGTTAGATAGAATTGCGAGGAACCCTGTTGAAGGCAGTTTTGGTGTAGATGTCGATTCAGACGCTGCTTCTGATCCCAATATAAATAACATTCAGCAATCATCCTTTGATACTCTCATGTTCGATAAACTGACACTGGTTAATGACCCGGAAATCAGCAAGTATGCCTTCATGTACTTTTTTCCATCTTCATTGAAAAGAGATTCTGCAATACGGACACTGGTTGTTGGGAATGGTTTACCGGGGCATGATAGTTATGATGCTTTGGCATTCGGTATGCAGAACAATGCAGAGACATTTTCAGAATATTGTGAAGAGTACGGATATGTCATGATAAAGCTGCTTATTCCAGGGCAGGCCCAATATATGCTCGAAGAGTATATGCTCACTGATCTAGACTCAGATGATCCACTGGCCCGTCCTGACCTCGAAATACGGAGTATTATAGTTGGATTTCTTGAGCGAGCACGAGCAGAGCGATTAGATATGCACAGCAAAGTGTTCATTACCGGTTTCTCAAATGGTGGAATACAGGCAAATGTATTTCCTCTCTTGCATCCTGACCTTGTTGAAGCAACTGCTATTGGTGCTGCCGGTGCTTACACCTTCCCCATTTCAAGTATCAGTGGGAGGGAATTGAACTATCAAATAGGAATTGCAAATATCCAAGCTATAGATGGTAATCACTTCTCGCTGGACGAATACACGACAGTCGAACATTTCATTTTTGTTGGTGAGAGCGACATTCATAATGACCCGGTAAGCCTGTATGGAGGACTTGCGGATTTCTATATGGCAAACTTTGGCATGACAACACGAGACAGAGTACCGGTCTTTGCTGAAATTGTTAATTCGGTTGGAGGATCAGCTGAATTCAAAATCTATCCAGGTGTTGGTCACGGGTGGGAGAATGAAATGATTGATGACACTTTTGAGTTCTTTTCAAAGGTGCCATTGTCAAACTAATAATTTGATTCTCAATTCAGGGGCTTTGGAGAATCTGAAATCACGGTAGAATTTATTGCTTGGGAGGTCCCAAGTGAAAACAATTGCTACCGTCTCTGTGAAAGGTGGGTGTGGGAAGACATCCACCTCGCTTGCGCTTGCGCAAGTACTCAGCCAGACAGGCTCTAAAGTCCTTCTCATTGATTTGGATCCTCAGGCCAGTGCAACACAGCATATGGTTGTGGATGAAGATCCAGAATACAACTATGACCGCACTATCCGAGAAGTTCTTCTCGGTGAAGCTTACCTCAAGGATATATTGGTACATCCTTGGGAGAATGTAGCGTTCGCTCCGGCAGACCTGCGTTTGCAGAATATCGAGGTTGAGCTCGCATCGGAGAATAATCCCATCTTCATCCTCAATGACGTCCTTGAGGAAGTCGCTTCCGAATACGACTATGCAATTATTGATACAAGCCCCAACACGGGATTGATGACGAGGTCGGCGCTGACTGCTGCTGATTATGTAATCTGTCCCGTATTATTAGAGGGATGGCCAGTGATGGCCTTAGATTTGGCGTTTTCTCTGATAGAGGGCGTGAGGCGATCTCAGCGTTATATCGGCAAAAATATTGAGCGTATCCTTATCGCTCCAAACTTTTATGTCGACAACCTGGTTGTAACCCGGTCCTTCCACTATGCACTCCGTCAGGGGTACACCGATTATCTCGCTGATACAGTTATCCATCGCACAACGGAAATTTCGCAAGTTTTCGCCCAGCCTCAAGCTCAGTTAAAACAGGACTCCAAGCCCTACCAGGAATACCTCAACCTTGTGAATGAATTACTGGAGGGGCAGACAGATGACTGATGGATTGAAAGATGCAGCTCTCAAGGCTGTTCAGAAGAAAAGTGTGAATGTGGAAAATCTTCCGAATTCAACCCCTCAGAAGAGTAGGCTATATAAAGATTACTTCGATTTGAAAACAGGCGAGCCCATTGCTCTCGATGCAATATCAAAAAGGGTTCAGCGTCGGTTTTCAGATATCGACCGGGCTTCAACTGGAGCTATGCTCGACCTCTTTTTTATATATCAGAACTGGACTGGCTTCTACTCGCGTGAAGATAGTTTCAGCAGGTACATCAAGGACTTGGGGATTTCTCGAACTCATGCGTATGGAATAATAAATTCAGTCGAGCTACTCAACCAGTATTTCATCCACAAAGGAAATCAGACTGATGACATTGGCAAATTCATGGAGGAGATTACTTCCTCCATTGAAGAGATTGGTATTAAGAAGCTCATCATTCTCTCAGCCCGGAAGGATGATTCTAAATATGATGTCATAGACCAGCTACTTGCTGGAGAGAATATCACTGCTGAGACTTTGCTACAGAAACCTGAGAAGAAGGCAAAGCCTAAACCCAAACAGACTTCTGTAAAGTTGGAAGGCAATGATTTGAAGGTTGGCAACACTCTTATCCTCACCTTCAATTCTGAAAATGATGCTATCCGTACGGCTGTCATCAAGGCGGTAGAGAAATGGTATCTCAAAGACCTGGAACCAAGGAAGGTAAAGTAATGGACTGGGATATTATCTATTCATATACAAGGGCCCAAGCGATCGAGGACGGTGTTCTCATTGATGTATCTGCCCTTGCTCAAGAAGCCGGGTTCAAAATACCTGTGGCTATCACAAGCAATCTTTACCAGCAATGGATTGCATGCGATATCCCTGGACAAGATGAAACCGGGAGAT
The DNA here is from genome assembly GCA_965602015.1 of Salinispira sp. Lineage (GTDB taxonomy): Bacteria > Spirochaetota > Spirochaetia > DSM-27196 > Salinispiraceae > Salinispira. The sequence continues at coordinate 3,634,517 of OZ271918.1, read as the reverse complement.
TATGGGACCTGCTTACCATCCTCAGGTTGGAAGCCAAGGGCAGCGAATCTGATACAATCATCTTTGAGGTCTTCTTCCAGGTTGAAGAAGATAAATTAGAACGGGCCAAGATAAAGGCTGTCATTTGTCCAGGGGATACACCGGCGCCTGTCCTGACAATAATGTTACCGGAAGAAGACTGAGAAACAGCACGTTTTTGCTCATACCGCATAAGATAAGCATTATGCACTATCACCAGTTCATCATCACATTTGCAGGAACCGCTCATCCCCGTAATCAGCTGGGAAATAGATTCTATATCAGTCTTAAAAAATACAAAGAGGAGATTGGCTTTACCTATATCAGAAAAGCAGTAAGTGACCTGACATCGGTCTCCATTGCCTACCTCTTTGAGATGCATGATCTGTCAGATTTAGTCCGCAAATCATGCAGTACCCACATCTTCCAGCTGAGATATCAGCACAATCCGCTCCATGTGAATCCCATCATTGATGAAATATTCCTCAGTAGCGTTTCAGAATGTGAGGAACCAATCCATGCGACTTGTTTCTATTTGGTACAGGATGGAGGTGAGATAATATTCCACCAGGTGTCCAGGAACCTCTATAAAAGCAAAGTATCTGATGATGACCATCTGAACATGGATGGGCTTATTTCTGGGCAGCCTCATCTATTCTTCCGGCATTTCTACCTTGCGCCTTATACTGAATCCGATATAGCTCATATTTCAAAGATGGCACTGGTTACCGGAAAGGTGGTACGGCTATGATTTCAAACATTTATATCCCTACATGTACCACGATTCAAAAGCACGGAGATGAGAGTCATTTTCATGAGTTCGTGATATCAGAGTATGCGGCATGTGCCAAAGATCATTTCCTGCCCGGACGCACGCTGAAATCAATCTCATATCAAACTGACAGTGTTGTCACTGGCTTTATCACCCGCATCCTGGGAGACCAGATTGAATCCCTGGGTGATTTCAAGCAGAAGGGGGCTGATTTAGAAACTGGCTATTATCATCTTGAGATTGAATCTGAGTGGGATTTGTCAAAACAGATTCTCCCTGATGTTGAGTTCATCTTTCAGCTCCTGCATGAGGAGTTCTCCTTTATAGCCAGCCTTCAATACTACGTCACTGAATCCGGCATCCGGCAATTCGCCAAAATGCATACCTTCAATACCAATACTGATACTGAAAATTACACCTACGAGCATCTGCAGGATTATACAACCCTGTTGGAGTCATACCTTGAAACAGGGAATGTTCCTGAATCCTACACGGTTGAAGTGGCAAAGTGGATGCTCACCGGGAGGGCTATATGACACAAGTTATCTACATACCCATCATGATTGTCTCTAAATACTACCGGTCTGATTTCTATTATGAACTTGCTGAAAATATGCTCTCATTCAGAACCCCAGAAAGTGTCAAGATTGTCGGTGTCAGAGGACAACACGATGCATTGTTGGCACACCTCTTTGAGGAGGTCGAGAAACGCAATCCAGATGGTGAAGACATGAGTGAAATTATCGTGAAAGACCGATATAACCTGATCCGTATCGACATCGAGACAGAATCCCCGATTAAGATTGCTGAGATGCCTTGGCTGGAAGAGCAGATAAAAGAAGAGGTTAGAAAATTCGAGGCTTCAGTTGGCATCTATTTCTTTTACTTGATAGATAGCGGGACCCGATTCAAGAGCTGCAATATGCTCAAAGTTTTTACCGCTGAGGGGGTCACAATCATCGAGGATGAATCCAGTGATGACATGTCCCCTTTACAAGACGCAGCCTCATATCTCTATCACCTCTGGTATGAACCAGACGGAAAAACAGCGTTTCAAGTTTTTGTCGCGGAGTCCGCAAAATACCTGTTGATTTTGGAGGATTAATCACGCTTGGTAGAATTCTACTACATAAGAAGGAGGCGTTATGAGCCAGTATGTAATCCCACTCCCCGAAGAGCATGAAGATAAGACTCCAGCAAAACCATCCTATATAAATAGAGAAGACGATATCTCTCTTGCCGTAGAGCGCTATTTGTCTACTTCGTCACCAGCAACGGTTCGAAGTTATAAAGCCGATATGAACACCTGGTACTCATTCAGTCACAAGAACTTTGAGCAGATGACAGAAGATGATGTGCTCAGATACATCTCATTCCTGGAGCAGAGGCAGTACGCCCCGAGCTCTATCAACCGAAAGCTGGCATCTTTGAGCAAGGTGATAAGCATCCTCATACGGCTCGGCGTACTTCAAGCAAATCCAGTTCAAACACTCTCCGCCACAACCCGGATCTATAAACCCGTCCCCACTCATGTTAAGGATGTCATCACCCGCCATGATGTTGAAGCTGTCTGTGCCAATGCCCGACCACGTACCGCTATCCCGGTTAAGGTAATGGCTCAAACCGGAATGAGGGTCAGTGAAATGCTGTCGATTAAAAAATCTGACATTGAAGCGTTCGATTCCAATTTCCTCCGCATCAAATTAACTGGGAAAGGGGGAAAAATCAGGTTTGTGTTTCTCTCCTATGACCTCTATCAGGAGGTTAAGAATACTTTCGACTCAGATTCCATTTACCTCTTTGCGTCCAAGTCTGGAGAAAAACTCAGCCGGACCAACCTCTACCGCCAAGTGAGAAAGGCGTTCTCCCGCTATGCTCACCGTGAGGGAGTCGGCAACCACCAGCTCAGACACTGGTTTGCAACAGAATCCATCGTCCACCAGAAGAAGGACATCAAAGCAGTTAGCAAATATCTGGGACATGCGTCGGTAAAGACAACCTTGGATGTGTATTCCCATGCATCTTTGACCCCCGAAGATACACAAATCTTGTAGTTTCTTTTTACATACCACTCCTTGCCTTCGTTCATATAAGCGTATGGATGGAAGTGAGGAGAATAATTCAGAAACATTTCTGAATTTCTTCCCAAAAAGCCTCCAGAATTTTCGTCCATATAACCGTCAGCAAGAATCGCTTGCTGACCTGCTTCAAGCGAAAAAAACCGGCAATGTTTCCGGTTTCTATATTTCGTTCATATAAGCGGAACCAACAAACGGACGTCTGTAGAGGAGGACGATATGACCCTGATTACCCATGGAATCACCAACAAGGAACTCGAAGCCATTCTGGCAGCCGAGTATGCCTCTGCCCCCTGGCTTGAAAAAGAGTACAGCTCTGCATTCCTCGATGATCTTCATTTAGTTGAAGCCGAGATGGATGCAGAAATCGACATCATCCCCTTCCCCAGCTACAGCTGGGATTTTGATCCCGATGATCCTGCTACCAGTCAGGTGGCTGCGTAATCATGAAGAATCTCGCAATTACCCGCTGCCGGGGTCATCCAAGTTATTTCTGAACGAAAACAATAAGTCGGTGGTATGTATTTCATAAGTTTCCTTATGAATTTCAAAAATGTGTGCCTTCCGGTGCATATATGAATACAAAACTTATAGTGAGGTGTTTGTATGGGTAAGAAGCGCAAGTACGGAAATCCTTTGAAAGAGAAGGCGTATCGGGAATCACTGAAAGGGAGAAGACAGGAGAATGAGCCTATAGCGAGTTTGACTAATTGGACTGGGAAAGACCTTCCCTATGAAGACTATACCGTTCTTAGTAATACGTGCGAAACACTCATAGTCTCTTATGCAACCAGAGCAACTCTCATTGAAGAGATGAAGAAAGTCAAATCGAAAGCCATGCAGCTTTGGTTTGAACAGGTGCATGGCATTAGAAGCAAGGACTTTCATTCACCTTGTGGTGACTATACAAACGAGAACATAGTCAATCAGTTTCTGATTGCCAAGACCCGTGGTGATGATTGCATAACATTGCGAGGAGTTGACACTGGAATCGATATAACAGTCGGTCCTTCTTCGATTATTAAAAGGATTCAACGTGTAGCCGCATAGAAGTGATTTGTGGGAGCCCCTCGGGGGGCTCCGCAATGTGATCTGAAATCGAACCAGGAATAAGGAGTATTAACGATGAAGTACAATGTAAATGCGTATTTTGGTGTAGTAAAAACCTACTCAAAGGTTTTTGAAATTGAAGCTGAGTCAGAAGCTGAGGCGAAAGAAATCGCTGAACAGCTTATCAATGATTGTGAAGGAATTGATGAGACGTGGGACATTGATGAGGGAGAAATCCAATGGGGTGATTTTGGATTTAAGGTTGAAGATGATTAAGGCATTTGACAAGAAAATCTAAATCTGTTATTATTCAGTCATCAAGAGTTCGCAAACGCGAACTCTTTTTTTATATCCAGTTCACTACTCTGCGCCATAAGACCGAAACGCAACCTTCAAGAACCGCTTAACATCATCCATGCTTGAAAATCCATCAATGCTGTTCTCGTACATGGCAACATTATCCTGGATAACTGATGAGATATTGGTCTTTGCCATTTCATTCAGTGACCAGCCAGAAAACTCAAAACCATCACCAGCCTCGAAAGAAATAATGAATTGATTATTCTGTATTTCTAATGTCGGTGGCATGGCAGAAAAGCGTTCATCCTTTAAAATGCGGAAGAGATGCGCTGGTTTTGTATCCTGTGGAAGGTCGAGAAAAAATGTACGGTTGAGCATAAAACCGGATGCACCTACGGTTAAACGTCCACGAAAGAAGAGAAATCCTCTCTCATCAAAGAGCATAAATGTCAGTGTTCTTCCAAGTTCAGTAGGGGTGAAAAAAGAAGACTCAAGGTGGAGCTCACTTCCATCTGGTTCAAAGGGATAGAGAACATCCTCCATTTCATTTCTGATAGATGGATAGTATTCATCTGCTAATACGCTATCCAACCGCTCAACCAATAAAGGATTCTCAAGAATGATTCTGCTCTTCCTCTCATCTTGCTTTCCAGCTTGTTCAATGATCCAACTCATAAATTTCAGTGTATCAAAATGGCAGGATTGTAGGCAGAAAAGCACCTTTTTCTACTTCATAACTTGAGTCCCCTGTGACACATAATACCCATTATGGTTCCTGCTTAATCAGATATACGATTCACTCTAATGTGTGTATAATTTTTAGATCAACACAGAGCAAAAAGTCACCGAGGTAATTACCATGACGTTAATTGGAAATGGTGTTTATACATACAGAGAAGCATCTCATTTAGCCGGAATCAGTGTCGGAAAAATCCGTCGCTGGACCGAAGGTTATTCACGAAAAGAAACAGAACAAATAGTTCCGCCCGTATTCAATAATTCATATTCTGATGACAAGAATCTACACGCTCTCAGCTTCATTGACCTCATTGAGGTACTCTTTATCAAAGCTTTCAATGATGAAGGCGTGAGCATTCAAACCATACGCAAAGCAATCAATGGCGCGAGTAGGATCCTTGGTGCAGATCACCCATTCGCAATGAAAAAACTATATACAGATGGGAAGGCTATATTTGCTGAACTGGCGAATAGCACAGGTGAATCTGATCTCCTGGACCTTATCAAGGAACAATTTCAAATTGTTGATATTGTACTACCTACGCTATCTGAAACATTGGATTTCAATTCATTTGATATTGCACAGCGTTGGTGGCCTCGTGGTAAAAGCGGAGGAATAGTGATCGATCCCAATAGGCATTTTGGTCGACCTATTGTCGATGAAGCCAACATGTCCACAGATGTCATCTATGACCTCTATAAGTCTGGACACTCAATAGAGGATATCGTTAACTGGTATGAAATCAGCGCTCAGAGTATAAAACTTGCAATTGATTTCGAAGAAAAACTGGCTGCATGATTTGCGTCCTTGATGAAAACCTACCTAAAAAATTCGCACGGGTTCTTACCGAGCTCGAAGGACCTAACGGAATTGAGGTGAGGCATATCTTAGATATGTTCCCGAAGGGAACACCAGATACAGAATGGATACAAACACTTTCAAAACTTGATGATTGTTTCATGATCACTAAGGATCGTAAAATATTAAGAAACCCAGCAGAGCAAAAACTTTGGTATGAAACAAAGTTGTCTGTATTTTTCATGCAAAAGTCTTGGAATAACCAACCATTATGGGAACTTGCATGGAAATTTATAAAACGCTGGCCGGATATTAAAAAGTCATATCGGAAAAATAGGTCATTCCGACTACCTGTTTCAGGTAGGATTGAAGCAGTACAGTAATTCGAAATTGGATAATTGGAAATCAGATGCAGCATGCCAATAAATGCTCAGAGTAATAAAGAGAGAATTTGTCATGCAAAGCAGGAAGTTCAGTAGTGACTAAGTGGATTTGTAAAGATTGCCTCACTGATCAAGATCTTCAAGCTATCGTTCAGGACAATCTTGAAAATAATGTGTGTGATTTCTGCAAAGCCACTTCTGAAAGATACATATCAGCCGATGCTGAGAAAATAATTGATCAAATTGTTGTTGGTCTTAGGAGACTATACATCGATCCAGGTGAACTCTTATTCTCGAGTGACGATTATGGCTGGAGCCAGGTACTCAATTCTGATGAACTTCTAATGGAATTCGATTTTCCATCATCATCGGAAGGTTTCGCTGAATATTTCGTTGAAGAGACAAGAGAACTCCAATGGTTTAAAGAGACTAATTACTATCACAGTGACAGCGATGCCCTTGCGCTTTCATGGCAGGAATTTTCAGACTACGTAAAACATGTATCCCGATATGACTTCTTATTGAAAAATGTCGATTTCAATTTCTGGGAACCTCAGGTGGTCGATCCGCAAACTCTTTTCAAACGGATAAAAACCATTCTATTGCAAAATAACAGAATCTCGGAATTACCTGTGGACACAGTATTATATCGAGCGAGGTCACACCAAAAGAATAAAATTGTTGATTCGATATCCTCAATTGGACCACCACCTAAAGAGTACTGCAAATTTAATAATCGTTTTTCACCTGCTGGTATTCCGGTATTTTACGGTTCCTTCCTACAAGAGACTGCGATTTCTGAAGTTGTGAAAGAAGATGAACTCGTCACAATAGGACTATTCACCACAAAAAAGCCCCTTCATATTGCAGATCTTTCCGGAGACATTCAGATCCCAGGATTATTCGGTGAAAATGCAACCCTCATTGAAGAGTGTAAATTTTTGAACTCACTCGCATCTATGGTTTCTCAGCCAATAGATTATGCCGCAGGCAATGTTGAATATGTCCCCACCCAAATAGCTATAGCTTTGTTAAGAAATGAATTACCTTTGCTGGATGGGTTCATATACAGCAGTGTTAAAAATTACCCAGAAAAGAATTTAATACTATTTATAACTCAAGATGATTGTACAGAAAATATGAATGAAACAGGAAAGTCACTTTACTTAGAACAGATTCTCCGTCCCACACGGTGATAAGAGCAGAGATCATGGATACAAATCATTACTCACGTTACTCCGCATCACCGAAAGGCACTCCATAACCAACTGTTTTCCAAAACACATAATTGCCGTTATGTGCCGTTCAATACATCCAACAATGAATACAACTCACGAACCAATGCTGACCGCTTATCACCTACTGGAGTATTCTGCAATTCAGTTTCGATCTCGATGTGTCGATTCAGAATCTTCTGAAATACCTCAGCCTCAAATCTCTCACGCAACCAAGCCAGCTCATCATCTGTAATCTCACTTAGAATCCGCTCAGGGAGATAGTCCAGGTATGATGGCTCCTTCCAGTTCGAGCCGTGTGACATATCCTTCCGAACGACTTCTTCACCCAGGACATATGGAATGAGATAGATGTTGGAGAGCATCATTTTGCCGAAAGCGAAATCAGTATCCTTCCCAGCCCGTTTCAACATCATCGTCCAGCACAATAACTGGAATGGCTCTCCCATATCATCTGGAAATTCTTTCTGAAACCATCTCATATATTCAGATGAGCGGCGGTTATCACCCAGCAGAAAGTAGAGATAGGCAAGGTAGTACCTTGCACCGCCAGAATCATCATGACCGCCGTATTCTCGTTTAAAGGCTGAGAGCTGGGAGCGAACTTTGGTGATTTTGCTGGATATGCCTTTTGGGGTTTTGGGGATGGTCATGATGAATACTATTGTACTGAGTTCGTACTAATAAATCATTCCCTTCTATCTCATGAACTCAGCAGCTCAGACTCCTTCAAATATGCAGTCTTCAGCACATAATCCTCTGAGACAACAATTGTCGTTGCATAGTATGGATAGAGATTAACCCCATCACCTTCTGCAGCTAAGCAGGCATCATAGTCAATCATGACTTTGTGAGCGCCATCATTTTCTATTTCCGTTCCATATTTCCTGGTGAATTCGACAGCTTCTCGTGTGATATGTCTTTGATTAATTCTTGCGACAGCGTGATTCGTATAGATAAGACCTTGATTGTGGATGGAATTATTTCCGAACATACCTGTCCCTCCTAAAAAGATTTGAGAGATAATCAAAATATTGAAATTACTGTTTACGAGTAGATAGTCCCCGTCTGGTGGTTGATGAACACAAACTGTTTTTCATCATGATCAAAATCAGACCAGACCTCATCTACACTTTTTACCCTTGTCTGAAGAGCATCCTTATATTGCTGACCAAGGATGTAGCTCGACCAATCATACAACCGAGTAAAGGTACGTATATCTTCAATTTTTCTGCAACAATGCATGAATTCATAGATGACAACCTTAATCTTCCGACCTATACGATATCTACCGAGGTCATATGCATCCTGATAAAATGGAAGTGCTTCAGAATATTTATTTTGCATATAGAGCATTCTCCCCTGTAAAAAAGAGATGAGCGGTTGTGCATTAAAATCTTGGATATACTGCTCATGCGAATCGCAATATGCAGATATTTCTTGAGCTAATTCAGCAAAAGAACTGCTTTGTTTTTTGACATCCTCCAGAAGAGAATATACAGGCTGGAATACCTGCTCTTGATAAATCTCGAATTGCTTTTGCTGCTCAAGAGCTTTCTTATTCATTTCATCACTAAGCATTCCGAAGCTCTGGTCGATCACAGCAGCTTTTATTTCTAATCCCATTTCCTGTGTTATAAATTCTTTCTGCTGCTTGGAAATCGCAATACTTAAGTACAAACATATCTGGAGTCCTGTTGCGAATTTTGAGTCATCATATTTGTCCCAGATTGGTTTTAAGATACTGTTTACTTCTATGAAATTTGGGACTGATCGCCGTGTACTCCAACGCTGCACCTTCTTCACATATGAATCAACCTGCTCATCATCAGGTGCCAAAGTTAATGCAAACTGCCGTTTGTTGTTTCCATGTTCACGAATGAGCCAATTAATCATTTCATTGAAGGATGATGTCTGCTTTTTCTCCATAAATGGAAACAAGATAGAGAATATCTCATCAGGAACATATAGCTCGTGCTCGTCCATCCAAGGAAAGATTGATTGAATACAAAACCCAAGAAAGAAAATAACGTACTGGGACCAGAACCCATGCTCAGCATTGATGTTACTCAAGTACGAAGGCTGGTCCATTATAAGCTTTCGATATAATTCGGTCTGGGCGTAAAATAACCGGTTAAATAATGCTGCTATTTCATTGCTTTGAAATGTCTCAAGCAAGTACTCGCCATACGATTCAAGTATTTCATCGACATCATGCCTTAAGTTGCCATCCTCATCTCTCAACCTATCTACGAGTTGTTGGATTCGGTCTTTATCCTTTTTCTCATTTATCAGATCATAAACAAAGAAGATGGCCAACTGACCAATGAATTTCCATATTGTTGGATACATAAAATCTTTGAGGAGCAGCTAGGCTGCCCCTCATTCTCCTCATTTGTTCTTCTGATTTGGATTCTTCTGCTTTCCACGATTACCCTGATTCTTATCATAGGTTGAGTTGGTACCTTTTGTCCCTTTGTTCCGGTTTTGAATGTCTGAGTTATGGTTTGTCTTTTTTGCCATAATTCACTCCTCGTTGTTTTGATACTATGACTATAGAACGCCGAGGAGTGGAATTATATGGACAATCCACTGACAGGATTTGTGTCGGGATTTGTAGAAATATTTCCGTTTTCTAGCGCATAAGCGCTTAGGAAACTGAGCGCATAATGGTGTTTATGTGCTCTGTGATTGACTCATACGAAGATAAAGATCATCCTTAATATAATGGATATAAAAGACTACCGAAAGCAAGCTCTCAAGGATTTAACAAACCAGGTTGGTGTTTATGCTTTATGTGATTTGAACAAGATACCATTGTACATAGGTCAGTCAACAGATGGAATTCGGAGAAGGGTAAATCGACATATCACTAGTGCTCGTAGTGATGTGATAGCCAATAGACAGTTAGATATTTGGGAAGTCTATGAAATTTGGGCTTGGCCACTAGGCGAGAAGGGGGAAGTTGAATCAGCCTTGATCAATAATTTAGAAGACTACCTAATTAATGAATATGATCAACAATCTGCCTTGGTAAATGGCAAACTTCCAACAACAAGCAGTACACCTGAAAACATACCCAATAAAGAAATTGTTCAAATAATGTCTGAAGAAGAAAGAGATATGCGCCTCAATCCAATTCAACGGCTGCCAAGGCAGCTTAATCACCTGACTAGCCTCTTCACACATATATTGGAAGTAAAGAATAACCAGGAGCAACGACGAATGTTAAGGGTGCACTTTAAAAGAATGGAAAAATACTATGCAGATTTTATGCGCGATTCAGGTGAAACAGAAATATAATTTTCATAGACTCCACGGAGTATGTGAGTTTCAATCCATCTAACAGCGGGAACTGCCAACCCATCACCAAAAAGATAATACGCTTCATTGTTCAGTTGTGGAAGGATATAATTATCTGGCACACCCATCAATCTCGCGGTCTCTCTACGAGATAAATATCTTGCTTTGACTTCATCTCCCTCTACAATCACTAAAGTTTGTTTACTTGACCCACCAGTTGGCGTCCGAAGGCAGCCTGCATTTCCATCAAACCGTACTTCGGCGCGCTGAGAACGTTCACCGTACTTATTTACTCGAATGCGCTTATATAATCCGCCAGCAATTTTCTCCCCTTGAGATTTTGCTGAAGATAACTTTAACAGATTGGTTTCACTCATCATATTAATTAGCTTTTCAACCCGTTCAGCAGAAAAATATTCAACATCAGTCTGATTCTCTTCAATAATATCTATTAGCTCGGTCTGCCTTGGTGCGGGGATGGGCATATCCCACCATATCCACTTCTCCTTTGCTTCATCAGACAATGTTTCATATGCCTTAATTAATCTTGGAGGATGCCATGTACTATCAGGTTTAAATGTCTTATTTTGATGGATCTGGTTTGCATACTTGTTTTTAATTGCAATTAAAAAAAACCTTGGTCTAGACTGAGGAACAAAATGAATAGCATCTACAATTACAGCACCCACGCTATAATCTATATTTATAAATTTACCAACAATTGTTCTAAAATCTTTGCCGTTATGTGTGGAGAGTGTACCTATGACATTTTCAATTACAACGAGCGATGGGTCTCGTTCTTCAGCTTTTAAAAGACAGATAATATCAATCAACCTATTAAAGGTTCCACTTCGCTTTCCACTTAATCCTTCACCATTTCCTGCTAACGATAAATCTTGACAAGGGAATGAACCCCAAATCAAATCTGGTTTACCGGGGAGCTGTTGAGTATTTAGTCGATGAATATCTTCGCAAAGTATTTCCTCTTTTCCGAAGTTATCTTCATAAGCTTTTGCTTTTTTTTCCGAAATATCGTTTGCAAAAAGACATTGCCAGTTATCGCCGAGGCCAAGACGAGCCATTCCACCACCAGCAAAAAATTCATAGAACGTAGGCATGATTACTCCAAAGTGATTATACATTTACTAATATACTTTGAAATAACATCTTTGAATATGTATACATATTTTTCGATGTATAGGTCCATGATTTCATGGTAATAATAAGATCGTATTGAAAAGCTCTCTATTTTATATTGGTCACTTCAACAAAATGAACGACTTGATCGTGTTTATACTCAAACCATCTATTCCCAATTGAACTAATGGATGCATACAGCCCCTCGCCTCAGTCAGTATTTTTGCTCCTAAAATCAAGCCGCAAAACAGATGTATTTAATCCTAAATACTTATAAATTGCTGTTGCCTTCATGCAAAGTCGTTTATCAGCACTTAGTATGCCATTACATAAAATCGCATGTGCTAGGTGTGAGGCATCACTATTTATGCCTGTAATCTTGTTCATTTTGTTGAGTCCCTTATCAGGCCAGTAACCCAAGAAATTTAATAATCCATGGAGATGAATAACTTGGCCATATTTGGAGTACCGCCATTTCTGATTGCCTGGCTGAGAGGTATGTCCGTAAAACTGTTCTTTTGATACTCCATTCATTTTTAACTGTATCTCCTGCCAAATTTGGTCGAGTATCAACCCATTTGCAGGGTCCAAACCACTGAATAAATGGGGACTCATTGCTTTTCTCATTTCTTCAAGAGGCTTTATGTCAGGGATATGTTTGCTAAGGGTCTTTTCAAATTCCATAGCAATACTTTCAACCTGATTAATTAAGGGCGCTTTCACGAAATCCAAACCCTCAGGCAGGTCAATATCACCTATCAGATCGCCCAATGTCTTTACAAAATTTTCACTAATTTCGGAGGGCGACAAAGTCTCTTTATTTCCATTCATTAGCACTTGTATGTCGCGGAACATTCCAACTGCATCTACCGGCACATCTTCCAATGTTTTCTTGTAGTTCAGATATGCTTCTTCTGGATCCATATAGTCATGTAAAAAACCTTGATCGGTGAAATTATTGTGTTCGTCGAGTGAGACGTCAATTATCCGAGCTTGTAACCGTCTTATAGCTCCGAAAAACCGTTCATCTTCACTTCGAGAGATTTCAGCGAAATGCTCGTTTGAATACACGTATTCGATGTCAGATGAAGCAGGCAAAATGAGTCGCCCTTCTATGACGTATTGGATGATATTGTGATCCAAATAGAGTCGGAATTTTGGCATCCCTAATTCTACATTTCAGATGCACTATAATTCAATTAAAGACTGAGAAAGACCAGCGCTTTCATTATCCAGTCAGCTCAATAAATAGCGGTGGCTACATAATCGGTATTATGTGGTGAAAATTCGGAAGATTATGTCCTCACTTTTTCAATAAAAGCACGTGCATTTAAGTTAAGTGATTTTGAGGGAAAAGCTTTGTATGCCCCATCCATCTCTGGAAAACACCTAATAGGTGAGTGGAATCTCTAACTGATGAGTTTTCCGTTCATTTGCACACTGCAGTTATCCCGAAGTGCGCGTTGAGTACTTAATCACGCCACGTCCAGAGCATGGATGGCGAGAACGTGGACGAAGTATGATCTAAGGACTCAAGCTCAAAAAGGTTGGGGTTATTGCTCAAATAGCTTGAACACTCTTATTCATTACCAGTGAATAAAAAATCAATCGAGCGGTAAAAGGTGAACCGCCCCGGGAATCCCGGAGAGTGTTTTGTATGACTACAGCCCGCTGGCTGCGTCTTGCAGTTGATCATAATATGCCTTCTCAAACTCTGCCGGAGGCATATATCCCAGGATTTCATAAATCCGTTTATTGTTGTACCAGCTTACCCATTCCAGCGTAGCAGCCTCAATAGCATCCAGGTTTTTCCACGGTCCTTTACGGTAGATCATTTCGGATTTGTACAGTCCGTTTATGGTTTCAGCCAGCGCGTTGTCATATGAGCTGCCTACACTCCCAACAGATGGGGCAATGCCTTCTTCTGCTAAGCGGTCAGAATACCGGATTGACAGATACTGGCTCCCACGATCACTGTGGTGGATCAGCCCATTTTCAGGTTGCCTTGCCCACAGGGCTTGTTCCAGAGCATCCAGCGTCAGCTCTGCGCTCATGGACCTCGAGGCACGCCATCCGACGATCATTCGTGAAAATACATCGATGATAAATGCCACATATACAAAACCCACCCAAGACGCGCAATAAGTGAAATCCGCCACCCACAGCTGATTCGGACGGTCGGCACTGAATTCCCTGTGCACCAAATCGAGCGGACGTTCATTTTTCGGGTCCGGTACTGTGGTTCGCACCTTGCGGCCTCGTATGACGCCTTTAAGCCCCATGACAGCCATGAGACGGGCCACGGTACATCGTGCGATCTGGAATCCTTCTCGCTTCAGCTGGTGCCAGACCTTGCGAACGCCGTAAACCTCATAATTCTCATCCCAAACCCTCTGGATCTCTGGCTTCAGGATTTCATCGCGCTTTACCCTTGCGGGAGCTGTTTCAGGGTGTTTTACTCGCTTTTTCTGTTCGTAGTACACCGAAGGAGCGATTGGCACCTGAGTACAAATCGGCTCGACCCCATAGTCATCGCGGTGTTCATCAATGAAGCAGACTATTTCTTGTGTTGGCGGTCGAGCTCCGCCTTCGCGAAATATGCGGAAGCCAGACGTAGAATCTCATTGGCTTTCTTGAGCTCCCGGTTCTCCCGCTCGAGCTCCTTGATTCGCTTCTTCTCGTCGGTTGTAAGTCCCTCCCGACTACCATTATCTTTCTCGGCTTGGCGAACCCACCGCCGTAACGTCTCTGCAGTACAGCCTATCTTTTCAGCTATCGACTCAATTGCGGCCCACTGAGAATCATATTCACCTTTGGCGGCGAATACCATGCGGATTGCCCGCTCCTTAACTTCCTCAGAAAACCTGCTGTTTTTCTTTACCATGACTCCATCCTCTCACAAGATTTTGTCTCCGGTAAAGCCGGGGCGGTTCAAGGTTATTTCTGTTCGTTTATAAGTATCGGATGTGTCTTCTGTTGGGGAAAGAAATAGAAGATCATTATCTAGATGAAAAATGTACTTCTCAGTAATAGCTGGGTGAAAAAAGACTAACACGCCTTTCATGCATTTTATATCTGATGTCTGACTTGACCATGTGAATGCGGAGCCACCCCAGTCGTCATGCCAGTTACCAGTTCCATCATTTTCTAAGTTGTATGTCTGATAGTGCGGACTCTCTGAATCGAGAACATCGTACCACCTTCCAGTTAGGACTGAGTGATTATCCATATATTGCGATATCATCCTCCGAAGTACTAACCAATATTGTAGTGCAGTGCAACGTTAACCACAATAATCACCCCTCTCCCCCACACTATTCGCCAATTGTCCGGGTCCTTGCTTCGGCTGCGCCTGCAAGGATTCGCGCCAATTACGGCTCGCGTTCAAGTGATTCTTATTATGCGATTTGGTTATTGGGATAAAAGTGTGGGAGATGGTTTCATATACAGCTATTCAATTGCTGCAATCTCGCAGTGTCTCTCGTGGGAAACTTGACTGGGGCCCCGTTGAACTATCGCCAATCCTGGTTTGTATCAAACAACCAGCACGGAGGTTTACGCCTCCGGTTTTTTCAATCTACCCGCTTTAGGAGGTAGGCGCTGAGTGTAAAATCGTTTTCATCAATTGGCCGGTACAAAATAGCGTATAGGACTCCCTCAACACCGGGAAACTGGTTAAAGACCATGAACCCAGGCGGTGGACGATCTAAACGATCGAAATTAAGCCGCATTACCGGCGGGCGGAGATAAACTGGGTGCTGTCTTGTGCCTACATTCATGATCTCGCCCCCCGCCGGACCGGGAAACGTTTCCATAGATTCAATTACCCATGAAAACCGATTCAGTGGAGCGTTCTCTGGAAATAGCATCCAGCCAGAGCCATCGGCCCTTAGGGTGAGCCGTCCCGTTCTCAAATATTCCGGAAATACGGTTTCAATCCGAAGGCCACTGGGTGTATCGTCCTCTAGAAGTAATATATCCATCGTATATGTACCAGGCTCAAGAGTACCAGTTTCAGAATCCCTAGTTACTTCCTGGGCGGCAATTAAGGCAGAAACAAGGATTATCATCATGATAGCTATGCGTTTCATGCATAGAATATAATCTAGATAAATGGTCTCTTGGGATTATTTCGACTAAATACTGGCTTTTTGAGAAAACAGGCTTTATGTTGTTGAACAAACGAAGAAGAAGAGAATACGCTATACCAAAACTCGCTCGTAGATGTTCAGGAGATGCGTATCACCTTAATTATCAGAGTAGACATAGAGTGTAACTTCATCATCATTAATCATGGAACCACCTTGGTTCAAACATAATGGATCTTCTGGGCAACATTCACTAAGATAATCTCCTATTAGTCGAAAATATTGGGACACTCCCCGGCTTCATAACTGTAGCGAGACTGATTACGTCAGTATTGATTCCATGCAGTTAAAACCTGTTAAGCTGAGGTTTTATTCTCGATTTATTTTATGAAGCCTCGTGTATACCACATTAATAGTCCGGCTCAAATAATCAAACTTCAATTTGCGCTGGTCTATATTTAGCTGGGTTCCACCCTGATTATGCAGATCTCGAAGGGCATATTGGCAATCCAACAAGATTTTATAACACTCTTCTTCGGTGATCGTTCTCAATGAAGAAGGGGTAATATTCCATAATCTTTCTTCAGGTGTATCTTGCATCTCTATAATTTACCACAACTTTCCTTAGCTTAACTTCCATCGCGAAAAACGATTGTAGCTTCGCACATTAAATTAGCCTAACCCTCGCACGTACAGACAAACAATTTTACAAGTAAAACTGACGAAGGGTACCCCCTGCCGCATTCGCGGCAGGGGCAGCATTTACATAAAAATCTCGGTGGAAGCGACCCGGACGTGTTCTGCAGAAACAGTCTGTCCACCATCTCCGGCGCAGGCAAGGAGAGCCGTTTTCGCCAGGGAGTTGGCTTTCCGCAAGAGACCACCGGATCCCTGATGAATGGCAAAGATCGCCTCATCACTGAATGCTTTCTTTGTTCCCCCGGCCAGGGTGATGTGATGATTCAGGTAATCTTCCATCACCTCCTTCTTAATAGACTCCAGATGATTCTTGCCCAGCACCCGGGACGCCAGAGGCCGAACTGAGTTAGCCATCAGATGATCGAGCAGGAAATCCTGACCGCAGAGAATCATCGGCATGACCGGTTTGGAATCGAATTCAAACTGAGCAAGGGTATGCAGCTGGGTAAACACTGACCGTTTCAGCAGATGAGCCTCATCGATTACCAGCACCGGGATGACATTGCGGGATGCAATTTCCAGAATAAGCTCCCGGATCTTCGAGATCATGATCGATACCTGGAACGACATATAGCTCATGCCGAAAGTGAGCAGGATCTGCCGGTACAGTTCCATGGGTGAGAAGTTCCCGCCGACAATGGTAATCAGTTCATACTCACTCGAATGGCATTTGCTTGAGACATAGCGCAATGACGTAGACTTTCCCGACCCCACATCTCCGGTGATGACGGCAATGGCTTTCTGCTCCAGGGCAAAGAACACCCGCTGCCGCAGGGGTTCCAATGCCGGTAAGGGGTACAGGTCCTTTACCGCTACATTCTGCGGGAACGGGTTGTGCCGGAATCCAAAGTGGTGGCGCAGCGTATCCATTAGCTACCTGCCTTTGAGCCCAGCTTTTCAAAAAGAGCTCCCCCCGAAGCCGACGGCATGACCGGACCCGTGCCGTCCCGCTTAATGCGGCTGTTCACTCCCTGATCCAGATCCCTTAAGAATCCCTTTGACTGATTCTCGAGAAAGACTTCAATCCGGTCGTAATTCTCAAAACGCAGGACGACTTTCATGCCAACCAATCCCGCAGGGGCTTCATACAAACGGCCATCGAGTTTCACCGTCCGGTCGTTGTTTACCGTTCGCTCCTCGCGTTTTCGAAAGTATTCAGGCAAGTTCTCCGGCGCTTTTCGCAAGGCATGGGCATCCTGCAGGTAACGCTCCAGGGGCTTCTGCCCCGTACCGCCATGGATCCTCTGGTGATAACCGTTTTCAATGTAGTGGTGAAACAGCCGGTTGATCTCATCCAGAGGAAGTTCATCAGGCAGCTCGGGGATAAACTGGCTACGTACGGTACGAAAGAACCGTTCAATCTTGCCCTTTCCCTGGGGTCGGTACGGCCGTGCATAGCGCAGCCCGATTTCCAGCGAAGCACATCCCAACTGGAGCCTGTGCGCCTTAAATGATGCCCCGTTATCGACATAGAGCTTTCGGGGAACTCCCCGCTTGCGTAACGCCGTCCATAAGCAGTCCAGGTAATTTTCCAGTGTTTCAGCCAGGTAGAACTGGCCATGGGTAATGAGCCTTGAATGGTCGTCAATGATTGCAAACAGATAGGTCTTTCTCAGTTTCCCGCCATGCAGAACTTTCGGACCGTGCATGCAGTCTGACTGCCACAGGTCGTTGGGCAATTGTACCTCGAACTTCCTCATGTCAGACTCGACTTTGACCCGTTGGGCTTTGCGGATCTTCATGAGCCGGTAAATGCTGGCCATGGAGACCTCTTTTCCGGACGGAAAGACGCCGTTTCCTTGAGCAATTTCAACCAGACGCGGGGTGGAGAGTTTTGGATGCTCTTTTCGAAGCAGCATGAGCGCATCGATTTGTTCATCGGAAATGCTTCTCATCCGGCCCTTGTCGCCGCGATTCTCAGGAAACAAGGCTTCAATCTTCCGCCCGCCATCTTCGTAGCGCTTTACCCAGGTCAGGATGGTGGCCTTGCTGATGTAGTTTCGGTTTGAAAAGGGAATCTCCCATTCCTTGCTGACCAGCTCCCGCAGGATTCGCTCTTTCTCTCCCCAATACTGGTGTAGGTCTTTCTCCACAAGCGGAAAGATGACCCCGAAGCGGAATACTGCGATCTTTTCTTTCTTTTCTCTGTCCATTTTCTCCTCCTTGAGAGTGATACGTTTTCTCACTCAAGGCTAAATGGACGCGGTTTCACTGTCAGCGCAAAAGGCAGGTAGGGTACGCAGGCTTCTGACCAGATCTCACGGTATATTCGCCTGGTTGTTACTGGTATTTGATCATCGCTCTGCCTGCGGAGGAAAACCGAATGTGGGGCAGTCCAGTTGCCGCTACGGCGGCAGTGGTTGAGAAATGTCTTCCACCAATGCTGCTGGATCTGCCTCGACACAGTTTGAAGGAACGGCTTTCCTGCAAGCTTTGCTTCCAGGCTGGAGATTTGAGTTTGAACAGGATATTGCATCCCCGGCAAGAACTGCTGTGGCCTACAGGTATGAACCCCATGGCAGTCCGGACATCGATACCGCTTCATCCACAGTCCTTGGGCAAACCCGACAAACTGCCGAAGAACGAAGCCGTGCCCCCATAGCCGTATGCTTCCACACTCGGGACAACATTCAGGTTTTTTCCAGTGGAACTGTTTCCCAAGCGCTTGAAGTTTTTCCAAAACTATCCGACAAATAAGTAACGTTTATTTGCCCCCTTTGGGGGTGAGGTTTTAAGAGCAATGGGGAGTCGGCAAACTTCAACACCATTGCTCTTTTTTTGTCGGCAGATAAAATTTCCGGTCTAAGTGGAATGAGAGATTGTTTAACTGTTTGTGAGATTTTCTATGCTGGTTTGATCAATTTAATTTGAGAGGCTACAACGATTGCAGAAACATTTCCGCATTCCCAGCTCCCTACAAGCATAGTTAGGTGCATAATCTGATGCCTAAAAAGGATTTCAGCATCGGGCGACAGCGCCTCATCTTATGGTTTTTACTCACTAAGCACTACTCTGAGAATAATAGTTTGGTCAGATGGCCCGGCTCCTTTTTAGTCGCATAATTTTTCGACTTACGCCAGCATTGAGGCCTTGATCTGCACGTGAGTTCAAAAATCAATTTATACTTAAATAACGCGACATATTTCCCAAAGGAATGTTATGAAAAGCCATCGGCCACATATTGATTTTTTCCGAGCACACAGGTATATAAGCTCGATCATAATAATGATGATCGTTGCATTTGTACTAAGTAGCTGCACAACCTCTGAATCAATTTACAATTCATGGCTTGATGAGTTTCAGCTGGCAATATCCTTTAGCTCGGACACTGATGTGTTCTTCACCTATTTAATTGGTGAGGACATTCAAACCGGCCCCTGGTATGCGTATGTTGTATTTTCTAGTCAGCAAAATTTATTCGATGGCTATGAATTGATTGGAAGCGCCTCGAAACCAGGTATCGAAGAATTCGATTGGCTTCCTCTCGGTGGACAGCTAACATTTGATCTCATGGCCACAGCATTTGAGTACATTGATCCACAGAATTTTCTCGTTACAATATTTGATGCAAATGAAGTGGTTCAATATCAAGATATTTTGAAGTTGAACGCTGATGAAGCCTGGATATACGCTCAAAGGGCTGAACAAAATGAAATAGACTCAGATGAAATTGATGAGTCAGATCTACCCTGGGGAAGGATGGTAACAGTACCTTTCGATACGTTGTTAGAATTTCCAATCATTATAAGAATTGAAAATCCCATTGCTGATCCATCATACTATTTCACGTATATGATCACCAAAGACATTGATGATTATATCGATTATTTATCAAACTGATTTTAATTCTACTTGTCGAATTGGTCTTACTCTTTTATGGCGGGTAATGCCCCCCCACTTAGAAAATGTAAACAGACGAAGATAAAAAAGTCACCCAAAGTACGAGGATAGTGGTTTAGTCTTCTTGGATTAGTTTTCGTATTTCTTCCCGTGCTTTTTCCAGATCAGGATAATCTGCCGATAATACTGTTTTTGCCACCTCTGAAGGATTTATATCTATGTTATCTTGAACAACCCTTATCAATACTTTAACCAAGTCAGGGTGCTTGTTTTCTCCGTGTTTTAGATAACACATCGAATACCAAAATTTTTCTTCATCATTTATACACGCTGGCAGCTCCACAAAACCTGATATTTCACTACCCGGTTCTGGTTTTAAAAAAAGCGTCCAATACATAAATTGGCCCAGTTTCCCATAATCAAAATAAATCTGCTTGAGTATTTCAGATACAGAGTGTTCTGGTCGAGGGCCCATTGGAATATAGTCATCAGGATTTTCCCAATTGATTTCTGGTCGAATGAACCTGCCGGCACGAGTATCTTCAATTACTTTATTCAACACTGAGTCAAAATCAAAAAGTTCTGACTCTTCAGAAAAGCTTCCACCGATCAACTCAAGGTACTTCTTCAGTGCAGCGAACCCAAGCGATGATCCAATTGGATGCATACGACCCCATCCCGCCACCTTTGCGTCTTCAGAAAATGAGAAGCATATATTTTTGTAGCCGGATGCAATCATTGTCCAGGTGAAGTTGATCAAATCATTTTTCTTCCCTTCACCTTGAATAAAACGTACCGTTATCCTGTCATCATTATGATCATACTCAAGCATCAAATTACCCAAGCGAGAAGGAAGTCCGGTCGATGTGAATTGTTCAGATCCTGCCAGATACTGCTGTTCCAGGAAATGTCGGAAGTTGGTTTCAAAGTCTATGGCGAAATGTTTTATTTCCCCGATTCGATACAAGATTTCAAATTGGTGGTCTATAGTCGTGAGTTCTTTGAGGTAATCGTTATCCGGACCAATCAACTGAAAGATTCGTCGCTTCCAGCGACCTTTGACTACTTGTCCGTTTTCACCCTGGTATGAAAACTCATACTCGTACCAAAACCAATCATCTGGTTCAATGTCTCCCTTTGTTACCTGGCCCCGGAAGACTTTAGCATTGGTTCGTTTCCAGGTACTTTTTGTTTCGCTTTCAATAGGGCCATTCTCACGCCATGCTTTCCATTCTTCAGTTTGATCAATCCCATCGAGCGCATCAGTCATCGACTCCCAAGCGGTAATCCTTGTGTGATGTCGAGTTTTCGCTTCAGCTTCAAGCTCTCGAAAATTAGCTCTCCCTTGTTCGAAATTTCCGATAACACAGCTATATAATTGGGTGAAATACTGATATATCCTCTTCTGTTCAATAGACAGATTATTATCATCCATTCTCGAGTTCTCAATAATGTAGAAAGGAGGCTCAATTGAATATGAGACGATCTTCAGGTCAAAGAATGGTGGGGCATCGGCATACTCAGGAAGCACGGTGGTCATAAATTTTTGGATTTTATCTTGTCCAAGCCAGGCGGAAAGGTCGCCTATAAGATGATTACACTTTTTAGAGGGTAGTACTCTACCTGACTTAATCGTAAAGAAACCATCAACTTCAGCTAATTCGCTCCTGGCAAATAATCCGATACTAATACTACCTGCGAAAGGAATGTCCATCATTCTCAAAGGCCATTTTATAAAGCTAATCGAGCAGAGGATGATTATCTGCTCAAGGGTTCCAGTCGCTTTTCCCACTGAGCTTTCGTCACTTCGACTGACTTCCGTGTAATATTTTCCAGTCGATGGATCAAAGGATGTAACTTCTTGCTCAATGATTTCATACTCACACATTGGCCGTAATAATGCGGTACCTATAATAGCCATCGCAACGGCTTTAGCATTTGCCTCAGTGTATCCAGCGTCTAAGCAGGTCAGGCCCTCCTTGTACCCAAAATCAATATCTGGTTCTGGTTCGTAGGTCCAACTCTTAGCTAGTCCATGTTTTTGCATTATTTCTCGAAAATCCATTAATATCCTCGTTCAAATAAAGCGACCCGAAATATAGTTAATTATATGCTAGCACGAACTGAAGCTTACTTCAAAAAGCACAACACTGATGCCAGTATTGATGCCATTATTATATAAGCCCAGAAGCTTCATATGGACGGGGGACGACATAAGTTCCTGTTATGCGGCTATATACAGCTGTATATGGACAACATAAGGACATGCACATAATTCAGGTTCTAGTGGGGGCAACCCCGTGGAGGTTCAAGTCCTCTTCTGGGCAACATAATCCCTTTCGGGGGAAGAGATTAGGAGTTTGGTCATTTGGCCAAACTCCTTTTTTATTGGCGTCAATTGGCTACTGACGCCAGTATTGACGCCTTTTCAATTATAAATATGCTTCTGGAATGTGGAAATTTTTCCGGATAAAACCAATTCATTGACCCAATACGAAATTCCAATGTATCATCAGATATGGACTTAATTGAATATTTGAACTCTGCTGTACCAAACAAGATCGCACCAGATTCTAACTGGAGTTCAAAAAAAGTCGAAACTGCACTCTCTGTACTAATAAACAATGGAATGTATATAAAGCCGGTAGAAGCATACGCCCAGGCAAAAAGATATGGCTGGAGCATTGCTGCAATTGTCAGTTTAGAATCAGCCATAAAAAAAGCCTATGGATTAAACCCCAGCAGGGAAGATCAACAACAATTCGCAACTCATATTTCAAAGGTTTTGACTCAATAATGTCCCGAGTAAAGCTTATTAAACAGTTTGATTCCTCAGATTGCGGTCCAGCCTGCATTACCATGATTGCCAACTATCACGGGAAGCGCATTTCGCTTACCCAAGCACGGGAATGGGCTGGTACGGATAAGAACAGTACAAATTTAAAAGGGTTAATCGAGTCTGCTGAACGGATTGGTTTCGATGCACAAGCCCTGAAAGGTGATGCCGAGGCTCTCACACCTGATCTTGAAACGCCGTTTATCGCTCATCTGAGCAAAGAAGGCTTATTTCATTTTGTCGTCGTCACTAAAATAACACAAAAAACAGTAACTTATGCGGACCCCGCAGATGGAAATATCAAAACGCCTATCGAAGATTTCCTTAAGCTCTGGACAGGATATGTTGTCTTCATTTCGCCAAGTGCAGATTTTAAGCGGGGTTCTGAAAGTCTCGGGCTCTTCCAGCGTTTTCTTCCATTACTGCAGCCACATAAAAAAACCATCCTTCACACCGTAATTGCCAGCCTTCTCATCACTGTCATGGGGATAGCCGGTGCCATGTACTTCAGAATACTGGTTGATGATATTTTATTCTCTGAATCACAACTTACTCTGAATGTGGTTTCCATCGGAGTTTTGCTGGTAACCCTTCTTCAAGTATTGCTTGAAGCCGTGCGATCCCGCTTACTTGTGGGATTCAGCATGAAAGTTGATTTATCAATCAGTCTAGGATATCTGAGCCATTTATTTAAGCTTCCACTTTCATTTTTTGATTCACGGAAGGTCGGAGAAATTCTCTCGCGCCTAAGTGACACCGTGAGAATACGTGAAGCACTCTCCTCGGCCACCTTCTCGGTGTTTTTTGATACCATCATGGTGGTCGGCATCGGCATTGTCCTGGCTGTACAAAATCTAACACTGTTTTTTATAGCACTGCTGTTTGTACCATTCTCCGCAGGTATAGTATGGGGGTTTGCTGGCCCATTCAAAAGAAAATATCAACAAATCCTTGGTGGACACGCGGAAAGTCAGGCAAATCTTGTAGAAACCGTTTCTGGTATGGCGACAGTAAAAGCTCAGGTCGCTGAGGTAGAGAGTTATCATAAGGCTGAAAGTAAAATCATGAAGCGAACATGGCCGGTTTATCATGCTAGCAAAATGGGTATAATTCAAAAATCTCTTGTTGGGCTCATTGATGGTTGGGGGCGCAACCTTCTGTTTTGGATTGGCAGCACCTTGATCCTTGGAAATCAAATTTCTCTCGGTCAGCTTATAAGCTTCAATGCCCTCATTGGATATTTTCTTGGACCACTTCAAAACCTTATCCATCTTCAGCCCAATCTACAAGAAGCTTTTGTAGCCGCTCGTCGTGTCGGTGAAATACTCGATATTGAAACCGAAATTGATGAATCCCGAAGGTTGATTAAACCCAAAGAATTATCCGGTGATATCGTTTTTCGGGATGTAGATTTTCGATACGGCTCAAAAAAACGGTGCTCAAGAAGATTGCATTCAAAATTAATGGTGGTTCGACGGTAGGCATCGCCGGCTCAAGTGGCAGTGGAAAATCTTCTCTAATCAAACTCATTATGAAGCTTTACAAAGCTGAAAGTGGAAAAATTTCCATAAACGAGGTTGATATCGAGGATATTGATCCCGTACACCTCAGACAGAAGATTGGCTATGTCAATCAAGATATTTTTCTGTTTAGTGGAACGATCCGAGAGAACATCGCATTTGGGAACCCGGGAGCTGACGCGGAGGAGATCATCGAGGCAGCAAAACGAAGTGGTGCTCATACCTTTATTTCCGAGCTGCCTCAGCGTTACGACACCGAGCTATCAGAACAAGGTGGAGGATTATCTGGAGGGGAAAAGCAGCGTATAGCCATTGCACGTGCATTGGTTACTAAGCCCGATATCCTCATTTTTGATGAGGCAACCAGTAATCTCGATGCATTCTCAGAATTTGAGCTGCATCAGACGATTTCTGAATTAAAGCGCACCGGGATGACTATTATCATGGTGGCCCACCGACTGAGTTCAATCAATAAATGCGACCAGATAATCCTCCTGGCAGATGGAGAAGTTCAAGAGTCTGGAACTCATGAAGAACTAATCAATGCAGGTAAAACATACTCTCGACTGTGGGAGGCGTACCTCAATTGAAATTCAACACACTGCCATTAGAAAAGCTAAAACATTCAAGCATCTTTTTCTCCACGAATGTCAAATCAGGCAGCACTATTTTTCTGTACACAATCCTCGCCATTTTCTCAATCGGACTCATTTGGGCATTATTCGGAGAGATTGATGAGTGGGTACCAGCAAGGGCCATCCTTCGTCCAACAGTAGAAATTATCACGGTTAAAAATGAAGTGGAGGGAAGAATAAATGAACGTGCCGTCCACAATGGTGATTATGTACAAAAAGGCGATTTACTTTGGTCAATCGAAGCAACATCTTTGCTCGCCTCCTTACAGCGAATAAACCAAGAGATACAAACTATTGAGGAAACCATCGCGGATAATCAAATAATTCTATCAGCGATACAGGCAGGAAATCCTGACCTGGCACATCAATCCACCTACGCGTTTGCTCGCAGCCAGGAAATTTTTTATTCTTTCAACCAATTATCCGCTCAAACCGAGAATGGGCGTCTAGCATGGATTCAAGCCGACCAGCTACCGGCTGCAATGCGCAGCACATCAGAAGTTGAGCAACTTCGATACACATACTTAGCTCTGGAGAGCCAAAAACAAGCGTACATCCCAAAACATGAAGCTCTTCTGATATCTGAAATTCGGAATCTTTCAACCCAATTAGCAAGACTTCAGGAAGAACAAACAGCTACTTTGGAAAATGTGGAGGCGTCTGTAGTCACAGCACCGATTACTGGAAACGTGGAGTTTCTTAAAGAATTCTCACCTGGTGAGATTGTGGGTTCTAATGAAGAGCTAATTCGTATCACTCCAGAAAATTTGGACTCTTTTACTGCAGAGCTTATTATCCAGCAAAAGGACATCGGTGTTGTTAAAACTGGCCAGCAGGTTGTGCTCCGTTTCGAGAGCTTTCCTGTTTCTGAGTTTCAATCGTTAAAGGGTACCCTATCCTACATTCCGAACGAGTCAGATCTGAATATCAACGGCGACAGAGTTTTTCGAGCACAAATTGATCTGTCAGCTCATGAAGTAAGTAACAGAGAAGGAACGGTATTTCCTCTGCGGGCTGGAATGGCAGCAGAAGCAAGGATTGTAACCGATCGAACAACAATTTTGCGTCTAATATTGAAGAAGCTGGATTTTCTCACATGATCAAAAACGTTTCGCTTGTTCTCTTAATCCTGATATCGAGTTTTAGTTTTGCGCAGGATAGCCATCGGTCAATCGAAGAACTTTTAACCATTGTTCTTCAAAATGCACCGGAGATTCGGACGATTGAACTTGAATACAATATTGCACTTTCTGAGGCTGAAATCCAAAAAGGAAAGGAGACACTTCAGTATGCTTTTTCAGCCCCCTCAATACTAAATATGTCGGTACCCAATGCCTTTAATGACAGGTCAACGGAATTGCCACTATCTCTGGCATACCAACACCAGCTCTCACGCCCCACTCCCAATGGTGGAAATATAACAGCACAGGTATCCCATGAACTTTCTGCCACAGATGCCTTGAATCAATCTGAGCCAGGCCTATCTCAACAGATCGGCGTCGGCATTGGCATTTCTACCCCAATATTTACAGTTGAACGCAGCAATCTCCCACTTTCTGAACTCCTTGCTCAACGGGCAGAGGTGAAAAGAAAGATTGCGATAACAAATTTCTTTACTGATTTTCTTACGGACTGGAAGAATCTTTCACTCGCAACAGTAGAGGTTGAGTCCCTCCGCAACTCTGTTCAACAACCAGAGCGTAGATTGAGCGACAACCATCGACTCTCAGAGTTAGGTCAGATCAATGAAATAGATCTCATCAATACCCGACTGCAGTTACTAGAATCAAAAAACCAACTTTTCGAAAAGGAAAACACTCTACGCGAGCTTTCAGTCACGTTTTATGCCAGCTATCAGGTAACCGCTGTGGTATTAGGTCTGTTAAGTGACTGGACTCCCTCTGATATTTCTACGGCTCTTGTCAGATCAGGGGTGCAGAACATTTATGACCTCAGGATTCAATCGGTGGAGATCACATACTTAATCGATTCCAGATACCAGGGAAATACAGGTAATACCTCATCGCTTTCATTTTCTACTGATTTGCTACTCAGCAACTCCCCTGGTTTAGCCAACACATTTCCAGAGCTTATTCGAGATTCTGGATTGGGTAATATTTATCCAGTGTTAAACCTATCACTTGTAATACGCCCTCAGGATAGGCAGGAGAAACGTCTATCCAATGAAATTATATTCAATCTGCAGTCTATTAGTACAAATGCAATCTCACAGATTCATCGAGATGCTGAGATTTTTGCTCAAACAATGGAAGCTGATAGAGAGCGATTGAACAACCAATTTGTTGAAATAATTGACTTAAGAGAAGATATCCAGCTTGTTGCTTCAGATGCTGATGAAGCACTGACTGAAGAAAGGATTACACAAATTGACTATGATCAGATTCAAGCTTTATTAAGCAATATTGATATGCAACACAATGCGACTATGATTGAGCTGGTTTATTGGCGTGCTATAGCTTTTTCAACTGCTAAGCACTACTCCGATAATAATGATGGTGTAATCCGGATAATACAGAATTTTTCCTGATTACACCGTCCCCGACTTCATTATCGGCACCTGGAATCCGATCAATTCCCTGATGCGGGCGTTGATAGTTGTAGTACTCAATGTATTCTCTCAGAATATTCAGCACCTGCTTCGTTGAAATAATCAAAAAATGATCCAGCGCTTCTCTGCGAACAGAGCCGAAAACCCGTTCGACAAATGCATTCATATTCGGAGCGGCAATGGCTATGTTTTTACCCTTCAAACCGTACAGTGAAAAATCGATTGAAAACTGTGGTGCGTTATCATGAATCAGCAAAGCACGGGAATACCTTTCAGAAAAATCAATCAACTGCTGCTTCACATATTCTCTGGTCGGGTACTCAGTCAAACTCCAGTGTGCAATCTTCCGGGTTTTGAGCTGCAGGACAAGGAAAAGGTAGAGTCGTTTCCCGAAAAGCGTATCAATAGTCATGAAATCCATGGCAAATAATGAATCCCAGTGCATCTTCAGAAACTTACTCCAACTTCCAACCGACTGAATCTTTCCGTTCTTTCGATGAGTTTGAAGGATTCTGTTCACGGTTGTCGGATGTAGTCTAATCTCAAGCTTATTGAGTTCATCTGCGATTCGATGACATCCCCAGATCTGGTTATTCAGCTTCATTTCGAGGATCAGATTTTTAATCTCTGCTGAAACAGGTTTTCTCCCGGACTTCTTGTGCTTATATGTCCAGAAATTCTTGATGAACTGACGCTGCCAATCAAGCAGTGTCCGAGGTTTTACAATTGTCAGATGCGAAATTACGCGCTTGGATAATCCCAACAGTAATGAGAGAGATAACCGGTCTGATCGTCGCATTTGCAGTCTTTCATTCCGAAGGTTCAGATGACGTCGATAGATTTCATTCTCCTTCCGGAGTAACAAAAGAGTAAAGAGCAAATCTTTTCTTTTTGTAGTAGATAGAAACAGAACTCCCCGTAGGAGATTTATCAGGAAGTGAAACATACTTTCAGTATCGCAGATTCGGAATGAGGAAAATTTTCTGCATTACAGGTCTGCAGTCAAAAAAACTATAGCACGCGTTTATGATTTTCAGCGATTGAAATCACATCTTTTATGATGTAAATTAACTTGTGGACAAACGATGGGATATCGAGCTGTATTCTGATACGAATGGTTCCTGCGAGCTTGCAGATTGGTTAACAAAACTCAAGCCGTCGCATCGTGATAAGGTCTTGGCATGGATTGATAAGCTCCAGGAAGAAGGTCCATTACTGCCTCGACCATATGCTGACATTCTCAAGGATGGGATACATGAACTGCGAGTCAAAGTCGCTCACAATCAGGTACGTATTCTATACTTCTTCATCCTTGAAAATCGCATTGTGCTCACCCACCGCTTCATCAAGAATACCTCAAAGGTGCCTGAAAAAGAAATCAAGAGGGCCCAAAATATCAGGTCTGAGTATATAGAGAGGTTGAAGAATGAAATTCAGTGATTTTAAAGAGAGTCTGCGTCAATCCGACCCGGAACTTGATAGCAGGGTAAAAGCGGAAAAACTCAGAGTCGATCTCGCCGTTGCTATCGCGAGAAAGCGGGAAAATGAAGGGTTATCCCAATCTGGAACCGCTCGCATTGCGCACCTCACACAACAGCAGATCAGCAAAATTGAGAATGGTGAAAATTGCAATATCGATACATATCTTAAAGCAATGGCGGCATTGAACATGGATTTCAGAGACTTAGCAGTTCAATAAATACACTTGATACCGATGCTGGATTATGCTAGTTTTAGGATGATCGGAGTAATTTATAGTCGCTATATTTGAACGAGATTTGACGCCTGTGCCGTAGCTTTTTAAATATTATGAGCTGCTTCGATAATAATGATGGTGCAAACCAGACAATACAGGCACTTTCTTGATCTCACCAGAACATTTTTCCCTTCCCCCATCAGGAATACGACCTATACCCTGATGAGGCCGCAAGTGATTATAGTATTCAATGTACTCAGACAGAATTTTTCGAACCTGCTTTTCCGAGAATATTAGAAAGTTATCCAGTGATTCTCGTCGGATTGAACCGAATGTTCGTTCGACATATGCATTCATATTCGGCGCTGCCAAAGCTATATTCTTTGACATAACGCCATAAAGAGAAAAATCGACCAGGGTAAATTGCGGGGTGTTATCGTGAATGAGAACAGCATCTGGAGGTCAATATTCTTCGAAATAAATCATTTGTTGCTTAACGAATTCGATCGTTGGATGTTCGGTAACAGTCCATTGGCATATTCTCCTGGATTTCAGCTCCAGAATTAAAAACAGGTACGATCTCTTCCCGAGAATAGTATCTAAACTCATGAAGTCCATTGCGAAGAGCGAATTCTAATGTGCCTTCAGGAATTTTCTCCAGGCTCCGGAGGCTTTAATTCTGCACTCTTTTCTATATGTTTGAATGATGCGATTTACTGTAGTATG
The DNA here is from genome assembly GCA_965602015.1 of Salinispira sp. Lineage (GTDB taxonomy): Bacteria > Spirochaetota > Spirochaetia > DSM-27196 > Salinispiraceae > Salinispira. Next base: position 3,604,095 of record OZ271918.1, on the reverse strand, counting down.
ATGAATGGCAATATCCAGTTTCTTCAGCTCATCTGCGATCCTCTGGCATCCCCATAACTGATTGTCTTGTTTCATCTCCAGAATAAGCTTCTTCAAATCTTTTGGGGTCGATTTCCTGCCCGGTTTTTGCTGCTTATATTTCCAGCGCTTTGCTATTATCATTTTCTGCCAGGCAAGAAGCGTTGCAGGAGACACAATTGATAGCTGTGACAAGGCACGTTTTGATATTGATCCAATCAAAGATAGAAACCTCCGGTCTCTGCTGTTGGCCCGGATTTTCCGCTCTCTGATTTGTCGTCGGAGATTCGCATTTTCTTTTCGTAAAACAAGCAATGTAAAAATGAGGTCCTTCCTGGATTTGCAGAGAACCTCAGACAGTGTAATGAGAATTTTAAATTGAAGGGCGAGCATACCTATAGATTAATCCAATTCAGAATTTTTTCCGAATTACTGACTTACCTTATGCTATCGCATTAGCCTTCAATACAAACCATATTGGTATATGGCTAAAAATATGGTATATTTGAAATATGACATTTGAGTGGGATGAAAACAAGAATATTGAGAATCAGCAGAAGCACAACATCTCATTCAACGATGCCCAATATGCTTTCTTTGACCAGAATCGAATCATCGTCCGGGATGATAAGCATAGTCAAACTGAGGAACGCTTCTTCTGTATAGGGCAATTGGATAATGGCGGGATCGTAACAGTACGATTTACCATGAGGAATCAAAATATCCGAATCTTCGGCGCTGGTTTCTGGAGACAAGGGAGAGAGAAATATGAAGAGCAAAATACATTACACTGATGCCCCTGAGGAAATTCAGGATGCAATCCTGCAAGGTGAGGTAGTTGAGGATTTTTTGCCTCCTCCGGAGCAGCTGATTGCTAAGGAAGAAACTCGCAAAATCACTATTCTACTATCAAAGCGCAGTGTAGATTTTTTTAAGGATGCAGCTGAAAAAAATGACATCCCATATCAACAGCTCATCAGAAAAGTGCTCGATAATTACACTGAGCATTATGCCAAATAAATGACGCCAGTATTGACGCCTTTGTTATATAAGCCCAAAAGCTCTATATAGATGGCCGACGGCACAAGCTCCTGTTATGCGGCTCTATACAGCTGTATATGAACCACATAAGGACACGCACATAATTCAGGTTCTAGTGGGCCCTGGTCGGAAGCTTCGCTTCCTGCTCGGGCATGCTGCCATGGCCAACCCCGTGGAGGGCAATATCCAACGGACATTGCGCGCAGCCTCAGGCGCGAGCGCTGCGAGCGCAAAATGGCAGGGATGCCATTTTAGCGACGGAGGCGGCTCAACGGGAGTTGACAGGATGTCAGCCGGGCAACATTCATAACGATAATCTCCCTTTCGTCCCAATTTTAGAACACTCTCCGTCTCCATACCTGCAGTATAAAAATTAGGTAAATTTCCAACTACCCATCTTAATCCGAGCATGAACTACAATCTCCTCCGGATTTCACCTTACTGCACGTACCTGCTTTACAGGTATTATCAATTTCCTGTCCTCTATATACCTGGATCTCGACTACGGGCTCATCGAATGGATACACCGGTGTTGACAACAACCTGGCACGGTGGACAAGATTTCTTATTAACAGCAATCCGTTTCTCTCGGGAATCCGACATGAGAAGCTTGTACAGCTCTTCATCAAGTTCATATCCGGCATAAAAATCAATGGGAGTTGGGCCTTTTAGTTTTGTATGGGGCCGACAAGTGTACTCCTCACTATAATGATTCAATGTTTCCCATAGCCGATTTGCCGTCGAAACTTCCCGAGGGAAGATATGCCGGTACTTCAGAGATTTGCATACAGCCTCAACCATTGAACTGGAAAACTCAACATCCTTCCCGGTAATTATAAGTTCCAAACCTGTTCCAGCCAATTTCGCCCGCATCATTAAATTATCGAATTCACTTCCGCCGTCGGTAACCGGCATAGCCGACTTTTTTCTGTCAGCCATCTGGTCTATTGCCTTTTTCGTGACAACGCGAGAAGTCCGGGCTCTGAGTTTGGTGTACAGATGCCAGGTCAGAATTTTGCGTGGCTAATTATAAATCAGAATATGCAGATAATGAACTATCCCCTCTTTGGATTTTACCTGCGTAAAATCCATGTGCCATACTTCATCCACATCCTCAGCTTCAATGCTGCCGCGCCTCTGCTTCTTCTTTTTAACTTTCCGTTTATGCAGCCCCAGATCACGGGCATACCTCAAAATAGTCGGGATGCTGGAGATGACAATCCGCTCCCGAACCAGAGTTGCGGCTATTGCAAATGCAGACCATGCAGATTTGATCGGATCCCGGAATACTTTTACGATTTTGGCAATTTCATTATTGGTCAGCTGGGTCGGATAAGATGCAACACACTCAAAGCGGGGTGCTCTGGTGCACCCGATAGGGTTGGCCTTCCAGAGGCTGAAACGCCGAGGTGTCACATCAAAGAACTTGAGAATCTGTTTCTCCGGTTTGAATACCTTTGTGCGTTCTATCAGATCAATGAAGGTATCGCGGATTTGAGGTGATTTTATCTTTTTCAGCCGGTGAGCATTCTTACCAAGCTGTTTTATGAAGAATGCAACCCTGGCAATAGAATACGCTACTGCTGTTGCCGTTCTATAATCGAGGATGTCTTCAATTTCCTCAAGACGTATAGTGAGCCCTTCATATTCTTTGCCGACAATATCAGTGAAATTGGCATTCCTGAAATTGTGCCTGGTTGAAGATGGAAGCGATGTAATTTCCACTTGATCGGCAATACCGAGATTTACTGCGAGTTTGAAGCTTGTTGAGTAGCGGGAGTAGGAACTGTTTTTTGACATGGATGGGGAATATATCAGAATTTTTTCTAATTTGACTAGACACACATGCAGTAAGTTTTCCTCTATGATTGACAACAATAGCTCTTCACGCTATTAGCCTGAGAAGCTATAATGCGTAATGATCAATGGCGCATATGCTTCCGCTGGGAAAATGGACATGCATATGATGTGGAATTTTGCGATTATCATTGAGGTGTTGTGATATGGGTGAAAAAAATGAGTACAGCGATGAGCTGATTGAACTGACTACTCCCGGAGAAGTACTAAAGGAAGATTTCCTTGATGCCATGGGTGTGACTGCATACGAATTGGCAAAAGGAATCGATGTTGATCCAATGAGAATTTCCAGAATTATCAATGGCACGCGCAAGATTACCGCTGATACTGCAATTCGGTTTTCCAGGTTTTTCGGAACTTCAGCAGAATACTGGATCAATCTACAGTCGCTCTATGATCTGGATATTGCGAAGGAAAAACATCAGGATGAGTACAAAAAGATTCACCCAAAGGCATCGTGATTTTTGACGCCAGTATCGACGCCTTTATACTCAAGCGATACGAGCGCAGTGACCATGCCTGCTTGGGCATTGCCGAGTGAGCGCAGAGTACGAAAGCTCGAAGAGCTTTCGCTTATATGAGCGTATAAGCAATATATGGATAGCTGACGACATAAGCTCCCAGTATGCAGCTGTATATAGCTGTATATGGACAACATAAGGACAGGCACATATTTCAGGTTATAGTGGGCCCTGGTCGGAAGCTTCGCTTCCTGCTCGAGCATGCTTCCAGGGCCAACCCCGTGGAGGGCCATGTCCATCGGACATTGCGCGCAGTCTCCGGCGCGAGCGCTGCGAGCGCAAAATAGCAGGGATGCCAATTTAGCGACGGAGGCGGCCCGGCGGGAGCTGACAGGATGTCAGCGACCATAGGGCCAAGTCCTCTTCTGGGCATCAAAGAAGCAGATTGGCCACAGACCGATCTGCTTTTTTTGTGTCTAAACGAAGGTCTTGAAGCGCAGTCCTGGCCCGAATACTTGGAGGGCAAATCGCCATGGATGGCGATTTAAGGGCCGAAGCCGGCCGATGCAGATCTTGACCATCGCCGCGTTCAGGAGGATACTGGCGTTTATGATATTTCCCGTGAACACCCGCGTCGACATTTCCATGGACTATGATTCCGATTTTCTCTTTCTTTCGCGTCGGGCGGTGATTCCGGGTGAACGTTGACCCTGCATTCCGAACCCTTGAAGGACGCGATATCGATCGCGTCCTTTTTTTATGTCCGGATGACAAATCCGGCAATATTCTTTCAAGAGGAGGAACATGATGTCTGGACGAAGCAAATCAAATGTCCTCGTTGACCTGGCTCGGCGGGGAACGGCTGGGGACGTGGATCGGATCATGGAGCTCCTGAATCCAGATACGGGGCTCACTGCAATCAAAGCCGCCGATATGGCTCTCGGTTTCGTGGAAGCTGAAACCGGTCAGGAACGGATTTCCCACTACCTGTTTCACGGAACCGGCATGCAGCGGAATTACGCGGTACATTACTTCAGGCGCCGGGAGGAACGGCTTCCGATTCTTGAAGCCTGGGAATATGGACTTGTAGACGATATTCAGGCCTTCTCCCGATAGTCACTGGGGGCGGGCCGATGCCGACAAAAACACCATATTGGAGAACAGGATGAAACGAATAGAAATAACCGGCATGGAATATCGTATCGGACAGAAGGCCATTCTTTGCGCTTGGCTGTACCGGGTCAGGAAACAGAAAACCATAAGTTTCGCCACCATGAGGGACGGTAAATCCGTCGCTCAGGCGGTGTTTATTGATCAGCGGGTGAGAGCGCGTCTGGATCAAATTCCCCGGGGGAGTGCCGTAGAGCTGCTGGGAACCGTGGTCGCCAGCGAACAGACCGATTCGGGCTGCGAGTTCATTGCCGAGGCCATTCGCTATGAGGGCTCAGGCTCGAATGAAATATCCATCGATATCTCTAAAAAGGAATTGGCCCTGCATCAGAACGGTATTTTGGACCACGCCGCCTTGGTGCTGCGCAGGCCCCAGCTGCGTTTTCGCCACCGGCTTGCATCGGTCAGTGTTGGGATTTTCCGCAGCTTTTTAGATGCCGAAGGATTCACCGAGATACATACGCCGAAACTCAACGCCGGAACCATGGAAGGAGGGAGTGATGTGTTTGCCCTGAATTACTTCGGTACTCCGGCATTTCTTGCTCAGAGCCCCCAGGTGCACAAACAGATAATGGTCGGGGTCTTCGAGAAGGTATACGAAACCGGACCGGTGTTTCGGGCCGAACCCCATGCTAGCTCCCGGCATCTGAATGAATATACTTCCCTGGACGTGGAAATTGGTTTTATCCGGGATCATGGTGATGTGATGGAACTGGCGAACCGCCTTATTGCATTCATGGCCAAACGGTTGTACGAACTGGTGCTGGACTGGGACGAGCGCTTTCCCGTTGCCTGGCCCCAAGTGCCGGATCGAATTCCCAGGCTGGACTTCAGCGAAGCCCTGGCGCTTGCCGGAGAACTCGGGGCAGAGACCAGGGTTGCGGACCTTTCGCCGGCAGCGGAGGCAGCCCTAGGTCAGTGGTCGCTTGAGAAGCACCACAGCGACTTTCTGTTCGTGGAGTACTATCCCATGAGTAAGCGTCCGTTTTATACCCATCCCGACCTCGATAACCCAGACCGCAGCCGCAGCTTTGACGTGCTATTCCGCGGTCAGGAGCTGATAACCGGCGGTCAGAGGCTGCATCGGAAGGACCAATATCTGCGGGCGATGGAATCCCGGGGAATGGATCCTTCGGGCTTTGCATCCTACCTCGAAGCATTCGATGCCGGTATGCCGCCCCACGGCGGTTTTGCCATCGGTCTTGAGCGCTGGATTCAGTCGCTTTTAGAATTGCCGAATATCAGAATGGCCAGTCTTTTTCCCCGGGACGGGAAGAGGCTAACGCCCTAGTCTGGCTGCCCACTATTCCCGGAACGAAATCGATTCCGGGATGGGGGCCTGTGATTAAATCCGCATATGAACAAACGCCAAGTCTCACTGCTTATGACCACTTTTGAAAAATCTGACTGTACAAGAAATTTTAGTTCATAATCCTTGATCTGATTGTATCCGCATCATCTCCGCTATTTATCTCTGGGCTATATAATAATCTGATAAACTTGCGATCTAACTCAGTGAACTCAGTAACCGTACTCCACGGTTCATAAAAAATGGACTCCGGGAAGTCATATATATCATTTGTAAGACCAAGTGATTGAGTCAACTCCTCTCTGATTGCATGTTTCTGTTCTGTTACCGTGGTCGAAACCGTAGCTACATACATAGCACCACGTTCTATTTCATCATGATCGTTGATTGCAATACTAGCTAATCCATTACTATCCTCTATAAGGCCAATTGATGATGGGTCTATTTTTATGTAATTCTCGACTGAGCCAAATACAACAAAAAAATTAGCAGCCGATACGGTATTCACCAATTTTAACATCAGAGGTTTTACCAATACATTGAGCTCGGATATCACTTTTTTCAGTTCACGATTGAGGTATTGCTCAGGGTTACCCAACACGTAGATATGCATATCTTCAGACCATTTGGTTACCTTTTCATCCAGATAATCACCAAATTCTGTTTCAAGTATAACAGATAAAAAAATATCGAACTCTTCTTCTGTTAACTCAACCGGGTCTCGTAATCTACCATTACACGATGTCTGGACAAACACAATGAGCATAAGCAAAGATATCCAGATTACCTTCACAATACTTCTGACCACACTGCGATCGAAATAAATGCCAATACCATTGTTGATCATGAATACAATTTCACCTTCATAGCAAAATCTATCACAAAGAGATCTTCAGTATGAGAGATATGATTTTATAGTCTTGCCAAGCTTCCTTACGGCAACTATCCCATGATCATTGAACCCGGCCAGGTTTTTCGCATTGAATACAAAAAATCCGACGGTTCCTTGATTACTTCCTATTTTCGCTCTGATGGAAGTATATGGTGCAGCAGACCCATCACTGAAGAGTTCACATTAGAGTTAGCCATGGTAAAACCACTTTTCACACAAGAATATTTATCAGCTGACCTTCATAGAGGGGACCGGTACCCAAATCCCTGGTTTCGCTGGTCGAGGTGCGGTACCGGGGAACTACCTCCTGAAAGGCAGCCGGAACAACGGGAGAGACAGGGTCGACTTGGTCATTCGCCTCACCATATCGCGGATAAAAATTTGTCGGCCTGATTGCATATGATCCCAGCGAAATGGAATTGCGGTACACCACGCGGGCTGAAACTGTCGGAATGCTGCTGATGCTGTCCATGGATGAAAAATACCAAAGCAGAGCAAAAATAGGCAAATATCAACCTGATAGATCGGGTGAACAAGTAAAAACCGACACACCCGGCATCCGGGCTTTTATTCAGGTCTTTCATGATAGTTACCCCGGGCATTGAACGCATCGCTCCTGGCTTAGCCCCGGACCAAGGTATATCTGCTCCGCCTGGGCAGATTGAATTCTTGACTCAACCATGGTCAGCACCTATCTTTTAATTAATACGCGCACACAACAAGGAGACATATATGAAGCTCAGCGAAAAACTACATAAAGCACTCAACCAGCAAATTGGCCGGGAGTTTACCGCCCATTTCCTGTACCGGGCCATTGCCCTGGACCTGTATGACAAGGGCTACCTTGGGTTCTCTGCCTGGATGGACCAGCACGCCCGGGAAGAATATGGCCACGCTGAGAAGATTATCGAGTATCTGAAAGATAAGGACGCGAAGGTCAGTCTCAGCAAGGTTGATATGACCGATAAAAGCTGGGACGGTGTGAAGGAAGCCGTCGAAGCCGCGATGGCTCACGAGCAGTGGCTTACCTCCAAAATCCATGAAATTCACGACCTTGCGAGCGAGGAAAACGATAAGACCTCAATTATTCTCCTGGACTGGTTTGTAGAAGAGCAAAAAGAGGAGGAAATGGTCGTGGGAACTCTTCTGAAAAGGATGAAGCTCACCGAGTACTCCCCTGTTGGATTGATGGTCCTCGATGCCGAACTCGCCGGATCTACACCGGCAGCTCCAGCGGAGTAGCCTTCGAAATACTGAGAGCAGACAACCGCACCTTTTATTGCTAATAGAGGTGCGGTTTTATCGACTGTATGCTGCGCTGTCTGTTCACTTATGCTATTTTTCTACATATAAAATAGCGAGGAAATGATGTGAGTCGGACCGTCGTATGGCTTTATTTACTGTTGCTACTGCTCAGCGGTCCATTGTTTGCCGCCGGTACGAGGGAATCAGTTGAAGGGGAGTATGACCTCGATGGCAGCTGGCTGCTTGCCATTACCGCCGACCCGATCTCCGATCGCTTTCCCGTTGACGAAATTCCGGAGTGTGTCCAGCTTCCTGCACCGCGGTTTTTGCTTCCTCCCGGTGGGGCACATACCATATGGCTTCAAAGAGAAATCCCGGCACACGCATTTTCAGGATTATCTCAACCGGGCATATATATTGGCCGCCTGCCGGATTACTCCCGGGTGTTTATAAACGGTCGCCTGATCCTGATAAGCGGCAGCGGCCCGCCGGACAAGTATTATAGCAATATGTTCTTCTCCCACGCCATTCTGATTCCCGATGATCTGATTGCAGGCGGGGAATCCCTTAATCTCACAATCAGAACCTACAGCAGGAAAAACATCATCACCTACGGGACAATGACGGTGGGAGAGTGGAAGCATGTGGCGCCCCGGGCCCGCCTTGAAAGCCTGGTCAATCGCGGACAGGGTCTCGCGGTCAGCGCTATCGGGGTGCTGACATTCCTGTATTTTATGGTGATTTTTATCATGGAGCCTGATAAAAGCGGCAGAGCCTTTATGGCATTTGCCTCCCTGGGCTTTGCGGTCAATGCCACCATCCTCTTTGTGCTTCGCAGTCCTTTTTCCTATCTGACAATGTTCAAAATTCAGGTTTTTGGGCTCCACATCGGGGTATTGGGGATGGTGTTGTTTGTGCAGGAATTCGTCGAAATCCACCAAAGGTCCTGGGTTCGCAACCTCTTCATCGGCGGAACAGTTGCAGCCCTGATACTGATTGGCAGTGCAGGAACTATCGCCCAGGCAGTATTTCTTAACGACACAGTTGTATACCTTGGACTTACCGCACCGATGCTCGTGTATTCCATTGCCCTGGGCGTGGTCGGGATTCGCCGAGGACTCGATGCCCGGTGGGCGCTGATGGCCGGCATCATGATAATCGTCATTAGCGCCGGCCGGGATGTTATTCTCGCTTCGCGGGGGATCACTCCGGTGGTTTACACAAACCTCATGGGCCTCACTGTATTTATCGTCATCATTTTCCTGGCATATGCCGCAAATTTCGTCAAAGCCCGCCGGACCATCGCAGCCCAGACTGCTGTGCTTGAGCAGAACATCCGGACCCTTGAACTCAGCGAAAAGCAACTGTTGGCAAACGAACGCCTGGCCCTCATCGGAAGTTTGGTGGCCGGGGTGCACCATGAGGTGCGCACTCCCATCGGCAACGCCATGCTGGCAGCAAGCTTTCTCCAGGAGGAATCCCGGAGAATACAAGGGGAACTCGGTCAACGCGCCCTGACGCTATCATCGATGAAGGACTATCTGGATAAAAGCGAGAACGGACTCGCCGGGGTGACCGAAAGTCTGGCCAGGGCGGACCGGCTCCTAGATAACTTCCGCAACAGCGCACGGGACCAAATGGTCGAGGAAAAACGCTGTGTGAGCCTTGAAGAGTACATTCCCCGGGTTGTGGAAAGTTTGGCTCCGCGCTTCACGCGCAGCGCCGTCAGCCTTGATATGCACCTCAGCCACATTCCGGCCACCCGGTTATTGCCCGGCGCAGTATGGCAGATTATTTCTAACCTGCTGCTCAACACCCTTGCCCACGCATACCCCGACGGGGAAGAAGGCAATGTCAGCATTAGCGCCGAGCTTGACGACGAATCAGTTGTGCTGCGAATTACCGACGACGGGGCCGGTATGAGCGAAGAGGTACGGGACCGGGCCTTCGAAACGTTTTTCACAACCCGGCCGACCGACGGGGGAACCGGACTGGGATTAAGCATTGTAAAGAATCTGGTGGAGCAGAGTCTTGGCGGCGAAATTCGCGTTCACAGCAGGCCGGGAGAGGGCAGCATGTTTGAGGTCAGATGGCCCCTCGATGCCTGTCCTGAACAGACCCAATAAGAAGAACCGATCCAAAAAACGTTTTTTATGAGGTAAACGCTACCCCTCCATAGGGTCGCCATGCCAATGCGACGTTGTCCAGGCAAAGCATTGACCGCCGCCCGGAATAAGGGCACCATTGTCTAATGAAAAAGTACATTGTTTTACTCGCAGTTTTGCTGACGCTTACATCGATAATGTCCTGTGTTTCATTTTCAGGAAGATTTATTCGAGGCACCGTAGTTTACCTCGAGATGGAAGGCGGTTTTTACGGAATCATTACTGACGACGGGGAAAGCTTGTTGCCTCTTAATCTCAGCGAGGAACATCAAGTAAACGGAATGCTCATCTATTTTACCTACTCCGTTGAAGAAGATATCGCAACCATCCAGCAGTGGGGCACGCCGGTGACCATTAATTCTGTCAGCTTTTCCCGTTAACACGCCGCCGAATCGGCGGTATAACGGAATAAGGCCGATAGGCTGGCCAAAAAGGAGGAAGAAATGAAGAACTTCGCATTGTCCTGCGCGGCGTTGGTGCTGTTTCTCACCGCGCTTTTTGCCACTGCATGCGCAACCCCCCAATCGGAAATCCCGGTCGCGGATTCCACCGCGATGGTCAGAGTGCTCGACCTGGCTGGAGAACCGATTCCGGAGGTCAGAATAACCGTCGGAGACCGGACCTATACGACGGATCAAAGCGGATCGGCAAAAGTCGGCCCCCTGGCAGCCGGAACCTATTTCTTTTCCACATCGGCAGAAGATTACCATGTCTTCCCCGTCACGGGCTTCAGGGATGTTGTTTTAAACAGCGAGGGCGCTGAGGTTGACTTCCTGGCTATAGAAACGTCAGCCTATCCGGAGTTCACCTTCATCCATGAAATCCAGGGAGATAGATACTCGGTTACCGGCGAGCGCTTTGCAAATGTAATCGGAGTTGTGACCGCTGTCGCCGGCCGAGGGAATGCATTCTGGATGCAGAGCCCCGAACAGGACGGAGACATAAATAGCTCGGAAGGCATCTATGTATTTATCGGAAACGATAACACCGCTCCCTCGGTGGGTGACTGGGTCGTACTTCCCAGCGCAAATGCTGAAGAGCGCTTTGGCAACTCCCAGCTCGCCTATTTTGACGCCATCGAACCGATTTATTCCGGAGATCTGCAGATCAAGCCTACTCTGCTGGGTGATGGCGGCCGACGGATCCCTCATGAAGTGATATCAGACGGCCCCATCGACGGCAGCTTCGATGTTGAGAATGAGGGTCTGGACTTCTACGAAAGCCTGGAAGGCATGCTGGTCCACATAAATAACCCAATGATTATTTCTGGCTTTACCCGCTTCGAGCTTGCCGTGGTCGCAGACCGGGGGAAACACGCCAGTGGATTAAATGATCGGGGAAGCCTTCTGTTAAGCCCCGGCGATTTCAATCCGGAACGGATGTATATCGATACCGATGGAGCCGGACTTGAACCGATCCGAATCGCAAAAACCGGTGATATCCTCAATGGTCCGGTGGTTGGACCCTTGCACTACACCTTCGGCAACTATGTGATTGCGGCGACCAGTATGCCTGAGTTGACATCCGTCGATCTTGCCCGGGAGGAATCTGAGTTGATGGGTGACGAAAACACCCTCACCGTCGCCTCGTTTAACATTTTGAATTACCCTGCTCAGGACGACGGGTTCGAAGATTTCGAGGCCAAAACCATGGATCTCGCAGAAACCATCGTACATGCCCTGAATGCCCCTGATATCATCGGCCTCCAGGAAATGGGCGATGACAACGGTGCAACCGACGATCCCGACGGCGTCGGAGAGGGCGTCATCGGTGCGGATCAAAACTATGCCCTGCTGATCGATGCGATAACATCCATCGATCCAAACCTGAACTATGATTTCCGGCAGATAGATCCTAACGGTCCTGCCGATGAAGGCAACGAAGGCGGCTGGCCCGAGGCGAACATTCGGGTCGGATTTTTATTTAGGAGCGATCGGGTTGAATTCATCGATTCGGGTGAAGCTGGTCCGTCCGATGCCACCTCAGTCACAGCAGACGGCAACCTCACGTTGAATCCCGGCAGAATCGATCCGGGAAACCCGGCTTTTACCGGGGAGGGACTGAGTTATCTCGGGGGCTCCCGGGAAGGGGATTCTATTCCCCCTTCAAGGAGATCTCTGGTCGCCCAGTTTTCCTTTAGCGGCGAGAGGGTGTACGTCATCAACAATCACTTCCCGTCGAAAAGCGGCAGCGATGATTTGTTTGGTATGAGCCAGCCGATTTATAACGGGAAGGAGGAGCAAAGAATCGCAGTGGCTGAAGTGATCAATAGCTTCGTCGATGATATTCTGTCGGTAGACAGCGGGGCGAATGTAATTGTCCTGGGTGACTTGAATGAGTTCGATTTCGAAGAACCCTTAGCAGTGTTAAAAGGCGATGTGCTGGTAAATCTCATCGAAAAACTCCCCGTATCTGAACGCTACAGCTATCACTTTGACGGGAATGCTCAAGTCCTGGACCACATTCTCATTTCGGACGGATTGAGCGCGAAAAATCCCCAGATAGACATAGTCCATCGCTACTCGGAATTTGAATATGCAACGCGGTTCTCGGATCACGATCCGGTATTGGCCAGCTTTGACTTTGATTAGGCGCCATTGACCCAAATAAGCAAAAACATCGGGCACATGCCCGGTGTTTTTGCGACTTTTTCACATTAAACGAACTCTTATTATTTTATTTTTCAAAAGTAAGCAAACCGCGTATAATATATCCATGAAAATAATGTACGGGATGCTCACGGCCCTTGCTCCGGCCGCGGTTTTTTCAGTCTTTGCGTTTGGCACTGATGCGTTGATTCGCATTGTGGCCGGCGTCAGCACAGCGCTGATTGCCGAAGCCTTGTATCAGAAGCTCACCAAGCAGAAAATAACCATTAAGGACGGCAGTGCGGCGGTTACCGGGTTATTGCTGTCCATGGCGGTATCGACCTCGACTCCTGTCTATGCCCTGATGACCTCCGTTGCCTTCGGTATTATTTTTGGCAAACAGCTATTGGGAGGCTTCGGAAAGAACCTGTTTAATCCCGCTATGTTCGGCCGGATTTTTTATCTTTTTGCGTTCCCCGATTCAATTTTGCCCTGGCGCCCGCCATTCAATGCGGTTTCGTCAGCTACGCCCCTGGAGGTACTGAGGGAGACCGGCCAAACCGGCGGAGTGCCGCTTCTCGACATGTTTCTCGGACGGAACCCCGGGGCCATCGGGGAAATATCCACTATAGCTCTGCTCATTGGGTTTTCTTACCTGGTATACCGGCGCTTTGTCAGATGGCGCATCCCACTGGCGGCATTCTCCGTGGTGCTCGTCGCGTCTCTCGTAGCCGGGCAGAATCCGCTATACCATTTCTTCGCCGGAAGCCTGATGCTCGGCGGATGCTTTATGGCGACCGACCCGATGTCTTCGCCGAAGTTTCCCAAGGGTCAGCTTCTTTTCGGGGCGGGAGTCGGCGCAATCATCATCAGCATGCGCTGGTGGGGGTGGCAGACGCCGGGTGCCTACGTGTTCACCGAGGGGACGACCTTCGCTGTGCTGACGATGAATCTCTTCGTTCCCTTCTTCAACACCAAGCGCTTCAAGCCCAAACCGAAGAAAAAACTCAGCCCTGCCCCAGCATAGGCTGGGAATGGCAGATTCAAAGAGAGGTGTTTCCATATGTTTGATAATTCAATTGTACGAATAATTTCCGTCTTGCTGGTGATGCTGATTGTTGGGCTGATCCGTTACGCCATTGGCCTGTCCGGATTGCGATCCCGGGAGGACGCCGACGGCAAGGCAAAGGCTCAGTTGATACAAAGCGCCAAAAAAACTGCGGTAATCGGTGCATTTGTCTACATGGTCGCCATGGTGAGCGTGGTCGGGCTGTTTATGTGAACCGGGGGTAAACAGACTCACAAGGCATAAAAAAAGCGACGGAGTTACTTCCGCCGCTTTTTTTGACCGTTTTACTCATCCCATCTTCTGCGTAAGGGCTTTCACCGCATCAACATATTCCTGGTGACGGGCGTTTTGCTCCTTGGACAGCTTCATCGGTATTCGTTTTTCAAAACCTCCCGGTCCGATAATCGACTTCGCCTCGGTGTAGAGTCCGGTTTCCGGATCGGGACAAATTGTCGTAGCAACCTGACGCCTCTTGCCGACAATCTCGCTGGCAACCTGGGATACCACGGCGGCGGGACCGTAGTGGATCTGCGCCAAACGCTCCTCCATTATCTTCCTGGAAGGGGGCGCGGGAAGTTGGGATTCGTCAACAAGATCAAGCAGGGGAATGCCTCCGACAGTACATTGCTCAGGCACCAGTTCTTCACCGGACAAGGTCCGCACAGTTGTTATCCGCACATCGTGATTGCTCAGGCCCACGAGTTTGGCAATTCCGGCCCGGTACCACTCACGGTAGATGAGCAACGGGAAGCCAAAAACCTGCTCCTTCTTAAGATCCCCCGCCCGTGCGATGATGGGACAGAATATTTCAGCCGGCTGGGAAAAAACAGCAACGGTGGTCTGAGAGGCGAAGTGCCCGATGTGACCGCCAATCTCTTCCATCCGGGCGATATCAGCGTCGGTGGGATATTCAATCCTGTCGTCTGTGTGCTGTTTTACGCCTGCAGCGATGATAACCACGTCGCTGAGTTCTATTTCTTTCGGCTCCTCATAGTCAACAACTTCGATTTTTGATTTTAATGCTATGCTGGACTCGAGAAAGTCCATGGTGGTGGCCCGTGCTCGGTCACGGTCGACGTCCACGACCCGGATTCGTGCGATGTCTCGGCTCCTTGATAAAAAGAAGGCGATTCTGGATCCCATTTTTCCTGCGCCGAATATCGTTACCTTTCTCATGCTGCACCTCCGGCGAGGACCGACTTGAACGAACTGGTCGCTTCTTTGATTTTTTCCGCTGCTGCGGATCCGATTTCAGGAGTGTAGCGACGATCTGCGCCGAAACGGCCGATTACGCAGGGCATGCTCATTGCCACACCCTTGGCTCCATAGGCTTCGTCGACGACGACGGTAACCGACAGTACCCGACGGTCATTTCTCACAATGCAGCGTATCAACTCGACGCAGGCCATGGCCGGAGCAAAACGGGCGTTGCTGTGGTCGAGTCTGCTCTTCCGCTCTTCCAGTTCTTTTTTCGCGTGTTGTTCTATAGCCTTGATTTGGGAATCATCGGCGATTTGATCGACGGATATTCCGTTAAGACTCGTATAGTTCCACACAAGTTGAGCGCCGCTGCCATGAGGGCCGACGACGTGAGTGCGGACATATTCGGGACTGACATCCAGGACATCGCCGATGGCGTTCCGCGCAACAAAGGCGTCGACGATTCCGCCGATTCCAAGCACGCGGGAGGTTGGAATGTCCATTTTCTGCTGTAAATACGCGGTCATAAGGTCCGCGGGCTCACTCGCGACGACGAATACGCTGGAACTTCCTGCAAATGCCTGGGCAACTTCCTCGGCAATGGATTTGTTCGCCGCAAAAACCTTTTCTACCGCTTCGGATGCGTCGATAGGAGCGCCGGCAGCGACGAGAATTACATCGCAATCTGCCAGATCCCTCATATTATCCACCGAATGTATTTTCCGGTTGTACGCCCGGCCAAAGCTGGTATCCGAGAGGTCGGTTGCCAGATACTGCGCCCGGGTATGGTCTTTATCGAACAGAACCAGGTCTCCAAGATCCTGTTCGGCAAGCGCGAATGCAACATCCGAACCAAGACGGCCTACGCCTATTACTCCAACAGATTGTTCACTCATTTAATCATGATACTACCGGGTATCGGCTCCTGGCAAGTGAAGAAGTCAGTTTTGAACAGCAGCTCCCATGTAGTGAGTTCTGCTCGTTGTCCCCGATACCTGCGCAGAAGGCAGATTATGCGCGTATTCAGGATACTGTGAGCATCAGGTAGCCCGCAACGGTGACGAAGAGGGCGAACACCCCTACGGACAGGTCTACCAGACGAATTTTGAAACTTCGGATTTTATGGAAAAGCGAAACTCGTTTGATTACGAAAAAATACAGCGCCACAGCCACCGCGAGGGTTATGGCGAAACTGGTGAATTTCTCCGCTGAATAGGCTCCGGATACCGACGGCGAAACCGGGAATATCAGGGGAATGACGCTTCCCGCACCGATACCCCCGGCAAAACACGCCGCCCCCATCAGCAGGGCGACGCCTGCAGTGAACGGATCAGGCTGCCGTGAATGACTCCCGGGTTTTTCCGAGCTTTCGGAAACCGGAGGTGCCGTGGATTTTCCAAAAAGCATCAGGGAGAATTTCACAAATGAAACCGCCGTCCCCAGGTTTATCAGGTGTAGGGCCCACTCACCGGGAGTAAAATCCCAACCCGACTGGATGAGATACTTGCTCACGCTGCCGTTGAAATAAGGGGTACCGGTAATGCCGAGAATTCCCGCAAACATCGCAATTCCCACAATCGGCATTCGCTGGAGGATACCCCGGATTTTGTACACATCCCGGGTGCCGTACACATTGATGGCGATCCCCGCGGTGAGGAATAGCAGGCCCTTAAAAAAGGCATGGTTAAAAATATGATACACGGAACCCCACCACGCGGTCTCGCTGCCGGTATTGAGTCCGATTATTATTAATCCGAGTTGGGAAACCGTATGATAGGCGAGAATCAGCTTCGCGTCGGATTGGGCAATGGCCAGGACAAATCCGGTGACGCTCGTCAGCACTCCCAGAATCAGGAAAAGGTTTTCCGTGGGCAGGGGAACCATAAACGCCTGTTGAACCCGTATGAGAAGGAAAATCCCCGCCTTAATCTGCAGCCCCGAGAGCACCGCCGATACCACCGATGGCGCGCTTGGTGCGCCGTGTGCCGGGGGAAGCCAGCCGAAAACCAGGAATAGCGCTGACTTTACTCCGAGGCCCGTAATGACAAGGGCAAAGGGTAGTATCAGCGCCCTCGGATTGCCGGCCCCTGCGGCCAACATGGTGATTTGCTCGATATCCAGGGTACCGAATGTGCGGTACACAAAGCCGATGCCCAACAGCATGAAGCTCATTCCCGCGAGGTTGAGCGTCATGTAAATCATGCCGTTGTACAGGGCCTGCTTGTCCCGTTTGAACATAATGAGTATGGCGATTACCAGGGTGGAGAGTTCAAGCAGCACGTACATATTAAAGAGGTCGCCGGCCAGGACAATAGCCGTCAACAGCCCCTGCAAGGTCCCCAGAAGAAAGAGAAAAAGTCTGCTCATGTAGCGTTTTTGGGTGTTAAAGCTCAGAATCAGCAGGAAAAACCACCCGACAAGGGCAACCATGGGAGCGCCGATCTCATCAGCTCGCAGAAGCACCCCGACCCCTTGGGGCAGTGAGCCCAACACTGACTCTACAGGTCCCGAACGACTAACGGCAACCAGAAGCGATGTCACAACAAAAACGTGGAAAAGCTGATAGAGCAGCTGAAGTGAAAAGAATACCTTTCGATTGAGGAAGTACCCCAGCGAAGCTACGGCAATCGGTCCGATTACCGGAAGCCAAAGGGGAAAAACCATTATTGCCCGTACCTATCCGACAAAAACTTCGTAGAGCTTCTGGTCAGTGTCGGCGGCCAAAACTTTCTTCCTGACGGACTTTTCCTTCAACAGCCTGGCAATCTCCGCCAAAAACCGAACATGGGGTCCGGTGCCTTCTTTCGGGCTCAGGGTCATGACAAAAATCCTTGCGGGTTTTCGGTCCAGGCACTCAAATTCCACCGGGGTTTTGGTTACCCCAACGCAGGCAACCAAGCCTTTTACAGCACTGGTCTTTGCATGGGGAATGGCAATGCCGTTTTCCATTCCCGTGCTGGTCAGACCTTCATGGTCAAGCACATCTTCAAGAGCCTGTTTGGGGTCGTCTATTGCGCCGTTTTTCTCAAGTATTGATATCAGTGATTCGATAACCGCGCGCTTGGAAGTACCCTGAAGGTCGACGGTTACCAGGTCGGGGGTCAAAACATCTTTTAGCATAGAAAAACTATAGTGCAGGCGATTAATCCCGTCAACGAAATCCGGCGCCGGCCCGGGGCGAAATCTTCTGAAAGCATTCCGGGTAAAAATTCTCCATTATCCGATTATTTTTTCATATAGAGCCCGGTTCTTTGGTTATACTGGTATTATGAATCAAAAGCTTCTCAGTTATGCGAAACTGACGATCATAATGACCGGCGTGTGGATTGTGTACAGCGAAAAAATCGATGTACAGACTGTAGTAACCGGAGCAATCGCCTCCATAATGGCCCTCCTGGCTACGGATAAACTGATTCTGAAAAAGAGCTATTCCTCGCTATATCATTTTCATTTTCTTCCCATGATGATCTACGCGTTTAGGCTTCTCATTGCGATTTACGTCGCGGGGTTCAGAGCGGTGGTCCGCATGCTCACCGGCCGGATCAATGTGGGCATTGTGGATATAACCACCGATCTCAAAGATCCGTTTGCAGTCTCCCTCCTGGCCAATTCCATAACCCTCACACCCGGCACCGTAACCCTGGAACAGAAAGATCAGAATTTAAAGATCATATGGCTCGATCCCCAACCGGGCACTGCGGAAGAAATCGCGTCGGACATAAAGGGTCCCTTCGAGAAGCTGATCAGGAAGGCACAACGATGAGCTTTCTGGAAATCAGCCTGTTCATTTTAGCCGGACTGTCCTTCGGCGCCGTGGCGCGCATTCTGCTTGGACCCACCGTCTGGGACCGCCTTTTGGGTATGACACTGATTAGCAGCAAAATCATCGTCGCCATCGCCATTGTGGCGATTATGCTGGACCGCTCGTTTATCATGGACGTGGCCATCATCTACAGTCTCCTCGGCTTCCTCTCAAGCGTGCTGATTGCCCGGTTCATCGAGCGGAAGGGGGATGCATGATAGCGCTGATCGGACAGGGACTCGTGATTTTAGGGTTGTTATTCGTCGCCACCGGCGTGTACAGCGTTCTGGTCTACAAAGAGTTTTATTCCCGGGTAGTCATAACCGCCAAGGTCGACACGGTAGGGTTCATTACCATAATGCTGGGTCTGGTGTTAATCGAAGGGTTCACCTTCACCTCGGCGAAGCTGTTGATTATCGTTGTTTTTGAGATGCTGACCTCACCGGTTTCAACCCATGCCATCGCCAGATCGGCCTATACCGCCGGCTACCGGGTCGAACGGGGACAGGGGAGCGCAACGGAATGACACTCGGAATCGGCTTGGACTCCATTCTCTTGTTGATGGCCGTAATGATTGCCATCGTCGCTGTGTGGACCCGTATTTTGAGGCACGCGGTTATTTTCCTCGGTATTTTTTCCTTTATTTGCTCCTTCCTCTATTTGTATTACGGAGCGCCGGATGTGGCCATTGCCGAAGCGGTTATCGGCAGCGGTCTGGTAATGCTGTTGTATCTGACGGCCATCAAGCGCTACCGGACATACAGCATAATCGTGGCTGTCGATCAGGATGAGAGGCTCCAGGACTCAAAGATTGCCGAGCTGGCGAACTCAGGTCAGGGGAAACTACTGACGGAAATAGAATCCTTCTGCCTTTCCCGGGAACTGGATCCGGAAATCGTGTACTCCAGGGAGACCCGGGAGACCATTATCGCCGAAGGCCGCTTTGACCTTGTGGTGGAAACCGAAGGGCAGAACTTCACGGTTTACGGACTCGAGGACAATTTCCTGGTCGACGAGCTTGAACTTCTGCTCATACTCCATAGCTCGGATATTACCGTCGAATTCGTCCGAATAGGAGCGGAGTCATGATTCGAAGCATACTCGTTTCCATTTTCGTCGTGGCGGTACTGGCCGGAGTGCTGTACCTTTCAAATGAGTACCCCGATGCGGCCATTCCCGAATCCGTCGGGAACTTCGATGTGCCGGGCTACATAATGCAGAATTTCGAAGCGGATACCGGCGCCCGCAACGCTGTGGCGGCCATATACCTTAACTACCGGGTCTACGATACCCTGTTCGAAGCGTTGCTGCTGCTCATCGCCATAGTGGGAATAATTCATTTTTTCCGCATCGGCATCCGCAATGAGGAAATGGGCCGGGGTGCCCGGGTGCTCAGGAAAAAAGCGGCGAAATCATCGGTCGAAACCCATGAAAACGCCATAGTCACTCAAATAACCGGATTTCTGTATCCGGTCATTATTCTTTTCGGCCTCTATATCATCCTCAACGGACACAATACTCCCGGCGGCGGGTTCCAGGGCGGGGCAATTTTGGCAACCTTGTTTATCGGACGCTTCATCGTGGACCCGGTAAACGACATCAATGCCGAACTGCTTCACGATGTCGAGCAGAGTCTGTTCGTTATGATCGTTATTTTCGCCGTCGCGTTTCTTTTCTATCAGCTCAATACCAGATTTCCCCAGCTCAACGAAGCCTTCCTGATTCTCATGAACCTTTTGATCGGCATCAAGGTGTGTCTGGGCCTGACCATCGTGGTGTTCCGTTTTGGCTTCGACGAGGAGATTCTTTAAATGGATTTGTCCCTGATTATATCCGCTCAAAATGTGAGCATCGTGCTGTTTTTCGTCGGTCTTCTCGGATTACTCACCCAGAAAAACATCGTCCGGACCATAATTGCGGTCAACGTGATGGATGTCGGAGCCATACTGTTTCTCATAACCGTAAACTATGTACCCGATTCGATTCCCCCGGTGCTTCCCCTTGACGGCTCACCGGTGGCCGATCCCCTGCCCCAGGCCCTGATGATAACCGCAATTGTAATCGGCATCGCCGTCTCGGCAGTGAGCCTGGCGATGTTTATCACCCTGTTCCGCAGATACGGCAGCGCCGATTGGGAAACCGTGCTCAAGCGGGCCCACGAATGAATTCCCTTCTCTGGCTTCCGGTAATTCTCCCCATTTTTGCCGCCGCGGCGGGATATTTTTTCCGAAAACGGGTCTTTGCTTCCTTGTTATACATCATTCAGACCGGGCAGGTTGTGCTGGTCACTATGCTCCTGGTCAGGGTGCGTAATCTGGGACCTGTCGAACATATTTTTGGCCCCCTCCCCGCAGGAGTGGGAATCGGCTTGTCGGCGGACATCGTGTCCTCCCTCATGACCGCGGTGGTCGGCTGGCTGTTCTTTCTGCTTATTGTGTACAACCGGCGAAAGCTCTACATGGACAGGATTTTCTTATTTCTATTCATGACCCTTCAAGGTCTGATGATTGGCCTGTTTCTGTCCAGAGATCTGTTTAATATCTATGTGCTTCTGGAACTGTCCACCTTGGTTGTGAGCATATTGATTATGTTCAAGCACGATAAGCAGACCCTTTATGACGGAATGATATATCTGATGATGAACCTGGCGAGCATGAGCTTCATGCTGCTGGGAATCGGATTTGTTTACCGGACCTTCGGGACCCTTGATTTCCAACAGCTTTCCCAGGCTCTGGCAAGCGTCGCCCAGCCGCGGGCGCTCATTTTGCCGTTCTCCCTGATCGTCACCGGTATCGCGATGAAGGCGGCGCTGTTTTTGCTTTTTACCTGGCTGCCGTCGGCCCACGGCGCGCCGAGTGCACCTTCCATGGTTTCCGCCGCCCTCTCGGGAGTGCAGGTTAAGGCCGGGGTATACCTTCTGATTCGCTGGATGACGCTCTTTTCCGGCGCATTGCCTGTAGGCGATTATTTCGTGGTATTCGGTTTCGCCACGGCGATAATCGGCGTATTCCTGGCGTTGAACCAAAGAACCCTCAAGCTCGTACTGGCGTATTCCACGATCTCCCAGGTCGGCCTCATTATTATAGGCGCGTCGCTGGGAAGCGAAACCCAGTTTTATGGAAGCATCCTGCACATCGTCAACCACGCGATAGTAAAAGCGCTGTTGTTCCTGTCGGCGGGCATGGTAATACACATCTACGGAACCAAGGAAATCGCCCGCATTCGGGGCGTGCTCCGGCGATATCCGTTGTTGGGACTGTCGATGTTGATGGGTATTCTGGGGATAATCGGAACCCCGGTCTTCAACGGCAGCATCAGCAAGTACCTGATTCAGGGTTCGCTCTCATTGAGCCCCTTCTATCTGGCCATGGCACTGGTCAATGTGGGAACCACAGTCACCTTCTTCAGATTCGGAAGAATTTTATTTGGCGCACCGGAGCAACCCGAGAAAAGCTCCGAGTCGAGGACTGTGCGCCAACCCGACCTGTTCACCACCACGGTTATCATGATTCTGGGAATCGCAAGCTTCGTATTCGGAATACTTGCCGAACCCATAATTTCCTTCCTGCTTAATTCCGACATCTCGGTTTCCGGGGCATTTACTATCGAAAAACTCATCATATACCTCGCAACCCTTGCTGTGGCTGCCATTATAACCAGGATTATAAGCCCATTGGATGGATTTCGCGTAAAGCTCATCAAAAGCCGACCGTCATTCTCCACAGTCATGATAGGGGTGACGGTCTTTTTTACGTCCCTGGGGGCCTATCTGATGGTGGCTTCCTAAGCGCAGGCTTCTTCATCTACTCTCCGAGGATCATGGCCTGCAGGGCTGCAATTTCATCGCCGTTTACCGTGTGCCCCATCCCAGGGTAGATGCGTTCGTCTACCTCTGCGCCGAGTTTTTCAAAGACCGCGGAGCTTTCCTTTACCCTGCTGAGGGGTATATGAAAATCCACATCTGAACAGCCGAGGAAAACCGGCGTATTCTCCATGTGGTTCCCCGCGGCGGCAGACTCTCCTATTCCATAATCCAAGGTGTTTAGGCTGTCGCCGATGAGTCCTCCGCTCAACGCAAAAACCCCACCGTAGCGCTCTGGATTTCTCGCGGCGTAGTCCAACGAGAGGCACGCGCCCTGGGAAAACCCGCCAATATACATGCGCTCCTTGCCCAGCCCAAGAGCTTCCAGGGCCTTTACGGTCGCGCCGATGAGGTCCAAAGCGCTTGAAAGCCCGGGCTCGTTGGCGCTTCTCGGTGCAATAAAGCGCTGGGGGTACCACTGGGAACCGCTGGCAGCGGGAAGTACGTAGAGAATATTTGCATCAGCAGCATCGGGGTGCAGTTCATCGATGAGGGGTATCATTGACTCGGGGCTTGCGCCCCTGCCGTGGATGAGAATGACTGCTTTATCCGCATCGTCTGCAGAAGAGCCGTAAAGAAGCATGCCCTCCCGGCTATGGGGGCCGGTAAACGGCTCGACGGCTAACTCGGCTCTTCCATCAATGTCATTGTAGGATTTTCGATATGTCATAACCTTCCTCCAAAGTAATAAACAGCGACCGGCGAAGATTGCCGTCCACGCTTTTGGTTTTATGACCCTTTCCCCGGGTATCCTCGACGAGAAGCAGGTCGCCAGCGGAGAACCGGCGGGACTCGCCGGCGCTCGTCTCGATTTCAATTACCCCGTCGAGCAGTGCGATGACCTGCCGCTGGGGAGCGTTGTGGAAGTCATAGTCATAGTCCCCGCCGGTCTCCCTAAAAATCAGGGAGACCGCGGGTAAGCGCTCGCTGAGCCGGCCGATTTCGCCGGCGCTTTGTAAGGGGATGTCCAGCTCCTGGAACCGGGAATCCCCCGCAGAATCGGTGTACACTCGAGTGATTATCACCGCGCAGCCTCCTTCGCCCCGCTCTGCTGATTCAGGGGTATAAGCAGCCGCTCGATTTCCGCCCGCTGCGATTCGTATTGCCCGGGCAGTTTGAGATGTAATCCCAGCTCGTGCAGTTCTTCATCCACGGCGAAACCCGGATTGTCGGTGGCAATTTCGAACAGCACGCCGCCGGGCTCGCGGTAATAAATGGAATGAAAATAGTTGCGGTCGATCACCGGCGTTACCGAATAACCCTTCTGATTCAGAAGATTCATCCATGAAAGCTGATTTTCATCGTTTGCGGTTCTCCAGGCGATATGATGAATGGAACCGGCGGACTGGCGGGCCATCGGTGCTTGAGCATTGGTCTCTATGTCGAAGTACGCCCGGGTATCTCCTTCACCCGAGGCAAAGCGCTCAATCTGTCCATCCCGCTCAAAGAAACGTAAGCCCATGTGTTCGAGAAGCAGGGTCTTTGTGGCCTCGGCGTCGCGGAGCAAAACCCTGGTTCCGAAAAACTTCCGCAGAGAGTGCTGCCGGGGTACGCTGCCGGTTTCCCATCCGGGAAGGTGTGCAACCTCGTCTTCGGTAATCTCGATACGCATCCCTTCGGGATCATCAAACCCGATGAAATCGCGGTCGAATCGACGACCCTCTTCTGCTATGCCCACATCAAGGGTTTCAAGGCGCTGTTTCCAGAACGCAAGACTCCCCGAGGGAACGGAGAACATCACCGCATTGGCTTCTCCGGCTCCCCGCGTACCGGGCCGGGCATGTGGAAAGGGAAAAAAGGTGAGGACGGTTCCCGGCGTGCCGAACTCGTCAGCAAAATACAGATGATAAACATCCGGAGCGTCGAAATTCACCGTTTTTTTAACCAGCCTGAGACCGAGAACTCCGGTATAGAAATCGAAGTTGTCCTGGGGATGGGCCGCTAATGCGGTTATGTGGTGCAATCCGTTAATTGAGTTTTCCATAGTGTTTCTCCTTTATTGCATTTCCCGCCGGCGTATCGGCGGTGGATACGGCAAATATAGGAATAGTCCATGCCGTCGTCATTGGAGAAAACCCGGGAAAATATGGAAGAATCTCAGCTTTGCCGGGAAAACTGGGTTACCGTCAGGCCGGTTTCCTGTTTGAAGCACCTGCTGAAATACTGAGGATCATCAAATCCGAGAGCGGACGCCAATTCGTTAACCCGGATATCGCTGAAACGCAGCATTCTCTTTGCTTCGAGAACAATACGCTTTTGAATATACTGTTTTGGAGTGTACCCGCTGTGCTTCTTTACCACTTCATTGAGATACCCGGGGGACACCGCCAATGCTTCTGCGTAGTGCGACACACTGTGCTCCTGCTGGAAACTTCTCTCGACGCAATCCTTGAAGCGCTTAAGCAGCAGAAGCGGTCCCGAAGCTCCCAAATCGACATCAGCATCGCACATGCCGGTGCACTCGATGAGGAAGAGCTTGAGCAGCGCCCCAAGACTCAGAACGGAGAAATCCCCCCGATCTTCCAGGGCCGAGCTCATCTCCTCCAGGTAAAACGACAGCTTCTCCACCCGGGAAGAATCCACCCTGAGAGCCTCGTTCTGCAGCTGGTTGCTGAAAATTTTTAGTCCCGCGATAAACGAAGGGGATATTTCACTCTTCGACAGGAAGTCTTCAGTGAAACAAATAGCCTTGCCCAGCAGGGCTGTATCTCCCTCCATGCGATGAACCTGCCGGGGTAGGATAAAAAACAGCGAATCCCGGCTGACTTCATGGCTGACGAAATCAATCTGCATGTTCAAATCGCTATCGGATTGTGGCCACAACACCGCGTAATAATCATTGCGCACCGGGGTTTGGAGGCCATTGGGACCCCAATAATCACTCCGCAAATCGCGGATGCAGATATCCGCCGCGGATGAGAAGCACTCCAATCTCCGGAGGGGTTCATCACTGTTCATAGGGGGAAATATACGGAATGCGGCAAAGTTCAGCAAATCCGGCCGGAAATTCATACTATAATTCTGATTGATGGGAGCAACAGGAGAAAATCATGATCACCAAAACGTTTCAGAGTGTTTCATATCAGCTCAACGGTTCGGGAAAAGACTGGATAATATTTACCCATGGGGCGACCGCTGACTCAGATCTGTTCAGGCATCAGGTCCGTTTTTTTTCCAATTACTATTCGGTGTTGACATGGGATGTCCCCGGACATGGCGCGTCTGCGGGTATGACTGATATTTCTATGAATCGTGCCGTACTTCTTCTCAAACAGATAATGGATCGAGAAAACATTTCGTCAGCACATTTTGCCGGACAGTCAATGGGCGGATACATTTGCCAAATGTTCGCCGACTCATATCCCGATATGGTGGCCAGTATTGCATTAATTGGATCAACACCCATCGGCCAAGGACAATATAGTAGTTCTGATATGTTCTGGTTATCTGTTACGCCAGCTATTCTGAAATTGTATCCGGAAAAGATCTTAATAAATTCGATAGCACGCAACGTTTCAGAAACTGAAGAAGGCCGGAGGCACATGCACACATCACTATCCGGTCTGGGAAAGCGCAAAATCATGGAAATAATGGCAGAGGTCTATAAAGCAGTGAAAGAATACAATGTCAAACCGATTGAGTTATCTATGCCGATATTCATCAGCTACGGAGAAAAAGACAGGGCGGGAAAAGTTCAGACCTACTCAAACCGCTTCGCCAGTACCGGCGGCCACCAAATTTATAGTATTCCCTATGCAAACCACAATGCAAATATTGATAACCCGGAAGATTTTAACCGGGCGTATTACTCTTTTCTCAAGTCAATAAAAATTTCGGATTAAAAATGTCCATAGAAAGGGTGAGCGAATGAGATGGACAGTCTCCGATGCTATTAATAATAAGAATTGAAGGACAAACCATGAGAACCGGAAGTTTCGAAGGAAGCGAGGGATCAGTATTTTATCACCTGTGGGAGCCCGACGGCAGGGCCGAACGGATCGTAATTTTGGTTCACGGCTATGCGGAGCACGGCGGACGTTACGCCCATGTCGCCGAGAGGCTCTGCGGCTCGGGAGCAGCGGTGTACGCTCCGGATCATATCGGGCACGGCAGGAGCTCGGGGGAACGGGCGCTGATTTCTGATTTTGAGCATGTGGTGGATGACCTCCGCTCCCTGTTGGAGCTCGCTCAGCAGCGTTTCGGGCCCATACCTCCGATCATGATAGGCCACTCCATGGGCGGACTGTTGACCGCTCGCTACGCCGAGCGCTACCCCGAAACCTTGGCAGGCGCCGGCTTCCTCGGCGCAGTCATCGGCGACTGGAACTGGGCAAGGGAGGTGCTGGCCCTGCCCGAACTTCCCCGGGAGTCCAGCGACCCCGCCGGCATGTCGCGGGACCCCGAGACGGTGCGGGCCTATGCGGAGGATCCTCTGGTTTACCATGGGGGGTACAAACGGGCGCTACTCGAAGCGGAGATGGCCGCGTTGGACCGCTTCAACCGGGAAATAGACCGGCTCACCATGCCAATTCTCTTTCTCCACGGAGATGCGGACCCCTTCGTACCGGTTGAGACCAGCCTGCAGGCCGCCTGGGCCATGCCTTCACGGGAAAAAACAATCAAAGTATACCCCGAAGCGCGGCATGAACTGGTGAACGAACTCAACCGCGAAGAGGTGATTAGCGACATCGAGGACTTCGTAGAGCGAACCTCCGGCTGACCGAAAACTGCGCAGGGTGAATGCGTCCTGCTTCACCCGGAAGCCGAGTATGTATGCGCGCTGACTGTTTGTTTTCCCATCCCTGATGTACAATACGGGGCACTATGCCTAGCGAGACTTTTTTTAATTTGACCGAAAACAAGCGCGAGCGGGTTATCGCCTCCGCGATGAAAGAATATGCCCGGGTTCCATTGGAACAGGTCTCGGTCAAGCACATCGTCGAGGAGGCGGGAATCCCCCGGGGGAGCTTCTACCAGTATTTCGACGGAAAGGAAGATTTATGTGTTTACCTTCTCCAGCGGGTGAAAAGCTTTCTCGACGGGAAATTCGATAGATTGGAGCGGCGGGATGCCGAAACGATTTTCGACCTTATCAGTCTTCAGGTATCTAAAGATATCAATCTTATAAGCGTTCTTGAGGAGAACGAACCCGAGGCCGCATTTCTGAAAAATATTTCACAAAGCCAGACCGGTTCATCGCTGTTTAACTCGTATCTCAATTCGGTGTATTCCCAGGACGAATACATTATGAGTCTTATGAGAGATCCCAAGCTAGGAGTCAAGGATGAACTTGAACTGCGGGCCCTCCTCGAGCTGCTGTTCGCTACCGGCAAAAAAGCGATATTTTCCGTATTGGAAGGTGAAATGGCAAAGGAAGACGCAATCCGGCTGCTGCGAGCCAAGCTTGCCATTTTGAAGCGCAGTTTTGTGCAATAATCATTTTTTTTCTTGAAAAGTGACACGTGTCATGATAGTCTTCTACCCATAGAGTGACACGTGTCACTTTTCATAGCTGCAAAAAGGAGGGCGCAATGGCCGGCCCGCATAAACCAAAAAAAGAAGTCGAATACCTACAGCGGGTATCCCGATTTCCCGAATCCATAATTCTGCCGCCCAAGGATGCGGTGACCGAAGGGTTTGAGTACTTCGACAGCCCGGAATACCACGCCCGCCCCGACGCGATAAATCGCGGACGGAATATGGCCAAGATGTTCGCCCAATTCGGATTTGGGGAGTTCGCCAAAACCGCGAAGGCCATGGGAGCGAATATCCGCGGGCTGATGGCCAATCAGGCAATCAATTACACAGACGTTGAACCCTATGTTCAGCACCTCGAACAGTACGGCAGTTTTCCGGCTCAGAATGAGACCTTGCTCGATTCCTGGCCGAACAGAGGTCTGTGGGAACGATTGGAACGTTATGCCTGGGAGAATCACGCCGTAACACTCGGATTTACGGAAATCACCCCTGACATGATTTTTAAAGGCAAGGCCGTACCGTTCAGCTATGCCCTGGTGTGCATACAGGAAATGCGAAAGGAGGCGTTTGACGCCAAACCCATCGTGAATGCCGGCCGGGAAGTTGTACGGGTGTACAACAGCCTCGGTCAGGCCAGCAACGATATAGCCCGGTGGTTGCGTGAAGAGGGAGTCATCTGCCAGGCGAATCACCCCTACGGCGGGTTGACCGACTATGTCCCTCTGGCGGAAAAAGCCGGCCTCGGCCGGATCGGCCACAACGGCTTGCTCATTACGCCGGAATGGGGAATGCGGGAGCGTATTTCGCCGATTTACGTCCAGGGGCGGGTGTTCAAGGTTACCGACTCAGACTCGCATGCCTGGATAGATGATTTTTGCATGAGCTGTCGCAATTGTGAGCGCGAATGCCCCACCGGCGCAATTTATCCGGAGCCGAAAATAGTAAAAAATGGCGCTTTCGGGGACCGGCCGAGGGCCGAAACCATCAGCAAAGAAAAATGCTTCGCCTATTTTAGTCAAACCCTCGGCTGCAGCGAATGTATCAGGGCATGTCCATTTATCTCGGGGCAATACAAAAAAATCAAAAACCGGTGGCAGTCCCGTCAAAAACAACTCAATGAGTCTGAACCGCAAAGCGCCGCTTCAGTAGTGCAGTCGAATGCTCGGGAACCCAGGCGGATAGCCATTATCGGCGCTGGACCGGCGGGACTGTTCGCTGCTGAAGACATCCTCAGGAAAACCGGACAAACCAAAGTCGACATCATCGAGGCACTCCCGGTACCGTTCGGTCTTGTCCGCTACGGGGTGGCGCCTGACCATCGGGAGGTAAAGTCAAAGGCATTTTATTTCCATGACATTCTCAGACACCGTCGAGTGAACTTTTTCGGGAACGTACGGCTCGGGCGGGATGTTGAACTCGACAGACTGAGGAAGATGTACGACGGAATTATTATCAGCACCGGAGCATCACATGGCCGATCCCTGGGCATACCGGGTGAAGAGCTTTCGGGCTGTATTAGCGCGCCGGATTTTGTTGGATGGTACAACGGTCACCCGGAAGAGCAGGATGCGGCTATACCTGCAAAAGCCCGCTCAGTTGTTATTATCGGGATGGGAAATGTGGCTCTGGATTGCGCCAGGATGCTTGCCAAGGACGCCGCCCAGCTCGAGCGCAGCGATATCTGCGAATCAGCTCTTCGCAGATTATCGTCAATCCGGTGTAAAGAAATTCACATAATCGGGCGAAGGGGACCTGGCAATGCGAACTTCACCCCGAAAGAATTACTAGAGCTGGTTGAACTTCCCAACGTGAACCCGGTTATCGATGGGGAGTACCTTGAGAAGGAAGAACTGTCTGAATCTTCATCCATAATGCCTGAAGCTACACAGGGCAACTCAGAGGCTCTGCGAGAAATATTTCGTGATATTGATTCGGGGAAGTACCAGGCGGATTACCGCGGGAGAACAATAAAAACAATTGAACTGAGATTTCACTTCCATAAGTCACCGCGACAGGTTAACGGACACTCCAGGGTAAAATCCGTACGCTTTGAAAAAACTCAAAACCATGACGAAGCTTCAGGGTCTCATCCTTCGGGCACCCGACTGTTCAGCGATGTTCAATGCAACCTGCTGATTCCTTCCATTGGCTACCGAAGCGAGGCAGTAGACGGAATTCCGCTGCAGGACAAACATGGAATAATTCACAACGCCTCGGGCAGGGTGATGAGCAGCGATGGCCGGGTGGAACCGGGACTATACTGTTCCGGATGGATCCGCCGGGGCCCAAGCGGAATAATCGGCACAAATAAAACCGATGCCCGGCAGGTAGTGGACGCTTTGCTTGCGGATTACTCCAGAGCATATACAGAAAAGGACCTGAGCCCTGGCCTCAGCAAGCTGGATTTTACGGACGCGGTAGACAAACATCAGCTTGAGAAAATCCTCATCGCTGAAAGACTCAAAGGGTCGGCCAGTCATAAGATTGCATCAAAATTCACTTCGGTAGATTCGATGATCCATGCGGTTTCAGAAGAGAAAGCGGTCGGGAGGTAAGATGTCATATGTGATTTGCGAACCCTGCGTGGGCACCAAGGATACGGAATGCCGGATGCGCTGTCCGGTTGATGCAATTTTCGAAGAGGAGGATCATTTGGTCATCGATCCCTCGATATGCGTCGACTGTGGAATTTGCGAAACCGTTTGTCCGGTAAGCGCGATTTTTCACGAAGACAAGGTGCCCAGCGCCTGGGCCAATTACAAAAGGGGCTTCGAGAGAAAAGTGAAATAGGCGCTACAAAATCAGCTGTTTTCGGGGCACCGCCATGGGCAAACAATCAGCAGCCCGGGATTCAGCCAAACGATCACCTCGGACAGGGAAATTCTATCGACAAAACCAAAAATCTGCGAGAAAATCACAGCGTCTGTAAATTTGGGGATTCGCAATGAAAATTAAAAACAAACTGTTTATTCTCGTGCTATCGCTCATCGCCGCCATGGTTTTGGCGGTATCGGTCTTTCTCGGCTTTCAGCTCCGGGTGCAGCAGGCAGAAACCGAAAAGGCCCTCTTGTTGGAACTTAAAGACAGGGTCATGAACGAGCACATTGAACTGTCGAAATTCTTTTATGACAAAATTGTGATTCGGGAGCAACTCGCGCTGTTTGAAACCAGCATCGCCGAAAAAGAGGCGACCCTGTCCGAGCTTGGGGAAATATCCCTCCTGCCCACCATCAATGCGGATATTGCCGCTGCGGTTGAGCGGATTCAGGTCCTCGCCGGTCGCCAGGTATCATCGGAAGACAGGCTCATAAACTCGGTGAACAGTCTCTTGGACACCGCGATTGACGTGTATGGCTACGATCCAATTTTCAAATTTGAGGATATTAACAGCGAGGGCGCCCGGTCCCGGGATGGATATCCCCGGCTTCTCGAATCGGTGCAGGAAACCCGCACCGTAATGGCAGTGCTGAGGAGCGCTCTGGAAGGCACGGAGACGGTAATCGAAGAGCAGTACTCAATTATCGAACAGTTCATTCAAGGATATCGGCGGATGGGTTACTTCGTCGCCATCGGAATTGTGCTGCTCATTATTATCGCTTCTTTTATAATCTCATCCATAATTTCCGGCAGAATAGCCAGATCAGTCCGGGTTATCGGCAACAGCCTGTCTGTTATGGCATCCGGCGACCTGACCAAAGTTTTCAAAGCCACGTCAAAGGACGAAATCGGTTCATTAAGTGACGAAATGAACAGCTTTCAATCAGACTTGAAGGATTCATTGACCAGGATGAAAGAGGTATCGAGGGTCAATCTTGATGTCAAGGAAGACCTGATTTCCACGGCGACGGAAACGTCGGCGGCAACGAATCAGATCTCTGCTAATATCGCCTCGATCAGCAGCCAGATGATCACCCTGGATGAAAAGATTTCCGATTCCGACCGGGATGTGGGCGAAATTTCCGGATCGACCGGCGAACTGAGCAATCACATTTCATCCCAGTCCGTAATGGTTGAAGAATCCACCGCTTCAATAACCCAGATGATCGCATCCATCGAGAACGTCGCCCGTTTGACCGATCAGAACAGGGCGACGATTCAGGAGCTGGTCGACACGGCGGTAAACGGCGATTCCCGGCTTTCTGAGACCACGCAAATTATTGAGGAAATAAACGCATCGGTAAACGAAATAAACAGCATGGCCGCTCTCATCCGCAATATTTCAGCTCAGACAAACCTTCTGGCCATGAACGCCGCTATCGAAGCCGCCCATGCAGGGGATCAGGGCAGGGGCTTCGCCGTGGTAGCCGATGAAATACGAAAGCTTGCCGAAGCATCTTCCAACAGCACCAAGGATATAACCAAGAACCTCAAAGAAATCACCGGCAGAATAGCAAGGGCCGCCGACTCCGGGGTGAGCACCCGGGAAGCCTTCTCCCAAATCCACCGAAGCATAGAGGGGGTATCTCACACCCTGCTCACTATTTCGAACAGCACCACCGAGCTGAACACCGGCGGCAAGCAAATTCTTGAGGCAATGACTGAACTGCGAGAAATATCACATCAGGTACAGGAAAAATCAGATGTTGTGCGACACGGCGCGGAATCGGTCACGTCGCTGATGAGCCAGGTCTCGGACGTATCGGGTATGGTAAAAGACGGCATTAGTGAAGTGAATGTGGGCTTCAACGACGTCGCCCAGGCGGTAACCGGATTAAAACAGTTGTCCGACAGGGTTGGAGAGGTCAGCGAAGAAATTAGCCGCGAGGTGAATCACTTCAGGACTGAAGACTGAGAAATTTCCAGAGCCGGCGATGCTCGCTTCGAAGGATGAACCACAATGCAGCGACGCCCCATTAACATAAAGAAAGACCTGCCGGCTATAACAGATTTTTTCAGAGCAGTGCGTGAGGCCGTCCATCCGGGCGCGGCATTTCACATCGGCGATTTCATTTTCCGTGTATTTCTACCGAGCAATCGTACAGACATCGAAAGAGATATATGTATCTGGACCGACGAGAATGGGAAAATACAGGGATTGGTATTTTTCCTGATCTGCGAAGCCAACCCGGAATACTTCTTCCTCCCCGGAAATGAGTCCCTCTTGGCCCTTATGGATGAGTGGGCGAGCAAGCGGGCGGCGGAAAATGGAATTACCGTACTTGAAACCGGATGCTTGGACCGTGATGAGAAAAAGCTTGCGGCCCTGAAACGCTCCGGGTATACACGACTTCCGGAAGATTACCTCTTCCACGAGCTTAGTCTGAATGAGTTGGAGGGCATCCCTCGGCTGCCGGATAATTACCGCTACCTGGCGAACGATTCTGATCCCCCGGTGATAACTTCCCATCAGTATGAAAAACAGTCCTTCGATAAATTCCGGAGCGCTCCCTTCTATACCCGTGACCTTCATGTGCGGATTACCGACAGCAGCGGGACGGTGGTAGCCGGCGCCCTGGCCTGGATCGATGGGATGGAAGCGCTCCTCGAGCCGGTTGGCTGCATCAGTGCTCACCGCCGCAGGGGGCTCGCGAAAATTGCAGTTCTCACCGCTCTTCACCGGGCATCGGACATGGGAGCGACACGGGCATATGTAAAAACCGATGAGGCAAATACCGCCGCCCGGGCGCTGTATGAGAGCATAGGCTTCAAGCACACAGCGATAGACCGGGGATTCGCTCGGAATGTGTAACGGAGATAATTCGACATTGCGCTTCGCAGGAATTGATTGGATTATTCTAGAAAAAACTGAAAAGTCGGCATTAATCATAACAGCAGATATAATCGGTCAACGAGGGTTTTCGGATCTAAACCGCGAAACTTTCTGGTCGGACAGCTCAATGCGGACGTTTTTGAATGATGAGTTTCTCTCATCATTCACCAAAAGCGACCTGGCCCGGATCATTCAGGTACAGAATCAAAATTCCGACAACCCCTGGTACGATACCAATGCAGGTCCGGACACCAGAGATAGCGTATTTCTCCTGAGTATAGAGGAAGCCGTATGCAAATACTTCGGAAATAGCAGTGCTAATTTGAAGAATCCTAGTCCGAAGCAACGCTATTGGTTCCAGAAAAAGGACGCCAATAATCCCAAAAGGATAGCGCAGTATAGAGGCTCAAGCTGGTGGTGGTGGCTGCGAACCCCGGGGAGGGACAATACGCGTATGGCTTACATTCATGGCGACGGACACCTGGGGATCCAAGGAAATGGTGTGCTTAATTATCGAAGTAAATTTACACACCCTGAGACCGGAAAGAACTTCGGCGGAATACGACCCGCCCTAAGGCTGGCGCTTTGAGCGCAATATACGCGCTGTGGCAGCCGGTTGGGAGCATCCGATGACAAAATCACAGATCGACATGGCAGTTTTTCTGAAATCAATCCTTCCTCAGGCGATACCGGAGGATTTTCCCATCGGAAATCAGTTCATATATGGCGTGAATGAAAAGAGCGTTCGCAAAGGCATATCAGCTTTCCGGCATATTCTTATTTCTATTTTCGATAGGCTATCATTGGACCGCTCAGCGCAGGTCGACCACGGGAGCAAAAAGGAAGAGAATGATTCACATGTCAGCTTCGCCAGCGCCTATCCATTTTTAAACTCGCTAAAAAGCATTCTCTTTAACATCGGGATTTTCTCACAGGTTCTTCCCGATCACAATTACGTGATGATCGAAAGTCTCGGCTGCCTGATGCATATTGTCAGCGCCGAGGGTTCCCGGATGAAAAGTACCATTTCTCCCACAAAACTCAGGAAGGCATTGGACGTGCTCACGACAACCGGGTTCATGTTTACCGATAGTGCGGGTGAGAAACTTAATGGTAAAGAACCGTCCGCCACACCGGTGATTGTGTCGTTCCCCCGCGAGCCCGATCTTTTTATCGGGATGAAGGCTTTAGCCTTCGCTCAAAGAAGAAAATACTCTTCCGCTAATCACGATATTTTTCTCCGTTGCGATTTCAGAGCCTTATCGGACGAACCTCATGATCCGGTGGTAAAGCTCGAAGAGTACGGGTCACTGCTACCCTCAGCTGTGAAATCATTTCTGCTGAATTTACATCGCCAAAGCGCAAATTTGGGCCTGAGCTGTACTATCAATGTTTTCTACCTGCACATTAGATTCATATACTCTCTCTCGGGAAAGGAGATATGGACTTATTCATTATCCCGGAATACAGGCCACCGGATCCTTATTAACGCGGAAAACACCGAGTGCTATTCCGGAGAAATTCACGAATTCCCCCCTGAAATCCAGCGAGTCATTCGCCGGGGTTACGGATGCGACAAGAAGTTATATGGCGAACCTTGTCAAAAAGGCTGCCACGGATTCAGCTTTGCTCTACATGATTCTGTCTTGACCTATAGCGGCTATCTGGAGGCATGGTTAGAACTGGAAATTACTGCACGTCTTGGCAAAGGAAAAAAGAAACATAAAACCGGGGATCACTTCAGCCAAGCATATAGTTAGTGCGCGTAGGCCCAAGCACAAGAGAAAATACATGCAAGGGAGGCGTAGCAATGTACGACCTATACCTGCTTCGCCACGGCAGATCATTGGCGGATGATGAAAACCGGTTCGAGGGAAGATACGATTCGCCCCTGACGAGAACCGGCGAGCAGCAGGCCCGCAGCGTTTCTTCTTATTTTGAGCAGAAGGCTGTTCGCTTTGATTGCATCATTTCATCTCCTTTGTTGCGGGCCCGCAGAACTGCAGAAATTGTGAATGAATCCCAAAGGACTGAGATCATCAGCGAACCTTTGCTCATCGAACGGGATAACGGTTTTCTGGCAGGAAAGTCAAAAGAGGACGGTTCAAACCGCTTCCCCCTTCCGGATTTCCAGTCGCCTTTTCGCTTCGCCCCAGAGAATTCCGGGGAAAATGAGGTGTCGCTTCACTCACGTGCGGGCTACGCATTGTCCAAAATTATGGAGCGCGAAGCCTCGCGCATCCTCGTTGTTTCTCATGGGGGATTACTCAATGCCCTTGTCAGAAACATGCTCGGAATCGGGTATCCGGTGCACGAGGGGGGCTGTTATTTTGTTTTTGGTGATACGGGGCTGATGCACATAAAATACGATGAAACCCGCCACCGATGGGCGGTTTGCTCTTTTGACCCTCATGTCCGAGGCACAATCGGGGAAACCAACGAGCTTATTTTATAGGTCTCATCGCGAGAGAGCCGGTCTTATTCAGTTCGCACCAACGGGTATTTTTCACCGTTGAATATCATATAGGTCCCTTCATCGGGGGATTCGGAAAAAACCAGATATAGCGGAAGACCTTCAACAAGGAGCACATGCGGCTCTATGAGCTTCATTGGCAGCTGCCGTATTATTGAACCATCGGCAGTTGATTCTACATATGCAAGCCTGTCATTCAGATTAACGATAGCAATGCTATTTCCGTCAGCTCCATCAGTTTCGAGTCTGTAGTTTCCCAAGTATAAGTCTAAAAGGTGTGCAGGAATCGGTTCAGACCTTGAGTTCGGGAATGATGGAAGGGGCACGGTATTGTCGAGCATGTGGAGGGCAATCTGCTGCAAGTCGTCCTCTTCGGAGGAGTTCGCAAGTAAAACTACCGCAAGTCTTGTATCTGTTCGAAATCCGACAAATGCTTGATACCCATTTCCATCACCGCTGTGGTAAAAAATTCTTGCCGACCCTTTGTTATGCACTTGCCAGCCATAAGGGATACCCTGGAAACCCTCCCGAGTCCTCGCGAAAACCGAGTCTATCGGCCGCATACCGGCTTCGACATGAGCTATCAGATAGGTCAAGAGATCACGAGCGCTTGAATGCAAACCACCCGAACCGAATGCGATGCTTGGCGTAGGATTCCTGGAATCATTGATCTGGACTCCTCCTCGGTGAGGGCTTGCCACATTGTGATCTGAAATCACAGCGTAGCTCGTTCGGCTCATACCAAGAGGTGTAGTAATGTATCGGTTTAGCAGATTAGGTTGCTCTTCATTACCTGCCTCTTCTAAAGCTCTAGCGAGCAGGGCCATCCCCAAATTTGAATAGGAAATCTGACTTTTAGAGTGGTGGTCTTCGTCTGAAGTCTCAATAGCTGAAGTACCCTCTGAGAAAAGGGATTCCTCACTGTTTGAGATCAATGTTTCATTGGAAATTTCCCTGGGTAGACCGGCGGTATGAGTCGCGAGTTGACCGAGGGTGATTTGACTTCCTTCAAAAACTGATGGCCATATTTCACCAAGCGTTGCTTCCGGCGACACGATTTTGCCCTCACTCAAAGCAGAGAGGACTTCAGCAGTAAACACCTTGGTGACTGATCCCAATGCAAATACTGTGTCCCCATCAGGAACTTGATTTCTCCCGGCGCTTGTGCTTCCGTATCCGAAAATGCTGGTACTGCCGTCTTCGTATAGTCCTAATACGATACCTGTTCGATTTCCAGAATCCACCGCTTCTCGAATAGCACCTTGTACATCCGGTGAAATGTCGTCCCCCGTCGCCGTCACGCAACCTATGAAAAACATAGCACCACATGCAATAAGAATTTCGATAATTTTAATAAACCTCATTTTTCTTCCTCTTCACCTTCATAATCGAGAATATCCCCGGGCTTACATTCGAGAATTTGACAAATCGCGTTAAGAGTATTGAATCGAACTCCCCGGACATGCCCGTTTTTAAGGAGCGAAAGATTGGTGATTGAGATTCCTATCTCAGCTGCAAGCTGATTGAGGGACATTTTCCTTTTCGCCATTATCTCATCGAGCCTAACTATAATCGGCACTACACTATCTCATCACTGTCTTGCTGAAGCTCGGAACCGAGCAAAAAAGCTTTTGCCATTACCAGAAGGACCAGACCCGAAATTGCAATCAGCGGATCAACTTCCGGCACAATTCGCCACTGATAACCGGGGCGGTAAGGTACGAACATAGGTAGCACAGGCTGATTCGCTCCAATCATGTTAAAAAGCAGTGCCTGCCATACAATAGAGCGGAGTAGCTGCCAAAAAGGAAATCCTATTAATAATGCTCCGCCCAGGATGAGCCCGTTGGTGCTTTGACGAGAGAACGGGCGATCTCCGGTCATTGCTTCAAAGAACTGCTGCATAAGAAAGAAAAATATAATCCAGATTCCACCGGTAACCAGTACATCGATGACTCGCAGAAGACTCGCAAGAAATCCAGGAATGGCGATAGTCATGCTAGCTTCCTTGATCGAAAAATCCACTTCTACATCGAACTCCAAGCTGGCGAATGAGCCAATTT
Organism: Salinispira sp.; assembly: GCA_965602015.1. Lineage (GTDB taxonomy): Bacteria > Spirochaetota > Spirochaetia > DSM-27196 > Salinispiraceae > Salinispira. The sequence continues at coordinate 3,565,692 of OZ271918.1, read as the reverse complement.
CATTCTTTTCATTGGCCAATGCAAAACCAGTGATAAGTGTTTGATCGATGAATGGTGCGATTATTACAAAACTGATTGCCGCGAGAGTAGCCAGGCACGCCAATAGCAAACAGGCCTTGAATATCCAATAAAGTATACGAGCTGACATAGAACTCTCCTATTAGGGCAAGGATAGTTCGATTATTTATGTTTTACAATATTTTTTTTATGTTTTATTTAAATTTTATGGAGATTCAGTTATACACCCACGATACATCACTCCCCAAGAATCACCACTGAGCCGTCTGGCATCTCGAGGAAAAGGGTATCTGCATCGATTACTTCTCGGATTCCCAGAAACCACTGGCAGCGGTTTTCAAACAGGTCAGCCGGGAGGTTGCCGTTGATGGTGATGATTTTGGTTCCCACTGCCAGAGGGTCTGCCTCGCCGTTTTGGTCTGCAAACCCGCCGAGGGCATCGACCATCCGTTCACGGTAAACCACCTCCCACTGGCCGTCCTTTATGCCGGGAATAAAACCGTGGCGCAGCGGCGCGTCAATAACGCCTTCCGGTGTTCCGGCGCCTGGGAGAAGAAAGTCTGGAGACCAGTCATCGCGCAGATACAGCCGCTTTTCACCGGGCACAATTCCAACCCCGTAGGTTTGCAGAAGCTGATTTCCGATTTTTGCCGCGCTGTCGTCGGTAAAGCTCGCCCACACGGTCCGGACTGCGCCATCCCCTATGGCGAACTGCACCGGCGCTTTTACAGCTGAGACGCTGGCGGTTCCGAATATTCCGGCGGTCGATTCGTCGCTGACATGCAAAAGCGGCGTTCCCGGTTCGACGAGCGCTTCGAGAAGGTCCCTCGGCAGGGTAAGGGCGCCGTTTGAGCCGGTATCCAGAAGGAGGCCGTTGACTTCCCTTCCGTTGATCTGTGCGCTAATCGTCGGCGACAGGGACGGGGCTTCCAGCTTCATGGGAATGCTGCTCCATACTGAGATATCTGATGCAGTGAAGGCCGCGTCGGGCATTCTGTCGGCATCTCCTATATGAATAAAATTTGAACGGTAATCGATGACCCAGGATGCGTGACGCATCAGGGTGCCGCCGATGATGCCGTCGGGGGCGACGCAGGGGGTCAGAGCATCGTCCCCCCATTGAAGTAGGCCGGCGGTCGCCTTGGTCCAGCGGGCATCCCCGATCGCGAAGGATTCGAGGGTGGCAATACCCATTTCGGCAGACCTTCCGTAGGTATCGCCCACATCATCTGAAATTACTGCGGCGATGTCTGCCCTCGCAGCTGAGTCTGCGCTGATACGGGTCTCAAACGCCCCGCTATCCACAATCATCCGGAAATTCGAGCCCTCAACCGAGGCATCCAAAAGAATCAGACCCCGGAGCATTTCGAAGGGGATGCTGGCTGACAGCTCTGTGACCGGACGGGTACGGGAAATCATCCAGCGGTGGCGCAGATCTTCCAGGTTAAACAGCACGAATACCATGAGGCTTAACGAACCAATCATCAAGGCGTTTCGAACACCAAATTTCCCGTGATGTTTTTTATCGGACATAGCAATGAGGAATGTATCACAGCCGACTCGCTTCTGCTATTCCGTAGATCACGTCCAATAATGTTCGCAATTTAGAAAAGTAAAAGGAGCCACAATTCTCTCCGAAGGTTAAGTAGCGATACACAACCAGAAGGAGTAAGTAATCATGGCCCCAAAAAACTCTACCGCAGATTTCAAGAATCTGCTATCCCAATTCACCGGTGAATCCGATCCCTTGTTTGAGATGCTCAAATGGACAACAGAGCAGCTTATGAAAATCGAAGTCGAATCCAAGGTCGGTGCCCCCAAAGGTCAGCACTCCCACAACCGGGCTACTCACTTTTCCGGAACACGGGTTCGCCGTTTTGATACCCGATTAGGTACCATGTATCTGGTGGTTCCAAAGCTCCGAAAGGGAGGGTATATCCCCTTCTTTGTCACCGAGAAGCGCCGGTCTGAGCAGGCGCTTCTTCAGGTTGTCCAGGAAGCATTCATTAACGGCGTTTCAACCCGGAAGATTGATCGTCTGGCAAAACAGCTGGGAATCGAGAATATTTCCGCAAGCCAGGTTTCAGAAATCAACAAAGGTCTTGATGAACAGGTTGATACATTTCGCAATCGCCCCCTTGAAGCGGAGTACCCAGTAATCTGGATAGACGCCCTGTATGAAAAGATCCGGGATGACGGGAGAGTCTACAATCATGCGGTTATGGTCGTGTGCGGCCTCAACAGGGCTGGAGAACGGGAAATCCTGGCCATAGAGCCCATGGATGCTGAAAATGAAGACAATTACCGGTTCCTGATCCAGAGGTTGAAGGAGCGTGGCCTTCGGTCCGTGTGGCTTGTGGTCTCAGATGCGCATCTGGGATTGAAGAATGCTATCCAGAAAGAATTCCTTGGTTCCAGCTGGCAACGCTGCAAAGTACATTTCATGCGGAACGTGTTGGCAAAAGTGAGAGCCAAACACAAAGAGCATGTTGCCGCCCGTATCAAACATATCTGGCTTCAACCGGATGCCGGTACCGCACGGGAATATGCCAAACAGGTGATGGATGATCTGGAATCGCAATTCCCTGAGGCGGTGGAAATCCTGGATAACGGACTTGAAGACTCACTCCAGTTCTATGAATTTCCAAAGCTCGATCATCGGAAGGTCGCTTCGACAAACATGCTGGAAAGACTGAACCGGGAGATCCGTCGGCGGTCGAAAGTCGTCGGGATTTTCCCATCTCAGGATTCTTACCTGAGATTGGTGACCTGTTTCCTGATTGAATACACGGAAGACTGGACAGCCGGCAAGGCCTATATTAAAAAGGAAATACTGGATGAGCAACGAGATCTCATCCCGAAAATAGCCGCTTAACCCGCTGGAGGAAGCTGGCTCCTACATGAAATTGCGAACTAATTTGGACACCATCATTCCGTAGTTTTTTATTAGTTGATGATAACGCTTTCTAATACTTCAAAAGTGTTATATTATATAGGTGTAGTATTAGGGAAGGATCAATGAATTCAATTACAAATTCCGCCTACTCCATACTGATGCTGCTGGCTGAGTGCGATTCCGCAACAGGATACGACATCAACAAACGAATTGAGGAGCGCGGATTTCGCCAGTGGGCGGATATCGGTATGACGTCAATTTACAAGGGACTCAGGAAACTTGAGCGCGATCAATATGTCAGTGGAGAGACCGATGTTGACAAAACCGGCAAGGGTCCGACGGGGACCAGATATCGCATAAGCGAGTTGGGTTTGAACACCCTCAAGAAAGAAGCCCGTTTCGGACTTGCTAACGGCCGCGAGCGGGAACGGCACTTCGCTCTCGGACTTGCCGCAAGTTTTCTGTTCGAACACGCAGAACTATGTGAAATGTTAAGAAACCGGATCGATTTCCTGCAAGGGGAGATTGCTCGGATAGAATCGAAGCAAACTCGCGGTATTCCCGAACATGCCCGGATGCTTTTTGAGTACAGTTTTCATCATATCCGCTCGGACATTCAGTTCAGTAAAAACCTCATCAATCAAATGGAGGAAAATTACTATGAAAATTGAAAAATTCCGTCCTTTCTACGGAGTTCACTGCGAAAGCACTGCCACGGGCAATCTCCTTAAGCATGCCGGTCTGGAATTAAGCGAAGCGATGATTTTCGGGCTCGGCGAGGGGCTGTCATTCTTATTATTCCCCATCAAAGGGATGAAGCTGCCCTTCGTTGGGGGACGCTGTAAAACCTTCGAATTGACGCAAAACCTGTGTCGAAACCTCGGGCTGGAGCTTCGCGAGCATGAAACCAGTTCAGCAAAAAAAGCCTGGGATCAAATATCCTCCGACCTCTCCGAAGGGCGACCCGTCGGATTGCAGCTGGACTCGTATCATCTCGAGTACTTCAGCAACAAGATACATTTTGCCGGGCATTTCGTAGCCATGTACGGCTATGATTCAGACTCGGCATTCCTCATCGATACGGCGCAGCAGGGCGGAAACGTGACCAGCTCCCTGGCAAGCGTTCAGGCGGCCAGGAATGAGAAAGGCCCCATGTCTGCCAGGAACCGTTCATATACTATTTCCGCTGGCGAAATACGTGAGCCCGGAGAATCGGCAATTATCCGTGCAATTAAACAGAATGCGACGGCGTACCTGAATCCGCCGATAACGAATTTCACCTTCAAAGGCATCAGGAAATTCGCAAAACAGGTCGAAAGCTGGTACGGTCTCAGTGATGATCCCCAAACTGATCTTCCGCAGATCGGCATGCTCATGGAGCGGGCGGGCACCGGAGGAGCTTTGTTCCGAAATCTTTACCGGGATTTCCTGACCGAGGCATATGAACGCAGCGGAAAAGCTCAGATAAAACAGGCGGCACAGGAGTTCGCCGACGCTGCCAGCGACTGGACCGCCTGTGCCGAACTGTTCGAACGGAGCGGAACCGAGGCTGACCCCGGACTTTTAGGCGAAATCGCTGCTCTGCTGACGGGCATCGCCGAGAAAGAGCGGGGGGCAATGGAGTTGCTCGATGAGATGTAGATTGGGCCTCATTTTATGCCGGTTTCCAGTTTCCTGCGGAATTCCCGAACAGCAATGGGCGGCAGCGTCTCCGCATTGCTGGCCACATAGCCTTGCGCCGCCGATGTATGGTTCTTTATCGCCGAGCGCAAAACCCAGGAAACTGCCTTCGAAATGAGAATATCCTTCTCAGATTTGAGCGCATCGACATTCTTCAATGCCCGTTCAAGCAAGCGGGAATCATCTGAATCGCGAAGAGGCTTTACCATTAGCACCAAGCTCGCCCGGCGATGGCTTATACTTTCTTTTTGGGAAAAAACCTCGAGAAACCGATTCCAATCGTTCCATGATAGGAGCAGCTCATCGGCGGTAAAATTCGACTGACAGGTGGTATCGATTTCTCTCCAGCCGCGTAGCCCGGCTATCCAGGTATCGAGCACAGGGAGGGGCAGTTCTCGCCTGAAACGGGGAAACTGGCCAAGCAGCATACCAGCGATGCAGCACTCGTCTATCGAATCACCGGCATACAGTCGGCTCAAGGTTTCCTCCCACTCCCGGTAACCAAGCCCGGAATGCCGGGCTTTCCAGCTTTTTACGAAGTTCCGCATTGTCGGATTGCTCAGGCCGTAGTGCCTCTTTGGCGACCCGCTATGCCGCTCACTGTCATTGGGCTTGTCCGGCCCGTGGCTCTGGCAAAACCGCCGGATATCGTCGGCAAACATATTTTCAAGTATACGTTGAAAATGGAATAATTGAATAAGTACCAGTCAATTGATTTTAAGAAATAAACCCGAACGCCAGCAAAGCTATTGTTACATCCGCCGCAATATGGGCGAGGATAGGCATAAGTATTCCGCCGGTTAGATATCGCAATACACCGAGCATTAAACCCCCGTATATAAATGAAAGAAGCACTCCGCTGAATCCGTTAGGGATGCCATAGTAGTGAACGATGCTGTACGAAACTGCCGAAATAAGGATGACGACCGCAGGGCTGCGGAACGCTTTCTCAGAGGCATGGAAAAGCACTCCGTCGAAAATGCATTCTTCGGTGACTGCATTTATCAGAGCGAAGATAATTACTGCCGCTATCTTAACCGCTACGCTGTGGGAAATGAGCGCTTCAGTCATAGCGCTTAAATCGGGCTTAGCGGTGAAATACCAGAATATGAGAACCGCACTGGACAGGACAATCGTTACAAGAAGATACACCCCTGATTTTTTGTCGATGGTACCCATACGAAACCAGTTTTGCTGTTTTCTCATTTGCGGGACCGCAAAGGAAATCAGCGAGTACATTATAAATCCGGAAACCAGGTTCCAGTACCGCAATAACAGCACCCGGCCTGATACATGAATGGCAAGGAAGAGAAGAAACAGGTTGATTAGAGCAAAACGTCTTTTCTGTATGGCAAACCCGAGAAATGCCGTAAACATCACGATATTCACCCAATACATGAAACGCGCGAGAGTCAGCACATAGCCAATCTGAAGAACTACAGTCGAGACGATTACAATGCAGGAAATTGCAGCCTGTTCTTTTTTACCCTGCAGGCGAAGCTCCTTAAATCAATGACATTTAATGCCACATAGAACGGTTGGGCAGCGCAATGTCTACCCAGCCCCAGCCGTTTTGTCAGCCTACTTCCTCCGAAACCGCAGTGGGCGTTTCTCCGGTACCCGTTCAATCAGGTCTTTGGCCTCAAGGTCTAGCTGAACAGATTTGGTATACCAGCGGACTGACCCGGGTTTGGGGAACAGGCTTCTGGGTATGGCTTGCTCATCAATATAGCTGTCGACCGCCTGTTCAAGATCGGTGAACCTCATTCCCTCATTGCTGCTGCCGGCAAATCGGTCAAGGGAGGCCAGAATCGCCTCCCGTATGTACTTGTATTTGGTCTCGTTCAGCGGCTCGGAATATCCCGGATGATTTACATTTTCAGCACGTATACTCGGCATGTTGTCCTCCTCAGAACAATTGCAGATTCGACTATGTCCACCGGAAATCCATCAGGAATGGAACCATTCCGGCAGCTGCTGATATCAATATAGCCGAAATATTACCCGGCTAATTGTCGCAGATTGCTAACTTTTGGGCGGCAAGGGCTTATTACTGTTTTTCGGGCTATATCCGAACTGCAGTTCAAACGCATGAATAAACGAACTCAGGCTATCGTACCCCACTTCCAGAGCCGCGTCTGTGACCCTGGCGTCGTGGTAGCGAATCATCTTACGGGCTTCATTCAGCCGGTAGCGGGTGAGGTATTGCCCGGGAGTTGCGGCAAAAATCTGTTTAAAAAGCCGGTGAAAATGATAGTGGGAAATTCCCGCAAAAGCCGAGATGCTGCGGCTGTCGATTTTTTCCATATAGTTGCGTTCAATATATCCCTTTGCCTTTAATAGCGCATGAATCACATCGCGCCGTGTCTGGTCCCTTTTGCCAATACCCGCATCAACGGCCCGCTGCTTTATGAGCAGGAATCGCAGGTAATGATGGAAAAGCTCCATGGCATAATCTTCGAGACTTGAATACCAGCGGTCTATCGTCAACCGGTCTCTTGTTCTTTCACGGGGATAGACTGCTATATGAGCCGATGCTCCCATCACCAGTTCGAGCATGTCGGAATCCATGAGAAAAGCTTCAAACTCCATAAGTTCGCTGAAATCCATGTCGATTGAGAGAAACGAGAGCATTTCATTAAAAAAAGCTGAACTCATGGCGAACAACAATGCGCTGTTCCCGCTCATAGATTCAGCATGTGCCGCGCTGTGCCAAACCGCATCATTGAACTGCGGGGCTTTATCTTCTGCGAGAACCCTACTCCGCCCGTGCAGCAAGCTGAACTCCCCAATTCCAAGGTAGCCCCCGTCGTCAAACTCGAGGTCGCCTTCAAAGGTATTGCATAACAGCAGAATCTGATCGGTGTTATTGGCGAAATCAAAAAGGCGGAAGCCGAGTCCGCAACGATACACTGCATTTAGCTGTGAAACCGGACCGGATGGAGTATACAAACGGGTACAGTCGGAAAAAAACAGCATGGGTTTATACTACCAGGCACTATTGGCAATTGCACATGGTCAATCCCCCGAAATCCGCAGCATTCCAGGCTTCCAAGCTGTGCGTCTGCCATCTTTTATATACTTTGGCATCAAGTAAAAGCTATCTACACAATAAAAACTAGAAAATGGAGACCGCGGGAAATCTAATGTCAATGTGCAATCGACCTACTCCTTTTCAGCAGGAGTTTTTTCCCGTGATTTCGAAATTGGCTGACCCCCCTTGACGATAAAAATTATGTATGATATTTGTATGTACAAGCATGGCAAAGACTGAACACTTACTTACACAATGTCTATATTTCACCGCCACCAAACTTCAGCGGGTATTAAACCGATGGGCCGAGGATGAATTTGCCAGAATCGGTCTCGCCCCGTCGGCGGGCTTTGCTGTCATGGTGGTCAATGAGCATCCGGGCATGACCCAGAACGAACTGGCCTCAGTTCTCAACCTTGCGCCTTCTACCCTCACCCGTTTCGTCGATAAACTTGAGAACAAGGGACTCATGCACAGGAAAAAGGATGGCCGGACGACCTATCTGGAATCAACCGACAAGGGTCTTGAAATACATGAGGAACTATCAGAAGGGTGGAAACGGGTGTGGCGCCGATATGCAGATATTCTCGGTACCGAAGAGGGGAATAAACTTGCGGCAGAGCTTAATAAAGTGAGCGAGGCGCTGGAGACCGAATAGATTTTTTTACCCGGATATATTTGTGTGTACAACTAATATAATGTGAGTAGCACGCTTGGATAGTACAAGGCGTTGAAACGCGGACCGTCGTCTATGGTCTGCAACAAAACAGGAAAATCGGCGGGGCATTCCCGCAGAAGGAGAGCAGTATGAAAATTTCAGTATTGGGCACCGGCACCGTCGGCAGGGTTATGAGCGCTTTTCTCCAGGACCACGGTCATGATGTATATCTGGGCACCAGGGATCCGGAAAAAACCAAAAACAACAACGAAAAGGACGCCTGGGGGAGCCCGTCGTTCGCCGAATGGTACAGCGGCAACCAGTCCATCCGCCTTGCCACCTTCGCCGAGGCAGCCGAGGCAGGGGAACTGATAATCATCGCCCTGTCGGGAAAGGCAACGGTGACTGTAATGTCTGCCCTGCCAAAGGAATCCGTCGAGGGGAAACTCGTTTGGGATATCGCGAATCCCCTGGATTTTTCCAACGGCATGCCTCCGAGCCTCTTTATTTCCAACACTGATTCCCTGGGCGAGCAGGTTCAGAATGCTCTTCCGGGAGCAAGGGTCGTAAAAACCCTGAACACCGTCACCGCCGCATTGATGGTGAACCCCGGCGCCATTTCGGGAGACCACAGCGTATTCATGGCAGGTAACGATGAAGATGCAAAAAGTCAAACCGCCTCATATCTGCAGGAATGGTTCGGATGGAAGGACATAATCGACCTGGGAGATATCACCCAAGCCCGGGGCACCGAGATGTTCCTTCCCCTCTGGGTACGGGCGTACGGCGCTCTTCAGACGCCCATGTTCGGAGTAAAAATCGTCCGGTAGCCGCCAAGTTCCCCCGGGAGACCTTCCCGGGGGGGTGGTTAATCACTGGCCGGTTACCAGGCCCTTAAATTCCGAAGATTTCACGGATTCCCGAGATGAGAAAATGAACGCCGATGGCGGCGATAAAAATCCAGAGGATGCGCCCGATAACCATACGGCCTATCCGGCCCATCAGCCTACTGATATGATGGGACTGCTGGAACAAGACCCAACTGAAAAGGAATACCGCAATCATCGAAGTGACAGTAATGAGCACGCCGTCGCGGTCGAGGATGATAATTCCGGTGACGATGGATCCAGGCCCCACCATGAGGGGAACCGCCATGGGAATAACGCTCATTTCCATCGCCTTGGCTTCCCGCTCCTCGGGACTGGACTCAAGTACGGTCTCCTTGCTTGGAAATACGATATATTTGATAGCGATTACCAGCAGCAGAATGCCCCCGGCAATTCTGAACTCCAGAATATCAATCTGAAAAACCGCCGCCATTATCCATCTTCCGCTGAGACTCATGATCATTAAGGTAGCCGCCCCGGTAAGGATGGCCACATTAAAAACCTTCACTCGGGTTCCGGGATTGAGACCGTCGGTCATCTCAGAAAAAATCGGAATATTTCCAACCGGGTTGAGTATGGCAAAAAAGGCGAGAAACGCGTTCATCCAGACTTCAAAATCCATACTCCCTCCTGTGTGCGGTGAAAAAAGCGAGACGCCCCCTAATTCGCGAACTATTTCTGAATATGCCGGGTCAAAAGAATAAACAGGCCAAGCAGATTTAGTAGTCGCCGGGGCATATCATACTTCCCTTCAGGGTACCCGATTCTAATAATCTTCTGAAGATGAGTTATTTTGGTGAAGATGTTGACCACAAGCTTTTCTGTGTCCCATCCTTCGTAGCGTTTTAATGACCTGATATTGCTGGTCGACTTTGCAGATACCTTATTCCGCTGCAAACGGGTAAAACGGTAAGAGGTGCCGTATAACTCGGCGAACGCCCGGGTTTCGAGCTCAGGAATCAGTTTTTCCGCTGACAGCTCGTTCTTTCGGAATTCCTCGAGTAGCTGAATATTCTGCTGGACCGATAGAAGGAACGATCGTTCGGCGCCTTTTCTGGAAGTCGCCAGTGATTTGGCCGTCCTTACGGCCGAAGCCGCAGTCCCGATCCCCGCAAATATCAAATCTATCATATAAAAAGCATAGTATGGATCGCGATTGTCAGTCAAAACGCTTTTCCGGCATCTCTCGCTGGACAGGACAAGCATATGATTGGCCGCTTAAAGGCGGACATCGGCGGGCTATCTCTACGAGCAAACCTCAATCTCATACGCGGCAGCTCAACTCCTTGACAAAAAATATCGATGAGCTTACCATTTGACTATATTTATATTTATAGTCACATGGTTTCAGGAGATTGTTGTGCCCAGGGCTTTCAGTGAAACAGAAAAACTCAATATCAGGAGCAGCTTGATCGACGGGGGCCGGAAGGCCTTTGGAAATGTGGGAATAAAAAAAACCAGCGTGGACGATTTGGCCCAAGCGGCGGGAATCTCCAAGGGGGCATTCTATCAATTCTTTGCCTCAAAGGAAGACTTGTACTTCGCCATTATCAGGGAATATGAAAACCGGCAGCAGCAGGAAATGAGCGCTCTTCTTGCCGAAGAAGGCGTAAATGATCGCACCCGTCTGAAAACCGTCATGTCTGCTGTGCTGATGAAGGTCGGCTCGGATCCGTTTTTTCGCCGTCTTCTGAGCAAGGCAGAGTTCGAGTATCTGCGGCAAAAATTCACTCCCGAGCAGCTTGAGGAGGCAATGCAGGCCGACGTGGATTTCTCACGCGAGCTGATCGAAATTTGGCGGCAGAAAGGCAAATTGTTGATTGATGACCCTCGGCTGGTCGCTGGCGTGTTCAGATCACTTTTCTTTCTCTTCCTGCACAAAGAGGATATCGGAAAAGAGATCTTCAACGACGTCATCGAACTGCATCTCGATTCCGCTGTCGAACGACTTATCCGAGAGTGAGCGAATCAATGAACGTTAATTCAGGCGCACCGGTACTGGAAACTTCAAAGCTGACCAAATTTTACGGCAAAAGCCGGGGAATCATCGATGTGGATCTTACGGTCCAATCCGGCGAGATTTTCGGCTTTATCGGTCCCAACGGTGCCGGCAAGTCCACGGCGATTCGAACAATCCTCGGTCTGCTCTTTCCGGATTCCGGAACCGTTCGTTTGTTCGGTGAAGATGCGGCACAGCACGGCGCTTCAGTCAGGCGGAGAATCGGATTCGTGCCGGCGGAATTGAACTATTATGACGGAGTTACAACCGGCCAGCTTCTGAACTACGCTGCGGATTTGCTCGAGGTCGACGGGCAGCAGATAATCGCCGAGTACAGCGAACGGCTCAAACTGGACCTCAAGCGGCGCATTTCCGATTTGTCGTTGGGCAACAGAAAAAAAGTCGCAATCATCCAAGCTCTTGTGCATCTGCCCGAACTTCTCATTTTAGATGAGCCGACCAGCGGTCTGGATCCCCTCATCCAATCGAGATTTTACGATATTCTCCGCGAGGAACAGTCCCGAGGCGCAACCATCTTCTTCTCGTCTCATACCCTATCTGAGGTTGAGCGCTTGTGCAGCAGGGTGGGAATTATCCGCGAGGGCAGAATGATGACGGTCAGCGGCATTGATCAACTCAAACAACTCTACCTGAAACGCTTCAGACTGGTTTTTGAACACCATGCGGGCTACACGTTGAGCGAACTGGAATCCCTCTTCCCTCAGGCTTCCGATATTAGAGCGGGCACCAGAGGAGCCGAGGGCCTGTATGGCGGCGACGTGAGGGAACTGATGAGAGGCCTGTCAAAAATCGACATAAGCGACGCCGTAATTGAAGATCCGGGACTGGAAGATATTTTCATGCACTACTACGACGAGAACGAGGCAAGCCCATGAACCTGACAATTTACAGAATGGAAATGAGGCGAAACTTCAGGTCTTTCGCAATATGGAGCGCTGCCATCTGCGGATTATTGTTTTTCGGCATGATGTTTTACCCGGCGATAAACGCAGACGGCCTGCTGCTTCAAATGGAGGCATTGTTCGAAAACCCGATGATGAAGGGGGTTCTTGCGGCCTTCGGAGCTGACATTTACAGCATGAGCAGTCTCTCAGGGTTCTACGTGACGTATAACTCTATATATAACATTATTCTCGCCTGTATTTTCGCAGCGGTTCTGGCCGGGAATCTGCTGGCAAGAGAAGAAGCGGACAAGACTGCGGAGTTCTTGTTTACAAAACCAGTAAGCAGGAGCTCCATTTTTATCAGCAAATCTGCGGTTCTTATAAGTTATACCGGATTGCTGGCCATCCTGTTCTTTCTAACCAGCATCGCCGCTCTCGAGGCGGTTAAACATGAAGCCCCGCGCATGCTTTCACTGCTCCCCAGCGACCAGGCCATTCTGACCGAACAGATACATCGGCATCCGGGGCGTATTTACGACGCATTTGACCTTGACGATGAAAGTTTCTCCTCAATCTCCCTTTCCTATGCTTCGAGCTTACTGACGGCTAATACCACAGAACTTGATGAGATGGATCTGGACCTTGAAGCCATGAATGAGCTTATTGAGGAGGCGGCTCAGGGCCCTGAAGAGTTTTTCTCACGGGTTCTTGAAAGTCCCGAGGAATATATGAGTGTACTGGGGGTCGCCCCGTCGGAGATGGAGGGTTTTCTCAAAGATGTTCGCGGGCAGCGAGAAGAATTTCGCGAGATGAGAGAATCTTTCTACCGCTCACCGGAACTGCTTCTCTTGTTCCTGGAGGAACAACCTTCGCTTATTCTGAATCAGTTTGCTTCAACACAGGGCTCTATGGAAACGGCCATAGCCATACTTGACCTGCCGCCAGACTTCGAATCCAGGATTTTTATCCAGTACCGGGTGCGCGATCTCGCTGTGATTTCGGTCTATGTTTATCTGTTGATAATCGCAATGGGCTCGTTGGTTCTTCTCATATCATTATTGATGAATCGCGGGCGGTCAGTCCTCGGTCCGTCACTGGGCCTCATTTTTTTCTTCTACTTTATTAAATCCCTTTCGTCGATGGCTGCGGCAATTTCACCCGCGGCCACAGGAATAGGATACCTCAGTCCGTTTTCCTGGATGAACACAAATGCGGGCACAGGGGATTTTGGACTGGAACTCTGGAGGGTCATGTTGTTTTGCGCTTTAACAGCCCTCTGTCAGATAGCGGCAGCGAGAGTCCTAACAAAAAAAGACATACTGGTGTAATGGAAGGAGGGGTGACGACCTGCTGCGCGTCGCCCAGCTTCCGTGGTATAAAGAGATATGCCACGGCCACAACTGACAAAAGACTTGGACGGCGAGACTTTTGACTCCTATTACTGGTACCTCAGCGAACTGCAAGATATTGCCCGGGAACTCGGACTTTCAAGCAGCGGCGGCAAGTTCGCGATTCATGACAGGATAAGCCATTACCTCAGGACCGGTGAAATCCTGGCGGAAAAAGCAAAAAAAACGGATTCGAAATTCGATTGGACCAACGAAACCCTCTACCCGACAACGGTAATCACCGATAACTACCGCAACAATCCCAATGTGCGCCGCTTTTTTGTTAAGCACCTGGGACCGGGTTTCCGCTTCAGCATCACCTTTATGAAGTGGATGAAAGCCCATATCGGCTATACCCTTGGGGATGCCATAGATGCCTGGCCTCAGATAACCCAGTTGAGGAAGGACCAGCCAATCGAGGATCACAACCAATACAATCAGTACACCAGGGATTTCCTTCGCAATAACCCGCATCTTACCAAGGCTGATGTCGACAGGGCCTGGAAGGCGAAAATTGAAATGCCCCGTCCGGGAAGCAAGGGCCGGGGAATTCGCTACAGCGATGAGGACTTGAAGTGGATATAAGCGCCAACGCCTGCACTGTATATTTTATACGCCACGCCGAATCGGATTTTTCCGTTAAAGACGATGTCAGCCGCCCTCTCACCGAATCCGGAAAGACCGCCGCAGCAAGGCTGGTCGATTATTTCGCCGACACTCCGCTGGATGCCATATATTCAAGCCCGTACCTGCGAACCCTATCCACCATCGAGCCGCTGGCGAAAACCCGAGGAATGGCGATACGGGAAGTTCCTGACCTCGGGGAACGCAGGGTCGGAGGCTGGGTGGACGATTTCTTTGCATATGCCAGGCGTCAATGGGAAGATTTTACCTACGCCCTGGATGGCGGAGAATCGCTTTCTGAAGTCAAAGAACGCAGCATCGCCGCGCTAAACCCGCTCCTAAAGCGCCATGCCGGAGGATGCATGGCAATCGGAACTCACGGCACGGCCCTGAGCACAGTGTTGAATCACTTCGATGAGACGTTCAGCTACGAAGGATTTTTATCTATCGTGGATATTATGCCCCTGGTCGTTCGTGCTGATTTCCGCGGCGGGGAATATCAAGCTCATCTGCTGCTGCCCGATGCAATACCGAGACCCAGATGAAACTGCATTTCCAGGATAGTTACCAGGGAGATTGGTGGTGGTGAGTATAAAACTTGAGACGCCGCAATTACACACGTCCCGGCTGTCGCTCAGGCCGATTCCAGGATAGCGATACTCCCGACGTATATCGTCTGCTTGGCGACCCAAGAGTCATGCAGTACTCGCTATCGGGACCATATGACATAAAAAAGACAGCGAAATTCATCGAGCGAAACCTCATTCTATATGACAACGAGGGGTTAGGCCTTCACGCAGTGATAGATAAAGCCACAAATGAACTAATTGGCTACTGCGGAATCACCATGCAGGAAATCGATGGTACCACTTTCCCCGAGATAGGTTACCGTTTAATCCCCGATGTTTGGGGTCGAGGATATGCGACTGAAGCATCACGAAAAATTCTCAGTTCCGCCTGTGAGTCCGGAAGGTTTTCCCAGCTCATCGCCATAATTGAAAAGGAAAACTCTGCATCGATACGGGTAGCGGAAAAAATTGGTCTCAGATATTACAAGGAAAGCCTGTTTCATGGAAGCATTCCCGTTAGTCTCTACAGGACATTGTGTACATGATAACTCCCCGGTTATACACGCCACGGGCTTCAATCGGCTATGATTTACACCCTGATTTCTGGGGGCGGGGATATATGGGCGAGGCCCTCATGGCATTCTGCGAACACTGTTTTCTTACCTGGGGTTTTATCAGAATTCAGGCCCTGGTTCTCCCACAAAACAGCGCGTCGCTGCGCCTTCTCGAAAGAGCCGGGTTTCAACGCGAGGGGCTGTTGCGAAAATATGAAAACTAGCCGGGCAAGGGTCATGTCGATCTGCTCATGTATTCCAAATTGGTTGACCAGGAGACAATGTGAACTATCTCTTCACAGCTGCGCTCGATGAAATTCGGGACCGAAATATTAAGCAGCCCGCAGAAGGCCGGGCCTTACTATGAAGCCGTTTGCTTTCTTAAAACGGCAGACCGGTCTTCCTGGAGGTTTGCTTCATACAGAAACCAACGGAACATTTCAGACAAGATCAAATTTGCCTACAACACCCGGTCCTGATACTATATCAGATGCCTCCCGCAGTGTTTCTGATAAAACTCGATGAATCCCATATTCCCGTGCTCTACCAATGGCATAGCGAAGAGAAACAGCCCGAATATCACAGCTGCCGTCCTATTGAGAACCGGAGCATGAGCTTTTCCGACTTCAGTGAAAAAATTCTGCGGAGAATTACCTCCGATAACAGCATGAATTTTCTCGTGAAAGATGGGGAGTCCGGTGAGATAGTTGGTCAGTTTTTTGCGTTTGATTACAACCCCAGAAATAAAAGCATCGAGATTGGGTATTACTTCCCTGAAATCAACCGGGGCAGGGGTTACGGCAAGGCGGCATTGAGCCGGCTGTGCGACGAGCTTTTTTCCACCCACGATGTTCATAAAATTTATGCCACCACCGGTGAGTTCAATCAGCCATCGGTGGCCATCCTCAGGCATTGTCACTTTGAACAGGATGGCAGCAACCGCGAGCATTACTGGATTGGCGATCGCAAATACGACCAGCTTGTCTTTTCCCTCTTGCGCAGAGACTGGATAACCAAACGGGGAACAGTTCTGAGCGGCGAAAATATGAATCCGCCGGTGCTCTGGAATAACACAATCTATAAACAGGCGGATAGTCATTCGGCAACTGTTCACCGGCTGCTTCGGCATCTTGAGAAAAAAGGAATAACCTGGGTGCCCCGGTCTTTGGGCATCGAGGACGGAATCCACGTGCTCACATACATCAAAGGCGACAGTGCAGATGAAGACTCCTGGCTATGGGAGGAGCCGCTGCTGCAAACTGTGGCCCGGCGAATCCGGGAGTTCCATGACGCCGGCTCGGACTTTGCCATTCGACCGGAGGATCAGTTCTTTCAAACCCTAGATGAGCCTCATGAGGTTATTTGCCACAACGATTTGGCACCGTACAACTGCATTTTCCGCAACAGCCGATTTGCCGGCCTGATCGATTTTGATGTGTGCGCTCCGGGACCGCGGATTTGGGATTTGGGATACGCCGCCTACCGCTTTATACCCCTTTACCCGACGGAGGAAATCAACGGTCACGGTCCCGGCCCCTTTGACATCGCAGAAATGCAAGACCGGATTGAAGTATTCCTCCATGGGTATGCGGGGACTCGAACCGAGCTCCACTACCGGGCTGAAGAACTGATTGCTAGCGCTGTGCGGCGGCTCAGAACCCTTGCCGACTGGACTGCCGGCTTCGCCGAAACAAGCGGTAAAGATGAGCTCCTGTCACACGCGGCGATGTACCGAGACCACGCCTTATGGCTTAGTCGAAATATGCTCAAAAAATCCAGCCGGTAAGCCCTGCATGGGTTATGAGGAAGGATATGAAAATCTTACTGACCGGCAACAGAGGTTTTCTTGGCACCCGTCTGGAACACCGACTAGGTCAAGAAGGTCATTCGGTGACGGGATTCGATATCAGGGACGGACTCGACCTCCTCAATGCCGATTCTCTCAAAGAGCGCATTTCCGGCTGCAGCGGTCTTGTTCACTGCGCCGTTCTTCCGCGAACCTGCGGATCGAATGAAATGCATTCCAATAGCGCAGCACTGCAAAACCTACTCAGTGCAGCCGGACAGAAGCATATCAGAAAATTTATCTTTATCAGCAGTGTCGACGCCTTGGGGATTTTCAAAGGTGAGTCTCCCCCGAAATACTTCCCGATTGACGAGCTCCACCCCTGCGATCCGCACAGCGATTACGGCATGTCTAAGCTTCTGGGAGAGCAATTGTGTCGACGATTTGCGGAAAGCAATCAGTTCATGTCACTCATCGCTCTGCGTCCGCCGGGAATCTGGGATGAGCAAACATACGAGTATATTTCTGCAGAGCGGAGAAGCAATCCTGTCTTTGAATATCAGCCGTTCTGGGAGTATGGAGCCTTTATCGATGTCCGGGATCTTTGCGACCTGATCTACGCTATGCTCGTTTCAGAAAATCAACCGGGCTACCGGATGTACCATGTGTCTGCCGACGATATCACCACATCCGGTCCCCACAGAATCGAGTGGACCCAACGACTCCATCCACATGTCCGCTGGAGATCAGAGATTGATAAGCACGCTGACCCATTCTCCACACTACTGGACAATTCCAAAGTGAAGCAGGCGTTTACCTGGCGGCCTCGACATAATTGGGGCAAATGGACTGAAAAAAACAGCTGAGATGCGCGCAAGGCTTTTGAGTTTTCCCAACTACCTTCGTATACTTAAACCATGTCGGTGATTGCTAATGCCCGGAAGGCAATGGGTCGGGGGGAGTTCGAAGAGGCACTGCCCCTCTTTTCCCAGGCTGCGGAGAAAACTGATTGCCGTGAACTACCGGGCGGGCGGGCTGAGGCGCTGCGCATGTGCGCCAAATGCGCCTTTATGTCTCAGGATCATGCCACCGGACTTGAATACGCCAGGAAGGCGGAGCAGGCTGCAAAATTTCAGGGAGACGCCCGCGAGCAGGCGGAGGCCCATCTAACCCAAGGCGTCCTGTACGGCCAGCTTTCGGTCTATCAGCTTGCCATAGAACACTGCACCAAGGCCTATCAGCTCTTTCGGGACCAGTGGCCTCTTAGGGCAGCTTCAGCGCTGAATAATACCGCAATTATCTACAAAGAACTCGGACAATCGGAACGGGCAATTGAATATTACGACTCTGCAAGAAAAGCCATGCAGAATTCTGAATCTCCATCCGCTGAGGATTTAGGCGAAGCGGATGCAATGAACCTGGGGATTATTCTATCTAATCTCGGTCGCTTACTGGGAGCAGGAGGTTCATACAAAGAAGGCTATTCCTTTTTGACACAGTCCCGGGACATATTTCGCAGCTGTGAAAAGCCTGCTTACCAGGCTCATAGCATAGCAAAATACGCTGATGTGCTATGCGAGGAAGGCCGGGGCGACGAAGCCGAGGCCCGCTACCGGGAGGCTCTGGAGCTCATGGAAGGAGTCCCGGTAAAAAGCTGGCTCGAGGAAATCCTTCTCAACTTCGCCACCCTGCTTATGGATTCGAACCGCCATGGTGAAGCTAGAGCACTTCTCCTCTCCGCCGAAAAAAAGCTGGCGAATCAGCAGCCCATTCCCATGAATATCCGTTGCTATGAACTGCTCGCCAGGTACTATGAGCACCAGGGCGATTTGGAGAAAGCACTGTCCTATCAGCGAAGGGCCCTCGGCAAGCAGAAGGAGTTGGGACGGCTTATAGGGGATAACAACTTAAGCAAAGCCCTCGCCCTCCTTGATCTGGAGAGGGTCAAACTCGAGGGCGAACTATACAGGATTCAAAACACCGAGCTGCGGGATTTAAAAACCCGCCTGGAAGACAGTAACAGGAAATTGAAAAAGCAGCTCATTCACGATCCGCTCACCGGCTTGTTGAACCGCCGCTACCTGATGACCCATATGCCGGGAGAACTTGCGAGAATTACCCGCAGCGGAGAAGATTTCGGTGTCGTATTTGCCGATGTCGACAATTTTAAGATGATTAACGATACCCATTCCCATCAGGCCGGCGACCAGGTGCTCCAACGGGTCGCGTCCCTGTTGACAGGATGCCTGAGGAAGGCCGATCTAGTGATCCGCTACGGTGGAGACGAGTTTATTCTGCTCCTGCCGGGCGCTGGGGAGAACAAGGTAAATACGGTTATTTCCAAAATTAATAAGGCCGTGGAAAGCGAGGACTGGGATGAGATTTCACCGGAGTTGACGGTGCGAATGAGCCTCGGCGGAGTAAAGGCCGATAGAAACCTCGACCTTCAACAAATTCTCCAGATAGCCGATCAACGCATGTACGCCGCGAAACGGAGCGCGGAATCTGCTCAGGATTAGCTTATTCCTTTGTCTTGATGGAAAATGACTGAGGATCGAATCGATCTCCCCCGAGCCATAGATCGATTTTTGTCCCGCTGTCGCTGCAGCTCACGTCTGCACCCTTGACCTGCCAGCCGATGAGGTTGAGCCGGGCCTTTCCCAGGGAATCATGACCCGCCAGGCTTCCGTAGTAGCTGGCCATCTCGGGCCGTTTTTCGTTGTTGAGTAGCTGACGGATCCGGTCCAACTCTTCTTCTCCCCGGACAATGGTATCGAGGATGGCCAGGTGAAGCCCGTCTTCTTCCTGATGCACAGAAATCACCATTCTCAGTGGATCTTCATCAAGCACATAATGGGCTAATTCGGTAATCATCTGCAGGATCAGTTCTTTTCGATTCATATTATTTCTCCGCTTTACTCCGGAAGCTTCCCTGTTTTGCGGGATTCTTCTCAACCGCATTGCTGCGGAACCATTCGATTATCGCAACCAGCATTGTTGCAGCCAGTCCGCCAGCGAAACCGTTGTTGTACAAGCCGATTCCCGCATGCCAGTCGCCGGTCCTCATTACCATGACGAAATGCAAAAAGCCTGCGGTAACGCCCACCAGGGGGCCGAACTCACCGGCCAGCGGAGCCAAAGTGGTGCCGAACAGCACCGCGAGGATTACTCCTGGAGCCGAAAGCTCGTGGCCGAACAGCAGGGCGGCACCGGCGACGCCCAGGACGATAGGCCACACATTGCGGGGATGCTTTCCGAACGCGGCAAACCCGACTATGGTGAAGATTCCCCCGAGGACCGGGCCGTTTAACGGGGCGGAAACCATCACCACATATCCCCAGGACAATAGTCCCATTACTCCCATGTTGGCCAGAGAACCGGCCAGAGATTCATTGGAAATAAAATCAGAGGGCAGCCGGCCGGGATTCTTCATGATCCGAAGAAAATCTTTGACGACCGAGCGGCCGTCGATGAATGCGGAGATAATGAGAAACCCAAGTGACATCAACGGAATGGACCAGAAAAGAGCCGCCGATGGCGAATCATTCCAAATTGATCCCCCGGGCAGCTGATCTCCCCCCCCGAAAATAATTGCCGCGGCAAACAGGGCCACGAACCCTGTTGTGAAGCCGATGTTATACAGACTAAACCCCTGGTGGAGTCTGAGCATAACGATTGCCGTTGGCGCCAACAGAATGCCGGCGAAAATGCCCGCCGTAATAGAAATGGGCAAGCCGAGTACCGGATGCAGCGCCAACTCGTATGAGATGAGCGAAACCAGGGGACCCAGGGCGGTGCCGAAAAGGGCGATAATCAGGTAATCGCGGAACTTCTTTTTCACGATTTTCGCGGCGATAAATACCCCGAAGATAATCGGCAGGATATTGATCGGAGTTTTCCCAAAGAGCCCGAAACCATACATGGTAAGCACTGCCGAAACCGTAGGTCCCGAAAACTTTGCGCCGGTCAGCCGGATTGTCGCCATACCAATGAGGGCGACAACAGCGGCGTTTACCAGCGCAGCCCCTTCGCCCCCGATCACTGTAAAATCATTTAACAGCCGCGCCGGATGGAGCTGAATTTCAACAAATCCCCGGGCGACCCGGGGAAGACCGTCAATGGCTAGCGCCAGCGCCACGGCGGCAGCGACAACAGTGGTCAGCAAAATAAACAGGAGAGTATCGTCAGAGAATTTCCGTTCCTTCACAACGGCGAATTATAGCAGATGATTTAGGTATCAGCAAAAAAACCTGCGGCTTGCATTAGATGAGATTTTGGTGAATTATCATTGAGCACAGCAGACTTCAGGACCGGAGCATCCATGTACAAGAATATCAAGGAACTATTGCGGCTCACCTGGCCGCTACTGGCGGCCATGGTCGCGGGCCGTTTGTTCGGAATCGTGGATGTCGCCATGGTGGGCTCCCTGGGCACCGAAGGTATTGCCGGGCTCAGTCTCGGCCTGACCTACTTCAATCTCTTTTATTACATTGTGGTATTCGCATTTTTACAGAGCAACCTCATTCATTTTGCGAAGTACGCCGCACCTGAAAAAGGCGCGCTTCTACGAAATTACGTCGGCCATGAAGTCGTAATCGGCCTGATTCTTTCCCTGCTCGGACTTTTGCTGTTGGGCCCTACCCTCCTGGGCCTTCGTTTTCTCACAGATTCCGCAGAGGTTCTCAGATTTTCGAGACAGTACCTGCTGGTAAGGACCCTGGGAATTTTGCCCATGTTCCTTATGGCAACCTACAGCAAACTCCTCATCGCAATCGAGCGCAATCAGCTTCTGCCGGTTTTTACCATCGCGGGATTGAGTTTCAATGTGCTCTTCAACTGGATTTTTATTTATGGAAAGCTCGGCGCACCGGCCCTGGGAGTGTTCGGCGCCGGCCTTGCATCGGTGCTGTCCATGTGCATCCATTCGGCGATTCTCATCGGATATTTTAACCGGGTAACAGCTCATTTCGAACGGATGCCCACGGGTTTTTCGCTTTCGCGGAAGATTCTGAAAGAACGATTTGACCTCAGTTTTACCATCATGCAAAGCAGGCTTTTCGAACAGGGTTCCTGGACGGTATTCGTCAGCATCATTTCCACCATCGGGCCGGTCGCCTTGAGCATTCACGAAATCTCTATGCGCGTGAAGGATTTTATCCTGATGCTCGCAGGGCCGGTCAGGGACGTTACCATGTCGCAGGTGAGCAAAAAAATCGAAAGCCGCCGGGAAGCCGAAGCCAAGCAGTCCTGCATAGCCGGTGCTCTCTTTCTGTCGGTGGTAATGGGCGCACTGGGAATGGTCATGCTGCTGTTTCCCGAGCCCTTCATCAGGTTGTTCTCCCAGGATCCTGAACTCATTGCAAAAGGCCGGCTTCTTTTTGTGATAATGGGGCTCTACCAGTTTGCCGATGCCCTGTTTATCAGTTTTCAGGGCGGGCTGTTGGGTATGGAAGACGCGAAGTTCGTTCGCAACATTAATATACTCAGCGGCTGGTTTCTGATGATTCCCATGGTGCTAGTGTTTATCAGGCTGTTCAACTGGGGAGTCTATGGGGCCTGGGCGGGTTTCGCGCTCACTATTGCAATCAGGGCTGTGGTTTTCGCCGCCCGATTCATCAAACGCGAGTGGATTCCTACCCCACAAGCCCACATCTGAATACTCCGGCAAACGCAAAATAACTGATCGAGTAATACGCAAATTTGCCCGATGCCGCCTCAGCTCTTATACTTGAATAAAGGACCCGCCCCAAAAAATTACGCACCGCCGAGCTTAAGAGGAAAATTCTATGCAGAACACTGCGCCTGTCCTGTCCGGTAAGGGAAAGATAGTCTCATTTTTCGCACTGCTGAGCCTGAGCACCCCGCTGGCTCTGGCGTTCGCAGAGCTGGTCACGGGAGTTGCGAAACCTGGAGAATTCATCAATGCGGCGCTGGGGCTCCCATTAATATACCTGCTTATATCCGCCGCTGTCGGGGCAACCCTGCTGATGGTAATTGCACGAAGGCTGGCGGCCAGTGGAAGTTTCAAATGGCTATTTAGCCTCCGCTACGGACTACCGGTATGGGGCACAATAAATAATTTAACCTATTCACTCCTGCATCACTCGAACAGCATCTATGCGTCGAATTCTGCAGTGCATATCCTCGGGGGAATGTACTCCGCAGCAGTGGGGCTGTTTTTTGGCATACTGATGGTCGTCGGCACGACAGCAGAACTGGAAATGCTCATTCCGGAAGACAAGTTAAAATCCGGGAGGGTTCGCGGCGGAATGACATCCAAGCTTTTTCTCAGCGTGACCCTGGTGGTGACCGCCTTCCTGGTGGGATCAATTGGTGTAACGCTAATGCCGGTAAGCGCAGGCCAGACAGTGCTTGAGGCAATTCCCCGCATAATCATTATTGCCGGACCTTTTCTCCTAATGACGCTTATACTTGTTGCGTTTTTATCGCAGGTGATGACCCGGCCTTTGAGCCGCTCGATGGGAAAAATACGGGCGCTGACCGACAAGGACCTCAGTAAAAATCTGGATGTGCCGGGGCGCGACGAGCTCGGGCAGCTCTTTATTAATCTCAATCGCTTTATAAAGGAACTGCGCACGGTGATAGGCGAAGCCGCTGAAAATGCAGATTCCAACACCAGTCAGAGCGAGATACTCGAGGACCTGGTAGAGCGGCAAAAAGAACTTCTTACCAGAATCCAGTCTGAAATGGATAAAATTTTTAGCATCGCCACCACGCTCAATGAGAACAGCGCCCTCACCGCCGGCGAAACCCGTACCATAGCGGA
The DNA here is from genome assembly GCA_965602015.1 of Salinispira sp. GTDB lineage: Bacteria > Spirochaetota > Spirochaetia > DSM-27196 > Salinispiraceae > Salinispira. The sequence goes on along the minus strand of OZ271918.1, from coordinate 3,541,907 downwards.
GGTCGCCGCCGGCCTGAGAGAGAGCCTGGAAACCCAGTCCATTTCGGTGGAGGAGACAACCAGCGCAGCTGAGCAAATGCTGGCCAGCGCAAAGAATATCGCAGACATCGCCCGCAACCGCCGAAGCGCCGCCTCCTCCCTGAACGAGGTCACCACGGACAGCCAGTCCAACCTCAACGGCAGCCTCAATGCCATGGAAGAAGTCATGAATCAGTTGAACAGTCTTTCGGAAATCAACAAGGTTATCGATTCGGTGGCTGCCCAGACAAACCTCCTGGCAATGAACGCGGCAATTGAGGCCGCTCACGCAGGAGACGCCGGCAGGGGATTCAGCGTGGTAGCTGAGGAAATTCGCAAACTCGCCGAGTCGACCTCGGAAAATTCCAAAAACTCATCGGCCTTTGTTAAGGGGGTCATCAAGAGCATAGAAGAGAGCAACACGAGCCTGGGTGTCGTCGGGAACTCATTCAAGAATGTGAAACAGGTCAGCGAATCCTTCATTGCAGGATTGGAGGAAATCGCCTCGGCTTCGCAGGAAATGGAGGAGAGCTCAAACCTCATTGTCCAACGGATGCAGACCCTCCAGGGCCTCAACGACACGGTCAACCGCGGAAGCGTCAACCTGGATACGAGCATCCAATCTCTAGATCAGGCATCCGGTTCCACCAAGGAAAGCGCCGACGCCGTCCAGGCTGAGATTCGACTAATTCTCAATGATGTCAAAGAACTCATGTCAATGGCCGGCTCCATTGGAGAAAACAGCGGCGGTCTCCACCGAGAAGCGGCAAAGCTGACCGCCCGTTTTGCGCAATTCACATTAGGCGAAAAACCGTCTCCGCATAAGGACTGACCTGTACATCTATTGGCTGTCTACAATCGGGTAGCCATTTATTTGCAATTCATGCAGGATACATCACAAACACCATAATCATTGGAGCCCGAGATGCACGTGAGAGCTACTATTGGCGTCCGACCGTACCATCCCTGCGATATTCCACACCTGATGCATATATGCCTAAAAACCGGCAACGACGGTGATGACGGAAGCGAGCTGTACAGCGATCAGTGGTTTATCGGCCAGCTCTATGTGCTGCCATACGTCACGCATAGCCCGGAATTGTGTCTGGTGGCCGAAAAAGACGGCGTTCCCGTAGGCTATATTCTCGGCGCCTCGGACACGGAAGAATTTTACCGCTGGATGGAAGACGATTTTCTTCCCCCGCTTCGACTGCGGTATCCTCCATCAATGAGCTGCCGTTCGGAAGTCGAGGAGTTTTTTCTCTCAAGACTTCATATCGATAAAACAGCGGTTCCGGTTTCACCGGAGTATCCCGCGCACCTGCATATCAATTTGCTCCCCGATGCTCAGGGACGTGGCCTGGGAAGTCAGTTGCTCCAGAGGTTTACCGACATCCTGACCGGAAAAAATGTACCGGGAGTCTATCTCCATACAGGCCCTGATAACCTCGTTGCCACCAGGTTCTATGAAAAACACGGATTTACACTCATCGAGGAAAATCCCGGGTCAGTAAAAATGGCCAGGCGGCTAACCGATGTCTGATAGAAGGGTCACCGGAGTCAAAAATACCGTCTGTCCCGGGGCTGATCCCGCCGGGATAAAAACCGATCCTATTCTTAAGCCTCTTGCCTGCGCTGCTATGAAATGACGATGATGTGGTAGGATTGCACAAGAGATGAAGACCAAAGCCGCCAGAAACATCCGACTGTTCTACCTGTATAATTTCCTTCTGGATTTTCGGCCATATGCAGCACTGGGCATTGTATACTTCGCCCGGGAAAGCGGCAGTTACGCGGCAGGCATGGCGGTGTTCGGAATCGCAACCATCAGCTCCGCAGTGTTAGAAATTCCGCTGGGCCTTGTTTCGGACACTATGGGCAGAAAGCTGACCCTTGTGCTCGGCACCTTGTTCGGAGTTCTGAGTCTGGCCGGTTTCGCATTCGGCGGGGAATACTGGGTCTTCGCTCTGGCGGCAGCCCTGGGTGGGGCAGCCGGTGCGATGTTCAGCGGGAACAACAATGCCCTTCTCCATGAAAGCCTTGAAGTTCTCGACAGGGAGAAGGATTTTCACGAATACCTGGGAAAAACGTCCAGCATGTTTCAGTTCGCCCTGGCCACATCGGCGGTACTCGGCGGAATTATCGGAGCGCGATCACTACGACTGATGATGGCAGTCTCCATAATTCCTCAGATCCTGGCATTGGTGATCAGCGTATTTTTTTCCGACATGGGGGCTTTTATACGGACAACAGAAGAAACCGACGCCCCAGCAACCGAAAGAAAGCCCTTCGGCGAACTGACTAGGGCATTTCGCCTGTTCATCCGCAATCCCTCGCTGCGCCGGATCAGCCTGGCGAAGGCCTGGGGCAACGCATTCGGAGAAGGCGCGTACCAGTTCCAGGCAGCCTTTATCGCTCAGGTTCTCCCCATCTGGGCCATCGGTTTTGTCAAAACCTTGGGAAACCTGACCGCCGCCCTGAGTTTCCGGTACAGCGGTGCGGTTATCCGCCGTTTTGGTCCTTTGGCATGCGCCCTGTTCGGCAGAATATACGGCCGGGTTTTAGTGATAGCTTCCCTTATCTGGGTAACAAAGCTCTCGCCGTTTATCATGAGCCTCGGCGGTCTGATGTTCGGGGTACAGTCCGTTGCCGAAGAAACTCTCATGCAAAAGGAATTCAGCAGCAGTCTGAGGGCCACCATGGGTTCAATTGCATCCTTGCTGGGAAGCCTGCTGTTCGCCGCGGCGAGCATCCTGATCGGGCTGATCGCCGATCATTTCAGCGTCCGGGTATCGTTTCTCATTGTGCAGTTTCTCATGGTTCCGGCCATCCTGATTATCGCATACCATCATCGGACCCTGTCCGCTCAGCGGGAGCCTACGGGGAATTCCCGCAGCCTGTCTTGATAGGCTCGCAATTTTCCTCCATGATTTTTGCATGCGCCTTCTTCTGATTTCGGACATACATTCAAACCTGCCGGCAGCCGAGTCGGCGCTGCACCTGGGCAGAAATCTTGGCGCCGATGAAATAATCCACATCGGCGATGCTGTCGCAATCGGACCCTGGCCATCAGAGACCCTGGACTGTTTAATTTCAGGCGGAGTTCGTCTTCTCAAAGGCAACCATGAAGAGTATGTATACATGCAGCCCCCTGCTGAGGCAGGAATCGGGGAAGGCGAGGCCCTGCACAATACATGGCTCGTTGGGCAGCTTCGAGAGGATCAAAAAGCCCTCTGTCAGTCCATGCCCTATGCCCATGCCCCGACCCCGGGTATTCGGCTGCAACACTTCATACGGGACGGCATCATCTCCCCGCGACGAATCGACCTGAACCAAGCGGATCTTCGCTCGGAATTCGACATTCAGGCAGAAGAGCTCATTGTGTTCGGCCACATTCACCGCCGGTTCCGCCGTAGCTGCGGCCAGACCGAGTTTATCAGTTTCGGAACCTCGGGCTGCGTTATGAAGAATGGCAGGGGAAAGCAGTGTATGCTGCTGGAAATCGGCCCTGCAGCCTACCGTATTGAAGAGCATACGCTGGACTGGGATGTTTCTATCCTGCACCGTGAACTGGAGGCCAGAAAGGTTCCGGCACGGGAAGAAGTGATCGAGATTTTCTATAACTGAGAGCGTCGTCTGCGGCGCCCTGACTCCTTGTAAGCCCAGGCCGGTCTTCATATACTTGAGCCATGAATATTGGAATCACAGCGGTATCTGCTTACGTTCCCGAGAGAATCGTGAGCAACGAAGAACTCTCCAAAACTGTGCCTACCTCCGATGAATGGATACGGTCCCATACGGGCATCGGCGAACGGCGAATTTCCGACAGCCAGACCTTTGCTTCCGATCTGGCGGTGGAGGCCGGCCGCGCCCTCTTGCAGCGTTCGGGGGTCGATGCGGCGGATATCGACCTGATTATCGTGGCGACTTCGTCGCCGGACTACAATCCCTTCCCCTCGACGGCATCCATCGTTCAGCATCGTCTGGGTTGCGGTAACTCCGGCGCGTTCGATCTACAGGCGGGCTGCAGCGGCTTTGCCTACGGTCTGGAAACTGCCCGGGGATTCGTGAGTGCCGGCAGCGTCCGCCGGGTCATGGTGATCGGCGCCGAGGTTCTCACTAAAATTACCAATTGGAGCGACCGCAACACCTGCGTGCTCTTCGGCGACGGAGCCGGAGCTGTACTGGTCGAAGCGGTGGATTCCTCGGGGCACATCATCGAGCACTCCTGGCTCAGGTCCCAGGGAGCCGATTCTGATGCCCTCAAGCGCGAGGCCGGCGGAACGAGGCTGCCCTTCGACAAGGAGACCTCGAAGGCTGAGGATTTCAGCATCAAAATGAACGGGAAAAAAGTGTATCTGTTTGCGGTTAACGCAATCGTCCAAACCATCAGGCAGATTTGCAAGGACTGTGAGACCGATGAAGACGCCATCGACTGGTTCGTTCCCCATCAGGCCAACTCGAGAATCATTGAAGCCGCCGCACAGCGCCTGGGCTTGCCGATAGAGCGGTTTTTTATGAACCTCGAACGCTACGCAAATACCTCCGCGGCATCAATTCCGCTGGCCTTGGATGAAATGTTGCGCAAGGGTCTTCTTAAACAAGGGCAGCGAATCATCACCGTGGGTTTCGGCGCCGGGCTGACATACGGAGGAAACCTGATCCGTTGGTAGCGGGAGACCATCCGCTGATCCGCGAGCCGGCATTTGGTATACTTACGTTATGAATGACTTTATTAGTACAACCCTCGTAATCCAGCTCCTTCTATCCGCTGGGGTTATCCTCATCGACCTATTGATGCAAAAACTCAGTCAGCGGGCCATCGACTCCTTCGTCCAAAAGAATCAAATGTCCCAAACCCGTAACCTGGCGATGCATAAGACCAAAACTGTGGTGCTTCACCTCGCGGCCCTGCTCTCCCTGATTGTAGTCTGGGGAGTATCCTTCGAAAATGCCTGGGTTTCTATTGCCGGATTCCTGGGCCTGATTGCCATCGGGTTTTTTGCCGTATGGAGCATACTGAGCAATATTTTCGCCGGGGTCATGCTGTTTTTTTACCGGCCGTTCAAGATCGACGATGAAATCGAAATACTCCCCGAAGGGATAAGCGGCAGGGTCAAGGATATTAACGGCTTCTTCGTGATACTCCTCGATGAGGATCGCAGACTGGTTCACATACCAAACAACATGATTTATCAGAGAATCGTCAAAACCCGACCCTCGAGACGGCAATAGGAGCGGCACATGGCCACTTGGATCACCCATCTTCGCATCGCCGAAGCCTACGCGCAGAAGGCGGAAATACCTGACTTTCCTTACTACCTTATTGGGAACCTCGCACCGGATTCGGGAAAGCTCAATGACGACAAGCTCACGTATAGCCCGGACGGGAACCTGGTGCATTTCCGGAAACGGGGGGCGAACATCTGGGATGCGGAGGACGGCAAATTCATCAGGGACTACCTTGCCAAGGCTGACCCTGCGAAAGAGAAATTATTCTCCTTCCTCAAGGGATATTTTCATCATCTTATCGTCGATTCGCTCTGGGGTTTTTTTATCCATCACCCTACTGTTGCCCGCTTCAGCGAGGAGTACAAGGATCCGTTATTCATTTGGGAAGTGAAAAAGGATTGGTATGCTGCGGATTTCAAGTTTTTGGAAGAAAATCCCGAATGGCCTGTCTGGAGGGTGTTTATGGAGTCCCGGTACGAGATCGATGCCCTGGACATCTACCCTCAGCAGAACATTGCAGAAAAGCAGCGGGAAATAAAGGACTTCTACAATGCCGGACGAGAATTCGATGTACCGGGAATTTACCTGCTTCCCCGGCACATCGATGCATTCGTGGACCTCAGCGCCGATATCCTGCAACTTGTGGAACCGCGAATTCCTGAGATGTCTGTCGCTGCAGACGCTCCCTCATCGATTCTGGAAGTCATCGCCGAAGAGCACGAACAACTCTGCGGCGGGAGAAAGTTTATCGGCGATATTACTTTTTCTTCTTTTCCTTCATAAACTGGGCAAAGGGGTTGTGACCGCCACCGTCATCTGCGCTGCCCAGATAATCTGAAATGCCTTCTTCCTCAGCTGCGACGGATGCCGGCTTGAGGGAAATTCTCTGACTTTCGGTATCCACGGAGTTGATGCGCACGCTGATTTCTTCGCCTTTCGAAAGCACATTCCGGGGATTCACCCTGCCGCCGTCTCCCCGTAATTCAGATACATGGATAAGCCCGTCGAGTCCCGGTTCAAGGCTGACAAAGGCGCCGAAATCCGTCAGCCGCACAACGGTTCCCTGGTGTTCTGATCCCCTGGGGTATTTCGATTCCGCATCATCCCAGGGATCGGCTTGCAAGGCCTTGAGGCTGAGTGAGATTCGTTCCCGGTCCCAATCGATGCTCAGGACTTGCGCATCAATATCCTGACCGACGGTCAACGTATCACTGACCTTATCGATCCGGCTCCTGCTGATTTCCGAGACCGGAAGCAGAGCCTGTATCCCCTGAAGGTCTACGAAGGCGCCAAAATCCCTGAGCGAGACAACAGTTCCCCTGACGGTCATACCCTCTTCGAGACTTGATTTAAGTTTTTCAATCTGCTGCTGCCGCTCTTCTTCCAATATGACGCGGTGGGAGACAAGAACATTTCGACCTTCTTCTTTATATTCAATTATTTTGAAGGTCAGGGTTTTTCCGACCCATTGGGCGGGGTCATCGATCCTCTGCAGACCCATTTGAGAGAACGGACAGAAGGCTCGGGTTTCACCGACCTTTACTTCAAAACCGCCCTTAATCTCTTTATCAACATTGCCTTCAACCGGCACCCCGGCCTGATAGGCGTTCTGAAGCATTTCCCTGCCGGCCCGGTCACCGCTGATTTTGGTGGTAAAGTGAAGCTCACCGTTTTTCGCGGCGACGAAGTACGCCCGGATCTGGTCGCCGGCCTGCACCGTGACCTGTCCGTCTTCACCGAGCAGTTCGTCGGCATCGAGTACTCCCTCGCTTTTTCCGCCGAGTTCGAGGAATACGGCGCCGCCGGAGACCGAAACCACAGAAGTCTCTACCATCTGGCCGGGCTCATAACGCCCCACTTCCTGCATGCTCTGCTCGAACATCTCCGCGAAATTCTCTTCGCCCATACCCTGCTTTTCGCCGCTCATAATCGCTTCCTCAACTAGCTTCTGAAATGTGCCGGCATTATAGCAGAACTCAGCTGGGGAGACCATATGGGATGGGCTCAGCTTGAAGAGGCGGAGCCGTACGAACCGTACGAACCGACGGAACCGGCTGGACAGCCCGGAGGATTGGGAATAGTATTTTTGCCAATGCCTTCGGCTGTGGACCCCGCTAGCATGGACGGATGCGGGCATAAAAGGAGAGACCATGGATGTAAGCGAGCTTACCATCGATTTTCCCGCCGAGCTCCGGCCGAGGCCCTTACAGATCTGGAAACCCGATAACTGGCGCGATTCGAAGCGCAAGACCCTGCTGGTCATGCACGACGGACAGAATCTTTTTTTCGAGAAGGATTCCTTCGACGGCATCTGGGGAATAGCGCCCGCACTCAAGCGGCTTTCCTCCCTCGAAGCCATCCGCCCGACAGCCGTATTGGGAGTCTGGAACGGGGGGAATGCCAGATTCTCGGAGTACATGCCCCTCATCCGGCCGTTGGGCGATCCGCTGTGGGCTGAACTGTCCCGTGAGCATTCCAAAACAGAAAAGCCGGTTTCAGATATTTATTCGGCATGGCTGGTAGAAAGGGCAATTCCCGCCGCATTGGCTCACCTCGAAATGGAAGATGCCGACTCAGCGGTCTACACCATTGGCTCGAGCATGGGCGGCCTTATATCCCTTGAGCTGCTGACCGAATACCCGGAGCGCTTTGAAGGAGCCGGCTGTCTTTCCACCCACTGGAGCGCAGCCGATGATCCCACAGTCGAGTATTTCCTGCCCCGCCTTCCCGCACCGGGAAACCATCGAATTTACTTCGATTTCGGCACAGAAGATCTTGATGCGGAATATGAGCCCTATCAAAACCGGGTAGACGAGCATCTTATTGCAAGCGGATGGAAGTTCGGCGAGGATTTTATCAGCCACCGCTTCGAAGCAGCCGACCATTCGGAGAAAGCCTGGCGCCGGAGACTCGAGGTGCCCCTGTCGTTCCTTCTGAAATAGATTCGCCGACCCGGAGGAAAGCATGAAGTCGAAATCCATACTCATTTTTTTTCTCATTACCATGGCCGGGATGATACTTTTCGCACTGATGTTTCCCGCAGCCCTCATGGAAGTGCTCAACCGCCGGGATATCTACGGCCATCTGCTGTTCATTCACATCCTTTCTGCCAGTCTATTTTTCGCGAATGCGGTGGTCGGCATCCTTTGGGAGACCCGGAGCCTGGCCTCCGGCAGCTCAGATACGGTGCTGTACACCTACCGCACCGTGACATGGCTCGACGCCCGTTTCTCATCTCCCCTGATTATTATCTCGACTGCTGCGGGAATCATGCTCAGCATCAGTAAGGGGAGTATTTGGGATGTCGGATGGCTGTCGCTGGGCTTCCTGCTGTTTCTTTTTTCAGGTCTCATATGGGTAATCGGGGATATTCCGACTCAATACCGGGTGAAGCGTATGATGGGTGACCGGGAGGGCTTCTCCGAAGAATTACCCCCGGAACTGCTGCGCTTGTTAAAACTTCGCCTGTTAATTTCCCTTGCCGGGGTCATCCCCCTGCTTGTAGTATTCGCCTTGATGATATACAAACCCTCGATTACGCCGGTATCCCAATGGTTCTGAAGTCCGCATGGAGAATCCCATGAGGCGGACCCAATGAGCGGTGTCACCTTGCTTGACGGGGGCATGGGCAGGGCCCTCAGCGAACTGGGTGTCTCTCTGGACGCCCCTCTGTGGTCGGCCCGGGCCTTTCTGAGCAGGCCGGATCTCATTCAAAAAGCCCATGAGAATTTCATCCGTGCGGGTTCTCAGGTCATTACCACAAACGGCTATGCCCTCACGGACTATTACCTCACTATGGCGGGGCTGATGGATCAGAAGGAGGAGCTGCTCAAGGCCTCCTACGCCCTGGCTCATCAGGCCCGGCGGGTATTGGGCCGCAGGGACGTGCGAATCGCCGCCAGCATACCTCCGCTGAACGAGTCATATCGACCGGATCTGGTCGATGAGCGGCAGATGGCTGTGGAATACCCGCAGCTTATTCACAGCGCAGCGGAGGCAGGCGCAGACATACTCCTGGGGGAAACCCTCTCGACGGTTTCAGAAGCACGCTCGATTCTCGCCAATACGGGAGAACAGCGAATCGAAACCTGGATCAGTTTCACGGTTTCGGGGAACGGCCGCCTCAGAAGCGGCGAAAGCCTGGCGGAGGCCGCCGGGGTCTGCAGTGAAATGGGGGCGTCTGCAGTGCTCATTAACTGCTCAACGCCCCATGAAATCGACGCAGCCCTGGATGCCTTGGCTGAGTCCCTCGAAGGATCGGGGCTGCGATACGGCGCATATGCCAACCGATTCACCCAGGTCAGGCCGGATTTCACCCTCAAGGGGGGGCTCAACCCCATAGACGAAGGAGTAAGCTGCCCGGATTACCGGGAGATGGTTCTCGGCTGGGTTCGCCGGGGAGCCCGAATAGTCGGCGGATGCTGCGGTTTCGGTCCGGAATATATCCGGGAAATCGCAGAAAGCCTGAGCGCTATATAAGCGGAAAATTCATTACAATTTCACGGTACTCAACTCACGAAACTGCTGTTAAGATGAGTTCATACGCCGGGACCGGGAGTACGTTTTGGTTCCCCGGCGGATGGGGGACCTATGGCAGACCGGAGTTTTTCCCGATGGTTGAGTGATGTCTACGGCAAGGCGGTGGAACGCTTCGGCGAACGGAAGAAGCGCTTCGCCAGCGGTTCGGGCAGCGACATTCACGCGCTCTACAGCCCGGACCCCGCCGATGAAGGGCTGGGCTTTCCCGGCGAGTATCCCTACACCCGGGGCGTTCAGCCGACTATGTACCGCGGCCGCTTGTGGACCATGCGCCAGTACGCGGGCTTCGGCGACGCCGACGAATCCAATAAACGGTATAAATATCTTCTCTCCCAGGGTCAGAACGGCCTTTCGATCGCCATGGATCTGCCCACCCAAATCGGGTTTGACAGCGATGATCCCATCGCGGCCGGAGAAGTCGGCAAGGTCGGCGTCGCCGTAGACAGCCTTGCGGATTTCGAGCGCTTATTCGACGGCATTCCCCTGGATGAAATATCGACCTCGGTAACCGCCAACGCGACGGCCAGCATCCTGCTGGCCTTTTACATCGCACTGGCGGAAAAACGGGGGATTTCCCCGGACGCCCTCAAGGGAACTGTTCAGAACGACATATTAAAAGAGTACATAGCCCGGGGCACCTACATTTTCCCTCCGGGGCCCTCCATGCGTCTGACCACCGACCTGTTCGCCTACTGTAGCCGCGAAGTTCCCGGTTGGAATACCATCTCAATTTCCGGTTACCACATCAGGGAAGCCGGTTCCACCGCGGCTCAGGAAGTGGGGCTCACCCTGGCGGACGGCATAGCCTACGTGGAGGCGGCCATTAAAGCCGGGCTTGATGTGGACAGTTTCGCCCCCCGGCTCTCCTTCTTCTTTAATGCCCACAACGATATGCTGGAAGAGGTAGCGAAATACCGGGCTGCCCGCCGGCTCTGGGCAAAAATAATGAAGGAGCGCTTCGGGGCCAAAAAGGACAAGTCGATGATGCTCCGCTTTCACACTCAGACCGCCGGATCCACCTTAACCGCCCAGCAGCCGGACAACAACATTGTGCGGGTCACCATTCAGACCCTGGCGGCGGTGCTCGGAGGCACCCAGAGCCTTCACACCAACTCCCGGGACGAAGCCCTGGCGCTGCCGACCGAAGAGAGCGTCCGCATCGCGCTGCGGACCCAGCAGATCGTCGCGGAGGAAAGCGGCGTCACCGGCACCATCGATCCGTTGGCGGGCTCCTATTACATCGAATCCCTCACCGACGACATCGAAGAACGCGCCATGGGCTACATTGAGACGGTGGACAACATGGGTGGCATGGTCAGGGCAATCGAAGAAGGCTGGCCCCAACGGGAAATTCAAAACAGCGCGTACGAGTACCAGAAAGATATAGAATCCGGCCAGCGGATAATCGTCGGCGTTAATAAATTCCAGATCGAAGAGACTTCCCCGAAGGGTCTTCACCGGGTTGACCCGGAAGTCGAAAAGAAGCAGATTCGGCGGCTTGCCGAAGTCAAAGCCGGTAGGGATGCCGAGCGGGTAAATACGATTCTCGCTGATATCAGAAAATGCGCCGAGGGCAGCGATAACCTCATGCCCTTGTTCGTCGAAGCGGCCCGGTCCTACGTCACCCTGGGCGAAATCGTCGGAGTACTCAAGGACGTGTTCGGAGAATACCGGGAAAATGTCGTTCTGTAATATCTGCCGGCAAAGGAGTCATCTGTGGCGAGAAAAATAAAAGTGCTGATAGCAAAGCCCGGCCTGGACGGTCATGACCGGGGAGCGAAGGTTGTAGCCAAATATCTCATGGACCACGGGATGGAAGTGATCTACACGGGCATACGAAAAACCCCGGCGACCATCGCGGATATCGCCCTGCAGGAAGATGTCGACGTGGTGGGTTTGAGCAGTCTTTCCGGCGGGCATCTGACCCTGTTTCGTCAGGTAATGGAGGAGTTGAAAACCCGCCACATGGAAAACATCCTTGTTTTCGGCGGCGGGGTGATCCCCGATGACGATATACCCGAGCTCAAATCCTTCGGCATTGCGGGAATTTTCCAGCCCGGGTCGAATCTGGGTGAAGTGGCGCGATTTATCGAAGACCGAATCGGACAGGAAGTCGGCTGACGTGATAGATCAGATAATCGAGGGGGATACCTTCGCCCTGGCCAAGGCCATTTCCGTGGTGGAAAACCGGAAGGCCGGTTATGTTCAGCTGATGGATGCGGTTCACCGTCACAACGGCACAAGGCGCACGCCGGTAATCGGCATAACCGGCGCACCCGGAGCGGGAAAAAGCACCTGCATAAACGCCCTCATCGGTCGGCTCGCCGCAAAAGACCTCAGAATAGCCGTGGCGGCGGTTGATCCGTCGAGCCGGTTCAGCGGCGGCGCATTCCTCGGCGACCGGGTTCGAATGGCCGACGACTGGGACATGAACCGGGTTTTTTTCCGCAGCATTGCAAGCCGGGGCGACCTGGGCGGCCTGTCCCGATCAATTATCGACATCACCGATTTATATGCCGCCGCAGGCTACGACATCATTCTGGTAGAATCGGTGGGCGTCGGCCAGAACGAGATCGAAATACGGGATGTGGCCCATACAGTCTTTCTTATCATGGTAGAGGGCATGGGTGATGAAATCCAGTTCCTCAAGGCGGGAATCATGGAAGTCGCTGACTACTTCGTCCTGAATAAAATAGACGTCAACCCGCCGGGCCGAACCGTCAGGCAGCTGCTACAGAGCGGATATCTCAAAAACAACGATCATCTTTTTCAGGTGGACAGCCTGAGCGGCACCAATATCGATGACCTTGTGCAGGCGGTGCTGGAAGTCAGCCTGGCGGGTCACGAAGCCCATGGGGTTTTCGAAAGCCGAAACCGTCACGTCGCCGCCAGGCTCATTGAAGAAATTCTCAACGACATCCTCGAATCAAAAGACGGCGCCGAGGCTCTGGATAAGGCGTTGAGTTCCGGGGTCTCGCCCTACGAGTTGGCCGACGGCATCGGAAAAAAGATCAGGCGAATATGGGAGGACCTATGATACAGGGAGTGGATCACATCGCCATCGCGTGCAAATCCCTCGATGACCAGATTCCGTTTTACCGGGATGTGTTGGGGCTTTATTTCGAAGGGAGCGAAACCGTTGAAGATCAGAAAGTGCGGGTGGCATTCTTTTCAGCGGGTGGAACGCGCATCGAGCTGCTGGAACCAACGGGGCCGGACAGCAGCGTTGCGGCCTTTATTGAAAAACGGGGCGAAGGGATACACCACATCGCATACCGGAGCGGCGATCTGGAAAACGATATGAATCACATGAAAGACCGGGGTATCCGGATGATCGACGAAGAACCCCGTCCGGGCGCCCATGGAAATACTATTGCCTTTGCTCACCCCAAATCGACCCACGGGGTTCTCACCGAGCTCTGCGAGCCGAAAAAATCCCATGCCTCGGGAGAAGCCGTGCATGCCACAGGATCGCGTACCGCCCCGGCCGGCCCAGAGGCAGCCACAGCTGAGGGTACAGAGGAGGGTACAGAGGAGGGTACAGAGGAGGGACAGAATGGCTGACCGCGAACAAATACTACGGCTCCGGGAAAAAAAAGAGCAGGCCGCATTGGGCGGAGGCCAGAAGCGCATCGACGCCCAGCACGCCAAGGGCAAGCTCACCGCCCGTGAGCGACTATTAATCCTGCTGGACGAGGGAAGCTTTGAGGAGTTCGATATTCTCAAGGAGCACCGCTGCCATAATTTCGGCCTGGAAGACAAACAGTTCCCCTCTGACGGGGTGATTACCGGATACGGCACAATTGATGAGCGGCAGGTGTTTGTGTTCTCCCAGGATTTCACCGTCTTCGGCGGCTCTCTTTCAGAAACTTTTGCGGAAAAGATCACGAAAATCATGGATATGGCCATGAAGGTCGGCGCACCGGTAATTGGACTGAATGACTCGGGAGGCGCCCGTATTCAGGAGGGCATCGAAAGCCTGGCGGGTTATGCGGAAATTTTTCACCGCAACGTCCGGGCGTCGGGGGTGGTGCCCCAAATTTCAGCCATCCTTGGGCCCTGCGCCGGTGGTGCGGTGTACTCCCCCGCCATGACGGATTTCACGGTGATGGTGAAAGATTCCAGCTACATGTTTATTACCGGGCCGAAGGTGGTGAAGTCGGTGACCAATGAGGATGTGGATACCGAGGGGCTCGGCGGAGCCATGGTAAATTCTACCAAAAGCGGCAATGCCCACTTTGCGGCGGAAAGCGAAGAGGAAGCCCTCTTGCTTATCCGGAAACTGGTGAGCTACATTCCGCAGAACAATCTCAATGAGACGCCCCTTGTTCCCAGTAACGATCCGGAACACCGGGAGAGCGATGCGTTAAACGCCATCATCCCCGAATCGGCGAATATCGCCTACGACATGAAAGACGTTATAACAGAAGTGGTGGATGACGGCGAGTTTCTGGAAATCCAACGGCTCTACGCGGCGAACATTATTACCGGTTTCGCCAGAATGAACGGCAGGTCGGTAGGCATTGTAGCCAATCAGCCCAAGGTCCTCGCCGGGGTCCTGGACATCAACTCAAGCCGCAAGGCCGCCAGATTTGTCCGCTTCTGCGACGCATTCAATATTCCAATCCTCACCTTCGTCGACGTTCCGGGCTTCCTGCCGGGCACCGTGCAGGAATACGGCGGAATTATCACCCACGGGGCCAAGCTGCTCTACGCATTTTCCGAGGCGACGGTGCCCAAGGTGACGGTTATAACCCGCAAAGCCTACGGTGGCGCGTACGACGTGATGAGCTCCAAACACATCGGAGGCGACATCAACTTCGCCTGGCCCAGCGCGGAAATTGCCGTGATGGGCGCCGAGGGAGCCGCGGAGATCATTTTTTCCAAGGAAATAAAAGAGAGCGATAATCCCGCGGCGCTTCTCGATGAAAAAATTGAATACTACCGCAGCGAATTCACATCCCCCTATGCTGCTGCAAGGCGGGGATACATCGACGATATTATCGAGCCGTCGAAGACCCGCTTCCGGGTTATCCGATCCCTGGAAATGCTGTCCACCAAAAGGGCCTCGAATCCGCCGAAAAAACACGGGAACATACCCCTATGACCGGCCTGGGAGAATACCTCTACATCGCCGCCCTCGGAATACTCGGCGTCTTCCTCGGGCTGCTGCTCCTGACAATAGTCCTGACAATCAGCAAAGCGCTATTTATGAGGATCGCAAACAAGAACGGTGAAGGCTGCCCTGACCCGGAAGACCCGGGTCCCGCCCGCTGCCAGCCCGCCAATACCGAGGTGGTGGCGGCCATCGCCGCGGCAATATTTCTTGACCTGCGGTCATTTGATCTCGAGAAGGAGGCCCGGCTGACCATCACCAAGGTGACCAAGCCCTTTTCGCCGTGGAAGCAGGGACAAACCGTCGACCTCATTTCCCAACACCAGCACATGCAGAGCCGTCGAATCCAGGAGAAGAACAGATGAAGCAGTTCACATTCAAAATAAGCGGCAATTCGTACAAGGTCGATATTCACGCCATCGACGGCAGCCAGCTCACGCTGTCGGTGAACGGCGAAGAATATCAGGTAAGTCTCGAGGAGGAGCAGCGCAAAACTCCCACCATCACCATTCCGAAAACTTCGGTCTCACAGGTACCGGCGGTGAAGCGGACCTCTCCGGCGGGCCTCAGCGCCAGCGGAAGGATTTCCGCCCCGCTTCCCGGAGCGGTCATCAAGGTCAACGTCAAACCGGGAGACCAGGTAAAAAGCGGCGATACCGTATGTATTCTGGAAGCGATGAAAATGCAGAATGAGGTGATGAGCCCGTATTCGGGCACCGTGAAAGAACTGGCAGTCAGCGAAGGCCAAAACGTCATGGAAGGCGACCTGATAGCCCATATCGGGGACTGAGGAGAATACCCTATGGACAGCATTTTGAACTATCTCGCCGGCACGGGATTCGCAGGCCTCAGCTGGGGAAACGTGCTGATGGGAGCCGTTGGCATAGTCCTGATAATTCTGGCGATAACCAAGGGCTGGGAGCCCCTGCTGCTGGTTCCCATAGGCTTCGGCATTATCGTCGGGAATATTCCCGCCGGCATGGTAGAAGGGGTGTCGGTTTTTGAAGAAGGAAGCTTCCTTAACACAATCTACACGGGAGTAAAGCAGGGCATTTTTCCGCCGCTGATTTTCCTCGGTCTTGGCGCAATGACCGACTTCTCAGCCATGTTGGCGAACCCGAAGCTCATCCTGCTCGGGGCCGCCGCCCAGGCAGGCATCTTCCTGACCATGCTGGGGGCTCTTGCCCTCGGTTTCCCGATAAACGAGGCGGCGAGCATCGGCATTATCGGCGGTGCCGACGGGCCCACGACCATTTTCGTGACCAGCAAGCTGGCCCCCCAGCTCCTGGGCGCCACGGCCATCGCCGGCTATTCTTATATGGCCCTTGTTCCCTTTATCCAGCCTCCGATTATCAAGCTGCTCACCAGCAAGGAAGAACGGAGAATTCGCATGAAGCCCCAGCGACAGGTTTCCCGCAGGGAGAAGGTGCTCTTCCCCATCGCTGGATTGATCATTACCACCCTGCTGGCCCCGGGGGCCATCCCCCTGCTCGGCACCCTCTTTTTCGGGAATATACTCAAGGAGAGTGGGGTGACCGAACGGCTCGCCCAGACCGCCCGCACCAGTTTTATCGACTCGGTTACCATCCTGCTCGGTTTTTCCATCGGGGTAAGCACCAGGGCTGACAAGTTTTTGAGCTGGGAGGTCATTCAAATTTTTCTTCTCGGAGCTGTGGCGTTTTCCGTCGCAACAGCCTGCGGTGTGCTCTTTGCCAAACTCATGAATCTTCTCTCAAAGGAAAAAATCAATCCTCTGGTGGGAGCCGCCGGGGTTTCGGCGGTCCCCATGGCAGCCCGGGTGGCCCATACTTTGGGCAGGCAGGAAGATCCGGACAATTACCTGCTTGTCCACGCCATGGGACCCAATGTGGCCGGGGTTATCGGGTCGGCACTTGCGGCGGGCATTCTGATGTCGGTTATTTAGTCAGCGGCAGGATTTCACAGCAAGGAGGCAGCCAGTGGATGGCAGGGAACGTAAGAATATAGTTTCCGGCGCGAAGGTCTCAATCGTACTCAAGCACGATCAGCGCAGCGGAAAACTGACCGAGGGCACTGTACAGGATATACTCACCAAGTCAGCCTACCATCCCCACGGAATTAAAGTTCGGCTGGACGACGGCCAGGTCGGGCGGGTAAAGGTCATTAATTCCTGATTTACAGCATGGCAACAGCCATTGCGACCCCGGTTGCCAACAGCGGCGAGGCTATGGTAACCGCCGCGATGTCTGCGTAGCTTTCGCGATGACTCAGGCCGGTTACTGCCAGCAGGGTGATTATCCCGCCGCTGTGGGGCAGTGAATCAAAAACTCCCGATGACAATACAAGGATGCGGTGCAGCGTGCCGGGATGAACCGACATTTCAAGAAACTCAGGAGCCAGCAAATCCAGGGCAATTGCCGTGCCGCCGGAAGCCGAACCGACAATCCCCGAAATTACGCCGGTCGACAGACCGACTTTGAGAACTTCAGGAAGCCTCATTGCCGAAAGAGCGCCCTTGATCAGGGCGAAGGAGGTCAGGGCCCGGACTACCCCTCCGTAGCCCACCACGGAGGCGGTATTGAATGTCGGAATGAGTGAAGATTCGGCTCCCTCCCTGACGAGTTTGAGTGGCGAAGGAAGATATCTTCTCAAGTAGACAAGCATTACACATGAGGTCAGGCTGATGGAAATGATTACCGGCCAGGTTCCGTTGACCGAGTTCCCGAAGCGGTCCGCAACCCTGACATCGGCAAAAATCAGGCCGTCGAGCAGCGCATTGAAGATAAAAATTAGCAGAAGGGGAAGCACTGCGGCCCGCAGGGGGGGCAGTCGGTCAGTGGCCTCACAAAGCTCGACTTCCCGGTGAGTTCCGTAACCCTCACCCCGGGCGGCGGCCCGCCGGGCCGAACGGCCGAGCCACCACAGGGAAAGGACTACCATAACCGCAGAAGCAGCCAGTCCCGGAACGGCGCCGGCATAAATTCCCGTATTAAAATAAACTGTCGGCATGGCGTTGAGCGCCTGCGGAGAACCGGGCATGCCGGTCATGGTAAAAGTGAAGGCGCCGGCTGCAATCACTGCAGGTATGAGCCGCTTTGGAATGTCCGCCTCGCGGAACAGCATTGCGGCAATGGGATACATGGCGAAAACCACGATGAACAGCGATACGCCGCCGTATGTAAGCACCGCCGTGGCAATGAACACCGCAGGCACCGCCCGTCGAGCGCCGAAGCGGCCGACTATCCAATGGGCTATCCGTTCGGCGGAGCCCGAAGCGCTCATCAGCTTGCCGAATAAGGCTCCGCTCAGAAAGACCGGAAAATATATCGAGATGTACTGTGCCGCAGCGGGCATGAAGTGGCTCGAAAGAGCCGTTAAGCCCGGAAAATCACCGGCCATGACCGCAGTAATCATCGCCAAAAGGGGGGCGAGCACAAGGACGCTTACCCCGCGGTAGGCGAAGTATACCAGGGCAAATACAGAGATCAACAGAGCCACTATTTGAAGAATCAACCCGCCCACCTTAAAACAGGCTCCTCGTCTGTAAGAGCGCTAAAAGGAAATACGCTAAAAATAAAAGCGTATGCCCACTCCGCCGCCGAAATCAAACACGGTTGACGGAAGCAGGGCCAGGCCAGGAGCCAGCTCGAGAAACAGTTCAATGTCTCCACGTAACCACCACTGCAGGCCCACAGGCACCCGTACTCCGAGACCCACTGGGCCCCCGTCTTTGTCATCCGCGAATCTGAGTCCGAGCTTCCCTCCCACACCGAGGTACCAGTTGAAAGGGTCTGCAAGGGCTTCATTGATAATCCACATATCCACCGTGGCGTCCAGACGGTTAAGGATGGTCGACCAGCCGATGCCGATAACCGGAAAGCTCCCGGACTTCATGCTTATGCCGCTTGGCTCGCCGGCAATTACCCCGATTCCAAAGCCCTGGGCGACCGCGCCGGTGGTAAATACGCAAAATAATAGAATACCAAGCAGAATTGTCATTTGCCGCTTTCTCATTAATACTCCTCAAGCATTGCGATCTATGGAATTGTATTTCATCCTCGCCATTGCCGCAAATTTCATATCAATCAACATTTTTGCTATAATAAAACTGGAGATCAGATGCGGATTCTCATTGTTGAAGATGACGAGGCCATTCGCCGGTTTATATCAAAGGGTTTTGAACAGCACCGCTTTGACTGCGACACCACCGGTAATGGTTCAGAAGGTCTGAAAATGGCCGTGAAACATGAATACGATTGTCTCGTATTGGACATCATGCTGCCAGGGATGTCGGGGCTGGAGATCATACATGAACTGCGTGGCAGGGGATTTCAAACCCCGGTAATCATTCTCAGCGCCCGCACCGACGTCGACAACCGCCTGGAAGGCTTTGCGGCCGGGGCCGATGACTACCTCACCAAACCCTTCAGCTTTGCCGAGCTGCTGGCCCGGGTGCAGGCGTTGCTGCGCAGGGCCGCCGGAGCCACCGGGCAAAAACCTGCCGAAGGCCTGCTGCGCTGCGGATTTATCGAACTGGACCGGTTAAAACGACTTGTAAGAAGCCGCGGTGCGGCAATCGAACTTCCCAAACGGGAATTCGCCCTCCTGGAATACTTGTTAGTGAATCAGGGCAATGTGGTGTCCAAAACCATGATCCTCGAGCACATTTGGGATTATCACTTCGATCCTCAAACCAATGTGGTAGACGTCCTGGTCCATCGACTCCGGGGGAAAGTGGATCCGGAACACGAGCTTATCCACACCGTCAGGGGAACCGGCTATGTCATTCGGGAAAATTAGCACCCGTTTTATCGCGTCATTTCTATTGTTGTTCACCGTAACCGCCGGCGCAGTAACTCTGGCGTCGATTTTTTACCTGCGCTCCAGCCTCACCAGGGCGGACCGGGGCTTCCTCGACAACCGACTGCTGGAG
Source organism: Salinispira sp. (assembly GCA_965602015.1). Lineage (GTDB taxonomy): Bacteria > Spirochaetota > Spirochaetia > DSM-27196 > Salinispiraceae > Salinispira. Next base: position 3,522,090 of record OZ271918.1, on the reverse strand, counting down.
TATTGGGCAGTATACCGCAGCGGAGGAATAAACCTGATCAGGCGTGAGCTCAGCCTGGAGCAGCTGGCCGCCGAAGACCGATTATTCGCCATCCGCATCGCCAGCGCGGAAAACCGGACATTGTATTTCTATGCGCCCTCGGTATGGAACCTGCCCGTTCTGGACAACGCCCTTTCGCAATTACCTATGGAGGAAAACCGCATATATACTCTGGACAGCCGTACTCCCGGAGGAAATTTGGAAATCCGCAACCTGGTACTGGGGGACGGAAATCAGCTGCAGCTGATAATTTCCGCAGAAGAGCGCAGGGGCATACTGGCCAGGTTCACCTCTGGCTCATTGCTGATGGTGCTGCTGATAGCCTTGCCCGGACTCGGCGTGTCCGCAGCGGCTGCCAGGCGAATGGTCCGGCCCATAAGCGATCTCGCGAGAGAGATCGGAAACATACAGGCTTCGGAAATCGGAAGAGTCGCCCTGTCCGCTCCGGGAGCCGGAGAGGAAATCGAGCTGTTGACCCAAAGCTTCAACGAAATGAGCGGCCAGATTGCCCGACTCATCAGGGGATCCCGCAGCGGTCTGGACAACATCGCCCATGATTTGCGGACCCCCATAACCCGCCTTGCACAGAGGGCGGAGATGGCCCTCCAGAATCCCGGGAATGTACAGGAAAGCGAAAAAGCATTGCAAGTCTGTCTCGACGAGGCCCGGCATATTGAGGGAATCATTAAAACCGTTATGGAAATAAGCAGGGCGGAGAACCACATGGTTCCGGGAAAACTGGAAACCCATGATATTGTTGAGCTGGCCTCGGATTTGGCGGACCTCTATTCTTATTCCGGGCCCGAGGGCGAGGGTCGCATTGAGGTGCGTGCTCCCCAGGCTCCGCTGTACGCCACGGTCCGCCCCGACGCCGTTAGGCAGATTCTCGCTAATTACCTGGACAACGCGATTAAGTACAGCCCGGAGGGAAGCCCCATCGCCATAGAAATCCGTCGGCAGGAAGCTAATATTTGCATATCGGTCAGCGACCGGGGTCCGGGAATCGAGGAAGAAGACCTTCCGCATATTTGGGAGCGGATGTATCGGGGGGACAAGAGCCGGTCGTTTCCCGGCAGCGGCCTCGGCTTGGCTTTGGTGAAGGCCCTGGCTGAAGCCCATGGGGGACGGGTTGAAGCGGAAAGCACAGCGGGAAGAGGGAGCAGGTTCTCGGTCCTGCTGCCGGAATCCGAGGCTCCGGGTTAACCTCCGCGTTCCCGTGCCGGCACCATGGGCGGGTGGAAATCAGCTGTTTTCGGGGCAGTACTAGAATTACAAAAATGTAATGCTGCGTTCATGCATGCGATAGGAACGCCGGTTATTTTCATATCAGAGAAACCGGAGGTAAAGCATGGAACGCAATGTAACCCCAAGACCAAACAGCGGGATTAAAAGAATTGTCGTTGTTCTCATTTCCCTGGCGGCCCTCGGCGCTGCCTTGGGAGCCGGATACTTACTGGGCAGCGGCGGCAGTTCGATTATTGAAATTCAGCCCTCAGCCTCTTTCGACGCCGGAGCTGAAGGACCGGTCTCCCGTGACCTTGATATGATGCAGGCCGCTCTTCGCAGCACTGCCGAGGGAATATTGCCGGCGGTGGTCTCGGTAGAGGTAGTGGAAAATGTGCAGAGGCGGGTGCCTTCGAACCGCTCGCCCTTTGATTTTTTCTTCGACAACAACCGCACGCCCCGGGAAGAACAGCAGGAAGGCATAGGTTCCGGCGTAATCGTAAGCCGCGACCAGGAATCTGTATACATCCTGAGCAATTACCACGTAGTGGGCGATGCGGACGAGATTTTAGTCACTCTTTTTGACGGCCGGGAATTTAATGGCGAACTGGCGGGAAGCGATCCCGGCAGGGACCTGGCGATAGTCCGGGTCATCACCGATGAGGAAATGCCCCTTGCCGAAATAGGCGATTCCGACGGACTCCAGGTCGGCGATATCGTTATGGCCGTCGGGTCTCCCCTGGGCTTCCGTTCAACGGTGACGCAGGGCATCGTCAGCGCCTTAGGCCGGGAAAGCACCGGCAATAGCCGGGTAGCGGGATTCACCGATTACATTCAGACCGATGCGGCCATCAATCCGGGTAACTCCGGCGGCGCGCTGGTGAATACCCGGGGTGAAGTGGTGGGAATTAACACCTGGATCGCCTCTTCCTCGGGAGGCAGCGTGGGCATTGGCTTCGCCGTGCCCATCAACAACGCCAGACTCGATGAAATCATCGCCGACGGGGGAATCAGTTACGGCTGGCTCGGCGTTCTCAGCGGAGACACCGGAGACAACTCCGGCAGTCTGGTGTCCAGCGTCGTCCTCGATTCGCCGGCGGACCGGTCAGGCCTTCTCCCCGGAGATCTGATAACCGCAGTCGACCAGCGTGAAATTGAAAACAGCCGCCAGCTCACCACCTCTATTGGCAGGCTTCCCCCTGAGACTGAGATCGAGGTCTTTGTAACCCGCGGCGGGGAAGACATCAGCATTTCCGTCACCCTGGGAACACGGCCGGATGACGCGAGTTTTTCCGGGCAGACAAGAAGAATATGGCCGGGTTTTTCAGTGGCCGAAATTGATGATTCGATGCGCCGCCGCTTTAACCTCGGCCGCAATGACGGATCAATAATGATTTCGGCGGTGGTCGACGGCTCACGGGCTGAGACCACAGGCTTGCTTCGGGGGGATATCATCGTCGCGGTCAACCAGAGGCGGGTAGCCAATCTGGACGACCTGTACGCAGAAATAAATTCAGCCGACGCCGGTCAGGAGATTTCCCTGCAGGTGCTTCGGAACGGTACTCGTTTTATCCTGATCCTCGAGCAATAAAGCCGGGATCGACAAACATAGGTTAGGTTTAACCAGGAGGAAAGAGATGAGAAAATTCCTTTTTGCTTCAATCGTATTATTGCTGCTGGTTTCCCCGGGCATGACGGCCCAGGACGGCGACCAGGATGTTCAGCGGGGCTTCGCTCTTCTGGAGCAGCTGGAGAACAGCTTTCACTATGTGGCCGACCGGGTAATTCCCACCGTCGTTCAGCTCGACGTCGTGGATGTGGTGGAAGTGCCTGCGACCAACAGCCCGTTTGATCTGTTCTTTGGCCAGAATCGCGGCCGGGAAAACGGCACCCGGGAACTGCGCCAGACCGGCCTGGGTTCCGGCGTGATGATCAGCCAAAGGGGCCGCACAGTGACGGTAATCACCAACTCCCATGTGGTGGGCGACGCCGAAGAGATAAGCGTACGCCTGTCCGACGGACGGCGATTTATCGGTACCCTGGTAGGCAGCGACGAACGCAAAGATATCGCCCTGGTCCGCTTCGAAAGCGATGAAACCATGCCCCTGGCAACCCTGGGGAATTCCGACGGCTTGAGGGTCGGCGATTGGGTTTTGGCCATCGGCAATCCCCTTGGTTTCAGCTCGAGCATGACTTCGGGCATTATATCCGCAACCGGTCGGCGGACCGGTCCGAATCAGGGTAGTACGAGCTTTACGGATTACATCCAAACCGATGCCGCCATAAATCGGGGTAACAGCGGCGGTCCGCTGGTTAATCTCCGCGGCGAGGTTGTGGGCATCAACACCTGGATCGCATCGCCATCCGGCGGCAGCGTCGGCATCGGTTTCGCCGTGCCTGTCAATTCGATAACCGGAACCATTGAACAGCTGTCGGAGTCCGGCCGGGTTGAATACGGTTGGCTTGGGGCCTATGTAAGCGACGGCGATGATATACCCGGCGCATTTATTTCCAACATTTTTATCGATTCACCGGCCGACCGGGGTAATCTGCTTCCCGGCGACCTGGTGACGGAAATTGACGGCGCGCTGGTAACCGGCGCTGATGACCTTATCCGCATCGTCGGCAACAGCAGACCGGGCAGCCGACTTCGGATGACCATAATTCGGACAGGCAGAGAGCAGACTGTCAGCGTTCGCCTCCAAAATCGGGAATCCGACGAGCAGCGGGATAACACCCGGGTATGGCCCGGCTTTATCGCAGCTGAGGACCCGGAGGGACAAATGCGCATAGCCGGCGTCCTGGAAGGCAGCCCGGCGGCGGTCAGCGGATTCCGCAACGGCGACATAATCGTGAGCATCAACGACCGTGAAATAGAAAATCAGGACGATTTAAGTCGGGCTTTTTCGGAGCATGGAAGCTCCCGGGAGCACCGGTTCCGCCTCGAACGGGATGACGTACAATTCGTTATCGGATTGGAGAAGCAATAGGATCGACACTGAGTGCGTATATGCACCGGACTTTCCGCCGCGGCCCTCCCTCCCGGGCCGCGGTTTTTTTTTAGCTTCCTGATATCTTGATTCCGGCTCAAAATCTTTGCTACGACCCTCGCTACAGGCCGCTCAGAAAATCGGACATTAGGATGTAGATTATGTCGTGTTGGGCTTCCATTGAGATTTGGGGCTCCACATCACCCCGCTGAGCTCCGTAATCGCCGAACTGAGCATGGCTTGCTCCTTCAATAGCCTCGAATCGAGTTCCCGGGGGGAGCAGACTTTTTAGTGAGTCAAAGCCCTCGATAATAGCAGTTCCCCCGGCCGATGCGTACAGCGACAAAACGGGAAGCTCCAGGGTGCTAAGATTGGAGCCGTCGGTTGGATAGGAGTCCCAGAAAAACAACGCATCAATGAGCTGTGAGTTTTCCGATGCGAAGATGCCGGCTGCAGTTCCGCCCAGGGAATGGCCGCCGAGAACCCATCGGGAAACCTCAGGGTACTCGCCAAAGACCGCATCAGCAGCACCGGTGTTGAACAGCGCCAGGTTCAGGGGCATGGGAGCGATTACCACAAGAACACCGTCTTGGGCCATTCTGCGGAGCACCGGGGCATATGCTGCCGGCTCAACCAGTCCGCCGGGATAAAACACCACGCCGGTATCATATCCGTCCCGGGGCTCAAACCTGATCCGGCGGTCGACAGTCACCTCGACCAGATCATCCGACTCGAGAGCATTCCGAGCGGCTTGCCCGGCGGCATAGCTACCGGTTACCGACCAGATGTACAGACCAGCCGCAGTGACGATGACCAGAACCGCAAGACCTATTCCGATGCCAAGTAGTACTCGTTTTATCTTCATTACTGTCTTCCTTTTATGCTTTTATGGATTTTGCCACAATGGGCAGATTAAAAAACCGAACTATCATCTCAGCCGGAACTCGCCGGTGTTTCGCTCAAGACGGACTGCCTGATCGGCGTAGAGTTCAACGAATTTCACCTGGGCAAGATCGATCCCGATTCCCTCGAAGTACCCCGCAAGCTCCGCCTCATCCCGTGGATCGTCGAGTGCCCAGACGTAGGTAAAGACTACACCTGAAGCTCCGCTTTCGCGAAGTTCGGCAATAATCCGGCTCCTGAAATCCCTGCGGAGCGCATTAAACGGCGGACTGCCGTATTCAAAGAACTCAAGAAGCAGCTCAATAATCACGTGATTATGAAAGAGTTTGTACCCTGTCTTGTCAGCAAGAGCCCGGCCGACGCTCATTTTACCTACCGCCGGAGGTCCGAAAATAATAATAATGTCCATCAGCCAAGCTTAGCAGACTGATAGCCCCATTCACCATAGCGCCGCTTTACAGCGGCAGGGTTTTTGTGTGAAATAGCCGAATGGACAGTCTTCGTTCCTCACAATCAACGACGTCCCCGTCATACCGACTGGCTTCCTCCTTGATGAGACGTATCCGGGGCGCTGCGAAAAAGGAGAGGTGGGGCCGTTCAATCCTTCAGATTGCCTGGACAGCAGGACCGGTAACCTATCTTGGATTGCAAAGCGGGTACTACATAGCATACGGCAGCGCGGCTCCTTCCACTTCGTTTATTTATTTCGCAGGATATACGGCGGTTGCGGGCATCTTCGCTCTGGCGGCACGGTTTTTATACAATGCGACCCGAGGCGACGATAAAAGTTCCGATCTGTCCGCACTGGAGTATGTTTTCGATGCTCTGCCCCAGCGGGTAATAGAAATACGGAATCTTCTGCTGACCTCCCTCGACGACTACGGACGTCGGGTTCTCGGAGCCAAATATCTATTGGAAAACCCGCGGGCAGGAGCCGACGCCTTATCGACGGCAGTCTGGGATGTTCTGGGTGATGAGAGATTGTCCAGCGGTGCCCGACGGCTGGAATCCTTCCGCTCGAGCGGACTGGATGCCCGGGCGAGGGACGTCATATCTGAACTGGAGCCCCTCATTGAACCTCACCGCGAAACCCTCGACAGGGTTTCGGAAACCGTCGCGTCAATGCTTCTGCGGCGGCTCAGCGAAGTGCGTAGCGATCCGCGCACCGGGCGCGAACGGACAAAAGGATTTATCGGCCGCTGTTATGAGGCGGCGGACCGGGACGATATTGATCGGATGTCCTTGGCGGATGCCGAAGAAATTTGCATTCTTATATTCTAGATCATCAACGGCAGAAGTTTCCCGCGTTTTCGGGTGGAGTACCGGGGGAACAGCAGATACACCTCCGCAGCCCGTGAGCTTCAAAAAGCCCAGAGCGAGTACCGGAAGTCACTATATCGCCGCAATGACCGAATACGAATCCTCGCGGAACAGCTCTATATGCCCCTGCCCCGACTCGCCGAAAGGGCTTCATCCCTGATGATCAAACCGCGAAAAAGGCGGGGAGCCGGGATCCACAGGATAATAGCCAGCATCCCCGATATTCGTTCAGCACAGGTTCTGCAGGAAAGAATTGTGGAAGCCATGAGTAAGCTGCTTCACGGAAAAGAGCGGAACTCTCCCCATACCCGGCGCTGCTGTGAGCTCTATAAGGATTTGGAGCAAAAAAGCAAAGCAGTCTGTGATTCATATGAGAAATTCAGCAGTGCATGGAGAAAAATGGGAACGCTGCTGAAGGCCAATGAGACCTGGAGTCCTGAGCGTGTGAGTCTTTTGCGAAAAGGCGGTCGGGGGACGGGAATCACGCTTATACCGTCTACTCTCGTCCTTCCTGACAAAAAGATTTTGCCGTTTGCCCGGCACGTCATGGAAAAACTCCAGGAATTTGATGAAGTCCATGAAGATCGTAGAATTCACATGAATGATCAGAAAGAGCTGGCCATCGATCTGCTTCTAATTGCCGATGACTACCTCCCGTTGGAGGAAATCCCCGTTCAAAGAGCAATAGAACGTACCGCTTCCGCATATATAAGCCGCAGCGGAAAACACCGTACCGGTACGGCCGGCAGTCTGTGGGGTCTAACTCCTGTCGCTGAAGAGCGGTACCCCGCTATGGAAGCGCTCCACGAGACCATTCAAAATCTTCTCAGATATCAGGGCCTCCAACTTGATGAAGAAGATATCGAGTATTGCGCCCGGGAATATGGTGCCGACCCATCCCGGCTTCAAGAATTGGCGGGAAACGAAGCACAGAACGCATCAGGGAACTTCTCACTCAAAGCGCCGATGCGCCTACCCTCCATCAATAACCTGCGTGCCAATACTATTTTGTAAGGTCGGGAAATGTTCCGGCGGATTCCCTTCCTATCGACAGGGAAAATCATCGCAAGTAGACTGTCCCGATAACCACAGGTCATCCTCAAGGAGCACGGAATCACAAAGCAAAACACGTACAACGGCCTTCGGGGCATCATTAAACCCTTCGCTCATATTCTCAAAAGGCACCGCAAAGCGCTGATTACCGCGCTCGCTTTTATGGTAATCATCGATATTCTCGCCTATACCCTGCCGCTGCTAATCAGACACGTTACCGACAATATTTATCCCAATCTCGGCAGCGAAGGTTCTCTTCCGCCTCTTTTTCTCTTTGGTGGATTGATAATTGCCGCCGGCCTTGTCCGGGGCGGGATGGTCCACCTGATGATTCGGAGCTTCTGGTACCTGGCTGAAACCGTGGTACGGGACATCCGAAACGAGCTGTTCGAAAAACTGCAGCATCTTCCCGCTCCGTTTTATGATAGCGCCCGAACCGGAGACCTGATGTCCCGGGTTTCCTCGGACGTTCAAATGCTCCGGAACTTTTTCGCATTCGGTATAGAACACCGGGTCAGGGTGGTTCTTATCACCACCGCGGTGCTCGGCCTCATGCTCTGGCAGAACTGGCGATTGGCCCTTGTGGTGTACAGCATTATCCCGGTGATTCTCTATATGGTGATCTATTTCAGCAGCCGCATGAACAGCGCAGTGGTCAGAAAGCAGCAGAGTACCGGTGCACTCTCCAGCTTCCTGCAGGAAAACTTGTACGGGATCCGCATCATCAAAGCCCTCGCACTTGAGAATCACCAAATTAGCGGATTTTCCCAGGCCAACGAAACCCTCCTGGAATCCTCGACCGAGGCCGCCGACCTCCAGGCACGGATGAATCCCGTGCTCATCCTCACCAACACTATCGGATCGCTGATTATCGTTCTCTACGGCGGCTGGCAAATTCTCGAGGGCTCCGCCGGCATGACCCTGGGAACCCTGCTGGGCTTCATGACCTACTTAGCGATTATCGGTTTCCCGATGTACATCCTGGCATTCAATACCAGCACCATGAGCCTGGCTTCGGGTGCGACGGCACGGATCCACCAGATTCTTTCTCAGCCGGACCAGAGGCATCTGGATACCGGACACCGGCGCGACCGGATTCGGGGCGAACTCCGGTTCGAGTCCGTAAGTTTTTCCTATCCCGAGGGCAGCGCTCCGGTCCTGGAAAATGTCAATTTTTGCATCAAGCCCGGCGAGCGTGTGGCGGTATTCGGCCTAACCGGCTCCGGGAAGAGCTCCATGATTTCCATGATTCCCCGATTCTACCAGGCTGACAAGGGTTCAATTACCCTCGATGGCGCAGCTTTGGAGGATTGGGATTTGGAGTACCTGCGCAGCAGGATAGGCATGGTGCTGCAGGAAAGCTTCCTGTTTTCAATGAGCATCATGGACAATATCGCCTACGGCCGGCCGGGAGCCTGCAGGGAAGAAATCATCGAGGCGGCCAAGGCTGCGCGGATTCACGACCACATCATGACGCTACCCGACGGCTACGACAGCACCGTAGGCGAATTCGGTCTGGGGCTTTCCGGAGGTCAGAAACAGCGCATTGCAATCGCCCGGGCCATCCTCAAGGACCCCTCGATACTCATCCTCGACGACTGCACATCGAGCCTGGACAGCCGAACCGAGCGGGAAATCCAGGAAGAACTGCGCCAACTGATGTCCGGAAGAACAACGGTGATCATCGCCCAAAGGATGTCCACCCTCCGTCTTGCGGACCGGATCATCGTCCTTCACGAGGGGAGGGTCGATCACATGGATTCCCATGAAGGGCTCCTGAAAAAAAGCCCGGTATACCGTTCGGCCTACCAAACCCAGATGAATTTCGGTTCAATCGGCGAAGATGCCATGAGCGGAGGCGCATAATGAAAGACCTCAAAATTTTTCTCAAAAAACTCATCGCCTACCTGGCACCCCACCGTGCAGCCATAGCGGTCATGTATATTTTTGCCGTGCTCAACGTGTTATCCCTCATCCTGATCCCCCTGCTCATCCAGAGGGCCATCGACTTCGGCATCGTCCCCGGCGACCGGAACGTGATGCTGCGGATGGCGATCTACGTCGGACTTGCCGCAGCCCTGCAGTTTATCAGCTTCAGAATTCAGGGCCGTCTCATGATGAAAATCGGCAACCGGGTCCTCTTTTCATTGCGCAGGGACCTATTTTCCAAAATCCAGGGTCAGTCGATACATTTCTTCGATAAAAACAAGTCGGGAACCCTCATCACCAGGGTCACCAGCGACGTTCAGGTGCTGGAAGAACTGTTGATGGCCGGGCTCGATACGGTTCTTGTCGATGTGTTAATGATACTCGGCCTGATCATCACCATGATAAGCCTCAACCCCAGACTCAGCCTCATTCTGCTTTTTGTCGTTCCGCTCCTGGCAGTTATCGTCTTCGTATTAAGGAACTACATCATGGAGGTTGCCTCCAGGATTCAGAGGGAATTGTCCGGGGTAAACAATTTTCTCAACGAATCCCTCTCGGGAATAAAGGTGATACAGGCCTTCGCCAGGGAAGAACGGAACATCGCTGAGTTTCAAAGACTCAACGGAGAGTATTACCACAGCACCCGTAAATTTTACCCCCTTCACGCCATTTTTTGGCAGTCGGTGGCATCCCTCAATACCGTCAGCCAGGGGCTGGTGATACTCGTCGGGGGGGTACTTCTTCACTACCAACTCATCACGCTGGGGGTGATCGTCGCATTTCTGAATTACGTGACCCGGCTATTCCAGCCGATGCAAAAAATCAGCAACATGCTCAATCAAATGAGCAGGGCGGTGGTTTCCGGCCAGCGCATTTTCGAAGTTCTCGAGGAGCCGGTGAAGGTTGAGGACGCCCCTGGGGCGATAGAAGATTGCTCTCTTAGGGGGGATGTGGAATTCCGCAATGTGGAGTTTTCATACGAAGCAGACGAACCGGTGCTTCGGGGCATCAGCTTTTTTATCCCGGCGGGATCCATGTGCGCCATCGTCGGGCACACCGGTTCCGGCAAATCGACAACGGTGAATCTCATAAACCGGTTTTACGACTGCAGTTCCGGCGAGATACTGATAGACGGCAGGAACATCAGAGACTTCGCGCAGAGATCCCTCAGGTCCGGAATGTCCTCGGTTATGCAGGATCCGCAGATTTTTTCCGGCAGCGTGGCTGAGAATATCAGATTCGGGAAGCCCGATGCGGAGATGGATGAAATCGTGCAGGTCGCAAAAACACTGGGAATACATCGGATGATCGAGGGCTTTCCTAAAGGATACCACAGCGAACTGGGTCAAAACGGGAACAATATCTCTCTGGGCCAAAAACAGCTCATAGCCTTCGCCCGGGCGCTGATACGCAATCCGTCCATTCTCATCCTCGACGAGGCCAGCGCCTACCTGGACAGCGAAACCGAGGCCATGGTCCAGAAGGCGCTGGTTCCGCTGATGGAGGGCCGGACCAGCTTCGTCATCGCCCACCGATTATCCACTATTCGGCATGCGGACATCATTCTGGTTCTGGAAGACGGCCTGGTCGTCGAACGGGGCAGTCATGAGGAACTCATGGCTCAATCCGGCGTCTACGCGGGCTATGTGGAAAATCTGGCCTCCGGTGAACAACAATAACGGTGAGGTGAACATATGGAAAGGACCCGCAGCAAAGCCGAGCAGGTACTCCTTGAGGTATATGCCGAGCTCTACGGCATCGAAGCGGATGAAATGACAGAGGTCGGCAACGCCATTCGGGTTATCGAGGGTCTCTCGGGCGAACAAAACCTCTACATCACCCGGCCGCTTGAAAAAACCCTCATTACCGTATCGCCGGAATTATCAGACTACCTCGGCGATCACTTCCTGCAACGCTGCACGGCGGAAGAACTGGGGAAACGGTTCACGGGCTGGGAGCTTGAGGAACGTCATCCTCATCTGATCTATGAAGAAGAAAGCGGACCGGATTTTACACACCCCGACGGTTTTGAGATTCGCAAAATCGATCCGGGAGATCATCAGACCATACAAGCTTTTCTGGATCGAAACAGCAAAAGCGACGTAGAAGACGCGCTCATCGACGTCGACGATCCCGATGAGGAAATCCGCATGGCCTATTACGGCAACATTCCCGTTGGGTATGCGGGGTACCGGGTTTGGGAGAAGGGACTTTCGGACACGGGCATCCTCATTCATCCCGACAGCCGGGGGCGAGGACTGGGGTCCTCATTGGTGGGTGAGGTTACCGCGGCCTGTCTGGCTAACGGACGCACTCCGCTATGGCGCACCTGGGACGGAAACCCCGGCTCTCTTCGCGTCGCAATGAACAACGGATACACTCTCAAGTGGCGCACCGATGTATACCGATGGTCCACATTGCTCAACGATTGATATTTTCACACACAATTCGAATTTTCCTCGATAAAAAATCTCATTAATACCGATAAACTATTGCGCTGACACCCCAAACGCATTATTGTGAATGAGGGTTTACTTATGCGAACATTCATTTTCCTGATGTTATCGGTTTTCCTCCTGGTTTCCTGCGGCGAAAACAGGGTAGTCACCATACCCTGGGAGCCCGACGCCCAGGGTTTCCGGCAGTTCTCATCGAATAATCAGCTGGTGGCCGAGAGCCTTGCTTACCTGCCGCTGAGCGATCTTAGTCAGGAGCCGTTTTCCGCGTACGAGCTGCAGGTGAAGAAAATGAGCGGAGACTACAGCGCAGGATACGGCATGCTGGTGAACTACCTCGACGAAAGCAATTATACCCTTGTACTTATATCGCTGGACGGGGCCTACTGCGTCGAGTCCCTGGTAAACGGCACCTACCGCAGCCACTGCGCCTGGACCCAGGAGCCCTCGATACTCAGCGCCTACGGTGATACGAATATTATACGCCTCACGCAGAATGCCGCCGGAAATTACGATTTGCATATAAACGGCAGCTTCATCAACAGGTATACGGATCTTCCGCGGACCGGAGGACTTCAGGGCTACGCACTGATAATCAGCGGCAGCGAAAACTTCCCCCAGGTTCCCGTGGATGTGCGCTTCAAGGCAGAGGGTGACAAGCTGCTGAGTGCATCGTACGCCGGGAGACTTATATGGCCATGAGCATCCGGAACAGAGAAGCAATAAACAGACTGGCTCAACTCAATTCAGAATTAATTCGCGACCTTGAAACGGGTCACTTCTACAGTCTTTCTCTTATACATAGAACCAGACGGGTCGGAGAAATCAAACGCATGCTCAACAGTCTCGTCCGTGAAGGGTCAGCCGGCCCGGGAGCCGTCGCAGCACTCCTTACCGCAGGACTGCTTATCAGCGGCAATGCCTGCACACTGTCGGAACTGAATCTGGGGCATGCCAATCTACGCGAGTTCACTAACCATCCGCCGGAAGCCGATGCGGGGGGCGACATAACCCAAAGCCCTGCGGAATTTTCATTTGACGGTTCGGCCAGCTCAGATCCCGACGGGGATTCCCTGGACTATTCCTGGACGTTCACCGGACGCAACAGCTCCGCAGAATATCAGGCCGATAGCGCGGCTGGGTCCATCGCCCTGAACGAGGAAGATATTTTTGATGCGGTGCTCACGGTCACCGATGAACACGGGGCCATGAGCAGGGACAGCGCAGTTTTTACCCATCAGATCATCGCTGCCAATCAATCCCCGGTGGCAGACGCCGGCGCCGACCAGAGCCAGACCGATGATCAGTATTTCACCTATGACGGCAGCGGCTCTTCGGACCCCGACGGCGATACACTTATCTACAGCTGGACCTTCGTCGGCCGCAACAGCGCCGCAAGTCACAGCGCGGTGGGAGTTACCGGCATCGTCGCCCTTCCGGAAGAGGACATTTTTGACGTCACCCTCACCGTCCAGGATCCCGACGGCCTCACGGCAACAGATACCGCAGTGTTTGCCCACAGCATAAACCTTCCTCCGGTAGCAGACCCTGGACCGGATCAGAATCAGCAGAATGACAATGTGTTTACCTTCGACGGCAGCGCATCATCGGACCCCGAGGGCGGCGGTCTGACCTACTCCTGGACTTTTACCGGCCGGAACTACGCTCAGGTCTACAATGAAAGCGGGGTCAGCGGAAGCGTAAGCTTCAACGAGTTCGATATTTTCGATGTTGAACTGACGGTTACCGATGACCGCGGCTTGACCGATAGCGCCGCAGCGGTGTTCACATACGGAAATGACAGTGCTCCGGCCTTCGCCGCGCCGGAGGAAACTACAAATGTCCGTGATACGGGAATCGCTTTCGGGCTGAATCCTTACGAAACCTATTACGAATACAGTTTTGCCCTGGCCGATATTGACGGCGACGGCGATCTCGATGCGGTATTTCGTCAACTGACCACATCGGTAACTCCGGAGATTTTTGTCCAATACAACTCGGGCGGCGCTGCTTCCCCGGTGTTTGAACCGCGGACCGGAACGAATCCGATTAATATGCCATCTGACCTGTATTACACGGTGACGGACTTCTCGTTTATTAGTGTCGATCCCGACGGCGATCTGGATTTAATCCAGATCAATGAGCAATACGGCAGTTTTTACACCGAAATTGTGGAGAATGAAGGAAGCGTCAACTCGATGGATTTTACCAATGATGTAACGCTCACCGCGTCCCTCCAATACTCCACCTATGCCCGTCGTTTCGCCGCGGCGGACCTCGATTTCGATGGAGATTTCGACTTGGTATATGCCAACTCCGAAGGGAGCCTGACCTTGAGCAGAAACAACGGCAGCACGACTGCTCCGGATTTCTCCTATTACGCCCCTTACGGTCTGGTAGACAGCCGGCCCCTGCCCATAAATACCGGTTCAAATCCCCGGATCGCCGCCACGGATTTCGACCGGGACGGGGATATTGACGTCTTCACCCTCAGCCAGGAGGGCGATTTTTACTTTATCGAAAACATCGGTGACCGGCAGCGTCTGGATTTTGATCAGGCGACGATAAATCCCTTCGGCCTTGCCCAGCTTACCAGCCCTGTTATCCAACTAGACGCAGCTGACATCGATGCCGACGGAGACGTCGATCTGTTCGTCGCGGTGTACGGCAGCGTTTACGGACCGAGCACTACCCAGGTCTACTTTTTTGAGAACACCGAGTTTTAGTGGATAGGGTAAATCAGCCTCCAGCACCATTCACCTGCACCTACTCGCCGAATGTCCCGGAATTTTTTAACCAGGCGGGGCTCACCCTCGCGGTCTCCACATACCAGGCTGGCAAGGTCATTTTTTTGTCGGCTCTGAATGATGAACAGCTTATACAGCTGCCGCGAAACTTCGAGCAGGCAATGGCTCTGGGCATACGAGGCGCATCCCTGGCAGTGGCCTGTCGCTCCCGGGTGGTGGTGCTGCGCTCCTCTCCCCGCTTGGCTCCTGATTATCCCCGGCAGAAAGAACTCTACGAGACCATCTATGTGCCCCAGGCCGAGTACCACACGGGGCCCCTTGATATCCACAGCCTCGAATGGGGCAATAAGGGACTTTGGGCGGTAAACACCACCATGTCCTGCATCGGGATTGTCGGAGAGAATTACTCATTCTACCCCGCCTGGAAACCGCCTTCCATCTCCCGACTGGCGCCGGAGGACCGCTGCCATTTGAACGGAATGGCAATGGATAACGGTGAACCGGCCTATGCCACGGCCTTTAACACGGGGGACAGCCCGCGCTCCTGGAAACCGGGACTACCCGGGGGCGGGGTGCTCTACAGTCTGCCGGACGGAGAGATTATTTCCCGCGAACTTCCCATGCCCCATACACCAAGGCTCTATGACGGAGAGTTATACCTCTTATTGTCGGCCACCGGTGAACTGGTTCATATTGACCGGAAAAACGGACGGCGTGAGTTGGTGCGGAAAATAAACGGTTTTGTCCGCGGAATGGCGAAATGGGGTGATTTCCTTTTTATTGCCTATTCGCGGCTACGAAAGAACTCGTCGATTTTTCGCGATCTGGAAATCAGCGATGGAGCAAGCAGGGCGGGCATAGAAATCATCCACCTCCCCACCGCCTCAAAGGTCGGACAGCTCACCTACAAATCATCGGTGGACGAGATTTTTGATCTCCAGGTAATTCCCGGTGTCCGGCGGGCCGGGATTATCAATTCCCAGAACGAGTATTGCGGCTCCTGCATCGATATGCCCGACCAGTCGTTTTGGGCTCTGCCTCGGGACGCTTCGAATACTCCTTCACATAAAAACGCTGAATTACGAGGGTGATTCTGGTATACTTCCGGCAATGCAGGACGGTCAGGAGCATCTCTCAAATCAAGCCCTATTCATCCTTCTCTCTGAAGACGACAAGGATTACCTGAGCAAAGTCTCCAAGACCTACTGTCTGACCCGGTCCCAGCAACAACAACTGATGGTCATGATGCGGGACATGAATATGTGGAACGAAGCGAGCTTTGCCCAAAAAAAGCCGGAAGCAACAGTAGACCTCCGGAGTCCCCGACCGCGTGAAACCCTGATGACTGCTTTTAGGGATTATTACCGCACCCTCGCTGCCGCCGGGCACGATTATCTCTCGAGCCCGACTGATGCTCCCCCAGCGACAACATCGCGCTTTATCGAGATCAGCGACGGTCGCAATATAATGGGCCGCTGCCCGGTGGCGTCGGAAAAGACCCGCTGCTGCAATCTGTACACCCTGGATGCGGTGTTCCGCTGCGGTTTTGACTGCTCCTACTGCTCCATCCAGTCATTTTATGATGACGGAAAAATATCCTTTCACGGAAATCTCGCCGACAAGCTGGAGAACCTGGACCTGGATTCGGAAAAACCCTACCACATCGGCACCGGCCAGTCATCGGATTCCCTCATGTGGGGCAACCGGGAGGGGCTGCTGGAAAATCTTATGAGCTTCGCAGCGAAAAGACCACAGGTCATTCTCGAGCTAAAAACGAAATCAGACAATATCCGTTGGCTGATGGAAAACCCGGTTCCTGCGAATGTGCTAGTGACCTGGTCGCTTAATACCGACGCCGTCATAGCGAATGAAGAACACCAAACCGCCGATCTTGAGCGGCGTCTGTCAGCCGCCCGGGCCTGCGCTGACAGGGGGATTCCTATCGGGTTTCATTTTCATCCTATGGTGCATTACAAAAACTGGGAAGAAGAGTACCGCCAACTCTTCCGCGAAATGAAGCGGCGGTTCTCTCCTTCGGAGGTGGTGCTCGTCAGCCTGGGAACCCTCACCTACATCAAGCCGGTATTAAAAAAAATCCGCAATAGGGATTTCAAGAGCGCAATTCTTCAGATGCCCATGGAGGAGATTGCCGGGAAGTACTCATATCCTTTTGAGATAAAGCGGAAGATGTTCTCCCTGGCTGCGGATGAACTTTATTCTTGGCGGGATGCGGTGTTTTTTTATCTGTGCATGGAAGACCCCGGCCTGTGGCAACCGGTACTCGGCCGTCAGTACCCGGACAATGACTCTTTCGAGCGGGATATGCTGGATCATTACAGTAAAAAATGCCGGGAAATCGCCGCCCGCCGATAGTTTGCTTGCGAAGCCTTTACAATCGGCGCATTTCTGCCGCCCGTTCCCACAGCCTCAGCCATTTGAGCAGATTCACCCCCGGTGCCGTCAGCCGGTATCTGGAGTTTGCATGACTAAAGCAGAAACTGCGGTTCTTTAATACCCGAGCTGCCCGGATAGACTGAAGCGGCAGGTTCCACTGGCGGCGTCCGGCAAGTGCCAGTTCAATGCTGTTCTCCCCCTGCAGCACGGATACCCCGCGGTAGCTGCCCGAAGCGGGGGCTTTTCCGTCAGCTCCCGCACTTTTCGCCCCCGGCTGGGGAACTATTTTCAGCTCTGCGTTTTCGGTTGTTATGGGTGATACCTCCGCATGATGTCCGAAAGGAAATACCACCAGGGATTCGCACTGCCAATCATGCCATTGGATAATATCAGAAAATCCGCCACCGCCGATGGTCAGGTCGCCGCGAAGATTCCATTCCTCCGAGCAGGCGCGGCAGCTGATGCGGTCCGCCGATCCGTACATGCTGTCCTGGGTACCGCAGGACGGACATCGCCAGATGATATTATGGATTCCCGCCGCAAGGTTTTTTCCGCGCACGTCATATCCCCGGAGGTCACGGACTTCATCATGAGCCATGCGGTGTTCCAGCAGGGCGGCGAGATCCGCGGCTTTGGGTTCGCGGATTTCATCGGCAGAGAGCCGGGACAGTTCCACTGTCACAGGGCAGCGCCTGGGGCTTTCCGCCCAACGGGGACCGGCGAGGTATAATCCCCGAATCCGCGCTATCCGCAGGGGGACCCTGAGAATTTTCGCAAGTTTTGCGGTCTGCAGATAGTTGATCTCATCCCTTCCTGTCCAGCTCATGGCGCCCGACGGGAAAATGCCGACGTTATGGCCGGCGGACAACAACTCCCTGGTTTTCCTGATTACTGCAGTATCATCAATTCCGGGCCGTCTGAAATACAGGCCGAGAATTTTTCCCCCGATGCGCTGCAGCAACTCACTGGCCTCGTGATCGGCCATGCCCATTACCGGATCGGCCATTCTGGCGGCCAGAATATACGAGTCAGCCATATGCTGATGATTGCTGACAAACAGATACGGCGCATCGGGCTCGCTCAAGTCTCCGGTGAAACTCACCGAATAGCGCCGCAGCAACCGGCGGATATGGCCGGCACGCAACATAGAGAAGGCCCATCGCTGATACCATGTCGACATCGGTCCTCCTGTGCAGAACCTGCGATGCAATTGTATCGCGAGATCCGGGCAAAAAGAAGCTTTCGCGGTCAAAGATCCAAGGTGCTTGCATCAAATTGAATAGTGCGCGATACTTGTATAGTTCGCTTATTAGCGAACTAACTAACATTTTCTGGGAGGGCCATGATGCTGATTTTGGCAGTGCTCCGCAAGAATCTCATTTCAGCTTTGCGGGGGGAATACATAGACTTCGTCATTAGCAGGATCACCGGCGCAGTGTTCATAATCGCTACAGCCCAGATTCTTTATCAGCTCCAGGCCGGACAAACGTCTCCGGATTTCAAGACGCTAACTGACGATGTGGACTATCGAGCCTACATCGTCGTCGGCGCAGCCCTATACGCAGTCAGCATGAGTATATTTCTCAATGTAAGCCGCATTCTCATGACAGAGCTGCGACAGGGAACCATAGAATCAGTTTTTCTGGCTCCCTTCCCCCGTTGGCAGTTTTACCTCGGGGCTCATGGCGCCCAGATACTCCTCACTTCTTTTGACCTTTTTCTGGCCTTTGCGATTGGGGGGATTATGGGCATCAGATTTGAATTTTCCCCGTATATGCTCATTCTCGGTTTCGCTCTGCTGTACCTCAGTCTTTTTGGCATATCAGTCCTGACCAGCCTGCTTATGATACATCTGAAGGACACCTATCTCATCCAGAACAGTATATTTCCAATACTCATTATGGGCGGAGGCTTTCTCTTTCCGCTTGAATTCCTCCCGGATTGGCTGGAAAAAATCTTCTTTTTATTGCCCCTGCATCGAGCAGTTCATCTGGTGCGCATAGGATTGCTGCCTGTTTCATCAGAGCTCGGTTCGGCGGATATTCCCCGTTTCGCCTTCGGGTTTGGCGCTTCGCTTCTCGGATTAATGTTATTGCCCGTTATCGAGCGGCGGGCCGTTGAGAAACACCTGTCATAGCAATCGCAATATAAGGGGGTACCGATGATTGAACTACGGAACGTACGCAAGACCTATGTGACCAAAAGACTTTTGCGCAGTAATGACGAGACTGAAGCAGTAGTCGGCCTCAACCTGCAAATCGATCGGGGGGGATTCGGGCTTCTCGGAATTAATGGAGCCGGTAAAACCACTACAATAAAAATGATGGCAACTCTGCTCAGACCGACAGACGGAACCATTCTGCTGGACGGGGCGGACAGCATACATAATGAATCAGTCATTCGGGCAAAGGTGAACATGATAACCGGAAGCGACCGGATGCTGTATTTTCGCTTGAGCGGCAGGGAAAATCTTGAATACTTTGCAGCGCTATATGGAATGACCGGTAAGGAGGCTAAGGTTCATGCCGACAGGCTCTTGGAATTCGTCAACCTTAGCAGAGAGGGAAACCGAAGGGTCGAACAGTACTCCCGGGGCATGAAACAGCGATTGTCAATCGCCCGGGGGCTGATAAATGATCCGGAATACCTTTTTCTGGATGAGCCGACCCTTGGGCTGGACGTGGAGTTTGCCAGCGAGATTCGCAGTTTTATCCGCGACCGGCTCCTCAGCGACCCCCGGCGCACCGTGGTGCTCACGAGCCATTATATGAAAGAAGTAGAAGAGTTGTGTCCGAATATCGCAATTCTGGATAAAGGCCATATGATATTTCATGGCAGCCCGGCGGAGCTGAATTGCAGATTGGGCCTCTCTACCAGGCACAGCTTTACCTGCTCGGTCACATCCCAGGACCAGGTGAACAGAATACTCAAAAGCATCGGTAAAAACACAGAGTGCAGTGAAATCAAAGCACGGGAAATGCGTTTCTCGGTTCGCAGCGACTCCCCCATTGCTTCCAAGATTATTGAAGTCCTGAACCGTAATGATGCCCGGGATATCCGGTACGAAAGCGAACGGCCCGACCTGGAAGAGGCAGTTCTCAGCTTATCATCAAGGATTACTGCATGAGCCCCGGCAATCTGACGTTGCTTTACAAGATGCAGCTGACAAACACAATTCGCAGGATACACTTCAACCTCCCGGTATTCTTCCTTCAACAGCTGCTCTGGCCCCTGCTTCATATAGCAAGCGTCTATTTGTCCTATGCACCGTTCTGGGACGGAAAGGGCGGCGTACCGGCTGTGAGCGGAGACCTGGATTTGTGGACCTACTTATTTTCAGGCATATTCGTTCTGTTCCTCTTCCAGGAATACATCGGAATCGGCATGGGTATAAGTACGGAACGGGATTTCGGCGTTCTGGAAATACTATACCTCTCACCGGCTTCCCGTTTGGCCTGGTTAATGGGTCTCTCGTTGAGCGCGGTAATAAGTGCAGTGATTAGCGTTGTCAGCTTGATGGCTTCGGCAATTATTCTTTTCGATATTTCTTTAGTACACCCGTTTCTGGTGGCCGGAAGCATAATGTATGTAATCCTGGCGAGCATACCCTGGGGGGCTTTCGTCTCGTCGGTTTTCCTCATAGGGCGGAATGCCCGATTTCTTTATGCTCTTTTTGAAACCCCAGCAGACTTCTTCTCGGGATTCCGCTTCCCGGTTTCAGCACTTCCGGCAGGGTTCGCCGGTATGGCTCTTCTCTACCCTATTTCCCATTCGATCAGCCTAATCCGCCTGGCTCTCACTGAGCAACCGGACTACGGCGCCATGCTCCGCTCGGCAGGTGTCCTGGCTCTGCTGGCAATAGCATATGGCATCCTCGCCACAGACCTGCTCCGATTTGGGGAGCGGCGGGGAAAAGAGCGAGGGGACCTGAGTTACAGCTGAGGACGCGGCGTGATATACTGAGCCAGTACTATCAGGAGCCCCGTCACGATTACTATCCACAATGCCTCCCGGCTCAATGCGATTACTACGGTGTATTTCTCCCAGGCCAGTGAGATAGCCCTCTGCCTTGACGTCCTCGGCGAACCGGACCATCACCCGGATCATCGCGAATGGGCATACCGGGTACTTTCGCGAATGAGCGTCAAGGAGCGAGCCGATTTCCAAACAGTCGGAGAAATGGTCGGCGGCTTCCTCCGACTTGACTCCTTTTTTGGGGATGATACTGACCTTATCGGGGCGGACGGGTTTACTCAGGACTATCAGTCCTTTCTTTCTGATCCGGCCAATTATCGTGAGCCGGGGGACGAGCGCCTCAGCGCTGATGACCGGGTCAGGCTGGTTGAGTTCCTCGGGTACTTCCACCGTTCCTATTTCAAACCGCTGATTGACCAGAGGGAGACCGCGATTCGGGAACGTATTCTCTACGGACGTCAACGCATTGCCGACAGCAGCGTTGAAGAGTTTGTCGGCAGCATCTCCGACAGAGTTGTCCATCGCCCCTCAAAAGATGTCATTGTTCTCGATAAGTGGCTCGATATGGATTTTGATGCGGCGAGCATGAAAGGTTTCGGGATCGTAGTGAGCATGTTCGCGTTTCCCCACATGATGATCGGTTACGACGCAGGTGAATCCTTCGTGCTCGCATGGGATATACCTTTTAATGATACCCATCGGCGATCCGCCGGTATCGACCAGATCTCCGGGCTTGCATTCGCCCTTTCTGATAAAAGCCGGCTTCGAATCCTTTTGCTCATTGCAAATCAGGAAATGAATCAAAAAGAAATCGGAGAGCGAATGGGCTACGCAAAATCGACGATCTCCCGGCACATGGCCATCCTTGAGGAGGCCGGCCTCATAACAAAGCGCGCCGGGGGAAACAAAAGTCTTTTCTTTATCCTGAACCGAAAACGGATCGAAGGTTTTTCAGAACTGCTTCTTAACTGGATCGGATAAACTCCCTTGCGCGCGGATCATCGGGGCGCGATGCGCGCGTAAATCTGATCCGGCCCCCATACCCAATGTAATGGAGCAAAACTCATGTTAAATTCCAACGCAAAACCTGCTCAGCTCAAACCCGGTGACCGGGTAGCGATAATCTCCCCGTCATGGGGCGGTCCATCGGTTTGTCCGCACGTGTATGACTCAGGTCTTGCCAATATGCGCAGCCTCGGGCTCGAGGTGGTTGAGTTCCCCACAGCCCGGGCCGATGCCGGCCTGCTCTTTTCCCGGCCCCAAATGCGGGCCGACGATATTAATGAAGCTTTTGCAGACAGCTCGATACAGGGAATCATTGCCTCTATCGGCGGAAGCGATTCAGTCCGGGTCCTGCAATTTTTGGATCTGGAGGCCATTCAACGCAATCCGAAGTTCTTTATGGGATTCTCCGATACCTCGGGCTACACCAGCTATTTCGCCCGCCTCGGACTGGTCAGCTTCAACGGCCCTTCGGTGATGGCGGGCTTTTCCCAGCTTCCTGCCTTCGGCGCCGGGTATGGCGAGTACTTCAATGATTTTCTGTTCGGCCGCGGTGCGGAGGCAGCCATCCCCGATTTTACCGCCTACAGCGAGGGCTATCCCCCATGGAGCAGGGAGAACGTCGGCAAAATTAATCCGCAGAGTTATGACGATGGCCGGCGATGGCTCCAGGGTGAAAAAGCTTTTCGCGGTCAGCTATGGGGAGGGTGCATCGAGGTCCTGGAAATGCAAAAGAGCACCCGCTACTGGCCCGATGAGAATTTTTGGAACGATAAGGTGCTGTTTTTCGAAACCTCCGAAGAAGTTCCACCAGTGGATTTCGTCCGATATTGGCTGCGGAACTACGGAGCCATGGGGGTCTACGACCGTATCCGGGGAATTATGTTCAGCAGGGCCCGGGGATACAGCGTCGAGGAGAAGGCGGCACTGGACTCGGTTTTGACAGGGGTGGTAGGGGATGAATTCGGGCATCCGGAACTGCCCATCGCATCAAACCTCAGCTTCGGTCACTGCGATCCGCAGATTATTCTTCCGCTTGGAATTGAAGTCGAAAGTGATCCCCTCACGGGAGTTCTCAGGCTCTGTGAATCGCCTTTTGCGGGGTAGCGAATCAAAAAAAGAAATCTCAAAGTTTTACATAATTAATCTTGATAAGTAACTTGTGTGGATGTATTATTGTACTATAGTAACAGTACAATACTACAAAAGTCAGTCATCCAATCTGCTTATCGGAGGTGCGTATGAGCATGATCGAGGTTTCGAATTTGACCCACACATACCAGAAATCCAAGGTCCCCGCGGTGAAGGACGTCAGTTTTTCCATCGCCAAGGGAGAAATTTTCGGCTTTCTGGGACCAAGCGGCGCGGGCAAGTCCACGACACAGGCAATTCTTGCCGGTCTGCAGCAGATCCAGTCCGGCAGCATCAGTATCGACGGCGATACCCGCAGGGGACATCCGGACAAAAATTTCTTCAACCGAATCGGAATGGGCTTCGAGATTCCAAACGTGTACAAGAAGCTCAGCGGCAAGGACAACCTGAAATTTCACTCCCAACTCTACGACAGGCCGACCATGGATCCCATGGAGGTGCTGGAAATGGTGGGCTTGGCCGAGGACGCTGACAAAAAAGCCGGACAGTACTCGAAAGGTATGAAGCAGCGCCTGGGGTTCGCCCGGTCAATGATCAATAATCCGGATATCTGGTTTCTGGACGAACCGACCATGGGACTCGACCCATCGACGGCAAACAGCATCAAGTCGATTATTCGGCGGCGGCAGGCCGAGGGTACGACCATTTTTCTGACCACCCACAATATGTTTGTCGCCGATGAACTCTGCGACCGGGTTGCCTTTATTGTGGACGGAAGCCTGGTGGCCGTCGACAGCCCGAAAAATCTGAAGCTTAAATACGGACAGCTCATGGCAAAAGTCGAGTACGAGGTAAACGGCGAACTGCAGGCTGCGGAGTTCAGCATGCAGGGAGATGGGAAGCAGCAGCTGCAAAACTTCATCGGAGAGCACGATGTAAAAACCATTCACTCGCTCGAACCCTCCCTGGAGGATATTTTCATCAAACTCACCGGACGTGGTCTCGAATAGGAGGAAGCTATGAAAAAACTGCTTAATCTCCTGCGCAAGGACATCGTTCTTGGATTCAAGGACATTTTTCTTCTGCTGGAAATCGTCTTTTCCGTTGTATTCATGCTCCTGCTCTTGTTTGTGATTCCCGAAGATGTGCGCACCGAAGGCCGGGCATATATACTCGACAATACGGGCATAATCCAGTGCTTTGTACAGGAAAACGTGCCGGATCATGAACAGGTCATGGGGGAATACTATGTCGCGGATCGGGAAGAACTCATCGCCGGAATGACAGAGGACCGGAGCGCAATCGGTCTGATTATCGATTCGGCCCCCGGCGGGCGCTATCAGATTGAAGCCCTTACCCAGCCCTACACAAAGCAGGCCCTTGTTGATTACCTGGAAGTGGATCTTGAGGACCTGATGAACATTCTGCACCCTCCCGCCGGCAGATACCCCGCCGATGTGTACGCCTCTGTACGGGTCGAAGCCCTGGAACGCGGTGAGCAGGTAATTCCTGCCTTTAACAAGCAGCTGCTGCCGCCGGTCATCGTCTTCAATATCGGGCTAATAGGATTATTCGCCATGGTGTCCCTCATCGGCCAGGAGAGGATGGACGCCACAATCAGGGCTTACCGACTGTCACCCTCCGGTTTGGGCATGTTCGTCTTCAGCAAGCACCTGGTAATAACTGCGGTGAGCGTTCTCAATTTCTCCATCATCTACCTTCCCATAATGGGTTTTGCGGGATACCTGGAGGGCCTTCTGGTAATGATCGTAACGGTTCTGGCCATGTCGTCCATTGGGATTTTCCTGGCGTCATTTTACAAGGGTCCGATGGAGGCTATCGGCTGGGTCTTCGTACTCATGCTGATATTTGCCCTGCCGGGGGTATCGCTCCTGAATCCGGTTTTTTCACCGGGATGGATACAGCTCATACCGACGTTTCACAGCCTGTTCGGACTGGATGCGGCCATGTTCCCCGACAATAATGCCGACCTAATCTGGCGGAGCGCCGGAGTTCTCGCCCTATTGGCTGCGGTGCTGGGTCCGGTAACCGCGGCATTCTTTACTGTCCGCATACGGAAGGAGGCCTGATATGAAACAGCTATGGCGAATTTTCATATTCGATATCCGCATGAGTTTCAAGAATTTCATGGGCGCATACCTCATGATTGTGCCCATAGTCATACTGCTGATACTTCGCAGCTTTCTTCCGGCGGTAGACAGCACCACGGCGAAATTCGCAGTGGTCACTCAGGGGCCCAACGCCGTGGATCAATCGGTCATCGACGTGCTTGCGGAAATAGGCGAGGTAATTCCACATGCGACCACTGAAGAAATGGAACGGCGGCTTCGGGCGGTGGGCGAGCTGGAGGGGCTGTATTGGGACCCTCTGAACGGGCAATATGTCTCGGTGGTCGAGCGAACCGGCGTGGAGAACGAAAGCTTCACTATCACCACCCGCTTCATTCGTCAGCTGTACCTGTCGGAGAATTATCCCGATATCCCCCGAATCACCAGCTTCAGCTCGGGAGTCCCCGCGGAACTGTCGGATCGAACGGCAATTTCGCCGGTGGCGACAATGGGCGGTTCGATATTCATCGTCTTCATAAACATCATGGTGGCATTTATCATGGGCCTGGCGATTGTTGAGGACAAGGATCAAGGCACCATTCTGGCATTGAGGACCAGTCCGGTTTCAACGGCGGACTATTATGTCGGCAGGAGCCTGTTCCCCTTCCTGGTCACTCTTGTCTACTCGGTAATTGCGGTGTTTGTTTTAGGTCTGGCGGGGATAAACATCCTCCAGATGATCGTGGTTATAATCCTGTCATTTTCATCGGCCCTGGTATTCGGACTCTTTATCGGGGGGATGGGCAAGAATGAAGTAGAGGCTATGGGGATCGGGAAGGTCGGTTCAATGGTGTTTATTTTCGCCATTCTCGGAGCCACCCTTCTTCCCCGCAACTGGCACTGGGTCGTCTGGTGGTCACCGATGTACTGGACCTACGACATCCTCGAAGGAATTTTCACCCAGACGGCGGACTGGATATCGGTAATCTGGAAGTCCGGCACCGCCTTCGCCGTGGCAGGTGTATACTTCCTGCTGCTTAGGGGAAAAATTGCCAAAGGACTCTCGACGGTTGCATAAAAGCAGACCGGCTATCCGCCGGTATAGAATCGGGTACAAACCCGGAAGGAGCGCATATGTTGTTTTTAGGAATTTTTCTGCTGGTTTATGGAGTAGCCTGTATCGTTATCGGAGTGTTCAAGTTTGAGCCGATCTGGAAACTGGGCAAGGTCCAGGGCTTCGTCAAACTCCTTGGTGAAACAGGGACCACGATCTTCTTCTCCATTTGGGGCCTCATTGCAATTGGGTTTGGAATCTGGATAACCTTCTTTATCGCCTGACGATCCAGCGGTCAGCAGTCAGAGGAATGGAAAAACGGCGGAGCATTGTCTCCGCCGTTTTTTTCTGCCTAATAATTCCCCAATTATTTTATATCAGGTATAATGTCTATTACCTATGACGACAAAAAACGGCCGACATGAATGATCGCGTAAAAAATGACAGTCCTGAAGAGCGAATCCGGAAGGACATGGCAAAATTCGCACTGCAAATCGATCTCCCGCTTTTTATTGCGAAACTTCGGGAACTCGGACTGTTTATCCAGGACCGGGAGCACGGAGTCGTCTACCCGAACAAGTACTGGTACCGATGGGGCTATGACGAAGGCGAGATGCGGGATCAGCGGTTTATGGAGCATGTCCACCCCGAGGATGTTGGAGATTTAAAGGCCGCGCTGGCGAACCTTGAAAACGGGTCAGATGCGGATAACGGCGTCTTATTCAGAATCAAAACCAGAGGCGGCCAATGGCGCTGGGTGTATTCGACCAGCCTCACGGTTTCCCGGAATGCCGACGGAAGCATTCGCCACTATATCGGGTTCGACTACGACATGACCGAACAGATGCTGGAAAAACAGCGCGCCGAGCATCTCGCCCAGGAGGCATCCACCCTGGCTTCCGCCGCGGCAATTATAAACAGCCACCTGGATCTCAAACATACAATAAACGCCATTCTGGATCAGGCTCGGCAGGTCATTCCCTTCAGCAGCGCATCGGTCCAAATTATGGAAGGAGATCACCTGGAAATTGCCGGGGGACGGGGGTTCGATTCCTTGGACAAGCTAATGGGTTTGAGGTTTGCCATCCCCGGCGACAACCCCAACACCGAAGTAGTGGAGAATCGTGCGCCCCTAGTCCTCAATGAGGATCCGGACATTCGTTTCCCGGGATTTTCCCGGGTGGCGGAACGCAGGGTTTCCTGCTGGATGGGACTCCCCCTGATCCACCGACAGGAACTGGTTGGCGTAATGACCTTCGACCGCGTTGACGGTCCGTATTTCACCCAGAGGGAAATGCAGAGCGGTCAGAATTTCGCCAATCATGTTGCCATAGCCCTGAGAAACGCCCAACTCTTCGAAGAAATGAAGAAAATCTCAATCCGCGATCCGCTTACAGGCATATACAACCGGCGCTGGATGTACGAAATGCTGCAGCGCGAGATGGATTTATCCATACGGCACGATATGAAAATGTCGCTGATTCTCTTCGATCTCGATGATTTCAAAAAGGTTAACGACAGAAAGGGTCACCTGTATGGGGACTCGGTTCTCAGGAAGGTCTGCGAGACCGCCCAGGACCAGCTCCGAAATGCCGATTATCTGGCGCGTTTCGGGGGAGAAGAGTTTGCCGCCATCCTCACTCACAGCGACGAGGGCCAGGCTGAACGCATTGCCGAGCGCATACGCAGGGCGGTTGAAAATGCATTTACCCAGCAAGAGGAGCGGGTAACCGTAAGCCTGGGCTGCGCCGAGTTCCGCCATGAGGATCGGAAGGAACCGGACCTGCTGATATTCCGGGCCGACCAGGCCCTCTACCGGGCAAAAGACCTGGGGAAGAACCGAAGCGTTCGCTTTTCCTGCATCTGAGTCACAGCGAATTACCCGCGAACATTGACAGCAAACCCGCATATACAGGGCTGCGCCCTCGGGCTACAATGCAATTCGGAGGGCTGAGCCCATAGCCGTAACACGCATTTCAATCGAGCAATTTTATCGAGAACACAAGTCGGTTCCACTCATTGACGTCCGGTCTCCGGGAGAGTATGCCAAGGGCCATATTCCCGGCTCGTGCACTATTCCTCTTTTTTCCGATATGCAGCGGGCGGAGGTCGGGACCGTCTACAAAAAACAGGGCCGTGAAGCGGCAGTCACCCTGGGCAGGGATTTTGTCCAGCCAAAGCTAGAACAGTTTATCGATGAGTCTCTCCGCCATGCACCGGACGGTAAAGCCGCCGTTCACTGCTGGCGGGGAGGAATGCGCAGCCAGGCCTTCGCGGACCATTTGGCATCTAACGGATTTTCCCAGGTTCTGGTTCTCGAGGGAGGATACAAGGCATTCCGCCGCGTGGTTCTGGAGCTGTTCAGCGAACCGATGTCCTTGTCCGTCCTCGGCGGATACACTGGCAGCGGAAAAACCCGGGTTCTACAGGTACTTCAAGAGCGCGGTTACCAAACGGTCGATCTCGAGGGTCTGGCCAGGCACAAGGGCTCGGCCTTCGGCTCACTGGGGGAGGAATCCCAACCTCGAAACGAGCAGTTTGAGAACCAGCTTTTTACGGCTCTACAATCCCTCGATTTAGGACAGACCATCTGGCTCGAAGACGAGAGCACAAACATCGGCCGGGTCGCCGTGCCCAAGGCCCTCTTCGATAAAATGACACACAGCCGGCTTTATTTCCTCGATGTGCCGGTGGACAAGCGAATCCAATTATTGTGCAAAATCTATGGCGGCTTTCCCCGGGAGGCCCTGGGCGCAGCGGTCGACATGATTGCAAAAAGACTCGGGGGCGAACGCACTGCCATGGCGCACAATGCATTAGACGGGGGAAACATAAGCGAGGCCGCGGGCATCTGCCTGCAATACTACGACAAAGCCTACAGGCGAAGCATGGAACGCCGGGATGCCGCACTCATCAGCGTTATTCCCGCACCCGGAACCGATCCGGAAGAGAACGCCGATCTGCTCCTGGATACAGTAAGGACGGAGGCGGCACAATTGAGGCGGCACATATAGATGCGGCAAGAAGGAGAGAACCCATTGAATGACCAGGTCGAACCCAAATTAACCCAATACAGCCACGGCGCCGGCTGCGGATGCAAACTGTCTCCCGCAGTCCTTGAAGAAGTGCTGCAAACATCCCGGGAGTCCTGGGTCTTTCCCAATCTCATCGTCGGCAATGACAGCAGGGACGATGCGGCAGTATTCGATCTGGGTGACGGCAGGGGCCTGATAAGCACGACGGATTTTTTCCTGCCCATCGTCGACGATCCCTTTGAATTCGGGCGAATCGCCGCAACCAATGCCCTCAGCGACGTGTACGCCATGGGTGGAAAACCTATCGTCGCCATCGCCATTCTCGGCTGGCCGCTGGGCACCCTGGACACCCAAAGCGCAAACCGGGTGGTTGAAGGCGGCAGGAGGGCATGCGCCGACGCGGGCATACCTCTGGCCGGAGGGCATAGCATTGACAATCCCGAACCCCTCTTCGGACTTGCGGTGAACGGGCTGGTAAATCTGCCTGAGCTCAAACGAAACGACAAGGCCATGCCGGGGGACAGACTCTACCTCACCAAGCCCCTGGGCATCGGCGTTCTGTCCACCGCACAAAAAAACGGCGCCCTCAAACCGGAGCATGGCCGCCTCGGACCGGAAACCATGCTCCGCCTCAACAAGGTCGGGAGCCGAATGGGGGCGATTTCCGGCGTTCACGCCATGACCGATGTTACGGGTTTTGGCCTTTTAGGCCACCTGCTTGAAATCTGCCGGGGAAGCGGGGTTTCCGCGGAAATCAATTTCGAAGCGGTGCCCGTGCTTGACCCCGTTCAGGATTATATATCTCAGGGTCAGATTCCCGGGGGAACCAAACGAAACTGGAACTATTGCAAGCCCCATGTGGACCTCAATCCGTCGGATTACCGAAAAATCATCCTGGCGGACGCCCAAACCAGCGGTGGCTTGCTCATCAGCGCGGCTGAGGAAGCCTCAGCACAGGTTGAGGAAATTCTCCTCGCCGAAGGCCTGAATGCCGCCAGCATCGGCAGCCTCGGCGATCCGAGGAAAGGCGCGATAATAGCCATACGATAAGGCGGAATAACGCCGGCGGGGGAACAGCTCCAATGCCGGCCCGGATCCGCAGAATGAGAGCGGCGAGTGCCGGACGGGAACCACAGAAAAGAGTTTTTGCCCTATACTTAGAGAACCCCCTGATTCAAACCGGAACGGAGGTTCTATGTCTTTCAACTGGAATTTTTACATCCATGCGGGCATTATCGCCATCGGATTGATAATCGCGACCTTCCTGCGTTCGCGAATCCGCTTCCTTCAGCGCTATCTTATTCCGAACTCGATAGTCGCCGGCTTTATTCTGCTTCCCCTCTATAATTTCGTCTTCCCCCGCATGGGATTTACCCAGGAGTATTTGGGGGAAATCGCCTATCACCTGCTGAGCATGTCCTTCATCGCCCTCACCCTTCGCAAAACCACCCGCAGCAGCGGGGCTGGCCGAAACCGACAGGCCCAGGCGGTTATCGTCCTTAATCAATACGGCGTTCAGGCATTTCTGGGAATCGTCCTCACCTTTATTTTTATGAATACCATAATGCCGGACCTGTTCCACAGCTTCGGCTTCCTCTTCCCCCTGGGATTCGCGTTGGGCCCCGGTCAGGCCTTTGCGATCGGCGAAGGCTGGCGGGTGTTCGGAATTGAGGATGCGGGCACCGTCGGACTTACCTTCGCCGCTCTGGGGTTCATCATGGCGAGCTTCGGCGGTATCTTTCTCATACACTATGGAATCCGCCATCACTGGATTAGTCCGGATTACATGAGGAAAATCAAACGTAGCGACGTTCAGACCGGTATTTTCTCCCGGAGCAGCCGCCTGAGCCCGGGCTCATATCAGACCACCCAGACCGAAGCCATCGACTCCCTTACGGCGAACATGATGTTCGTGCTGTTTACGTATTTGATGAGCTATCTGTTCCTTAAGGGTATGGGTTGGCTCCTGGCATTCGCCGGACCGATGGGGACCGAATTAGCCACCAATCTCTGGGGCATAAGCTTCATTTTCGCCGCACTCATGGGACTTCTGATTCGCCACATTATGAATCGCCTCAAGGTCGACCATATTCTGGACAACGCCATGCTCAGCCGGGTCTCGGGAATTTCCGTCGATTTTATGGTTACCAGCTCCATCGCCGCCATCAGCCTGGTGGTTGCGGTAAGATATTTATTGCCCATCGTCATTACGGCAGTCGTGGGAACCGCGATTATTTTGACGGTGATTCCCTGGATGGGATCCCGGGTGTTCAGCGATAACCGCTTTTTACGCACTATAATTATATACGGCGCATGCACCGGAACCCTCACAACCGGGCTGGCATTGCTTCGGGTGTTGGATCCGGAGTTCGAAACCCCGGTGGCATCTGATTACAGTTACGCTTCGGGCATCACCTTCGTCGCCGCCATTCCCTTTATCCTCGCGATTAACTTCCCGGCTAAGGCCTATCAAACCGGAGACATGCGGTGGTTTCTGGCGGGCCTTGGCGTAGCCGCAGGGTATATTGTGGTCACCACAGCCTGGTACATGATTCTGGCAAGAAAGAAGGCCTTTGCCCGGGGCAGTCAGATCTGGGCCTTGGACCGCAGCAAGCACGATGAGTTGTAAACCAGCCGAGTAATTTCATTGGTCAGAGCTGATCAAAGCCGGTATAGTAATGACATGGACCATAGAACCAAAGGCGTCGCTTATGCGATATTCACCGCCGCATTTTTCATGACCCTTGTCTCGTGCGGCGGCCCCAAGAATTGGCCCGATTCCCCCCTTTATGATCTGCAATTCCCCGATTCGGGAAACCGATACCCCCAAACCAGGAATGAAGCCATTGAGGCGATAAGCGGCCGATATGCTCATTTTGATGTTGTAGCGTATGAGGATAACAGCACCAGGACGGCAATGCGGAGCTTCATTGTCAGCTACGGGTACACCGACTTCGTCGCTGAAGGGGACAGATTGTACCAGTACAACGATTTTCTCTTTGCCAGTTATATTCTTAATCAGCAAAATGTCCAGACCCGATTCGACCCCGCCGCCGTTGAAGCCATCGAGCCGGAACCCCGGGAGGTGGAGCTCGAATTTGTGGACGGCCTTTGGCGGATGTACCGCCCGGAAACTCCGGTTCTCCTGGGCATCACGGGAGATCCGTCTATGGCTCTTTCCCGGAACCCGAACGATCCGAACATTATCGATGCGGACAATGACGGCAAGCCCGGCGTTACGGTGGGCATTACCATTGGAGGGATTATTTCCGGTGAGATATACATCACCCGAAGAGAGATCTACCGCTACTACCTCACCCTTCAGCGGGACGGCCGCATTACCGGGCATGTGGAAGACCTGTCGGAGCAGTTCGTCATCGATGCAAATATGAGGATTCTGCGTCAGCCGTCCAACAATATCCAGAATGCCGACCCGGGACTGAACCCCGTCATTCTGGTGCCTGTGGATTCCCGCATGGAAGGACGCCAGGCCCTGCTGGCGATTAGGGAAGATATTTTCCCCCCGGAACCGGCATTTTACTGATTCCGCAACTGGTTCAAATACACGGGTGAGCAGCCCCCGAGATGAGGAACATAATGACGGACTATTCGCTACGCGACAGCAAGCAGGTACTCGAACTCTGGTCGAAAACCTACAACACTCACGGAAAACCTGATTGGTCACACATCTTCCCCTACTACCGCGAGGACATCGTGTTCAAGGACTCGATACAGCAGGTGGAAGGCAAGGAGAATTTCAAGGAGCTGTGCCAGCGCCTCACCGATCGCTGCAAGGAATTGCGCATGTATATTCCCGACATCGTCATGGGTGAACGTTCGGTATTTATGCAGTGGGAAATGACCATGATGTTTAAAAAATTCCCCAGTTCAACCCTGTACGGCACAACAAAACTGAGCCTTGATGAACACGGGATGATTACCCATCAACGGGATTACTATGATTTATGGGGCGACATATTCGACAACATCCCCTGGTTTGCCAAGCCCTATCGACGATTCATGAGCAAAAAGTTCGGCTGATATGTTCAAATACCTCAAAGAGTACAGCTTCAGGGACATGCAGCAGGTGATCCGAAACGGCAAACTGCCGCCGGCTGTCAGCGAAGAACGGCTTGACGGGCGGCTTGCAATTGTAACCGGGGCAACCTCCGGCGTCGGACTGGCCGCGGCCCGCCGCCTGGGAGAATACGGAGCCGACCTGTTGCTCATCAACCGGAATCCCGCTAAGACCACAACCCTCATAGCAGAACTGCGGAATTCCGGATTAACAGGTTCAATCGACTCTATTACTGCGGATTTCTCCTGTTTGAACGAGACTGCAAGGGCAGCAAAACAGGTCCTGGACCGAGGCAAACAGGCGGACATCCTGGTAAATAACGCAGGAATCCACATGACGACCCGGGAACTCACCTCCGAAGGATTCGAAATGGTCTTCGCGGTAAATCATCTCTCCCCGTTTATCCTCACCAGGGCGCTGCTGCCGGGCATGACAGCCCGGGGCAAGGGAAGGATTATTCAGGTTAATAGCCAGGGTCACCGATTTTTCGGCCTTAATATCAATGATCTGGATTGGCAGCGCAGGCCCTATATGGGCTTGCGGGCCTACGGGGCGGCGAAAACCGCTCAACTTCTGTGCACCTGGGAGTTTGCCGAACAGATCAGCGGGATAGGCGAGAGCAATGAGCCTGACCCGCCAAAATCTGAATCGGCTGACGGGCTCGGCTTGAGCATTAATGCAATGCATCCCGGCGCTGTACGCACCAATGTGGGAAACAACAACGGTCCGCTGTACCGCTGGTTCCAGAAAACCATGGTTCAGCCCGGCCTCGATGATGTGGCGATTTCGGGTCTGGCCATTCACTATCTTGCATCGGACCCCGACCTACGTGGGGTAAGCGGCCGGTTTTTTAACCTGACCACCGAAGAAAAACCCGCGCCTCATGCGTTGGACCGGGAACTGGGACGGAAAATCTGGGACATCAGCAACGAGATTGCCGACAAGTATATGCCCGTTTGAAAATACAGCTTCGGTCTTTCAATTTGATTTTGCGTTGCGCGGCCATTACCCTTAGCTTATAGCATGTAGTTTTTCTCAGTAGGATGTGAACATGGATGAAACCATAAAAACCCCGCTCTGCGACCGGTGTGAATTAATCCCCGACGGCCTTCCGGAAATAGGCAGCATTTACATATCTCCGGCTATTATGGCTACCGGAGAAAAACTCCAAAAGGCGTTTGAAAAAAGCGGCTACCCGCTTGAAAGCGATCAGGGCATACTGCATTCCACCCTGCCATCTGCCACACTCATAGAAATACTTCGGGATTACAAGCAGCAGTTCAGCGAAGCAGAGCTCGAATCAGCCAGAGCCCTGGTCTTGCCAGAGGGGAAAAAGCCGGAAATGAGGGATCTCATTCATATGGAAAATCTCCTGTCTATTTTCACCCTGGCCGATGCGACCTGGCTGACGGAAATTCTCAGGAACAAAAAAATCACGAGCCATTACCACGCTATCCGCAGCGCCGCAGAACCCGAGCGTATATACGGCAGGGAGTCATTGCTGCGGGGAATAGCCGATGACGGAAGCATTGTCCCCGCAGGACAGCTATTCGACGTAGCGAGGAAGGCGGATTTACTGTTTTTTCTGGACAGGGAAGCACGGCTGTCGGCAGTAAGAAATGCGGCCGACAGGGGTTGGAATGAAAAACTCTTCATAAATTTCAACCCGACATCGATCTACTCCCCGGAAAACTGCCTGTCATCGACATTCGCTGCCATAGCCGTCACCGACCTCAAGCCGGAGGATATCGTATTCGAAATAGTGGAAAGCGATAAAAATGCCGATTTGAACCGAATGCTGTCGATCATTAAGGTCTACCGGGAACACGGTTTTCTCATTGCCCTTGATGATCTGGGAGCCGGATATTCGTCCCTGAATCTCCTTCACAAGCTTAAACCGGATATCGTAAAACTCGATATGGAACTAATTCAAAATGTGTCGGGAGACCGTTTTAAACAGTCAATTACCCGGAGTATTCTCGACTTGAGTAATGAGCTTGATATCTGCAGCGTCGCCGAAGGAGTCGAAACCGAACTCGACTATGAGTGGGTCAAATCAAACGGCGCCACATACGTTCAGGGTTTCTACTTCGACAAACCCTCAGCCTGATGGACGAGAGGAAAATAAAGCCGGCTATCGCCCACCGCCGGCTTGAAACCGCCACCGGTTAGCAGCTTTGGCCGGTCTGAGGCCTCCTGCAATAGTCCTGCCTCCACACCTTCTCCTTGCAAGAGATCTGTTACCTTTTAGATAATCAGTGTATATATAGGATAATGAAACCACATGTAGAACGCGCCAACTCATGGCTTGAAAAGAATTTCGGCACCAAAGGCTTGCACCTGCTCATTTGGCTCATTCCGGCTACGATCATGACCCTACTCTCGGGTATTCTTTCCGGTAACGCCATCACCATAATGCTGTCGCTTCTGGCGGCCGGCGGCACCGGCTTGCTCCTGTACAGGGTGTACCGAAGCAGCAGGGATGATCAAAGAGTCGATAAAAAAGGCTTCATTATCGCGAAGAAGAGCGCATCATACTTCGGCCTGATTCAGTTTATTCTCTCCTCGGTAAATCTCATACTTGCCTGGAGCAACGAGGCCATTGAGCTGCCGGTCTATTATGCGCTTTATGCCATGGTCGTGCTCTCCTACGGATTGTACATCCCCCTCTACCGCTCGGTAAACCACAAAGAAAACCTCAAGCGCCTGGGACTAATCACCTTCGAGAAAAAAGGGTCCCGGCGGAAGGCCGTGCCGGTCAAGGTTTTTAGAGGCTTCGCAGCAGAAGTGCTGTCATGGGTGGACGCGATTCTATGGACCATCGTGTTCGTGATTTTTATCAACTCGCTCATTTTCCAGCTCTACCAGATTCCCACCGAGTCCATGGTTCCCGAGCATTATGTCGGTTCCCGAGTGCTCGCGGTGAAAACCTTGTATAATCCGCGCATACCCCTTTCGCTGGTGGACATCCCGGTGACCCTTGGAGTTAACCGCTTCGATCAGCTCGTTCTCGACAACCCGAGGCACACACTGCCGAGAAACCAGGCCCTCAAAGAGTTTTTCGACAATGCCTTGTTTATGATCACCTTCTCCGCGGTTCAGCGCCCGAAAATCGACATCAACGGCGACATTGTGGTGGAACCTCTGATCAAACGGCTTATTGGAATGCCCGGAGAGCAGATTATGATGGTGGACGATGTGGTCTATGTTCGCGATTCCACGGACGGCGAGTTCCGGATTCTCGAGGGCGACGATTCACACGCCCTGAACTTTGTAACAAACCTCCCGGTAAATACCAGAAGGATTGAACGCATCACGGTCTCTCCGCTTGTTCGTGAAGAAATGCTCCGCTGGGACAGGGAAAAAGAAGAGCTGACCGGAAGTTACCCCGGCCGGGCCAACGACATAACCGAGGAACTGATTGCCCTTGCCGAGGAGCTGTCAGTGCCTGGAGATCTTCCGGCCGTCAGGTCGACGCCGGATTTCCGCTTCCGGGGCTGGTTTGAAATAAGCGAAGACATGCTCGCAGAATATGCCGTGTTTGCCCTGACCGATACCCGGGTCTTTGCCGAAGACTTCCGGGATTTTATGCTCGCCGGCACAGGCAACCGCGGCTCACGCAATGCATCCGCCTTCGAAATATCCGCCCGGCGCACCAACCGGCTCTTTAAGCTAAAGTTCGCCCGGGCGCTATTGGATATGGTCGATTCGATGGGTAACGGCGGCACGTCGTTCGCCCCTTCCCTCGCCGAGCTTAACGATTACACCGGCACCTATGTCCAGACCTATTTCGATATGCGCAACTTCGCACCCTTCCCGGAAAATGAAGTGTTATCCCGGAGGGAATACTTTTTTATGGGAGATAATCGATATGGCAGCCTGGACTCCCGTCACTGGGACGAGGGTGGATTCAGGGAACGGGCCCTCGACTCCGCCGATCCCTACAGCCTGCGCTACGCATCGAGGATAGATCCCTTCGCCTTCGATGCCCGGGACATTCGTGGAAAATCCTTTCTTGGAGTATTTTAGCATTGTGAATGAATAATCTCCTGCGCCAGGCGGTACAGCCCGCAGGAGATATCAATGAAACAAAGAATTACGTATTTCAAGCTGATCGCCCTGGTCGCCGTCCTGCTTATTGGCGTAAGCGGCTGCGAAGAGTGGTCCCGATCCATGAAGGATTTCAGCTCGTCGGTTACCGGCCTCAACCGGGTGGTTTCGGTTTACGGTCAGAATGGGGAACTCCTTCGAACCTACGAAGGGCGAATCGACGTTGAGTCCACGGAATTCGGCAATAAGGTCCTCTTCGATCTGGACGGCAAGCGGACCATCATTTACAACGCCATTGTAATCGTCGAAGAGCAGTAAGGGACATTTGCCCCGGGTGAAGCGCGGGAATATATTGTCACCTGGAGGAATACATGAAATACCGATCTCTTGGAAAATCCGGGGCATATGTCAGCGAGCTCTCGTTCGGCTCCTGGGTGACATTCAGCAAGCAGGCCGATGTCGACCTGGCGGCTGATATGATTAAGACCGCATATGACGCCGGCGTGAATTTTTTCGACAATGCGGAAGTCTATGAACGGGGCAAGTCGGAACTGGTAATGGGCGAGGCGTTCAAGAAACTTGGACTGCGCAGAGACAGTTTTTTGGTCTCGAGCAAGGTGTACGGCGGCGTGGTAGACAAGCCGAACCCCAACCAGCGCGGCCTGAGCAGGGTCCATATTTACGATGGATGCCACCAAGCTATGGAACGGCTTCAAGTCGATCATCTCGACCTGTACTTCTGTCACCGCCCGGACCCCAGAATTCCCATGGAGGAAGTGGTTCGATCAATGACAGAGCTGATCCAGCAGGGCAAGGTTCGATACTGGGGAACCAGCGAGTGGTCGGCTCAGCAGCTTATGGAAGCATACTCTGTAGCCCGGCAGTTTAACCTCATCCCCCCGACAATGGAGCAGCCCCAGTACAACCTTTTCGAACGCTATCGCTTTGAAGTGGAATACGCCCGGCTCTACGATGCCATCGGTCTGGGAACCACCATCTGGTCCCCGCTTGCTTCGGGAGTACTGACGGGGAAATACGACAGCGGAATCCCCGAAGATTCACGCCTGAATCTCCCGGGCTATGAATGGCTGAAGGAAATGTTTGAAAGCGACGAAGGCAAACAAAAGCTCGCCAAGGTTCGGGATTTAAAGAAGGTCGCCGATGACCTGGGTACCAGCCGGGCGCATCTCGCACTTGCCTGGTGCCTAAAAAATGCGAATGTCAGCACGGTAATCACCGGCGCCAGCCGGGTTTCCCAGCTCGAGGAAAATCTCAAAGCCCTTGATCTCGTCGAAAAGCTCAGCCAGGACGTTTTGGACAGCATCGAAGACATCATGCAGACCAAACCCGCCCAGATGGATTTTCAGATCGCCAGCACATAATATGGCTAGCACAATTCATCGCCAATTCATACAGCGGTAGAAGCACGCCGTCCTCTCAGTGACAGGGGGACGGCATTTTTTGCGGTGATTGCGGTTTTCACCGTTCTGTTGTACATTTGGTTTTCTGATACATAGATCACTGGAGAGATGCCGGAGTGGTCGAACGGGCCTGACTCGAAATCAGGTGTGCAGCTTGCTGTACCGGGAGTTCGAATCTCCCTCTCTCCGTCAATACGAAAAAAAAATGCGCGCCGAATACTCAACGGCGCGCGTTTCTTTTGCATGGCTGCTTACTATTCTGCAGGGGTGCTCCGCATATAGCTAAAACCGCCGGCCTTGCTTCTCGACCATGAAGTGAAGACAACATCGATGTAAATATCCTCGGAAACAACGTGCATTACAAGCTCCCTGCCGACGACATTTTGGGGTTTGCCAACAGCCGCTCTGAAGGGTCGAAAGTTCAAATCCTCAAGCTCATCGGTGGTACCCAATGCCCACAGGGTATTCGCGGGGCTATTGCGGGAGTTGGCTCGCCGCTCTTCAGCGGCATTGTAGATTTGCCCGCCGCTGTTTCCCCGGGTAATCCACAGGTTTTCAGTAATACGGTCCTGGTTAGCTTCCTGACCGGGATTAGCATCGTCGGCTTTGACAAACTCAATCATTTCTCCAGTCCACACCACGGCATCGTCGGAAACTTGAGCGACTATACACGATGCGGTCAGAAGCATTACAAACAGTACGGTTATTTTCTTCATTATTCCTCCGCCAATAATTTGCGTTCGTAAATCGTTTCTGAGCTGTAATTTACGGATATTTTTCCAGAGGGGCAAATTTTATCAGATTTTCATAAGGCCTGTGGTACATCTACATAATTTCAAAGCAGGTCGTTTTTATCGAGATAACCAAAGCTGCCAAGCCATTTGAACGCTTCCTTTTTATTTGTAAAATAGCGGGTGACGCAGCGCCGGGAACTATCGGATTCATAGATTCGGTCGAACTGATAATTGGTAAGGGAATTCACATCGGGGTCACTGTCGCTGTGGACTATCGCGATATGCCGAAGTCCGTGTGCTACCCTCCACGGGTGAAGTTCTTCCAGGATAGGAGTAGCCTCCTGGGTGTATATGCTCTGACCGTGGAGTAAGGCTATCATCCCCCAGCTTGAGCCGCTGTCCAATTTCTCTGACACCTGGGAACGTACGAGGCCGTCGAACCTTTGCGCCGCTTCGAGATTCCATGGTCCGGTGGCATCCACCACCAGGAGCCGTTTTTTTACCGAAACCTCGTATTTACCGTGGGATGTAAATGCCATACAGCAATAGTTTAATATATTACACAACAAAAAGTGCTTATTTTTACTATCCAGACTCGGTAAGATAAAATTCTTACTCATAGTCCTGGTTTCGAATATTGTGAAGTACGTAAAGGGTTGCATTCATTCTCCCAGATGCATTTCTCAACTGGTTGATATAGCTTCCCTTCATGTTTTCATCAGGTCGGGCCATGCCCAGCAGTACCATTGATGCGTCCTCCGATTCCTCCCTGATGACCTCGGGAATAGGCTTTTTCTCGCTGTTGATAATTATCCTGGTTTCTCCACGGAGCCTGAGATCCTTTAGCGTCTTCTCCAATTGATCCCGGGCGGTAGCCACCTGATCCTCTTCGGACACAATGGTCGCCAGGGAAATTGTGCGGTGGATTTCGAGATTTTGCTGAAGCAGATATGCGAGAATCAGCATTAGCCGCACATTGGTCTGTAAACCGCCCCACCACACCTGAATACGGCCGCCGTTATCGGTCCAACGAACGCTTCCCCGCTTAAACAGTAGGATATTCCGGTCGATGTGAACCAGTTGAATGAGCAGGTCGAGATACTGCCGGTCATTCTTATCGT
This sequence comes from Salinispira sp., assembly GCA_965602015.1. GTDB lineage: Bacteria > Spirochaetota > Spirochaetia > DSM-27196 > Salinispiraceae > Salinispira. The sequence continues at coordinate 3,481,404 of OZ271918.1, read as the reverse complement.
TACCCGGTAGACCCAGCATAACAGTGTTGTGCAGCGCCGCGGCGAACCCCGATGCCTGACTGGCAACCGCTACGCCGTTGTACATGTTTGCGGTTTCAACGACGCTCACGAATGCGTTGCCCGTACCCCAGCGGCCGACCAACTGCTCCATATCCCGAAGGACCGCTTCCCGTTCTCCCCGTTTCGCCGCTTCGATCATGGCATAGGCGGACAGGCTGCCGCCTCTGCTGGTCAGCAGCGCAGCGGTTTCCACCAGCTCGAGATGGGACTCGGTCTCCGAGGCGAAAACCTGAATCATCGGACGCCAGTTTTTCCCCGAACTGCTGCGGGCTTTAGCCATACGGTGGGAAACCGCGAAGAATGCCCGGGTCCAAAACCCTTCCCACAAGCCCCCGGAACCCACGGGACCACGGCCGCTTCTTCCCACCAGGAAAAACACCACGGCCACCAGGGCCAGAGCAATGAGCATGGATACGGGACTGATGAGATACATAACCGCAAAGCAGCCGAGGCCGCCCAGGAGATTTATCGACCAGTGAATTTTCAGCGCCGGTCTGAATGAAGGATTATCAACAAAGCGCTCCAGAGCCGCGGAGAAATTAAGAACCCCGTATGTCGTGAGGAAAAACATGGTGAGAATTTCCGCAATCATATTGAGGTCGCCTATTAGCAGCACCACAAATGAAAGAGCAAGGGAGAACGCGAGGGCCACAAGCGGTTCGTTGGTTCTTCCCGCCCCTTTGCTCAGGAATTTCGGAAGGATTCCGTCGTTGCCCAGAGCCTGCATGGTGCGGGGGGCGCCCATCAAACTACCGATGGCGGAACTTAAGGTCGCCCCGAACACCCCCAGGCTGACCAGGAACGGCCAGCGCGCCGCGCTTCCCAACGCCGAGGATGCGTACAGCTCGGCCCGGGGAAGGCTGAAGGCCAGGAAAACCGGCACAAGCATGTACACCGTGAAGCCGATTATGACGGCAAGGAGGGTTCCCCGGGGAATGCTCTTTGCCGGTTCCTTCAGATCCCCGGACATGGAAACTCCCGCCAGTATTCCGGTTACTGCGGGAAAAAAAACGGCGAAGACGCCCCAGAAATTCTCTCCGGCAGCATAGGCGGGCTCGAGCACCGCAGGCCCGGACGGGGGCCGGATTCCGGCGATTATGGAGACGAAGCTCAGCAGGATCACTGCAAAAATACCGTACTGGACCTTGACCATAACTCCGGCTCCGAAGAGGGATACCAGGGTCAGCACCCCGAGGCTGATCAGCGAAACCAGCCTGATTGGAAAGGTCGGCAGCAGATTGTTCAGACTCTCGGCAAAACCGATGATGTATAGGGCTATCGAAAGTGCCTGGCTGAGATACAGCGGTATTCCGATGCCCCCTCCGGCCTGATAACCCAGCACCCGGCTGACCATGAAGTACGCGCCTCCGGTTTCCATCCGTTCGTTTGAGGCGATGCTTGAAACCGACAAGGCGGTAATAAAGGTGATAACGTTTGCCAGAATAACGATGAGCAGTGTGTGCCACAGCCCTGCATTGGCCACTACCCAGCTGAATCGGAGGTACATGATTACGCCGATAATCGTGAGAAAACTCGGGGTGAAAACGCCGCCAAAGGTACCCAGGGTTCGTGATACCGTACCGACTTCAGAACTGCTGCCCGATGGAGCATATTCGGCGGTTACGGCCTGGTTTTCACCGGTTTTCTCTGCTTTTCCGCCAGCGCGGAGCCGGCGAATCAAATCCCCGGCCTGTGTAAGCCAACTCATATAATCGAGTATATGCCCCCGGTAAACCGGGCACAAGAGTTCACATCCTGAAGGCTGAACATTGCTAACGGCGGGATTGGGGTGCTATGCTGGGGACAACTTCCTTTGGCATATCCGGAGAATCGTCATGACAATTCTGATTACCGGCTTCGATCCCTTCGGGGGTGAAAGCGAAAACCCCAGCTCTGCCGCCGTTTCACTTCTTCCGGGGGAGATTTCCGGCGAACGGATCGAAAAACGAACTATCCCGACGGAATTTCTGCGGAGCATAGAAGTGCTCGACGCCGCAATCAGTGAGATTGGGCCCGACGCGGTAATCTGCACCGGTCAGGCCGAGGGCAGGGGGAAGATCAGTCTTGAACGGGTGGCGATAAATATTCAGGACGCCCGCATTCCCGACAATGCGGGGAATCAACCCCGGGATGCGGCGATGTATCCAACGGGACCTGAGGCCTACTTTTCTAACCTGCCGTTGAGAGCAATGGAGGAGGCGATCCGCGCCAAGGGTATTCCGGCGCATCTGAGTTACAGCGCAGGCACCTTCGTCTGCAACTCGGTTTTTTATCATCTGCGGCATATCCATGGCGGCTTGGCCTCGGGCTTCATTCATCTGCCTTACAGCAGCAGTCAGGCGGCAGAAAAGTCCGCCCACGTGCCGTTTATGAGTGTGCACATGATGGCCGCGGGGCTGGAAGCGGCAATCAGGACCTTGATTGAAGATTTGCGGGACTCATCCGCCCTTCGGGGAGACGCCGCCCAGTAAATCCAGAACTTCAGAGCTGCGGAACACCCGTCCCCACGGCCGAATGGATTCAAAAAGGGATTGAAGACCATCGCCGTAAAAACTGCGCGTATGGTCATCGAGAATGATCAGCCTGTCTGCAAAGGATGCGGCCAATTCCAGATTCCTGCGATTGCCGCTGCCGACGGGAAAGGCCGCCAGTATGACGTAATCCGCCCGACCGGCAAGATCTGCAGCCCTGGCATAGGACGCATCGTCAATTTCATCGAAGGCATCGACAACCACCGATTCAATGGAAAGACTCTGCCACAGCCGGGCATCGGAGTCCAGACGATGGGCAACTCCGCCGCTTACCTCATAGCCCTGCCTGAGCAGCAGCCTGGTGAGATTCACGCCGCTTCCGGCCCCGCCGATAATATGAATGCGCTTTGCGCCTCCTGCGGGAAACTTTCGTATGGGAGTTACCGTGAGGCTTCCGCTTGCCTGATTCCGGTCAATATGAACCTCTCTGCCGTATGCATCGCGGATATTTTCCGGTGTAAGAACGTCTTCCGGAGGTCCCGACTCCTTAACCCTTCCGGCTTCCAGAAGGATAAGCCGGTCGCAGTATTCCGCAGCCAGGTTGAGATTGTGTATTGCAATTACCGTCGATTTGCCCTCGCCTCGCAGCTCATCCACCATTTCCAGCACGGCCTGTTCATGGCCGATATCGAGGTTTGCCGTCGGTTCGTCGAGGAGAAGGACCGGAGCATCCTGCAGCAGGACCCGGGCGAACAGAACCAGCTGGCGTTCGCCTCCCGAGAGGGTAGAAAAATCCCGATCGGCGAAGGCTCCCATGCCCACGTATTCCAGACTGCGGAGGGCCTGTTCACAATCATCGTATCTCGATCGGCCGAACAGTCCGCCCTGTCCGTAGGCGCCCATTTCCACCACTTCCAGGGCGCTGAACGAAAGCTGATCAGGGCCCTGCTGCGAGACATAGGACAATAACTGCGCCCTGCCCTCGCCGCTGAGATTCCCGAGGGGCGTTCCGGAAAGGGTAATCGAACCCTCTGAGGGATAGTAGCCCATCAACGCCTTGAGCAGGGTACTTTTGCCCGCACCGTTCGGCCCGATGAGGCCTAAAACCTCTCCTTCGCCCAAGCGCAGGTCGACTCCCCGGAGGATTTCGTTTCCCTGGAGACTGCAGCGAAGATTGCGGGTTTCAATAAGGTACTCAGCTCCGCTCAAATCAGACGTCCCTTCCGCTGATAGCGGATGATCAGGAAAATAAAATACGGACCGCCGATAAGCGCCGTAATTATACCGGTTTTGATTTCATAGGGCGGCAGAATAATCCGTCCGATAATATCGCTGAATGTCAGGAAAATGCCCCCCGCGAGGGCCGACGCCGGCAAGAGCCGGATGTGATTGGATCCGATGAGTATGCGCACAAGATGGGGGATCATGAGCCCGACAAAGCCCACAGGCCCCGCCAGGGCAATGGCCATTGCGGTAAGCAGAGAAGCCAACGCCAACACGGCCAGTTTGCTCCGCTGAACCGGCAGCCCGAGACTGTGGGCCTGCTCGTCGCCCAGGGCGAGAAGATTAAGCGGCCGACCCATCCGCAAAAGCAGGAACGACCCGATAAGTATAACCGGAAGGGGAACCAAAAGGGCATCGAACCGTGCGCCTTCCACGCCCCCCATGGTCCAGAACAGGAACAGCGACATCTCATAGCGTTCGGAAAAAAGGAGCAGGGCTGAAACCAGTCCGTTGAGAAAGCTGCTGACCGCCAGGCCCGCCAAAATGACAAACAGGAGGTGGCTGCGCCCCCGGTCAGACCCAATGAGGTAGACAAAGGCCGCGGCACCCAGGGCCCCGGCGAAGGCGAATGCCGGCAGGTTCAGCGAGTTGCGCATTGCCACACCCAGGGTAATCGCCGTAACGGCACCAAAGCTGCTGCCGGCGGAAATACCGAGAATATCCGGGCTTGCCATGGGATTGCGAAACACTCCCTGAACCGCCGCGCCGCTCAGCGCCAGGGCCGTACCGGCGAAAAACGCCGCAAGCGTCCTGGGCAGGCGGATATACCAGGCTATGGCTTCAACCCGACGCAGGGCCGGGTCCGCCTCGCCGGTGATTTTTTGGAGGAAGACAGAAATAATCTGCCCCGGGGGAAGGGACACGGCCCCCAGGGCGACAGATAATAAAAGAACGATTCCCGCCGCAACAAACAGAATGGTCATTATCAGCGGAAATTGAGAAGACCGGATCAAGCTCTACTCCGCAAAGGCTTCGGGATAGACGTTTTCGGCGAGGAAGTAGATCCCGTCCACGATGTACTGACTGTAGGTCGATTTGAGATGTTCGGGCATGAGGAAGGTCCTGCCTTCCACCACAGCGGCAACGCCGGCAAGCGCCGGATCACCGGTGGTCTCCTCGAGGAAATTCTCAGCGCCGTCGGGGTCTCCCCAGATAAACCCCGGAAGAACCAGGACGTCGGGGTTTTGCTCGACGAGTACTTCCTTGGACACCGGAACCTGCCCGAAGTCGCCGGCTTCGAGTTCCGCCACCGCATTCACCGCTCCGGCGGCATCAAGCATGGCCTGAAAGGTGGTATCGACTCCGCTTGCGCTGCCCCAGGTGCTGTAATCCATTACCCGCCGGGTCCCGACGGTTCCCGCGCTGATTGCTCCGTCGACGGTCTCCCGAAGGTCGTCCAGGCTGCGGTTCATTTCATCGATGAGATTCCGGGCCTCATCCTCCGCTCCGACGATGGTTCCCAGCTGAAGAATCTCCCGCTGAATGCCTTCAATGGTAAAAGGCGTGCTCAAGGCATAGACTGTAAGGCCCGCCTGGCGCAGTTGTTCGACCTTTGCCGCATCGCTCCAGTCGGCAGTGAAAATGATGTCGGGAAAAATGTCGATAAGGGCCTCGACGTTAAGGTCGAGCTGGACGGAAAACACATCTGCCTGATCGGCGATATTCGAGTACACCGGATCGCTTGCCAGGAAGGTAACTGCAGCCAGCCGCTCGGGACCGACGAGCTCAAAGAGAACCTCATCGCTGAACAGTGTCAAGCTCGCAATGCGCTCGGGGAGGCGTTCAATGACCATTTCATTCCCGAGGCCGTCGGTGACCGTCATGGGGAATTGTACTGATTCCCCGACGGTTTGCTCTGCTGCAGGCCCTTCGGCCGCCGCATTTGGTTCGCTCTGTCCCCCGGCAAAAAGAGAGACGCTGATAAGAAGTGATAATGACAGTAAGAGAATTACCCTGAATTTCCTGTTCATGGGCTACTCCTGTATAATGTACGCGTACAGGGTATTGATGTACGGAGGCTCCCGTCTCCTGGCTTCCGGTCCGTGGCGCAGCATTAGATGCGATGCCGTTGTGGAAAATCAGCCTTCCCAGTGTCCCAGTGGCAAAACGATTTTCCGGTATCCGGTTACAGTGGCGCGTCCGCAGCGGATTCTCACCGCTTTCCGTTAGAGCCTTGTTGTAGTTGTACCCCTAGCCGGATGCTTTGGCAAGGGCGCATTAGTAGTGGGGCGGTCTTTCATGAGGCATCTCGCCGCCTTCCCCGTCTTCTTTGAGCCGGCGGTACATCCCGATCAAAACCTCGAGCTTTTTCTGAAGATCAGTCACCGATTGGTTCTGCTCAGCCATGACATCGCTGAGTTCTGAAATACTGTGTTCGAGATAGGCGACCTTTGTTTCAAGTTTGATTATGCGGTCTTCCATGATATTTGATTGAGCTTACTCTTCAATTACTTCGGCGTTGTCTTTGGCATAGGCTTCGAAATCTTCCCGGCTCATCCGGTCCTCGTAGATGGGCCACAGGCTTTCAATGAGGTCTTCCAGGGATTCGAATTTCGCCCCGTTCATTTTGTAATAGGTCATGCTATATTTCCTCGGCTATATTTTATATAAATACTGTATATCAGAATTTCGCTGTTGTGTGAGGTTTTTTTCCGGGGGTATTGGTGATGAAGGAGCTGTTTTACCGCATAGTTGATCGGCCTTCATCGTTGGTCAGCGTTATCGCTTTGGAAAAAACAGGTGACGGACCTCTTTCGGATTTCTGTCTCTTTAACGACCCGTTCGCTGTGGTCGATTGCAGCCGGTCTTTACCGGACATCCAATGGTTTCTGAATGAGTTGATAAACTTTCACCTGGATATCACCAACTGCAACGGAAAGGAAATCTTCCTTCGGCCAGCCAACGACCTTCGAAAAAGACTTGAAACCTGCGGAATGTTTGCCCTATCGGATAGCATGGATCAGAGCATCCGCCTATTGCATCAGGCCCGGGGGGACTGGTCGCCCGCCCGGGGCCGAAGCCCCGGATCAAAACGGAAACTCAGCGATGCAGAACTGGATGCCCTGCGGCTCGACTGACCGCCCTGCGTCCGATCAGATACTCTGATCATCCTCAGGCCGGCCTTCCGGGTCATCGGGTATTACCATAGGACCCTGAACGCCGCGGTTTTCGCCGTTGTCCGCCTCCCACAGCAGCTCGATGACATTGAGGGCTTTCTCGGTCACCACATTGGCAAAGCGCTCGTCGGAGAGGATCGCCAGGGTATCGTAGACCGAAGGATCCTCAATACCGCCTTCCAGTATGCTGATCTGTTCGATTGCGTAGAGGGTTGCGTACGCCAGCTCATCATCGATGCTTCCCGTGGCGTTAACCCGATAAATCCGGCGTCCGATTGCCTCGGTTACCCGTTGACCGGGATTCTCGCCGATATTTCCGAAGGCGTACATGATGTTCTTTAGTACGTCCAAATCTTCCTCATGATGAACCATATCCACCAGGGCTCGTACGGAACCAGCGCCGCCGATGCGCCCGAGAACAACTGCGGCTTCCCGCCGGACCAGCGGATGGTCATTCACGATTATCGGTGATATGCCGCTTCTCTGGGTGCTGAGGAAGGGTTCAAGGCCGAGGTTGGCAACGATATTGACGACTTCGGATTCGATTCCGCCCATGCTGTTCTCGTTGATCATCCGGTCAACCCATTTCAGGGCTTCGAGCTTCAACAGGGGATCTCCGCTGGAAGCCTTGCTTCGAATAATTGAAAGCCGGGCACCGGGGCTTTCCTGCTCGCCGGACTGGCCGACCAGTTGGGATATCCCGGCGAGAACCAGCATGCACAACAGTATTGCAGTTTTTTTCATAGTGACTACCCCATTTTTACTTTATCAGGATACTATCCTATCTTTGCAGGATAATACAGAAGCGCGGCCATAATATCAGCAGGATGATAAAAAAAACAGGCCGGCGACTTGACCCGCCGTGAGATGGCAGTCCTAATGAGTATGCTTTTTTGTGATTTATTCACATTAAAAAGATTAATAATCATATTAAAAGCTCATTGACAACTTAAACTGATGGATATATCATTTTAGCCATCGATAATCCTTATCGAAAACCAGAAATCATTAGGAGAATCCTGATGCGAAATGCTATCACCGCGCTCGTCGCGGCTCTCGTACTTTTCACATTGATCAGTTGCGGCGGCAATGCTCCGGCAGCCGAGGGCTACGCACCCAATCAGAGCGTTGAGGCCTATCTATACAGCCACGGCGGCTATGTCGGCCAGGCAGCAATTACCACCGATGCCGAAGGCAACATGGACGTAACCCTCGATGAAGCCTTTCTTCCCCACACCCTCGCTATCGTAGACATCGAAGCCGATGAGTGGACAGAAGAAAACACCGTTTTCTATGTTCAGCGCGGCGATGAAGTTCGCGTTGCGAAATTCGTTGAATATGACGGCACCGTGTATGTGGGAACCACCGTCGGCACCGCTCTCGCCTATGTTGCAGCCGATGAAAACGGCATGCCCGCCGGAAGCAAGAGTCTGGAAAAACTGATTCTTCGCAACCAGGGAACCATGGCGGCATATTATGACAACATCGCCGCAGGCAGCTTTAAGACCTTCACCGAATTCGGCGGTGCGGCAACTACCGTTACCGGCACCAGCTACGGCGGTCTGACCAAGCTCGACTCTGAGTACTGGAACTTCGGAATCGGCTGGAAGGGCAACATGGAAGCCATTGAAACCTTCGCTGAAGAAAGCGGCGTAGCCTTCTCCTTCGACGAAATGGTACGGCAGGGCGACAACTTCTGGGCAGTTGCAGATGCTGTAACCGGCGCAACCGCTTCCGACTTCCGCGACTACTTCTCGCTTATTCTCATGGCAGAAGCCCAGCTCAAGTAAGCTATTTCATCCAGCCCGCTCTCCGCGGGAAGGGGAAATGTAACAAAGTTCGACACTCCGGCGCTCTCCGCCGGGGTGTTTTTTTTGCCCAGACTCTTACGGACTGTTCTTTACATCCACACAGGGAATTGACCAGCCCCGGTTCTTAATGGCTGCTGTGAGATGGCTCCTGAGCTCATCTGCCGGCAAGTCTCTCCCCCGGGGATTATGAGGGTTGACGGTCAGTCCGATGAGGCGTGCCGGGTAGCGGACCGAAATGCTCACCCCCCGAAGCCCCAGGCGCCGTCGGACCGCCGCGGTAAGAAAGATCTTTGTCCAATCGTTTACCAGCAGGCATCCGGTGAAACCGCGTTTTTCAATATGCAGGGCTTTGCGGTCGGTCAGGGCGCCGGATACTTCGAGAACCGAAGCCGAAAACTCGGGTTCTTTAAGGCCAATCAGGTCCAGCTGCTCGAGGGTTTTTTTACACACCAGATCGATGCTGTTACCCACCGTTGCGCCGGTAGAAAGGATTACACCGTCGCTGAGCAGCGGATTCCCCTGGCTTCGCCTGTCCAGAGCCCCGTCGACCAGGAGGGGCCCGGCATAAGCAGTCATTATCCCCAGAGCCCGGGACATGGCTTCGATGCGGTTCACCCCCGCCAGTTCAACCTGCACGGCAGCTGCGGCTTCCCGGGGGTTTCGATAGACACCGGGTTTGCCCAGCACCCCCCTCCCCTCCAGCTCCTCTAAGAGAATAAAACCCTCCGGGGCGAGGCGCGACGCGGTGACGCAGCAACAGCCCGGCGGCAGAAATATTAGGGGCTTTTTCTTCAGAGTGATGAGGTCTGTGTGTTCGCCGTCACGACCGATGGATGCGATGCCCGGATGCAAGCCACGACGGGCGAATTCGGAAACAAGAAAATTAAGGACTGTAGTCTTCCCGGCGTTTTTTGCCAGGCCGACGATGGCAGGCCTGCCACAGGACGCAGCCGCATCGACCAAACGTTCCCGCTCCGAGCGGTAACTATCCATTGCCGTCCGGTGCCGCCCCGGCTCCCGAGGGCCGGGTCCTCCCTGGTTCAGGGCTTCCCTCAACCCTGTTTCTCCGGGCCAGATGCCGAGGCTCGAGGGCCAGTGTTTTACCGTTGAGCATATTCGCCACCCCGTCCTCCGGTCCGTACGCGTCTTCCTTGCACAGCTCGCACCAGCACTCGCTGAAGATGTTGGAAGGCTGGGTGTAGGTGGTCAGAACCCCCTCGTAATTTCTCAACACATAATGACGGTCCGACTGGGACACCAGATATTCCGGGCCGAGGGGAATTTTTCCGCCGCCACCTGGGGCATCGACTACGAAGGTGGGAACCGCCATTCCGCTGGTGTGTCCCCTGAGACTTTCGATGATTTCGATACCCTTGGAGAGCGAGGTTCGGAAGTGACTGATCCCCCTGGTAAGGTCGCATTGGTAGATATAATACGGCTTCACCCGAATTTTCAGCAGCTGGTGAACGAGCTTTTTCATGATCCTGGGGCAATCATTTACGTCCCGAAGAAGCACCGACTGATTTCCCAAGGGAATGCCGGCGTCCGCAAGCCTGGCGCAGGCCTGTTTGGACTGAATGGTGATTTCGTCATAGTGGTTAAAGTGGGTATTAATATAGATGGGATGGTACTTCCGCAGCATATTTACCAGTTCGTCATCGATGCGCATGGGCATAACAACCGGCGTCCGGCTCCCGATCCTGATGATTTCAACGTGGGGAATATCACGGATGGCGCTGATGATTTCCTCGAGCCTGTCGGTTCCCAGGGTTAGCGGATCGCCGCCGGAAAGCAGCACATCCCGGATCTCACCGTGAGAGCGGATATACTCCACCGCCCGGGCGATATTGTCCCGGGTCATGGGCCGATCGGTCTGGCCGACCACCCGCCTCCTGGTGCAGTGACGGCAATTCATCGAGCAGATATTCGTCACCAAAAGCAGGACCCGGTCGGGATATCGATGGGTGAGTCCAGGGATGCTCGAATCGACATCCTCATGGAGGGGGTCGTCCATATCCGAGTGATCTTCGCTCATTTCCTGAATCCTCGGGACGGCTTGAAGGCGGACAGAGCAAAGCCGGTAGTTTCTGTCCATCAGGGCGGCGTAGTACGGAGTAATCGCCATTCGAAAGCGCTTGAGGGTCTTCTCAAGCTCCGCTTCTTCATCAGCATTGATCTCCACAACCCGTTTGAGAGTGGCTACATCCTGTATGCTGTTTCTCATTTGCCAGCGCCAGTCATTCCACTGCTCGTCGCTCACATCCTTGTATAATTCGATGCCCCGCCAGTCCACATCCCGGTAATCGTTCATGCAAATAACCTCGTATATAGCTCCCGGATAATCTCATTTTCCCGTAGAACTCCCAGGGCAAGCCCGGCATGGCCCCGGGCATATCCGTTGCCGATAATCATCTCAATGTCCTTTCCGACTCCCTCGGCCCCAAGGGCTGCCCGGGTAAAGCTGGTCGCCATACTAAAAAAGTACACCCGCCCCCCTTCCCTGGTGGAGAGAATGCAGGACATTTCCGTGTTCTCAATATTGACGCAATTAATGCTCAAGTCGGCGAGGGCTCCGTTGGTGATATCGTCGACGGCGGCAAGCACCGCCAGCGCGTCCCGGGCATCGGCGGTAATGATGTGGTCCGCCAGGCCGGTGAGGCGCACCCGCTCCAGGCTCTCGGCGCCGTAATCCAGGGCGATTATTTTTCCCCGAGGCCCGGCGGCTTTTTTCGCCTCATGCAGACAGAGCAGACCGGACTTCCCTCCGGCCCCGGCAATCAGCACGGTATTCCCGGGTTTTACCAGCCGGGCGGTTTGGGCCGGAGCGCCGGCGACATCCAGTACCGAAAGCGCCAGGGCATCGCTCATGTCCTCGGGCAGCCTTGCAAAGAGGCCGCTGGCGAACAACACCGCCTGGCCCCGGATTCCAATCTGATCGTTGGCGCTGTTTACCGAAAGAATTTCGTCTATACGCAGGGGTGTAAGGGAAAGGGAAACCAGGCTCGCAATGCGGTCTCCCGGCCGAAGACTCTGATCCGGGAAGTCCGCACCGACGCTATGTACCCTGCCTATGAACATCCCGCCGGATCCGGTAACCGGATTCTGCATCTTGCCCCGCTCTGCAACGATCTCCAGAATGCGGCGAGAAATGGCCTGGGGATCGTCGCCGACCTGGGAGATGATTTGTGTGAAGCTGGCGGAATCGATGTTGAGCATATCTACATCGATCAACAGTTCGTCGCGGTAGATTTCCCGGCCATTGTCCAGCCGGGCTGCTGCCTGGGGCAAAACCCCGACTGGCTCGATAACCCGGCGCATGCCGTAAAAGTTTCCCTGTTTCATTTTTGCACTCCTGGGCTTTGTGCTCCTGAGCTTTGCGCTCCTGGGCGCGCCGCAATCGAGAGTATTTCCCTTGCGCTTGCCGGGTCGGCGACGGGACGTCCCAGCTCGTGCGAAAGTCTTGCGATCCGGCTCACCAGCTGGGCGTTGCTTTCCGCCAGAACTCCCCGGCTGAAGTAAATATTGTCTTCAAAGCCGACCCGGGCGTGCCCGCCCAACATGATGGCCTGGAGTGCGGCGGGAAGCTGGTACCGGCCAATGCCCGAAACTGTCCAGCTCGCCCCCGCGGGAAGCAGGTCACGCATGAACAGCAGGTTCTTTACGCTGTAGGGCATGGCTCCCGGAACCCCGAGAACCAGGTTGAAGTGCAGATGGTCCGGCAGCAATCCCTCGGCCGCCAGCCGCAAAGCAGATGCCACATGACCGGCCTCGAAACATTCCAGTTCGGGAATAGTACCCGAAGAGCGCATGCGCCCGGCGAATTTCCGCAGCATGGGCATGGAGTTAATGAACAGCTCATCGCCGAAATTGAGGCTGCCGCAGTCCAGGCTGGCCATCTCGGGACCCAGGGAAATCGGCTGGATCCGCTCCTCCGCGCTCATTCCCGCGGCGCCCCCGGTAGAGGGCTGAATGATGGCCGTGACACCGGCTGCTTCAATAGCTTCTATTGCGGCGCGGAAAAACCCCAGCCCCTGGGTCGGCAAACCGTTTTCATCCCTGACATGCAGGTGAATTATCGAGGCCCCGGCTTTTTGGCAGGCCAGAGCGTCTGCCGCGAGCTCTTCGGGAGTGAGCGGTAGTGCGGGATTATCATCCCGGTTGACCTCAGCCCCGCAGATTGCGGCGGTGATAATCAGCGGCATGCCGTTACTTGCCATTGTCCGCCTCCCAGTTCTGCAGCCCGCGGTCTCCCAGGGTCTGAGCGATGTAGGACGCAACATCCGGCGGGAGGGTTCCCGGCCCGAATCCCGCATCGAAACCCAGTTCAAGGGCCAGTTCGTGACTTACCCGGGGGCCGCCGACTATCAGCAGAAATCTCTCACGCAATCCTTCGGCTTCGAGAAGTTCCACAAGCTGCGTGAGATTCTTGATGTGGATGTCCTTTTGGGTGACAACCTGGCTGACCAGAATAACATCGGCGCGAACCTCCGCCGCCCTCTCAATAAGGTCCTCATTCTGGACCTGGCTGCCCAGGTTCCAGGTTTCGAATCCCGGATATCGTTCGAGTCCATACTCACCGGCATATCCCTTCATATTCATAATCGCGTCCAGACCTACCGTATGGGCGTCGCTTCCCGTACATGCCCCCACAACCCGAAGCCGCCGGGGAAATGTCTCGGCTATAAATGAATTGATCTGGTAATAACTCAGTACCGGCGTACTGACTTTGGGAACTTCGATACGCGTTGCGTCCACCCCTGTAGTCAGCCGCCCATAGAGCACGTGGAAACTAAATCCCATCCCGAGATTTTCCGAATGAACTACGCTGATTTCTTCGAGGTTCATATTCGATGCCAGCTGCCGGGCGCACTCCCGGGCTTCGGGACTCATGGCCATTGGCACGGTGAATGAGAGCTGAACCTTTCCATCATTGAGGGTATCGCCGTAGGGCAGGACCCTGCTGTAATCGCCGTTCATGTCCTTCCTCCCTTGGCGGAAATCCGGACGTCCGGGTCAGCATGCGTTTTTCGCTCTTCAAGCCTGGCGGTCATTTCTTCGGCAAAGGGATTAAACCACCGGTCGCTGACTTCCACAACTCCGTCAGCTCCCTTGCCGCCCCCTTCCCGCCGGCTGATGCCGGCGAAACGGGAATTCTCAAGGGCAGCCATGAGTCCTTCCGATTGAATGATTTCCAGCATATGCCGGGTTTCCCCCAGTACAGACGATGCGCGTTTTTGAATTCGCCCGTCTGGGCTAAAACTTATCTCCCCGGACAAATGGCGCGCGGAGGAAAAAACATACCGGGCATTTTCAATGGCCAGGGCCCGATCATGCAGAAATGGGGTATGCACCGCCTCGGTGAGCATACCAAGGAGCTGTATACTCTGCCCCGTCATGATTGCGGCCAAATTGAACATGGCGTCCATCACATGACCTTTGAAGATGTTCCCGCTCATATGTTTCGTCGGCGGCATGAATTTTATTGGGGAATCGGGAAATATCTGGCGAACCATCTGGGCCTGGGCCAGCTCCATAAGAAAGCCGTCCTCCCGGTCCGGATCGATTTCGAATGCGTGCCCGAGCCCCATAAGGCCGTCGGGCATGCCCGATCGCCGTGCCATGGCCTGATTGATAAACTGGCTGGCAAGTACGGTGTGAGCCTCTTCCACCGCATCGGCGGTGGTGAGGTAATTATCTTCGCCGGTATTTATGATGATGTCCGCGTAGGCGTTTACCATCCGGGAGAAATGCTGATCGATAAAGGTCCGCCGCATATTGATGTCCCGAAAAAGTATTCCATAGATTGCGTCATTGAGCATCATGTCCAGGCCTTCGAATGCGCCGCACACCGCAATCTCGGGCATGCATAATCCCGAGGCGTAATTCACCAGCTGGACATAGCGGCCGGTTTTGCCGACGGACTCATTGAGGGCCTTGCGCATTATCCGGAAGTTTTCCTGGGTCGCGTAGGTTCCGCCGAACCCCTCGGTTGTCGGACCGTAGGGAATATAGTCCAACAGGCTTTGTGCGGTGCTTCTGATTACCGCGATTATATCCGCGCCCTGTTCCGCCGCCGCCTGAGCCTGGAGAGTATCTTCGTAAATGTTGCCGGTAGCCACGATGACGTATAACCACGGCATGGGCCCGGCAGGATTCTGCCGGCGAAGCTGAGACCGTTTGGTTCTCGCCTCGTCTATGCGTTCCAAACCGGCAGACACCATCGGCCTTAGTACGTCCCGGGCGTCACTGTGGGGAATCTCAGGAAAATCATGCAGGAGGTATTCACCACGGCCCAGATCACCGGCGATTTCGGAGGGCTGTTTACCGCTGGCCTTCACAGCGCAGGCGATGCGGTACGCCGCTCCGTCTGAAAGCACATCGTAATCCGCGAGCTGGTCGCAGATGACATTGGGAAGAGGAACTCCCTCGTCATCCACTCCGTCGATTCCCAGGAGCCGACAGATGCTCCGTTCAACCGAGATGGTGCTACGCCCGACGGTGTGAGAGATGACATCATCTGCTATTGATGCGGCGTGCCGTCGGCATTCTTCGATTACTGCCTGATCAAGAGAAAGGTTCATCACGAGTCAGTGCAGCAGAAACCATGCCATCCATCTGCCTGGTCCTGAGACGGGCTTGCTGCCGTCAAACCTCTGTATATTTAGCCCTGTATGGAGGAAAATCCCAGTTCTTTCCGACGAAATCGATTCAATTATGAATCATTTGAGTTAAATATGGTTCGGATTTATACTGAGTTTGATGATGACCAATGAAGAGTACCACCAGATACTGTTAGAGTACCAATCTATTTTTGATTCGGTGAGTGACGGGATATATGTAACCGACGGTGAAGGCCGAACCCTGAGAGTCAACAGGGCATTCGAACAGATAACCGGCATTACCGGGTCTGAGATCAAAAACCGCCATGTGCGGGAACTGCTGTCAAGCGGTGTCTTCGAAAAGTCAGTAAGCCTTCAAGTATTGGAAACCAGAAAAGAGCAGAGCATGATGGAAACCCTGAAAAACGGGAAGGAGGTTTTGCTCACCGGAACTCCTGTTTTTAACCAAAACGGGGAAATTCTCAGGGTGGTCACCACTCTGAGGGACATGGCCGACCTCAATAGCCTCAAAGAAGATTTGGCCAGAAGCGTGGAGCAAAAGGAGCGTTACCGCATGGAGTTGCTCCAGCTCCGTCTCAACCGGATAAAAATGGACAACGTGATTATTGTTTCCCCGGAAATGAAGCGGATTATGCGCACCGCGCTGCAGCTGGCAGATGTGGATTCCACGGTTCTCATTACCGGCGAATCGGGGGTCGGAAAGGAGATTGTCGCACGGGCAATTCACCGGGCGGGACGGGGTGAGCAGGCCCCCCTGATTGCGACGAACTGCAGCGCGATTCCCGAAAGTCTTTTGGAAAGCGAGCTGTTCGGCTACGAAAAAGGCGCGTTTACCGGGGCCGAGCGAAGCGGCAAGCCCGGACTCTTCGAGGTTGCCCGGGGGGGCACCCTCTTTCTCGACGAAATCGGCGACGTGAGCCTGAATATACAGGTCAAACTACTGAGGGCTCTTCATGAGAAAGAAGTCCTTCGGGTTGGCGGACGGGTTCCCGTAAAAATTGACGTCCGGGTAATTGCGGCCACGAACCGGGATTTAGAAGCCCTGGTCGAGCAGGGCAGATTCCGGCGGGATTTGTACTATCGACTAAACGTTATACCCTTGCGTATACCTCCCCTTCGCGAACGGCGGGCTGCGGTCATTCCGCTGATACAGCATTTTTTACAGGAACTAAATCACCGGTTTTCCCGGGAGGTTCACTTTGCCCCGGAAGTGCTTCGAGCCCTGGAACTGTGGGAATGGCCGGGAAATGTCCGCGAGCTTGAAAACAGCGTTGAGAGAATGGTGGTGCTCGCCGATGAAGGGAGGGCGGATCTTACTCAGTTGCCACATCACATACTCGCGTATTACCGGGAGAAAACGAGCGAAGAAACCGGCCGGGGATTATCCGGCATGGCAGCCGGAGTGTCCGCCAGAATCACCACCGGCTGTCCGGACCAGGGTGAAAATATAGAGGTCGGTTCCCAGGATAAACCTGTTTCCTCCGCCCACTGGGAGGGCGACGGAGATCTGCCTTCAGATCTGAATGAGGCGGTCGAAGAAATCGAATCCGCGATCCTCAAGGCCGCCTGGCTCCAACACGGATCCACCCGGAAAATCGCCGGCGCCCTGAACATCAGCCAGTCCACGGTTGTACGGAAGCTCGCCCGCTACGGAATCAGCACCTGATCCGACGGCAAGCTTCCAAGTCCTCACTGAGTCATAAACGACTCAAATCACGGCTCAATCTCTGCTCACAGATTCGATTAGACGCGCTATCCATGGAAAATCAGCGTATTTGCCATTCAGAGTTGAAATGGCATGGAATCTGCAGCTGGTATCCGGTACCGAGCATAACAGACTCTGTAGGAGAACTTACTCGTGGAAAAACCTGGAAAACTCAACATCAGCATATCAGAAAAGGAACTGGAAAGAGCCCGAAGCCTCATCCCCGGCGGCGTATTGGGCATCCGGCGGCCGTACAACTTCGTTGAGGGCGAATACCCGTCGTTTTTCCATGAAGGCAAGGGCGGAAGGGTGACCGATGTCGACGGCAATGAATACGTGGATTTCCTCTGCGCCTACGGCCCCATTATTCTGGGCTACCGGGAAAGCGAGGTGGATGAGGCGGTAATCTCCCAAATCCGCGACAGGGGTTTTTGCTTCTCACTGACCCAAACTTGGCAAAATACCCTTGCTGAAAAACTTCGCGAACTGATTCCCTCTGCACAGATGAGCCTCTTTGTTAAAACCGGTAGCGATGCCACCACCACCGCCATCCGCCTGGCCCGGGCCTACACCGATAGGGTAAAAGTACTGCGATGCGGATATCACGGCTGGCATGACTGGTGCGTCGAAGTAAAAGGCGGCATTCCCCGGAAGCTGTATGAGGATGTCCACGAATTCGGCTACAACAGGCTGGACGAGCTGGAGACCCTGCTTCGGGAATACGGCGGTCAAACGGCGGCCATAATCATGACGCCATTCGGTCATCCCCTGGGAGCGAAGATGGAAGAACCTGCCCCGGGTTTCCTGGATGGCGCAAAGCGGCTGGCAGAAGAATACGGCGCCGTGCTGATCTTCGATGAAATTCGCAGCGGCTTCCGCATCTCCATGGGCGGCGCCCAACGTACATACGGAGTCACACCCCACATGTCGGTGTTTGGTAAGGCCATGGGTAACGGATATTCCATCGCCGCGGTATGCGGACGGAAAGACATCATGAGCATGGGCGAAAGCGAGGTGTTTATTTCCTCCACCTATTTTCCCAATAGCCTTTCCTACATTGCTGCTCTCAAGACCATCGAGATTATGGAGCGGGATCAAGTTCTGGAGTCTATCTGGCAGAACGGCACGTACTACATGGACGGTATCCGGCAGGTGATCAGGGAAGGCGGCTACCACGAGGACTTGCTGGTCGAAATAAGCGGGATTGCTCCCATGTCATTTATCACCTTCGGCAAAGATCCTGATAAAAAATACAAGGCCCGCCGCGAACTGTTTTACAGCATGCTTATACGCCAGGGTATATTCCAACAGCCCTACCATCACGGCTATATCTGCTACCGCCACAGCCGGGAAGACCTGGAGCGCTGCATTCGCGCCGTTCGAAGCGCCCTGGCCATCGTCAGAGAGGAAATAGGATGATCAAAATCACGTCGGCCGCCGAGGCAATTTCCCGTATTAAAGAGGGTTCGACTATTATGCTCGGGGGATTCATGTGCGTTGGCACGCCGCAGAATCTGGTCGATGAGCTGGTATCACAGGGGAAAGGAGGCTTTACGATAATCTGCAACGATGCGGGAACCCCCGGCAACGGAGCGGGAAAACTCCTCAGAAGCGGTCAGATTTCCGGCTACATTACAAGCCACATCGGCCTCAATCCTGAAATGGGAGCGGCGATGAACGACGGAACGGTCGCCGTCGAACTGGTCCCCCAGGGAACCCTTGCCGAAAGAATCCGGAGCGCAGGCGCAGGACTCGGGGGCTTCTATACGCCCACGGGAGTGGGAACCCTCGTAGAAGAAGGCAAGGAACGCAAAAACATCAGCGGAACGGATTACATACTCGAGACCGCCCTCGGAGCCGATGCGGCGCTTATCAAGGCACAAACCGCCGATACCTCGGGTAATCTGGTATTCAGCAAATCCGCCCGCAATTTTAATCCGGTCATGGCCACTGCTGCGGATTATGTGGTTGCGGAAGTGGAGGAAATCGTCGAGACCGGCCACATTGATCCCGACTCGGTCATGCTTCCCGGGATATTCATCGATGCCCTGGTATTGGCTCCCAGAGAGGAACTGACGCCTTCTAAGGGGGGACCGCGATGAGCATTGAGCTGAGGGAAAAAATCGTCCGGCGCATCGCCCGGGAATTCGAGGACGGCATGGTGGTAAACCTCGGAATAGGCATGCCGACCTTGGCGGCCAATTACCTCCCGAAGGGAGTGGAAATTATCCTCCAGTCGGAAAACGGGTTCGTGGGCATGGGGCCAAGCCCGGTCCCGGGCGAAGAGGACTCCGACCTTATTAACGCGGGGAACCAGGCGGTCACGGTTCTGCCGGGCGCGGCATTTTTCGATTCGGCTTTCAGTTTCGGCATTATCCGCGGCGGCCACCTGGACGTGACGGTTCTCGGAGCTCTGGAAGTCGATCGACAGGGAAACATCGCCAATTACATCATTCCGGGCAAAATGGTCGCCGGAATGGGCGGCGCCATGGATCTCTGCGCCGGTGCGAAAAAGGTAATAATCGCCAGTAGCCACTGCGACAAACACGGCCGGCCGAAAATCCGCGAGCGCTGCACACTGCCGCTTACCGCCCGCGGTCAGGCGGATCTCATCGTAACCGAGCTGGCGGTGATTGAATGCAACCAGAACGGCCTGGTGCTGCGGGAAATTGCCGAGGAAACCAGTCTCGAAGAGGTGACCCGGCTCACCGAGGCCGAACTTCTGGTGCCCGATGAACCGGAACTAATTCGTTATACCTAAGCTCAATGTACAGATTCATTACCAATCGAACAAGGCCATCTATCAACAGCTCTACGATCAGATAGCTTCCCAGATAATCAAAGGCGAGCTGGAAACCGAAAGCATGCTTCCCTCGATCAGGATAACCGCAAAGGAATTCCGGGTCAGCATCATAACGGTGAAAAAAGCCTGGGAAATGCTGGAGCGCAATGGTCTCATATACACCGTAACTGGAAAAGGATCGTTCGTCCGCAGCATCGACAGCGATACCATCGCAAGGGTGCGCAAGGAGTCTATTGAAGAAGATCTGCGGGATATTATCGAGGTCTCCTGTCAGCTGGGGCTCAAGCGCGGCGAGTTCCTCGACATGGTGAAAGCCCTCTTCGATGAGGCGGAAAATGGCAAATGAAATCTGTGAGCCCTGTATAAAAACCCAGTCGCCGCCGTAACAGTGGCAGTCCCTCGGGGTATACGCTACTATCTATAGTATGAAGCGCATATACGGCAGCAATATCGAAGAAGTCGATCTGTTGAGCAACAATCCGGCGGTGGAAACCCAAAAGCGCTGTCTTTATGCGGGAGATGACGACATTGACCGCGCAGCCGGTTACGTGTGCGCAGTGCTGCACGACGGAGGATGGGAAATCGATTACGTCTGCAGTGGAGAAATTCCCCCGAATCAGTATTGCGACCCGGACTATTTGCTGCGCTTCGATGTCATCATCCTCAGCGATTACGGCGCCCCCGAGGGCAGCGAGGCATTTCTCTCGGCAGTCGCCTCGGCCCATCACAGGGGGGCTCCCCTTTTGATGCTCGGCGGGTGGGGCAGTTTCTGCGGCGATTCCGACGTGTATCTGGGCACGCCGGTGGCGGGCGTACTTCCGGTAGATCTTGTTCCCGGCGATGACCGGTTCCAACCCTGGCAGGGGATCGTCGTGGAACCGGCGGGAGACGCACAGGATTTTGACGAACTGCCCTGGGATCGGCCGCCGGTAATCGCGGGCTGCAATTTCCTCAGGCCGGCCAGGAATTCTCAGGTTCTTATCAAGGGAAGGCCTCTTGACCTGGGCGGCGGTGCCGACAACCTTGAATCCGGACATGCGGTCGTCGCGGAATTGCCGCTTCTGATTCGCCGGGACCATTCGTTTGCCCTGGCCTTCGATCTCGCGCCTCATTGGGTTGCCGGGATGGTCGACTGGGGCCGGAATCGGAGAAAGCTTGAAATAGCGAGGACGGAGCACATAAGCGGAAGCAGAAAAATCGGCGTATTTCCCGTCTCGCGGGAACACTCGGTGGAGCTGGGAGAGCACTACATCACCTTTGTACAACGCCTGGCGGACCTGGCGGCGTCCTCCAAACTCCGCCGCTAAGCTGTTTCCTCAGACAATCATCCACAAAATCAGAATCAACAAACCCGGTACCGCAGCAAGGGCCGAAATCAGTACACCCCTGTGTGTAAAGAGGAAGATAAGCGCTGTGGCGCAGTGAATGCCGATAATCAGCGCCACCAGCAGGGACCACTGCCCGGGTCTTCCAAGCAGCTGATTGGCAAGAAGCAGCAGACCGGCGTACAGCAGCTGCATTGCTGGGGCAAACAAGAGGGCGATACGTTTCAGCGTTCTATTCGCCTCCGATATGCCCCGGCCATACCGAAGGAAGGCGATAAAGCCGAACCCCAGCAGGGGAACCAAAGAGAGCGCAAGGCTCCGTTGGAACCACCATCTGTCGTCCCGATCCAAATCCGCGTCATCAGCGGGTACCGGACGTGAGAAGTACTGGGGCAGGCTGTCGCTTATTAGGTATTCACTCTCCCGGTCGAGGGTTTCCAAAATATCCGGAAGGATTTCCAGGACTTTATCGCGGTCCGTCTCCGCCACCATGATCTGGTATGTACCGCTGAGCAGGACCTGAGGACCGGCGATGGTTCGGATGCCGAACAGATCGCTACGGGTATCGATGCGCACCGAAACGTCAACGCCGCGATCTCCAAGTTTATCCCGGACTGCCGAGGCCTCAACTTTATTATCAGTGGAGAATACACAGCAATCATGGCGTCGCATTTCGCAAATCCTCTGTCATATACTGTAATGTAGACCCTGACAGAGCATCGGGCAAGAGTTGCGGAAAATCGATGATGCGTCTTGTATTCAGGCGACTCAAGGTGTACTATTGTATTAGACGTTTAGTACAGGAGTGCGTATGCGGTTTTACCTGTCCCTGGTTTTGAAAAATCTGCTTCGGCATAAAAAGCGCACGGTAATTACCGCCATTTCCATAGCCGCGGGCATTTGGGCCTATGTCTTTATGGATTCCATGGTTCAGGGCATGGTCTACGACCAGACATTTAACCTGGTAGAGTATGAAACCTCAACCGTGAGGGTAACCACCCGGGAATACTGGGAGGACCGGGAGTTTTATCCCCTCGACGAGTCGATTGAGAATCCCGCCCCGCTGCTTGCGCTGCTGACGAACGAGGCGCCGGCCGCCGCCCCACGCATCCACTTCCGTGCAGAGCTGCTGTTCTATGAAGATCCCTTCCCGAATAACGGAAGCAGCAATATCGTGCTCAAAGCTGTCGACCCCCTCCTGGATGCGGAGGTGTTTAGGGTTGCTGAATCCCTGGACCGCGGACAATGGCTCCGCCCCGGCCGGTGGGAAATCGTCCTCGGCGCGGAAATTGCCGAGCGCATCGGAGCCGAACCGGGATTTCCAATCCTCGTGAAGACCAGGACCCGTGCCGGCGCATTTCAGACCATCGACCTGACGGTGGCGGGAATCATCGACACACCGAACCCCTATGTGGACATGAACTCGGCGTTTATACCCATCGATGTGGCAGATCAGGCCCTGGAAATGAACGGGACGGTGACCGATATAAATCTGCGCTACCCGCCGAGAACCGATCAGAATGAAGTCCGCAATCAGATTCAGAGTCTGCTCCCGCCGGAGCTGGTTGCAAAATCATGGGAAGATATCGAACCGATGACCAGCGAGCTGGTAACCGTAGCCAATGCGGAAACCCAGGCCTTTACGTTTTTCATTTTTATTATCGCCATGGTCGGCATATCGAATACCATGCTCAACGCAGTCTATGAACGGTTCAGGGAGATCGGCATGCTCAGAGCCATAGGGATGGATGACAGGAAGATCCTTCTCACACTGGTTCTTGAAGCCTCTGGAATCGGGCTTCTGGGCGGAGTGTTCGGCATTGTGTTCTCCTTGCCGACCAATTGGCTTCTGGTGGAGCGGGGCTGGGATTTCAGCGCGTTTATGGGAAATGTTGCCGTCGGATTTCGTTTCGACCCGGTCTTCCGGGGTCTGTGGAATCCGGAAACCATGCTGCTGTCACTCATTCTGGGGATTCTGGTTTCCGGTCTGGTTGCCATTATCCCCGCACGGCGGGCCATAAAGCGCAGCATCGTCGATTGCCTGCGTTTTGAATAGGGGGAAATTATGCGTCTGACCACCATCGCATTCAGAAATCTTCACCGGAATCGGCGCCGAAGCATTCTCTCCCTTTCGGCCATTGCGGTAACCGCCATTGTCATGGTCTTTATGATGGGTCTGATAGCCTGGATGAAGGAGGACATCCGCACAAATCTCACGACGTATATTTCTGGAGATCTGAGAATCCGTCATGAGAATTTTGATGAAGACAGCGAGGGCAATCTCCTGGAGTTCCTCGTTGAAGATGTTGAATCCCTGGAGAGGGTTCTGAGAGGTACCCCGGGGATTATCGCCTTGAGCCCACGGCTTCACCTCGGGACCATGGCCTACCGGAACGGCCGCACAATTCCGGCAGTCGGCATGGCGATTGACTTCGCGGCCGAGGAAAATTTCCTCGGTTTTGCACAGTTCGTGAATGAGGGGAGAATTCCTACCCCGGGTGCCCGTGAGGCGGTGTTTTCCGCGCCCCTTGCGGATAAACTCGATCTATCGCTGGGGGACAGTATTACCCTTTTGCTCGCAACCCGCCGAAGAAGCAGCAACGCCGTTACGCTGACGGTCAGCGGAATAGCGGATTTTGATGGCGTTAGCATGAATCAGGAAACGTTCTTTGCACCGCTGGAGCTGATGCAGCGTATTGTCCGCACGGGCGACGGTGTAATGGAGATTCTGATCCGCAGCGACGTAGAGGACAGCGATTTAAATGAACTGGCTGTTTTGGCGGAGGACCTGCGCCGGCAACTGTCAGACCGTGGGGAGCTGACTATATCGCCCTGGAACGAGGCTTCGGACTTTTACTCAATGATTGTGTTCGCGGACATCATTTACGGCGTAATGGCGGCGATTTTTTTCCTTTTGGGCAGTACGGTGATTATCAACACGACGATTATGACGGTCTACGAGCGCCAGCGGGAAATCGGAACCCTGGGCGCCCTTGGAATGGAGCCCGGTCAAATCGTCCGGCTATTTTTCACCGAGGCGACCATGCTAGGGATAATCGGCGCCCTTGCGGGAACTCTGCTCGGTTATGTCCTTTCGATCCCCGTCATGAGAAACGGCATTCCCCTCTACGATTCCTTCATGAGCGAATTCGGGGAGGAGTTTTCAACCCGCCTTCACATCCTGGTAAGCCCGGGAACCCTGCTCTATGTTTTCCTGTTCGCCTCGCTCATTAGCTCCCTGGCCAGTTATCTGCCGGCAAGGAAGGTCAGCAGGATAAAGCCCGTGGAAGCATTGAGGGAGGGATAGGCCGGAGGCGTAAACTTCACGTGTTGAAAAGAAGACTGCTGGTCAATATAAATCCCTTCCGGTCGGTGAGTTTTTTTTCTGTCGATCTCTATGATGCACTTAAGTAGAAAACCAAATATCTGCCAAGACTTATCTACATTTTCTCAGCTTTCAGAGTTATGATACAATTCTAATAACAATGGTTTTAAGCTTAAGTGGGTTGTTATGTAGACTCAGGGAGACTTAGTGGAAAAACTATCATTTTTGGAAGTAGATTTCCCTGATCCGAATGACTCGAAAATTAAAATAGCATCATACAAAAGCATCCGTGGAATCATATTCGATAAATCTGATTCAAAATTGCTTTTAATCAAGTCAAATAAATTTGGCGAATACAGTTTCCCTGGTGGCGGCCAAGAATCAGGCGAAACAAATGAAATGACATTGATTCGTGAAATAAATGAAGAGACGGGATATAGGATAGAGGAAATTCGCGATTTAGCGTTAATCACCGAGGAATTTAGAACATCGTTTCTGCCGGAGTATGATTATTTTCATATGATTTCTTACTTCTATGTGAGCACAGTATATATGGATAAATTCGATGAAGTTAATCTGACAAAGATGGAACAAGAGTACCAAATCGTGCCTGTATGGGTATCACCAAACTATGCATTTCAGAAAAATAAAACCCTAATGAAACCGGGGGCAAATCGAAACTTCCCTTGGATCATAAGGGAAACTAGTGTACTCAATTACTTAATTAAGAACCAAAATGAGAATTATTTGACTAACTTATAAGCGCTGCCATTAGCAGAAATAAAAAAAGTCAGTAGTACAGGTTGCGCTGATGAAAAAGGAGCTACATAACAAGCACTTCAGCCTGATTCGCCTATTGGCATGGAGTTTGCTTGTCCTGCCCTGAAGGGCAGGGCAAACTCCATGCCAACGTACGGCTCACAGGTTAAGTGGTTGTTATGTGGACGTAAACTTTGATTTAAGCAGAAACGATGGTTTTGGGAATGTCAATATGTACTTGAAATTAATTGAACCCACAGAAGGGCATTTATTACAAATGCATGAATGGATGCTTAAAGAGCCAAATCGTGAAAACTATTCCTGTAGACTAGTTAAGGAAATCCCAGAGTATGAACAGTGGTTGTTGAAGAAAAATAAGCAAAAATCTATTCCTAATGTATTCTTAAAAAGCCTTATCGATACATCCAACCCCTCTGAATGTTTGGGTAAGTTTGAAGCATTTGATTATAACGCTCGAAATCAAAATATAGAAATTGGTTATTTTTTTCCCGAAATCAATAGAGCAAAAGGTTTCGGTAGTTTTGGATTATCCGAGTTTGTACGTTTGTTATTTAATGACAGTCTTCCTATACGCAAACTTACAGCGTGGACAAGTGAACTGAATATACCATCTCAGAAAATTCTAGAATCCGCAGGGTTTTTACGAGACGCAGAGTTGCGGGATCACTTTATGATCGAGGGAAAATTTTATAATTACTATATATATTCACTTATAGAAACAAAATAGACTTAGTTTTATAATTGAATGCTGTAAATTTATAACAAGGGAATGACATGAATAATGATATGATTTTTCAAGTAGTCACATTTTTCATAGTTCTGTTTATATTCGTCCTTTATTTTAATTCACGACTCAAAAGAAAAATATTTCTCCAATTGGTTTCTGATGGACATATCGCAAATGATCTTTCTTTGATTTATGGAATGAATGCAAAGGTGAGAAAGCTCTTTTATGAAAATACTGGTCCACTTTCAAAACAGCTCCAAGTAGAATATAGAATCAGCATAAACGATAAAACTTTTATAATGAGTACTGGTTGGCATGGCTTCCCAAGGTATTTGGCGAATGACTAACCGATTGATACCGCCACATAACAAGCACTTCGAGACGGACACACCTATTGTCATGGTTTTTGCTTCTCGCTACGCTCGGGCAAAAACGCATGCCAATTGACGGTGTGCCGCTCAAGTGGTTGTTAAATGCACCAAAAAAGAAAATAACCGTCTTTTTCATGTTCCTGGAATGAGTAACAGAAAAACTCGTTGAGTACTGAATCTCTACAATATATAATATCATTATATGACCGAATTAAAATTGGATTCCAGATATGCAACTGATGTTGAAAAAGCAATTTCCTATTTAAAAGACATCGGTTGCTCAGAAATTTATATTTTTGGATCTGCCGTAACTGGAAAAGCAAACGAAAAATCAGATCTCGATATAGCCGTGAAGGGAATACCCGCTGAAAAATTTTTTGAAGTTTATGGAGAATTGATGTTCTTGCTCGAACATCAAATCGATCTTGTCGATCTGCAACTTCAGGAAAAATTCGGCAGAATATTGCTACAATCCGATGAAATTCTCCGGGTGGCATAGATGGATCCTATCCAAAAAATACAGATTGAAATTCAGAATATCGATGAAGAAAAGTCATTTATCGAGTTGTATGCAAAGAAAATAGAAAATAAAGAACTAGATGAAATTGAAATTCGCGGATTGGCTCTTACAACAACTGCAATCTATAACGGAATAGAGAAAATTCTTCGATTTGTATTGGAATCCAAACAGATTCTGATTGCCAAAGACGATTCTTGGCATCTGAACTTATTGAAATCATCTAAAGACAATCAGATCATATCTGATAAGATCTTTGACGAACTTAAATCTTTTCTCAGCTTCCATCATTTTGTCAGGCATGCATATGCGTTTGAACTCAAAAAAGATTCGATCGAATCGATTATTAAGAAGATTCCATCCTTAACAAATCAATTTCTTGAAGAGATTGAAAATATAATTGGGAAATGAAATGGGCATTTAACAAGCACTTCAACCTGATTCGCCTATTGTCATGGATTTTGCTGTTCCTGCCCTGAAGGGCAGGGCAAACTCCACGCCAATGTACGGCTCACAGGTTAAGTGGTTGTTATGTAGACCCCGGAAGAAAATATGAATAGAAGCAGAGCAGAAGCTTATATAACAGAAGCGGGAAAATTGAATCCTGGGAAATGGGTTGGTCACTCGTATAATGTTGCAATAGCAGCTGAAAAAATTGCATCTGCCGCAAATTTAGATTCTGATTTAGCCTATACCTATGGATTACTCCACGATATTGGAAGACGGAAAGGAATATATAAAATAAGGCATGCAATTGACGGATATTATTTCATGTTGGCGCAAGGTCATAATAACCATGCAAGAATATGTATAACTCATTGCTATACGCTAAAAGACATTTCCATATACCAAGATTATAATGATTACACTGAATCGGAATTATCAACGGTAGAAACGCTACTTCAGAAATATAATTATAATGATTATGATAAGTTAATTCAGCTCTGTGATTTCTTGGGACTTCCAGACCGACTCTGTAAAATCGAAGATCGAATCGAGGATGTTTTATCCAGAGTAAAATCTCCATCTAAGCAATTCATACAAAATTTAGAAAAGAAATACGAACTGCTTTCTTATTTTAAGCAGAAAACTAAGACTAATTTAGATTTTTTATATTCAGAAAAAACAGAGAGAACGACAAATGCCAATATTGAGCTTTAAAAAAATTGGAAAGAAAATTCAAATTTTGATGTTAAAATTCATCCCCGGGTTGATTATAGGTTTCTTCTCGTTTGCTGGAATTATGTTTTTTATTTTTAATACGGCTGATTCTACAAAATTAGAAACTGAATTATGGGCAAGTGTATTTGTGTCAATTGGATTTATATATACCCTTTTTATGGGTTTCATTTCGGTATTTCTGATTTATAAAATTATAAAAAGAAAAAATGAAAAAAGAGAAAATGAATCGAATAGTCTATAAATAGTGGGCTACATAACAAGCGCTTCGAGACGGACTCGCCTATTGTCATGGAGTTTGCTGATCCGCCTGGCGGCGGGCAAACTCCACGCCAATTACGGCTCGCCGCTCAAGCGGTTGTTATGCACACTTTTTTAATATTTTAGATTAACAAGCAGTCTTACCGAATTCTTGTGTTTTTCAAATCTATAAAATAGAATTGGATTAATGATTAAGGCAGATACAAAGACCAAAGAAGATATAGATCTCGCAAAAGAAATTCTTCTGAAGTTTGGATGCCGTGAAATCTATATCTTTGGATCCTTAATTGAAGGAAATTTCACGGATAATTCGGATATCGATATCGCGGTCGTCGGCCTCCCTAAAAGCAAATTTTTTACGGCATACGGGGAGCTCATTGAAAAACTAAGCCGAAGTGTAGACTTAATCGGCTTGGATTATGATCATGATTTTAGTCGAAGATTAAGAGATAGAAAAAAACTTGAACGTGTCGCCTGAAGCAAAAGATGATATCCAATTTGAATTTTCTCAAATCCTAAAGGAAGCCGAACTTACCAAAATTCTCATACCACTTTTCACAGCAAATCGGATTGATGAAATTCAAGTAAGAGCAGCGGCCACCACGCTACATTCGATCTATAACGGAATAGAAAAAATTTTCGTACTAATATTAACAGATCAGGAAATTAAAATTCCTGATGGACCAAAATGGCATTCAGAATTATTAACGCTAATAACAGATCGAAAAATCATTTCAAAAGAAACCTATGAATCGGTCCGTGATTATCAGAGTTTTCGACATTTCTTTCGTCATTCATATGGATTTATGCTCGATCAGGAACTGCTTTTCCCTTTGATAAATAATGCGCTTCAGACAATAGAAAAAATAAAAAGCGAAATATTAGAGGGTGCATAACAAGCACTTCAACCTGATTCGCCTATTGGCATGGAGTTTGCTTGTCCTGCCCTGAAGGGCAGGGCAAACTCCATGCCAATGTACGGCTCACAGGTTAAGTGGTTGTTATGTCGACAAAAGATTAAGTATTGGACCAAACTGATATGATTTTTTTAATGAAATGGATAAAAATTATCATGGGATTATTGATCATTATCATTTCAATCACGTCATGCACATATTTAAGCGAGTCAAAAAGGCTATATAATTCACTGAACGAAGATTTATCCGAAATTGGGTACAGCGACATTCCAAAAATAGAATTTCGAACGACAGATCTCCTAATATTCTATGACAGAGCAAGTAATACTATTGTGGTACCCAAATATAATGAACTGAACACTGAGCAGAAGCAATTTATTTCAACAAATCTAACCGATCCCGAGATATTTCATGATCTCTTTAATTGGTTTTTTATTGCTCATGAATTTGGTCATTACATTCAAGTGCAGAATGATATATGGGAATTATCACCATATGAAATGGAGTTAGACGCAAATAAGTTTGCAGTTCAATATCTCATCAGGTATGACAAAAATAAATTGCTAAAGCTGAAAAATGATTTATTGGATATTAGAACAAATTCAATGATGAGCGAGGTAATTTTAACTAGGGAAAACTTTGATGAAAACTATATTGAGATAGCATTGGATCATCCTGAGCAATATTTAATGTATCAAATCGAAATGATCTTACATCACCTAGAAAATGAAATAGGATTTTAAACCAGACAACTTAAATTATTGCGAGAAATAAATTTCGATAATGCAGGTTGAAGAAAGGAGATTTATGAAATGAATAATGCTGGAAGAATTGTACTTTTCTCTGGAGGAATTGCATACATATTGCACCTCTTAATTTCATTTTCGCATGATTTTCTTCGAGGATGGTATGTCGGAAGATTTGAGGTAAGGCAAGATGGAGATCTTAATTTCCAAATCGAGCAACTGGATAATATATTTCGATATCTTCAGGGGATTCCTCAGTTTATTTTTGTTTTATTGGTGATTATTCTTTGGTTATCCTATTATCTGAAATTGAAAGGTAATATTGAAGGAAAATTTCTCAACAAAATAATATGTATGAGATAAAAAGGGGCGACATAACAAGCGCTTTGAGACGGACACGCCTATTGTCATGAAAAATGCTTGTCGCTGCGCTCGGCATTTTTCACGCCAATTGACGGCGTGCCGCTCAAGCGGTTGTTATATGGACTCAGGAAATGCATAAACCGAAGTTGCAGTCGAATTTAGCCGCTTCATTTATTTTGGTTCTGGAATTCTGTGACTGCTGAGTCAACGGCTATAACGCCTGATTCGTATTCTGCCGAGGTTCACAGCTCAAGTCATTTTTGGCGCACTGAACTGTGTGATCCGATCGGCAAATAGTGCACCAATCTATGGTCTCTGAAAGGCTCGAAATTGCCGCGTGGCTTTATTACAAAGTAATCAGTGATTTTCGGTCATTGTCCTCGCATCTCTTGCCAGTGATCTATTTTTTCTGATTCAGATCGAACATCGATTTGAAAGCCAGGTGCTATTTTGTACCCTGCGCAAATTGAAATGATATGAAAAACCGAAATCAAAGCATAGCAGATTGCCGCATCCGGCAAATTCATCCGCGCTTTGGTATTTGGCTCGTGGGATACTAAACCTATCTGCTTGTATTCACTGACTGCGATCATATCGAAAAACTGCTATATCCTGAAAGCCAAAAACCAAAAAGATTGCCTAAAGATGTGCGCAATATAACAAGCACTTTGAGCCGACTCGCCTATTGTCACGGTTCTTGCTTGAGCGGTGAGGGGAACTACGGGTACAATCAAAAGAAGAAGCCTGCAGGGAGGTACGGCGCAAGAACACGCGCCAATTACGGCTCGCGGCTCAAGTGGTTGTTATATTTACAACCGGGGAAATTGCATGAAAAACCGAAAATCATTATTTACCTTATTTTTTCTTTTATCGATATCCTCGCTATCAGCTCAGAATCAGGAATTTTACCGAGACATTTACTTGGCAAGTCCCCGGATGAATGGTCCTGATGTAACGCAAGTTCAGCAACGGTTATTAGATTTAGGATATGCAGAAGTGGGTACTGTAGATGGATGGTTTGGTCCGAACTCAGAAATTGCAATCACAATTTTTCAGAATAGATTCTCACTAATTGATGATGGTGTTGTAACCGCTGATGTTTGGCAGCTCCTTTTTAACCCAAATATTTTTCTAATTAATGATATCACCACTCAAATTGATCATCTTGATAAGATCGATATGGATCGAAGCGATTTTGATTTTAATTTTGAAATCCTGCACGAGGATGGTCCTGGGTACCCTGTTGGATATCGAATCAGTGCATATACGAATACGAATGATTCACTGGTCAAATTTATTATTCGAGTTATCGGTGATGGTTCGGGATTCACATACACCACATATTTCGATGAAGATGAAATTATTTTGATATCGAATATCCATTGGGGATTGAATCCATTTTCACTGGAGAATGAAATTCGATGGAATGCGAATTACTATTTCCAAGATGGAGAATTGCTGGCAGAGCAATCCATATTATCAAATGAATGGAAATTCGGGGCTGAGCTAGCTAGTACAGATGAATTGAAAATAATTATGGATGTTATCAAAATTTCGATGGAGACTTATCAAGCGAATAAAAATTAAAGGAACAAAACTGTTGATTGGAGTTGAAATATAACAAGCACTTCGAGACGGACTCGCCTATTGTCATGGAGTTTGCTTAATTCCTGCCCTAATCGGGCAGGGCAAACTCCACGCCAATTGACGGCTCGCCGCTCAAGTGGTTGTTATGACGACGCAAAAAATATTTTCTTAGTTTCAATTAATGATAATTATGATATTATGTTTGTAATCTCTAATAAGATGTGGGGGCAACATGAATCAATCAGAAGAAAATCCTGTGTTCTTGAAACAAGAGATCACTCGATTGAAAATCAAGCTTGCAGAACTAGACTCCAAAATAGAATCGACAAGTGCAGTATGTGGACACGATGTTGCCCTTGAAAACCTAAAAAAAACTGTCCATGAAAATTCACATCAAGGTTTATCTCAATTGCTCGCATATGATTTAAAAAATGGATGGTATACAACCAACTTGCCTACATATGCGATTGGAAATTATCTCGAAGACTTCACTACCGTTTCTGACTTTTTCTCTCTGCTCTCAAAAAAAGAAATTTGGAAAATACTACAACAATGCTATTTCAGAATTAAACCTGAAAATGAAGACGAAAATTACAGACTTCTAAGAAAAAGAGAGTTTATTGATGAAGAAAATCATCTTACTGAGAAAGGCTTTCTGGTTTATGCAGTAGGTGGACACCTTTGTTATAATGCCACCCTAAAGCAAGATATCCTTAAGACCATTACAATTTCACAACAAATATATCAGATGACCGGAAAATATTATGGCGAAGATTTATCAGTATCAGTCAAAGAACTATTTCAAAATTTAAAGGACTCTGGCAATTGGCGAGCTCTTGAAAGCAGTGGTATATCTGAAGAAGACTTACAGATTTATTTAGCTCAGATGTCCTGCCATAAACAGAAAAGCGCGTCATAACAAACGCTTTGAGTCTGACTCGCCTATTGTCATGGAGTTTGCTATTCCTGCCCAGGAGGGCAGGGCAAACTCCACGCCAATTTCGGCTCGCAGCTCAAGCGAGTGTTAAATGTACCTAAGGTGAATTAATGGGAACTTTACGTTCAGCTACAATACCCGTCTTATTCAATCTCACCGATCAAATTTTAAACGGCGTTGTGCCGAAAAATGATATCTCAAAACTATATCAACACGAAGATTATCTTTTGGAAATCGAACGATATACTTCCAGGGATTCAGAGTTTTCCTTTCCAACTCCTGAAATAATTGAGACAATTTCTGGCTTCTCAGGACAGAAACCTACTCCAGTGAATAATGATTCTCATCCGCATATAAAACGGATTGTGCAACTGCTAAACAATATTGAGGTTATCAAATCGAAATGGAAAGGATTTACCAAAGGGTGGGAGAGCGTGATCACAGCTGCGAAAGTAAAAGCAGCTGAAAAACTACCTAAGAATATTCAACTTCCAGATTTCGATATACTCATCACTGTGGGAATCGGGAATAGTTTTGGATGGCCATATAAAAACGTAATCCACTTTGATTTTATTGAAGCACTCACACAATATGAATCTATCCAGCAGTTAGAAAATCTCATCGCACATGAATTACACCATATAGGGTTCCAAAAATATTTTGCGAACTTTTCAGATCTCGATAATTGGCAGGAATTTTTATTCTTCTTCGCATTCGAAGGATTAGCTATTAAATCCTTCAACCATCCTGAGACATTATTCTCACCAATCATCGAACCCGCTAGAAAGAATTATGTGATTGAGGTTGATGATTGGGATTATTTCCGTGCTCACTATACATATTACTTCAGCCAATTTTGTGATGACTTCGCCGAGGTTTCAAATAATCCAAATATTGATATGGGGAAAATCTATAAGAAATGGTTCACATCAGGACGAATCGATTCATCCGAGAAGCAATTGTCTCAATATCCAAACTACTTATTCGGAACAGAACTTTTCGGAATGCTTTTAGCTCGATTTGGACTCGAAGAGATCTTTTTAATCCTTGAAGGAAAATCGGATTTCATCGAAAAATATAATGAGGTCTTGGAGAGTCACGGTCTCTCAGATTTTAAACTGGCGGTTTAATATACATATAGGACATTTAACAAGCACTTCGAGACGGACTCGCCTATTGTCATGGAGTTTGCTGATCCGCCTGACGGCGGGCAAACTCCACGCCAATTGACGGCTCGCCGCTCAAGTGGTTGTTATGTGGATCAAGATTTACAAACGAGGACTAGGAGCCTGAATGCTTCCTATATTCATTCTATTCTTATTAATAATTGTTCCCCAGGCCATAGGCGCGGCACTTATGGAGAAATACTTAATCGATAATAATATTGAATTGGATGGACAGCATTGGATCAAAATTCTGAATCAATATTCTAATCAAAAAAGAAAAGAACAGAAATTTCCTTCACTTGTAATAGTCTTTCTGTCCCCCATAGTAGTAGTTCCTCTGACATATGCAATGTTTTATATTTGGTAATTACTCTACACTTGAAAGTATTTCGGTATCATATATAATACCTTTATGGAGAAGCAAGAAGCAATTCTCGATACCAATGTCCTATTATCTGGTTTAGGTAGCCGAAACGGAAAGTCCTTTCAGATTCTCCAGCTTTTAGCGGAAGAGAAATTCAATATTTCAATTTCTGTTCCGGTCATTCTTGAATACGAGGCAATACTGAAAAAGAAACTAGATAAGAAAATTTATTCAGACCAGGACATACAGGCAATTATTGATTACCTATGCAAGATTGGGAGACATATCAAAGTATATTATCTATGGCGACCAATTCTCAAAGATCCTTATGATGATCATTTACTTGAGGTTGCGGTAGCCGCAAATGCAAAATGGATAATTACGTACAATGTGAAAGACTTTGAACGAGCCAGCACATTTGGTATTTCAGCAATTACGCCATATGAATTCCTGCAAATCCTTGAGGAGGACAAATGAGTACGTTGAGTATAAGAATCCCAGACTCTCTTCACGCATCAGTGAAGCGGTTCTCGAAAGAAGATCATGTCTCGATAAATCAGTTTATCGCTGCTGCAGTTGCTGAAAAAATCACTGCACTAGAAACGGAAAATTATCTTAGCGAACGAGCAAAGTCGGGCAGCACTGACAAATACAAAGAGATATTGAAAAAGGTTCCCAATACAGAACCTGAACAGCATGATAAATGACCACATAACAAGCTTCAACCTGATTCGCCTATTGTCACGGTTTTTGCATTCGCAAAAACACGCGCCAATGTACGGCTCACAGGTTAAGTGGTTGTTATGCACACTTTTTTAATATTTTAGATTAACAAGCAGTCTTACCGAATTCTTGTGTTTTTCAAATCTATAAAATAGAATTGGATTAATGATTAAGGCAGATACAAAGACCAAAGAAGATATAGATCTCGCAAAAGAAATTCTTCTGAAGTTTGGATGCCGTGAAATCTATATCTTTGGATCCTTAATTGAAGGAAATTTCACGGATAATTCGGATATCGATATCGCGGTCGTCGGCCTCCCTAAAAGCAAATTTTTTACGGCATACGGGGAGCTCATTGAAAAACTAAGCCGAAGTGTAGACTTAATCGGCTTGGATTATGATCATGATTTTAGTCGAAGATTAAGAGATAGAAAAAAACTTGAACGTGTCGCCTGAAGCAAAAGATGATATCCAATTTGAATTTTCTCAAATCCTAAAGGAAGCCGAACTTACCAAAATTCTCATACCACTTTTCACAGCAAATCGGATTGATGAAATTCAAGTAAGAGCAGCGGCCACCACGCTACATTCGATCTATAACGGAATAGAAAAAATTTTCGTACTAATATTAACAGATCAGGAAATTAAAATTCCTGATGGACCAAAATGGCATTCAGAATTATTAACGCTAATAACAGATCGAAAAATCATTTCAAAAGAAACCTATGAATCGGTCCGTGATTATCAGAGTTTTCGACATTTCTTTCGTCATTCATATGGATTTATGCTCGATCAGGAACTGCTTTTCCCTTTGATAAATAATGCGCTTCAGACAATAGAAAAAATAAAAAGCGAAATATTAGAGGGTGCATAACAAGCACTTCAACCTGATTCGCCTATTGGCATGGAGTTTGCTTGTCCTGCCCTGAAGGGCAGGGCAAACTCCATGCCAATGTACGGCTCACAGGTTAAGTGGTTGTTATGCAGACGCAAGAATGATTTATAGGATACACCGAGTATGAAATTTCCAGGAAAACCCTTACTATTCATGCTTCTCCTGGTATTCTTATATTTTCTTACTCTCGTATTTGCATCCACAACAATTACCCAAAATGATACTGGATATAATATAAGCATCAATCCATCTTCACAGTTTCCCGAACGGGTAGCTATTGGAAAATTTATCTTTCTAATTCTTATGCTATTGCTCCCAAGCAAAAGATTATTTTCGAATGTATTTCAAAAACCGGAGATGGATCCCTTTCAGGTATTGATTATGCTATTTTGGGGAATAAGCTTCATCTCATTTTCATGGAATATCGGACACATATTTTTTCCCGGACAAGCTGAAATTGAAATATCCCAGATAATTCAAATGTATGACACAGGAGACAATACAAGAAAAATATTCACTCTGATCTCAATTGGGATCCTATCACCAATTATTGAAGAGCTAATCTTTCGGGATGTCCTGCCGTTTACCGAAAATTATAAATATACATCGCTTATTGTATCCACAATCTGTTTTGCACTTATTCATGGCACCATCCTCCTTATTTCATTTACTCTTGTATTAGGATTTTTTCTTGGTTGGATTATTATTCAAGGTTATTCAATTCACTTCGCAATTCTAATTCATGGAATCGTAAATTTATCTTCTCGATATATTGGGGACCTGTTTTTAAATACATTGGATTTTCCATCGATGATGCGATGGATAGTCACAATCTTTTTGCTTGGAATCTTGCTTTTGTTGACTCGATTCATGATAAAGGGCAACAGCAGTACCATGAGGAAAGAGGTCGCTGCATAACAAGCGCTTCGTGTAGCTTCGCACATTAAATTAGCCTAACCCTCGCACGTACAGACAAACAATTTTACAAGTAAAACTGACGAAGGGTACCCCCTGCCGCATTCGCGGCAGGGGCAGCATTTACATAAAAATCTCGGTGGAAGCGACCCGGACGTGTTCTGCAGAAACAGTCTGTCCACCATCTCCGGCGCAGGCAAGGAGAGCCGTTTTCGCCAGGGAGTTGGCTTTCCGCAAGAGACCACCGGATCCCTGATGAATGGCAAAGATCGCCTCATCACTGAATGCTTTCTTTGTTCCCCCGGCCAGGGTGATGTGATGATTCAGGTAATCTTCCATCACCTCCTTCTTAATAGACTCCAGATGATTCTTGCCCAGCACCCGGGACGCCAGAGGCCGAACTGAGTTAGCCATCAGATGATCGAGCAGGAAATCCTGACCGCAGAGAATCATCGGCATGACCGGTTTGGAATCGAATTCAAACTGAGCAAGGGTATGCAGCTGGGTAAACACTGACCGTTTCAGCAGATGAGCCTCATCGATTACCAGCACCGGGATGACATTGCGGGATGCAATTTCCAGAATAAGCTCCCGGATCTTCGAGATCATGATCGATACCTGGAACGACATATAGCTCATGCCGAAAGTGAGCAGGATCTGCCGGTACAGTTCCATGGGTGAGAAGTTCCCGCCGACAATGGTAATCAGTTCATACTCACTCGAATGGCATTTGCTTGAGACATAGCGCAATGACGTAGACTTTCCCGACCCCACATCTCCGGTGATGACGGCAATGGCTTTCTGCTCCAGGGCAAAGAACACCCGCTGCCGCAGGGGTTCCAATGCCGGTAAGGGGTACAGGTCCTTTACCGCTACATTCTGCGGGAACGGGTTGTGCCGGAATCCAAAGTGGTGGCGCAGCGTATCCATTAGCTACCTGCCTTTGAGCCCAGCTTTTCAAAAAGAGCTCCCCCCGAAGCCGACGGCATGACCGGACCCGTGCCGTCCCGCTTAATGCGGCTGTTCACTCCCTGATCCAGATCCCTTAAGAATCCCTTTGACTGATTCTCGAGAAAGACTTCAATCCGGTCGTAATTCTCAAAACGCAGGACGACTTTCATGCCAACCAATCCCGCAGGGGCTTCATACAAACGGCCATCGAGTTTCACCGTCCGGTCGTTGTTTACCGTTCGCTCCTCGCGTTTTCGAAAGTATTCAGGCAAGTTCTCCGGCGCTTTTCGCAAGGCATGGGCATCCTGCAGGTAACGCTCCAGGGGCTTCTGCCCCGTACCGCCATGGATCCTCTGGTGATAACCGTTTTCAATGTAGTGGTGAAACAGCCGGTTGATCTCATCCAGAGGAAGTTCATCAGGCAGCTCGGGGATAAACTGGCTACGTACGGTACGAAAGAACCGTTCAATCTTGCCCTTTCCCTGGGGTCGGTACGGCCGTGCATAGCGCAGCCCGATTTCCAGCGAAGCACATCCCAACTGGAGCCTGTGCGCCTTAAATGATGCCCCGTTATCGACATAGAGCTTTCGGGGAACTCCCCGCTTGCGTAACGCCGTCCATAAGCAGTCCAGGTAATTTTCCAGTGTTTCAGCCAGGTAGAACTGGCCATGGGTAATGAGCCTTGAATGGTCGTCAATGATTGCAAACAGATAGGTCTTTCTCAGTTTCCCGCCATGCAGAACTTTCGGACCGTGCATGCAGTCTGACTGCCACAGGTCGTTGGGCAATTGTACCTCGAACTTCCTCATGTCAGACTCGACTTTGACCCGTTGGGCTTTGCGGATCTTCATGAGCCGGTAAATGCTGGCCATGGAGACCTCTTTTCCGGACGGAAAGACGCCGTTTCCTTGAGCAATTTCAACCAGACGCGGGGTGGAGAGTTTTGGATGCTCTTTTCGAAGCAGCATGAGCGCATCGATTTGTTCATCGGAAATGCTTCTCATCCGGCCCTTGTCGCCGCGATTCTCAGGAAACAAGGCTTCAATCTTCCGCCCGCCATCTTCGTAGCGCTTTACCCAGGTCAGGATGGTGGCCTTGCTGATGTAGTTTCGGTTTGAAAAGGGAATCTCCCATTCCTTGCTGACCAGCTCCCGCAGGATTCGCTCTTTCTCTCCCCAATACTGGTGTAGGTCTTTCTCCACAAGCGGAAAGATGACCCCGAAGCGGAATACTGCGATCTTTTCTTTCTTTTCTCTGTCCATTTTCTCCTCCTTGAGAGTGATACGTTTTCTCACTCAAGGCTAAATGGACGCGGTTTCACTGTCAGCGCAAAAGGCAGGTAGGGTACGCAGGCTTCTGACCAGATCTCACGGTATATTCGCCTGGTTGTTACTGGTATTTGATCATCGCTCTGCCTGCGGAGGAAAACCGAATGTGGGGCAGTCCAGTTGCCGCTACGGCGGCAGTGGTTGAGAAATGTCTTCCACCAATGCTGCTGGATCTGCCTCGACACAGTTTGAAGGAACGGCTTTCCTGCAAGCTTTGCTTCCAGGCTGGAGATTTGAGTTTGAACAGGATATTGCATCCCCGGCAAGAACTGCTGTGGCCTACAGGTATGAACCCCATGGCAGTCCGGACATCGATACCGCTTCATCCACAGTCCTTGGGCAAACCCGACAAACTGCCGAAGAACGAAGCCGTGCCCCCATAGCCGTATGCTTCCACACTCGGGACAACATTCAGGTTTTTTCCAGTGGAACTGTTTCCCAAGCGCTTGAAGTTTTTCCAAAACTATCCGACAAATAAGTAACGTTTATTTGCCCCCTTTGGGGGTGAGGTTTTAAGAGCAATGGGGAGTCGGCAAACTTCAACACCATTGCTCTTTTTTTGTCGGCAGATAAAATTTCCGGTCTAAGTGGAATGAGAGATTGTTTAACTGTTTGTGAGATTTTCTATGCTGGTTTGATCAATTTAATTTGAGAGGCTACATTCGAGACGGACACGCCTATTGTCATGGAGTTTGCTTTTCCCGCTGCGCGGGGCAAACTCCACGCCAATTGACGGCGTGCCGCTCAAGGCGTTGTTATGTAGACTCAGGGAGACTTAGTGGAAAAACTATCATTTTTGGAAGTAGATTTCCCTGATCCGAATGACTCGAAAATTAAAATAGCATCATACAAAAGCATCCGTGGAATCATATTCGATAAATCTGATTCAAAATTGCTTTTAATCAAGTCAAATAAATTTGGCGAATACAGTTTCCCTGGTGGCGGCCAAGAATCAGGCGAAACAAATGAAATGACATTGATTCGTGAAATAAATGAAGAGACGGGATATAGGATAGAGGAAATTCGCGATTTAGCGTTAATCACCGAGGAATTTAGAACATCGTTTCTGCCGGAGTATGATTATTTTCATATGATTTCTTACTTCTATGTGAGCACAGTATATATGGATAAATTCGATGAAGTTAATCTGACAAAGATGGAACAAGAGTACCAAATCGTGCCTGTATGGGTATCACCAAACTATGCATTTCAGAAAAATAAAACCCTAATGAAACCGGGGGCAAATCGAAACTTCCCTTGGATCATAAGGGAAACTAGTGTACTCAATTACTTAATTAAGAACCAAAATGAGAATTATTTGACTAACTTATAAGCGCTGCCATTAGCAGAAATAAAAAAAGTCAGTAGTACAGGTTGCGCTGATGAAAAAGGAGCTACATAACAAGCACTTCAGCCTGATTCGCCTATTGGCATGGAGTTTGCTTGTCCTGCCCTGAAGGGCAGGGCAAACTCCATGCCAACGTACGGCTCACAGGTTAAGTGGTTGTTAAATGCACTTAGATGTTTGCGGGGTTTGAGATGAAAAAAATAATACTATTGCTAATTGCAATTTCTATCTGTTCATCGTTATTCGCACAATCTTTCAAACTGAATGATCAGACAGTTACAGAATCACAGTATGTTTATGCTTCTCCCTACATAAATGCAGATCGATTGCGAGTTCGTGATTTGCCTGTATTACAAATGAGCAATATTTTGACTCACTTAAATTCAAATACGCCTATAAAAATACGAGCTATTACAACAGATCTATATGAAATAAATGGTGAATCTTTCCCTTGGTATCAAATCGAAACTTTAGATGATGATTCTATTACAGGATGGGTGTATGGCAAGTATGTGAGTTTCAGGGATGATTATCCATTGGAGTTTTGGCTTGAAGAACACTTCATACAACGCGTAGGATTGTGGAACTATGAAAAAATTGCCTTCCAGCGACAGATAATAGCAGAATTGACAGGCGATCTATCTTTTCGAATTTCAAAAGAGAGACTAGATAATTACCAATTACTTCAAAATACCGATAGGACTATACCAAATTTTCAACAGAGTAATTTACAAGAGTACCGGACTCCATTTGGCAGATTATGGATTCTCCATAATGAAAACGATGATAGCTTTATAGTTGCTAGTATAATCATCACAAACTTTGTGTCTTCTGAATATAAAATCAACGTCGGAGATACCGTTGCAGATATTTCCTCAAATATTGGAGAAGAATATTTCGAAAGAGACAATAGGATTATTTTTATGTCTGACATAATAATCGATACACATTCATTATCTTTTGTGATCGAAGAAAATACTATTTCGGAAATATATATTGTGACTGAATTCGCGGCATTTTAGAGGCATTTAACAAGCACTTCGAGTCGGACTCGCCATGGATGCTGAAAATGAAGACAATTACCGGTTCCTGGTCCAGAGGTTGAAGGAGCGTGGCCTTCGGTCCGTGTGGCTTGTGGTCTCAGATGCTCATCTGGGATTGAAGAATCCTATCCAGAAAGAATTCCTTGTTTCCAGCTGGCAACGCTGCAAAGTACATTTCATGCGGAACGTGTTGGCAAAAGTCAGAGCCAAACACAAAGAGCATGTTGCCGCCCGTATCAAACATATCTGGCTTCAAACGGATGCCGGTACCGCTCGGGAATATGCCAAACAGGTGATGGAAGATCTGGAATCGCAATTCCCTGAGGCGGTAGAAATCCTGGATAACGGACTTGAAGACTCACTTGTCATCACCGGTGCTAAATTGCAGGAAATCACCGGACTAAAATTGCAGACTCCGGCTTGAAAAAAAGGGCGATGCTACCTTGTAATGGTTGTTACCACACAATCATTCAAGTAAGGAGCACGCCCTAAAATGCTGGAGCTACTGATGCATGAAGCACAGATGTTGAAACAACAGGGTAAGAGAATCGGTCAGATCGCCGAAGCCCTGGGAAAAAGTGAACGCATGGTTCACTACTACCTTGCAGAGCCTTCAAGGTCTCGAAAGAAGCGGAATTACACGAGCAAGCTCGATCCGTTCAAACCCTACATCGACACTATACTCGAGGAAGACCCGTCCTTCAATCGGGAGGTTCTGTTGAGGAACCTGCGAAAACAGAAATACGATGGCGGGGTCACAATCCTCAGGGATTATGCTGCCAGGAAGGCTGCAGATATCACAAAACAGGCAGTTATCCGGTTCGAAACCGAACCGGGCTACCAGGCTCAGGTGGATTGGAAAATCCTGGGAAAACAGCTGGTGGACGGACGGTGGCAGAAACTCTATGCCTTTGTCATGGTATTCGGCTACTCGAGAATGCCGTTTGTCATTCATACCACGAGCATGGACATGGCCACCTTTCTGATGTGCCACGTATTGGCATTCACATATTTTGGCGGGGTGCCGGAAGAAATCCTGTACGACAACATGAAAACCGCCTTTATCTACCAGGCCGCAGAGGAGAAATGGCAGGTCAACAAGCACCTGCTGTCTCTGGCCCGGCACTATGGATTCACACCCCGCCGATGCCAGGTCCGCCGGCCTCAGACCAAAGGAAAGGTCGAACGGTTCATCCAGTTCTACGAGAACAACTTCTGGATCGAGCACAAAGCACTGCCAGCTGGACTGATTGAGTTAAACGAAGCAGTCATCACCTGGTGCGAGGATATCAGCCACAGAGTCATCGGCGGGCTCAATGAAAGCCGATCAGAACGCTTTACGCATGAAAAGGCTTTCCTTACCCCCTTACCAACGCAGCCGTTTGATTACCGGAAACCGACCAATGTGCGTGTCTCCGGTGAATCTCTGGTACGGGTGAGAAACAACTGGTACAGCGTTCACCCGCAATTCATTGGTGCAGAGGTAATTGTACGTATCGATCCGCTCACCGGTGAGGCCGAAGTATCATCAGAGGATCAGATCATCCGAACCTTCATGCTTAACCTCGAATTGCGAAATCAACGGTTCTACCTGGCTGAACACTCAGCGGCGCTGACCGAGCTCTGGAAAAGGCAGTACCGGATACCCAAGAGAAGAAAACGGATAAAGGTTTCTACCGATGTTGATGTCCGCTCACCTGGGGAGTACGACCGCTTGTTTGCACTGCAGGAGGCGGCCTCATGACTAGTAAAAGCACAATGATTACAGCCCGTATGGAAGAGTTGGGTTTGAGCTTCATGGCTGCCGGTCTGGACAGTTTTCTCTCAAGCCAGGTGAATCAGGATGCGCCTCTGATTGAAGCGATCGGAGAACTCATTGATCTGGAACTGATTCCCCGAAAGGAACGAATGGCCAAAACCCGCTTGAAGGTTTCAGGAATTCCCCAGGGAAAGAATCTTGAATCCTTTGATCTGTCATGGCCGAAAGGCGGTCTTACACACAAGCAGTTCAACGAACTGTCCACCCTTGCGTTCATTGAACGTAAAGAGAATGTCATTCTGCTTGGTCCCAGTGGATTGGGTAAAACGCACCTCATGACAGCGCTTGGACAGAAGGCATGTATGAATGGGTATACGGCCTATTTCATCAGCTGTCTTGATTTGCTTGAACGATTACAGCGTTCCCGGGATCAGGGAAGATTGAAAAACAAACTGACCTGGTTTG
This sequence comes from Salinispira sp., assembly GCA_965602015.1. Taxonomy (GTDB): domain Bacteria; phylum Spirochaetota; class Spirochaetia; order DSM-27196; family Salinispiraceae; genus Salinispira. The sequence continues at coordinate 3,437,542 of OZ271918.1, read as the reverse complement.
GCAAACCCCACGTTCTGTTGATTGATGAAGTTGGGTATGAAAACCTGAATGCTGAGCAGGCAGCCTTGTTTTTCCAGCTGATCAATACCCGCTATGAGCATGGATCAATCATTCTGACCAGCAACAAAGTATTCGGGAAGTGGGGAGAAATCATGACTGATGACGCAGTTGCTACGGCCACTTTGGACCGGCTGCTTCATCACTCCCATGTGATCAGCCTGAAAGGAGACTCGTATCGGATGAAGGATCGAATGAAAATCGGAGTCGTTGACTTCTAAAAAATTTGCCGGAAGTCTGCAATTTAACTCCGGTGAAAAACTGCAATTTCATTCCGGCGTTGACATCACTCCAGTTCTATGAATTTCCAAAGCTCGATCATCGGAAGGTCGCTTCGACAAACATGCTGGAAAGACTGAATCGAGAGATACGTCGGAGGTCGAAAGTCGTCGGGATTTTCCCATCTCAGGACTCTTACCTAAGATTGGTGACCTGTTTCCTGATTGAATACACGGAAGACTGGACAGCCGGCAAGGCCTATATTAAAAAAGGAAATACTGGATGAGCAAAGAGACCTCATCCCGAAAATAGCCGCTTAACCCACCTGGAGGAAGCTGGCTCCTAAATGAAATTGCGAACTGTTTTGGACACTATCCCTCAAGGATGTAGATGTGGCGAAAATGCGGATTATCGAAATCCTGAAAGAACTCGATGAAGCCGGGGAAGTGGTAGTCGCTCGGCCCGGCGAGATGGTGGAATAAAGGGTATACAGGAAGACTGGAGGTCAAAACTCAGTAGATTCTCAATGTTTATTTTATAATACCGAGAACATAAGTGTTATTTTAATGAATAAAATAATTAGCTAAAATGAGATAATAATAACTGCCAATGATAGGAAAACCTTTTTCATAATTAACAATCTTTTCTCTATTATACTGAGATATTAACGGTTCTACAATCGAAAAATTATGACAGGGCGGGTATTAGTACGGGATTTTTCCCACACAAAAATTTTCTGCTATGCTTTACGCGTGAGGTAAATAAATAGGGTGTGAAAAAACCCCCGCAAATCATTGGTACTGCCCCGAAAACAGCTGATTTGTGCGGTGTAACTCGCTGTGTGAAAATCAAAAACAGGAGTTTTATCAATGGCTTCATTGGATGAAAGACAAATCACATTATGCAAACGATTTACGCTGTTTAAATCAGCTGTTTTGGGGGCACTACCCATATTTTACCGCGTTAAATGAACTGCTTGGCTAAGCCTCAGGTTTTTCTGTCTTACCCCTCGGATAATCGCTATGTTTAAACGGAACAGAGAAAAAGAGGAGAATAGGTATGAAAAAATCTATCCTGATCATAATACTGGCGGGCCTTGCGGTTTTCACCCTCAACGCTGATGACTCGTCCGAAGCCGTCGATGCGGCGGATATTTTTGCAATGGCCCCGGGACTCGAAGGCGCGGCACTTTCCGATGTGCTCATCGATGACCTGCTATTACTGGCCGAGTCCATGTCGGTGCGCGTCCAGGAAGAAAAGTATATAGAACGGGTCGCCCGTTCATCGTTTTTTATTCCCGGAACCGGACAGCTCATGTCCGGACAAACCGGGCTGGGAATCGCCCAGCTCAGCGCTCATCTTGCGGTTACCGGCGGGAGTCTGGTTGCCGCCTGGTTCCTGCTTCCCGAACAGCTTCAGACCGGTTTTGACAATTATGCGGAGAAAAAAGCGTACTTCGAAACCGTCAACTACCGCGAGCTTCTTCCCTCGGCGGCTGTTCTCTTTTCAGGCAATATCCTAAACCATCTGCTGGGAGTATGGTCCTCAAGAGGCGCTGAAGCCGCCGCCCGGCGGGCTGTGGCGGAAGGAGGCGTACGCTTTTCACCCGATCTGCGCTATGTAGGCGGACTCCCGTTCTTCGGCCTTTCGATGCATCACTAATCCGGGATATTTCCCCATCCGTGCCCTGGCATATTTTTGCCGGGGCACTATACTTTTATTAGCATCTCTTTTCAGGCGGGCCTTGGTGGATTTACTGGAAGAGTCCTTCGAAAACATCATCAACAACCTCCATGAAGGTCTCTATTTGGTGAATAGCGAACGGGTTATCACCTACTGGAACCGCGCCGCCGAAGAAATTACCGGCTTCGCAGCCCAAGAACTGCTGGGAAAATCATGCCGGGCGAATATTCTCACCCACGTAAACGAGCAGGGCGTGAATCTCTGTCTCGGACTCTGCCCCCTCGCCTTGAGCATGCGGGACGGAAAGCAACGGGAACTTGAGGTGTACCTGCATCATAAGGAAGGCCACCGGGTTCCGGTTCATGTGCGGGTAAATCCTCTGTACGACGCAGCGGGAACCATTAACGGCGCGGCGGAACTGTTCACCGATATCAGCAGCATGGAGGCCACGGAAATAAAAATCCGCGAACTGGAGCGCCTCGCCATGCTCGATAACCTGACCCAACTGGCAAATCGGCACTATATCGAACGAGAACTTTTATCACGCTTCCAGGACCTGCAGAGGAACAGCGTATCATTCGGCGTCATTCTGTTCGACATCGATCATTTCAAGCGCTTCAACGATGATTATGGCCACGTGATGGGCGACCAGGTGCTTCAATATGTTGCGAACACCCTGCTCTATAACGCCCGCCCTTTCGATACCTTCGGCCGCTGGGGCGGCGAGGAGTTTATCGGGATAATTCGCAATGTCGACCAGGAAAGATTGCTGGCTGCTGCAGAGCGCCTGAGAATCCTTGTCGCCGAGTCCTATGTGATGCAGGGCAAAGAGAAACTGCAGGTTACGGTTTCCGTCGGAGCAACCATGGCTCAGGAAGGGGATAACAGCGGCAGCATCATTGATCGGGCTGACCGGTTTCTTTACAAGAGCAAGGAATCTGGAAGGAACATGGTGAGCGCAGGATAGCTCCCGCATTTTTCACAGGGAAGCGGCTTACTCCGCCAGTTCCGACAGCCCAACGCGCCCTATTTTGCGTTTCTGCCCCCCAGTTGCACCCGGACATCGTCAATGAGCTCCAGCACCCCCAGGCTTTGGTCCAGAGGGAGCCGGGGGCTCTCTGTGAGCCCGCGCCTGATGCAGCGGTTAGCTTCGCGAATCTGGTATTCGAAGCCGTTTTTATCAAAGGGTTCATTGATGCGCCGCTCGCCGGTTTCGCTTCGAATGACCGCCATTTGGGCGGCGATGAAGGGTGCCGGAATTTCGAGTACACCCCGGTCGCCGATCACCCGCAAATCCCGGCGGCCTTCGGTTCTAATGGCGCAGCTTAGCTGTGCCAGCAGCATCGAAGGGTAGCTGAGCTGAATCAGTACCTCGTCATCCACCGTGCTTTCAGAGAATCTGCCCAACGCCTGGATTTGATCCGGAGACATGCCGGCGAAGGCCGCGGCTGCATGCAGGACGTACACCCCGGTGTCCAGCAGGGTGCCTCCGCCGAGATCCTGCCGGTTTAAGCGGTGATCGGCGCTCTCAGGGATATCGAACGAGTAGTCTGCCTCGATGCGCCGGAGTTCGCCTATTTCCCCGGCCAACACGACTTTTTGAGCCTGGGAAAACGCCGGCAGGAATCGGGTCCACAGGGCCTCCATGAGAAAACCGCCCCCGCTCCGGGCGGCCGAAACCATCCGCCGTCCCTCTGCTGCGCTGCACGCCAGGGGTTTTTCGCAGAGAACAGCCTTGCCCCTTTCGAGAGCGGGAATGCTTGCGTCCATGTGGAGGCTGTTCGGCAATGCGACGTACAGGGCATCGATATTGGGGTCGGCGTTGAGATCGGCATAGCTGGGGGAAACCCGGGGAATGGAAAAGCGTCCGGCAAAGTCCCGGGCGCGACGAATGTCCCGGGACGCCACCGACTCGATCCGCGATCCCTCCACCACTGTCATTGCGGCGGCGAATTTGTGAGCGATGTGCCCGGGAGCCACAATTCCCCAGCGTATTTCCTTCATAACGCAGTCTTATCTGCCATCCTGTTCCCGCCATGTTCGCAGGCGGTCCTGGATGAAATCGACAATCTTCTGGTGGGCTTCTTTTCCCCGACCTTCGGGTTCTATGGGTTCCCCGATTTCAAAATGAATCGGGTTTTTCCGCCGGATTCGTCCGAAGCCCCGGATTATGCTCCCCTCACCCCAAAAATCAGTCTTCAACGCGATGGGTATGACTTTTACCCCGGCCCGAAGAGCCAGCTTGATTCCGAGGCTGTTGAATTTCTCGGGGTCGAACTCCGGCGTTCGGGTGGCTTGGGGAAAGATAATCACAGAGATTCCCTTTTCGAGCCGCTTCACCCCTTCGGTGAGAACCGTGGTTAAATCCTCCCGGGGATTCACCCTGCCCACGGCGATGGGGTCCCGGCTCCGCATAATGTGCCCAAATATATTACCCTCGGTGAGGCTCTTTTTCACCACGAAGGTGACCGGCATGTGGGGCCTGATAATACCCGGAAGCACAGCGGTCTCCAGGGTGCTCATATGATTAGCGATGATTACGTAGGGGCCGTCTCCTCTGGTGAGATTGTCCATGCCGGTAATGTGTATTTGTCCGCCGTATTGCTCAATTATCCGCAGTGAATGGTGAGAGCTGTCCACCCATCTCTGATCGGTGTACACCCCGTCGAGAACTTCCCGCCGGTAACGAAACACGATGTCCTTGATAAACGTGAAATGCATACCCCACCGGCTTCCCAAAAACAGGTAATGACTCAGCGGGAGCCGCCGGCTTCCCTCGGTATGGTAGCTATCTCCGCTAAAAATACTGTCCATATTTCCTCCCAGTCCGCACGCAGCGGCAATGCGGAAAAAACCTCGTCGCCCGAGATTTTTTTAAACCTTTTCGCATGAAACGGTACTACAAGTATATAAGGAGACGCAAATGAAACATATACATGATTTTGAAGAGAACTCGGACTACAACAACCGCATAATCCAGATGGCCCTTCGGGAGATTGAAACAGAAGTATTAACTCCGGCGCTCCTGGAACTGGACGAGGCGATGAGGAAAGTTATTTTCCGCAACATGTCTCCCCGGGCCGTCGAAATGATACAGGAGGAGATGCGGGAGGCCGAAGGAAATCTTCCCCGCAATGCCGGGCGACAGGGGCTGGATGTATTCGAGCACCATTTGAATATTTATCACCGGTTTATGCGGGATGAGCCAAATCGGGCCGCCGATGCAGCCGCTCATTTCCCGGACACCTCGTTTTCAGAGGATCCCAAGGAGTTTCTGCTTCGGTTTTCCTATTTTATCCAGATGCACCCGCCGCTTGCCCTCGAAGGCTTTGTAGACCGTGCCCCGCATCCGGGAATTGCAAAGGCCATGCAGCTCATGATTAACGGACACAGCCCCGAAAGTCTCCTGGAAATCATGGCGGAGATGAAACGCAGCGCCATGCGCAGAACCGAACGGGAATACGATCTCATTCTGACCACCCTGGAGTCTTTCGCGTCAAAGCAGCACCCTCGGCTTCTGAAGGACAGGCTGGAGGTGATGTGACTTCGCGACGAAGGCCGGCATAATGAAAAGCGATGAGATTAATTACCTCATAAAACGGTACGAAAGACCCCTTTTGCGTTTTTTTCAGCGCAATATCGTGGACCGGGCGGAGGCGGAGGATCTCACCCAGGAAGCCCTGCTCGCCATCTTTCTCGCCGGCCGGCGTTTTCGGGGGGAGTCATCGCATGCTACCTGGGTCTTCGCGATAGCCCGAAATATTCTCCATAAGTTTTATTACAAAAGCCGGTACCGCAACTTGGAGCAGCGGCTCAGCGAGGGAATTCCCGGTGCGGACAAAACCGACCTCAGACGTCTCGCCCTGCGATACGCAATAGAGGGCCTGTCCCGTGGGGAGCGCCGCCTCTATGAGCTGTTTTACGTCCAAAGGCGAAGCGTCGCGGAACTTGCCCGCACCCTAAATATCCCCGAGGGGAGCGCAAAACACCGCCTGTTTGCCCTTCGCAGGACCCTCCACGGGAGGGTACACGAGGGGCGGTGATATTTTCCATTAGCCTTGAAATACGCGGCGGATATTCGGCCGCAGCCTTCATGCTTGTCGGAGCGTCAGCGCAGTTGTTCATGGCGTCCCCGCTTATTTTAAAAGCCCCGCCCGTCTCAGGCGCTCCCCACTGAGCTCCAGGGAACCAGAGGTGATGCGCCCGTCCTCGAGAGCGGCCTTCACGGCGGAAATCATCCGCGGCAAACGGCGTTCCCCCCCGGGAATACCACTTACGGTGCCGTCCCGGTTTTGAATGGGATAACTGACGATTATGAGGTCGCAGAGTTCCCAGGCATCAACGGCGCGCTGTTCCCCCTCGGGATCCCCGTCGCTTCGACCCGAAGAATCGCTCCGGTAATAGTCGTTTACCGCTCCCATAAAAAGCTCGTCGGCTACCGCAATACCGTTGAAGCCCAACTCATCACGAAGCAAATTCAATGCCGCCGGGGCGAGGGTTGCGGGTATTCCCGGATGAAGGGGAGTTGTGCAATGCCCAAGCATCAGCGCATCGAGCTGATTTTCGCGTATAAGCCTTCGGTACGGGGCCAGCGCCAGGTCTGCATTCCAGCCGGCGGCTTCTGCGCTGAGGCGTGTATGGGGATTGGTATTAAGGTGGCCGTAGCCCGGAAAGTGTTTGGCGGTGCACAGCACGCCCTGTTTCCGGTGAGTTTCGATAAACAACTCTGCAAAATCATAAATTTCCCCGGGATCATCGGACACGCATCGATTGTCTTCGGCGGCATAGCCCAGGTAGCCCGGCAGGGGAACATCGAGAAGAGGGGCGAAGTTGATATCGACTCCTATCCCCGCCAGCAGTTCCGCGTGGCTGGTCAAATGCTCCGCGAGCTCGACGGTCAACCGGGTGTCGGACCGGAACCCCGCATAGCTGCGGGTTGACTTCAGGGGACTGGTGCCCTCAAGAATATTAAAAATACTCCCGCCCTCGGCATCCACTGCGACAAATGCCTGCGGGGCACGGCGCTTGAGGTCGGAGATAAATCTGCTGAGCATTCCGTAATCAACCAGATCCCGCCGGCCCGGAGGCGACAAGACCGGCAGCTTCCCGCCGACGCCTACCATAAATCCGCCGGGCTCGAGTTCGAGATATGAATCGATTACCCGCCAGGTCTCGTCGAGATTTTCGCAGATCGGGACGGCGATAATGAACTTCGAGCCGATAGTCATATGCATTCTCCTGTATTACCCGGCGCCTCCGGGGGTCGAGCCCCTTTCTATGATAAACGGTTCATGGGTAATCTGTCGGATGCAGCCCGGGTCGGCCTGCAGATCGTCGATGATGCGGATAAGGTCTTCTGCGAAGCTGTCGTAGGGCTGATCAACGCTGGTGAGAGGCGGAGAGAGAAATGCGGCCAGGGGATTATTGTCGAATCCGATTACAGCAAGATCCTTCGGTATCGAAAGGCCCGCATCCCGAGCAGCCCGGTACACCCCCGGCGCCCGGTCATCGCCGGACACAAAGGCGCAGCGAAATCCCGAAAGAGCTCCGGAGGCCCTGCGGTAGGTCCCTTCCATGTCCCGGCAATCCATCCGGGCTTCGAATTCGCCGGCGCGATGGGAAAGACCTTCGAGAATTCCCTGAAGACGGTCCTCGGTGACGATGAAGTTCCCTCCGCCGAAGAAGCCTACGGCAGGGAGAAGTTCGCGTTGAAGGATAAACGACCCGATCAGCCGTCCTGCCAGACGGTCATCCAAACGCACCCAGGAACTTTTTTCAGGCTGAGGACTGTGTCCCAGAATCACAAAGGGGATATTGTTTTTAAGCATATATTCCACCCTTCGGTCCTCATGATTTGTGTCGAGGACGATGGCCGCATCGGCGTAGCCGTTTCGAAGGAGGTAAAATCCGTCGTTCTGATTTTCCTCAAATGAGTGGGGGTTCGAGTATGAAATCACCACGTGATATCCCCGGAGGTGAGCCCGGTCAACCAGGCTGTTAACCACCCGGGGATGATACTGGGACCAGTGCCTCACGTCCTGGCGCTCGATAAAAATAACCAGAGTATTCGTTTTTCGCCGGCGGAGGGACTGGGCAACAATGTTCGGCTGAAATCCCTTTTCGGATATGATTTCTTCTACTTTTCGCCGCGTTTCCGCGCTGACCCGGGGGTTATTATTGATTACCCGGGAGACTGTTCGGATCGACACTCCGGCCATCCGGGCGATATCCTTGATGGTCACTTTGTCCGAACAGCCTTCCATGATTCCTCCGAACATATGGAGGGATTCCCTCCCTGCGCCCCGCAATTGTAACAGCAGCGAGGAGAAATCGCCAACGTCTGCCGCAGCAGCACAGGCGTTTTTATCTCTAAAATATTTGACAGCTCAAATCATCGGTCGTACGATGGATGTATGCCATCGTTGGCACGTCTGCAGTACCAGGTAAAAAAACACTGAACGAGGTAGTGGAGAGAATTCGCGGCGAATCACGGTCCGGCATTCTCCCGAAAAAAATCTTAGGAGGCTTTGTATGAAGCGTCTACTGCTAGTTTTTTTAACCGCGTCTTTATTGATAACCGCGGTGCTGTTCACCGGATGCGCACGTGAAACCGCCGCCGGCCCGGTCGAATTTGATTTCTGGACGACCCAGACCCAGTCCGACCGCATGGCGACAATCCAGGTACTCATCGATACCTACAGCGCCATCAATCCGAATGTCACCATTAACCTCATCCCCGTGGATGAAAATGACATCCCGACCCAGATCAATGCCGCAGCGGCGGCGGGCAACCTGCCGGGCCTCATCGAACTGGGAGCGGAAAACGCCGTTACCTTCGGTGCCGAGGGCTTCATGGACAAGGACGCAATCGCCTCCGTCCTAGACAGCATCGGAGCGGAAAATTTCTACGACGGGGTATTGCGGCTGGTTAACGACGGTGAAGGCGGCTACTACGCCCTGCCCTATCACGGCTGGATTCAGGGCATCTGGTACCGATCCGACTGGTTCGAAGAGGCGGGTCTGGATCCGCCGAATACCTGGGAAAACATTCTCACCGCCGCCGAGTACTTCTATCAGCCGGAGAACAATCAGTACGGCATTCTGGTGGGAACCACTGCCGAAGCGTTCACCGAGCAGTCCTTCACTCCCATCGCCATGGCGAATGGCGCAGCCCTGTTCGACCGGGAGGGGAATTTGATCTTCAACAGCCCGGAAATGAGGGAAGCCGTTGAATACTACGCCGAACTGGCGCAGTACAATCCACCGGGTCCACAAACATGGCGAGCACGGGATTATTACCTTCAGGGTAAAATGGCCATGTTCTTCTACTCCACCTACATCATGGACGATATCGCCATCGCCGATGTGGCTGCCGGAAGTCTGACCAGCGAAAATTTCGCCGATCTCGAGGGTGCGTCCTTCGACCCTGAGCTGGTAAGCAACACCGCCCTGGCTCCCATTATCACCAACACAGAACCCGCGGGTTACGGAGTCGTGGTAAGTATGGCTCTGCCCCAACAGGAAGACTCGGCAGTGACCGAAGCGGCTGCGGCGTTCCTGCGCTACCTCTACACCCCCAACGCCTACATCACCTATCTGCATATGGCTCCAGGCGGAATGAACCCCGTGCTCCGGGAAATCGCCACCAATGCGCGCTTCCAGAACGACCCCAACGGGGTATTCAAGAACTACGGCGCCGATAAAATGGCGGAAATCATTTCCGGCATGAACGAAATCGAGACCTTCTCCATTGTAGACGGCGTACGCATTGAAGCGGCCAGCGCGATTTTCTCCAACCAGATTATTCCCCAGATGCTCTTCTCCATTACCCAGGAAGGAGTGGCGGTCGACACCGCCATGACCCGGGCGGAACAAGCAATGAGGCAAATAGTCAACGAATAGCATTCGAACTAACGGCCGCAGATAGTTCTGCGGCCGTTTTACTGGAAAAGAGGTATTGCCATGCCTGCTTTACGCGCATTAACCAATGATGAACGGGAAGCCAGACTGGGCTGGGGATTAATCGCTCCTGCGCTCATAATAATCCTGCTGCTCATCCTCTATCCCATCATCTACAATGTCTATCTGAGTTTTTTCGATGTTTCCCTCATGGGATCCAATCGATTCATCGGAATACGGAACTACACCAGCATCATCGCCGACAGCGAATTCTGGCGCTCTGTTCTCATGACCTTTCTCTACGTCCTGCTGTCCACCGTGGGAACCACCCTGGCAGGTCTCGGGGTCGCCATGGTAATGAACCGGGAGTTTCCCCTGCGGGGGCTTGTCAGGAGCCTCATTCTGTTCCCCTACGTGGCTCCGGTAATATCCGTAGTGTTCTCCTGGCAGTTTTTCTTCGACCCGGTTAATGGAATTTTCATGCATACCCTGGTCGAACAGCTTGGATGGGTGAGCGAACGGTTCAACCTCATCAGAGACCCCCAGAACGCCCTCTGGGTCCTTATCATCTTTAATATCTGGAAGAACTTTCCGTTCAGCTATCTGATGATCCTCTCCCGGCTGCAGGCCATCGATGAAAGCCTGTACGAGGCGGCGGAGATCGACGGCGCCAACGGCTGGCACAAGTTCAGGCATATAACGGTGCCGGAGCTGTATTTCGTCGTTGGAGCCCTGATGCTTCTAAGGTTTATCTGGAACTTCAATAAATTCGAAGAAGTGTTTCTGCTCACGGGTACGAACATCAAAACCCTGCCGATATACACCTATTTCAAAGCCTTCGTCGGGACCATGGAATTAGGCGATGCCAGCGCTCTCGCGCTCATTCAATTCGTGCTGCTATTGGGCATCATAATCGTGTATGTGAAGAGGGTACTTAAATGGTAAGGAAAAACACCGTATTTCATAAAACCGGTTTCGTCCTGCTGATACTGCTCATCCTGACCTTCGCGTTGTTTCCCTTCGTTCAGATGCTCTCGACTTCCCTGAAATATCAGTGGGACTGGGGTAATCCCTCGCTGATCCCCACCCAGCTCAATTTCGAAGCATACCGGGAGCTTTTGGGAATCGGACAATCCCTGCAGAATGTTCCTGAATCAATCGTGACCCTGCTCGAGGAGAGTCCGGAGCTAACCAGGGAGCAGAGGGAGGCGATAATCGCCCGCTACCAGGATACCGGGGATGTGTTCCCCTTCCTCAGGTATTTCGGTAACAGCATCCTCCTTTCATCCATCGCGGCGTTGATCAGCCTGATGCTGGCGGTATTCGGAGCGTATTCGTTTGCCCGTACGAACTACAAGGGCCGGGCGGTAATCCAGAGGGGGGTACTGTTTGTCTACATGTTCGGAGGCATACTGCTTCTGATTCCCCTGTATAAAATGGCCGTTGACATCGGACTGGCGAGAACCCAGTGGGGAACCTTTATTGCCCTGCTGATCATCTATATGGTCCAGACCCTGCCGGTGTCCCTGTACATGTTGGGCAATTTCTTCCGGTCCATCCCCTTTTCAATCGAGGAAGCGGCCCTTATAGACGGATGCACCCGTTTTGAAACGATCTTCAGGATTATTATCCCCCTGAGTTTTTCAGCCCTGGCGACGGTGTACATCTATTCGTTTATGATTGCCTGGAACGAATACCTGTTCGCATCGGTTTTCCTCAAGGCCTACAGGGACATTTACACCCTGCCCATCGGCCTGAACAGCCTGTTTGTATCAAAAAACGCCATTTGGGACCGGATCATGTCGGCATCGATGCTGACGGCCATTCCGGTTATCGCCCTGTTTATGACCATCCAGAAACGGCTTGTGGGCGGACTGTCCGCCGGAGGCGTCAAAGAGTGATGATGTGCTGTTTACCCGCACTATTTCACTGAGTACCAGGAGGGCCGGTATGTATGCCGGCCCTTTTTTTGCGCTGGATACTCGGGGGTCAGAACGGTATACTGCTGAGCAACCCGGAGGTATCCGTTGAAAATACTCACCTGGATTCACACCATTCTGTTTTTTGCCTGGATGTGGACCATGCTTTTTGTCTCGTTCTTCCTTCTTTTACCCCTGGGCATATTAAGGCTGCTGCGGGCACAAAAAGCGGCGAAAGGCTTCGTGCTCGGAGTAACCCGGTTTTGGGGCTGGCAGCACATGCTCACATCCGGCGCCCATATTACAGTACGCGGAAAAGAGCACATTCCGGAAAACGGGGCATTCTGCGTCGTTGGCAACCATCAGGGCAGCATGGATATTCCCATTCTTCTGTCGGCAATACCCCGAACTCTCGGATTCATTGCGAAAACCGAACTTCGCAAAATTCCCTTTGTATCCTCATGGATGAAGGCCATCGGATGCGTCTTTATCGACCGGAAAAACCTCCGGGCCGCCATCGATGCCCTCAAGGCTGCGGCCTTGCAGGTGGAAAACGGCCAGTGCATGGTGCTGTTTCCCGAGGGAACCAGGTCTCGCAGCGGGGAGCCCGGGAAGTTCAACACGGCAGGCATTCGACTGCTGGCGGATAAGCAGCTTACGGTTTTGCCCGTCACCCTCAAAAATTCCCGGGCCTTGTTCGAGAAAGAGGGCCTTATTACCCCCGCCAAGGTCGAACTCATCATTCATTCTCCCCGGCGCTATGCCCCGGGAGAAGGCAATCGGGCGTCGCAGGAACTGCGGGAGATTATCGTTGCCCCGCTCAAGGATTAGACCTCACATCGGTTTGTTCAATATATTGAAATTCTCATAGCCAGATTATACCCCCGGGCATATAATGGAGGCAGTTTTCAAGGAGCCTCTATGTTCAGATTCTCCGATGCCGCCGCCCTCGCTCTGGCGCTCATTTTTGCGGCTTTTTTCCTCCTTCCGGCCACCAGGCAGGTTTACGAAACGGCGTACGCCGCCATTCCCCTGATCATCAGTTTTATCAAATTCGCCGTTCTGGCCACCGCCGGAGAAATGCTCGCGGGACGGGTGCGTAGGGGCGGGCCCGGCCGCTACCTGCCGGAGGGTTTCGGGCTATTGCCCAAGATGGTCGTTTGGGGCTTCATCGGAGTTCTTATATACTGGATCTTCGGGATTTTCTCAGCGGGAGTTCAATCCGCCTTTCCCGGAGCTTTTGCCGCCGGGATTTTTGGGCTTCCGGTTGCCGGAGCCTTTCTGATATCGCTCTTCATGAATCTGTTCTTCGCCCCGGTTATGATGATATTTCACCACCTTAGCGACAGATTCATCGCAGCACACGCAGGGCGCTTCCCTCTCCGAAACTGGAACACCCGGGAACTGCTTGAGGCCACCGACTGGAAGAGAATGTGGGGGTTCGTTTTTGCCCGCACCATTCCGCTGTTCTGGATTCCCGCCCACACTGTCACCTTTCTGCTTCCCGACACCTACCGCACACTGTTCGCTGCACTGCTGTCTGTGGCTCTTGGCCTCTTGCTAGCCTTTGCAGCTCCCCGCAGCGGGGACAAAATAACCGGAGATCAACCATGACTTCGACCAAGACCACAAAAAAAGACCGCGTCGGCAAACCGTTTTATTTTGGAGATGACCGGCTGACGGCGGGAACGGCGATGAAAATCGCCAACGGACAACTACCCGTCGGGATCAGTCCGAAGGGTAAAAAGCGAATTGCCGATTCCAGCGCACGAGTCGAAGAAATCGTGCAAAACGACACCACGGTATACGGGGTAAACACCGGGTTCGGCCCGCTCTGCGATTCAAGGATATCCGCCAGTGACACCAGACTGCTTCAAACCAACATTCTCAAGAGCCACAGCGTGGGCATGGGAGAGAATATCCCCCGGACCATTGCCCGTCTGATGCTTGTGCTCAAGCTCCAGGCCCTCTGCATGGGATTCTCCGGGATTCGCATAGAAACCATCGAACGGATCCTGTGGTTTCTCCAAAACGATCTGACTCCGCTGGTTCCATCACAGGGTTCGGTCGGCGCATCGGGGGACTTGGCTCCCTTGGCCCATCTTTTTCTCCCCCTCATAGGACTGGGTATGGTCGAAGTCGGGGGTAAGCAGATAAGCGCATCCCGCGCCTTAACCGACGCAAAGCTGGAACCCTTGGAACTCGGCCCCAAGGAAGGCCTGGCGCTGATAAACGGTACCCAGTTCATTCTCGCCTGGGGAGTATACGGTCTGGCAAAGATGCAAAACCTGTTGGACTGCGCCGATATCATCGGGGCCATGAGCCTTGAAGCTATGCTGGGTTCGGTGAGACCCTTTCTCAGCGAGCTTCACGGGCTGCGGCCCTTCCCGGGAAACCAGGCTGTGGCCCGGCGCATCACTACCCTTCTGGAGGGATCGGAAATACTACAGCACCACAAAGACTGCGGCCGGGTTCAGGACCCCTACTCGCTGCGCTGCATGCCCCAGGTCCACGGCGCAAGCCGAACCGCCTGGGCGCACCTGAAGGAGATCCTGGAAATAGAACTCAATTCGGTGACCGACAATCCAATAATTCTGGAAGACGGCAGCGCCGTTAGCGGTGGCAACTTCCACGGGCAACCCCTGGCGCTTCCCATCGACTACGCCCTCATCGCCGCCAGCGAATTGGGAAACATCTCCGACCGCCGTACCTATCTTTTGTTGGACGGGTCGGCCCGGGATCTGCCGAAACTCCTCATGAGCGACACGGGAATCAACTCGGGCTTCATGATTCCCCAATACACCTCCGCCGCCCTGACAAGCGAAAACAAAAACCTCTGCTTCCCCGCCTCGGCGGACAGCATCCCCACAAGCCTGGGACAGGAAGACCATGTCAGCATGGGCTCCATCAGCGGACGCAAGCTGGTTCAAGTCCTGGAGAACCTCGAGAAGATTCTCGCGGTGGAGCTGATCTGCGCAGCCCAGGCCTTCGACTTTCGCCGCCCGCTCAAATCCGGACCGATTCTTGAGGACTGTCATCACCTTGTGCGGCGCCACATCGACCATGCAGATGAGGACAGGATATTCGCCGAGGATCTCTCGGTAGCTCAAAGGCTCATTGCAGACGGCGATTTGGCCGGTGAATCCCGGCGAAGCGCCATCGATCGTCGAATACATCTCAATGGAGAGTACCATGAACAGTTCGGAATTTATTAAAACCTATGCAAACCATCCCCATTACACTTCGCCCCTGGGCAGCACCCTTCATGCAAAAAGCTGGCAGACCGAGGCGCCGTTGCGCATGCTGCTCAACAATCTTGACGCCCAGGTCGCGGAAGACCCCGAGCGATTGGTGGTCTACGGCGGAACCGGTCAGGCGGCCAGAAGTCCGGAGGACTTGCGCGACATCATTGAGCACCTGCTTGAACTGGAGGAGGACCAGAGTCTTCTCATCCAATCCGGGCGGGTTGCCGGCGTGGTCCGCTCCCATCCCTCGGCGCCCCGGGTGTATATTGCGAACAGCAACCTGGTTCCGGCTTGGGCGACCTGGGAGCACTTTAACGAGCTCGCCCAACGGGGACTGATGATGTACGGCCAAATGACCGCCGGCAGCTGGATATACATCGGAACCCAGGGGATACTGCAGGGCACCTACGAGACCTTCGTCGCCGCAGGAAAGCAGCATTTCGACGGCGACCTGCGGGGGCGCCTGGTGGTGACTGGCGGTCTGGGAGGAATGGGCGGCGCCCAGCCCCTTGCGGCCACCATGGCGGGAGCCGCATTCCTGGGTGTTGATATCGATCCCGATCGCATAAAAAAACGGCTGGACACCCGCTATCTCGATGTAATGACCCGGGACTATCGGGAAGCCGTGGACCAGGTTTTGGCGGCGAGGAACGACGGCCGGGCCCTTTCGGTGGGGCTGGTGGGAGACATCGGAGATGTGCTGGGGCGTCTCATCGACGACGGCATTACCCCCGACCTGCTCACCGATCAGACCTCCGCCCATGATCCCCTGGGGGGATACGTGCCCCACGGCATGACTCTCAATGAAGCACACAGCTTGAGAAATAATGACCCTAAGTCATATATATCCAAATCCATAGCGTCAATGGCCAGACATGTAGGATTTATGCTTGCCCTCAAGGCGCGGGGGGCCCACACCTTCGATTACGGCAATAACTTGAGGGAATTCGCCCGCCAGGGTGGCGAGACCCGGGCATTTGAGTATCCGGGCTTTGTTCCCGCCTATATCCGCCCGCTTTTTTGCCAAGGAAAGGGGCCGTTTCGCTGGGTTGCCCTGTCGGGGGATGAGGGCGATATTGCGGTTACCGACAAGGCGCTGATTGACGCCTTTCCGGAGAACCATGGGCTTATTTCCTGGCTTCGGCAGGCGGAACAAAAAGTCGCCTTCCAGGGACTGCCCTCCCGTATCTGTTGGCTGGGTCTCGGGGAACGGGAAAAGGCCGGATTACTCTTTAACAAGCTCGTTGCGGAGAAACGGGTTAAGGGGCCCATCGTAATCGGCCGGGACCATTTGGACTGCGGATCCGTGGCCAGCCCGAACCGGGAGACCGAAGGCATGAAGGACGGCAGCGACGCGGTCTCCGACTGGCCCCTGCTCAACCTCATGGCGAACACTGGCGGCGGGGCAACATGGGTAAGTTTCCATCACGGCGGGGGCGTGGGCATCGGCTACAGCCAGCATGCGGGACAGGTCGTGCTGGCCGACGGAACGGCCCGGGCGGAGGAATGCATACGACGGGTACTGTACAACGATCCGGCCATGGGAATATTCCGTCATGCCTCGGCGGGCTACCCTAAAGCCAGATCCTTCGGCGAGAGTCAGAATGTCCGGTTTTGAAAGCATAAACGCCGATACGGCCTCCCATGACCCCGGTGCCCGGCTTACGGGACCCTTCTCCCAGCTTATAACCATGGACGGCATACCGCCCAAGGGTCCCCTTGAGGACAGGCAGCTGCCGGTTATCCACAATGCGGGCATCCTGCATGCTACGGGGACCGGCTCCCGAATACTCGAAATTGATGATTTTGATGTGCTTCGCCGACGCTGGCCTTCCGCGACGGTTGATGAGCTACCCCCGGGAAGCTGCGGTTTCCCGGGCCTGGTGGACTGCCACACCCACATGCTGTGGGCGGGTTCCCGCTGCGCGGATTTCGCCGCCCGGCTGTCGGGCTCCAGCTACCAGGAAATAATGGCAGCCGGAGGCGGGATTATGCGCACGGTCAGCGCGGTTCGCCAGGCATCCGAGGAAGATCTGACCTCCAAGCTCGCAATGCGTGCCGCAGAACATCTGCGCAGGGGAGTGACCAGCTGCGAGGTTAAAAGCGGATATGGACTGTCGGTGGAAAGCGAACTGACAATGCTGGAGGTAATAAGCAAAGCATCCCGGCAGAATAACGTACCCCGGCTCATCCCCACCTGTCTCGCGGCCCACAAAAATCCGCCGGACAGCGGAATGTCAGACCGGGATTATCTGGATCTCATGGCCGAACAGCTATTGCCCCTGGTCCTCCGGCGCGGTCTGGCGGCGCGGGTTGATATTTTTGTGGAGGAAGGCGCCTTTTCTCCACTGGAGGCGGCGGATTACCTGCGGAGCGCCAAAAACCAGGGATTCTCCATCGTCATACACGGCGACCAGTTCAGTTCCGGCGGAGCCAGCCTTGCTGTGGAGATGAGGGCGGTGTCGGTTGACCATCTGGAACATATTGAAGAACCCGATCTGCGACGCCTCTGTGAATCCCCTACCACGGCGGTAGCCCTCCCCGGAGCGTCCATTGGGCTTGGCGAGCCCTTCGCCCCGGCGCGGCGCCTGCTGGACGGCGGAGCGAGCCTGGCCATCGCCAGCGACTGGAACCCCGGATCGGCCCCGAACGGCAACCTGATCCTGCAGGCCTCCGTTTTGGGTGCCTATGAAAAACTTACCATGGCGGAACTGTGGGCCGGCATGACCAGCCGGGCGGCGGCAGCCCTGGAACTCGACGACCGGGGCGTACTGGCCGCCGGCAAGAGGGCCGATTTTATCTCTTTCCAGGGGGACTGGAAGGAAGTTTTATGGGCCCAGGGAGAGCTAAGGCCCTTCGCTGTGTGGAAGGACGGACGTCGTGCATATTGAAGGATTTTCAGCGCTGCGAGCCCACCCCATGTACCGGAACCCCGACAGGAAAAACTGGCAGGGCCGAATCGACAGCCTCACGGACAGCCGGGCCTTCAGGCTTCATCAAATAATCCGCCTTCCCAATGATGGTCTACCCGATAATGGCCACCCCGATAATGGTCTCACCGAGATAAAACTGCCAGCGGGAGATAACACCAAAAATGACCTCCCCCGCCGTGTACCCTCAATTGCCCTGTTGGGTTTCGCCTGTGATCGCGGAGTTATCAGGAATCAGGGCATTCCCGGGGCCGCCGATGGACCCGATGCAATCCGCCGGGCCTTGGCTTCTCTGCCTCGGCCGGGGGATGCTGCCCACACCTCAGGCAAGGGAAACGCGGCGGCGGGCTACGCCTCCGGGGTCCCGGTGATTCTGGATGCCGGTACCATCGTCTGCCCCCAGGAGCCTTCAGGAGCCCTGGAGGAAGCCCAGGACCTGCTCGCCGGTGGAGTGCGCGCCTTGAGGGAGGCGGGATTTTTCGTCATCGTTCTGGGCGGTGGCCACGAAACAGCATGGGGCCATTTTGCCGGACTGACGGGCGGGGAAACCCGTGGAAAAGTATCTCCCCCCTCAATCCTCAACATTGACGCCCACCTAGATCTGCGGCCCGACCGGCCGGGAACAAGCGGAACTCCCTTCGACCAGGCCGCCGAACTCTGCAGAGCGAGCGGACTGGAGTTCAGATACCTGGCGGCGGGAATTCAGGATGATGGAAACACAGTGTTTTTACGGAAACACGCAAAAAACCTGGGGGCGAGCTGGGTGAATTGGCGGGAGCTCGAGCGCTGCGCGAACACCGGCCGGGTTCCGGATCTGATAAGCACTTTTATACGGGGGGCTGAGTCGGTCTATCTCAGCATCGATCTCGACGCATTTTCATCAGCCTATGCACCGGGCGTCAGTGCGGCCAGTCCCATGGGAATAAGCCCGATGAGCGCCATGGTGATTATCGACGAAGTTATGCAATCAGGGAAGCTGGTGTCGATGGATGTGGTGGAGCTGTTGCCTGAGAAAGACAAAGACAGCCAGACCGCCAAGCTCGCAGCCAAGCTGATCTGGCAGGTTGTGGCCGGTTTACTGACTCTCAGTCAATTCTGACGAGCCGACCGATACCCGTCTGAACCAACTCGGTAATTTCCGCCGAGCCGATAACGCTGAGATTGCCGACTCCCGTCAGTCTTGCGTCAATCTCCTCCCGGACTCTGAGCAGGGCAGAGCCGGCGCCGGTGAGGGCTGCCGACAGCTCGTCCACAGAAAAATTCCGGCCGCGGAATGCTCCGGCTCCGGTAAGGCGGAGATTCGCCCTCTCGCTTTCGCCTTCGGCGAGAATATCCCCGACTCCGGTGAGAGTCAGGGAGCTGTTCCGGCTTACCAGGGCAATCCGGCAATCTCCCGTGCCGGTGAGGCGGATATCAGCCTCCTCGGAAATTACCCTGAGGTCCATATCGCCGGTTCCCGAAAGCACTGCGGAAAACTCTTCGACCCTGGCCTGGGCAGCCAGGTCTCCGGTGCCGCTGTTGATAATTTCAAGGCTGCTGTTTCGGATGACGCCCTGAACCGCGGCGTCACCGGTGCCGCCGTTGTGCAGATACTCCAACCGGGGCATGCTGATATACAGAGTTGCGGAGCCCCTGAACCCGCGGTTTATCCGTCCGGGACGCTGGAGGATGCGGATTTCATCACCATCCTGGGTAATATACATGTTCTCCCGGCTCTCGCTGCTGCCTTCAAATCGTATGGAGAAAGGCTCTTCCAGCGTAATCCGGATATCCGCCGGACTCTCGTTTATAACACGGGAAAACCCGTTGATTTGTGAAAATTCTTCAGGTGATAACCCACGCCTCTCGGACACTCCCTCGGAGAACAGGGGGCTGCTGAGGGCCGCAAGGGCCAGAAGCACAATGAGTATTCTGGTCGTGGCTGAGTTCATGATTCCTCCATGTTGCCGTTTTACCTGCCCTTACAACAGATCGGAGAGCGGATTTTGTCACCGATATGAAAACAGGGGAATCCGGGATGTTGCCTCGGCGTGTTCGGCCTCGGTCATCCTGCCCCTCTTGAGCATGGTATCGAAATTCCACGTCATCCATTCGAACCAGCCGGGAGAGATTCCCCCGGCGGTGTAATACCGGTGGTATCGTTTCGGTGAAGGCAGAATGCTTGCCAGCCATACCGCCTGGCCCGCGCTTAAATCGCGGGGGTGCAGGTCAAAATAGTATGCACTTGCGTCGTAGATGCCGAAAATTCCCGGGCCGAATTCCGCAATATTCAGGTATATCTCGAGTATTCGGTCCTTTGGCACGCCGATGTATTCTTCAAGGAGATATACAAGAAGTATCTCCTGAACCTTCCGGGCAAATTCCCTGTCCGAGCTGAGGAAAATATTTTTTATCAGCTGCATGCTGATGGTGCTCGCGCCGAGGACGATATCGCCTTCGGCCAGGTTGCGGGCAAGGGCATCGCTGAAGGTGTTCCAATCAAGGCCGCTGTGAAAAAAGAAGTCTCCGTCTTCTGCGGTGAGAATCGCCGAAATTGCCCAGCGCGATATATCGTCAAGGCGGACATAGCGGTAAGACCGGTCGCCTTGAGCATCGGACCCCGGGAGGAAGGGAGTTGCGGACAGCTCCTCAATGAGGGTCAAAAAGTCTTCTCTCTGATCTTGAGCCCACGCGGCGCTGCGCTCGCTGTGCAGGAGCATCCACTCGAGGGATGCCGGCCGATATTCGGGTATTTCCACAAGCCGCTCAAAGTCCACGGCCTCATCTGCGATGCGGTGGGTAAAGCTTCCGGCGAGTTTGAATACGTCATATACCGCCGGCAGCTTCAGAACAGAGAAGTCTTCGGAATCAAAATCAATCTCCCAATCCATACCTCCCAAGTCCCCCAGAGGAATATCCACCGAAGCCCTTCCGCCGAGATTCCCGGCCACGGTGGCGGCCGACAAGGGTCCTAACAGATCCTCGGGAACCAGGTCGAGAAGATCCTGGGCAGCAATACCGTCGCCGGCAAAATCCACGCGCACCCGTTCGGGAAGTACGCTGCTCCGCCTCTCGGCTACAGCGGGGTTTTCGAAGAATAATCCGGTGATTTCCACATCGACCCTGCCCTCGATGAGCGAACCTTCTCCCCTTACCAGCACTTCTCCGTCCTCCAGGCGAATATAACCCCGGGGAGCGGGCGGAGGCGGATATGATTGGGCCTGAACCCGGCGAATCCCTAAAGCCGCTCCAGGGTCGGCATATCCTTTAAATCGGAATTCCGTCTCGAGATCCGGCATCCATTCCGCTTCCAGGAGTTTTGCCGGAGCCAGCAACATTGTGCCCTGTAAGGGAAACCGTGCACCGTCGTGCTCCGTGCCTATCTGCACATCAGCCTGAATTGCGCCAGGGGAGCTTAAGGAGAGCGTTCCATCCAGAGTCCGGACTGAGGGGCGAAGCGATACTGTTCCGTAGACCTCAAAAGCTTCATTGAGGCGCAGGCTGGTCCCGGCGAAGTCGAGAGCGATTGCGTTTCGTCGATGTGTTAGTTCAAATCCGATAGACTCGGCTCCCCACTCAAGAGCGCCTAGGGTGAACCGCCTGGGGAGAAGTCCCGAATCTTCCAAAGCCCGGGCAAATGTCCACCACTCGTGCACCCGCCACATCCGGTCGATCGGCGCCGCGGGAAGCGAAATACCGCCAAGAGCAAGGCGTGCGTAAGGGATTACCCGGATGGTAATCGATACATCGACAGCGGTTATTTTACTTCCCGGCTCCCGGCTCAGGGAAATAAGCTCGGCGGAAAACCTGCCGAGGAAGATGTTGAGCCGGGGGGAATCCATGGAAAGCTCGAAACCCCGTTCTTCCGCACGGGAGCGAATTTCTGTCAGCACATAGCGTCTGATTATTGCATTAGCCGGAAAAATGACGGCCGCACAGGCAATGATCGCCAACAGTGCCAAACCTGCCATGTGCGGCTTCTTTTTTTGTTTGTCCTTTCCCTTCTTCCAGATGGAAAACATATCCGGCATTATTCTCGCTGCCGGCCCGATAATCAAGGCCGCGAGAGCTTCCCGGGAAATAGGTACTGGCGTTTTTATCAGGTCAGGTATATTTTGATGATCTAATGAAAAATAGTACGAAAATTCTGGTCACCGGCGCCGACGGTATGCTCGGGAGCCATATTTGCCGGGAACTGCTAAGCCGGGGGTACGAGGTGAAGGCCTTCCTTCAGGAAGGCAGGGAGACCGGCACGCTGGACGGCCTTGACATTGAAAAATTCTACGGCGATATCACCGACTACCGCAGTATCGAATCCGGCCTCAATGAAAGCGATGGCGTGATTCACTGCGCTGCCAGCACACAAATCTGGCCGGGACGATCCCCGGCTATCTGGAAGGTGAACTACGACGCGGTTGCCCTGCTCATCGAAGCCGTTCTGGCCAAGGGCCTAAAAAAACTGGTCCACATCGGCACCGCCAACTCCTTCGGCCCCGGAAGCCTTGATTCTCCGGGCACCGAAGAAAATCCCTATACTGACCATATCTACCGTCTGGATTACCAGGATTCAAAGCAAAAAGCGCAGGAGCTGCTCCTGATCGCCTGGGAAAAACGAGGTCTGCCCGTCAGCATTATAAATCCGACGTTTATGCTCGGCGCCTTCGACAGCAAACCCGGAGCCGGCGCCATGCTGCTGGCACTAAGCGAAGGCAAATCCCCCGGAGCTTCTCCCGGCGGAAAAAATTACGTCGCCGCCTCCGCTGTGGCCCGCGCTGCGGTGACCGCATTGGAAAAGGGGCGCAACGGCCATTGTTATATCTGCGGGGGAGAAAATTTGAGTTACCGCCAGGCCTTCGACCGATTCTCGTCGGTTCTGGGGGTGACGACTCCGCGTTTTGATTTTCCCGCATGGCTGGTGCTGCTCAGCGGCACCCTGGGGTCCCTCTGGGCTTCGATCAGTGGCAAAGCTCCGACCATCAGCCGGGCAATGGCCAGAATTGCCAACGCGGACTGCTATTACTCATCCCGGAAGGCGATGACCGAACTCGATCTTCCCCAGTTGTCAATCGACGAGGCCGCATCCGAGTGTTTTGCCTGGATGAGGGAACGGGGATATACCGGAGAGGTGAAAAAGTGAAACCAAAAGATACCAGTAAAAAAGTCGCCCTGGTGACCGGTGGCGGCCGGGGCATCGGACGGGAAATTGCCCGGTTTTTCGGCAAAAAGGGATACCGGATTGCAATCTGCGGGCGTCATGAACATGTTCTTCTGGCTACCAAGGACGACTTCGAACGAGATGGTGTCCAAACCATCGCCATCCGCTGCGATGTCACCGACCGTTCCCAATGTCAGGCTGCCGTCGACGCGGTGGTAGCCGAGTTCGGACGCATCGATGTCCTGGTAAACAACGCGGGCATGACCATGCGGGGGCGCTTTGACAGCATTGATCTCGAACTTTTTCACAAGATCAACGATGTAAACTTCTCCGGAGCCGTGAATATGACGCGTCTGGCCCTGGGTGAGCTCAAAAAATCAGGGGGAAGCGTGTCGTTTATTTCCAGCCTGGCTGGGTTAAAAGGCCTGCCGGCGGTTGCCCCGTACTGCACTGCCAAGATGGCCCTTACCGCCCTGGGAGAATCCTTGCGTATGGAGTTATCTCCGGCGGTTCACGTCGGCGTTTTATACGTCTCGTTCACCGCAAATGACGAGGACAAAATGATGTACAATGAAAAGGGAGAACTGATTCCCCTCAAGCGGGAGAAAACCGCCAACAGCCAGGAAGACGTGGCACGGGCGTGTTTCCGGCTGGTAAGCAGGAGAAAGCGTAGAATCGTCATGACCCTGCCCGGTAAAATTCTCCACCTGTTCTATCGTCTCTTTCCCGATCTGGCGGAAACAATAATCGCCCGCTTCGCGGGGGGCAGTTCGCTCTATGCCTACGATGAGCGGAATGGCCAATAGCCTCGTGCCGTTTAGCTGGCAGGATTTCCGGTAAAGAACTATACTTTTCCGGTATGGATCACACAGATATTGAGAATATCGAGCATAAGCGCCGACTGCAGATAATCACCATATTCTCATACTTCATTATTCTGTTCCTCACCCTGTTCACCATTGTGGATATCCTCATAGGCCGTTACCTGATAAGTGTAATCCTTGTTCTGCTGCTCATCGTCAGCGCCGTCAATGTGGTGCTTCTGAGAAGAAGCCCGAACTTCGAACGGGCGGGAAATTTCATTCTCATACCGTATATAACCTTCACCTTGATGATTTTTTACGAAGGGGGAATAGATGGAACCGGCCCCGTGTGGTCGTACTTCGTTCCGGTATTCGCTTTTTACCTCAAGGGCACCAGGGAAGGCTTGAAGTACGCCATCGCCCATGGCCTGCTGATTAACGTAGTCTACCTTCTCTCTGTCGCCGGCATTATCCCCCGGCATTATGGAGCGTTGTACTTCCTTATATTCTTCGGATCACTGGTTGCTCTCTCGAGTTTTCTGATGATATTTGAAAACATGAGGAACCAGTACGCGGAAAACGCCAAAATGGCCTCAGATAAACTCATAAAGGCAAACCAGGAGCTCCTGCTGCTGTCAACCCGGGACTTTCTCACCGGCTGTCACAACCGCCGGAGCATCAACGGCATTCTCGAGCAGGAAATCCAGCGCTTTACCCGCTATCACGCCCCGCTCAGCGCCCTGATAGCGGATTTGGACCACTTTAAAGCGATCAATGACGAATTCGGCCACGACATCGGTGATGCGGTACTCAAGGAATTCGTTCGCAGAAGCCTTACCAAACTGAGGATTACCGACAGCCTCGGCCGCTACGGAGGCGAGGAATTCCTCATCATCCTGCCGGATACTGACCTCTCCGCCGCAAAGGTCGTCGCCGAACGGGTGCGCAGCGAAGTAGAACATATCAGCGTCGACGGTGATACCCGGTCTTCAACAGGTACCACCGTAAGTATGGGCGTCGGGCAACTCAAAAAGGATGAAAGTCCCGAGGCTTTTATCAAGCGTCTTGACGCGGCGCTTTACCGGGCCAAGGACCTGGGGCGCAATCGCTGCGTCATTTCAGGATAAAGCGACGTGAAAAAATCCATTTCTCTCAAGCCGGACTTCTCGGGAGACTACATACGAACCCTTCTGTCCCTGGGCATTCCGGTTGCCGCTCAAAGTTTTCTGGAGTCGTCGGTGAACTTCCTCGACACCTTCATGATTGGCCGCCTGGGCGAGATAAGCCTGGCTTCGGTTGCCCTGGGGAACCAGATCTACTTCATCGTACTCCTCATGCTGTTCGGAGTGAGCTCCGGAGTGGGCATTTTCGTCAGCCAGTTTTGGGGCAAGAAGGACATCCCGCGGATTCGCCAGAGCATGGGGGTCAGCCTGGTCCTGGGGATAATCGGCGCCGCTCTTGTAAGCTCAGCCGCCATTCTGGCTCCCGAAATGCTGCTGGGTATTTTTACCGACGATCCAACGGTAATCTCTACGGGAAGCGGCTACCTGCGAATAGCCGCGGCTTCCTATCCGTTTACCGCCGTCGCCATTACCTACGCCATGGGTCTGCGCTCCTGCGGAGAAACCCGGCTTCCCCTTTACGCAACCGCCGCAGGGCTTTTTGTCAACGCGGCCCTCAACTACGTCCTCATTTTCGGCAAGCTTGGTTTTCCCCAGATGGGAATCCGCGGCGCAGCCCTTGGAACAGTTATTGCCCGGGCATTACAGGCCTTGCTGATGGTGTTGTTCGCATATCGGGGACGGCATGCCGCGGCGGGCACCTTCGCTGAAATGCTCATCCGTGAGGCCGGACTTCTTCGACGCATAGTAAAAACCGCATTCCCGGTCATCATCAATGAGATCGGATGGTCGGTGGGCATCTCGCTGTTCAACGCCGTGTTCGCCCGGATCAGCACCGAAGTCCTTGCGGCGCGAAACATAGCCGATACGGTTTTCCGACTGGTTCTGGTGGTATTTATCGGGATGGGCAACAGCGGTTACATAATGATAGGCAACAGCATCGGCGCGGGGAAAAAGCAGGATGCGGTAAAAATTGCCGCCAATTTCACCTGGCTTGCCCCGGCAGTGGGCGCTGCAGCCGGAGTAATCCTGGCCGCATCGTCTCCGTTTATCCCCAGGCTTTTTAACGTCTCGCCGTCGACCCTGCGCTATGCCAGGAACTTTATCATCGTCATCGCTATGCTGTTCCCGTTTAAGGCCCTGTCTCTGGTTCAGATAGTGGCAATTATGCGCGGGGGCGGGGACACCCGGTTCAGCCTGATAATGGATGTGGGCGGCGTGTGGCTCATCGGGCTGCCCCTCGCCCTTCTCAGCGGGCTCGTTCTGAAATGGCCGCCGATGCTGGTTTTTTTCCTGGCCAGTTCTGAGGAAATTGTAAAAAGCTATGTAGGAGTTGTCCGCACCCAAAGCGGGCGCTGGATAAATGATTTGACAGTTGATTCATAGCGGGCTTTCCCAGTCAGGCACTAAGACAGACAGACAGACAGACAGACAGACAGGCAGGAAAAAATTGTGATGATACAGGATGGCACATGAACATAGGGGATACCGGGCGGACAGAATTGCTTCAAATCCGGCTTCAGCAGATAGCCCGCATCGTCAGGGATTCGGACTGGGGACTGGGATTGCTGGGCCTCGGGTCCGCCGGGAGGGAGGATTCAAGGCTCGATTCGTATTCGGACCTTGATTTTTTTGCCATCGTCATGAGTGAGGCAAAGCCCGGTCTTCTCAGAGACTGCTCCTGGCTCGCCGCCGCAGCGCCGGTGGCATGGCAATTCCGCAATACCGCCGACGGTTACAAGCTGCTCTTCGAAGACGGGATTTATTGCGAGTTTGCACTGTTCTCCCCGGAAGAGCTGGATGACGCTGTATATGCTCCGGGGCGCTTTATTTGGCGCTACGAATCACTGGATGCACGTTTGGAACTGCCGAAGAACAGGCCTTCACAAAACGCCGACGAGTCCAGGAATGCCGATTGGCTCCTTGGGGAGATAATCAGCTGCATCTATGTGGGTGTGTGCCGCTTCAGACGGGGAGAGACCCTTTCGGCGATGATTTTTGTCGAACGCCATGCATTTTCCATGCTGCTGGAGCTGATGCTCCGGGAGAGCCCGGGAGAAGATTCAGTTCAACCGGACAGGTTCTCACCTGACAGGCGGATTGAGTTCCGCTACCCGGGTATTGAGGCCGTACTAGGGACATTTCTCAACGGCTACGGCAAGACGTTGCAATCCGCCTCGGCAATGCTTGAGTACCTCACAAGCCGTTGGGAGCTTCCGGCTCCCATGGTTCGCGCAGTGGAAGAGCTTATAAACTAGACCGGGAATCCACGTCACAGGATTTCCCCGTCACAGGGATTCCCGGGCAGACCGTGGCTGACGTTCGGGAATCTGTGAAAGCAGCATCCCGCACAGCATCAACAGCGCACCGATGAGCTCCCGCGAGCTGAGAGTTTCGCCGATCAACAGCCATCCGCCCAGGGCCGCAAACGCTCCCTCGAGAGATAGGATTACTGCCGCATGGGTCGGGTGAGCCCTGCGCTGACCGACGACCTGCAGGGTATAGGCCACGCCCACCGACATTATTCCCCCGTAGAGAATTGCGGGCACTGCCCCCGGCAGCCGGGAAAAATCTATTGGCTCGGTAAGCAGCGCGGTTAAAAGGCTGAGAATCGCCACCATGGAATACTGAATTATCGACAGGGTAATTGAACTGTGGCGCGGCGCGGCGTGGGCAATTAAATGCACGTGAAAAGCCCAAAAAAACGCGCTGAGCAGCACCAACAGGTCTCCGGTGCCGATGGAAAACCCGTCTTTCACCGAAAGAAAATACAGTCCCGCCAGCGCGAGGCTCGCCCCTATCCATGCGGGACGGGGAGTCCTCTGCCTCCACAGGCTGCCGCTGATCGGCACAATGATGATGTACAGGCCGGTAATAAAACCCGCATTGCCCGCGGAGGTGTAGACGATGCCGATCTGCTGGAGCGAGGCTCCGGCGAACAACACAAGACCGGCCAGCAAGGCAATCTTGACCAGATCAGTTCGGGAAGCCCTGGCATTCTGTACTCCGCCCCCAGTTTTTACGCGCCGCTTTTTCCTGTTTATCAGGTACAGCGGGAGCAGCGAGAGGGCGCCCAGTGCGAAGCGGATGCCGTTAAAAAGCATGGGACCGATATGGCTCATTCCCACCCGCTGTGCCACGAAGGCGAAACCCCATATCAGGGCGGTAAGGAGCAGAATAGCGTTGGAAAGGATTCGCCGCCTATCCACTCCGGTCTCGTCTTTCGCGAATGATACTGCTGATAAATATTCCCAGGGCAACCCAGACAAGGCCAAAAGAGATCAGCCGGACAGCCCCCACCTCCTCTTTGAAAACCAGCCAGCCGATTATGAACATCAGGATGGGAGCGATGTATTGAAAAAAACCGAGGGCAAACAGGGGGATTCTCCGTGCCGCCGAAGCGAACAGCAACAGAGGCGCCAGGGTAACCGGGCCGGCCAGGACCAGCATTGCGCTAATTGCCGGTGGCCCTTCCACAAGGTACTCCAGGGCATTTCCCCCCAGCATAATCGCCGCTGCGGGAATTATCAGCCAGCTGGTCTCGAGGGCCATTCCGGTGAGAGAATCCGAGGGGCTGCGCTTTTTCACATAGCCGTAGCTTCCGAAGGAAAAAGCCACCGTCAGAGCCACAATCGGGGGTCGCCCGTAATCAACAGTGAGAATAATTACCGCGGCCAAAGAAAACCCCAGGGCAATGGCTCTCCTGAGCCCCGGACGCTCACCCAGCAGCACCAGGCCGAGAAGGACGTTTACCAGAGGGGTGAGAAAGTAGCCCAGACTGGCTTCCAGGGTAAACCCGTTGACCACAGCCCATATGTAGGTAAACCAGTTCACAGCAATGAGCGCCGCGGCGGGGAGGCTTGCGCTTACTGCCCGCCGGCTGATCCACCTTCCCGGGGAGGTCTGACCGCTAGCTCGCCGGAAAAAAGCTCCCGTGCGCAGCACTGCCAGAGCGCCCCAGGAAAACAGGAAGGAAAATGCAATTCGGTATGTAAGAAGGGACAACGCCGGGACCCGGTTAAGCACACTCCAGTAAAGGGGCAGCAGGCCCCACATCAGATATGCCGAGGCGGCATAGACATAGCCCGCTGATTTTTGCTCCATAAAACATAACTCCGAAAATCAGATCCCGGGGAGGATTATCCGAGTACCCTCTTTGCCAGGGATACTAAAAATACCGACGTTAAGGTAATTCCCAAAAAACCTTGAAACCCCGCAAAAATTCTCAGAACTCCCGTCGGAAGTAAATCGCCGTATCCTATGGTGGTGAAGGTAATAAGTGAAAAATACAGGTTTTCACCGAGATATGCCAGAAGATCCCCTGCGGAAGTTATGTTGCTCGTTATGCCGGAGATATTCCCCAGATTCAAGGATGAACTGTTTACCACCGGGGCGAGGGCGTACAAACCGGCGAAGGCAATAATGGTCACCAGTATGGTGCGTATGACCCTCATCCAGTCGGTAAAGTAGCGGCTTGTGCGGTCGAGAAACAGCCAGCTCAGCCCCCCAAGGAGCGCTCGTCCGCTGTTGGAAATCACCGATTCCCCCTTGCGCCAGGAGAAGTTTTTCCGCCGCTCGTACACCCTGGATTTGTAGAGGAGTTCGAGCTCGTTATCAAGCTCATTATTTTTGTTGTACATCTCCCTAAAACTCGCGAAGTTCCGCATCGTCAGGTCGTTATCGACCTTATCCCCGTCGCGGATAATCAGGGGAGAGAAACTACCATCACTTCCCTTTATTACCGAGAATTGCAGGAGGCACTTTCGAATAAAGTCCGATTTATCGATGAATATGGTGCCGGTGAGTTCCTCAATCTCAGAAAAATCCACAATGGAGTTAAACACGCATTCTATCAGGTTCAGCTTTCCCGCTTCCCCAATGATCAGCTGGGTAAAATCGGTTCTCCTGCCGAAGTTCGATTTCATAAATAGCACTTCTTTGTTGATGTAGGATCCGGTGAAAAAACTGTCCGCTTCGAACATTGAAGCGTCGATAAACACCCTCCCGCCGCCGTCGAATGTTACGCCGCCGAAATACACATTGCGGCGGAAACTGTTGTTAACCAGGTAGGCATTTTCATGAAAGAGAGCTCCGGACATATCCAGATGCTCCTTGAAATCCGAACCGCTAATGGTCACCGCATCCTCAAAGTTGACGTCCCCGAAGGAACATTTACCCGCAAAGTATCCGTCATTGAAGATTACCAGGCTGGCAAAGCGGGCGCCGCTGAACAGTACCTCGTCGGCGAATTTATACCAGCTGAAAGAGACATCCCGAAGAAACTGGGCCTGTGAAAAGTTCACGTGGCCCAGGGCGTTGACACCGTTGAAGTTAAGAGAATCACTGAACTCCGCCGCGGTAAAATCCGCAGATCCGCCGAACGAGGAGGCGGAAAACAGCGCCGGGCCGTCGACATGGGCGTTCGAGAAATCACAATCTGATGAAAAGGACACGTCCTTGAAATATGCGGACTTCGCCAGATAGCCCAGGCTAAAACTGACTGACTTGTGAAAACGTGCGGAATTAAACCGGCATTCGGCGTTGAACTCGGCTTCATTAAAAAGAGTATCGCCGTAGAACTGAGCCAATTCAAATATTCCGTCGCCGACGAACTTCGAGCGTGACCAGTTACCCCCGGCGAGAAAAAAGCTCTGACTGAAATCCGCCCCGGCCTTCCAACGGGAATCGGTAAAGTTGCATTCCCCGGCAAAAATCCAAAACCGGCAGCGGATCTCGCGGTGAAACTCCATAGAGTAGGCTTCCACCGGGGCCAGGACCAGAGCGAACGCAGGAAGCTCCGCTGCGGGATCGGCGAAGAGCTCAAGGGGGTTTTGCAGCACCTCATAGGCCACGGTTCGCCCGGAAAACCGCAGATCCAGCTGCCTCGACGCGGCGACGCTTTCATACTGGGGGTCCTTTACCCTCCTGCGGCGATTTGCCGATACCAGGCGGATGAGTTCTGCCAAAGTGAATGACATGTTGGCCACGGTCATGAGCTCCTAGAAAATGACTGTTCCTTAATTGTAGGACAGCAGGCGCTATATGACTACGGATTGCATCGAAATAATAGCCCGCAAGCCCGCGATAGGATACAATGGAGCAATGCCGGGAAGATACTGATGATTGAATACGTCCAAGCGCACGACCCCGATGACCGGGTAATATCCAGGGCAGCGGCAATTCTCGCCGACGGCGGCCTTGTTGCCTATCCGACGGATTCCAGCTGGGGAATCGGCTGCTCAAGCGAATCGAAAAAGGGTCTGGAAAACCTCAGCCGCCTCAGGGAAGATAAGCGTAGCCAGTTTTCGCTGATTTGCGAGAGCATTAGCCAGATAAGTACAATTGCCAATTTTGACACCGCCATCTTCAAGCTACTCAAACATCATCTGCCGGGGCCCTACGTTTTTATTCTGAACTCGGTAAAAAAGATCGAAAAAAAAATCTCCATCAAACGGCCGGAAATCGGCATTCGCATACCTGACCACGTAATCCCTGTTCGTCTGGCGGAAACTCTGGGGGCCCCGATTTTTTCTCTCACAGCAAGCAGGCAGATGATCGATGTTTACAGCGAGGAGCCGGGGTATGCCGAGGAGCATTTATTCGAGTGCGGCTGGGAACTGGAAGATATCCAGGGCATCGACCTGATTATCGATTCAGGCGAGGCCCTGGAAAAACGGCTCTCCACGGTAATCCGGCTGGATTACGACCATGTGGAGCTCATCAGGCCCGGCAAGGGCCCCTGGAGTTACTGATTCTCTGACCAAGGCGTCAATCGAAGGTCTGGCCGTTGGCGCTGAAGCTGCGTATCAGGAAGCGGCTGAAAAGGCTGTCTTCCTCCTGCTCCATGACAAAGGTCTCTTCTACCACGTCTCCGATGACCGGATAGGTAACGCTAATGGTGAAGGTATTGCCGGACGTCTCGGTTATGAGATAGAGAACCGTTCCCTCGCCCTGGTCGTAAAGCGGCGCGAGAATTGCCTGGCCGTCCTTGAGCTCGTCCCTGTCGCCCATGTCGGGGTGCATGTACGTGTAGAGCAGATTCCAGCTCCCCGCATTAACCGCTGCAAAGTACTCGGTTATGGTGGCCTCGGGGGTCGGCATGAGAAATGAACAGCCGCTGAACGCCAGCGCTGCCAGAATAATCAGGGTGAGTGCGATTCGTTTTACCATGGTTTCCTCCATGTGCGGATTCCGGCATATGCCCGATCCGCACGCTTTTGTCTTTCCTATATATCCGCCGGGACAAAGAAGCTGACTGCCCGGTCTTCATAAATTTCCCGGAACCTGCGGTACTGCTGTGCGAAATCCGGATTTTTATTCCCATCAGTCAGCTCGGTATTCCGAGCGGCCACATAGAGTCCCGCAACCACGAAGCGGCGAAGGGACTGTATGGACAGGGCGTAATAGCGGTAATTCAGGGCTGAGCTGGACGCACTGCGCTGGACCTGCCGGTACTCCCCTTCGACCAGGGCATCGGCATCGGCGTCCTTTCCTTCGGCTCTCAGGGCACTAATTTCATCGATGAGTTCCCGCTGACGGGAAGCAGATGACTGGGATTCGGCCCTGAACGCCTCGGCGGCTTCCAGATACTCAAGCATAAGGTCCGTCATGTCCCCCAGGGTGCCGGCGGGGTCCGCCAGGGCGTTGGCGTCGGCGCTGTTCCGCCAGTCCTCAAAATCGATGTTACCCTGGAGTACCGGATACTTTTCCCCGACGCCCCCGCTGAGGCTTACTTCTACGGCTTCATCAACCCCCAGGCTTACCGCCCGCCCGCCGACGCTAACTTCGACCGCACCTTCAGAGACCACGAACAGGGACTGTCCGTCGTTAGCGGCAATCACGGTGAACTCGGTTCCGCGGATTCCCGCCAGGGCGCTGCGGGCCCGGATGTTCGGTTCCTCGTCACCAAGACGGTTGAATTTAAAAGCCACCCGTCCCCTGACGACGTCAAAGACATTTTCCGGTTCACCTCCGGGAGAAAGCACCGCGCTCCTGAAAGTGAACACCGTATCCGGGCTGATATTCACCGAACTGCCGTTGGGCAGGGACAGCTGGGCTTCGCCGTCGAAGCCGGTTATGATGCTGTCGCCTTCCCGAACCGTCATTCCAAAATCGGCAAACTCAAGAGGTCCGCCGGCAGTACGAAAATCGACGGTTCCCAGCACAAAGACGATCTCTCCTTCGAGGGCCGAAAGGGGAAGAAGAAAGAGAACGGCAAACAGAACAAGAGCTATAGCTTTATAGGTATTTTTCATTGCAGCTCTCCCAGACCCTGTATCCGCCTCTCGGCGCGCCAGTGGCGATCGACAATAACCAGCATCCGGTGCGAATCCAGATCAAAAAGTACTATCGCCGTGTTGTCGTCGGTATAATTGGCAAACCAGGTTTCGACCTCCCAGCCGTCATAGCCGAAAGCCGTCGCCGCATCATCCGGCAGGGGATCTTCGCTCACCGACGCGGCATCCAGACCCCAGCCTTGAGCGCCGGTCAACAGCTCCCTGAGGATGGCCTCGGACTCAATAATTTCCGATTCAAAGAGGAAGGGACGGGCGGAAATGGCAAGAGCTTCGTCCACATTACCGAGGCTGAGCTCCCTCACCAATAATTCAGCTTCCGCCCGGGCAGCGCCGGGACTGATTGTGGTGCAGGAAACAGCCGTCAAAACGATACCAAGTATCAATAGCGCGCGTTTCATACCTTTAACTATAAAGCATCGGCGGGTAATTTCCAGCGATGGCCGGAAATTACCCGATAATCAGAGGCCCATTTCGTCGAGAAGATCGGATAGAATATCAGGTCTGTCGGTGATTATTCCATCGACGCCCATGTTGATAAGAAATTCCATGGTCTCCCGGTCATTTACCGTCCAGTAATAGACCGCGAGGTTCTTTCGGTGGGCATCCCTTACCATGCGCCGGTTGGCAAGATTGGTGTACAGGGTGTCGCTCGCCTCATCGTAACTCGACAGCTTGTTCCTCAATCCCCTCGGAAGACGTTCGATGATTGCCCGCTCGTTCGGATAAATAATGTCCCGCACGGGAAGCATTACCGCCGAGTACGCCGGGGCGATAAAAAAATCGAGATTAAGAGCCGAGAGGACGGAGAAAATCAAGGTGTCCATGGTCGCCGCTCCGGTGGGAATGCTGCCTCCCGTGCGCTCGCGAAAATCGGAAGTGACATCGTCATCAAAACTGCTGACCACAACCCTGTCCTGCATTCCGTAGGTTTCAATTAGCCGAATAAGCTCCAGCACAGCGGCCTCGGCATTCGCGGCGCCGCTGGCGTCCACCGTATCCTTCAGCTCGAGTATGTAGTAGTTCTCAGGGTAGTTCTCAAACAGATCGGCAAGCCGGGCTGGGCCCAGGAGCCGACGAAGCTCGGGAGAGAGGGTTTGCTCATCGGCATATGGCATACGACCGCCGGGATCGGTGAAATTCACGCCGAAGTTGATAGCGCTCAGCTCCGCATAACTCATATCGCGGACCAGTACCCCCGGGATGCCCGACGTTCTCTCGATGGACAAATCGTGATGGGTTATAAGCTGACCGTCGGCGGTGAGGCACAGGTCGACCTCGAAGGTGTTCCACCCGTTTTCCTGCATTCTCCGGTAACTCAGCAGGGTATTTTCGGGGTACAGTTCCTTTGCCCCGCCATGGGGAACAATGTGCGGCCGCTGGCCGGCTTCGATGCGCATAGGATTAACTCCGGGATAGCCCGGAGCCCAGGGCAGGATATTGAGCAGCAGAATGATGAGCCACAGCGCGGCAATTCCGGCGACGACATATATAACGGCCTTAAGCGCAGGATTCAGAGTTTTCATATGAACAGTATACCCCCATCTCGTTATTTTTAGGTACTGCCCCGAAAACAGCTGATTTGTGCGGTGTAACTCGCTGTGTGAAAATAAAAAACAGGAGTTTTATCAATGGCTTCATTGGATGAGAGACAAATCACATTATGCAAACGGTTTACGCTGTTTAAATCAGCTGTTTTCGGGGCATATCTGAAAGCGGTGCCTCCCCGCAAGAGTTTTCAATGTTCTATTACAAAAATTCTGCAAATCGGTTTTGTCCGAGTCATATCTCCGCCATCCACGTGGCATGAAAATGTCCTTCCAGGGGTGTCGCAATCACTTTGCACAGCCTCGTATTCGCGCTGTAGCCCCAAAAACGCGCTTACCCCTGTCTGGACAAACCCGCTAATGCAGGATCTTTGTAATGCTGTTCTTTCTGCAATATCCAAAATATTGCTTCTGCTAAGTGCCGTGCCACAGAGATTATAGCAACCTTATGATTTCGTTTAGTACGAACTCTCTTGTAGAGTTTTACCGTATGTCGGTTCGCCCAATTTCTTTGATTAAGACAGGTTACATTAGCTGCTTCAGTAAGTGCCCACTTCAAGTATCGATTACATGCTTTCGATGTTCGACCATAATGAGTTTTACCTCCGCTCGAGTGAACGCGCGGCGTTGTACCACAGTATGATGCAAAATGTTCAGCGGTCTTAAAGCGATGTATGTC
The DNA here is from genome assembly GCA_965602015.1 of Salinispira sp. Lineage (GTDB taxonomy): Bacteria > Spirochaetota > Spirochaetia > DSM-27196 > Salinispiraceae > Salinispira. The sequence goes on along the minus strand of OZ271918.1, from coordinate 3,402,012 downwards.
TCCAATTTCATGCACAATGACTGCGCTGAGAATAAATCCGATCCCGGGAATGGATTTCACCAACTTCATTTCAGCATTTTCATCAAACGCTTCATGCATTCGTTGTTCGCAGTCGGTGATAGATTGCTTAATAAACGCGAGATTATCGAGCTTGAGTTTCATCATGGTGCGGGTATGCTCGGGGAGTTTTGGCATTACCTTCTTCAAGGCTTCTGTACCTGCTTTTCCGAACAGATCGCTCACATCATTGAATCGAAACCCATATTTCTCGAACCCGGCATGAATTTGGTTCTTTTCACGTATCAACTCCTGAACGAACTGCATCCGGGTTCGATAGAGTTCTCGTTTATCACGTAATTCTCCTGGTGGAATCCACACAGTAGGCAGTGTGCCTGTTTTTTGAAGTTTATTGAGACCTTCAGCATCGAGTTTGTCAGTTTTGTTAAACATGGCCATCATCAATTTTGACTTACCGGCATGAACCAGCAAGGGGTTCATGCCGGCCTCCTCAATCTCATCCACGATCCAGTACCAACTTCCGATCGTTTCAAGTGCGACTTCCTGTCCCGGCTCAAATTGTTGGAGGAAATCACGAATACACCCGTGAGAATGTTCTATGCGCTGTGAGGATTTCCTTCCTTTTTCGTCCTCAATTGCAGCCACGGTATACCGTTTATGGCTGTCGAGGGATATAATAATACTACTCATTTGGTTGTCCTCCTCCGGTATTTAATATAGACCCTGACTGGCAGGATCTCGGGGGAGGCACCGCTTTCATACCATCACTACATAATTTTTATTTTAAATAGCCGCTAAAATACCGGCGCACATCGTTTACGCTTCGAGATTAATTTTTGCGGTTTCCCGGCGGTTAGCCAGCATCAGTCCGCCGACCGCAAGCCCACCTCCAAAGATTTGGTAGATGTTCAGCGTTTCGCCGAGAACGGCCCATGCGACGATTACCGTCACCACCGGTATTCCGTTGATAAATACCGCCGCCTTTGGCGCGGGAATCTGACTCAGGGCATAGTTATATGCCATATCTGAAAGCGGTGCCTCCCCGCAAGAGTTTTCAATGTTCTATTACAAAAATTCTGCAAATCGGTTTTGTCCGAGTCATATCTCCGCCATCCACGTGGCATGAAAATGTCCTTCCAGGGGTGTCGCAATCACTTTGCACAGCCTCGTATTCGCGCTGTAGCCCCAAAAACGCGCTTACCCCTGTCTGGACAAACCCGCTAATGCAGGATCTTTGTAATGCTGTTCTTTCTGCAATATCCAAAATATTGCTTCTGCTAAGTGCCGTGCCACAGAGATTATAGCAACCTTATGATTTCGTTTAGTACGAACTCTCTTGTAGAGTTTTACCGTATGTCGGTTCGCCCAATTTCTTTGATTAAGACAGGTTACATTAGCTGCTTCAGTAAGTGCCCACTTCAAGTATCGATTACATGCTTTCGATGTTCGACCATAATGAGTTTTACCTCCGCTCGAGTGAACGCGCGGCGTTGTACCACAGTATGATGCAAAATGTTCAGCGGTCTTAAAGCGATGTATGTCTCCAATTTCATGCACAATGACTGCGCTGAGAATAAATCCGATCCCGGGAATGGATTTCACCAACTTCATTTCAGCATTTTCATCAAACGCTTCATGCATTCGTTGTTCGCAGTCGGTGATAGATTGCTTAATAAACGCGAGATTATCGAGCTTGAGTTTCATCATGGTGCGGGTATGCTCGGGGAGTTTTGGCATTACCTTCTTCAAGGCTTCTGTACCTGCTTTTCCGAACAGATCGCTCACATCATTGAATCGAAACCCATATTTCTCGAACCCGGCATGAATTTGGTTCTTTTCACGTATCAACTCCTGAACGAACTGCATCCGGGTTCGATAGAGTTCTCGTTTATCACGTAATTCTCCTGGTGGAATCCACACAGTAGGCAGTGTGCCTGTTTTTTGAAGTTTATTGAGACCTTCAGCATCGAGTTTGTCAGTTTTGTTAAACATGGCCATCATCAATTTTGACTTACCGGCATGAACCAGCAAGGGGTTCATGCCGGCCTCCTCAATCTCATCCACGATCCAGTACCAACTTCCGATCGTTTCAAGTGCGACTTCCTGTCCCGGCTCAAATTGTTGGAGGAAATCACGAATACACCCGTGAGAATGTTCTATGCGCTGTGAGGATTTCCTTCCTTTTTCGTCCTCAATTGCAGCCACGGTATACCGTTTATGGCTGTCGAGGGATATAATAATACTACTCATTTGGTTGTCCTCCTCCGGTATTTAATATAGACCCTGACTGGCAGGATCTCGGGGGAGGCACCGCTTTCATACCATCACTACATAATTTTTATTTTAAATAGCCGCTAAAATACCGGCGCACATCGTTTACGCTTCGAGATTAATTTTTGCGGTTTCCCGGCGGTTAGCCAGCATCAGTCCGCCGACCGCAAGCCCACCTCCAAAGATTTGGTAGATGTTCAGCGTTTCGCCGAGAACGGCCCATGCGACGATTACCGTCACCACCGGTATTCCGTTGATAAATACCGCCGCCTTTGGCGCGGGAATCTGACTCAGGGCATAGTTATATGCCAGGAATGCCGCAACAGTGGCTCCCAGGACGATGAATAAAAATGCCGGTATCAAGAACGGATCATAGGAGGCGGCGAACAGCGCGGATCCCTGCAAAAATATCCCCGGGGAGAAAAACAGGGCCGCGAAAAATGACTGGTAGGCCGTCAGCTGCAATGCGGAAATCCGTCCGGCTATGCTTCTCGCCAACACGATGTATCCCGTCGCCGAAAATACCGCGAGGACGACGAAGAAGTTTCCCAGCAGCGAGCTTGATGATCTGGCGGCGTTTGAATCCAACAGGGTAATTATCGCGATGCCGGCAATCGACAGCAGGGTGCCGACCCAGCCTTTGACGCTGAGATGTTCTTTCAGAAATAGTGCCGAAAAGAGGGCGACCACTGCGGGAATGGCGGCGATGATAATGGACGAACTCGCCGCCGTCGTCCGCTGAAGGCCGAGGGTTTCGAATACAAAATACAGCGCCGGCTCAAAAAGCGAAATGAGAAGAAGGCGGGAGATTACATCCCGGGGAATATAAAGCTTCTTTCTCCGTATGAGCAAAACGAGAAAGACCAGGGATGCGAAAAAAAAGCGCAGGAACATAAACGCCCAGGGCGGCCAGATTTCCAGAATGAACTTGCTCGCCACGAAGGAAGAGCCCCAAAAGGTCATGGTAACCAAAAGGGCAGCCAGGGTTTTTGCGTTCATGCCCTGGACTCCGCGTACCAACGCTTCCATTTTTCTTCATTCTGACCGACGCTGGCATCCAGGCTGCCGTTCCGCACAACCGGAGTCCGGATGAGTTCCGGATGTTCGAGCAGCTCTTCCCGAATGTCAAAATCCATCCACGCCAGACCGCGGTTTTTGTACGCCGGCGAGTTCTCGTCGATAAGCTCTTCCGGGCTGACAAAGCGGAGAACCGAATCCAGTTCCCTTGGGCTCATGGCTTTCTGTAATAGATCCACCAATTGATAGGAAATCCCCCGTTCGGAAAACCATCTCTCGGCCTTCTTTGTGATTTTGCATTTTTTACTGCCGAATATCTGAATGTTCATTTTTTCTCCATAGTGATAAAGACCAGGACTCACCGGATCTGTGGCGGAGGAATCCTGCTGTGAAATCGCCTCCGCGCTCTTGACTGGCGCATATGAGCCGACCATGCTGGAAAAAAGGACTGGTGCTGCATGGATTCCGAGATTCTACCCAAATTTAATCCTCTGGTACAGCAATGGTTTGATGCCCGCTTCGCCGATGCCACTGATATCCAGCGGGCATCCTGGAAGGCCATATCCGGCGGTTCCCATTGCCTTATCTGCGCACCGACGGGAAGCGGAAAAACGCTGGCTGCCTTCCTGTGGGCGGTCAACGGGTTTATCGACGGCAGCTCGACCGGACGGATTCTTTATATCTCCCCGCTCAAGGCTCTCAACAACGACATTCAAAAAAACCTCATGACCCCCCTGGCGGAAATCCGTGAACAGGCAGGCGAGGGCGCTCGGGAAGTCAGGGTGGCCGTGCGAAGCGGCGACAGCAGTTCTACCGATCGGAACCGGATTCTCCGCCACCCCCCGGATATTTTTATCACCACCCCCGAAAGCCTCAACATCATGCTCACTTCGGATAGCGGCCGGAAGAATCTGACCGATATTTCTACGGTGATCCTCGACGAGATACATGTGGTCGCCGGTTCCAAACGGGGTTCCCTGCTAATGGTAAACATCGAGCGCCTAGAAAGTCTCCGCTCTGCCGACGGCGCTGAGAGGGGTCTACACCGTATTGGAATATCCGCCACAATCAAACCCATAGAACGGGTCGCCGCCTTTTTGGGAGGAAGTGACAGCGAAGGGGCTGCCCGGCCGGTCAGCATCATCCGGGACATCCGTTCCCGGGGCTACTCCCTGGCGATCAAACTGGGGGAAAAACGCGGTGAGGGCTGGTGGGACCGGCAAATACCCCTCATCGCCGAGGAAATCCGAAGCCACCGCAGCAGCCTCATATTCTGCAACAGTCGAAGAAGCGCCGAGAAAGCGAGCTATCTTCTCAACGAGTATCTCGGACAGCAGCAGGTTTTCGCCCATCACGGGTCTCTGAGCAGGGAATACCGGTACTGGATAGAGCAGGAGCTCAAGGACGGTAGGCTGAGGGCGGTGTGCGCAACCTCAAGCCTGGAATTGGGCATCGACGTGGGTAGCATAGACAACGTCGTAATTCTCCAGGCGCCGTTCTCCATTTCTTCGGCCATTCAGCGGGTGGGACGGGCTAACCATCAGGTCGGACAGATTTCGAAAGCGGTTTTCGCCCCCCTTCATCCCCGGGACATTGCCAAATCCCTCGCCCTCATCCGGGAAATCCTTCTGGGGAATATGGAGGAGATCCGCATTCCCCGCAACAGTCAGGACATCATCGCCCAGGTCATCGTCTCAGAGTGCGCGGGGCGCCGGGGCAGCGCCGAAGAGCTCTACAGCATGTTCCGGCGTAGCTACAGCTTTGCTGATTTGGAGAGGACCCATTTCGAATCGATCCTGGAAATGCTCGCCGGAAAGTATCAGAACACCCGCATGGCCGACCTTGGTCAACGGATTATCCGCGACGGCGATGCCATCGAAGGACGGGAGGGGCTCCGCATGCTTATTTATCAGGGCGGCGGAACCATTCCCGACAGGGGATATTTTGACCTGCGGATACAGGGAAGCGGAGAGAAAATCGGGGAGCTCGACGAGGAATTCGTCTTTGAGCGCAGCCTGGGAGACCGCTTTAGTCTGGGAAACCGGGTCTGGCAAATCGTTGAAATGGATAATCAGCAGGTGCGGGTGACGGCGAGCTCGAGGAGCGCCATGATCGCCCCGTTCTGGAAGGCCGACAACCTGGGCTCCGACCCATGGACATCCCGGGCTCTCAACAGGCTGTACAGCGATCTCGATGCGGACCCCGAGGCGGTCCGCGGGCAGCTCCCTCCCGGAACCATCGAGAATGAAGCCTGGAAGGCCCTGACCGAATGGGTGCTCGGGCAAAAGGAAACCAGTGGAGCGCCTTTGCCTGGCTCGGATCATCTGCTCGTCGAAATGTTGTATGATCCAAGCCTCACCCCCGACATGGCCCATTGCATCATTCACAGCGGCTGGGGAATTAGCGTCAACGCCCCGCTGATGTACTGCCTCCGGGAACTCCACGTCCGCTCCCGGGGCACCGCCCTTCAGTCCTATTTCACCGATGAGGCGGTGGTCTGTTCCATTCCCCTGGACCAGGCGGCGGATTTTACACCCCGGGATTTACTTGAGGGAATCCTTCCCGGAGAGGTTCCCCAGCTCCTGTGGGCCCAGCTCCTTGGCAGCGGGATTTTCGGAGCCCGTTTCCGGGCGAATTCCGGACGTTCCCTGCTGGTGGTTCGCCGGGGTTTCAACGCCCGCACGCCCCTGTGGGTTCAGCGGATGCGGAGTAAACAACTGCTGGAAGCAGTATCCGATTATCCGGATTTTCCAATCATCAGGGAAACCTGGCGCGAATTGCTGGAGGATGACTTCGCCATCGATGACCTAAAGGACTACCTGGGAGACATCCGCGACGACGCAATTTCGCTGTCTGTCATCGAAAGCACAAAACCGAGCCCCTTCGCCTCCGACCTCATGTGGGATTTAAACAACGAATACCTCTATGCCGATGATTCCCTGGAATCCATTAGCGGAAAAACCGCCGGTCGCGACATGTTAAAAGACCTCTTGGGGGGCAGCTACCCTATGCCGGAAATTCCCGAGGAGGTACAGCGGGATTATCTGCTCAAGCGGCGGCGCTTATACCACGAATACCGTCCCGAGGATGAAGAAGATTTCCGCTTTTACGTCAACGACCGCCGGATTCTCACCAACGAGGAACGTGAGGAGCTGATCGCCCTCACAGACGATGCAGAGGGACTGTTAAGCGCCGCCCTTGAAGACTTTCACGTCCGCAGCCCCGCGGCGGATAAGCGGGGAGAGCTGTCGCTCCACCGCGACCTCATACATGATTATCAGTCGGCGGGCCATGGGGAAGGAGGGGAGAATCTTGATTCCCTGGTCATGGAATGGATGGATTGGCAGGCCTTCGTTGACCGGCGCCGAATGACTGAGCTGTGGGGAGAAGAGACCGTGGAACGGCTGCTGTCCGCCGAGCAGCTTCTGGAATGGCAGGACAGGCTGATTTCCCCTGTAATTCTCGAGCGGCTCATCCGCATAACCCGCCGATGGAAGCGCAGCCGGGGGGGAAGCATTTCAGCAGGCGAACTACAGTTCGCCTGCGCGGTTAAAAACGCGATCGTTCAAAATCCCATATCATCTCCAACGGAGGAGGCGGGAGCAATGGCCGGGCATCGGGCAGCGGGAGACGCAGGCCCGGCAGAGCGAACCGAAGCCGTTCTTGATGCCCTTTCGGGGTTTAGCTGCCGACCGGAGACCCTTGCCAGGGACATACTGCTCACCAGGCTGGGCCCCGGGGCTCCCGCATCCCTCGAAAGCGCATTTATCAACGGCGGATTTTTCTGGACAGGGGACGGAAGCGGCGCCGCATTTATTGCCCACGAAAGCGATGCTTCATTGTATGGACCTCCGGAGGAAGATGCGGTACATCCGGACGACGGCGAGGCCGCGCTTGTCTCCCTGCTATACAAAGGCGGAAGATTCGGCATCGAAGAACTTCGCATAAAGCTCGGCTGGCCGTCCGCCGAGCTGCGGACAAAAATCGGCTCGGCGCTCCGCAAGGGCCTGCTGTGCTGCGATTCGCCGGCGGCACTGGAGCGCTACTTCGCCCTTGGAATGTTACATACCGAAGCAAAGAACCGAAGCAATGAATCCCGGGGTCCGGAAATACCCGAGGCCCCGCTGACTCAGCCCGGATTACCCGAGTCTCGATTACCCGAGTCTGGATTACCCGAATCTGGATTACCACATGCCGGATTACCCGAGCGGGGATTAGCAAAGCAGGAGTTCCACGGTGCGCCGACGAGAAAACCTGATAGACCGCCGAGTTTTCATCATCTCAAGCGGCGGCGAAGGCAGGCGCCGGGGCCGGCTCATAGCAGGCTTCCCGGACGGGTATACATCCCCCTGTCCTATTCCGCCGATGATTCGGATACCGAACCTGACCCCGGCGAGGTTCTCGCAGACGCACAGTACCGTATTTTTCAGGTTCTGCAACGCCGGAGCATTGTTTCTCGGGAGAATCTCGGCGCCGAATCGAAGAGTTTTTTGTGGAAGGACCTGCTTCCGGTGCTCCGGAATCTCGAACTCTCGGGGGAACTGATCGGCGGGAAAATTTGCCCTGAACTTCCGGGACTCCAGTTTTGCCTTCCGGAACTCCTGTCGGGAGACCCGGGCAGCCGGCCCGCCCGCCCCAATGCCCCCGCCTGGTTCTGGCTCAACAGTTATGATCCCGCCTGGGTACTCCCGGGCTTCCCCCTGCGCCGGGGAAGCGGCAGTTACGGAATATTTATCAGCTCCAACGGACGGGCCCACCTTGCGATCGCCGTCGGGCGCCGGGGCGCGGATATCGTATTCGCCAAACAACCAGAAGAGAACGACGGTAAGGCCCCCGCGGTCGCCGAAAAGCAGCTCTGCGAAATTCTGGCCGGCTTTTACCGGGAGGTGCTCATCCACCCCGAGCGGGGCAAAAACTCAGCGCGAATAGAGCTGATCGACGGCGCGCCCGCTGCTGAACACCGGTTATCCGAAGTTCTGCAGGAACAGGGGTTTCTTCTCCAGTCCGGGGCGTTGATTATCTGGCGCTATTAGTCGGCGTGATCATGCGAGAGTCAATAACAGCCGGAGGGCCGACTGCCTTTACTCCAGGCCCATGGCCTGGATATGGGGCTCATACCCGTCGAGAGCCTGCCGGCCGGCATTATTGAGGCGATACACCCCCCGATCGACCCGGTCAAACCACCCGTAAAAATTACTCGACAGTATCTGCTGGCATTTGGACGGCAAGCCCGCGGCTCGCATTTGAGCAGGGCTCGCCTTTTCACGGGAGTATAAAAAATGGGCGACGGCGATGGCCTGCTGTTTATAGGCCGTGAGCTTCTCGGTGCTCGACGGTTCTCCCGACCGGTTGAACTCGGCGTATCGGCCGTTTATCTCGCTGATTATCATCCTCCTTGACCGCGGACGGCTGAATTTCACCGGTTCGTCGGGATGGAGAACAACTTCTACCCTGGTCTTTGTTTTGAGGAAGCGCACAAAAATGAGGCCCATACCGAGGCGCCGCAGGAGCCGCTTTACCGAAGCGTAGTTTGCCGGATACTTTTTTCCGCCGTTTATGGGCACGGCGAGATAAACATTGGGATACAACTCCTGTCTCTGCACCCCCTGAAGAACCAACCGGAGGCTGAGCTGCACCTTGATTTCTACAATGATGGTTTCCTCATCTTTTTGCGCAACCAGATCGCAGTTCTTGACTTCGCTGTAAACCGAATAGCCCTGCCCCTGGAGATAGTCGCGCAACGGGTCGAACAGACGGGTTTCTTTCATTGGTCAGTAGTATATCACGGAGGAAAATGAGCAGCATCCCGGCGAATTCGCCAAATCGAGGCTTATCGGCTACACTGGATCTAAGGGGGACAACATGCAATATCGACGAGTCGGAGCGTCCGGATTAAAGGTAAGCGAAATAGCCTATGGATCGTGGCTCACCTTCGCCAACCAGATCGAGCTTGATAACGCAAAGGACATAATAAAAAAAGCCTTTGCCCTGGGGGTGAACTATATTGATACCGCCGATGTATACGCCCGGGGAGAGGCGGAAAAGCTTCTGGGTCAAATCCTCCCGCACTACAACCGCCGGCATTTTGTCGTCGCCACCAAAGCATTCTGGCCAATGTCCGACCATCCCTGCGACAAGGGACTCAGCCGAAAGCACGTCATCGACTCTATTGAAGGCAGCCTCGACCGGCTGAACCTCACGTATGTCGATATTTTTTACTGCCACCGCTTCGATGGGGAGACGCCCCTGGTGGAGACCGTGGAGGCGATTGAAGACAGCATCAGGCAGGGGAAGGTACTCTATTGGGGAACCAGCGAGTGGCAGGCGGAGCAAATCGACGAGGCCGTTCAGATTTGCCGGGACCGGGGCTGGCATCTGCCGGTAATCAACCAACCGATTTACAGCCTGCTCAACCGGAACATCGAACACACCATACTCCCGACCTGCACGAAACTCGGCATTGGTACGGCGAATTTCTCACCTCTCGCCCAGGGTGTTCTCACCGGCAAGTACTCCAAAGGAAAGATTCCCCCGGGAAGCCGGGGCGCCGACGAGAAATTGAATGTCTTTATGCGCGATCAGATTAACGACACCGAGCTTTTGGCCCGGGTGGACAAACTGGCGGAGATTGCCGAGGGTTATGACATCTCAATCGCCCAGCTCGCCCTGGCATGGATACTTCAGAATCCGGGTATTTCATCGGTCATTACCGGAGCTTCTAGCGTCCATCAACTGGAAGCCAATGTTAAAGCCTCGGGAATCGAATTGTCTCAGAATGACATAAAAAAAATGGACGCCCTGTTTCCCCGGGAAACCTCGGGTAGATAGGTCCGGATGATTATGAAACAACCATGAGGCTTCGGCGAATCATTCTTGAAACCCTTGGGTTTTTTTTCGCGATAGGACTGCTCTATGGCTTGCTGTTCCTGTTTTTTCGCTCTGAACTGGAAAGCCTGGGGCAATGGACCGTCGAGAATCTGGGGCTGGCAGGGGTGTTCGCCTTTGTGTTGCTTATCGACTGCTTCATCATACCTGCCACAGCAGACCTGGTGTTCCCCCTGACCATAGGATGGGAGCCGATACTGCTGCTGTCGGTAGTCAGCGCCGCTTCGATCATCGGCGGGTTTTGCGGGTTCCTCATCGCCCGTCGCCTGGCCCACATAAAGGCTGTGCAGGACGCGGTGGCCTACTACCGTCATCGGGGGGAGGAACTGATCCGCCGCTTCGGCGTGTGGGCAGTGGTTATAGCCGGACTTACGCCGGTTCCGTACTCGACAGTGAGCTGGATCGCCGCAATGGCCGGCATGGGCAGCCGGGAATACCTGATGGCTTCGTTGAGCAGGATTCCGAGGTTCATTTTGTATTACGCGGCGATTCGAGCCGGATTAATCGCAATCGGATCGGTTTAGAAATTCTCCCAGGCTTCAACCTCGTCCACATCGATAACTATCCGCACGCTACTATGTACCATTCCCCCGTCGGCAAAGCTTCGGGGCATTTCTGTGAGCGCCAGGCTGCCGCTGATACTCTTCGGTTTATTGGGAACCACCTGACGAAAATAATTTCGAAGGGCCTGTTTTACCGCCTCATCGAACGATTCTTCACGGCTTCTTATGTCGGTCCGGTCCCGGGTCGATGCGTCCCCCTGGATATTCACCAGGCGAACGCTGCTCCATCCGCGCAATCTCGCCTGTTCGTAATTCCGGGTGAAATACCGAAAGCCCATTTCAATTTTTTCGTTTTCCTCGTAATAGCCCGTGTATTCGAGGGATGGATCCCCCCAGGGAATTTGAAAGATCGGCGTCAATGAAAAAAACTCCTCGACATTCCGTGCGACATCCGAGGGACGGTATACGAAGTCATAGCCGTATATCATGCCGGAAAACCACTGGCGCGCCAGCTCCAGCAGGTCGGTCACATACTCTTCGTCGGCGCGGTATTCCAGGTTCTGATCCGGCAGGGCGATGGAATATGCATTAATGTGGCTCCGGTTTATCCAAAAGACCCCCTTAACCTGGGAGAAATCCCGGTAAAGAGATTCTTGCGCCTGGAGCCCGAGGCTGGAGGAAAGCACGAGTATGAGAAGAAACATCCTGCGGAGGCCGATCATGGGTATATTGTCGGCAATGACCTTCCCGGTGCTTAGCGCCGCTTTTTATGAACGCCGCTCCCCCCGGCAATCAGGAAACAACTAACTGCGGGAATCAGAAATCAAAAACCAGAAATCAAAATCAGGAAGAGATAGTCAGGAATCGTATCGCAGGGGGGGGAAATCTTTTCGAATTTGGGTCCATCCGAAGATACCGAGGAGCAGGGCGATAAAATCAGCTCCGGAAAAAAGAGTGCCCAGCAGAAGGGGAAAAATGACTGCCAAGGGCATCAGCGCATTGAGCACCGACGCGATAACGAGCAGCCCGGTTCCCAGCTGACCGCGGTCGCTGAACTGCTCGGCGCGGTTCAGGTAAATGTACGCTGCGGCGGCCAGCAGCGGGGTGACGAGGGCAAACAGTGCAGCCACCAGGGTGGTCCAGCCCGGAAATCCCGCTTGCCCTGCCTGAGTGCCGACGGGAACTCCCGAGCCTATGAGGCCGATGATGGCGGATATCAGCGCCGGAACCGTGGAGATCAACAGCAATAGCCCGCCTTTTTTCGCCGCCGCACCATAGAGGCAGCGGCGGAAACCGAGAAGGGCGATGAACATTAAAACGTTGCCCCCGGCCAGGGCGACGTTTACCAGCAGGACGGAAAGGCTGCCGCTTCCGCCGGACAAGCTGCCGAGGGAAGCCATGAGCCGTCCCATGACAGGGGTGAGTTCCAGAATGAGCATCGAAGTAAGGATGAGAGTTACCGAGCGGTGACCCCGGTTGCCCGAGGCCGCCCCGGGGAACTCTAATATTTTCATCTGGTTATCGATTCCGCCAACTGTTGACCGGGTTGTGATTAAAGCGGATCAGGTAATACAGGAAGGCAAAAATGAATCCCCCAAGATGTGTCATATGGGCGACTCCCGACTGGGATCCGGTAAACTGGGAAAACACCGCAATGCCGGCGTACACCAGAATGAGGGTTACCGAGCGCACCGGAAGTATTCCCATGACAAAAATTCTGGCATTGGGAAAATAGGTTGCAAAGGCGAGCATAACTGCGTATAAGGCCCCGCTGGCTCCGAGTAGATGAACCGCCAGGGCTCCGCCTGCAAGGTAGATTGCATAGGATAGAACGCCAGCAAGGGCTCCGGTAATCAGATAGAACATGAGAAACTCCCAGCTGCCCATCTCCCGTTCCACCTGGGAACCGAAGATAAAGAGTCCCAGCATGTTAAAAATAAGGTGATTCGTACCCGCATGCACAAACATATAGGTAAAAAACTGCCATACAAACCCCCGGTTCACCAGAAGGGGAACCATGCTTAACGCAGAGGTAAGCCCGAGGTTACCGTCCCGCAGACGAATGACCGGCCCATTTATTACATTAACGATAAGAAATACGAGAAGATTCGCGATAATTATATATAGTGTTATATTGTAGTAGGCGAAGGGAAACTGCTTTCGCAAAATAGAATTTTCTTTCATGTGTACTCCAGATTATGTAAAAAATTACCCAGGGAGGTCTAAATGGTCAAGGAGAACCCCTCGCCGTCCCTTCGGCGTAAAAATATACGGCTTGCTGCCCTGCTCATTAGCCTGGCAGTTTTTCTCTCATCCTGCGCAAGCCTGGAGACCGCTTTCCCGGACTCCCGGCCCTACAAGCCCGCCGTTAAGCCCCAGGCTCTGCCCGAGCTCAACGGCAAATCAGTTCAAAGGGGTGACCGGACCCTCGAAATTATCGACGGCTATGTGTATCCGACGGAAATACAGAGGATGATCGTCGAGTCGGGTATCAGCCTCACTGAGACCGAGCGCCTGGTGGTAAACGGGCAGGAGTTCCCGGCGGACTGCACCGGCACCGTTTTGGCGGCCTACTGGGGCGCCGGTCTTAACCCGGTAAAATACTTCCACCTATACAGCGGCAACGGGGTCAAACGGCTCAACGACATGGGCGAAGCTTATGAGCTGAACTATTTCGATGCCCTCCCGAGTCCCGGCGACGTCATCATCTGGGACGACACCTATGACAAGGACGGCGACGGTAAATGGGGCGATCCCTTCACCCACGCCGGCATTGTAGTATCGGTGAGCGAGAACGGCCAGATCACCTACCTCCATTACAATTACGTCCGTGGTGTGGTGCTCGAAAAAATGAATCTGTTCAAGCCCGATGAATACACAAACGATGCGGGCGAACTGGTCAACAGCCCGATGCGCATGAGATCCCACCGGCACATAAAACCGGACGCATGGCTCGCCAGCCATCTGGTTAGGGGTTTTATTCCCCTCTACGAGTATCCCGATCTAGGTATGTGATGAAAGTGTCCCCAAAACAGCTGATCGAATCAACATAACTCTTTTGCCAGTAGTCTTCTATGACACGATTCCCGCTCATAGGAGATTACCATGGCATTAATCCCTCGTTTCTGTCCGTACTCGGACTGTTCTCAGCATCATCGCGACAGAGAATCAAGCCGATGCTGGTTTGTCCGAAACGGCCACTATCACTGCCGCCGCCTCGGTTCTTCACAGCGCTATCGCTGTAAGCATTGCCGTCGATACTTCTGCGAAAGCGCGTTTCACCTCGATTATCGCACACATCATCGCCTCGATTACCGGCGCATCTTCTCTTCGATCAACTCGGCCTCCGGCATCCGCGACATTGCCCGGGAATTTTATGTCACTGACAAGGTCATTCTCAATCGGCTGAGCCGCCTGTCCCGTCAGGCGATCGCTGCCATGGCCCAGTTATTGAGCGATCATACAATCGATGAGGATATTGCCGTTGATGGGTTTGAAAGCTTTGTGTACAGCCAATACTGGCCGAACAACTTCACTCTCGCGGTAGGTTCCGACAGCCAGGTTGTCTATGCGTGCGACTATGCGCAGATGCGGCGCAAAGGGCGGATGACCCCCGCACAAAAGCGCCGGCGCGATGAGCTCAATCGCCGGTATCCTATTGCAGGGGGACAAATTGCGCGATCTTTCCAGGATGTGATAAACACCATTCTTCCCCGGTGGAAGGCCTATTCATCGAAGAAGCCATGCTATCTCTTGAGCGATGAAAAACTCGAATACCGCCGTGAGCTGTGCGCTCATCGGGACTGGGCGGAGTTGGAAAATGCAGGGCGGGTTATCCATCACCGAACCTCATCGAGGGTAGTCAGGACCACTGAGAACCCGCTGTTTCCGGTGAATTACCTGGATCGGGAGATACGAAAGGATCAATCCTGTCATGTCCGCCAGAGTGTCCAGTGGTCAAAATCGGTGAACAACAGCATGGAGCGGATGATGATTTACATCGCCTATCATAACCTGCTCAAGCCGTATCGGATAAACGGACGAAACGATATCAGCCATGGTGAGGTTGCCGGGTTTGACCGAAGGCGGGTACTCACGTTGGCAAAAAGGATGTTTACACAGCGGGCCTTCGTTCATCATCTGGTGTTGGACATCAGCCAATGGAAGACCTGGCACCGGATCTGGAAGACACCGGTGAGTGCGCTGAAGATCGATCTGCCCGATTATGCGGTGGCCTGAGGGGAGGAAATCAGCTGTTTTGGGGGCACTTCACAACTAATACCTTCGGTGAAGCAGCAGTTGGGAAACCAGGGAAAGACCATCCAAATCAAAACCAGATTCATCCCGGGCAGCTTCGATAGCCCGTTGGGCTCTTCTGACGTATATATCGGCTTCCGCAATGGCGTCTGCACACGCGCCTGAGAGTTCCCTGCTCTGTAAAAAAATCTCGACGGCTTCCGGTTCGCTCCACAGTGCCGTCAGCTGCTCTTTGCTCAAGGTCCCGTTCCGGAGCATGAGGATGAGTGGCAGGGTGATGATTCCCTCGCGGATATCGGTCCCCTTGGTTTTCCCGTTATCCGCCGATACATCGAGGTCGAGTACATCGTCGATAATCTGGAACGCCATACCAGTGGCATAGCCGAAGCGGCGAATGTAGCGGCAGGCCGGGCTGTCGGTCCTGGGGTCGTCCCGTTTGGGATCGTGGATTTCTCCGAGGCTGTGCCTATCCCTGGTAAAATGCTCCATTTCTCTGGCGCCGAGGTACATTGCGAGGGAGAACATGGCCGCGGTCTTGCCGGCAATTCGCTCCCGGTAACGCCGGAGGCTGATTCCGTCCTCCACGGAGTACAGCATGGAGTTCTGCAGGAGTTCGCCGCGGCATATTCCGCTGACCACCCGGCTGATAAGCCGCGCCGAGTTGATGGAGGCGGCTTCACTGATAATTTCAAAGGCCATGGTCAGCAGCTGATCTCCCAGCAGTATGGCCTGATGATTGCCGATTCGCGACGGTACGCTCGGGCGGTTTCGCCGGGTCTCCGCCGAGTCCAGGACGTCATCGTGGAGGAGGGTAGCCGAGTGAAGCATCTCGACGGCGGCCGCCATGAGATAAAATCGCAGCGGCAGCGCTCCAGGAAGAGGCGCCTCATTGAGATCGGCGGAAATTAGGTCGTCGAGGCTTTTGAATCTCTTTCTCAGCTCTTCGACAAACTGTTTGGCGCCCCAACTCGCCGGCACCGACATACGCTCCGATTTTAGCGCAGCGCCGGCGAAACTTCTGGCGCTGAGCAGCAGCATTCCGGGCCGAATCATCTTTCCCGGCGGATCAAAGAGATCCCGTGCAGTTTGTTCAAGAACCTTGTGGGGGAGATGGGACTCTTCGATGGCGAGAAGAATTAATCCCCGGACTATTTCTAGTTCGGGGATTAACCACTTCAGGGGTTTCCAAAAATTTTTCATCGTACCCGCAGGTTACTTTTTCTTGTTCCGCATTACCGGCTCATCGGTATACAGATGGGTGCGTTGGGCAAGGGTGGTGGAGTTCCAGCGCCGTTTGAGCCAGGGCATTACCCAGTGGTCCAAACCGGCGACGTGACCCGCACCGCCCATCATTACGATGGCGATAAACACGTACCACAGCTGCATCCAGCTGAACATCCCCGAAAGGACGAACACCACCACCAGGCCGATTGATGCTACAGCGGCTGGCCAGGTAAACAGTCCTCCGATGAGCGCCAGTCCGATAGCGACTTCAGCCCCGACGATCATCAGCTGGAAGAGCGAGAAGGGCAGCAGGGCGAACAGGCCGTCCATAAAGGTTTCCCGGAACCAGGTGACGAGTCCCGAGTCCCAGGACAGGATTGCGGCTTCGAGGTTGATGTAAAATCCCCGGACCGCCTGGGCTGCGGATTCGGCGGCGGGTTCGACCCACTCGGTTGCGGCGGCAGCAGCGTCGGCTGCAGGTTCAACCCATTCTGAAGCCGCGGCTGCGGTATCGGCGGCGGCTTCACCGCCTTCCACCCATTCCTCGCTGGCGGCCGAAGCAGCATCGGCTATCTGAACGCCAGCCTGGGTTACACCCGGGGAGAACATCCAGCCGGACTTGGTTCCCTCTGCGAATCGAAGCCATCCTTCGCCGACCTTGTTCAGGCCTTCCACCAGCCATGCGAATCCCAGCCAGAGCCTGGCAGGAAGAGCCCAGTAGGCCGGAACTTTCGCGGCGGCGTGGCCGCCGAGAATCGACCGGCGGTTGCGGATGGTGAGAAACTCCTCTTTGAGGTATCCCCAGACGGCGTTGACGCCGGCGATCTCGAAGAGATAGTGAACGTTTATCATGTGTTTCGCTGCCATGGCCATGAAACCGTAAAGGCTGATGCCCATGACGTGGGCCACGCCGTAGCGGCCGCCAATGGAGACCATAAAACCATGATAGTTGGGTTTGAAGGATTTTTTGTCCTCTGTCTTTTCTTTGATGTCGCAGATAATGTTGTGGGCAACAACATCGGCGCTCTGAATCGCGGTTTCCACGATCTGGGGTACCACTTTTTCTTCATTGAGATACCAGATCATGTCTCCGCAGAGATACACGTTGGTGTAGTCCACCGAGCGCATCTGGTCGGTAACCAGGATACGTCCCCGCTCTCCGACTACGTAGCGGTCGTCGTCATCAAAGTGACAGCCCGCCATTCCGTGGATTCCCTCGGGGCTGGCAATGGAACACTTGTCGTTTGAGGTTTTTCCCTTGGTCAGGCCGATTCGGGCGGTAAACTCCGAACCGTGAATTCCACAGGTCCAGACGAATGTGCGGGTTTTATACACCGTTCCGTCGGACAGGGTGAACTTGTTCTCTTCGCCCTTGGCCACGGCGGCATTGAGGTGGACATCGACATTGTGTTTTTTGAGGTACTTGGCGGCGGCTCTCCGGGGCTTTTCCGGGAGAATGGGAAGGATGGTGTCCTGGGCCTCGACTATGACGATTTTTACTTCTTTCACATCAATGTGATACTTGGCGCAGAGCACATCGCGCAGTTCCAGGAGTTCGCCGGCCAGTTCCATTCCGGTGAATCCGGCGCCGGCAATGACGAAGTTGAGAATTTCAGCGCGAATTTCCGCATTGGGCTCCTTCGCTGCTTCGCGGAACATCAGTTCCACATGCTCGCGAATCCGGATAGCATCTTCCAGGCTCCAGAGGGTAAAGGAGTTTTCCTGTATTCCCTCTACGCCGAAAAATTCCGGCTGACCGCCGGTTGCCAGAACCAGGTAATCGTATTCATACGAATAGCTCTCGGATTTGATGATCTTTTCTTCAAAGTCGATGCCCTGAACTTCATCGCTGATTACGTTGATCCGCTTGCCGCCGAATATCCGCTTGAAGCTGACCTGAACAGCTTCAGGCTCGGTTCTGTGACCGGCAATTTCATGTAGTTCGGTCATCAGGGTATGGTACGGATTCCTGTCGATGAGGGTTATCTCAACCGACTTATCTTTTTTAAATGCCTTGTACAGGGTTTTTACGGCGTGTACTCCGCCGTAACCACCGCCAAGGACGACGATTTTTGTCGTATCGCTCACAGAAGCCTCCTGCTCAGCTTGTGTTACGTGGTTTAGATTGGTATAAGTTTTTACTATGACCGAGTCTATCATGCGATTTAAAAACGCGCTATGTGCAAAGACGTTTTTTATAGATAAAATTATCCCTATTGTTGTGATTGTGTTCACATTATTGACATCCTGCGCGCAAAATAGTGAGACGGAGCCCGTCAGACGATCTGTTCAGAGCCTGGGAACCATTGTCACCATCACGATTTACGACGATCCCAAGCCCCGCTTTTTCGAAGAGTCATTCGAAATCGTCGACAGGGTGTATCGGCTCATGAGCCTTCAGCTTCAGGACAGCGAACTGGTGAGCCTGAATGAGGCGGCGGGCATGTCCCCGGTGAACGTGGACCCAATGACCATGGAGGTTCTGCAGGCATCAGTCGAAATCGCGGAGAACAGCCGGAACCGCTTCACCCCGATGATTGAACCCCTGGTCGCCCTGTGGGATATCGGCGGAGAAAACCCCCGAATTCCTTCTGAAACAGAGATGCGAAATACCCTGCCCCTTATTCGCGGCGACTTTCTCGAACTCTACCCTGCGGACGGACGGGACGGGCAGCCCGACCGGGCCTTTATTACTCAGCCGGGAGCCGGTGTTGATCTGGGGGGAATAGCCAAGGGCTACGCTGCCGATCTGGTTTCGGACTACCTCAAGGAACAGGGTGTCAAAAAGGCCATTCTGGACTTCGGAGGCAACATTCTCACCATCGGCCGGCGCTCAGAAGAACGGCCCTGGATAATCGGCGTTCAGCGGCCGGACATGGTTCGCGGATCCTACCTCGGCACCCTTCCGGCTGAAGACCTTTCCATCGTCACTTCCGGCATTTATGAGCGGTATTTTGAGGAAGACGGCGTCAGATATCATCATCTGTTAAATCCCGACGACGGCTTTCCGGTGAACAACGGTCTGGAAGGGGTGGTGATCGTTTCCGATGTCAGCATGACCGCGGACGGTTACTCCACGGCCCTGTTCGGTCTGGGACTGCGGGAAGGCCTGGAGCTGGCGAACGAGCTTGATTACATCGAGGCGGTGTTTATTACCGCCGACCGCAAAGTGTATCCCAGCGACGGTCTCCTGGAATCCTTTGTCCTGCTGGACCAGGAATACGAAATGGGGGAGCCTGAGGACCTCAGGTAGTGCGGCGGCGCACGCGGCGGCATAGCTGCTGCACTGGCCTATAGCCCTTCAAAAGGCAGTGGCATCGATTTCCGCTTCTATGCCCTCTTCAGCTTCAGCAGCCCTGTCGAGCCGGAGAATTACCCGGTTCGGCAGGCAGGCGGCCCATTCGCCGCCCCGTTCCAGCCATCCGGCGTTAACGCAAATTTGATCTCTGCAATCGGAATGGGTAAACCGGGCCCGTCCGGCATCATCGATTTCCACCGAGGTGCTTCCTACGGGACCGAGGAACTCCAGGGTCCGGTCTTCATCAAAGCTGTAGCGGTACTCTTCCCCCGAGCTTTGAATGACGATTGACCCGGCGGCGCCGACGTTTTGCAGCGACAAGGCAAGGAAAACCCCAAAAAGCGACAGGTACACAACGACAACCGCCAGGTCTGCCGGCTTAACGAAGGCGATGACTGATTTAAATTGTTGCCAGAACCTGGGCTTATCCATTGGTCTTTTCAGGCTCCCGCCCCATCCTCCGGGTTCAGCGGCCGTGTTTCCGCCGGTCCCGTATATACAGCGAACGGCCGGAGTTGCTGGGGCTCTTGCGGGCGTCGATTTCGAAAAGGTCGATTTTCCGTACAAGCTCTCCCAGCTTGGAGTAACCGTAATTCCGCGGGTCGAACTGGGGCCAGGCATTCATGATTATCTGGCCGACGGTACCCAGGTTCGCCCAGCCTTCATCATCCTCGCTGTCCTCGATTGCTTTGCGGATTGAATTGATAAGCCGGGAGTCCTGCTTCATCTGGTTTGAGGACATACGGGGGATATCCTGTTCCTCGGTGACGGTTTTGGTGCTGCGCAGGTTTTCCGTATAGATAAACCTGTCGCAGGCGACGACGAAGGCCTCCGGCGTCTTTTTCTCCCCGAAACCGTAAACCGTCATTCCGGATTCCCTGAGCCGGGATGAGAGCCGGGTAAAATCGCTGTCCGAGCTCACGATGCAGAATCCCTCCAGACTTCCGGAATACAGCAGATCCATGGCATCGATTATCAGCGCCGAATCGGTGGCGTTTTTGCCCGTGGTGTACGCGAACTGTTGATGGGGCTGAATTGAGTATTCGAGCACCAGCTCCTTCCAGGAGCGAAGATTGGGGCTCGTCCAGTCCCCGTAGATGCGTTTTACGCTGGCGATGCCGTAGTTGGCAACTTCCTCCAGCACAGCCTCGATTATCGAGGGCCGGGCATTATCCGCGTCGATCAGCACGGCAAGTCGTTTTTGCAAGCTATTGTCTTCCATAATATTTATCTCTCTCACCGGCTAGTTTTTCCGGGTTTTAGGTCTGACGGCCGTCTAAAAGCTTGATGGCCAAACGTTCTTTGTCACGTCCGGTAAATTTCAACTCATCGAGTGTTTCCCTTAAAGCTGCAGGAAGGGCTTCCACCGGATCATTTCCGTCATGCCGGCCATCGGCGGACACAGCAAGCGTCGCCCGTATTGCTTCCAGCTCGCGAGCGGTGAATCTCACACCCCCGAGCAGATGGTTTCGGAAACTCTCGGTGGCCAGAGGCGCCACTGCCTCTGCGACGGTCAGCATCACCTCGGCATAGGCTCGGATTTCATATTGGGCGTGGGGATCAAGTCTGAGCCTCAGGAAGTGAAACAGGTTGTGCAGATCGATTTGCCAGTACCATTCGGTGTACAGGCTGAGGGGCAGATTAATTCGCGCCAGCTCCCTGGCCAGCCCGCCGTCAATAAGGGCGGTATACGCTCTGTAGGCCTCGCTTTGCCTGTCCTCCAGCTCCCGGGCGATTCTCTGCTGAAGATCCGGACTTACCGCCTCGGCCAGGCGGCCCTGTTTGTTGTCTTCACTCTGGAAGGCGATGTCTTTGCCGGCAGGCACGTAGAACTCGTCCTTCATGACGCTGTAGCGGCCGGATATTTCATTAAGCCTGGCAGTCCGGTGACGGACCCACTGACGCGCGACAAAAATCGGCATTTTGGCGTGGAAGGTGAGCACCACCTGTTCAAAGGGGGAAGTATGCTCGTTTCGAAGAAGATAATCGATCAGGCCCTTGTCCTGCCGAAAACTCTTGGTGCCGCTTCCGTAGCTGACCCGGGCGGATTGGACTATCCGATCGTCGGATCCCATATAATCCACCAATCGGACAAAACCCTTGTCCAATACGGGAAATTCACGGTCGAGGATATCTTCCGCGCTTTTACTGCACGAGTGGGCCATGGGCGCTCCTAGGGCATGGAATCGGTGGTCTGATAATACCGCGCGGGAGCCGGTCCTATCAAGCGAGTCATTTCTTTCAGGCGTTGCTCATAGAAAGGCTTCCATTCCTTCCGGGCTATGCCCGGCGCATCTTCGGTAAAATGGACTTCGTATCCGTCCCGTGCGGGGTCGTCGGTATCGTACTCCCTGAGGTGGGTAATCAGGTTCATGTCGATTCGCCGAACATCGGGTCCCTGTGGAGTGTTCCGTATCTCCAGGCGGACAATCGCCGAATCGCCGGTATAGGCGCGGCGGGTTCCCCCGTCTTCCGGACCGAGCCAGGCTGTCTGGGAACTCACGAAATTGCCCATTGAATACATAATTGCGCCGGAACGGCCGTCGGGGCGCTGGAAAAAGTGCACCGGTTGAAGAACGTGAGGATGATGACCCCAGACGACGTCGACCCCCGCATCCGCAAGCGATGTGAACAGCTCCGCCTTGCCCTCATTTGGCGTCAGGATGTATTCGGTTCCCCCATGATACGCCAGAATAAACAGATCGTAGTCCCTCCGCCGCTCCTTGATGAAACCCAGCAATGCGGAATTATCGGCCTCGCTCCAGTACCGAACGAGATAGGTGTCGTCAGCGCCGTCCCAGTACTGATTCAGAATCCCCGTCACCGACAAATACGCGATCCGCCAGCCCCGATGCTCGATTGCGGTTATGCGAAACTCATCCTCGCCGGGCACCCGGATGCCCGAGAAGTAAACCGGGCGATTCCAGCCTTCCCTGGCGTAGCGGCTGAGCAGATGCTGCTGAATCCGGGTCGCCCGAATTCCCGCACTGCCGTAGTCGTTTATGTGATTATTGGCGAAAGAAAACACATCAAAGCCCGCATCCACCGCAGCCTCGACGTAATCCCGATGAACGTTGAACCGGGGAAAACCGGCCATGGCCCGGGAAGGGTCTATGACGAACTCCAGGTTGATAAAACTGAGATCATCGTCGTGAAACTGCTCTTCCACGGCAGCGTATATTCGCGAATAGTCAGACATGCGGAAATTCGGCGGGTGAGCCATTAAGTCCCCGACAAAACTGAGGCTGAGAGGCGGGAGGCTTCTTTCCTCCTGTGCGCCGGATGTTTCGCGGGATTCAAGACCCCCAACCTCGAGCCCGGACTGGAGCCCGGACCGAAGTCCGGACCGAAGTCCGGCCTGGGGCGAAGACCGCTGGTCATCGGATACACGGCATGACGATGGCACGAGGGTGGCGATGATCGCAAAAAAGACCAATGATGCATAAATATAACCGCGCGTGGGCGGGCTCGTTGTACTTTTCACGGCGGAAATCATTATATTCTCAGGTGAGAATATTATGAAGCGATTTAACAGTAAACCATTTCTTATCGCGGCAATCGCCGCGCTGCTCATACTTGCCGCTCCGATTTCCGCCCAGGATAACACCCCGGTTCGGGTCTACGGCGAACAGCAGGATGATTTCCGCATTCTCTTTTTTGCGGATAATGATCTGGTAATCCCGGCATACGTGTATATCGAATTCCAGAGCCTTGAGAATTTGCAGCCAGATGTAGAAATGCCCTTCGGCATGCAGCTTGAAGCCGGAGCCCAAGGAGAATATTTATTCGCCCTGGAACCCGGCGAGGGAAACCGGCTCTCTTACCGCTTTTCCTACAGCTATTCCCGGGGTAATCCGGAAACCGTCGAACCGGATACCGACTTCCTCTACTGGTTTCCCTTCGCACACGGCACCAAACACCGGGTAACCCAGGGGTTCAACGGCAGGTTCACCCACTTCGACGACAATCAGTTCGCCCTTGATTTTGATCTCGATGTGGGAACTGAAATTCGCGCCGCACGAAGAGGGATAGTGGTTGAGGTAAAGGAAGATTCAAACATCGGAGGACCGGGGGTTCAGTACGGACCCTACGCCAACTACGTGCTTGTGATGCATGACGACGGGACCTTCGGCAACTACGTGCATCTGGTGCAGAACGGCGCTGAGGTAGAAGTGGGAGATACTGTCGAAGCCGGTGATTTTATCGGATACAGCGGCAATACCGGCCGTTCTTCCGGTCCCCACCTGCATTTTGACGTTCGGGTTCCCCTGACCGACGGCGGCATGCAGTCCATACCCATACGCATGCTCGGGCTGAACGGCGAAGCGGTTGATCCCGTCGAGGACGAGATATATTACGCCTACCATCCGGGCGGCCCGGAATTTGAGGTAGTGTTCGGCAGGGATTTTACAAACGAGGATTTCCAAAGCTACACTGGAAGCACCGATGCGCGGAACGAACTCGATTTCCGGGTCGAACAGACCGATCTCACCTACGTGGTATTCATCGGCAACGGCTTTGATTATTCCATCGAGGCCGAGGTGAGCCTGAGACTGCAAAACATGACCAGCACCGTCGCAAGCCCCATCGACATCGTCCTTGAAGCCGGCGAAGAACGCTTCCTGACCATACTCAGGCCCAGGGGCGATTCATCGAGCTGGCGCTACGGGTACTCGGTGAGTTACCTGCGGCTGGAATAGCCCTGGGGCGCGGCTAGTCGGTCAGCGCCTCGTTGCGGATGAAATCACCGTAGCTGCGGCTGAGCTTACCCACCGCCGGGTCCCTCGGCAGGGAGATTTCCCGTCCGTCGTCCATAAAGAGGGTGGTGACCGGCTGGAGCCCAATGGATGTCGAGCTGCAGATCAATGTCCTGGGCTCCCTTGCCAGGTCTTCAACGTACAGCTCGCCGTATCTGAACTCAAACCCGGCTTTTTCAGCGCAGGCGATGATGTTCGCCCGGGTCACCCCGGCCAGAATTCTGTCTTCCGGCGGCGAGTACAGCCTGCCACCCTGCATCCAGAAAACATTCGAACGGCTTCCTTCGGTGATAAGCCCGTCCCTGTCCAAAAGAAGGGCATCCCAGCAATCCCGCTCTTTGGCCTTTGCCAGGGCCACCGAGGAAAGAAGCATGCTCAGGGACTTGGCCCTCGGGAAATGCCGCTCCCCGGGATAACCCAGCATGGTGACGCCCACCGGTTCGGGCACCCGCAAATCCTCGACCCCCTTAACCCTTGGAATGTCCGCCGGAAAAATATAGGACCGGCTGTTTTTTGGCCCGGATTTTACAAGCAGGATACGGATATTCACGTCTTCTTCCGGATTGAGATCCCTGAGCCGGTTGAGACGGGAGATCATCCGCTGGGCGTCCGCATCTGTGGAAAGGCCGATGATCCGCGCCGATTCGAACAGCCGCTCGAGATGCATTTGTGTAAAATAACGCAGCCCTCCCCGCTGGCGGAGCGTTTCATAAACCCCGATGCCGTACGCGTAATTCGCGTCGCTTAGTGGTATATTTGCATTCTCTAGTTCGACCGCGTCGTCGTCGATGATGGCGAATCTCGTGGTATCATTCATAATTACACCAATATACGTAAAAATCGGGGTGACTTATGCCGGGTGCCGTAAAAAAGACCATTATTTTCCTCTTTTTTCTCATTGGAGTACTGTCCATTTCCTGGGGGCAAAGCGCCCAATCCCTGCGTGTTGAAATGCAGTCTCTCTATCCAGATACCCGCGTGAACCGGCAGTTTTTCCGGGACTTGTTTGAGGAAAGCGCATACTATTATCCCCTGATTTACGGGGGAAACACCGTCATTGAGTACGGTCCGGGCCCCGCAGCAGATTACCGCCTCTCCATCAGCGCCGTAGACTCGGGGGAAAATTCCGTGTTTATGCTTACCTTGACCAGGTCCGCCGACGGCAAAACCTCCCAACCGTTCTCGGTGCTGGACGCCTGGAGCGGCCTGGACGGCAGGTACGCCGCGAGCCTGGTGCAGTATCTGCTGCTGTCTCTGGACGATTTCGCAGCGCCGGCTGATAGGGTTCCGCCGTTATTGCTGGAGCGCTTCACCCTGGACTATCTCAGCTTCAGGGACCTTCCCTACCAGCCCATTCTCTCCCCGATAAGCGCGGCCTACGGCGAGGACGGATCGCTGTACATCGGCGCCAACAGTCTGGCTGTTCGCCTGGACAGCTCCATGCGTCTCGCCGATGTATACGGACGGGAGGCTATCCTCAACGGACAGCAGGGGGAATTTTTTGATATTGCCGTAACCCCGTCGGGCACGTTATACAGCAGATCCATTCAGCAGCTGCGGGTCTCCCGGTATATTCCGGGAAACCCAGCCCCGGACAGTCTGCCCATTCCCTTTCAGTATCCCTCGGACTTTATTGTGTTGCCCGACGGGTCTCTTGTTCTTTCCGATATGACAAGTCCCCGGATTTTTAGAGTGCAGGACCGCCGGCCGCAAGAGCTGAGGCTGCTCGAAAATGCGCTGATTTCTCCCAGCGCCATGGCAGCGGGCCCCTCGGGGGAACTGTGGATATACAATCCGAGCAGCGGATTTGTGGAAATCTTTACCCCCTCCGGCGAGCCCGTGAGAACCCTGCTTCCCCTGTTCCCCGTCGGCGAGCGCTATAGCGTAAAACACCTCCAGCCGGCCAGCGACGGAAGCTTCCTTATGATGACCATGACCAGCCTGTACCGCTTTTCCCCGGGGGGAGATATTATATGGCGATTGGAAGGAATACCCGGAGAAGAGGACAGGGACTACACCTTTGCCATGGGTCTTGCCTTTAATGAAGCCAGCGGTGAAATCGCCATTCCCATGAGCACCCAAAACTACATACTCAGGCTCCTGGACGGTGACTATCTTGAGCGCAATGCCCTCGAAACCCCTGAAAGCGTGGAACTGGCGAAATGGACCGCAGCAATTCTCGAAAATCCCGCAGATCAGGACGCCATCGCAGAACTCGCGGGGTTTCACCATCAAAATGGCGCGGTGGAAATGGCCCGCTATTACTGGAATACCGCCCTTCTTATCAATCCGGACAACCAAACCGCCCGGGAGGAGCTGGAAGATCTTGAACTTGCGTCCCTCATCGAACAGACCGAGATTCTCCGCGCCCGGGTGCTCGACACCCTCCGGCGGTTCGGACCCGAAAGCGCCCGGTCTATGTACCAGAAGACCGTGGCACTTTACGAAGAAATACTGTTCAGCCGGCCGGATGACAGGGAAATCCGCCGGGCCAAAGAACGGCTTCAGCAGCAATTCGACATTGAAGCCGCCCGCCCGGGTCAGCAGCGGAACATGCTGGATATCCGCGATGCCCGGCTCCCGGACGTATTTCCCGCTCTGGTGCCCTACTACCGCTTAAGCGGATGGGGCAGCCTGACGATCGCCAATCCCCACGAACTGCCGGTTAGCGAAATAACGCTTGAACTGTATATACCGGGATTTATGGAGGCTCCGGTGGCCGTCGACGTCGACGGGGAACTCGCCCCGGGCGAAGAGCTGGAGATCAGCCTGAACCCGGTGTTCAACGAGCGATTACTCCTCCAGGAGGAGTCCCTGCCCGCCCAGGTGATTCTCGATGTAAAAGGAAGGTATGACGGGGTGGAAAATGTGCGGGAAGCCAGTTACTCGGTGCAGATTCAACGGAATACCGCCCTGTCCTGGGACGACAGCGCGAAGCTTGCCTCGTTCATCGTTCCCAATGAGATCAACATCCGAAATTTCGCCTTGACCGCCTCCGGCAGTGCGGATTACCGAGATTTGACGCCGGACACTATCAGGCTCGATGAACGGCTGTTCAGAGCAATACGAATTATCGACACGCTGGGAACCCGGGGAATCGAGTACATAGAAGACCCCGCCAGCCCCATAACCCTGGTGCTCGGCCGACCCGGTGCCGTCGATACCGTCCGTTTCCCCGGGGCGACCCTGTTCTACCAGAGCGGCGACTGCGACGACACCACGGCATTGCTCAATTCGATGCTTGAAGCCGCCGGCATATCCACGGCCATTATCACCAGTCCGGGGCATGTATTCGCCGCCTTTGACAGCGACATACCCGAAGAAAACCGCTGGCTTCTGGAGCAGGGCGGACTGGAACTGATTTCCCATGGCGGAACCCTGTGGATCCCCATCGAGACCACCGTGCTCGATCAGGGTTTTTTCGAAACCTGGCAGCAGGCATCGCTGCTGGTGAGCCGGCACCGGGGTTCCGACGAAATGGAGTTTATTCCCGTCAGCGAAGCCAGGGAGCTGTATCCGCCCATGCCGATTCCCCCGACTGATTACCGGATAATTCCCCCTTCCCCGGCGGCCGCGGGGCGGAGCATCGCCCAAACCATGGAAGAGTTCACCGAGCAGCTGTTCGTGCAAAAGGCCGGCGAGCTGACCCGCCAAAGTCAGGCTCTTACCGGAAGAAGGAGGTCCCGGCTCCTGAACCGTCTCGGTGCCCTGTACAGCGTGTTCGGGGAATTCGGGCTGGCCGAAGCAACCCTCCGTGACGCAAATCAAATCGGCGGCGGCAACATGACCGCCTACCAATACCTGACGAACCTGTACCTCGAACAGGGCGATTACCAGCGGGCCGCCCGGACCGCCGAAGAGGGCCTTGAGATACGGCCGGACTCGCCCTACCTCCTGTTGAGCCTTGCCCTGGCCCATGCAGCCCTCAATGACGACGGGGCCCTGAGCCGGGATTTTGAGCGGCTGAGCCGACTTGATCCCGAGCTCGCCGAGCGCTACGCCTACCTGGCGGCGGGCTCGGCGGACGGTTCGCCGGATACCCGGGCCGGCGCGGGCCTGCCTCCGGTCATTTGGCCTGAGGAGGACGGCGGCGAACGTTAAATATCTGCTCGCCGCTTTCATCTCCGCGCCGGCTGTTTGCCTCTTCCGCCAAGCGGTACATTTCCTGCTGGGCGCGAACGGCTTTTTTGCCCTTTGCGGGTTTAACCCGGCGGAATGAGCCGTCGCTTTGAAGCTCGTAGGACTGCCGGGTGTCCCGCATGTAGAGGTCGAGCATATCGCTCAAGCGCCGGGCGGCCCGGGGGTCTTCGATAGGCGTCATAAGTTCCACCCGCCGGTCGAGATTCCTTCCCATCCAGTCCGCGCTGGATATATACAGCTCGGCGTTGCCCCCGTTGTTGAACCGGACGATTCTCGGGTGCTCGAGATAGCGGTCGATTACCGATACCACCCGCACGGTTTCGCTTAATCCCGGAACCCCGGGTTTGAGCATGCAAATTCCCCGGATATTTAAGTCAATTTTCACGCCGGCGGAGCTTGCCCGGTACAGGGCATCGATTATATCCGGATCGCTCACCGAGTTGATTTTCGCGGCGATATGGCCGTTCCCCCCGCTTCTATGCTTGTCTATTTCGCGGTCGATGAGCTGAATGAGCCGGGCCTTCAAGGCATAGGGGGCCATCATCAGTTTTTTCAACGCCGGCACCGCCGAATATCCCGTTATGGCGTTAAAAAACAGGCCCGCCTCGTAGCACAGATCGTCCCTGGCGGTCAGGAGTCCCACATCGGTATACAGCCGGGCGGTTTTATCGTTGTAATTTCCCGTGCTGACGTGGAGATAGCGACGGATACCCTTGGGTTCCCGGCGGATAATCAGGGCGGCCTTGGCATGTACCTTCAAATCGGCGATTCCGTACACCACGATGACCCCAGCCTTCTCCAGCCGCTCAGCCCAATGGATGTTACGGTGTTCGTCGAAGCGCGCCTTGATTTCAACCAGGACCGTAACCTGTTTTCCCGCCTGGGCGGCCAGTTCCAGGGCCGAAACAATGGGGCTGTTTCGGCTGGTTCGGTAGAGGGTCATTTTGATGGAAAGCACCTTGGGGTCCGCAGCAGCGGTCTCGATAAACCTGATGACCGGCGAAAAGGACTCGAAGGGATGGATGAGCATCCTGTCCCGCTCGGTAATCCACTGCCAGATGCTCCGTTCCTCATCCATGGGGAAGGGATCCACGGGCTTCCAGGATGCTTCCCGCAAATCGTCGAATCCCGGCGTATACACCAGGTCCATAAAATCGTTTATTTCCAGGGGATCCGGGGTGGTAAACAGGTCCTCCTGCGACAGTCCGAGGTTTGACATCAGGAGACCTGCGATCTTTTCGCTGGTCTTGCCACTGTTGAGCCGGACCACCTCTGACTTGGAGCGCTCGTTTAATACCTCTTCCATGGCTTCTACAAAATCGCCGTCCCTGGTCTCGTCGACTGCGAAGTCGGCGTCCCTGGTAATACGGAAGCAGAGGTGCTCGAGAATCTGGTACCCGGGGTACAGCGATGCGGCAAACATGATTATGAGGTTTTCGAGGAAGGTGAAGTGAAACTCCCCCTCACCCTCGGAAATCCGTATGACCCGGTCCACCGAGCTGGGAAGCTGCGCAACCGACAGCAGTTCATTCTCCTCCCCGTCCTTTTTTATCAGGAAGCCCACGTGAAGGCGCATGTTCCCCGCCTTCACCATGGGTTCGGTTTCGTTAACCCTGATGGGCGTCAAAAGCGGGAAGAGCTCGCTGTGGAAAAGCTCCTTCAGACGGCTTTTGTGCGCCGCGGTGATTGACTCCAGGTCGTGGTAGACGAATCCCCGCTGAGCCAGTTCGGGTAGCAGTTCGCCGTGAAGACAGCGGTACTGGGCGGCGATTATCTCCCGGTATTCCTTTCTGATGGCCTTGAGCTGCTCCTCGGGGCTCAATTTGCTCGGGCAGCTGACGTAATTGCCGGTTAAAAACTCGTTTTTTAAGGTCGCCACCCGCACCATGAAGAATTCATCAAAATTACTGGTTACAATGGCCAGGAACTTGAGGCGGTCCAGCAGGGGTTTGTCATCTCTCAGGCCCTCGTTGAGCACCCGCCGGTTGAATTCAATCCAGCTGAGCTCCCGGTTAAAGTAGGGCGGGTCTTTTTTTATTTCTTCCACATTAATCCCCTTATTTAAATAATACCTTGTAGCCGAATACGTCTTCGAAAAGCCCGGACTTCAAAATGAGTCCGTAGCGCTCGATGGAGAGATCTCCCCGCTGACCCCCGCTGATATGAAGGGCATTGTTTTCGATTTCCACTTCTATGCCCTTGATATTCTGACCGTGCGCCCGGTCCAGCGCGTCGGCTACCCGGAGGATGGCCGCCAGCTTCATGACGATAAGCCGCTGAGCCCGGGAAAGCCGGCCGTATTCCGGATGGGTCCGTACGGGTTTTGCGCCCCGATGATAGCGCACCACCGTGGCTACCAGGTGGAGCTCTTCCTGGGAAAGCCCGAATATCTCGGAGTTGGCTACGATGTACATGCCGTGTTTGTGATGGCCTGACTGGTTAATAAAATAGCCCACATCGTGCAGGATGGCCGCCACCTCGAGGTAGAGCCGTTCCCGGTTTCCCAGCCCGTGTTCATCCAGTAGGGCATCGAAGAGCTCCAGGCTTAGTTTTGTGACCTGATCGGCATGCTCTTCATCAATATGATACCGGGTACCCAGGCTCCGGGCCGACGCCACCACCTGGCGGGCGAAGTTGCGGTCAATGCTCGTCGACTGTCCCATGACGTTCCGCAGGAGAATTCCTTCGCGGATGCTCACGTCTGGAACGATGATTTCCTGGGCTGAGGTTTCTTCAAGGAATATCCGGTAGATAATTAGCGCCGGCATGAGACCTTCGGCTTCATTGTACGAGATGCTCAGGTCCCGGACTATTTCATCGACGGTTTTGCGGCTGAGTTCATCAAGGTAGGACAGAAAGTCATCCCGCTTAATAACCGAATAGTGTTCCCCCTGAGCGGTTCCGATGCGGTAGCTGACAATGCGGGCGTCGCCGCCCACCATGACAAAATACCGTATTCTTTTCAGGTCCGTGTCATTGTGCAGGGTAGCCAGATTGAGCCTCAGCTGTTCCCGCAAAAATTCTTCGAGGACGAACTCCGAACCGACCTTGGCCTTTAGCTGCTGTTCCAGCCGCACGGTTCCAACTTTCAGACTCTGAGCCGCCTGCATGCTGCCTCGGAACATTATCATCAGCTCGGTGGAACCGCCGCCCACTTCCATAATAATAGAGTTGGCCCGGGAGAATGCCCCGCGGAAATTTTCCACGGCGTGGAGCACCGCAATATAGGTAAGGTGGTTTTCTTCAACCCCGTCGATAATGCTTACCTGAAAACCGGTTTTTATCTGCACCCGGTCGACGAAGGTATCGCGGTTTCGCGCTTCCCTGACTGCACTGGTGGCTACCACGTAGGAGTCCTTCGGCCGCAGCCCGTAGCTTCGGATGAGCTCGGAGAAGCCCGAAAGTACGGCGATGACCTGCATCATGCTCTCCGCCCGGATGGTCCGGGAAATAAACACGTCGCGCCCCAGACTCACGGGCCGGGACGCCCGGTCGAGCCGGTGGTAATCGCCGTTTTTATCGAGCTCGAGAATGACCAGCCGGACAGCGGTGGATCCGATATCGATGACTGCTACAATGGTGTCGTTTTTACTCAAGAGTTCTTGCTCTCCTCAAGGAAATCCCGCAGCAAGAGGGCGGCTCCGGTGATTACGCTGTCGTCTCCCAGCTTGGCGATTTTTACCTCCACATCCTGAAGCAGGACGGGCATGGCGTTGGATCGCATGCTGGCCTCTGCCCGTTGGACAAATGAATTCCCGAGTTTTTCAATGAGGCCCCCGCCGAGAACGATGACTTCCGGGTTAAAAATATTCACATAGTTGGCCATGCCGATTCCCAGGAAATCCGCCGCCCGGTTGACCAGGTCGATAACCGCCTCTTCGCCGGAATCAATGGCCTTTTTGATGTGGCTGCTCTTGATAAGGGTGTAATCCGAACCGACCTTCTCCAGAATGCTCGGCGCCTTGCCGGTGGCCGCCAGCTGAACCAGGTCCTTGGCCAGGGCGGTCTTGGAGGCCAGGGTCTCGAGGCAGCCGTAACGGCCGCACCCGCACAGCCGCCCGCCGGACTGGATGATCATATGCCCCATTTCACCGGCTCCGCCCTTGGCCCCCCGGTAGAGACGGCCGTCCAGAACCATGCCGCCCCCGATGCCCGTCCCGGGGTACAGGCCGATGATGTTCCGCTTACCCGCGGCGGCGCCCCGGAGGAACTCCCCGTAAATGCCGGCGTTGACGTCATTGTCCACCAAGACCGGTACACCGGTCGCCGCGGACAGGCGGTCTCGCAAGGGGTAGTTCTCAAATCCGATATTGGTGGCTGACAGCACGACGCCGTCGGTGAAATTAACCGCCGAGGGTACGCCGACGGACACTCCCAGAATATCAGCGGGCGAAAGGTCTGCGGACTTAAGCAGATCCCGCACCGAGTCGGCCATGAGATCGAGAATTTCATCACCATCAGTGGTTTGAGGCGTTTTTAATTTAATACTATCCCGAACGCGAAACTGATCATCCATCAGCGCGCTCAGCATTTTTGTGCCCCCGAGATCAATAGAAATTACCATAAACCCCTCCGCTCCGGTTCCGGATTTGCCGGCGTTGGCGCCGGCTTTACGCATCTATTCCCAGTATACAGGAAGAATATATTGATTGTGTTTCGATCCAGGTAGTATTCTGGACCATATGATCAAAAGCGGCAGCGGGGTGATAATCGGACGCTTCAACCCGCCTCATAACGGCCACCGTTATCTGGTGGATTTCGCCACTTCATTTGTGGACAGGCTCTATATATTCGTGTGCACCCTCTCGAGAGATGAAATTCCCGGGGATCTCCGCTTCGAATGGATGAAAGAACTCTATCCCTCGGCGGAAATCGTCCACATCACTGAGGAGAACCCCGACGCCAACCGCAACCGGCCCGATGCACACGTCATCTGGGCTGATGCAATCCGTTCGCGGCTGCGCGACGAAAACATCGATTACCTTTTCGCCTCGGAAGACTACGGCTGGAAGCTCGCCGGCGAACTGGGGGCGGAATTCCTGCCCGTCGACCCGAACCGGGATCAGCTGCCGGTTTCCGGCAGCGACATCCGCAATGAACCCCTTCGGCATTGGCGCTTTCTTCCGGAAGTTGTGCGGCCTTATTTTATCAAACGGGTGGGCATATTTGCCGGAAAGGACAGCGAGGTACTGAGCCGACGGCTGGCCGCCCACTTCCGCACCCTCTATGCCCCTCATTACCGGAGATACTATCAGGAAGTGAAGGCGGTTCACAACGAGCATCACACCATCCACGAGTCCGCCGAAGCCACCATCGCCCATGCCCAGGCTGCGATGGAAAATGCCCTGAGCCGCCAGGCCGACAGGCTGCTTTTTCTCAGCTGCCCGGATGAAGCGCCGGACGGAGATTTTCCCGACCGCTCCTTTGACCGTCTCATCGTGGTGGAGTCCCTTATGGATGAAAAGGAAAAATCATGGATTGCCCAGCGCGTCGCCGGATCGGATTTGGGGGACAAAACCTCATTTTTCCACTGGTCGGAGCACCTCATAGATAACATTGAAGATGATATTTGCCGGGTCTTTGGCATTGAAAAAATGAATACCCGCGTACGAAACTGGTAAAGTGCAGGAGAGGTAGAACATGGATATTATGGCGATTTTCTGGGCTATTGTGGGTTTCCTGATGGTTATATCGGAGTTCTTCATCCCCGGCCTGGTGATAATTTTTTTCGGTGCCGGCGCCCTGCTTACCTCCCTTCTGACGGCCCTCATTCCCGGCCTGTCGTCCCTGATTGCACCCCAGATCCTGCTTTTTGTCGGCATGTCCACCCTTTCCCTGGTTTCGTTGAGGAAGTATTTCAAGAAAATATTCACCGGCAAGCAAATAACAGCCGGAGACCACGACTACGACGACGGCGGACGGAGCGCCAAGGTTCTCGAAACCATTACTCCTGAGAAACCCGGCCGCATCAGCTATATGGGCACCAGCTGGGCAGCCCTGAGTTTTGACAAGACCTACAAAAAGGGCAGCAGCGTCTGGATCTTAAAAAAAGAGGGAATGACCTATTACGTTGGCGATCCCCTTCTACCTGAAAACGGTGAATAAAAACCCATCCATTGGGGTAATACACATAGATTGACTGGAATACGTAAGGAGGCAGTATGGACGTGATTACCGGTTTATTGGTAAGCGGGGGAATAGCCCTTGGGGTATTCATCCTGTTTTTTAAGTTATTGCGGATCGTGCCTGAACAGCAGGCCTGGGTCCTGGAGTTCCTGGGAAAATACCAAAAGACCCTGGGCCCGGGTTTTCACCTGGTAGTCCCCGGATTGCAGCGGGTAGTTGATCAGCACGAACTAAAAGAGGAAGTCATCGACGTGCCCCCGCAGGTGTGTATTACCAAGGACAACGTCCAGGTGACTGTGGACGGAATCCTCTATCTGAAGGTGATGGATGCAGAAAAGGCGAGTTACGGCATAGACAACTACCGGTTCGCCACCGCCCAGCTTGCCCAATCCAACATGCGAAGCGAAATCGGAAAACTCGATTTGGACAGGACCTTCTCGGAACGGGAAATCATGAATAATGCCATTGTCAAAGCCGTCGACGTGGCCTCCGACCCCTGGGGAATCAAGGTTACCCGGTACGAAATCAAGGATATTATTCCCAACCCGACGGTGGTGGACGCCATGGAAGCCCAGGTTCGGGCCGAACGGGAGAAACGGGCGGAAATACTCGAATCCGAAGGGGTGAAGGAAAGCCGCATCAACGTTTCCCGGGGCGACCGGGAAGAATCCATAAACAAGTCAAAGGGTGATCAGCAAAAGCGGATCAACGAAGCCGAAGGACGGGCGGAAGCCATTACCATCGTGGCAAACGCCACCGCCGAAGGCATCAAAATGGTCGCCGACGCCATTAAGTCACCGGGAGGCGACAAGGCGGTGAATCTGCGGCTCACCAACCAGTTCGTACAGCAGCTGGAAGGCATTCTCTCGGACGCCCAGGTTTCGGTAATGCCCCACGATCTGGCGCAAATTCAGTCGGTGGTTTCAACCATGCTGCCGGGCAATTCCAAGGGAGGCAACTCATGAGCGGAATGCTATTTCTCTACATCCTTGCGGGGGGCTTCGGCCTGACCGTGGCAATTTCCCTGCTCCGCAGCATTCAGGTTATTCCCTCCAAGCAGGTGCGGGTCGTCGAGCGCCTGGGGAAATTCACCAACAGCCTCGAAGCCGGTCTGCATCTGCTCATACCCTTCATCGACAAGGTGCGGTATACCCACTCCATGAAGGAACAGGCCCTGGACGTCCCCAGCCAGAGCTGCTTCACCCACGACAACGTCCGAATCAAGGTCGACGGCGTGCTGTATTTCCAGGTGATCGACCCCAGCAAGGCCAGTTACGGCATCACCAACTACCGGATGGCCACGGTGCAGCTGGCGCAGACCACCATGCGCTCGGTAATCGGAAAACTGGACCTGGATAAAACCTTTGAGGAACGGGACCAGATAAACGCAGCCATCGTCAAGGAAGTCGATCAGGCAACCGACCCCTGGGGGGTAAAAATCACCCGCTATGAAATTAAAAACATTGAGGTTCCCCAGGACATTTTGGTCGCCATGGAAATCCAGCTCAAGGCAGAGCGTGAAAAACGGGCGGTAATTGCCAGAAGCGAGGGCGAAAGGGCTTCAAAAGTTAATCACAGCCAGGGTGAAATGCAGGAAAACATCAACCGTTCCGAGGGTATCAAGGAACAGCTGATAAACGAGGCCAACGGCCGGGCGGCGGAAATTCTCTCCATTGCCAAGGCGACCGCCGCGAGTATTTCCACTCTGGCAGAAGCCATTTCGGTGCCCGGGGGCGATGAAGCTTTGAATCTGCAAATTATGGAAGGTTATGTGAAATCCATGAGCTCCCTGGCAAAAAAGGACACCCAGGTGATCCTGCCCATAGACCTCACGAGAATCGACGAGGCCCTGGAAAAGCTCAAGAAAATTTCCGTAGGCAAGAGTCTTACCTAAGTCTCAGTCATCGGCACATCAACACCGGGGGCGATTCGCTCCCGGTTTTTTTATTTTCCGGATGCCTGGCCGCCGGGTTTACCGGAACCCCGTCGCTCTCAACTGCCGCCACCCCGCCGCTTCGAGCATTCCCGAAAATAACTCAGCCGATCCGCCAAGTAGTTCCAGCGGAGCAATGAGAAATACAGCGCTGTCCGCCGGCGACTGGGCGAAAAACTCCTCTATGACGGGCATCCAGTAGCTCCGGATTATCCGGTTCCCCGCTGCCTCCTTCTCCCGGATAAAGTCCATGAGTGGTTTGTCGGCTTCCCACCCGGCTCCCATGAGCCCTCCCAGGAGCTCATAGAACCCGGACTCCTGGTCATCGCTTCCGCCGCTGCCGGATATCCGCTCAAGGGCCGACTCCGATCTGCGCTCATAGGAGGACATAAGCCTCGCCTGATCCGGGCGGAGCAAAACCAGGTGCTCCAGGAAATTCATGCTAATCTCGTGGGGGATTTCGTCGTCGAACTCCGAAAGCGTCGCGGGCAAAGGCCGAATTTCTATTCGGCGCCGGGCGGCCAGGTCTGCGTAGAGCCGGCCCGAAGAGCGGAGATTTTCAAAACCCGCCGCAGGGGCAAGGATGTCATGTTCCAGGATTTTAAGGGCGGAAAACGGCGCGGAGCTTAGCACCGCCTCCCGGGCCCCGGGATTATCCATTCCCGGAAGAGAGGCAAGGGCGTCTATGAATGCGGTTTTCCGTTCGGGCAGCCAGCTATTGATGTATTGTCCGACTGTGAGGGGCGGGGAATTCGGGGAATCAGCGTCTTCCCGCCCAGGCCGACCGCTGTCGCGGGGAAGACCAGGTCCCCCGCTCCCCGGCGTACCGGTGCCGACGTCCCCCGACGCTCCGGCGCCATAGAATAGCAGGTCGCTATCTCTCAAAAGATCAAACAGAGGGTTATCTGCCCTCGCCAGCCGGCGATAGGCCCGCTGGGTCAAACCCTCGGCGCTTGCCGCAATAATCAGCCGGGCGTCTCCCCGGGCATACTCGGCGAACGGCGGGTTTATTGGGCCGGTGCCGCATCCTCCAAGCAAAACCAGCGATACCGCGAGAAGAGCAAAAATCATAGCCCTAGGGAGTGATCCGCTTTCGATCCCGGGGGAAGAGGCTCGCTTCTTTTACATTTGACAGGCCGAGGATTTTTTGGGTAATTCGCTCCAGGCCGATGGCAAATCCACCGTGGGGCGGACAGCCGTATTTGAAAATATCGATGTACCCGCCCAAACCCTCTTCGGTCATGCCGAACTTGGGCAGGGTTTCCTGCATCATGGAATAGTCGTTTATCCGCCGGCCTCCGGTGGTGATTTCCAGCCCTCTGAAAATGAGATCGAAACTTTTGGTCTTCTGACCCTCGGGGAAGGTGTAAAATGGCCGCTTTTTCCGGGGAAAAGCGGTAATAAATACCGCTGAGATGCCGTGTTCTTCTTCGGCCCACTCGCAGATTAGGCGTTCCCCCTCGGGATTAATTTCGAAAACCTTTTTTCCGCCCCGTTTGGAAATGATGTCCTTTGCTTCCTCGTGGGTGATGCGGGGAATGGCGTCCACCCGATCCGCATCCGGCACCGTCGCGCCGTAGCGTTCGAGAATATCCGCGTATTTGTCCTTTACCCCGGAAAAAACGGCTTTGAGAATTCCGCATTCCAGGTCCATGAGGTCTTCTTCGCTGTCGATAAAAGCCATTTCTACATCGAGGGACACATACTCATTCAGGTGTCGCGGGGTGTCGTGTTTTTCGGCGCGGTACGCCGCCCCCACCTCGAACACCCGCTCAAGTCCGCTGGCAATCATGGCCTGTTTGTAAAACTGCGGGCTCTGGGCGAGGAATACCCTGGTGTCGAAGTAACTCACTTCGAAAAGCCCGGTTCCGCCCTCGGTTCCCGATCCGATTAATTTCGATGTCTTTATTTCCGTAAAGTCCCGGGACCGAAGGTATTCCTGGAAGAACCCCACAATGCCGCTCTGGAGCCGAAAAATATCGAGTATTTTTGGGTTTCTCAGGCTCATCATCCGGTTGTCCAGCACCGCGTCAATGCCGATGTTGTCCGGATCCTGGTTCACCGGGAAGCTCAGTTCGGGAGCCGCGGGCGCAATAACCGACGCTTCGCCGACCTGCAGTTCGTATCCGCCCGGGGCTTTGTCGTTTGCCTTGACGATTCCTTTTGCCTGAATCACTGATTCGAGACTGAAGTCGACCTTGCCGTCGAACACGAGCTGCATCTGACCGCTTCGGTCTCTCAACAATACAAAACTGATGGCCCCCAGTTCGCGGATGCGGTGTACCCATCCGGATGCTGTTACTTCCTGTCCTTCATGTCCGGAAAGTTCTCCGGCTAAAACCCGTTCCATCATATGTTCACCTCGATATTATCAAAATTGCACATTGGGGCTTCCGGCGCATACCGCCGGGAAATACTCAGTCCGCCAGTAGCCCGGCGATTACCCTGCCGGCAATGACCCGGGCATAGGCACTTTCGCTGCTGTCCAGCCCCATGGGCAGCGCCCCTTCCTTCCAGAGTTCATGGCTGGTGACGTAATCAGCAAAATCAACGGCGCCCTCCTGCTGGGAGGTGCAGTAAAATGATACCGCGGCCTTTTTGCCGTATTCAAGGGCCTCCCGTATGGAGAACGGGCTCTGACGAAGATTTGCGGTTCCCGAATCGTAGAGCTCGAGGACGATGTGACGCACTCCCTGATCGATGAGGGCGGTGATAAAACTGCTTTTGATACCCGGGTAGATTTTCACCAATGCGCTGGCGCTAACCGCCTTTTCAAAGAGCTGTTCGAGGACGCTCAGAGCAGGTAGCTCTCCAAATCTGCTGAAAAGCAGCGCCCCGTCCACCGGAGCCCTGGTAATCATACCGGCGTTCCAGGTGGCGAAACTCTGAACTCCTTCCGCCGGTTCGAAATTAGTGAATTTCAGATTGTACGCCGGAAAGGTGCTTTTTCCGATCTGGACGAAGACTCCCGCCTGTGCGCTTTCGGCGCTGCGGATAGCGGCCTTCAGATCCTCCTCTCCCTTTGGATCTTCCTCAATTGGATTCAGCGTGGCCACAAGGACGATGGGAATTTTCACATCTCCGAAGAGCCAGTGAAGCAGGGCGGCGGTGTACGAGAGGGTGTCGGTTCCGTGGGCGATGATAATACCGCCGCTTCCCTGGGCGACGAGAGACGCCACCCGGTAGGTCAGGTTCGCCCAGTCAGACGGGGACAGCTCCTCGGAGAGGAAGCTGCCTACCGAGAGCTCCTCGAACCGCAGATCGGCGCCAATATCGCGGTCTCCGGCCACCCGGTTTTTTACTCCCAGCATGTCGCCGGGCTCTATGAGCCCGTCGCCCCGCCGCTTTCCGCTGATGGCGCCGCCGAAGCTGAGCACATCGAGGGTCCTGACAAGCAGGGCTTCTTCCAGGGTTTTCTGGACAAGACGGGGCTCTGCCCTGCCTGAGCTGGCCTGCATAACCTTACCCATGAGAAATTTCACCGGCTTGCTGTCGCCGGCGGCAATTTCCTCGGCAGCCTTGGGGTTCTCTCCGATTATTCGGTCGACGATTTCCCGGATTGCATCCGGATCGGTAATCTGCTCCCAGTTCCGCTCGGTTATGATCGCTTCGGGGTCTTTATCTTCCTGAAAAATCACCTGCAGCACCTGCTTGGCGATTTTTCCGTGAATTCTTCCGCTTTCAAGCAACTGGAGGATGGAGACCATGCGATCGGGGCTCAAAGGGCTGTCGGCGAGACTGGTGCCGGCCCGGTTTACTTCTTTTTGCACGTCGGAACTCAGCCAGGTGACCAGCTGAAGGGGGTCCGCCCCCTGGGCAACGCAGCTTTCGAAATACTCCGCTGTCGCCCTTTCATCGGCGATAAAATCCGCCTGAGCGGCGCTTAACCCGAAATCCCTTCGGTAGCGCTCCCTGCGGCTGATGGGGAGTTCAACCTGCATGGCCTCTATGCGCCGGAGAAAGGTATCGTCGGTTTTGAAGGGCGGCAGGTCGGGCTCAGGGAAATACCGGTAGTCGTTGGCATTCTCCTTGGTCCGCATGACCTCGGTCTGGTCCCGGTTCTCGTTCCACAACCGGGTTTGTTGTACAATGGTGCCGCCCTTCTCCATGATTTCCTGCTGACGTTCGATTTCAAACGCCAGGGATTTTCTCACGAAGCGGGAAGAGTTGAGGTTTTTCACCTCTACCTTGTTGCCCAGGCCCTTGCCCATCAGATTTATCGATACATTGGCGTCGGCCCGCATGGAGCCTTCCTCCATGTTTCCGTCGCTGACCTCCAGGTAGCGGACGATGCGCCGCAGTTCCTGAATAAGAACCTCCGCCTCCTCGGCCATCTCCATATCGGGCTCGGTGACGATTTCCAGCAGGGGTGTGCCGGTGCGGTTGTAATCAAGAAGGCTCATGTCGCCGGCGTGGATCATTTTTCCCGCGTCTTCTTCGAGGTGGCATTCATGAATGCGGATGCGCTTGGTTTTGCCGCGGAATTCAATATCTATGTACCCGTTGGTACCCAATGGTTTTTCAAACTGGCTGATCTGGTAGTTTTTCGGCAGGTCCGGATAAAAATAGTTCTTCCGCTCGAACACGCATTCCGAGGTCAGCTCGCAGTTCAATGCCCGGGCTACGGCATATGACTTGGCAATCGCCTCCTCGTTGAGGGTCGGCAGGCTTCCCGGCAGGCCCATGCAAACCGGACACACGTTGGTATTGGGCTCGTCGCCGAAGCGGTTGCGGCAGCTGCAGAACACTTTGGACTCGGTGGTGAGCTGAACATGTATCTCTAATCCGATAAATGACTGGTACATTCTCCCTCCTCCTCAGGTCAGCTGGTATTCTTCGGGGAAATCCGGCGCATGAGAAACGGGAAACTCGCCGGAAAGCAGCCGGGCTGAAGAAAAAAGCCGTTCCTCGTGAAAGGCCGGCGCCATGAACTGAACAGCGGACGGGAGGCCGCCGATCACCGGTCCGGGACAGGAAAGCCCGGGCAACCCGCTGAGATTGGCCGCGGTGGTGAAGCGGTCCGCCACCTTCTGCTGAAAGGGGTCGAGGCCGCCTTCGCCGTGGGGGAAGGCTTGTACCGGGTACACCGGCAGCATAAGGGTATCCACCGAGGAAAACAGTTCGGTAAACTCCTTTTTTATCTCTCCCCGGATTGCCTGGGCCTTGTGATAGTAACGGTCCTGAAATCCCGAGCGCAAAACATAGGTTCCCAGGAGAATACGGAGTTTGACTTCGTCGCCGAAACCCAGGTCTCGGCTTTTCCGGACGAGTTCGTCGGGATTTTCCGCATACAGCGGACGCTCACCGTATCGCACCCCGTTGAACCTGGCCAAATTCGCGCTGGCTTCTGCGGTGGCAATGGTGTAGTACGCCGGAACAGCATACTCTAGGCTCGGTAGTTCAACCTCGGCGAGGGAAACCCCGGATTTTTGAAGGACTTCGATGCTTCGCGAGTAGGCTTCGGCTACTTCGTCACTCAGACCTAGATCGCCGGTGAGAACGCCGATGGTCTTGACTGCCCCATCGTCTGCGGGGAATTCCCGATAGTCGACCGAGCTGTGATCCATTCCGTCGGCTCCGCGCATTGCATGGAAAACCGTTCTGGTCAGATCCAGATCTTTGCTCAATACACCGATTACTTCGAGCGACGAGGCATAGGCTACCAGGCCGTAGCGGCTGACTGCCCCGTAACTGGGCTTGAGTCCGTAAACCCCGCAAAACGCCGCCGGCTGCCGAATGGAGCCTCCGGTGTCCGTACCGAGGGCGAAGGGCACCAGGCCGGCGGCCACAGCCGCGGCGGATCCTCCGGATGAACCGCCGGAAACCATAGCCGGATTCCAGGGATTGCTGGTGGTTTTTAACGCTGAGTTATCGGTGGAAGAACCCATGCCGAACTCATCAAGGTTAGTTTTGCCCACCGGACGGGCGCCGGCGCTAATGAGCTTGCGTACCGCCGTGGCGCTGTATGGAGATGAAAAATTTTCGAGAAGCTTGGAGCCGCAGGTCAGCGGCATGTTGCGGACCGCGATATTGTCCTTCACCGCAAAGGGCATGCCTTCAAGCATTGCCCCCTCATCTCCGGTGGAAGCCCGGTCAGAATCGGCGATGGTAAAGTCCTGGCTATCCGGTTCATCAGGGCTGTAGTCCGGATCGAAGCTGAGAAACGATCCGATGTTTTCATCCCGCCGGGTTACGAACTGCCGATATTCGGCTGATCCGTCGGCCAGTGCAGCGGTCCAGGTTTTCATACTGATCCATCCTTATGGCAGCGCCGGTCCGGCGCCGCATGATCTTCGCAGTTGCTGATAGAATTAGAGAACGTTGGGTATGGCGATGAAGCGGTCTTCGAGATCCGGAGCCTGTTCGAGAATGTCGTCGGCGTAGGGCGAGTCGCCGGAGCGGTCCTTCCTCAGGGCGTTACCGCCTCCGGGAATGTGGTGAGACGCGGATTCGCCCTCGAGTTTTAACTCGTCCATCACCGCGAAGTATTCCACCATTTGGGAAACTGCACGGGAAAACGTTTCGATTTCCGCATCGCTGAGCTCGATGTGAGCCAGTTCGGCAGTGATTTCCAGTTCTTTTCTGTCCATATCTGGTTTTTGTACACAGTGGGAGGGCGAAAGTCAAGCAAATATACGCTTTTACTGCATAAATATCGAATAAATATGCAAAAACAGGCCTGTAAAGAAAATTTGACTTGAAAGACTCAACTGTGCTATTTTCAGATTCCTAATCTCAACACGAATCAAACATGCTATAATAGACCCTGTATACATATACGGTACCAAGGAGACTCAGTGCAAAAAAAGGAATTCCCCAGTATCCGATTCTACGATCAGGATTTTGTGGACATATATAATCAGACCTGGGCCTGGGTAGAGGATCATTATACCGAGGAATTGGAAATACATGGAAGCCCTGAGCGGATCTTTATTTCTCCCCAAACCGAGACCATCCGGTCGCTCGAAAGTATATTTTCCACCTTTTTTCTGGTGTACAGCAATAAAATATACCCCAGCCTCACCCAACTTGACTTCTTTTACAGCCGTCAGGAAAAGGACGGGGCAATACGGGACAGATATTCCGCCAAAGACGGAAGCCCGGTTCTGGAGAAGGATAATCCCCAGGGCGTGGGCATGCCCCTATTTTCATGGGCGGAGTACAATCTGTTTCACAAGCTCGGAAACAAAAAGCGCATTAAGGAAGTAATGCCCTATCTCGAAGCCTATTTCGACTGGATAGACGGCAATTTTAAAGATGACAGCGGTATGTACGTCGTTCCCCTTTCGGCAACCGGAATGGTCAACTCGCCCCGGAAAGACGCGAAATACCTGCTGGACTTCAATACCGCCATGGCTATCAACGCCCTGTACATGAGCGAACTCGGCGACATCTTGAACGATAAGGAAATAGCCTTTAAGTACAAGCGCCATTACTTCTCATTAAAAACCAAGATCAACCAAAAAATGTGGAATGACGACGCGGGCTTCTACTTCGACCTGGACGCCGATGAGAAGCAGCTTCCGGTTAAGACCATAAACGGATTCTGGAGCCTCATTGCCGAACTGCCCAATGACGCGCGCTTCGATCAGCTTCTGGCTCATCTGAAAAACCCCGATACCTTCGGAACCCCCCACCCCTTTCCCAGCCTCGCGGCCGACGAACCGGCCTTCGACGAGAACGGCAACGGGTACTGCGGGTCTGTGTTGCCTTACCTCAATTTTATGGTGATAAAGGGCCTTGAGAAATACTCGGCCTACGATCTCGCCCGGGATTCCAGCATCCGTCACATGTACTACATGCTCGACACCCTTCACCCCGACGACAATAAACGGGGCAATGTGTGGGAAGCCTACCGCCCGATGAGGGACGGCGCCGCCACCTGGGACGGCAACGACCATCTGCCCCGGGCGATGCACCTGCCCTGGCTCGGACTATCCACCGTCGCGCTGATGATTGAAAACATCATCGGTTTGTACATCAGCCTTCCGCGAAAAACCGTCGACTGGATTGTTCCGACCCTTGAGGCCATGGGAATCGAAAACCTCTCGCTCAAGCGGAATCTCATAACCATTCTGAGTAATAAAACCAACAGGGGCTGGGAA
The DNA here is from genome assembly GCA_965602015.1 of Salinispira sp. Lineage (GTDB taxonomy): Bacteria > Spirochaetota > Spirochaetia > DSM-27196 > Salinispiraceae > Salinispira. The sequence goes on along the minus strand of OZ271918.1, from coordinate 3,357,478 downwards.
ATCCGCCTCGAGAGCGAAAAGCTCTACTACTTCACCATAGACATACTGGGCGAGAAGAAAAAAACCCTTCCCATCCCAAGCGGCAAATGCTCAATGCTCATCGATAAGCTGTAAGCAATGTCCGATCGCCAGATCCGCCTGTATGCCTTCCTGGGCAACCCCGGCCGGCAGTACGAAAACACCCGTCACAACGCCGGCTGGCTGCTGCTGGAGGAACTGGAGTCCCGTCTGCCGAGCCCGCCGGACTGGAAACTCAAGTTCAAGGGCCAATACGCCAAACTTTCCCTCCCCGCCGTACATAGCGGCGGAATCAAAGCAATCGGAGGGGAAGGGCTTTTTTACCGTTCGCACAGCTTTATGAATAAGAGCGGAGAGGGGCTTAAGGAAGCAGCGTCATTTTTTTCCGTTGCGCCGCAGCATATCGCGGTTTTTTACGATGAACTCGATTTGCAGCCCGGCAAGTGGAAGCTCCAGAAGGGCGGCGGGCTCAAGGGACACAACGGCCTTCGCTCGGTGAAGCAACAGCTGGGAAGCAATGATTTTTACCGCTGCTCTCTGGGAATCGGCCGGCCCTCGCATTCGGGTTTTCCCGTCGATCGCTGGGTGCTCTCGGCATTTTCCCAAGACGACAAGGCTGACATGGCACGGGCCTTTGATGAAATTATAGGCGAAATCTGGGGCTTATAAGCGTCGGAATCATCGTTCATGCCCGCCGTCTGCAGCTGAACCGCCGGCCCCGGGCATGATTTACCTGCCCAATATACTATAGGTCGGTTCGGCCCTTCAGGCTCCTGGCGAGGGTAAGGCGGTCGGCGTATTCCAGATCTCCCCCGACCGGAAGGCCCAACGCGAGCCTGGTTACCTTGATACCCAAATGCTCCACCAGCTTTTTTATATAGAGGGCGGTGGTATCCCCTTCCACCGTGGGGTTGGTTGCGATTATCAGTTCTTCAATGGTTCCCGATCCGATTCTGCCGATTAAGCTCTTTAAGTTCAGCTCCGACGGTCCGATGCCGTCCAGGGGCGCCAGAACGCCGTGGAGCACGTGATAGTATCCCCGGTACTCGTGGGAACCTTCGATAACCGCCACGTCCTGCGGCTGCTCGACCACGCAGATCTCCCGGGCATCACGCCGGGGATCGGCGCAGATGGAGCATTGTTCGCTGTCGCTGTAATTACCGCAGGTTCGGCATCGAACGATTTTATGGGGCAAATCGCCGATCAGCTGTCCGAGCTGCTGGATATATTCCCTGTCGCTCTGAAGGAGATGATAGGCCATCCGGGCGGCACTTTTTTTTCCCACTCCCGGAAGACGGGACAGCGCCTGAATGAGCTGATCGAGGTGATTCATCACTTCCCGAACATTCCCGGAGGAATGGGCATTCCGCCGGTAAGATCGCTCATTTGATCATTGATAAGCTGGCGTACATGAAACAGGGCGTCTGCGTAGGCGGCCACGATGAGATCCTGAAGCATCTCTATGTCTTCGGGATCAACGGCTTCCGGCGATATCTTCACGGACTTCACCTCGAGATCGCCGCTCATGACGACCTGTACCATGTCGCCTCCCGCATGGCCGGTGGCTTCAAGGGCTTTAAGCCGTTCCTGGGATTCTTTGAGCTTTTCCTGAATGTTTCCGAAATTCTTTAACAGATCCATGGGGTTCATTGATTTCTCCTGGGCAGGGCGTGACTAATTGAGCAGCTCGCCCCGAAATACTTTTTTTACCATCTGGACTTCCGGGTCTTCCTCTTCGGTTTCCTCCCGGGGAGTCACCTTTTCTATTGTTACGGGTATTATCCGGCCGACGACTGTCTCCAGTACGGTTTTCAGGGTGGGCATTTCCCGTTGAAGATTCCCGGCGTGCAGGTCTGATTCAAAATATACAATCAGTTCCCCGGCGGCAAATTCCCAGTCCCGGGCGTTGGATACGGTTGCTGCCAGGCTCAGACTCTCTTTTTCGAGGGCCGAAAGCAATTGCTTCCAGGTTTCGGGGGTGAAGGTCACCACGGGTTCTGAATCCTCGCCTCGCCGGGGGGCGGTGGCTTCATTTTTATGCTCCCCGGCCGCTTTGTCGTTTTCCACGCCGACAGGTTCGGTGCTTCTGCCGGAGCCGCCCGGCGTTTGGCCGGCGGGTTCGTCTTCCTGCTCGCCGCGTGATGGCGGAGCAGTGGCGGCTGGAGGGTTTGGCGACTCAGAAACGCCGGCGACAGCTGAAACCTCTGCGGTAATGTCTGACGTAACCCCTGGCGAAGCCGCGGGCGAAACCCTTGTCGAATCCACCGGCGATACCTCGGGAAGCTGAGCAACCTGCTGTCTCAGCTCGGCGATTTTGCGGATAACTTCCTGGGGTTCAAAAAAGTCGCGTATCCGGGCGAGTCTGCTGACCAGCAGTTCGAGCTCCAGACGGGAATTGAGGCTGTAGCGAATATCCCGGTAGAGCTGTAGAAGCATTTCAATCGTTTTTTCGAGCTGGGAAACCGTCATTGCCTGGACTACCGCCGGAGAAAACCCCTTGCGCGGATGCCCAAGAAGCCCGTCGCGCTGAATCCCCTGCCGAATAAACAGAATTGACCTGAAATAATCGCTCAAATCAATTACAAGCTGTTCCACCGACGCCCCGCCGGATAACAGGGTATCCAGGTACTCGGTTGCTCCCTGCTGGTCGCCATTCACAAGCTTTTCGGCCAGCGCGTTGATTTCATCGATTCCCAGCAGCCCCAGTTTCTCCTTGATTTTATCGAGGGTGATGCTGCCGTCGGAGAAGGCCACAACCTGATCAAACAGGGTGTATGCGTCTCTCATGGAACCGGTGGATTCCCGGGCAATCCAAAACAGCGCTTCCTCTTCGGCCTGTATTTCCAGGTCTGCGCAGGCCTCCTGGAGCAGCGCGATGATTTCTTCCAGGGGAATAAGCCGGAAATTGAATTGCTGACAGCGGGATCGGATTGTTGCCGGAACTTTGTGGATTTCTGTCGTTGCGAAGATGAAAATGATGTACGGGGGCGGCTCCTCAATGGTTTTCAACAGGGCGTTGAACGCAGAGTTGGAAAGCATGTGGACTTCGTCGATGATATATATTTTATACCGACTGTTCTGAGGCGGGAACAGCACCTCGTCCTTGATTGCCCGCACATCGTTGACCGATGTGTTGGAAGCCCCGTCGATTTCGATGACGTCCATCGCGGTGCCGCGGCTGATTTCCTCGGCGCCGGGGTAGTCGAAGCAGCCTTCGGTGCCCAAAAGATTTTCATCGGGACAATTGAGCGCCCGGGCGAGGATACGGGCCGTGGAGGTTTTGCCGACGCCCCGGGGTCCTGAAAACAGGTAAGCGTGGGCGATTCGTTTGGTCCGAAGGGCGTTCATCAACGTGGCGACCACGAACTCCTGCCCCACCAGGGATGTGAATGTTTTGGGGCGCTTGCGGGTCGCCGTAACTTCGTATGCCATAGCGGTATTGTACGGATAATTTAAAAAGAAAAAACCCCTTTAGCTCCGGTCAAGCGAACTGCGGCACACACACCGATTACTTACCGCTGCTCCCTTCCGGGCCTGACGGGGTTGGGTAACGGCACATTGCACAGTGCCTGACTTTCAACACTAAAGGGGCGAACGGAGAGAGAGGGATTCGAACCCTCGGTACCCGGATAGGGCACACACGCGTTCCAGGCGTGCACCTTCAACCACTCGGTCACCTCTCCAGAAAAACACGACCCGGCGGGACCGGGGTACTGCATTAAGGCGGCGGCGCGGCAAAGCGCCGAACAGCCCTACGATCCCGAGTGGACTCGAACCACCGACCCTCAGTTCCGCAAACTGATGCTCTATCCAGCTGAGCTACGGGATCAAAAACGGAGAGGGTGGGATTCGAACCCACGGTACCCGGTTAGGGCACAACTCCTTAGCAGGGAGCCCGATTCGGCCACTCTCGCACCTCTCCAGAATATGCGCCGGTAATACCGGCCGCGCACACTCATTTATATACTGTTTTATTACATTGCGCAAACGGAGAGAGTGGGATTCGAACCCACGGTACGGGGCTACCGTACAACGGTTTTCAAGACCGCCTCCTTAAACCACTCGGACACCTCTCCAGTTTAGCGAGGCCTAAATATATAGAACCGTATTTTCTTTGTCAATAAGCCCTTTTTACGCCAGGATTAGCGCAAAATCAGCTATAAAATAGAAAGATCATGTATAAAACCATTCATCCCAGCGAATATCCCGCCGACACAGTAGAGCTGGCCAGATGGTTGTTGGGAAAAGTTATCGTGCGCCGGCGCCTCCCTGCAAAAGCAGCCGACAGTACGGCTCGGCAGGCCGGCATTGAGATGGCGGGCTTGATTCTTGAAACCGAGGCCTATCTTCATGATGATCCGGCATCCCATTCCTTCGCCGGACTCACATCACGCAACAAAAGTATGTTTCTGGAACCCGGCCGATGGTACGTGTATCTGATTTACGGAATTCACCATTGCCTCAACCTGGTTTCAGCTCCGGCAGGCATCGGCGAAGCGGTTCTCATAAGGGCCATGTATCCCCTACTCGGTGAGGATCAGATGGCTCTCCGGAGGTTCGGGGTCCGTCATTCCACGGATAACGGCTCCGGTGTAACCGATCTTCACGGACTCCTGGATGGGCCGGGCAAAATATGCCAGGCTTTTGCTGTCGATCGTTTTCTCGACGGCAGCAGTTCCTTTGAGAGCGGAAACTCCGGTGAACGCGGGCCGTTGCGGCTCTGTCATCCCGGGGAAAGGCAAACTAACATTATCCGGGACGCTGAAATTATGTGCGGAACCCGAATCGGCATAAAAAAAGGCCGGGAGTTTCCCGGCCGCTTCTATTTTAATGTAAAAGAGTGGATCAGTCGTTGAGCAGCAGTTCGTACAATCGCTGTAAATCATCGGGGTTGAAGTAATGGATTTCTATTTTGCCCTTCTTCTCGTCTCCCCGTATTTCGACCTTGGTACCCGTTTTGACGATGAGCTTCTCTTCCATGGACCAGAGCTCGGGGCTCCGGGGCCTGGCGGCAGCGGATGAGGAAGCCGATCCTCCAGATGCGGTTTTCGCGCCGGACGCCATCTCCATGAGTTCCCGGCGCAGCCGCTGGTTTTCCTCCGGATCATCTGTTTCCCCGTCTTCTCCGATGAGGCGGGCGTGAAGACCGTCGATCCGGTGACCGTCGTTAATCATCCGCGCGGCTTTTTCCGCTAGGCGAACGGAGAGGCCTTCATCGACGATGAGACTGAACAGTTCGGTAAGCTGTTCTTCGAATTCCGCCTTTATGGAGAGAAGGGCGCGGGCATGGCCGGCGGAGATGCCCTCAGCCGATATGGCGTCCTGAATTTCCGGAGGGAGCTTGAGCAGCCTGAGGGCATTGGCCACCGCAGAACGGCTCTTTCCCAGTTTGCGGGCCACATCTTCCTGGGTAAGCGCAAAGCGCTCCATGAGATTGCGGTAACCCAAGGCCTCCTCAATGGCGTTGAGGTCTTCCCGTTGGATGTTCTCGATGAGGCCGATTTCCAGTTTATCCTCGTCGCTGAAGGACCGGACGACCACGGGAACCTCGCTGAGACCTGCTATCTTCGAAGCCCGGAACCGGCGCTCCCCGGCGATAATCATATATCTACCGGAATCCTGCTGTTCAGCCACAAGGGGCTGGATGACACCCTTTTCGCGAATTGAGGCGGCGAGTTCTTCAAGCAGATCCGCCTGGAAATCTTTTCTGGGCTGGTCGGGATTCGGCTCGAGATCGGCCAGGCCGATCATGAGGACCTGCTGCCCCTGGGATTCAGCCTGGGCAACGGTCTCGGGCATCAGGGAACTCAGGCCTCGGCCGAGGGCTTTTTTAGCCACGCTGAATTACCTCCCGGGCCAGTTCCCTGTAGCTCTTCGCGCCGGCACAGCCCGGATCGTACTGATTTATGGGAACGGAATGGGAGGGGGCCTCGGAAAGCCGGACATTGCGGGGAATAATCGACTTGAACACCAGGTCGCCGAAGTATCCTACAACTTCCTTGACAACATCCTGGGCGAGACGGGTTCGGGAATCATACATGGTAAAAATAATGCCCCCGATGCTGAGCTTCGGATTGCTTGAACGCTGCACCATTTTTATGCTCTGCATCAGCTGGGTAATTCCCTCGAGGGCGAAATACTCGGTCTGCAGGGGAATGTAAACCTGGTCGGCGGCGCTCAATCCGTTAAGGGTTAATATGCCCAGGCTGGGGGGACAGTCGATAAAGATGTAGTCGAACTGATCCCTGAGTTCGGTGAGAACCTTTTTAAGAAAATACTCCCGGTTCTGTTCTCCCACCAGTTCCACTGTCGCTCCGGACAGATCGGGGCTCGCGGGAATAATCCTGAGCCGATCCACCGAGGTATCCTGAATGTATTTTTGCGGATCCTCTTTGCTGGTAATGAGCTCGTAAATACCGCCGCGGTCCTTGTCGGCCCCGACCGAAGAACTGAGGTTACACTGGGGATCAAAATCAACCAGAAGGACGCGCTGACCTTCCTCCGCGAGATATGCTCCGAGGTTTGCCGCCGATGTGGTTTTACCAACACCGCCCTTCTGATTTGCAAATACGATAATCCTGGCCATAGAGGCCACAGTATAATAAAAGCTTCCGCTTGTGTCATTGCGATTTACGCCTAACTCGTGCCGTCGGCATTAAATATTCTCATTTCCCGGAGGATATGCTATACAGCGTATATGACAAAAACTATCGGCAATAAGCGCGTCCAATACGCCTTCGCCACATATTATAAATTCACGCCAATCACAAACCCGGAACAGCTAAAAGCCGAACTTCAACGCCTCGGAGATGATCTAAACCTCATCGGGATCATTCTGCTCGCCGGCGAAGGAATAAATTCCACCATTGCAGGCAGCAGGGAGAATATAGACTCATTTATCGCCGCCCTCCGCAGCAGGGACGGATTTCATGATCTGGAGGTAAAGTACTCCTCGGCAAATCTGAACCGCAAACCCTTCAGGAAGCTGAAAATTCGGATTAAGAAGGAAATCGTCACCATGGGCGTCGAGGGAATCGATGCGGCGGCAAATTCAGGCACCTACGTGGAGGCCGAACAATGGGATGAACTCATATCCGATCCTGAAGTATTGGTCATCGACACGAGAAATGCCTACGAGTACCGCCTGGGAAGCTTCGACCGCGCGGTTGACCCGCGAACACTAAATTTCAGACAGTTCCCCGAAGCCGCAAAGAACATGATAGAGGAAACCAAGCCAAAGAAAGTCGCCATGTTCTGCACCGGCGGAATCCGCTGCGAAAAAGCCACCGCCTACGTGAAAAACCTGGGAATAGAAAACGTCTACCACCTTCACGGGGGAATACTCAAATACCTCGAGACCATTCCAAAGGAAAAAAGTAGCTGGAATGGCCGCTGCTTCGTCTTCGACGGCCGGATCACAGTGAACCACAACCTCACAGCCGAACCCGAACCCCTCTGCCCTCGCTGCGGCCAGGTTATGATCCAAAACCCCCAGGACAAAAACTACGAATGCGTTCACTGTGAAGAGTTTCCAATGGACCGCTAAACACCTCCGAGGGAAACCTCATCAAACGGGGAGACAGCGCCACAATCACCGGCACTAAAATCACCATCAACCGGACAGGAACCTACCGCCACTACAGCTGGGACCTGTTAAACCGCCTGGAAAACGTCGAAGACCTCGATGAAGAGGGCAATCTGGGCGTGATAAAAGAATACGGCTATGATGTGAATAACCTGAGGATATGGGAGAAAAACCGACATGGCCAAATCACCCATTACGTCTACGACCAAAAGGGCAACAGAATCGAACGGCACACAGACCAAAGAAGCGAATACTACATCTTCAGAAATCTCCGCCACATCGCCAAACGGGTAGTGGACAAGCAAACCAATGTAGCCCAGATCTACTTCTACGGCACAGACCACCTGGGAAGCACCGTCCTGATGACAGACAGCTTTGGCAACGAAGTCTTCTCCGGAGAAACCACCCCCTTCGGCGACTCGGTCTCCGAATCAGGACCCATGACCGACACAGAAAACCTCATGTACACCGGCAAGGACCTGGATGAAGATACCGGGTTGTACTATTTCAATGCTCGGTGGTATGACCCGGGGACCGGGAGGTTTATAAGCGAGGATCCGGCGAGGTTCGGATCGAACTGGTACCGGTATGCAGCGAGCAATCCCCTCAAATACTTCGATCCGACCGGTTTGAATGAAGTGAGCTGGGGCACGAGCATATTCGATGCCGGGGATTATCACACAGATACCCCTGAAAATGAGAATTATGGAAACGTAGAAGAAACAACAACAGAGGTTGCCAGCTATGAGGAAATAACCGAACAGATCAATCATGTCTCCACTGGTATTTCTGCCCAGGAATCAATAACCCAACAGTCAGAAAAGCTCGTTAAACTCTCACAACAAGATACCAGCGGCATGACCTTGGATGAATTTCTTGCTTACCAGCAAGAGTTAGAGGATTTAGCAAGGGAGCTGCTCCAAGGGATCCAGGATTATGAAGCTGCTGGATACATGAGTGAAGCAACAGAATCAACAGCAGGTGCTCACAGTAGCGTTTCTCAAACTTGGCAGATTGATTTAGTAAGGACCCTTGAAGGAATAGGCGGAATGTTCAGAGGCTTCGGTCAGATTAGTGTCGGATTAGGCTTTGCTGCACTAGATTCACCAATTCCTGGTCCTGGAGATTTTGTTGGAATACCAATAATACTAACCGGTATTGCTGATCTGACATTAAATTACGGAAAGGTTTATAGAAGGGCTTATGGGAACAGAACAATCAATACCAGAAAATATTGTATTTCCGACTGTGCTTGCCATAACACAAAATGAAGATTTTGCTTGGTTTATATGTGACATGTATGAATTAGGGGTAGGAGAAATAACTCAATAAGGAGGTCGTATGTTTGAAGGATTCGTATACATTTTCATAGGTATCTCATCAATAGTTTTATCGCTGTTTTTTGTTAATAGCCAAGACAGAGATGCAAGTTTCGTAAAGCGTAAGCGCAGGCAACTATTTATTTTTGGCGGAATCATGTTTATCGGTGCTGGTACAATTGAATTTATCCTTACGCTACTTCAATGATATGGTCAAATGAGTGGAGTGATGTTGAAGATTCTATTCTGTTCAAAAGAATTCTTGTTTCAGCGCAAGATAAACACCCCATAAGACCCAACTTGAGCTGCGCCGGATCCAAACCCGGCGTCAGCTCCAAGTATCTTTCTTATGGGGGGAAAGCCGGCGAAGCCTTCTTTGAAAAACGTAAGTAAGTGACCATTCAGTCAAAGAGCTTACCTTCGGCAATCCCAATTGAAATTCAGGAAGCCTTTGTTACTGTCAGTTTTAGCCCGAGGGCATGCAGTATCGAATCAAGGGTTTTTATCGTTGGGTTCCCATTTCGAGCAAGCGAACGGTATAGATGTTGTCGATTAAGATGGGTAACTTCTGAAAGTTTTGTCATCCCGCCCTGCGCATCTGCAACTGTTCGTATAGCGAGAAGGAATGCATCGAGATCCCCATCTGTTTCATAATCTTCAAGTGATGCCTTTAGGTATTCGTATGCTTCGTTAGGATCTTTGACATATTCTTGAACCAATTTTCTATAATTTTTCATTTTACCATCCTTTCTAAATAGTCCTGCCAAAACACTCTGGCTTTTTCAATATCCTTATTCTGACGATGTTTTGTACCACCATGTAGTAGGACAATGAGTGTCCTTTCATGGATTCCAAAATACACTCGAAACCCTGGACCGAAATGGAATCTCATTTCGCCAAAATTCGCTCCAAGCATTTTTACATCGCCCAAATTACCTCGAGAGACGCGGTCAAGACGAGAAAAAATCCGCGCGCGAAACGGAGTTGTTATAGATGAGATAAATTTAGAAAATGGCTCTTTACCACTTTCGTCCGAATAAATTATCACTTCATATTCAATACTCACTATCGAATTAATGTCGCATATAAGCGACGGATTGTCAATGTTTTTACTCCATATGATGCGGACAGATAGCAAGAACTCTTCTGCAGACCGCTGATGCTTGCAGCAGCCTGCAGAAGAGAAAAAACTTCACACTACAAAACGCTTAAACTCCACCCGGCTACCGTTGAAGTTTACCAGGTACCCTATGCGGATGCCCGAAAGCCTGAGGTAATTTATGAGCTGGGCTTCCATGACCGGGGTAAGTTTCGAAACGCTTTTTAATTCAACAATGACCTTGCCCTCGACCACCAGGTCTGCAATGTACGCCCCGGCAAGCTCGCCTTTGTAGTACACCGGATACACCTTCTGCTGTTCCACCGCCAGATTCAGCCTGCGACACTCAATAACCAGTGCACCCTCGTACGCGCTTTCCAAAAGCCCGGGACCCAGGATGTTGTGCACCGAATACAACGCTCCCACCACCGTGTAGGACAGTTCCTTGAAAAGATACTCAGCCATGCTGACCTCCTTTTTTCAGGAGGCAGTCTCGAAGCGACGAGTGGTCAAGGTGGGAAGACCTGCCAATAAATTGAGAAAACAACCAGGCTGCCTTGACCGCGAGGAGCGGAGAGATACACTTGAGAGAAACGGGGGAAGCCAGACAGCACAGCCCAAGGCATAGGGAAGAAGGCGCGAATCCTCGCGCCCGATTCATTGCTTTCTTTCAACATACCATCAGCAGAGAAATCCCTTTTACAGAACCGGCCCGCTCCCCAAACCCAATCCGTGAGGATTTGTACCATAGGTGGTAGACCAAAACTCCCTGATACGTGGCTTCCTCCCATCCCCACGGCTTTAAAAATTTCTCACCGCCGAGCTTTTGGGCCGCAACGAGTTCTACAACTACACCCCCTACGGCAACCGCTCCATGCGAAGCATCATCGCCGGCAGCCCCCCGGTCAGCGAACAATACCAGTACTACCCCAACTCAGACCTGCTCCAATACGACGGAACCTACTACTATGCCTATGATGAGAACGGAAACCTCACCGAACGGGGAGACAGCGCCACAATCACCGACAGTGAAATCACCATCAACCGGACAGGAACCTACCGCCACTACAGCTGGGACCTGTTAAACCGCCTTGAGACCGTCGAAGAGCTCGATGAAGAAGGCAATCTGGAAGTAATAAAAGAATACGGCTATGATGTGAATAACCTGAGGATATGGGAGAAAAACCGACACGGCCAAATCACCCATTACGTCTATAACCAAAAGGGCAACAGAATCGAACGGCACACCGACGAGCAAAGCGAATACTACATCTTCAGAAACCTCCGCCACATCGCCAAACGGGTGGTAGACCACAGCACCAACACGGAAAAGACCTACTTCTACGGCACAGACCACCTGGGAAGCACCGTGCTGATGACAGACGAAGACGGCAACGAAGTCTTCTCAGCAGAAACCACCCCCTTCGGCGACTCGGTATCAGAATTAGGACCCATGGCTGACACAGAAAACCTCATGTACACCGGAAAGGACCTGGATGAAGATACCGGGCTGTATTATTTCAATGCGCGCTGGTATGACCCAACGGTGGGGAGGTTTATAAGCGAGGATCCTGCTCGCGACGGCCGGGCGTGGTATGTTTATGTTGCAAACAATCCGTTGAGGTATGTAGACCCGTCCGGATTAATTTCCCAGGAACATGAAACTGAACTAGAAAATCTACGTGACTTAGGGATGCCAGAGTCTGTATTGTCCAATATCCGGTACACGATGATCGAAGAGGAAAAAACCGGAATCTCAGAATTGTATGCAGAACGAGATCAAATCCAGTCAATTACCAATGATGAAGAATGGATTCAAGAAATTGACTCACAAATTCAGTCTGCAGAAGATGATCTGATTCGCAATATTTTGGTTGAAGATTATAACCAGTCAGAGCCGCTTGTTAATCTAATACTGAATGACAGATTAGCGGATGAAGCCGAAAAATATGTTGGCACTCCGTATATTTGGGGAGGCAAACCAGATAATGACAAGGGGGGATTAGACTGCTCTGGTACGGCTGAGGCTGTAATTGAACAAGCTTCTGGAATACTCCTCAGAACACGCAATGCTAATGGGCAAGCAACCGATCCTAATTTAACTGTTGCGGGTGATGGATCGAGAGGTACACTGAATTATTACGATTGGGGAAATCTATCTGATCCGGACGGTGTTTACGACCATGTAACAATAAAATTGGGAAATGGCCTGATGGTACATCCACAGGGAGGACGGACCAATGATACGCCGTCTAATGCCGGTACAATTATCATACGAGGATCGTTCAGACCCGTTCACAATGTCCAGAACCGCCAAGTAAACTGGCGATACATATTATTTGAGTAGGAAATGAAATGAAGAAATTAAATACATTTTTATTAATTTATATGTTAATTTTTTTAGCGCATCTATGTGGTGATGGAGAATACATAAACCCGGAAGTCGAAGATTTTTTCTCTTCAACTGAATTCAGCATATTGGATACGACTATTGTTATCGAGAATATCCAATATTTAATTGCTGCCTCGTTCTGTGATGGGAGCAACTCTGTAATTGAAAAAGCGATACTTTTTTCGAGAAATTCCGAATATCGTGATTTTCATGTACTCCTCAAGTATGATTCCCAGACTTTTTTTGATGGGAAAGGGAACTTAATCCTCGAAACACTGCGCGAAACCGATTCAGTAGTCGGTGTTGAATTGGAGATTCAACCGTCCTTGGTTGAGGAGTATAGGTTCATTGTGAGAGTTATTGAACATGATTGCAATGATTTGACCTCATCTGATCCCTATAATCTGGTATATTCAAACAAAACAAAAATAATTGAAATTTACGAAATAGATTGGTCTTCAATGTGATGATCAATTTTGCCATACAAGACAGGGTACTACAAACCCATAAGACCAGACTTGAGCTGCGCCGGATCCAATCCCGGCGTCAGCTCCAAGTATCCTTCTTATGGGGGTTGAGCCGACAAACAAGTTCTTTGACATACGTCAGTCAGTGACGGACCTATCGAAGAGCATCTTGCTCCCGCTGAGCAAGAACTCTTCTGCAGACCGCTGATGCTTGCAGCAGCCTGCAGAAGAGAAAAAACTTCACACAACAAAACGCTTAAACTCCACCCTGCTGCCGTTGAAGTTTACCAGGTACCCTATGCGGATGCCCGAAAGCCTGAGGTAATTTATGAGCTGGGCTTCCATAACTGGAGTGAGCTTGGAAACACTTTTTAGTTCGAGGATGAGCTTTCCTTCAATTACCAGGTCTGCAATGTACGCCCCGGCAAGCTCGCCTTTGTAGTACACCGGATACACCTTCTGCTGTTCCACCGCCAGATTCAGCCTGCGACACTCAATAACCAGCGCACCCTCGTACGCGCTTTCCAAAAGCCCGGGACCCAGGATGTTGTGCACCGAATACAACGCTCCCACCACCGTGTAGGACAGTTCCTTGAAAAGATACTCAGCCATGCTGACCTCCTTTTTTCAGGAGGCAGTCTCGAAGCGACGAGTGGTCAACGCCCCTGAGCGAAGCGCGGCTTGACCGCGAGGAGCGGAGAGATACACTTGAGAAAAACGGAGGAAGCCTGAAACAGCACAGCCCAAGTGCTTTGTGAAAATGGCGCGAATCCTCGCGCCCCATTCATTCCTTTCTTTCAACATATCGTCAGCAGAAAAATCCCTTTTGCAAAACCGCCCCGGTCACCAAACCAAATCCGTGATTATTGGTGCTGATACGTGGTAGACCCCAACTCCCTGATACGTGGCTTTCTCTCATCCCCCCGACTTTAGAAAATTCTCACCGCCGAACTTATGGGCCGCAACGAGTTCTACAACTACACCCCCGACGGCAACCGCTCCATGCGAAGCATCCTCGCCGGCAGCATGCAGAGTGAGCAATACCAGTACTACCCCAACTCAGACCTGCTCCAATACGACGGAACCTACTACTATGCCTATGATGAGAACGGCAACCTCACAGAACGGGGAGACAGCGCCACAATCACCGGCAGTGAAATCACCATCAACCGGACAGGAACCTACCGCCACTACAGCTGGGACCTGTTAAACCGCCTTGAGACCGTCGAAGAGCTCGATGAAGAGGGCAATCTGGAGGTAATAAAAGAATACGGCTATGATGTGAATAACCTGAGGATATGGGAGAAAAACCGACACGGCCAGATCACCCATTACGTCTACGACCAAAAGGGCAACAGAATCGAACGGCACACAGAAGAGAAAAGCGAATACTACATATTCAGAAACCTCCGCCACATTGCCAAACGGGTGGTAGACCACAGCACCAACACGGAAAAGACCTACTTCTACGGCACAGACCACCTGGGAAGCACCGTGCTGATGACAGACGAAGACGGCAACGAAGTCTTCTCAGCAGAAACCACCCCCTTCGGCGACTCGGTATCAGAATTAGGACCCATGGCTGACACAGAAAACCTCATGTACACCGGAAAGGACCTGGATGAAGATACCGGGCTGTATTATTTCAATACTCGGTGGTATGACCCGGGGACGGGTAGGTTTATAAGCGAGGATCCTGCACGGTTCGGTTCGAACTGGTATCGGTATGCAGCGAGCAATCCCCTCAAATACTTCGATCCAACCGGTTTGAATGAAGTGAGCTGGGGTACAACGATCTTCGATGCCGGGGATTACCATACAAAAACCCCTGAAAATGAGAATTATGGAAACGTAGAAGAAACAACAACAGAGGTTGCCAGCTATGAGGAAATAACCGAACAGATCAATCATGTCTCCACTGGTATTTCTGCCCAGGAATCAATAACCCAACAGTCAGAAAAACTCGTTAAACTCTCACAACAAGATACCAGCGGCATGACGCTGGATGAATTTCTTGCCTACAAGCAAGAGTTAGAGGATTTAGCAAAAGAGCTGCTCCGAGGAATCCAGGATTATGAAGCTGCAGGATATGATCTATCGGGTTTGATTGACAGTCAGAATAACGATCCTTCTAGCGATAGTCTGGATGGTGTAGGTGAATTTGCTGACATTGTTTCGAATGCTTCTTTAGCATTTACTGCCGGTGGGATGGTTGCAGTCTTTTCTTTACCAGCCGCCGCACCGATACTTTTTGGAATATCTGCAGGACTAGATTTGCTTGCAAGCGTTGCCTATGTCGTGGAGGGTGATTATGTAAGTGCTGGTCTATCAGCTTTTTCTGGTGTACTTGGGTTTATTCTCCCTGCACCTGCATTTAACCAAGGCGCTCAGAGATTTATAAATTCGGCGAATGGTCGATTTATTGCTACAAATAGTGCAAGAGCTGTACTAATTGCCGAGGCTTCCATTGGGGTTTCTGTCTTTACTGTTGGTGAAACTCTACCTGATAATTAGGAGTATATTTGAATACCAAAGTAGATTTATTTCGGCGGATATTAGATCCAATATTTGTGTTATTTGAGAACATGGGTCTTCCCGTGATATTAGTACCCTTTCTACTAGGGACTTTCGTTGTGATACCGTATTTCATAAGCAAAATCAAAAAAAAATCTAAAATAGATTATAGATTCTATGGAGTCGCAATTGGTTACATCCTCCTAATACTTATCACCATTCTATCAATTGGAAAGGAGATACGGATATAGTATTGTTCAAGTTGTTCATCATTACTATTTCTTCGGCAACAGAAAAAAGGAGTAGCTGAAAATCAGATCACGTCCAATAATGTTCGCAATTTAGAAAAGTAAAAGGAGCCACAATTCTCTCCGAAGGTTAAGTAGCGATACACAACCAGAAGGAGTAAGTAATCATGGCCCCAAAAAACTCTACCGCAGATTTCAAGAATCTGCTATCCCAATTCACCGGTGAATCCGATCCCTTGTTTGAGATGCTCAAATGGACAACAGAGCAGCTTATGAAAATCGAAGTCGAATTCAAGGTCGGTGCCCCCAAAGGTCAGCACTCCCACAACCGGGCTACTCACTTTTCCGGAACACGGGTTCGCCGTTTTGATACCCGATTAGGTACCATGTATCTGGTGGTTCCAAAGCTCCGAAAGGGAGGGTATATCCCCTTCTTTGTCACCGAGAAGCGCCGGTCTGAGCAGGCGCTTCTTCAGGTTGTCCAGGAAGCATTCATTAACGGCGTTTCAACCCGGAAGATTGATCGTCTGGCAAAACAGCTGGGAATCGAGAATATTTCCGCAAGCCAGGTTTCAGAAATCAACAAAGGTCTTGATGAACAGGTTGATACATTTCGCAATCGCCCCCTTGAAGCGGAGTACCCAGTAATCTGGATAGACGCCCTGTATGAAAAGATCCGGGATGACGGGAGAGTCTACAATCATGCGGTTATGGTCGTGTGCGGCCTCAACAGGGCTGGAGAACGGGAAATCCTGGCAATAGAGCCCATGGATGCTGAAAATGAAGACAATTACCGGTTCCTGATCCAGAGGTTGAAGGAGCGTGGCCTTCGGTCCGTGTGGCTTGTGGTCTCAGATGCGCATCTGGGATTGAAGAATGCTATCCAGAAAGAATTCCTTGGTTCCAGCTGGCAACGCTGCAAAGTACATTTCATGCGGAACGTGTTGGCAAAAGTGAGAGCCAAACACAAAGAGCATGTTGCCGCCCGTATCAAACATATCTGGCTTCAACCGGATGCCGGTACCGCACGGGAATATGCCAAACAGGTGATGGATGATCTGGAATCGCAATTCCCTGAGGCGGTGGAAATCCTGGATAACGGACTTGAAGACTCACTCCAGTTCTATGAATTTCCAAAGCTCGATCATCGGAAGGTCGCTTCGACAAACATGCTGGAAAGACTGAACCGGGAGATCCGTCGGCGGTCGAAAGTCGTCGGGATTTTCCCATCTCAGGATTCTTACCTGAGATTGGTGACCTGTTTCCTGATTGAATACACGGAAGACTGGACAGCCGGCAAGGCCTATATTAAAAAGGAAATACTGGATGAGCAACGAGATCTCATCCCGAAAATAGCCGCTTAACCCGCTGGAGGAAGCTGGCTCCTACATGAAATTGCGAACTAATTTGGACACCATTCTTGTTCCTGATTTGTGATCGATCTCAAATCATTGATTGATTATGACGGTAGATATATACTTGAATATATATTATTTTCTAGGGGCACGAAATGGATACAGCTAAACTATTTGAAAATGGGCGAAGCCAAGCAGTCAGACTTCCTAAGGAATATCGATTTTCTGGGGATGACGTATTTATCAAAAAGATCGATGACATCGTCATGCTCATTCCAAAAGATAAAGTCTGGGATCTTTTTAAACAATCCTTCGATAAGTTTTCACCTGATTTCGAACTCGCTCACGAAAATGATCTTCCTCAGTCACGTGAAGATTTGTAAGAGATGAAGTACCTCTTTGATACGAATATCTGTATCTATCTCATCAATCGAAAATTCCAATCCCTGATTGAGCGCATCGAAGCTCACGGAATCGACTCAATTGGAATATCCACAATTACGATCGCAGAATTGGAGTTTGGAATTGCGAAATCTGCAATCGAATTTAGAGAGCGGAATCGGGAGGCCCTTTTTGAATTTTTATTACCCTTTGCGATCGTCGATTTTGATTCGAGTGCTGCATTTGAATATGGAAATATCAGGGCAATGCTTTCCAGGAAAGGTGAGCTTATAGGAAATATGGATATGCTTATCGGAGCTCAGGCGAGGGCACATGATCTGATTTTGGTCTCAAATAATCTTCGAGAGTTTGAACGGATTCCGGATCTAAAGATGGAAAATTGGGTGTCAGATTAGTCAGGACCAGTGTTGGCAGCTAAATTTGCGGAAGCCTATCACGACTGCTATATAACAAGCACTTCAACCTGATTCGCCTATTTTCACGGTCCTTGCATCGGCTTCGCCGGCAAGGACACGCGCCAGTCGCCAGTATACGGCTCACAGGTTAAGTGGTTGTTATTACATGGGCAATACTTGTCGGGTTTCATCCTCGATAGCTTTTTCAACATATTTATTCAGTGATAAGCCCAGTTTTGCTGCAGCGGTAGCGGCGCGGCTATGAAGGTCGGGAGAAGTCCTGACGACAAATCTCCCTGAGAACGGCTTCTCAGGTTCCTTTCCCTTATCACGACATACTTCGAGATAAAAATCCACTGATTCGGCCATCGCTGCCTCAAGTTCTTCAATCGATGATCCCTGAAAAGTGATTACATCTTTTAGCCCAATAACTTCTCCGTGGAAAATATGAGCGTCATCATCATATTCGACCACACCGGTATACCCTTTATATTTCATGGCATTACTCCTGAGTTCGATAAAAATCTCCGAACCGATTTAACAGCCCCTTTATCAGTTTCTTTTCTCGGATACAGTCTATGAATGACTAAGACAACACCGTTCAATGTGAATGCGACTCGGGAACCAGAACCCTCCTTCCTTCCTGCATTCAGATTAAGCAGTAAAGATTCGATGTCGGACCAGGCAATATTCGATTTCACGGGTCAGTGAAGATCGCCTTCAGAATTTTACGGTTCTTGGCATTCAAAATAAGAATGATATCAAATAATGATACTATTTTCCAGTATACAGAAGGCGCGAATCCTCGCGCCCCATTCATTTCTTTCTTTCAACATACCTTCAGCACAGAAATCCCCTCTGCAAAACTGCTCCGGTCACCAAACCAAATCCGTGAGTATTAATGCGATTTGTGGTAGACTACAACTCCCTGATATGTGGCTGATAAGCCGGGGGAACCTGACTCCTGCGACAGCTTCACATGAAAATCCCATAAAAAAATAAACTACCGCCTTCATGCTGCCGAAAATTGAAATGTTCTGGACATTACAATCCATCAGGCCCTGGCGGAAAATTTGGCAATTCCCGGGGTTTACCATTAGAGTAGTACGAAAGGTTGCTTTCAGATGAAAAAAGATATTGCGAATGATAAACTGCAGGATCCCCAGGTAATGCGGACCTTTCCAAAAATCGAACTTCACCGGCACCTGGAAGGAACCTTTGATCCAAAAACCCTCTTTGAAATAGCGAAAAAGAATAAATTAGACATACCAGCAGATTTTGACGAGTTTAAAACGACTATTCAGTTCCCCAAAGATCAGGACCCGGACTTTCTGCTGTTTCTCAGCAAGTTTAGAACCGACTGGTATAGAAGCCATGATGATGTCGAGAACATAACCTACCACTCGGTCTACAACATGAAGGACGACGGCATGTTCTACATCGAACTGCGCTTCAGTCCCGAACATTTTTCGCTGCAGAATAACTTCGACAGGGCGGAGATAACCCGGCTTATTATCAAAACGGCAAACAAGGCTGCGGCGGATGCGGGATTCCGCATTAAATACCTCATCACCTTTAACCGAAACAAGCAGACCCAGGAAGAGATGCTTGAGCTCTACGACATTATCACCTCCCTCAATGAACCGGACATCGTCGGCATCGATTTGGCGGGTGACGAACTTAACTATCCCCCGGATCTTTTTGACAAGTTTTTCGCTCGAATCAGGAAGGATAGAAAATACAAGGCGACGGTTCATGCTGGAGAAGTAACCAAATCGGATCAGATCTGGACGGCAATAAAGCGGCTCTATGCCCGGCGAATCGGCCACGGCACCAGCACAATAGACGACCCCGAACTGCAGGAATACCTCAAGGAAAACTTCATCGTTCTCGAACAATGCATCACCTCAAATCACCAAACCGGCTCCTGGAAGGAAGAAGAAAACCATCCCTTCGGACGCCTGTTCCGGCAGGGAGTGCCGGTGACCCTCAATTCCGATGACCCCTCTATTCAGGATACCGATCTCAGCGATGACTACGTCAAAGCGGTGAAATATTTTGACCTCAGCCTGGAAGACCTGGTACAAGCCAATCTTACGGCTCTGAATGCGGCGTTTCTTACCAAAGACGAAAAAACGAAGCTGGTCGATGAGTATGCCCTCGCTGTCAAAAAGTTTCGTTCCCAGACACGATTGTAATTTCTGCCTTGCCTCTGGTTGTATCTTGGATAAATTCTCTCAAGCGCGGTAAGGCAGCTTCCTCAATTTCAATATGTGAATGAACCATGCTGTCAAATTCTGACCGGACGATTTCCCCGGGTAATTCGGCAATATATCCGACCAGCTGCTCATACGAGGCATAATCAAGCTCCACGCTGATTTGCCACAGTGATTTGACCTCGATAACTTCCGCAAGCTCAATAGCTCCCTTGGAAGCACTGGTGTAGGCCCTTACAAGTCCACCGGTGCCCAGTTTTGTACCGCCGAAATACCGGAGGGTCGTGATAAGCGTATTGCGCAAACCCGAACCTTTCAGAACCTCATAGGTCGGCCTTCCTGCGGTACCCCGCGGTTCTCGGTCATCGCTGTAACCCATGTCCTCATTGTTTTCATCGCCAATAATAAATGCGTATACAAGAAGAGACACATCAGGGTGATGTTTTTTAGAATCCAAAAGGATGAGTCCAAGGGCATCCCGGCTGTCAACCTGCCAACAGCGGGAGATAAACCGGGACTTTTTCTCCGTATACAAAAACTCGGAAGACCCTGCGACGGTGTTCACTGTGTGTTCTCCAAAATTGTTTCACGTGAAACAGTGCAAGACTAGGCCGCGCTACTGAACTACATTATTATCGTACTACACAATGTTTCACGTGAAACATTGTAGCGCAAAAAAAGACCGCCGGTAATCCGGCGGCCTTTAATAGCATTGTATTAGATCTTTCGCGCTACTCGATTTGCTCTCCGTCAGAGGAGGGTTTCGCTTCGCTCTTCTCTTCCGGATCATCCTTGGCAACCCTGTCGATACCCACAACCACGTCGGGCTTGCTGATATCAAACACCCGAACTCCCTGGGCGGTACGTCCCTGGACAGCTACATCGGCGGCTTTTACCTTGATGGAAGTTCCGCCGCTGGTGATAACCATAACCTCATCGTCTTCCTGTACGTTCAGGATGCCTACGACCTCTCCTGAGCGTTCGGTGGTTGTATAGATTATCTGCCCCCGGGTATTCCTGCCGTGGGGCATGAGTTCGCTGATTTCCATCCGTTTGCCGCTGCCGTATTCGGTAATAAACAGAACCTGATAGTCCTCTTCAGCTTCCACAGCTCCGGCAATCTCGTCTCCAGCAGTCAGCCGTATGCCCCCGACTCCCTGGGCGGTACGTCCCATGGGGCGAACTTCTTCCTGGCTGAAGCGCAACCCGATTCCCGTCCTGGTTGCGAGAATAATATCCTTGTCCGAGCTGCACAGAATAGCTGAGACGATCTTGTCGTCGCCGCGCATGACCATTGCGATAATTCCCCGGGTCCGGGCATTGCTAAAATCAGATGTTGCGACCTTTTTCACCATGCCCCTGGCGGTGGCCAGGAATATAAACTCGTCGTCCCGGAATGCCTGGAGGGCTACCACGGCGGCGACCTCTTCGTTTGCCGAGATGCTGAGAAGCGATCGGATGTGGGATCCCCGGCTGGTCCGGGAGCCCTCGGGAATTTCATGTACCTTGAGATAGTACGCCTTGGCCTCACTTGATACGATAAGAATGTAATCGTGGGTCGATGCCACGAAGATATTCTGGATGAAGTCTTCGTCTCTGAGGTTGCTGGCATTCACCCCTTTTCCGCCCCGTCCCTGCACGCGGTAGGAGCTGACAGGCACCCGCTTGATGTACCCTTTGTGGCTGATAATAACCACCATGTCTTCTTTTTGTATGAGGTCTTCGATATTAATCTCTTCGATTTCATCGATAACCTTGTCTGTCTGACGGGGCTGGCTGAATCGGTCGGCCAGCTCTGCTACCTCGGAACCGACCACGCCGAGAATCTTCTCTTCGCTGGCCAGAAGTTCCCGCAGCTCCTTGATGAGGGCGTTGAGCTGCTCGAGTTCATCGAGTATCTTCTGGGTCTCAAGGCTGGTCAGTTTTTGCAGACGCATATCGAGAATCGCCTGGGCCTGTATCTCGCTCAGGGTAAAACGCTCCATTAAGCGTACCCGGGCAACCGAGACGTTCTCGCTCTCTTTTATGGTTTGAATGACCTCGTCGATGTTCGAAAGGGCTATCTTCAGGCCCTCGAGGATGTGCGCCCGCTCCTCGGCCTTTCTCAGATCATATTTTGTCCTGCGGATTATCACTTCCCGCCGGTGGCGGACATAATGGTGAATCATGTCCTTCAGCGTCAGGAGCTGGGGTTTGCCGTCGACCAGGGCGAGGGCGTTGACATTGAAGTTGATCTGCAGCTGGGTCTGGTTAAACAGCTGGTTCAGGATAATCTTCGGGCTGATGCCTTTCTTAAGTTCAATGACGATTCGCATGCCGTTCCTGTCGGATTCGTCCCGCAGGTCGGATATGCCGTCGATTTTTTTGTCCCGGATGAGATCGGCTATTTTCATCACCAGGTTCGCTTTGTTCACCTGGTACGGAATTTCATGGATGATGATGACGTCCCGTCCGCTCTTGGTCGTCTCAACGGAAAACTTCGACCGAATGGTTATTTTTCCCCTGCCGGTCTTGTAGGCCTGGCGGACTCCCTTGGTTCCGAAAATAATCCCTCCCGTGGGGAAGTCCGGTCCGGTGATGTGTTCCATCAGGCCGTCGATGCTTATTTCCGGATTTTCGATGTACGCGTTTATGGCCGCCGAGATTTCATTGAGATTGTGCGGGGCCATATTGGTGGCCATACCGACGGCGATGCCGCTGGCGCCGTTAGCCAAAAGGTAGGGGAAATTTGCTGGAAGTACCTCGGGTTCTTCCATGGAGTCGTCGTAGTTCGGAACGAAGTCAACGGTTTCCTTATTGATATCACGCAGCATTTCCTCAGCCAGCTTTGCCATTCGCGCTTCGGTGTAACGCATGGCCGCCGGGGGATCGCCGTCAACCGACCCGAAGTTACCCTGGCCGTCCACCAGGGGATAACGCATCGAGAAATCCTGTGCCAGTCGGACAAGGGCGTCGTATACGCTGGCATCGCCGTGGGGATGATATTTACCGAGTACGTCTCCGACTATACGGGCGGATTTCTTTGGAGCCCGGTCTGACCTGAGTCCCATTTCGTTCATTCCGAACAGTATCCGCCGGTGAACCGGTTTCAGGCCGTCCCTGACATCGGGCAGCGCTCGGGAAACGATGACCGACATGGCGTAGTTGAGGTATGACTTTTTTACCTCGTCTTCTATGGCAATAGGTATGACTTTGCCCGTTCGTTCTTCCATCTGTGCTCCGTGTTGTCTTTATGCGCTATACGTCCAGGTTGACCACGTTGAGGGCATTTTCCTCAATGAACTCCCGGCGGGGGGCAACCTGTTCTCCCATGAGGGTTGTGAATATGTCCTCGGCCTCAACGGCATCCTCGAGCTGAATCTGCATGATGTTCCTGGTTTCAGGGTTCATGGTGGTTTCCCACAGCTGCTCGGGGTTCATTTCACCGAGGCCCTTATAGCGCTGAATTGATATTTTATCTTTATCGGTGATATTAAATGTTTTTAACAAGCGATCCCGGTCTTCTTCATCATACGCGTATTCAATCTTACCCTTGTAGCTCAGTTTGTACAGCGGCGGCATGGCGATGTAGATGTGCCCGTGCTCAATGAGTTCAGGCATATACCGGTAGAAAAACGTCAGCAGCAGGGTGCGGATATGGGAGCCGTCCACGTCGGCGTCAGCCATAATAATGACCCGGTGATAGCGCAGCTTTTCCACATTAAACTCGGTCCCCACGTTGGCTCCCAGGGACTGGATGATGGGCTGGAGTTTTTCATTCGAAAGGACCTTGTCTATCCGGGTTTTTTCCACGTTGAGCATTTTTCCCCACAGGGGAAGGATGGCCTGGAAGGTCCGGTCCCTACCCTGCTTCGCCGAACCCCCGGCCGAGTCGCCCTCGACAATGTAAATCTCGCACTTGCTGGGGTCTTTCTCGCTGCAATCTGCCAGTTTGCCCGGCAGTCCGGTGCTTTCCAGAAAACTCTTGCGGCGGGTGAGCTCCCGGGCCTTTCGGGCTGCGTTGCGGGCCTTGGCCGCCATAACGGTTTTGGCGAGAATCGCCTCGACGACCTGAGGATACATATCGAAAATTCCACTGAGATGCTCGTTGACCTGCGATTCTACAATTCCCTTGACTTCCGAGTTACCGAGCTTGCCCTTGGTCTGTCCCTCGAACTGGGGATCCGGAACCTTCACCGAGACCACCGCCGTCAGCCCTTCGCGGACATCGTCGCCGGACAGATTGTCTTCCATCTGCTTTGCCAGCTTGGATTTTTTCAGGTACTCGTTGAGGGTCCGGGTAAGGGCGGATTTGAAGCCAACCAGGTGGGTCCCCCCTTCCCTGGTATTGATGTTGTTCACGAAGCTGAACATGTTTTCGTTGTAGCCGTCGTTGTACTCAAGGGCGATTTCCATCGAGACCCCGTCCCGCTCACCTTCGAAATACACCGGCTCCTTCTGTATGACTGTTTTCTTCTTGTTGAGAAACTGAACGAACTCTTTCACCCCGCCGTCGAATTTAAACTCATGCTTTTTGGCGCTGGGAAGCCGGTTATCGATGATGTTGATTTTTATTCCCTTGTTGAGGAAGGCCAGTTCCCTCAGGCGCTGGGAAAGCACGTCGAAGGAAAAGGTGGTAGTTTCGAAAATCTCTTCGTCGGGAATAAAACGGACTTCGGTGCCGTGGATGTCAGTGCTTTCAATTATTTCCACGGGATTGTCGGGGATTCCCCGCTTGTAGCTCTGGTAGTAGACGTTGGAGTCCTTGTGCACCCTGACCTGACAAGTAGCCGACAAGGCGTTGACCACCGAAACGCCGACACCATGCAGCCCTCCTGATACCTTGTAGCTGTCCTTGTTGAACTTTCCTCCGGCGTGAAGCCGGGTGAGAACGATTTCAAGGGCGCTGACGCCTTCGCCGGGATGGATGTCAACCGGTATGCCCCGGCCGTCATCGGTGACGATGACCTCGTTGCCCGGTTCGATTCGAACGGTTATTTCGGAGCAGAATCCCGCCAGGGCTTCATCGATTGAGTTGTCGACGATTTCATATACCAGATGGTGAAGGCCATTGGGTCCCGTCGACCCGATGTACATCCCAGGACGTTTCCGCACGGCTTCTAAGCCCTTCAGGACTTGAATGCTCGATGCTGAGTAGTTTTCCTGCATAGATTGTTAGTGATTCCTTTTTATGATTTACGTGCGGCGATTATACCGTTTGGGGGCCAAAAAGTAAAGGAAGGCGAAATAGCCTAACTGATTCTCAAATCGTGATTTATCGGCGATTTGCATCGCTCATTGAAAAAGGGCCGACTTGCGCGTATTATGGACAGTTGCGGGAGGTGACATGAGTGAATGGGATGATTACCGCTTATTCTGGTCGGAAGCGGTAAAACAGATTCAGGAGGAACTGACTGAGCAGGAGTTCAGCCTCTGGTTCAATCGGATGGCCTATCTCAGTTCCCGCCAGGATACCATCGTCGTTTCCGTCCCCTCGTCGTTTTACCGCGATCAGGTCAAATCCCGCTATCACAACCTCATCGAAACTAAACTCCTCGAGCTTTCGGGATCGCGGATCGCCCTGGAGTTCGAAGTCAAGGCTGTTGCCCTTGACGCCGCCAAGGCCCCGGGACCCCAGGCCCGCACCCCTGACCACGCGCCGGCTTCGAGCTCGCAATCCGAATCACCTGAACCGGTTCAGCCCCGTCCCAGCGGTGATGCGCCGGTTCAATTCCGCAGCAGGAACCGAAGCCACCCGGCATTAAAACAGGAATACACCTTCGATAACTTCATCATCGGGGAGAACAACGCCTTCGCGGCAAACGCCGCCATGGCCATAGCCAAGAATCCCGGCACGGGCTACAACCCATGTCTGGTGTACGGCGGCGTCGGCCTGGGCAAAACCCACCTTCTCCAGTCAATCGGCAATTCGGTATACGGCGATTTTGCCGACATGAAAATCATCTATGTCACCATGGAGAATTTCACCAATGAATTCATTCAGGCGATACGGGAGAAAAAGCAGCACACGTTCAAAAATAAATACCGCCATGCCGACGTCCTGCTAATCGACGACATCCACTTCCTCCAGAAAAAACCCGAAACCCAGGAGGAGCTGTTTCACACCTTCAACGCCCTGTACGATTCGAACAAGCAGATGGTGTTCACCTGCGACCGCCCGGTCTCCGAGCTCAAGGACCTCACCGACAGGCTACGGAGCCGGTTCGAGCGGGGATTAAACGTCGACCTCCAGCCGCCGAATTATGAGACCCGTTATGCCATTTTAAAAAAGAAGATCGAAGCGGCGAATATCGAAATACCCGAGGAATCGATAAATCTGATTTGCGAGAACGTCACCACAAACGTCCGTGATTTGGAGGCGGCCCTCACCAAGCTCATCGCCTATGCCGAACTGGTGAACAAAACCATTACTGTTGAAATCACCAAGCAGCAGCTCAAGGATTTTTTTGCCTCCCCGGTTCAAAAGAACATAACCATCAGCGTAATCCAGCGAATGGTTTCCGAGTATTTCGGCGTTACCGTCCAGGAATTAAAAAGCCGGAGGAAGACAAAAACAATCACCTTTCCCCGTCAGGTTGCCATGTACATAGCCCGGGATATCACCGAATACTCAACAACGGAGGTCGGCCTTGAGTTCGGCGGCAGAGATCATACTACGGTCATGCATGCCTGCGACCGGATCAAGGAGCGGATGAAAACCGATCCGTATTTTATCTCCCAGCTGGACAATCTCAAGAAGGATATCCGCGAGGCAAGTAATAGGAGCTAATTCTCCAAACAGCTGATACAATGTGAATTCATTGACAGTTTATGTGGAAAACCGTAAGTATATGTGGAAATGTGGATAAAAAAACCCGGTTGCCCGGAAAGTATCCACATAGATAGATAGTGGTACTGGAATGACTTAGGCCCTGAATTCACATTTCAACAGGCCCTACTATTACTACTACTAATTAATATAAATAAGGTAATAACAGGGACTGTGTATCATTTCCCTGGATTGAATGCAGGGATTGCAGCAAAGGAGCCTGATATGAAGTTTTCATGCGAGAGGGACAGCCTACTAAAAGAAATTTCCATTGCACAGGAAATAATATCGTCGAGAAACGCCCTTTCCATACTGTCGAATGTTTTACTCGAGGTTGAGGGCGACAGCCTGCTCATCCGTGCGACGGATCTCAAGGTCAGCTTCGAAACGAGAATCCCCGTAGACGTCATGGAGGAAGGCCGGACCACAACCTTCTGCGAAAAACTTTCGGGAATC
This sequence comes from Salinispira sp., assembly GCA_965602015.1. Classification (GTDB taxonomy): domain Bacteria; phylum Spirochaetota; class Spirochaetia; order DSM-27196; family Salinispiraceae; genus Salinispira. Next base: position 3,330,204 of record OZ271918.1, on the reverse strand, counting down.
CTGCGGACCCTTCCCAGCGGCGAAATCGAATTCTCCGAGCAGGAAGGCGATCGCTTTATTATCGCGCCCCGCTTCAAGAAAATCGATTTCCGACTGAAGACCATGGCGGCGGAGAAGTACCCCGAAATACAGCAGGCCGACTCTGACCGCTTTTTCCAGCTCCCCCAGAAAGAATTCAACGAAATGATTTCCCAGACCATTTTCGCGGTTTCCGACGACGAAACCCGGTATTTCATGAACGGGGTGTACTTCGAAAAGCAGGACGAGAAGGTTCTGATGGTAGCCACTGACGGTAAGCGACTGGCCTACATCAGCAAGGAATTCGGAACGCCGGTTCCGGATTTTTCCGGGGTGATCATCCCGCCGAAAATCCTGTCTTTGGTGAAGAAGCTCTCTTCGGGCGAGGGAATGATTTCGCTGGCGATTACCGACAAGCACGTGTTTATGGAGTTCGATAACCAGAAAATTTCTTCGGCCCTGATCGAGGGAACCTTCCCCAATTATCAGCGGGTAATCCCCGAAAGCCAGGAACACAGCCTCACGGTCAACCGGAGCGAGCTCAACGAGGCCCTGCGCCGGGTTTCCCTGATGGTCGAGCGATCCAGAAGGATCTATGTCGATCTGACACCCGGACAGATCACCCTGCGTTCCGACGAGAGCGATCTGGGAATCGGGCGGGAGGACATCCCCTGCGAATACGACGGTCCGGAAACCGTAATAGCCATGAACTTCACCTATCTGTCGGATCCCCTGAAGGTCATTGAAGCCGATGAAATCCAGATGCAGTTCACCGAAACCACCCGTGCCATCAGCATCAACGCCGTACCACAGGAAGATTACTTTCACATCGTTATGCCAATGAACCTGAACGATTAGGAGCTAACATCCCATGCCCTTCAGGGAGATACAGCTTATTAATTTCCGCAACGTTCGGAATCAGAAAATACCTGTTCACAGCGAACAGGTATTTTTTATTGGCCCCAACGGACAGGGCAAAACCAATTTCCTCGAGGCCCTGTACCTGCTGTCATACGGCAGGAGTTTTCGAAGCCAGCGGGATGATGTCCTGCCCATGCGCGGAACCGAGGAAATGGCGGTGCACGGTCTGTGGCGCGAACCGGAAAGCGGCGTCGACGCAAAAATTTCCCTGAGATACCAGAGCCGCAAAAAAGATATTCGCATAAACGACAGCCCGGTGCGGGACCGAAAGGAGCTGGCCGAGCAGGTTCCTTGTATCGTGTTCAGCCACGACGACATCGAGTTCGTCAAAGGGGCGCCGGATCAGCAGCGCTGGTTTTTTAACCAATGCCTGAGCACCTATCAGATCAGCTTCATCGACCTTCTGCGCAATTACTCGCGCCTGCTCAAAACCCGAAATCAGGTCATCCGTGACGGGAATTACGACATGCTCGAACTGTACAACGGTCAGCTCGCCGCCGTGGGCCTTGAGCTCATGCGGGCCCGAAACACCCTGACCGCCGAGTTTAATGAGCTGTTCACCCCCCTCTACGCCGAGGTTAGCGGGCTGGAGGAAACGCTAAAAATCGAATACCGCCCGTCATGGAAAACAGAAAACGAGGGGGACATCGAACGATACCTGGCCGATCATCGGGACCGGGATATCGCCATGAGCACCACCACCTCGGGTCCCCATCGGGACCGGTTTATGTTCCGCATCGCCGACCGGGATTTTATCCGCGAAGCCAGCACCGGACAGCTTCGGCTCATGAGCCTGGTTCTCCGGGCTGCCCAGGCGCGGTTATACGCCCGGATGGCAGGCAAGGCTCCGGTCCTGCTGCTTGACGATGTCCTGTTGGAACTCGATGAACCAAAACGGCGGAAATTCATGGATCAATTGCCGGAATACCAGCAGGCCTTCTTTACCTTTTTACCCGATGAGAATATAAGCTTGTACAGTGGCAGCGATGCCCTGGTATACCGGGTGCGCAACGGGGAGTATATTCGAGAAACATGAAAAAGGCTGATGAAGTCCTTCGGGCGTTTATTCCCGTACTGGGAAGCAGGGAAGCCCGGAATTATATAAATCTCTTTTCATCCTGGAGCCATATTCTCGGAGACGACCTGGAAGATATCGCCGCCCATACCGAGCCCGTAGATGTTAAAAACGGATCCCTGATCATTTTTACCGATCATCCGGGATGGATGCAGAAGCTTGAGTTTCACAAGGCCCGGATTCTCAAGCGCCTGCAAAAGCGCCACCCGGAGTTGCGCATACGCAGCATATTCGTCCAGCGGGTCAGCAACGAGCGTTTTATCGAGCGGAGGGAAGCCCGTCTGATGGGAAACACGCCGCCGTCCGCGGCCTCGCAGCGGCCGGTGCCCACACAAAAGACTCCGATGAAGGCCGACGGCCCTACTCCGGCTTCCGGTCAAAATCCCGATTCTCCGGAGAATCGGGAGGTTCATCGGAAAATTCCCGAAGATCCAGAGCTGGCTGAGACCTTCCGGCGCCTAGAGAAACTGGGAAGATCGGAAAAACAGGGCAAATAAGGCGTAAATGTCTAGCTGATAATGAATTGGCCTAGATTGACACGGGTGAAACTTAAAATTATACTGCCATTCCAATTTGTGCAGGTAAAAAACCCCATAGCGCGCAATCATTTTTAGGAGTACTGCGATGAAGCGAACATATCAGCCCAGCCGCACCAAGCGGAACCGGAAATTCGGCTTTCGCGAGCGGATGAAGACCAAAGGCGGTCGGCTCGTTTTGAAACGCCGCCGGGCTAAGGGAAGAAAGAAACTCAGCGTTTCTGATGAGAAAAAGCCTTACTAGGGATGAACGGATAAGAAGACGTGAGGACATCAAGCTCCTCTTCGCGTCTTCTTATTTTGCTTCTACCCGGGGCTTAAAACTTGCGTACCGGATAAACCATCGGGATATAACACGAATCCTGGTGACTCCGGGGCGGCGGTATGGCAATGCCGTTGCCCGAAACTACATAAAGCGGATAGGACGGGAGGCGTTTCGCAGCATTAAGGAACGCATCCGACCCGGCTACGATATAGCCTGCATTTTCTATCCCGGCAGTTATTCATACGACGATCGTGTTAATCAGATGACCGAACTGCTTGCAAAATCGAAGTTGTTGCTGCCGTAATTTCCGGAATGGACAGTCATTCCGCTTAAGTCCCTGCCCTATGCGCTGCCCTGCGCTTTGCGGGTTTTTCCGGAAATTCAGCAAGCCTGTAAGGAACGGATTTTTATGGACAAAAATACTCTTATCGCGGTAATCCTCTCCACCATTGTTTTGGCGATCGGATTTTATATTCAGAGCGTGGTTTTCGCCCCCGAGGATGTTCCTCCGCAGCAGACCGTCGAAGCACTCCCGGAGCAAGCGGAGGTTGAAAACCAGGTGTCGGACGCCGATTCCCCTGGCCGGACAGCCGGGAACGGTGAAGGCGGCGAGCCTGCCGCTGAAAGCGAGCCCGGACAGTACGATTTTGGCGGTGCGAGTTTCCTCGCTCTCTACGATCAGGATGATCCTCCCAGTGAGCGGGAAATTGTCTATGAAGACCCGGGATTCCTCAGGGTCGTAATGGATCCCCGGGGTGGAAATATCTCAGAAGTATACCTTCTCAGCCATGAGGACAACGGTGAGCCCTTAAGCTTTTTCTTCGGCGAGGCCGAGAAAAGCGGACTGACCCTCAGCCTTGGCGGAATTGACGGCGACCTGCTCGATTCCTTGTTTTACTTCCGACGTGGAAGCAGCGACGACAGCTACGAGTTCTACCAGACCATCGTGGTGCGGGGGCAGGAAGACCAGCCCTTTGAGCTGATCAGACGATATACCTTCGTTCCCGGTGAATACATGTTTGAAATGGAGCTCGAGCTCCGAAACACCGTTAACGACTTCGTCCCCCTGAATTTCGAGGGAGACGCCTATACCATTTCCATTGGACCCCAGATCGGACCGGAGTTTATTGAACTACCCCGTAACAGCCGGACTGATTTCCGGAAATTCAGTTACCTGGACGGAGACCGCCGCAGAGACATCAATAATCTCAGCGACGGAGAGCGCCGCAGCCTCGAGGAACTGACTCCCTGGGCCGCAGTCAACGGCAAGTACTTTGTCGCCCTCGCTCTTCCGGGCAACAGCGGATCTCAAATCGTTTTCGGCGCCGAACCCAGCGACGGCGGAATTCAGGGCAGTCAGCTGCATCTCGTCAGGCCGGCTCTCGAAAGCAGCCGGGTAACCGACACGTTCCGCTTTTATTTCGGCCCCAAATCCGCACAGGTATTGCGCAATTACGATTCAGCCCAGGACAACGGCCTAGGAATGAGGGAACTGCAGCTCGATGCCCTGATGGAATCATCCTGGCTCGGTTGGCTTGAAAACGCCCTTAAATGGCTTTTGGACCTCTTCTACGGAATCATTCCCAACTGGGGAGTCTCGATTATCCTCCTGACCATCCTGGTCAAACTGGTACTCTATCCCCTGACCAGAAAGAGCTATGAATCAACCGCGAAAATGAAGGAAATCGGGCCCAAGGTCAGCGCCCTGAAGGAAAGGTTCGGCGATGACGCCCAGAAGCTGAATCAGGCGACCATGGAACTCTACAAAAAGGAAGGAGTTAATCCTCTGGGCGGATGTCTGCCCATCCTTCTGCAGTTCCCCTTCTTTATCGCCATGTTCAGCCTGTTCAACAATCACTTCGACCTGCGGGGCGCCGTGTTTATTCCCGGATGGATTACCGACCTTTCGAGTCCCGAAGCGATTATCAATTTCCCTTTCACGATACCGCTTCTGAACTGGGATGCCCTCCGTCTTCTGCCGATTCTCTTCGTCGGGACCCAGCTGATATCAACCAAGCTGACCCAGCCCGCCGACGCGTCCCAGAGCAATGCGCAGATGAAAATGATGACAGTGGGCATGCCGATAATGTTCTTTTTTATCATGTACAACATGCCTTCCGGTCTTCTGGTGTACTGGATCTTCCAGAACGTCATCACCACCGGCCAACAGCTCTTGTACAACTTTTTTACTCACAAGAAAAATACCCAGGCGGCGGGCTAAGCCGCCGGGCAGGAGATAGAGCATATGGTTTATGAATTCGAAGGAAAGACAGAAAAAGAAGCCATGGATATCGCCATTGATGAGCTTGGTCTCGAGCGGGATCAGTTCGATGTTGAAATCCTTGAAACCCAGAAGAGTGGTTTTTTAAACCTGCAGAAAAAAGTGGTTATACGGGTCCACACCCATGAAGGGGCGAACGAGCGCACTCCTTCAAACTACTACAATCCCAATCCCGAAGCGGAAAATGATTTTGAGCACGCCATCGTGGATTTTGTCCAAACCATGGTTGAAAAAATGGGATACCAGGTTTCGGTAAGCATCATGTACCGGGAAGAAGAAAAAATAGCGCTCAAATTGGATTCGGATAACAACGGTATTCTCATCGGCCGGAAGGGAAAAAACCTCGACGCTATCCAGCTTCTGGCGAATGTAATCGCCAGCCGGCTTCACGACGAGAGAATCAAGGTTGTCATCGATTCGGAAAACTACCGCAGCCGACGTGAAGAAGCGCTGATCAGGCTCGCCCAAAAAGTCGGAGATCAGGTTCTCCGGACAAAAAAATCGAAGCTCCTGGAACCAATGAATCCGTTCGAACGCCGTCTTATTCACACGACCCTCAACGATATTGAAAACATCGACACCGTCAGCGAGGGCGAAGGCCTCATCAAACAGGTGCGGGTTATCTACAAAGGATTCCGTTAATACGGTCCCCAAAAGCAGCGAATACATGTCCGGCCGGGAGGCCGGATTTTTTTTGTGCATAAGCTGTGGATAAAATCTGTGTATAGATAAATACTACTGATTATTTGTGTAGTGAAATCGTCTTAACACGGAGCTCATGGAAAATTATCGAAAATAACTCCATATATGCTAAATAATCCTGGTTTTTACGATAAATAAATACTGAATAAATCAAAGGTCGTATAAAAATTCGTCTAAGTTGTTTCCGCGCAGTAATTTGCCATTGTGTATAACCTGTGGATAAGTTTTTTTTCACAGCTTCCTGGACTGGGTGTATAGTACGGTATGGAATTACGTCAAACATGCCTTCACGATTGGCATACGCAACACGGCGGGAAGATGGTCGACTTTGCCGGCTGGTCTATGCCGCTGAATTATCAGCCGGGCGCCCGGGCAGAACACCTCATGGTCCGCCGCAGCTGCGGTTTGTTCGATATCAGCCACATGGGCCGCTTTATTATCAATTGCCCCGATTCAGCCGCTTTGGAACAGTACGAAATGCTCGTCAGTTCGCCGGTGGCTTCAATGCATGCGGGCACCGGAAGCTACGGTCTTTTGTGCCGGGATGACGGCGGAATATTGGATGATATTTTTAATTTCCGCCTCGATGAACAGACTTTTTTTCTCGTGGTTAACGCTTCTAACCGGGAAAAGGACTTCGCCTGGATTCGGGACATGGCGCCGGCGGTCTCGTTGAGCGACGTCAGCGATGAGGTGGGCATGATCGCCCTGCAGGGCCCCAGGGCCCTTGAGCTGCTTGGCCTGTGCGGATTCAGCGCCGAGCTTCAGGACCTGGCGGAACGAAACAGCATTTCCCGGGGCGACCTGCTTGGCGAGGGCATCTTTACCCGGACCGGGTATACCGGGGAAGACGGGGTGGAAATCTATGCGCCGAACGGGAGAATACAGCAGCTATGGCATCTCATTCTCGAACAGGCCGAAGCCCGCTCGGTTGACTGCGGACCGGTGGGTCTGGCGGCCCGTGACAGCCTGCGCTTCGAACCGGGTTATCCCCTCTATGGTCATGAGCTCACCGAAGATATCAGTCCGCGGGAAGCCCTGTTGAAGTGGGCTTGCAAACTCGGCGAGCAAGACCCGGATTTTATCGGCAAGAGCGCCATCCTTGCCCGGTACGCCGGCAAGGATGACTTCTTCAAGCTGCGTACTCTCTGCCTCAAGGACAAGGCGATGCCCCGTCAGGATATGAAGGTTCTAAGCGATGACGGAAAGGAAATCGGGTGGGTATGCAGCGGCATGGCCAGCCCGAGTCTGGACGGCTTTTATGCCAACGCCTATCTCCGGCAAAGCGGTTCACAAATCGGAAAACCAGTGTATATTGAGGTCAGAGGGAATCGGAAAGCGGCGGAAGTTGTCAAAAGACCGATTTACCGGGCTCTTTGACGGTCAGCTCATCCGCTGTTGGCAAATCACAGGAGGAAATAGATGAAATACGATACCGGAGTAAAGTATCAAAAATCCCACGAGTGGGCCAAAAAGGACGGCGACGTCGTTGTCGTCGGTATATCGGACTATGCCCAGGACAGCCTGGGAGATGTGGTTTTCGTTGAAATGCCCGAGGTTGGCGCTGAGTTTTCCCAGGGAGATTCCTTCGGAGTGGTCGAAAGCGTCAAGGCAGCTAGCGATGTTTTTGTTCCCGTGAGCGGCGAAATCGCCGAAGTCAACGGTGAGCTTTCGGACAACCCGGAAATCATCAACGAAGATCCCTTTGGAAAGGGATGGATTATCAAAATAAAGGCGTCGGATCTCGCAGAACTGGATGATCTTATGGATGCCGCAGCCTATGAAAAATATGCAGCGGAGCTCGATGATTAATGAATTTTAGCGGTAATGAGGCCCGGTTCGACGAAATACTGGGCGTCCTGAATCTCGGCGAAGTGGGGGACCTGTTCTCACAGATCCCCGATTCGCTTCGCTATCCGAAAATAAACCTGCCGAATGGAATGGATGAGCGCAGCATTCGTCAGCATTTTGCGGCCCTCGCGGCAAAGAATTCCGGCCTCAGCGGTATGACCAACTTTTCCGGCGGCGGCCACTATTACCATTATATTCCCGCCGCCGTGGACTACATCAGTTCCCTGGGCAATTTCACCACAGCCTATACGCCGTACCAGGCCGAGGTTTCTCAGGGGACCCTGCAGACCCTTTTTGAGTATCAGACCTATCTGGCGGAGCTCACCGGCATGGAAACCGTGAACGCTTCCCATTATGACGGTGCGACGGCCTTTGCCGAAGCCATCCGGATGATGTACGAATCCAACAGCAAAGCCGGAAAGCGTATTCTTATTGCCAGCGAAATCAACCCGGAATACCGGGAAGTGCTAACTACCTATATGCAATTTACCGACGCGGAAATCACCTATGCGGATTTCTTCGACGGAGATATTGAAGTACCTGAGGACTGCGCGGCGGTCAGCCTGTTTCTTCCGGATTACTTCGGAAGGGTGGGCGACATCGCCGACTTCGCCCGTTCGCTGAGCAGGAGGGGAATACTGCTTCATATACATGCTGATCCGCTGCTCTTGAGCGTTATAAACTCGCCCGGGTCCTTGGGGGCCGATGTGTATACCGGAGAGGGCCAGGTTCTCGGACTGCCGGTAAACTTCGGCGGTCCGTACCTGGGCATTTTCGCTGTCCGCGGCCGGCTGCTGCGCAAAATGCCCGGGCGGCTCGCGGGGGAAACCCGGGACGACAAGGGTCGACGGGGCTTTGTTCTGGCCCTGAGCACCCGCGAGCAGCACATTCGCCGGGAGAAAGCCAGCAGCAACATCTGCACGAATCAGGGGCTCATGGCGGTGAGGGCTATTGTCTACATGGCCGCTCTGGGCCGCGACGGCCTCACCAGAGTGGCCAAGCGCTGCATATCCAATGTTCACTATCTGATGGACAGGGTGAGTAAAATCGGCGGAGTGAACATAGGCCGCCGGGCCGATGTGCATTTCCGCGAGTTTGCCCTCGATTGTGATTTTCCTGTGGACAAGCTGTTATCTGAGGGCAAAAAACGGGGGATAATCCCGGGAATTCCTCTTGATGAACGCAGTATTCTCATTTCCACCACTGAACTGCAAAAGAGCGGCCAGCTCGATGATCTGGTAACACTGATTGCCGATACTGCGGCCCGGGGAGGCGCGGCGTGAATGATAAACTGGTTCCCCTTCTGTGGGAAAACATCGACACCTCACGGGCAAATCAGTACATCTATCCGGAGGACGGGGACGACAAGCTCCCCGAAGCCCTGTCAGCCATTGCCCGCCCGGAAAGCGGAGAGGGATCCCTGAAACTCCCGCAGCACAATGAACTCTATGTGGTGCGCCACTTCACGCGATTGGCGGGCCTGAATTATTCCATAGACAGCAACATGTATCCCTTGGGATCCTGCACTATGAAGTACAACCCGCGGATAAACGACGCCATGGCTTCCATTGACGCCTTTGCGGGCATACACCCCAAGGACAGCGCCGAAGCCCAGGGAAGCCTTGAAATTCTCTACAATCTGCAGCACCTGCTCTCACAGATGAGCGGTTTCTCCGCAGTGAGTTTGAATCCCGCGGCGGGCGCCCAGGGTGAGCTGACCGGTGTCATGATGATCCGGAAGTACCACGAGGCCCGAGGCGATGTGCACCGCCGCTACGTAATCGTTCCCGATACGGCCCACGGTACAAACCCCGCAACGGTCACCATGTGCGGGCTCGAGGTAAAAACCGTTCCCAGCGATCCCAGCGGGAAGGTCGATTTAACGGCTCTCAAAGCCCTGCTCGGCCCTGACCTGGCGGGAATGATGCTGACCAACCCGAATACTCTGGGCATATTTGAAGAAGATGTGATGGAAATCTGTTCGCTGGTTCATGAATCCGGCGGACTCATGTACGGCGACGGCGCGAATTTCAACGCCATCGCCGGAATCGTCAAACCGGCCGAGTTGGGCTTTGACGTGATGCACTTCAATCTTCATAAAACCTTCGGTACTCCCCATGGCGGCGGAGGCCCTGGGGCCGGCCCGGTGGGTTGCGTGCCGGTTCTGGAGGAGTTCCTGCCGGGACCCATTATTACCGAGGCCGGAGGCCGTTATGAAACCTTTATCCCTTCAAATACCATTGGACGCATGAAGACCGGTTTCGGGAATTTCGGCATTCTGCTGCGGGCATACGCATACATTGCGGGCCACGGCGTGGACGGGGTGCGCAGAAATAGCGAAATGGCGGTTTTGAAGGCGAACTACCTGCGCCATATACTCAAGGACAAACTCCCGGCCTTTCACGGCACCAAAAGCATGCATGAGTTCGTGGCCACGAATCCGAAAAAGGACCTGGTGAGCACCATGGATATTGCCAAGGCTCTGCTCGATGAGGGTTTTCATTCACCCACCGTGTACTTTCCCCTCACGGTCAAGGAAGCCCTGATGATCGAGCCGACTGAAAGCGAAAGCTTCGAGGAAATCGAAGAATTCGCACAGGCACTTGTCCGCATTCTTGAGAAAGCCGAAGAGGACCCGGACTATCTGCACCACGCTCCCTACACCACGGTTCTTAGCCGGCTTGATGAAGTACAGGCGAACCGGAAGCCCGTACTCCGACACGACCTGCATCAGGAGTAATTCCCCCCGGCTCTGGCCGGGGGACTACATACCGCCTTTGCGCGGGAACAGGAGTCCTCATGGCCGAACAGCTTCACGAGAAAACCCATCTGTACCGGGTCCGCGATCTGGCCCTATCTGATTTCGGACGGAACGAGATACGCATCTCCCAGCATGAGATGCCCGGCCTGATGAAAACCCGGGAGAAGTATGGCCCCGAGGCTCCCCTTTCCGGCGTCCGGATCACCGGCAGCCTTCATATGACCATACAGACCGCAGTTCTCATCGAAACCCTTGCCGAACTGGGAGCAGATGTCCGCTGGGCGAGCTGCAATATTTTTTCCACCCAGGACCACGCGGCCTCCGCCGTAGTTGTGGGACCTCCGGCATCCGGCGGGACCGTTGAAGATCCCCGAGGGGTTCCGGTCTTCGCCTGGAAGGGCGAAAGCCTTTGGGAGTACTGGCAATGCACCCTGGCGGCCCTCACCTTCCCCGGTGAGGACGGCAGTTGGGAAGTTGGGCAAACCAGGGGGCCACAGCTGGTGGTTGACGACGGTGGAGATGCCTCCCTGCTCATCCACAAAGGATACGAGCTGGAAAACGGATCGGACTGGGCGGACAGCCCCAGTGAGAGCGAGGAAGAGTCGGTCGTCAAGACGCTTCTCAAGGAGCAGCTCGCCAATGATCCCCGGTTCTGGCACCGTGTGGTGTCCGGCTGGCGGGGCGTCAGCGAAGAAACCACCACCGGTGTGCATCGTCTGTACCGCATGGCCGCAGAAGGCAGCCTGCTGGTCCCGGCGATCAACGTTAACGACAGCGTCACCAAGAGCAAGTTCGACAATCTCTACGGCTGCCGCGAAAGCCTGATAGACGGGCTCAAGCGGGCGACCGACGTAATGCTGGCTGGAAAAACCGCGGTGGTCTGCGGCTACGGCGATGTAGGCAAGGGCTGCGCCCAGAGTCTGAGAAATAACGGCTGCCGGGTTTTTGTCACCGAAATCGACCCGATCTGCGCATTACAGGCTTCAATGGAGGGGTTTGAGGTGAGGCCCGTCGAAGAATGCCTGAGTGTCGCTGATATCTACGTCACTGCCACGGGAAACCGGGACATCATCACCATCGATCACATGCGGGCTATGAAAAACCAGGCGATTTTAGCCAACATCGGTCATTTCGATACGGAGATTCAGGTGGAACTGCTCAAGAAGGAACCAGGGGTGGTAAGACAGACCATAAAACCCCAGGTCGACAGCTTCTTCTTTCCCGACGGACACGAACTATTTCTTTTGGCCGAGGGCCGGCTGGTTAATCTCGGCTGCGCGACCGGACACTCCAGCTTCGTAATGAGCAACAGTTTTACGAATCAGGTCCTGGCGCAAATAGAGCTCTGGAAAAACCGGGATAGCTACAAAAAGGCAGTGTATACCCTTCCCAAGAAGCTCGATGAGGAAGTGGCTCGGCTTCACCTCGAAAGGGTCGGAGCCCGATTAACGGTGCTAACCCCTGCGCAGGCCCGGTATATCGGCGTGAAGGTCGAAGGTCCATATAAAGAGGATTTTTACCGCTACTGATGCCCCTCGCGATAGTTAATAGTGCTTATCATGTGATATGTAATTAAGTCTATGTGGTCATCGCACTAAGAACGGTGGATTCCCAGTACCTCATTCAGCTGATGTCCCACCCCGGAAGCCCCGGCGGGCAATGGAGTCCCGCAGGACCGGATCTTGCCGTGTCGGACCGGGTAATCGCCGTGGACGTCATTATTGATGACGATGGAGCCCCGGTGGTGGTGTATGCGGATTCCATCGGGAATCTCCATGGGGCAAAATATCTTGAGTAGTCCGCAAATAGCCGGGTAAGCGCCGGATTCGGCGGCCTTCGCCGGCATGTGAAATAAATTTCTTTTCCTCTTGACCCTTACGCAACGTCAGCCTTTATCATCGAATAGATGATGAATGATGAAATGACTGTGAGCCAGCTTGCCGCTGCGGCCGGTGTGAGCGTGAGAACACTGAGGTACTACGACCAAATCGGCCTTTTAAAGCCCGCCGGACGAAACCGGTCGGGATACCGCATTTATGGGCAGCGGGAAGCCGATCTATTACAGCACATTCTGTTTTACCGCGAGATGGACATGGACCTGCACGCCATACGCGGGCTCATTACGTCGCCGGATTTTTCCCGTCTTGATGAGTTAAAACGGCATAAAAAGGATATTCAGAAGCGGATTTCTCGCCTGAATAGAATACTCGCAACAGTCGAGTTGAGCATCAAAAGCGAAGAGAAAGGAGAAGTTATGAAAAACAGCGACAAGTTCAAGGGATTTATCGAACAGACAATAGAAGCGAATACCGACGCCTTTGGCGAAGAGGTCAAAAGACGCTGGGGCGAACAGGCGCTGGAGAGCGCCAATATGCGCTTGAGGTCCGTCTCGGACAAGGAATACGCCGATTTCGAAATACTGTCTGATCAGGTACTCAAAAGTCTGAAGGCCGCGGCGGCGAGCGGTGATCCCCGGGGAGAAGCTGCCCACCACTGCGCCGATCTTCACCGGCGCTTTCTCGAGTTTTGGTGGGAACAGTACACGCCGGAGGCCCATATGTCCATGGTGCGGATGTACCTTGACGATCAGCGATTCAGCGATTACTACGAAAAGGCCTGCGAAGGCGGCGCTGCATTCCTGTACGACGCGGTAGTCGCATACCTGCGAAAAGAATTTGATTTTTCCGCGGAGTAATTATGAGGGCAAAAAAAACGCAGACGGTGTACCAAGCCGTCTGCGCCATACCAGAAACCACGAAATGGACGGAATCACAAAGGGGTAGTGACGCCATATTCGCTTAGGAGACTTACAAACTCGAATATATATATCCCGAGTAAAACCGTCAACTAATTTAGGAAAAAAAGATGACTTTTTTTGTCGGGTATTATTTGCTTGCGTAAGACGTTTCCTGCGAAGAATGTATCGCTCCGGGTGAATTGACAATTGCCTCAGTAAACCGTAGTTTACTGTAATACTTCCGCATCGAAAAATGCATCTCAGTCCGCCCGGCGGACCACAACGAGCAGGAGAGTACTATGCGAAATGTGCCGTTCACCCTCGATACCCTCGAGGAGATTATAAAGAATCACCCCACGCCGTTTTACGTGTACGATGAAGCGGCTATCCGGGAAAATGCCCGGTATATGTATTCCGCCTTCGACTGGGTTCCCGGCGGTTTTACCAATCACTTCGCCGTCAAGGCGCTGCCCAATCCCCACATCTTGCGGATTGTCGGAGACGAGGGGATGGGCTATGACTGTTCCTCAATGGCCGAGCTGATTCTCATGGAAAAACTGGGAATTCGCGGCGAACAAATAATGTTCACTTCGAATGATACTCCGGCATCGGAATATCAGAAGGCGAAGGATTTGGGAGCGGTAATCAATCTGGATGATATCAGCCACATTGACTATCTGAAGGAAAACTGCGGCATGCCCGAGCTTATCTGTTTCCGCTATAATCCGGGGCCGTTGAGGTCCGGAAACGTGTTAATCGGCACGCCGGAAGAAGCGAAATACGGTCTAACCCGCGATCAGCTTTTTACCGCATATGAGAAGGCCAAAGCGGCGGGTGCCAAGCGCTTCGCCCTTCATACCATGGTTGCCAGCAACGAGCTGGACCCGGCGTACTTCGTGGAAACCGCCAGCATGCTTTTTAAACTGGCTGTGGAAATCAAGGATACGCTTGGAATTCGCATTGAATTTGTTAATCTCGGCGGCGGTATCGGAATCCCCTATCGGCCCGGCGAGCAGGCCGTGGATCTTGAAAAGGTTTCCCAGGGCATAAAAAAAGCCTACCATGAACTCATCGTCCCGGCCGGCCTTGATCCCTTGAGAGTTGTCACCGAGAACGGACGGGTCATTACCGGCCCCTACGGATATTTGGTGACCCGGGTCATTCACGAAAAACACATTTACAAAGAATACCTGGGTACCGACGCATCGATGGCAAATCTCATGCGTCCGGGCATGTACGGCGCCTATCACCATATTACCGTAATGGGCAAGGAAGGCTCCCCGAGCGATAAAACCTATGATGTTACCGGCTCGCTCTGCGAAAACAACGATAAATTCGCTATAGATCGGAGCCTTCCGGAGGTTTCCGTGGGAGATCTCCTGGTTATCCACGACGGCGGCGCCCACGGTCATTCCATGGGTTTTAACTATAACGGCAAGCTCCGGTCTGCTGAGATCCTCCTCGGGTCCGACGGAAGCTTCAAACAGATACGCAGGGCCGAAACCTACGATGATTATTTCGCCACCCTTGATTTTTCCGGAGTTCCCGTCACGTAAATTACCCGGCGTTCCGGTCCGCGCCGGGGCATCGGATGCAAAGTAAGGACCGAACATGCGCATTGAGATTTCCTACCGCCCCGAGCTGGGCGACGGCAAAGCCGCGAAGACCCTCTCCGGCCTGGAGGACGACCTCCGTTCCAGAATTTCCGGCGTGAGGGTAATCGACGTCTATCTCGTCAATATCGATGCTCCTGAACTGCTCGACTCCGTTGCCGAGCTGTTCAGCGACACGGTATCTCAGCAGACCGCTGTGATAAGCAGTAGCTCCCAGCAGGGTTTGCTTTTCGGCGAATGGGGCAGTCATGCCCTCCCGGGCTGGAATTTTGCCGTAGAGACGGGCTACAAGGCGGGTGTTACCGACCCGGTCGCCATTACCGCGCGGGAGGCCATACTCCTGGAGTTTCGGGGCAGATCAGGAATTAATCCCGATACCCTCGTCGTGCAAACCGCAACCCTCGCTGCCTTCGCGCTTAGGTCCGGGGCGGACGATGAAGAGACAATTTCCCGCATTAAAAATCGGCTGTTTAATCCCCTTATTCAGCAGTCCCTAAGCATCCGGCGCACAGACGGGGCCACGGCGGCAGGGTTTCCCCTTTTGTACCCCGGCGTCGATGAAAGCCCGGTTCCCGACACCGAACTGATCGATATTGCTGTCATGGATGACCGTCAGCTACTGACTTTGAGCAGCGATCGGCTCCTCGCCCTGAATCTTGAGGAAATGAAGGCCATTCGCGACCTGTTTCGTCACAAGGATTTCCTGAACTCCCGGAAAAGCGCCGGACTCGACTCCCGGATCTGCGATGTGGAGCTGGAAATGCTGGCCCAGACGTGGAGCGAACACTGCAAGCACAAAATTTTCCAGGCGGAGATTTCCTATGACGATGGTGAGGGAAATACTGTCGTAATTGACGGATTATTCAAAAACTACATCAAAGCCACAACCGATCGACTCAGCGAAGGTCGGCAGGATTTGCGGTCGGTATTCCACGACGACAGCGGAGTCGTTGATTTTGACGATGATCATGTAATCTGCTTCAAGGCCGAGACCCACAACAGCCCCTCAGCCCTCGACCCCTATGGCGGCGCAATAACGGGCATTGTAGGCGTAAACCGCGATATCATGGGGACCGGCAAGGGCGCCCGGCCGATATTTAATACCAATGTCCTGTGCTTTGGACACCCGGATACCGACGCAAACGATATTCCCGAGGGATTGCTTCACCCCCGAAGCGTAATGCACGGAGTGCACGAAGGCATAATCGACGGAGGGAACCAGAGCGGTATTCCCACAGTCGCCGGAGCATTTCTCTTCGATGAAAGCTATTTGGGCAAACCCCTGGTATTCTGCGGAACCGGGGGCATCATGCCCCGATTCATACATGGCGAGGAGAGCTGGATTCAGCACATCGAACCCGGAGATAAGGCGGTCATGCTCGGCGGCCGCATCGGCAAGGACGGAATCCACGGTGCCACCTTCAGCTCCCTGGCGCTGGATGAAGACTCCCCCACCTCCGCGGTACAGATCGGAGACCCCATCACCCAACGCAAAATGCTGGATTTTCTTCAGGAAGCCCGTGACGCGGGCCTGTATCGGGGAATCACCGACAATGGAGCCGGCGGACTGTCATCCAGTCTCGGGGAAATGGCGGAGTTTTCTAACGGAATCGCCGTGTATCTCGATAAGGCGCCGCTGAAATACCGCGGACTCGCAGCCTGGGAAATTTGGGTATCCGAAAGCCAGGAACGCATGAGCCTGGCCGTTGAACCGCGCCGCCTAGATGAGTTTATGAACCTGGCTCGCCGCCGGGGCGTTGAGGCATCGGTTTTGGGTGAATTCCGCGACACCGGTCTGGTGGAGCTTTTTTACAACGATTCCCCGGTTGGCCGGCTTCCCCTGGAGTTCGTCCACGACGGAGTTCCCCGGATGAAGCTTCAAGCCCGCTGGGAGGCCGCCGGGTACCGCCGGCCCCGCGACGAGGCCGGGCAATACCGGCTCGCCGCCGCTGCACGATGGAATGACTCCGGGTTTATCGCTACACGGCTTCTCGAGCTGCTGAGCGAACCGAATATCCGCTCCAAGGAATCTCTGGTGAGGCAATACGACCATGAGGTTCAGGGTCAGTCGGTGGTCAAACCCTTCACCGGCGTCCGGGCCGACGCCCCCAGCGACGGTGCGGTGCTCCGCCCGGTGCCGAAGAGCTCCAGGGGAATAAGCGTGACCCACGGAATCTGCCCCCGTATGAGCGATGAAGACGCATACCAGATGGCGGCCCACGCCGTCGATGAGGCGTATCGGGCCCACATCGCCCTGGGCGGGCATCCGGACCGGGCGTCCGGACTGGATAATTTTTGCTGGCCCGACCCGGTCCGCTCGGATTATACGCCTGACGGAGAGTACAAACTCGCCCAGCTCGTCCGGGCGAACCGCGGTCTGCAGGACAGCTGCCTGGCCTACAATCTGCCCCTGATTTCCGGCAAGGATTCAATGAAAAACGATGCGGTTCTCGGCGGAAAAAAGGTATCGGTGCGGCCGACACTGCTGGTCAGCCTGATGGGAATTGTCGGCGATGTCGCAAAGGTTCCCGATCAGGGCATCTATGAGGCGGGGCTTCTGCTCTACCTGCTCGGACCCGTCGAGACCAGAACCGGCGGCAGCTTTTTCGAGAAGCTGGAGGGACGCCAGCTCGGACCCTGCCCGGAAATCACCCTCGAGGCGAACCGCCGCCGTTACCTCACCCTCCACGGGCTTATCGGTCGAGGAGAAATCCAGATGGTGCACGATGTATCAGACGGAGGACTGCTGACCGCCCTGGCAGAAAGCTGCCTGGCCGGAAGAATCGGAGCGAATATCGACATTTCGCGCCTGGCTGACCGGGAGATTTCTCCGGTCAGCGCATCCGAAATTCTGTTTGCCGAAGGAGGCGGGCGATTTATCCTCGCTGTCAAGGCAGACACCAGAGAGGCTCTTGAATCCGCCTTTGTGAAAGAAGAACTGCATTTTCTCGGCACCAGCGGAGGGAAAACCCTCAATCTGGCGTTGGGAAGCGAGCGCAAAGCACACATCGGTCTGGAAGATATTTCCGGCGCCTTTATAAGAGAGTGGTGATATGACGGGACTGATTACGGGATATGGTATCAATGCGGAAAAGGAACTGGCCGGTGCATTCGCCGCCGCCGGCAGTGAAACGCGCTTTATTCATGTGAGCGATCTCATTGCGGATCCTGCCCTGCTAAACGACCTCCGCATTGTGGCGTTCCCCGGGGGTTTCAGTTTTGGGGACCATATCGGTTCGGGGACTATTTTGGCCCATATCATCAGGAATCACCTAAAACCGGCATTGCAGGATTTCCTGGACAGAGGCGGATTAATCCTGGGAATCTGCAACGGATTTCAGACCCTTGTGAAGATGGGAATCCTGCCGAATACCACGGGGAACTGGGAAAACCAGGTCAGTCTTATTCACAATCGGGACGGCCGGTTCATCGACCGATGGGTGCCGCTTACCCGCAATCAGGAAAACACATCCCCCTGGCTTGCGGGAATCGATGATTTTGATTGCCCCATCCGCCACGGTGAGGGCCAGTTTATCCCCGGGAAAGAGCTCGCCGGGGATTTTCCCGAGAAACTCATTGCATTTCGCTATGGGGAGAACCCAAATGGTTCGTTTTTAGATATCGCCGGCATTACCGACATCAGCGGGCGGGTGTTGGGCATGATGCCCCATCCGGAGGCGTACATCCGCGGGGAACAGCACCCGCGGCGATTGAAGGACCGGGTTCCCGGCGGTCTCCGGCTATTCGAAAACGCCGTGAAATACACAGCCAATCTCTGATTCGCATTGGATTTGCGCTCCCGATTGTGTATTTTGGTAGTATATGAAGAACATCATGCTGGTTGAAGCGGAAATATGGACTGTGGCCCGCACAGACAAGGGCAACGCGGTCCTCGTCAAGCCTCTGGGATCCGAACGGGCGGTTCCGATTTTTATCGGACAGCTTGAAGCGCAATCCATTCTCATCGGGCTCGGGAAAGTACCCATGCCCAGGCCGCTGACCCACGACCTGCTCATAAATATCATCGATAAGCTCGGAATGCACATCGAGCGGATCGAAATAAACGACCTCAAAGATGCCACCTTCTATGCCCGCATTGTGACAAAACAGGACGGCAAGAAACACGTATTCGATTCACGGCCCTCGGACGCCCTATCGCTTGCCACCCGAATCAAATGTCCGGTGTATATCGCCGAGTACATTATCGATGAGGCGAGCATTCCCCTGTCGATGATAAGTGATTCTGACCAAATGTCCCAATCGGTAAGCAAAAGCGTGCTTGAAGAACTTCAGCGCGCCCTCGACTCCGCCGTGGAGGACGAAAACTACGAAGAAGCCGCACGAATACGCGACAGGATTCGGGAAGTTGAAGAGTCCGATGTGTCCCAGGAAGAAGGCGCCGAATCATCAGGGGAGGAGATGGCGGAGACTATTGAATTCAACATCTTCGAGGACCTGGGTGATGAGGATGACGGCGACTTTGACGATCTCGAAGACGATGAAGACCTGGAAAAAGAGTAGATTATTCTCCAGCTGATACCCCGCTGAAAAGATCCTCCAGAGCAACGACCCGCCGCCGGGCATCATCAATACGTGAAGCCGGTATTTCATGGTCGGAATACAGGGATTCCTCGAACAGCAAACCAATGAAGCAGATGTTCCCGGCGATGCTGGTCTCGTTTTCGGTGCTTAATGCCAGTTTTTCCGAATCGCTGTTTTTATACACTTCTGCGAGGATTTCACTGGCTGCCCGTGATATCTCCCGAATCGTGTTGTTCCGTTTGATAACCAAACCGTAGCGGCCTCCAAGCAGGGCGGACGCGGAAAATATCTCCTGTAATGTGTGAATCTCCCGTTCCTTGCCCTCCCCGCGGTTCTCCCGGGGACGGCTTTGACGAACTATTTCATTGACAATTCTTTCCTGTTCTTCCCTGCTCTGTCCGGTTTTCTTAGGGGATTTTTGCGTGAAGAGCGCTAAAAAGAGGGAGCGAATCAGCGCAAACGGAAAACGGATCATCTGCCGTAGATTAACGACCAGCCCTCGAGCCCAGTACAGAAGCATCTCCCCCAGTTCCTTGAGCCCCGAGGCAATGCCCCTTGACCGCATCGCCCTTAGCAGGGAACGGAGGATGCGGGGGTCCCGAATAAGCGGAGCGGCGATGAGGTAGATCGCCAGCGCTATCAGTCCGACCCGGATGAGGTTGTCGGTAAACGAGAAAAACCAGCGGGCCGCTGCGCCGGGGTCCCGGCTTACATACTCTTCCCAGGTCGCCGCCGAGGGACTCTGATTTGCCAGAAAGGGCAGCTGGGTGATCCGCCGGGCTGCTTCGGGGGCATTCACCCGGGTCAGCATGTTGCCGAACCAGGCGAGTATGGGTTGTGGATCAACTATGCTGCGATTACCAAAAAAGGGCAGGGCGAGAATTCCCGAAATCACCAGAAAGGCCGCAATAAGTGTGGACCGGTTCCGGCGCTGAGCGCTGCCCGGCAGGGCTCCCCAGGCCAGATAGCGGTGATCCTCCCCGTACATCCGGGCCATGTACCCCAGCCCCAACTGACTCAGCAGGGATACGGCTGCTGTTATTTGCAGGCCCGCCGGCAGGGGGTAGGATTCTGTGGCGTACAGGAGCAACACAACTGCGGAAAAAAACAGCCGGAACCCCGCAGCCCTGATGCTCGCCTGCATCTTGCGGTACGAACCGAGAACAAATAAATGCTCGTCCTGCAGGAGACGGGTGAGCTGTTCACCCCGTCTGGCCTCAAGGAGCCGGGCGATGTCGAGACGGCTCATAAACCGGTAAAAAACCGAAGAGTGACTGAACCAGTAGAATGCGGACCATACCAGGGTAAAAACCGACGAACCGTCGGGTGCGGCGGTAATTTCGCCGACTCGGATTATCTGTACGGCTAGTATGAGGCCGTAAAGTACAACACCCAAAAGGAGAAGTTCCCGGATTTTCGAGCCGCCGCTGTTGCGAGTTGCCGGTGCAAAAAGCGAGACCAGGTAATCCTCGAGGCTGAGCAGAAGTCCTATTACGATAAAAACCGCCAGGGGCTGAACCAAGGGAGCATCTATGGCCATGCTGACGTCCCGTAGAGCCATGGCGATGAGAATAAAGAGCCCGAGGCTACTTGAAAGGCTTATTGCGAAATACGCCCCGCTTTGGCGAATAAGGTACTGCCGCTTATCCATTTCGCACCAGGTCCTCTCCGTATTCCTCAAGGCTGAGTATCCGGTGCCGGGACACGGGGCTGAGCATGCCGTGGAAAACATGGTCATCGCGCTTCTGACGGTCCTGAAGAAGCCAGAAATCGAAGTCGCTGTTGGCCGGCAGCATGGACGCAATATTGCGGTAGTTCTCAAGCGAAATGGCGGGGGAAACGAAGAAAATCCGGTCTCCCATGGAAAATCGATAGTCGGCTAAAAGCTCGGTCATCGGGACGGCCATTTCATCCGCGCTTTCCAGCCTGGAAAGTGCCTCGAGCATTCCCGGGACCTGATTCTTGCCTTTGGGGAAGAGTACCGGCTCACGGGAATTGATGATCAGAGCGATCTCCTGATCGAGCCCTTCCCAGAAATTGCACAGGGATGCGGCGGCCTCAATGCAGCGTTCGAAATGCTGAAAGCGCCTGCCCTGAGTGTACGCGTCGGCGTCTATGTTGAGGGCAATTACCGCCGGGGAGGAGAGGGTTGATGAATATTCCATAACATGCAGTTCGCCGGTCCTGGCGCTTACCTTCCAGTGGATCTTTCTCGGGTCGTCTCCCGGAACGTATTCCCTCATGCTGCGGTACCGGCTCGGATCCTCATAAAGGCGGTTTTCCACCCGGATAGCGCCGATGGGAAGTCCCCGCAGGGCCGGCAGACTCAAGGGATAGACTCTGGGGAGGACCAGCATGAGAACGGGTTCGCTTACCGTCAGCTGGCGGCGAAAAAGCCCCAGGGGATCGGAAAACAGGATGCTGCCCGGGCCGATCATGAACTGCCCCCGGCGGTCGCTTTTGACCCGGTATTCCAGGACTGTGGTTTCCCCGGGGCCCAGGGACAGCACCTCTACCGGGGAATCGAGGAGCATCATTCCTCCGCATTCATCGGAGATAAGCAGATAGGGAATAGGCACCGGCAGGGGATTTTTTATCCGAATTTTTACCGGGGTATCGGCAAAGCGGAAGGTTCGGGGCGATTGATCCATTCTCTGAACTTCAAGATGTTTTTCGATGAGCCTTACGTAGCCATAGCTCAGGGCGGTCAGGACAAGCAGAAGCCCCGCCAGCCACTGAAGAATCGCGATGGGGAGGAAAAGGAAAATAATGAGGGCGGCGACTATGCCGCCGAGCCACGGGGCCATTCGCTACCCCTGCTGCGGTCCCGCCGGTGATTCGGTCAGTTCGAGTATTTCTTCGAGTATACCCGCCGGAGTTTTTCCCTTCATTTTTGCGTCCGGTTTGAGGATGACCCGCTGCGAGCATACCGGCACGAACAGCTCCTTGATGTCATCGGGAATGACAAAATCCCGGCCCCGGATGGCGGCAAGGGTCTGAGCGCTTCTGGCAAGGCTCAGGCTTCCCCGGGGACTGACGCCCATCCGCAGGAGCGCCTGGCTCCGGGTGGCGTCCACAAGCCGGAGAAGATAGTCCATGATTTCCCCCTCCATGTGTATACGATACACATGTTCCCGCAAGGACCTGATTTCATCGGGGCTGCTCACAGCTCCAATGGTCTCCACGGGATGGGCGGCGGCCCGCTGGGCAACAATGATTCTTTCCTCGGTCTTCCTGTCGGGATAGCCGATCGACAGGCTCATGAGAAAACGGTCCCGCTGCGCTTCCGGAAGGGGAAATGTGCCTTCGAAATCGATTGGGTTTTCGGTGGCGATGAGCAAAAAGGGATCGGGCAGGGCGACGGTCTTACCGTCGATGGAAATCTGAAACTCAGCCATGGCCTCCAGCAGGGCGCTTTGGGTTCGGGGAGTAGCCCGGTTTATTTCGTCGACAAGAACAATATTCGACAAAATAGGGCCTCTGCGGTAACGGAATGACTTTTCTTCAGGCTGGTAAATGGTAACTCCGAGAATATCGCTGGGAAGAAGGTCGGGGGTTGATTGGATTCTGCTGAATTTCCCTCCCAACGCCTGAGCTATTCCCCGGGCGAGAATTGTCTTGCCCACTCCGGGAATATCTTCCAGAAGAACGTGGCCGCCGGAAAGCACCGAAACGAGGATTTTTTCTATCACTTCGGGTTTTCCCAGAAAGGCTTTTTGAACTTCAGCGGTGACCTTGGAGGCCCAATCGTTTATGGTCATTGGACAAATCCTTCGGAGGCTTCTGCGGCCCGACGAATATAATCCGGTACGGATTCCGGGTCGACCATGTAATATCGTCCCGAGTTGTTCCACAGGGTGAAGCCGTTGCCCCCGCCGAGAATTGTACCACGAAGTTGGCGGTTCAAATAATCGAAATATACCGGCTGTTCGAAGTTCAGCTCGCTTCCAAGCAGGAAGGCCTGGACGTATTGGCGGATCAATGAGCGGTCGTCGGTAATTTCCCGGGCACGTCTGGTGCCTTCTTCGAAAATCAGCTGCGCCCGGTCCAGGTAGGAAAGTTCCCGGTAGAAGCTGCGGGGATAATGGCTGGGGTAGGACATGGGGGAGATAACATCCACATAATGACTGATCGCTTCGATATCCTGGCCGAGGTAGCTCATCCTCGCCCATCCGTTAAAACCGAACACATCGGTTCCGATGGGTATGCTGATAACCTGCCGGGCTTCCCTCAGAAAGGTGCTGAGAATGCGAACCCTCTGGCTGTTGATATCTACATGGGCCCGCTGGCCGTTTTCATCAAGGAGGAAGCGGGTGACGATATCGCGGGTCCTTCCGTCTGAGGGAAAACGGATGTAGTCGAACTGAATTTCATTGACGCCCAGTTCTTCAAGCTCGGCGGCAATGGCGATATTATAATCACGAACGAACTCGGAATAAGGATCAACCCAGTATTCGACCTGCTCCCAATAGGGTTCGGGATCGGGGTTTTCCGCGCTGGCTTCTGGCGTGCGCTGACGGTAGACCCCCCAGGGTTCCTCGAGCCGTTCATCCCAGAGGGCGTAGCGGTTGCCGTCATAGGCATACAGGGCCTTGTCCTTAAACACTACCACCCGGGCGATAACGTAAATGCCCGCCTCGTGAAATCTGGCGATAAGTTCCCTCGCGTCAAAAAGCGGTCTTACGGTATCTGCTCGCCGGGCAGTTTCCAGTGCGCTGTCGTAGCGGAGCAGCCCCAGATCATCTTTAAAATCGATTACCGCCGAGTTAAATCCCATGCGCTGCATATAATCGATAAACTCATCGAGGCGGTTGGTGACCTGCCAGGCATTTATGTAAATACCGAATTTGTCGCTGGCGGCCCGACGGCGCTCAAGCCAGGCCTCGTCGCGGACGAAGCTTTCGGGCAGTACCGAATCCTCGGCCAAATTCGGAGGAAGAGGAAATCCGTCGGGCCAGGCCGCCGAGCCGTGTATTATCTGGCTCAGAATGTAATCGGTTTCCGGATTTCCCCCGTTAAATTCCGAAACGGACCCTTGGTCGCTGCCAGCGCTGAGGCCCTCTGAGCGCTTTGTCAGGTTCCATCGGAACGTTGACCCGCCGAAACCGCCGCGGATGTACAGTTCATCCCCGTCGGCTGAAAAGGCCAAGGCGGCAATCTCATTGTAAAACCCGGCGCCCTGATACAACTGCGACAAGGCGCTTTCGGGGTCCATATCGGTCCAGGTCGCGCCTCTGTTCGTTGACTCGAAGAGTCCGTAATAGCTGGTTCCCACCACCAGATGATCGGGATCGGCGGGGTTCACCGCCGCTGCCGTCAGGTAGGTGGCATCGGAAATTTGCGGCTTTATATTCATCCTGTTCCAGGTGGCGCCGCCGTCGTCGCTGTGGTAAAGGAAATCTCTGCCGGCGTATACCAGGTGAGCGGGGATGACGACCGGCGGGATTTCTTCCCGCCCGACTGAAGCCGAGACGCTGCGTTCGCCGGCTCCGTTTGCCGATTCGGCTGCCTCGCCCGTTATTTCCGCGATGTGGCTCCCGCTGTCTGCTTCCGGGAGTTGCCCCCCCGGACCCGATTCGCCGTATGCGGTGCCGCTCAGGCAGCCGCTAATAAGAAGAACAGCCGGAATTATCCAGCCGATATGTACACGTTTCATGATGACCTCAGGGTAGCAGATTTGGAGGGAATGCGGAAGGAAAAACGGGCCTCGCAACATGGGCGATCATCTGTTAAACTTATAACTGAACCATAAAATAATGAGCACTTTTCTCAACAGAGGTATCAGATGAAATTTTCTGGATTTTCCCGCTACAAAACCGGCGTCCTCGTGCCGGTTTTCTCGCTAAAAACCAAGAAATCCCAGGGCACCGGCGATTTTCTCGACCTAATCGAACTCGGCAAATGGTGTATCGAAGCCGGACTCGACCTGATTCAGCTCCTCCCGGTCAATGACACCGGCGGAGATCCGTCCCCATATTCAGCTCTCAGCGCCTACGCACTTCATCCCCTGTTCATAAGGATCGGGGAAGTGCCGGAATACAAGAACCTATCCAAGGAGCAGCGAGTAGAGATCGACGGCCTAATTAAGGTCCTGGGCAGGCACGAGAAGGCCCCCCGTCTGGAATACCATCAGGTGCTCGAGCAAAAACTGGCGATTCTTTGGAAAATATACGACATCGGGCGTACAGCAATTCTGAAAGACGTGAAGTTTAGCGCGTGGATCGACGAGAATCCCTGGGTCAAGGAATATGCTGTTTTTCGAAGTATAAAGCAGCAGAATGACTACCGTTCATGGAGGGAATGGCCGAAGCACCAGGAAATCAGCCTGGATGATATTGCCTCGCTCTGGTCCGACAAAAAGCAGGGGGACAGTAACCTGTTTTACGCCTGGGTCCAGTTCCGCCTGGAAGAACAGTTCAGAAAAGCCGCGGTTTCCCTTGATAAAATGGGAATCACCCTCAAGGGCGACATACCCATCCTCATGAATGAGGACAGCGCAGACGTCTGGGCCCACCGGGATATTTTTACCCTCGATCTCCGGGCCGGCGCACCGCCGGATATGTTTGCCGAACTTGGACAGAACTGGGGCTTCCCGGTGTATAACTGGGAACGTCTGAAAGAACGGGATTATGACTGGTGGAAGCTCAGGCTAAAGCAGGCTGATAAATTTTACGAAGCCTACCGTATTGATCATGTTCTCGGGTTTTTCCGGATATGGACCGTACCCCAGAGGCAGAAAGAGGGCATACTGGGCTACTTCAATCCGTCGCGCTTCCTCGAACGCCATGAGCTGCACGGCATAGGCTACGACGTCGGGCGAATCAAGTGGCTTTCCGAACCCCATGTCCGGGGTCATCAGATTCAAAATGCCTTCGGGACAGCCGCCCTGGAGGTCATTGCCCGCTGTTTTAACAAACTGGGCAATGAGGATCTGTATTTATTCAAGGATGAAATCGACGGTGAACGGGCGATTCTTGAAATGCCCTTCGATGACAAGGTAAAAACCGTCCTTTTGGAGATGTACCGGGACCGCAGTTTTATACCTGTGGGAGAGCACAGTTTCGCCGCGAGTTGGACATTCAGAAACTGCTCCCGTTATCAGGGCCTGTTCGACCATGAAAAACACGCCCTTGAAGAGCTGGTCAGCCGGAAGGGCTGGGAAAGCGAACAGCTTTGGGAGGAACACGGGTATCAGCTATTGTCTTTTATGAGAGACACCGTCCCCATGCTGACCTGCGCCGAGGATCTGGGAGTTGTTCCCGACTGCGTGCCAAGGGTGCTTGAATCCCTCGATATCCTCGGATTAAAAATCCCCCGCTGGGCCCGCCGCTGGGGCGAACCTGGAGATCCTTACATTCCCCACACCGAATACCCATTTACCTCGGTATGCGCGCCTTCGGTACACGACACCAGCACTCTCAGAGAATGGTGGGAACACGAGGACGGCAAGGAGGATTTCTGGGCAAGCCTCGGTATGAACCGCTCCTGCCCGCAGGAATACAGCTCAACGACCGCACGGGAGGTCATTCGAAGGCTGCTAGATACCTCATCGGCCATAGCGGTTTTCCAGATGCAGGATTTTTTCGCCATGAGCGATGATTACCGGGTTGAAGACAGCAGAGATGAACGGGTTAACATCCCCGGAACTGTGCAGGACCGCAACTGGTCATACCGATTTCCCATGAAGGTCGAAGACCTGAGAAAAAACACCGATTTTACCGCCATGGTAAATTCAACGAGCGAGACCAGGAGAGGGCGTACTGTCTGATGCGGTATGGCCGTTTATGGTTTACAATGATCTGTACCAGACATAAAGGGGGAACCGTATGGGAGGCTTACGGGAATTTCACATCAGGGCTGGGGCTCGGAAGCGCTTTGGGTTAAGCACGGGACTGTTCTCATCGAGGGGGACGGCGGTTTTCGCCGATTTGGCGTCGGCCAGGAAGACCATTCAGCGTTTTGCCGATGATGAGTCCCTGTCCGAGCTGCGGACCGAGGATCTCTACGCAATGGGCCTCATCGACGAGGCCTTCCATGTTCTGGCCGCCCAGTACCGGGAGAGCGTCGGGGAAGCCCTTTTATCCCGGCTCTATGAAACCCTTTTGCAAAAAATCGGTGAGAACAGGCTGCACGGAAGCATTCGAAAATTCCTCGGGGAATTTCCTCCCACTGCGGTCTTTACCAACGAGATGACCGTCGACGCCTATCTGGAGAGCCTCGACGAGGGGGAGTCGGGCTACGAGATCGCCATCGAGGAAATGCTTATGGCGTTTCTCAGTAATGAGAACCCGGCGTATTCCGTGGGATCCGCCCTGATAGACGATGCGGCCCTTCGTCAAAACAGCTCTTATCTGCTTATAATCGAGGAAATCAGGTTGTTCCTGCAGGATCTTCCGGCATTCGGACCGGATTCCCAGGACCTGTTCACCATGATGCGAACTCCCGCCCTTTTGTATCCCGACTCCCTGCAAAAGCAGCTCGAATACATCCGGGACCGTTGGGGCTACATCCTCGGAGACCTATTTCTGAAACTGCTGAGGGCCATTGACTACCTCAACGAAGTCAACGCCTTCGCCGCCCGCAACCGCGGCGGCTTCACCAAGGGACTTATGGATGCCTACAGCTTTAATGGCCTGGAAGAATACGAGCGTTTTTCCGCTGATTCGGACTGGATGCCCAACGTTGTTCTCCTCGCCAAAAGCACCCTGGTCTGGCTCGATCAGCTCAGCAAGCAGTACGGGCGGGAAATCCGCACCCTCGACCAAATTCCCGATGAGGAACTGGATCTGCTTGCCTCGCGGGGCTTTAATGCCCTATGGCTCATCGGCTTGTGGGAGAGAAGCGACGCTTCCCGTCAGATCAAGCACCGCTGCGGAAATCCCGATGCCGCTGCCTCGGCTTACGCACTATACAATTCGGAAATCGCATGGGCCATCGGCGGCTGGGACGGCCTTAATCAACTGAGAGACCGCTGCGCCCGCCGGGGCATCCGCCTGGCCTCCGATATGGTGCCGAATCATACGGGCATCGACAGCGAGTGGGTCCACAATCATCCCGATTGGTACCTTCAGCTGAGTTACCCCCCGTATCCGTCCTACAGCTTTAATAGCGAGAACCTCTCATCCAATCCGGGAATAGGGAT
The DNA here is from genome assembly GCA_965602015.1 of Salinispira sp. Taxonomy (GTDB): domain Bacteria; phylum Spirochaetota; class Spirochaetia; order DSM-27196; family Salinispiraceae; genus Salinispira. The sequence goes on along the minus strand of OZ271918.1, from coordinate 3,301,760 downwards.
ATACCTGGAAGATCATTACTACGACCAGAGCGACGCGTCTGTCGTTTTCAAGCGGGTTGATTTTGATAGCGGCGATACCCGCTACATCTACCACGGCAACGACGGAACCCACATGCCCTGGAACGATACGGCTCAGCTCAATTACCTTATGCCCGAAGTCCGGGAAGCGGTAATCCAGACCATCCTCCACGTCGCCAGGAATTTCCCCATTATTCGCTTTGATGCTGCCATGACGCTTGCGAAAAAGCACATCCACCGCCTCTGGTTCCCCGAACCGGGCAGCGGAGGAGACATCGCTTCCCGGTCGGAATACGGTATGACCTGGGCGGATTTCAACAAACTGATGCCCGAAGAATTCTGGCGCGAAGTGGTCGACCGGGTCGCCGAGGAGGTGCCCGACACCCTGCTGCTCGCCGAGGCTTTTTGGATGATGGAAGGGTATTTCGTCCGGACCCTGGGCATGCACAGGGTATACAACTCGGCCTTTATGAACATGCTCAAAAACGAAGACAACGCCAAGTACCGGATGACCATCAAAAATACCATCGAATTCGACAAGGACATCCTCAAGCGCTTCGTCAATTTTATGAATAATCCCGATGAGGACACGGCCATTGCCCAGTTCGGCGACGGCGACAAGTATTTTGGTGTCTGCAGCATGATGGTTACCATGCCCGGCCTCCCGATGATTGGTCACGGTCAGGTTGAAGGATACACGGAAAAGTACGGCATGGAGTTCCAGAAAGCCTATAAGGACGAGCAGCCGAACCAGTGGATGGTGGAGCGTCACGAGCGGGAGATTTTCCCGCTCATGAAGAAACGCTACCTCTTTTCAGGAGTTGAGAACTTCTTCCTCTTCGACTTCTACAGCGACGCCGGGGGGGTGAATGAAAACGTCTTTGCCTACACCAATGCCACCGCCCTGGAGAGCGCACTGGTTGCGTTCAACAACAGTTATGAACGCTGCTCAGGCTACATCAAGGAATCCGCGGGATACGTGGAAAAAACCGCCGGCGGCAATAAAACGCCCATGCGGAAAAACCTCGCCGAAGCGCTGAAGCTCCACGCTGCGGATAACGCCTGGATGCTCTTCCGCGAGACCAAAAGCGGCCTGTGGTACATCCGCAAGTCATCGGAGATCCATGAGAAAGGCATGTACTTCGCCCTGAACGGCTATGAATCTCAGGTATTTCTCGACATCCACGAGGTATGGGATAACCAGTTCCATCACTATCGGCAGCTGCACGATCGCCTCGAGGGCAAGGGAGTTCCGGATATTGCACAGGGAATCCGCGATATCGTATTAAAGCCGGTCTATGATGCCTTCTCAGCCTTCTTCACTGCAGAATATGTGGATAAGTTTGTGGATTACCTGCGCACAGGCGGTAAAAAAACTGCGAAAGAAAAGAGCGCGCTGGTGGATCCCTATCGGGTATTTGCCGAGTCCGTGGTCGATTTCACCGACGATGCAGATTTTGCCCACAAGGCGGCCGATAGTTTTGCACAGGGTATTAACAATATTTCCCAATTGATGCAGCTGGAGGCGGCTGCCCAGGACGGCCCGGAATATCAGTATTTCCTCAAACCGGTGCACAGCCACTATAATACCGAGACGAGACTCTTGAGCTTCCTCATTCTCCACTGCCTGGGGAAATATGATGAAGAATGGTATCTCGAAGCGAAGATTGTCGAAAAATTGGGATTTGATCCCGGCGTTGCCGCGACCTTCCGCTGGCTGGAAACCTACGAGCTATGGGGCGCAGGGGAAAAGTCGCCGGCTCCCCAGGATTTACGGGAAGCGGTCAATCACCAGCTTATCCTGGATGCCATCGGTTCGAATTATTTCAACGGCGACATCTGGTTCAATAAGGAATCCTTCGAAGATTTTACCTGGTGGTCCGGCTTTTATCATCTTGTCACTGCCGACAAGATTACTCAGACCCTGGTTAAGAAGGTGTATGCCAGGAGCCGTGACTGGCTCAAGAGAATGGATAAAAGCGGATACAAGGTGAATTCCCTCATCGGTCCGGAAAAACCCGCTGCCAAGGCAAAAAAAGCTTCTGCGGCGAAAAAACCTGCTGGCGCAAAAAAGTCCGGAGCGCCGGCAAAGCAGGCTGGCAAGAAAGGGAAGGCCGGGGACGGTAAGTAGTTCCGGTTTAAAACTGAATTTCGAGGATGCTAATGTCATCCTCGAAATTTTCGCTTACCGAGAGGGCTTCAATCTGGGTGAGCACCTGGGAGAGATCCTGATCGAGTTCTCCCGGCGTTAGCCGGATCAGTTCGATAAACTCTTCTATTCCGAGAATTTTTCCGTTACTGCGGGTAATCTCATAGACTCCGTCGCTGAATAAAAACAGCCTGTCGCCCTTGCCTATCTTCTGTTCGTACTGATTGTATTCCGTTTCATCGAGGGCGCCGATTATGAGGTCTTCGCTGCCCAGTAGAACAGGGGCATCGGCGCCGGGCTTCATCAGAACCGCGGGAGCCGCTCCGGCGGCAGAATACCTGAGGATATTTTCCCGCCGGTTGTATACTCCGTACCAGATGGTAAAAAAACTGGAATTCTCTTCCTCAATCTGGAAATTGCGGTTGAGGTTAGCCAGCACCGAAGCCGGATTGGTAAAACTCGTGCCCGGAAGACTCCGGGTACCCAGCAGATGGGAGATGCTGATTGCCAGCAGGGCTGAACGTATTCCGTGTCCGCTGGCGTCCAGAAGAAAGATGCAGAGATTCTCCGCATCAAGCCAAAAATGATTAAAAAAATCCCCTCCGAGCTGAGCCGAGGGATTAAAGTAGAGACTGCTCTGGATGTCCCCGGAAAGCGGCTGGGGAAGCTGATTCGTTATGTAGTTTGCCGCTTCCCGCAGTTCCCCGGCCAGTGCGTTTTGGCTTTCGAGCAGGGCTCGTGTGTACTGCTCACGCTCCTCCTGGAGACGGGTTTTCTCGATGCTGGCGTCGATCCGCGCCTTGAGAATAGTCGGCTCGTAATCCTTGGGAAGATAGTCCTCGGCACCCATTTTTATGCATTGGGCGATGCTCTCGGAATTCTGTACAGCAGAAAGCATAATAACCGGTATTTCCCTGGTTTCGCCGTGGCGTTTGAGCTCACGCAACACCTGATAGCCGGTCATGTCAGGCATAAGTACATCGAGAATGATGAGGTCGGGGCGGAAATCACCGAGCATACTGAGGGCTTCTTCGCCGGAAGCAGCCTCGCTGATCCTGTGGCCCAGAGCCGATAAATGCCGGTTTATGAGCACCCTCGAAGCCGACGAATCGTCCACGAGGAGGATGTTGCCCGGATTCCGGGCCTTTTCTCCCTGGAAATCTTCTTCAAAATCGAACTCCCGGAAATCCGGAATGTCCGGGTCCTGTTGGCTTCTGCTGGAAGTTACGGTGGGGAAGGAGCGTTCTTCCTCCTCCTGATTTTCGTAGAGCTCCTCCAGCTGGATGTCGATGATTTCCTCCTCGACAAGCTGGAGCATTTGATTGGCCACGTGGAGAATTTGTTCTCCGTCGGGTACAAATGAGGGGTCCTCTCGTTTGAATTGAACGATGAGCCGGCGGGTATCGGTAATAATCTGCATCAGGGGAACAAAAAACGCCTTCTTTATATCTTCGGATGTGGCCATGTCGAGGTAATCCGAGTCGGCGTCGAGAAAAAAACTGATGAGCCGACGGATCTTGTCTGCTTTCGAACTAACGCTTTCCAGCCCGCCAAGATAGGATCCCCGACCGTATTCAAGAGCATCGGTCTTCAGGATTTCCGCGTACCCGATTATGTGATTAAGATAGGTCCTCAACTCGTGTCTGAGTTTTTCCAGTCTTTGTAGTCCCTGCACCGCATCATTGTACGACCGGGAAGTTCATTAAATCAAGATAGCGCTCAGGCCCCTGAGCTGTCTGGGGTAAGGCCCTGGGAGATGAGGATTTTCATTTTTGAAATTTCATCCTTGAGCCTGGTGTTGGATACCGATGAAAAGGTGAACAAAATACCGGATATCCAGAGTTTGAGAAGGTAGGCCCGGGATTCGGGGTCGTATTTCGAGAGAGGATAGGCGGCGGCCTCAGGACGGTCAAAGAGGGCGGAGAGCTGATTGCTGACCCGTACGAGGTTTTTACGGAAGAGGTTGAGCCTGTTCGCTTCCTGATACATGCCCCGTACAAGCGGATGGAGTTCCTTGAGAATGTCGAAGCCGTAATTGGTGATTGCGGTTATCCGGTCCTGGATTTCCATTTCCGAGTGAAGGATGCTGTTGAGCTGCCGGTAAAACTTTTTCCACACCGCATTTACGGCGGATATAAACAGCACTTCCTTGTCTTTGAAGTAGGTATAGATAGACCCCGGGGCGATGCCCGATGCTATGGCGATATCCTTCATGGTAGTGTTGGTAAATCCCTGATCACCGAAGGCCTTAATGGCGGCCTGGAGGATTTTTACCCGCTTTTCTTCGTCCTGTTGTCTGGCCATAACACCCTCAAATTTTGAACTTTGATTCAATATACTCTATTCCTGAATCATATTCAAGATTACCTGGTGTGTGCGGCCCATTTCCCTGCGGCCGGTCAGATAGTGAGGATGATGTGGATGGTGGTTGTGGCGTCGGTCTCGTTGCGGTTCACAAAGCTCTCGAAATTGATATGGACTTTTTTACAGGCCTCATTGAGGTAGGAAAGATAGTACAGGCCCAGGTTCATGTTTTCCGCAATCTCCGGTGTGCCCTCGTAGAAATCTTTCAGGCTCTTTCCGCTGATATTTGTTGTGATGCGGTTGTTTATTTTTTGCTTCATATCCTCGAAACCGGACTTTTGATTCGAGATCATGAAATGCATGCGGGAGCGGTCACCTTTTTCATGGCGCTTTTTACTGAGCCGCAACAACACGTAAATATTGTCGTCATCGAGGAGCTTCTTCAGGGCGGAACTTTGAGTGTCGCTCATGGCCATGTTCATCAGCAGTTCGACCAGCATCAAGGCCAGATACTCGGGAATGCTGGCCTTGTCCATAAACTGCGAGAGCAGCTGCTGTCCGCTTCGGATCAGCTCGTAATAACCGCTGGAGCCCCGATGGATGCTGAGAATAAAGTAAATGAGGGAATTCAAGTTGTCCAGGTACTTGCGGGCAAGATGACTGTACTGCTCTTTTTCAGAATCCTGCAGGCTGTCGCTCCCCTCCAGTCGTTTGAGTATGGGTTTGACCATCAGGGTTTTAATTTCATGTACCGCGGCCATGTTTTTCTGGAAGAAATTGTTGAGTACCGCCTGATTTATTTTCGTTCGGTAGTCGATGGGGTTTTTTATGTTGTGCCGATTGTAATGCATAATCATCTCCGACTCGACCACCTCCTCAAAAAGGCGGGTGTTGAACTGCCGGTACAGCATGCCGTAGGTCATCAGTTTGATTAAGTCGATTATTTCCCTTCGTTTCGAAACCACGTCGGTTAATGGAAGCTCGAGTTTGCTGATGTAATCGAGAAGCTGCATGCGCTGAATGGTCGCCGGACTGAAATCGACAACATGGATGCCGTATTCCTCAACACCGTCGGAAAGTTTGAACCGGTTGATTTTTTTACCGCTCTGTGTGAAATAGGAGACGCCGTCATCAGTAAAGATGACCCGCATGGGGATGTCGATGACGCCTTTTTTAGTGCTGGTCTCCATGTTCTCGTTCCTGGGTTTTTGTAGGAAAAACCGTTGTATAGTAACCCGGCCGCTGCTGATTTCGCAAGGTAAAGCTTTTAGCGTCCGGGAAGGCGCATTTCGTACATGCTCCGGGCAATGGGAATCCGCCGGCCGGTGCCGAAGGCCTTTGGCGACACCTTGAGTACCGGCGGTGCCTGACGGCGCTTGTATTCCGATCGGGCTACAAGGCCGATTACCCGGCGGACCAGCTCCTCATCATGTCCTAAACCAACCAGTTCCCGGGCGGTGTAGCCCTTGAGCAGATAGAGCCGAAGCAGCTCGTCCAAGAGTTCATACGGCGGAAGGCTGTCTTCATCCTTCTGATCCGGGCGAAGTTCCGCCGAGGGCGCCTTGGTAAGAATGCTTTCGGGAATTACTTCCCCATCCCTGTTTATATATCGGCACAGTTCATATACCTCGGTCTTAAAAAGATCGCCGATTACCGCCAGTGAACCGGCCATATCTCCATACAAGGTGCAGTATCCGACTCCGAGCTCTGATTTGTTGCCCGTGGTGAGAACCAGACTTGCAAATTTGTTTGAGTATGCCATGAGCAGATTTCCCCGGATTCTCGCCTGTATATTTTCTTCGGCGAGACCCGCTTCCAGACCGGCGAAATGCGGTTCCAGAGCCCTCTCGAAACTGTGGTACAGCTCCTCTATGGGGATTGTTCGGGGAGTCAATCCCAGGTTTTCACAGAGCTTTTCTGAGTCGGTTATGCTGCCGCTCGACGAATACTGGCTTGGGAGCATAAAGGCCTCGACCTTATCGGGACCCAGAGCCCGGACGGCGAGTGCCAGAACCAGGGCGGAGTCAACTCCTCCGGATAATCCGAGATGAACCCGCTGAAAACCGGTTTTCGCCAGGTAATCCCGGATGCCCAGCACAAGAGCCGCTTCGATCTCCCGGTATTTATCGACTGCCGGAGAAACCTTGTTGCCGATTTCCGGAACATCGCTGATCAGCAGATCTTCCTCGAATTCCCTGGCCATGGCGTGAATGTCGCCCCTTGTGTCGGAAATCAGTGATCTGCCGTCGAAAATGAGATTGTCATTGGCGCCCACCAGATTTGCGTAGACCACCGGCGCAGCGCTTGATACCCCCACATCACGGATTAGCCGGGCCCGGGTCGCCAGTTTTCCAGCGTGGAAGGGGCTCGCCGAAGGTACGAGAATCATCCGGGCGCCGGCATCGAGGAGCTCACTCACCGGATCGACGGGGTATCGCAGGTTTTGCGCTTCCTCGTTCTCCCACCAGAGATCCTCGCAGATCGCGATGCCGATCTTAATGCCCTTGTGTATCCAGAGACGGCGTTCATGGGCGGGTTCAAAATACCGGGCCTCGTCAAACACGTCATAGGTAGGTAACAGGGTCTTCGCCTGACGGTGAACGATGTTTCCATTGTAAATCGCCGCAGCGCAATTTTGCAGGGCTTTACCGCTGAGTCCCGGGTTCTTTTCCACATACCCGACCAGCACAGCAATGTCGGCCGGAAGCTCGTGCTGGAGCCGTCGCAGCGCCTGGAGATTTTCCTGAAGGAAGGCCGGATGGTCCAGGAGATCCATCGGCGGATACCCGCAGACCGCAAGTTCGGGAAATACGATAATCTCAGCGCCGGAAGATACAGCCTTCTTTGAATAACTGATGATTTTTTCCACATTTCCGGCGAAATCGCCGATAACCGAGTTAATCTGCCCAATGGCGATGTTCATGCCAGTCTCCTGAAAATCCTTTGCCCTTGACCCTGCAAATGCCTGAATATAGACTCAACATACCATGGATGAGACCCTTCTGATAACAGGAAATCAAAGCCCGCTCAGCCGCAGCCTGGTTAGCCGACTGTTAAAAAACCAACGAAAGGTTATCGCGGGAATAGAACGGGAAAACGAGGAAATAATTTTCCCCGATGCCGATGAAGAATCTCTCATCCTGCTTGAGCATGAGCGGCGTTCGCCCATTTCCTCCCGCTCGCTTTTCCTCGAGCTTTCGAACCGGAAAATTACTGTTAATCACCTTCTCATCGTTCAGAGCATCATGGCGACTGATGAAACCATTCAAAGCATCAGCAGCCGGCAAATCGAAGAGCGCATTGATGGAGATATCAAGGGCTTTATGTTCCTGGTAAAAGAAGCGATGGCGTACTTTAACCGCATCGGGTCGGGCTCCATAAATATCGTCCTTCAAAACAGCGGCCCGGAAGTTTCCGGACCGATGGACTCTCTGGTGTACGGCGGGGTCGAAGCAGCGGCAAACAGTCTGTTCGCCTACTACAGCCAGGATACCACAGTTCTTCGGGGCTTCAGCGCCCGGGATGTATCGGCCGATGATTTTGCTGATCATATCTGTCAGGGAATTCTCGAGAACAAGCCCTCGGGTAGGTGGTACCCTCTCAAGAACCGCGGCGGCTTATTTTCCCTCGGCCGCTAATCGGACTGCGAACTGAGCATTGCCCTCGACCTTGCTTTGAGGTAATCTCCATGTATGAAACTTTGGCTTAAATATCTCATCGGCGCCTCCCTCGGTGCAATTCTTGGTCTTTTTCTCCCGTTGAACGGCGGCGATACCGAAGTCTTTTTTGTCACAGTTAACAATTATGTATTGCACATCGGACGCTACCTGGTATTCCCCCTGGTTTTTTTCGGGCTGGTAATTAGCAGTTACGAATTGTGGATGGAGAAAAAATTTCTCCCGCTGTACGGACGGATGATGGGGTATTCCATGCTGTCTGCCGGCGCGGCCAGCGTTATTGCGGCGGTTTTTGTCGCTGTTTTTTCACCTGAAAGGGTGCCCATAATTATCGAGGAAACCGAGGTGCGGAATCTCCCGGGTTTTGGAGAGCAGCTCACTCAGGTTTTCCCGAAAAACCTGTTTTCAATTTTCAGCAACAGCGGCGATTTTCTTCTGCCGGTCTTTATTTTTGCCATTCTCCTGGGCCTGGGACTCCTGTATAACCGATCGATTTCCGCACCTGTTGTCGATATTTTCGAGAGCCTGTCCCGGGTAGTTTTCTCAATGAACCGCATTATGCTTGAGATTCTGAGTGTGGGAATCTTTTTTATGACCGCCTATCGGACCACCCAGCTGAGGGGCATGGCAGACCTCGAACTGTTCAGTCAGCTTCTGCTTGTTGTGTTGGGGGCGGCGCTGTTCGTGATTTTCGCGTTGCTGCCGGGGATTGTGTTTTTGCTGGGCGACAGAAAGCGCAACCCCTACGCCTGGCTGTTCTCTGCCATGCCGACCGCCCTATCGTCCCTGCTTTCCGGGGATATGTATTACACCCTGGGTTCAGCAATAGGTGTTGCCGGTGAGAATATGAGGATCAACCGGAAAGCGAGCTATTCCGCCATGCCCCTCGGAGCGATATTCAGCCGCAGCGGAACCGCGTTGGTCACCACCATCAGTTTTATTCTCATACTCAGATCATATTCCAGTCTCGATATATCCCTGCTTCAATATCTGTGGATTATGGGTAGCAGCATCCTCATTAGTTTTATGCTCGGCACGGTTCCGGGCAACGCCATGGTGGTCAGCCTTTCGGTAATTTCTACCTGGTATGGGCAGGGACTGGAGGAGGGCTTCCTCATTCTTCTGCCTATTGCCCCTATTCTCACTTCAATTGCGGTGTTACTGGATGTCATGGTCGTGCTGATGAATACCCAGCTCGTAGCAGATCACGAATCGCTGATTGAGAATGCCTCGGTACGCGAAATGCGAAACTAGTGTTCTCTTCTTTCGGCTGATGGCCGAGGCTCGGATCTGGATGCACGGGGCTGCAGGCTAAAGATTAAATGTAATTCCCAGCACAAGGCCGGCGTACAGACTGTCCCAGAACGGTGAACCGGCGGGGTCCCAGAGCTGCCAGACCGGCAATAGGCTGCGGACAGCCAGGCTGAACCCGATGGACTCGGAGAGGCCGAAGGAAAACCCCGGCTCCAGGTACAAATTCAAGAAGCGCCCGCCGCCCAGCAGATAGGAAGCGATTGGTCCGGTGTCGCTGGTTCCGTCGAGGGCAAAGGCCGGAATACGAAGATTTATATTGATGCCGGCCGCAAAGTCAAAGCCGGCATTTTCACTGAGCGGAAGGCGCATCATCCAGGGGAGATTGAGCTGAACCACCAGAACCGTCGCCAATGGCCCGAGACTGCTCCCGGTCTGCGCCTGAGTAATAAAGGCTCTGCCATACTCTTCCAGAAAGATGTATTCATCCACGTAAAAATCAAGCGACGGTGAAAAATTCAGAAAGGGCTGTATTCCGATTATCAGCCCCACGCCTCCGTGGTTAAACCACTGACTTGTCGATATGCCGTTGGGAAAATCGCCGCTTTCCGGATCTCCGGTGGTGCCCTCGCTCTGGCCCTGCCAATGTAAGCCGCTTCGCAATTGTAGAGTGAATTCGACCGCGGCGGCCGGTGAGCCGGGAACATCCTCTTGGGGCTGATCTTCCTGTGCAAAACCGCTAAAGGGAACGGCGAGGGCGAATAGTAGCGCTAAAGCGGCGATGCCGGTTTTCATACTAAGAAGTATAACATCAGCCTAATAAAAAACCAGCGCCTTCCTGCCCTTGGGGAAAATCCCCATTGAGTGAACAGGTCTTCGTTTCGAGGACCGCCGCTGGTCACGCGTTTGCTTCACATCAGGCGCCGCAGGTCATGAAGGGCCGGTTTCTCCCAGGATATCCGCGATGAGTCTATAGAGGATTTCCGGTACCCGATTATACACATCGGGGGCGAATACCCTTTCCGTGGGTTTGTGGAGATCCTTTCCCCATGGACCAAGGTTGAGAACCGGGGAATTCAGTTTTTTCAGTGAGGCAAACGGAATTCGATAAATGCCGCCCCAACCCGGACTGTTCTCCTTTACGGCATTGGTCGATTCGTCATCTCCGGTCCATGATGCATACGAAGTGTCGGAAATCCCCATAAAGTATTTTCGGGACTCATAGCTGACTCCATAAAGCTGTCTGCTCATCTCATCAACACGTCTGTGCAAATCATATCTGGATCCATCGGGCAGATTCGCGTTTGCCACATGAGGGTAATAGGGGCCGGACAGCCCGATGACCACGGCGGGCCCCTGAAGGTCTGACGCCTCTGCACAGAACTCCAGTAGTCTGATAGCTGCCTCAGGGAGCGTAATCTGGGACCGGTCCACCATGTCTGCGACCGACTGCTCAAGGGACCGGTACTCTTCGGAAAAACCATTGCCGGCATGCTCCCGGGCCCGGGCAAACAGGGTGGCAAAATCCAACACCAGCGGCTCGAAATCCGCCAGGTCAGGTTTGTCCCCGGTCATTTCGCAGAACGTGCGGTAAGAAGCCGAGTGATGGGACAGGGTTTCGTTCAGAGCCCTTGAAGAAAGGTCCATCATAATCTCGATGATATCAGCAGGAGTTTTGTTGAAGGTGAGCCAGTTGAAGTATCCCGTTGCGGCCTCCGGAATAGAGGCATCGTAGGCTTTTTTCCGATCCTTGAGATTCACCCACACCGGCGGGGGAGTGGCGTCGGTGTCTGAAACATCGCACAATTCGGTATTGAGCTCCGTGAGCCTCTGAATATTAGCCAGAATGAGGGAGGGATTAATTCCCGCATAGGGGTCCCCAACATGACTTTTGACTCCACGGACATAGACAATGGGCATAACTTTTCCCACCGATCCCTCGAAGAGGATTGCCTTGCCGCGCACCTGGTTGAAATAGGGTTCGGAATTTACCGTCAGGATATACTCCAGGCCGTGTTCTTTCCGAAGGTCATCCATAAGCCTTACCGCCTCGAGCATGCCCCTTGAAAGGGACTCCTCATCGGGAACGCTGAGCACCAGCAAATTTCCCTCCGGTTCGGACTCCTGGGAAAATCTGTCCAGGGCTGCGAGCTGAATTGCGGCTCCGGCTTTCATGTCCGCGGTTCCCCTGCCGAATAACCATCTGCCGGACTCCAGGTCGGCGCGGACAGCCGGCTGAAGCCGCCGTTGAGAGAGGGCAGCAGCAAGCTCATCCGGGCGGAGGGCCAGGTCCCGTAATTTTCCGTAATCCGCCGTGTCGACGGTATCGTGATGATGTATCAGCACGACGGTTTTAGCCCCCCGGCCCTTCACCAATCCCCATAGAACCCTTCGGTTGTGCATATCTCCCTGCAGTGGGGCAGAACCCGTGTGTGCGGGATGTTCGGTGAAGTACTTCCGGCCTTTTAACCAGCTTAGAATTAGTTCCTCGATAATGCCTTCGAAGGCGGTATTTGAATCGCTTTTTACAGCCACCAGTCGTAAAAAGAGGGGTTCAATCTGCTCCTGCCATGGATACTCCCCGGCATCAGTCAGGGTGTTCATAATTACCCTCCGGCATACATCATTCTGAAGTACTTTGTCTTGAATCCGAATTTTTCATACAGCTTTCGAGCCCGGGAATTATCCAGATCTACGTGTAATGACACGTTGCCCTCGGTGAAGGCAATAACCTGTTCTATGAGGCTGCTGGCAATTCCCCGTCCTTTCCGGCCGGGTTTAGTACCAATATACGCCAGGTGGTATTTTGGGAGAAACTCTTCAAACCCCGTATGGACAACAACGGTGATCCCCTGGATTTCTCCGTTCATTTTAGCCAAAAATATTGCACCCCGGGAAACCGCGTGAGCAATGGCGTCGCGCATTTCATGTTCCGGGTCGCCGTATTGCTGGAGAAAGGTATCGACAAAGGCGAGCAGTTCCTCCGACGAATGTTCTGAAAAATCCTCAATCCGTTGGATATCGATGTCGGCCCGTCCGTCGTTGAGGATTACCACATGCCTTCCTTTTTCGAGCCTGCCCTCCTTGGCAAGTTTGTAAAATCCGGCGAAGCCGTAGCATTCCTCCGCCGAGACGCTGAGCATCTCGCTTTTTCGAAGGTCGTTCGATGCTTCTTTTAGAGTCTTCTCATCTATGCTGACAATTTGCCCGTTAGTATCTCGTATGGCCCCCAGCGAATCCTCAAGAAGCTGAGTGTTCTCGATGTACAGTTCTTTGGTGTATTTATTGAGTTTGATTTCGTAATCATCGATCCCGTCAATTCCGTTTTGCTTCTTGTAGTCCTCATAAATGCGGTTTCCTTTGGGAATCGTGCAGGAATAAATTTTCGGATACCGATCCAATTCTCCCCGTGTCCATCCGCGGAAAAAGGAGTTGTAAAGGCTCGATACCGTGTAGCCGTAGCTCAGCTGGGCGAATACGGTGGTAATGTCGTCGAGTCGCTCAACCAGTTCTTCGCCGATTTCTTCGAGTGCGAGGATAGATAGGTGAGAATTATGGTAACCCGTCGCACCGTTATAGCAGTTTCGTTCTGTGCATATTCTTTCGATTGCCCCGACCCTGTCTTCAGAGCCTGTGCGCTTGAGGTCTATGAGCTCATTCTCTGCGAAATCCTGGCGCTTCCACGCCTGGTTTGGAAAGAGGGGCACGAGCAGCCCGATTTCCCGTTCATCGGCGAATTGCTTCAGACAGTGCAGATACCGGCGAGGGCCGTCGGCGATGATTGACGAGAAACCGCCGGCCAGGGCATCCCGGACGATAGTTTCCCCGATGCGGTCGAACTTATGACCGTGCGGATTTGCACCTTCCAACTTAAGGTATACTTCGCCGAGCCCGAACATCGACTCAATCTTTTTTGCTCGCAGCAGCGGTGTTCTTCCGGATGATTTCATGGTGGCTCCAGTTTTGAAAATATTTAGTATACTAAATAAAATAGCAAAATCCGGCACAAAAGAAAACCGCGGCGAGGTAAGAGAGTGTGTGTGGGCGTTACTGAGGGGAATTCCGGGTGAGAGGCCCTTCAATCCAGTATATGCCCTCTTCCCGTTGATAGAGTATCCGGTAGTATCCTGCAACCGGTACCTTGAGCGGAATATTTCCGTACGCATAGCCCGGGAACCCCGTAATAATATCTGCAGCGTGATTGTCGGGAGAGACAGTAAGATTATATGTGCTCTGCCAGCTTCCGTCCCAAAATCTGAACTCGTATGTCCGATCGGGCAAAAACCATTTCCTGAAGGAATACAGATTCTCGGAAACCTGAGTCATTTCGTCTACAGTGGACCAGTCGTTCCATTTGGCGGGAATGTACACCCGGATAAGATCCGCATCGCCGGATTCACGTTTGCCACCGGGATCCCGTCGGCCGGTCCATATCTCCATGAACTCCCCGAGACTCATGCTGTCCTGGTAACGTATACTGCGGCCCCAACCGTCTTCGTCGATGTTGCTTGAATACACCAGGCCGAGACCGAGAATGTACTGGTAAAACGATTCCATCGCCACAGATTCCCAATCAAACTCCGGGCCCCGGTATGAGCCTGCGGTCTCAATTACTATGCCGCTTTGCACATCGCCCTGTTCGTTGTGAAAATACGATTCCTCCAGGCTGATTACCCGTTCCTCTTCGGCGTACACCGGCCGGCCCGTCTGATCTCCGATGCCCATGAAGGTCATCGACATGTTGTGGATTAATCCGTTATCCGGGAACTCCACTTCGGCTATTACCGGCTTATCATCCAGATACACCTGTTGCTGCAGGCCGGTTAAGCGTATGTGCGAGCCGGAAATATCCCAGGTTTCGGTGGTGATGGTTCTCGAATGCAGGTAATAAATCTTGCGGGTAACAATGCTGCCATTGCGGGTCTGATACACAAATTCACTGGGCTGATCGGTAAATACCATGTCAGTCGCGAAGGCTCTGACCTTCCCGTCCTGGGCTGATGGAAAGATGTAGTCGGCGAAACCTATGCCCACGGCTATTTCCCGGCCACCGGAGGCGTTTACCACAAAGCCGGAGGCAAACAGGAACAGAACGACCGCTACACTTACCTTCCGCAGCATTTTTTATATTTTTTACCGCTGCCGCAGGGGCAGGGATCGTTTCTTCCGATTTTTGGTTCTTTCCTGACGTAGGTATCACGCGCCGGGTATCCCTCATCGAAAAACCAGGACCCGCCGACCCGTTTGAAATAACTGACTTCGTGGTGCCGCAGCTCTTCGCCGTTTTGCAGGTAGGAGGCCTTGAACTCAACAAGTCCGGTTTCGTCGCCCTCTGAGCCGTCCTCGCAGCGAATTATCTCCAGCCCGCGCCATTCGGATTCTTCAGCCCAGGTCCTGGTTGCCTCCACATCGAGACCGTCCCGGGTGTCGGGGTTGTGGGTCTTAATTATGTAATCAATGTTGTTCCGGACATATGCGCTGTACCGGGATCTCATAAGGGCTTCGGCGCTGGGAGCCTCGGCGCTGCCGTCCAGAAAAGGCTGGCAGCACGGGGCAAAGGGTTTGCCGCTTCCGCACGGACAGTTTTTCATGGCTTCCTCTTAATATGCCCGTGCGAATACCGCCATGTGGCGAGCACTTTCTCCGGAGAAAATACAGGTCTTCCCCCGGGCCTCATCCTCGTTTCCGAAGGGAAGAACCCGGATGGTCGCCTTGGTTTCAGCTTTGATTTTCGCTTCGACCTCCGGACTGCCGTTCCAGGGAGCGATGACGAAGCCGGCGCCGCCGTCTCCGGAAAATATTTCAACGAATTCTTCGTAGCTGGAGGCGGTTCGCGTGTTGTCGTCACGGAATTTTTTAGCCCGCTCGTACAGGCCTTTTTGGATATCTTCCAGTATGCCGGGAATTGCGTCAGCCACCTTCTCGGCATCCATGAGAATTTTTTCTTTTGTATCCCGGCGTACCAGCATGACCTTCCGGTTTTCCATGTCTCTCGGGCCGATTTCGATGCGGATCGGTATGCCGATCATTTCATACTCGGCGAATTTCCAGCCCGGAGAATTTTGCTCATCGGTGTCCATTTGAACGGTCTGGGGAAGTCCTCCGAGACGTTCTTTTATTTCGCCGTAAATCTTGTCGCTGTAGTCCATCACCTCATCTTTGGTCTTGTTCCGGTAGATGGGAACCACGACAACCTGGGTGGGGGCGAGTTTGGGAGGAAGGATGAGCCCGCTGTCATCCGAGTGAGCCATTATCAGCGCGCCTATCAGCCTGGTAGATACTCCCCAACTGGAGGCCCACACGTGGTCGAGCTTTCCCTCTTTATTCTGAAAGGTAACGTCGAAGGCCTTGGCGAAATTCTGTCCGAGGAAATGGCTGGTTCCCGCCTGCAGGGCTTTGCCGTCCTGCATCATCGCTTCAATGGCATAGGTGGCGACAGCTCCGGCGAATTTCTCGCTTTCGCTTTTTACTCCCGTGAGAACCGGAAGGGCCATGTACTCTTCGGCAAAGGTTTTGTACACCTCGAGCATGGTTTTGGTTTCGTTTTCAGCTTCCTCGGCGCTGGCGTGGGCCGTATGCCCCTCCTGCCAGAGGAACTCGCTGGTGCGGAGAAACAGTCTGGTCCGCTTTTCCCAGCGCATCACGTTGGCCCATTGGTTTATTAAAAGCGGCAGGTCGCGGTAGGATTGGATCCACTTATTGTACATGCTCCAGATGATGGTTTCCGAAGTGGGCCGGATTACCAGCGGCTCCTCGAGCTCCTGACCGCCGCCATGGGTAACGACGGCGAGCTCGGGGGCGAAGCCCTCGACGTGCTCGGCTTCCCGGCGCATGAACTCCTCGGGGATCAGGAGGGGGAAATAGGCGTTTTGATGCCCGGTCTCCTTGAACATCCGGTCCAGGCTGGACTGCACCTTTTCCCAGATCGCGTAACCCCGGGGCCTTATGACCATTGAGCCCCGAACGGGACTGTAGTCCGCGAGTTTTGCCTGGGTGACGATATCGATATACCAGTCCGAATAGTTTTCTTCTCGAGGAGTTATTTTCTCTGCCATAACAGAGGATATTAGTTGTTAAGTCGGGCAGTTTCAACCATGTAGCGCAGATATCTGCCGCCCTCGTAATCGAGGATTTTTTCAACGACGATTATGACCGAATTACCGTCGGGGGAAAGCAGGACCTGTTTGATATTGTAGTTGTTGATATTTTTCCGGTAGAAATTCGGCAAACCGATGGTCCTGGCCTCCCGTCCGCCATCGCTAGTTTCAGATGCGAAATTTATATGGAAGGCGGCCTCGGGGGACGATTCACTCCCCCTCACGGTTTGTTCGAGGTTTATTGTGTATCGGGTGCCGGTGTTAAAATCACGGAAACGTATTTGCCGTCGGGGTTCGCTTCCATTGATGTAGAGGTATACAAGGCGTCCCATATTGAGATGATCAATTCGGTATTCGGCAACGATTTCGTTCTGTTGCCGTGTGAGGTTGAACAGGGCGCCGATTCCGTCCTGACCGGGAACCGCCGGACTGTCCGCTATAATCTGGGCTGTGCCGCCGGGGACGAATTCGTTTTCCGCCACGTCAACGATATAGCTCTCCGCGTAGGGGTACGAAGTCTCCTCGTCAATGCCGTACTGGCCGAACATAAAGGCCGAACTGTCTTCGCTGAATCCGAGGTTCAGGAAATACGCCACATCACCCGCGAAGAGCGGTGCTGCCGTCAGTAGCAACAACGCAATGGCAACAGGAATCAAACACCTGATTTTTCGAAATTGTGACAACATGGATGAACCTCCATATAGTTTATCGAACGTCCGTACCGATACTGTAGCATTTTCTTTCGGACTACATGCTATACTCATGTCATGACGGTGCGCACCCGACAGCTCATCTATTGGATTGCCTATATCTGGATAATCGGCGCCGCGTTTGCGGTGCTCTTTTTTGCATTGGGGGCTCTCTTCCCGGAAATTTTTCCGGTGCGCGCCGTTATTTCGCCCCTGATATCCAGTGAAGCCAACGACAGCCTCTCGGGTATCGCAGTGGTCTCCGACGTTTTGTCCCGGGACGATGCGGGGCAGGTCATTAGGGTGGTTGCCAGTTCGGCGGTGCTGCTCCTGATTTCTGCGTTGTTTTCCGGACTGTTTATCCGGTTTTTTCGCCGGATCACCGCGTCTCATCTGCTCTTCCTCTATATATTCCTGTTCAGTCTGTCCGGCGAACTGATTAAGGTTCTCAGCCTCATTCTCCAATACTTCGGGACCTATCAGTCTCTGATTATACTGCTGTCGCGGATCAGCGTCGGCGTGTATATAATGGGTCTGCTCAGCGGATTTACCATCAGTTTGTATTTTCTCGGTGTTAAATATCAGCACCAGGGAACCGCCATGTCGATTATTGCCGCGCTCTCGGTGTTCATCGCCATCTCCCTTCCCATGGAGACCGGAAGCACCGATGCGAACTTCATGTTCCAAACGGCGTTTATTACGGAATTTCTTTCGTTCGTCGGGGGAATTCTTCTCTTGACCCTCGCCGGGTATATTTCGCACCTCTGGGAGAATTTTAGCAGGCGGGAACTATCGCGAGTGGTTTTCTCGATGATGTACCTTATCGGTCACAGCGTTTTTCACTTTGGTACAACAGCCGCGTCTTCCACGGTTGGCGCCGTCATGTTGACGGTGGGCTTGTCATTCTACTTTATTCAGCTGTTTTACGATTATTTCTGGTATTAAGGGGCTCGGCTTACAGAATCAGCAGGGCTGCAAATAGTCCTGTACCGGCGGGAAGCACCAGATTGTCGAAGTCCTTGGTCGGAAGAGCTTCAAGAAAGGTCGCGAACAGGGCAATGAGCAATGCGAACTGAAGGTTCTGCAAAACGATAAAACTTGAAAACAGTACGGCAGTGAAGCAGGTGAAACTGCCCTCGACGGATTTTCCGCCGGTAAAGGGGATTTTGACCGTACCGAATATTTTACCGAAGAGACTGGATAAGCCGTCGCCGAATGCAAGGGCGTAAATGGCAACCGAGGCGGCGGGTTCGGGGTACAGGGCAAGAGCCAGGACGGCGCCGAAGCCGAGGGTTACCGGGGCCAGCACAAAATGTCCCTGATCCCGCTTGCGGGAAGACAGCCTGGTGAGCCGGCTGATGAGGAAGACCCGCTTACCGTGAAGGCGAAGGCTCTCCGCCGCGGTGTACATGAGTATGCCTGAAAGGAGCAGTCCCACGGTGATGTTTCTGCCCAGGGTCTGGGCAAGAAGCGGGGTGAAAGCGATGAGCATATGTATGGTTTTTCGGATTATTTCTGTCCGGATTTCCCGTGAAATGACCCGTTCTCGTTTGTTTTGTGTTAGTATCAGCGGTATTGTATGGTCGCTCATAATCCTGTTGCCTTTTTTGCTTAGCTGTACCTACGAATAAGCAACAACCATGCCAAGCATGTTGTTCAAGAGAGCGTCCTGTAAACCATTGCAATAAAGAAACTTAGGTACCGTATTTTTTTGTGCGGCGGCACAATCTCACGAGGTTGTGCAAATTTGTATACATATGAATTCATATATTACTGTTGACGGGCGGGTCAGTCTGCGACGGCTTTGCAGACTGCTTTCCGTAATTATACTGCTTTTTTCCTCCTGCTCCAATTCTGTTTCCGATTTACAGGCCGGCGACATCGCCGCTGCGGGTATCGCCGGCACCTCGGAGGCGAACCGCCACGGGTCGGAAATCCCGGAGGCCGGCTTCGATTCACGGAGCGAGGCCGATGCCATTCTGGAAACCATGAGCCTCAGCGACAAAATCGGTCAGCTCTTCATGCTTCAGTTCCGCTACGGCGAGAACGGAAATCCCCTGCAAGCCCTGGAGCCCGCGGACACCGCACTCATTGAGGCGATCCGGCCGGGGGGAGTTATTCTGTTTCGGGAGAATTTCGAGACTGTTCCCCAGGTCACCGGGCTTGTCGGGGAGCTGATTTCATCCAGTTTGCTTCCCCTGTTTTTGGCGGTGGATGAAGAAGGGGGCCTGGTGAGCCGGCTTGTCCGAAGCGGAAATATTCCGGCGACGCCGGTTCCTTCAGCCGAGGTCATGGGGAATACCGGAGATCCGAGCACTGCCGCCGAACTGTACGGCATTATCGGCCGGGAGCTGGCGGCTCTGGGCATAAACATGAATTTTGCCCCGGTTGCTGATGTTATGAGCCAGGCCGATAATCCGGTAATCCGAACCCGGGCCTTCGGATCCGACCCGCAAACCGTGGCGGATTTTGTTGAATCGGGAGTTGCGGCCCTCCAGGAGAACGGGGTCATTTCGGTCGTCAAACATTTTCCCGGTCACGGCGACAGTTCGGGCGACAGTCATTACGAGATTATCAGTCTGGATCACGATCGTCGGCGGCTCGACAGCCTGGAACTCATACCTTTTGTGAGGGCTGCCGAGGCCGGTGCCGGGGGAGTAATGACCGCCCACATGTATTTTCCTTCGATTGACGGCGGCGATCTTCCGGCTTCCCTTTCTCCGTACTTTCTTACTGAGCTCCTGCGGGGGGAAATTGGTTACGAAGGTTTGATAATCACAGACGCGCTGGAAATGCGGGGCCTGAAGGACCTTGAAAGCCCGGAAGAAGCCGGAGTGCTTGCCATAGCCAACGGTGCGGATATGCTGCTCATCCCCCCCGACCCGATGGAGCAAAGGGATCGTCTCCTGATGGAAGCGGTTTACCGGCGTTTACCCCTTGATCGCATAGACGCGGCGGCGCGAAGGATAATTTCTGTCAAAATAACTCAGGGTATATGGTATAATCAGAATCCCCCGGATCCCGCACAGGCGCTTCAGATTATCGGGAACCGGGAACACCGAGAAACCCTTCGCCGGGTTCTGGGAGAACCGCAGTAAACGCATAGTTACAGATGTACCAGGGGGGATAATGGCGATTGATTGGAGTCGGCATACGGCTATCGTCACCGGCGGCGCCGGCGGCATAGGCCGGGCAGCCGTACTGAGACTATTGGATCTCGGCGCGAAGGTCGCTGTGTGGGATTTCAATCGGGAAGCCCTCCACCAGTTCCGGGAAGAATGTTCCGGCAAGGGGTATTCGATTCACACGGAACTGTGCGATGTCACCGATGCCGAGGCCGTCGAGAGCTCGCTGAACGCAAGCGTGCAGGCCCTCGGGGGATTGAGCATTCTGGTGAATAACGCGGGATATGTGGCGAAGGGTTTTTTTGAAGATAGGGATTTCGAGCTGTGGAGCCGCACCATGCTGGTAAACGTTGAAGCCCTGATGCGCCTGAGCTACCTTGCCCTGCCGCATCTCAAAAAACAGCCTCGAAGCCACATTATCAATATTTCCTCTGCGGCCGGTGTCATCGGCACTGCGGGCCTCACGGCATACAGCGCCGCGAAATGGGCGGTGTGGGGGTTTTCCGAATCCCTTCGCCAGGAAATGCATGTTCTGGGCGTAAAAACCCTGCACATAGGCACCATTCACCCGGTCTATTTAAAGACCGGAATGTTCGAGGGCTCGAACATTCCCGGCTTGGGCGGGCTCATCGTTCCGGGAGTCAGATCCCACGACCACGTCGCCCGGGCGATCATCACCTCAATCCGCCGTCGACGAAACCGGCGGATGCTTCCACGGTCCGTATCATTGGCTATATTTTTCCGTGCCGTCCTGCCGGATGCCCTGTTTCAGTCCTTCCTGCGCTTTCTCAACATTCACAGGAGCATGGACAGCTTCCAGGGAAAGGGTGATTCCGTCGGATAAAAATCCAATCACTATGCATTTCATGGCCGTCGGAACCGGCGGCACACACATACAAAATCAAGGAAGAAGGGGAGAGTATGGTATTAGCTGTTCCAAAGGAGAGCTATCCCGGAGAAACCCGGGTGGCGCTGGTGCCCGCCCAGGTCCAGAAGTTGATCAAGGCGGGCCACGAGGTCATTATCGAAAAGGATGCGGGATACCTGTCGGGATACACTGATGAGGCCTACAGCGAAAAAGGCGCGGCCCTGGTAAACCGCAGCGATGTTTTTTCCAGGGGAGATGTGCTGCTTTCTGTCCGTTCCGGCGCCGCTGCCGGCGAACAGGGAAAAAGCGACGCCGAACTGATGAAGGAAGGGCAGGTTGTCATCGGCATGATGGATCCGTATCAAGGTCATGAATCCTTTAAAATATATGCCGAGAAAAAAGTTACCAGCTTCGCTCTGGAACTCATCCCCCGGATCACCCGGGCTCAGAGCATGGATGTTTTATCGTCCATGGCCAATCTCGCGGGGTATAAATCCGTCCTTATCGGCGCCAATGAACTGCCGAAAATGTTTCCCATGATGATGACCGCGGCGGGGACCATCGTTCCGGCAAAGGTTTTTATAGTCGGAGTCGGCGTTGCGGGACTTCAGGCAATTGCCACGGCGAAGCGTCTGGGAGCCCTGGTGAGCGCATATGATGTCCGCCCGGCAGTGAAGGAACAGGTTGAGAGCCTCGGCGCGAAATTCGTCGACATGGATCTGGAAACCGAGGACGCCGAGGGCTCCGGGGGCTATGCCCGGGAAATGAACGAGGAATTCTACCGGAAGCAACGGGAATTCATGACCGGCGTGTGCGCCGAAAGCGATGTGGTTATCACCACCGCAGCCATTCCCGGGAAGAAAAGTCCCGTCCTGGTGACCGGAGAGATGGTGAAGGCGATGAAGCCCGGTTCGGTTATAGTCGATCTCGCGGTGGAACGGGGAGGCAATTGCGAACTCTCCGAGGCCGGAAAAACCGTCACCAAACACGGCATTCATATAGCCGGTCCGCTTAATATTCCGGCCAGTCTGGCTTTTCACGCAAGCCAGCTGTACGGCAAAAACATCGAAACCTTCCTGTTGAATTTTTTCGATGCCGAAGGGAACTTCGCAATCGATATGGAAGATGAAATTGTCGCTGCCACCCTTCTGACGAAGGACGGCGCGGTGCCCAATGAAGAACGCAAAGCCGTTCTCGGTCTCTGATCCGGAATAATCGAGGAGAAGATATGGAATTGCTCAATTTACTCACGGTATTTATCCTGGCGGTTTTTCTTGGATTCGAACTGATAACCAAGGTGCCGCCGATTCTGCACACCCCGCTTATGTCGGGCTCCAACGCGATATCGGGAATCACCATAATCGGTGCTCTCATCGCTACCGGGGCGGAAAACTCCCGGCTCGGCATGATTCTCGGCATGGTGGCCCTGGTGTTCGCCACAATCAATGTGGTCGGCGGGTATCTGGTCACCCACCGAATGCTCGGAAAATTCAAAAAGAAATAGGGGCTGCCTGAATGAATATCGATATGAACATACTGATAAGCGGCCTGTATATTATCGCCGCGGTTTTTTTCACACTGGGATTAAAAGGGCTGGGACATCCCCGCAGCGCCGTGGGTGGGAACCTGCTTTCTGCTGTGGGAATGCTCATCGCCATCGTCGCGACCCTTCTTAACAATGAGATTCTCAGTTTTACCTGGATAATCGTCGGAATCGCCGGAGGATCGGTGATCGGTGCGGTAATCGCCCTCACCATTCAGATGACTGCAATGCCGCAGATGGTGGGGCTGTTTAACGGTTTCGGGGGCGGAGCTTCTGTGCTTGTCGCAACCGCCGCCCTCTTTGAAGCGGTCGGGGTTGGCACCGTCGCCGCAGCATCCCTGGATCTTCAGTTCACCGTCGCCACGGTGCTTTCGGCTCTGATCGGCGCTGTGACTTTTTGGGGATCATTGGTGGCATTCGGCAAGTTGGCGGGAATCGTCACCGAGAAAGCCGTGCGATATCCCGGCGATCAGATCGTAAAAGCCCTGGTCGGGGTGGCGATTATTGTTTTCGCCGTGCTCCTTGTTCTCAACCCGGCGGAATTGATGTACCTGTGGATTCTTATCGGGCTTTCCAGTCTGCTGGGTCTGCTGTTGACTATGCCGATTGGCGGGGCGGATATGCCTATCGTCATCGCTCTGCTTAACTCCTATTCCGGTCTTGCGGCGGCGGCTACGGGTTTTGTCATTAATAATGCAATCCTTATTATCGCGGGTTCCCTGGTCGGCGCTTCGGGAATAATTCTCACGCAGATCATGTGCAAGGCTATGAACCGCAGTCTTCTCAACGTGCTGTTTGGCGGGCTCGGCGCCGCCGATGAAAGCGATGGAGCCAGCGCCGACGACATTTATGCGGGCAAGGTGAAGTCGACCTCCCCCGACGAAGTCGCGATGATTTTGAAGATGGCTCAAAGAGTGGTTTTTGTACCCGGATACGGGATGGCAGTCGCCCGGGCGCAAACCGCAGTCCGGCAGCTCACGGAGGTCATGGAAGCCGAAGGAATAGAAGTGGAGTTCGGCATTCATCCGGTTGCAGGGCGAATGCCGGGGCATATGAACGTGCTCCTTGCCGAAGAGAATATCTCCTATGACAAGCTCAAGGAGATGGATGTCATCAACTCGAGCTTCGGCAACACCGATGTAACCATAGTCCTGGGGGCAAACGACGTGGTGAATCCCCTGGCCCGGGAGGCAAGCGGCAGTCCGATTTCCGGCATGCCCATACTGGATGTGGACAAATCCCGCACAGTCGTTGTCATCAAGCGCAGCCTGAGCCCCGGATTTGCGGGAATTCCCAATCCGCTGTTCGCTGCCGATAACAGTCTTATGCTGTTCGGGGACGGAAAGAAGGTCGTGGAAGAACTGGTTTCCGCATTCAAAGAAGCGTGATCATCCCGGATGCCCGATACCTAATGGTATAATAAACTGAGACCCGCGGTTTTATCCGCGGGCTCTTTTTTTATAGGTGGAGCTTCCGTTTGTGGAACGATACAATCAATCGGGATACTGGTCGGCGACGGTTTGAAGCCTGTCATAGACTTCGAAGAATATGTCAATGAGTTCCGGATCGAATTGGGTGCCTGCGCAGGCCCGCAACTCGTTGAGCACGTCTTCCTCGCTCCAGGCTTTTTTATATACCCTGGTAGACCTCAAGGCGTCGTATACATCGGCAATTGCCACAATTCGGCCAAAGATGGGGATTTCGTTACCGCTTTTACCTTCTGAAGGAGTTATGTCGACTCGTTGGGTCACCTCGCCGGATTCGGGATCAAGATGGTGTATGGTCCCCGTCTTGTCAAAACGCTCCTGGCACTCGGTCATTTCGCTACTGTCTGTGTCAGCCTTTCCGGGGTAACCCTTTCCGTCCCAGCGCTCGTGATGATTGAGAACCACGCTTCGGGCCATGAGGTCGAACTCCGAGTGAGGGTCGTTAAAAAGTTGTGCGCCGATTTGGGTGTGCATTTTCATGATGTGGTATTCTTCATCGTTGAGCTTGCCGGGTTTTTTGAGGATTTTATCTGAAATTCCGACCTTTCCCACATCGTGAAGCATGGCGGCCATGCGGAATACGTCCCGGTCCTTGCTTCGCTTATGCTCGGGGATGCCGACTTTGAATGCCCAGCGGTCGTAAATCTCCACCGCGAATCCCGCCACACGGTTTACATGTGGACCGGTTTCCCGGGGGTCCCGCAACTCGGCCATTTGAACCATGCGCTCGATTATCGCCCGGGTCATTTGAGCCTTTTCCAGGGCGATTACCACGTTGTTGGCGAAGTGCTCCACAAGCTGTTCATCTTCATCGTTGAAAGGAATAATTTCGCCCTTGTCATCCATCTTGTTAATAATCTGAAGGACTCCCAGGCAGCTTCCCATATTTGTAACCAAAGGAATTGCGAGCATTGATTTGGAAAGGTAGCCCGCATCCTTGTCGTATTTTGCATTGTGGGAGTAAGGGGCGTCCTTGGGAATATTATAATAATCCGGCACATTTAGTATGGCCTTCTCGGCGGCGGCGTATCCCGATATGGATTTCCTGTTAACCGGCACGGTAAAGAACTTGTATGGAAGCTTTTGCCCTTCGGGAAGCTTTTTTTGAAGGGAGGCATTCTGCGCATGCTTTATATAGAGTATGTCTCCCCGTTTTACGTAAATTGAACCCGCATCGGCATTGGTGATTCGACGCGCTTCGCTCAATATGGTTTCGAGCAGGATATCGTGATCCTGGGTTTTGTTGAGTTTCGAATCTATACTGATAATCTCACGAAGTATTTCACTGTCGCTGATTTTAACTTTCATCTTAATGTTATAATCGAACAATATCTTTCAAATATCAAGCGAAACTCCGCGGTCAAGCGTCAAGTCCCGACCATTAAACAGTGTAAAAATAAAAAAAACCGCCGGTAATCGCAACTGAACTTTTCAGCTGTGATTACCGGCGGCTCGGGGCTCAAGGCTCCCCAAGAAGTTACATAACTTCCTTGAGGGTGAGACCCTTTTTTCTCAGGTATGCAGAAAGACCGACTTTGGATACCGTGCGAATAGCGCTGGTAGAAAGTCGCAGCCGTACTTCCCGACCCAGCTCGGGATCGAAAATACGCTTGGTCTGCATATTGGGTTTTTGCCATTTATTGGTCTTGATGTTCGACTTCGAGACCTTATGGCCGGAAAGAGGTTTTTTTCCGCTTATTTTACATTTACGTGCCACAATATCCTCCGGATGTCCCTTAGAACTTGCTGGTTTCCTTATAAAGTACGTGCTTCCTTACGTGTGGATCGTACTTCATGAGTTCCATTTTATTTGGTAAGTTCCGCTTGTTCTTGGTTGTGTAGTAGCAGTGACCACTTTCTGTGCTTTTCAGACGAACCTTGGTCGCGCCCTTGGCTGCTTTTGCCATACCAAACCACCTTTCTATAAATCTGACTAATAGGTCGGGAGAATACACTATTTGCGCAAATAGTGTCAACAAAATTCCCGGGGATGATCTAGCAAATTCCTGCCAGATAAGCACATAGGCCGACGGCACCCGCCGTACGCTGTATGGAATAATAGTAAACAAAGAAGATTTTCCGTATCTCCCGGCAAATGCCCGGGTCTGCCCCTTGCGCAGTTGCAAGTATATACATATTATCTTGTATAATTATACACGCGAATGGAGATCTCATGAGCCAGAAACACGCCGCCCGCTTTACCCTTTCCCCCGAGCTAAAACGGATTTTTGACGCCAATCGCTTAATCATCCCCGAGACCCGGCAGGAGCTTCTGGATCTAACCTTCCAGGGCCGGCCCGATGTGTTCGAGGTAAGCTACGACATTCCCGGCAAGGGCAAGGTGCTGGAGGCGTCGGTTACCCGTTGCAAGAACGGAGCGTCGGTGAATTACGCCGAAGCCTACATGCGAAGGCGGGATCCCGACGCCATGCTCATCGCCGATGACAATCCTAGCGATAAGGAGCATTTCAAAAACCGCTACGGCAAAGATTTCGCGCCATTCAGAAGCGAAACCTTCGACTGGTTCGCCTCTCTCGGCGAGCTGGTCGTCCTCCCGTTCTGGAGCGGCGATGACGCCGACCGCTGCGCCTCCATGCTAATCGCGCCGTCAAATGCGGGATTCTTCGTCACCGGGCTGGCAGATCTTCAGGGTTTTATTCCGGCATCCCACATCCCGGAAGACTTTTCACCCCGGGCTGTGCTGTTCGTGGCGCCGCCGTTCCGCCACACCCACTTCGACGGTAAGCAGGTTGTGGTGCACAACCGCCTTGAAAGCTGCCATGAGCTGTTCTGTTATAATCTGTATCCCGGACCAAGCGCAAAAAAGGGTGTTTACGGCGTTCTGTTAAATATCGGAGAAGCCCAGGGGCGGACCACGCTGCACAGTTCAGCGGTGCGCCTCATAACTCCCTATGACAATGAGTTCGTAATTCTCCACGAAGGAGCCAGCGGGGGCGGCAAGAGCGAAATGACCCAGGCGATACACCGGGAGAGCGACGGCCGCATTCTGTTGGCCAGGAACACCATTACTAATGATGATTTTTATCTTGAGCTGGCCGACACCTGCCAGCTACATCCCGTTGCCGACGACATGGCGGTCGCCAACCCCATGGACAACGGCAAATTGGGCATTACCGATGCGGAAAACGGCTGGTTTCTCCGGGTCGACCACCTGAATGAATACGGCAAAGAACCGAATCTCGAGAAGCTCTGCATAAATCCCCCTGAGCCCCTGGTTTTTTTGAACATCGACGGCAAACCCGGGGCGACGGCGCTGATTTGGGAACACACCATGGATGCTCCCGGCAAACCCTGCCCCAACCCGCGGGTCATCATGCCCAGGAATCACGTGGAAAATACGGTAACCGGACATGTGGAGGTGGATGTCCGAAGTTTCGGAGTCCGCACCCCGCCGACAACCAGGGAAAACCCCAACTACGGAATTATCGGAATGATGCATCTTCTTCCCCCGGCGCTTGCCTGGCTGTGGCGTCTGGTTGCGCCCCGGGGCCATGCTAATCCGAGCATCGTGACTACCAAGGGGCTCAGCTCCGAGGGCGTAGGTTCGTACTGGCCGTTCGCCACCGGGAAACGGGTGACCCAGGCGAATATCCTCTTAGACCTCACCCTTAAAACGCCGAAAACCCGCTACATTCTGATTCCCAACCAGTACATCGGCGCCTACCACATCGGGTTCAAGGCCGAATGGATAGTAAGGGAGTATATTGCCCGCCGGGGTTCGGTGAAGTTCCGCGATGAGCAGCTCGTCGAAAGCCGCTGTCCCCTCCTGGGTTACAGCCTGCCCAGCCTGCGGGTTAACGGCCAGTCGATTCCCCATACTCTACTTCAGGTTCAGGATCAGACCGAGCTCGGTAAGGACGGATATGATGCCGGTGCCAAAATCCTCACGGATTTCTTCAAGGCCGAGCTCGAGCAATTTCTCACCGACGATCTCGACCCCCTTGGACGGCGTATTATCGAGATTGCCATGGCCGACGGCGGCCTCGCTGAGCTTTCCGCAGCGATAGAATAGACTTTCCTCCTCACCGGGGCGGCCCCGGCCGTAATGGCCGGGGTTACCCCTTTTTTTTTCCCGATAGTCGGAATACTATATCCCCATGCAAAAACAGTTCTTCTCCTGGATGCTGCTGTACCTCGGAGCGGCCGCCCTGGCCCTCTTCCTTTTCTTTTTTGAGAAAGGCCTCCCCCTGAATTTCAGCGTAAGCGATATTCCCGGACTTCTTCTCATCGCCCTCCATACTTCCGTGGGATTATACTTCGGCGCCAGGCTCATTGTTGCGCCGGACGTTCGCTCCGCAGACCGCATGGCGGAACGGCTGGCATACCGCCTGGGCCATCAGGAGCGGCAGCCCGAGTCCGAGGACTTTATGCTGCTGCCGGATCTTCTGTTCGTCATCAGCCTCGTTATATTCGTTTTTGGATACATTTTCGCCCTCGCGGCAAACATGGACTATGTTCAGCGCTTTATTGAAACTGAGGGCAGGCTTCTGCTAGCCCTGGACACCAGAACCGAGCGGATGTTCGTGATTTTCCGTTACGGAATTTACTTGTTGATATACCCGATTGCGGCGGGAATTCCGGTTTTGCTCAACGACGGGCTCCGGCTCAAAACCCTCAATCGGGTGATAAAACCCATTTCCCTGCTCCTGGCCTCGGTGCTGCTGTTCAGCTTTTCATTCCCGTCAAACATATCGCCCAACGGATTCGGATTTTTGGCATGGTTCAGCATGGCCCCTCTTTTTACTCTGTTGAAGCAATCCCAGGGGTTCCGTCGATGGATGTTTTACGGCATTTCCTGGACCCTGCTTACGGTGATGATCAGGAATTATTGGCTTGGCACGTTCTCTCTGGTGAGTCTTCAGGTAGCGGTCGTCATTCTGGGGATGTACGGAGTCCTGTTTTTTCTGTTGCTGTGGTTCGTCGAGCGCTTTCTGCGCCGGATTCAGGCTTCCCTTGAACAGCGGCCGTTCCTCCACTTTCTGGTGTACACCCTGCTCTTCAGTTCCATGTGGACCCTGTATGACTGGATTTTTACCGTCGGATTCAGCGCCTATCCCTGGAATCTTATGCCGCACAGTCAATGGCGCAATACGCCGCTTATCCAAATCAGTTCGCTCACCGGCATGTGGAGCATCAGCCAGCTGCTCTACCTGTCTAATATCCTCATTACAACGGTTCTCATAACCAAGGGCTCCGGACGGCGGCTGGCCAAACGGATGCTCATCGGTTTCGCGGTTCTGGTGTTTGCGGTCCATGCCGGAGGGGCCGGGGTTCTGCTCCAGAACAGCGAAAGTCCCCTTCAGCTCGGTTCGATTATCGAGCTTCATGAAGAGGGTGAAAGAGCGGGAAATCTCGAGCTGCTTCACCCGGGAAGTCAAAATCCCGAGGAAGGCTGGCAGCGGATTGCCCTGGTCCAGCAGAACTCCGACCCCCGGAAACACGACTATGAAGAAGTCTTACAAACCCTCACGAGCCTCAGCCGGGGAATCCTCCAATCCTCCGATGAAACGGATCTCCTGGTTTGGAGCGAAACCGCTTTTGTGCCGAATATAGCCCGGTGGAGCAATCCCGAGCTTAACCCCCGGCTCAGGCTGGTGAGGGTGGTCAACGAGATGCTGGAGTTTCAACGGAGCACCGGAACCTGGCTGCTAACGGGTAATGATGATTACAAGGTGATTTTGGATGACCGGGGCGTGGAGCAGAGCAGGGATAATTATAACGCGGCCATCCTCTTCGACCCCGAGGCATCGAGGCGGGATTACTATCACAAAATCCGGCTGGTGCCCTTTACCGAGCATTTTCCCTACCGGGATTTGTTCCCCGGGGTGTATCAGCTCCTGCTGGACTTCGACGTTAACTTCTGGGAACCCGGTGAAAGAAGAACGGTATTTCGCCACCCCCGGTTTATGTTTTCAACGCCCATATGTTTTGAGGATGCATTTCCCGACGAGGTGCGGCGTTTCGTAACCGGAGGCGCCGATATCATAATCAATATCAGTAATGATTACTGGTCCCTCACCGAAGTTGCCGCCAAGCAGCACTTCGCCGCCGGGCTATACCGATCGGTGGAGAATCGGCGGGTGCTTCTCCGCTCCACCGCGAGCGGAATGACCACCGCCGTGGACCCTTGGGGAAGGATCCTTTTCGAGCTGCCCAGTTACCGGGCCATGGCGGCCAGCGTCGATGTACAACTTCCCGAAGAGCCCGGGCTCACCCCATACAGCCGTCATGGAGACTGGTATATTGCAGCCCTCGCAGCCCTCGTAACCCTATTACTGGGGATCCTGCTCGTCATCGGATCGCGGAGCAAAAGCGAGGAAGAGTGAATCTGCTGTTTGTCTTTTTCGAATACCTGGGAGTGTTCGTTTTCGCCCTCTCGGGGTCGGTGATGGCTGTGCGGCGGCACATGGATCTGTACGGCAGCATCATTCTGGCCATTCTCACCGCACTGGGAGGCGGTCTGATCCGCGATGTTATGATCGGAAGAATACCTCCTGTCATGTTGAGCGACGGAAGCTATATTGTCGTGGCGATGGTAGCGGCCTTCACGGTGTATCTGCTCTATTCGGTGATAGACAGGGTTCACTATCCACTGAGGATTCTCGACGCCGTTGGACTGGGGGTCTTTACCGTTCTCGGTGCGGACCTGGCGGTGGAAAGCGGTTTGCCCTGGTTCGCGTCAGTCATGATAGGCATAATTAGCGGAACCGGAGGCGGTATGATCAGGGATGTTCTCGCCCGCGAGGTTCCCCTGGTACTCCAGCGCGAGGTCTATGCGGTGGCGGCCCTGATCGGGGCCACCGGATATGTATTCCTCCAACCCCTCAGCGTCGAAAACGAGCTGTTGCAGGGCGGACTGGCCATTTCCATCGCTCTGTTTATCGCCGGATTCCGGGTTATATCCGTATACCGGGACTGGCACCTCCCCCGGGCTGCGGCTGCAGAGAAGCATTCAAGATAACCCCCGGGTTCAGGGGACCGTAATGGGACCAATCAGGGCTCGCTGAAGGTTTCCACTTTCGGCTTTCGACTCTCCTTCCATGCGAGCGCAGCGAGCATTAGGCCGCCTGCGGCCACGCCGGCGAGAGAGAACAGCTGGCCCAGGCTCAGATTGAGAGCGGTGTAAAAGCTGAACCCCGGGTCCAGCTCGCGGACGAACTCCACGGCGAAGCGGAAGGCGCTATACCCGATGATGTATATGGCGACGCTGAACCCGTCGAAGGGCCGCCTGTTCCGCACCAAAAACCAGAGTATGAGCCAGAGAAGCAGGCCCTCGGTTAGAGCCTCATACAATTGACTGGGGTGGCGCGGAAGATTGATCAGAAGCTGATCCGAACCGGCTTCCAGTCCCGTAGCCTCCATTATCTCCCTCACCCGGGGATCCCTCGTGGGAACCCTGCGGGCATAGGGAAAAATGACCCCGAACGGCGAAGCGGTAATGCGGCCGTAGAGCTCTCCGTTTATGAAGTTTCCCAGCCGTCCGAAGAAATACCCCAGGGGAAACCCGTGGACGATTATATCGCCCCAAAACAGGAGCTTGCGTTTGTACTTTTTTGCCCACAGCGCCGCGCCCAGTATTGCCCCCACAAGCCCGCCGAAATAACTCATGCCCTGAAAACCCGTATAGTTTCCCTCTCCGTCGAAAGGCCAGAATATAAGCCAGGGCTGCCTGAGAAATTTACCGGTGCTGTCATAGACCGTCGTGGCGAAAATTCTGGCCATAAGCAATGCGCCGACCATTATCCAGAGCATCATGGTGAGACTGTCGTCGCTGCTCATATCCAGCTGCTCTTTTTTGACCTGGTAGCGGAACAGCAGATAGGTGAGGGCGAAGGCAACCAGGTACATAATCCCGTACCACCGTATACCAAGCCCGGGAATCACTTCCGGCTGTAACCAGGAAGGATAGTTAAGGTAGAGAGGCATCAGTCTTCCTTTTTATCGTGCTCTTCGATTTTTATTCGGCCCAGCTTTGTGTCAAAGCTGATACGGACGTTTTTCTGCTCTTTTACGACCTCGAAATCCCGGCCGTGACTTTCCAGCACCACGCCGGGATACAGGCTCCCGTTTACCAATAGCTCGGATTCGAAATGCTGCTCGAATCGTTCTTTGAGATTAAACAGGTGGACGTTTCGCTTTTGCATCAGTTTAATAAGTTTTGTTTTCCTGTTGGCCAGGGCCGCCAGGTTTTTTTTGTCCGCTGCCTTGGCGGTTTTTTGAAGGGCGGCGTCGGTTTCGGCAATCTGCAGCTGGATTTTCTTAATTTCCTTTTCCTGGACGTTGACCTGATCTTCCACCAGATAGTCCTGGCCGAAGTGCACCTTCGTGGGTATGCCCCGTTCGCTCCCAAGATTGCTCACAGTCAGACCGTTCTTAACTTTCACCGTGCCGCCGACAATGGTGCTCTTGTCGCCCATAACCAGCCGACCGTTGCATTTAATATTCGATCGAAAGCAGGACTTGGCGATTTTCATGTCCTGCACCGCGAGAACTGTGCACTGCTCGACAAAGCTCGCCATTATGTTCTGTTTTGAGCGCAAAAGAGACTTGCCGCCGCCCTTGACCCCGCCCTGAATGAGAATGTCTCCGCCGGCGGAGAGCAGGGCCCGG
The DNA here is from genome assembly GCA_965602015.1 of Salinispira sp. Taxonomy (GTDB): domain Bacteria; phylum Spirochaetota; class Spirochaetia; order DSM-27196; family Salinispiraceae; genus Salinispira. Next base: position 3,268,921 of record OZ271918.1, on the reverse strand, counting down.
TCCACCCCTCCCATAATTTTGATGTCCGCGTTTGACATGATAAAAAAACCGCTCTCCACATTTCCCGCGACCTGCACTGTTCCGGGGAATTTAATATTTCCCGTATCAAGACCCACGTTGCCCTGAACCGTGTGTACCGCCAAAACATCGAGCTGATTCTTCTCATAGCGAAGTTCCCCGTCTATGACGGAATAAAGGATGACGGTTTTATCTTCCTGCTCCTCGCGGCGGATATTTCCGGATATCTGAAGATTGAGCTTCTGTTCGCCGGGGGGCTGGAGCTCCTTGCCGGAAACATCGAATCCCGGTACGGGTTCCTTGGGCGGCGGAGTAATGCGGGCTATCGCCTGGTCCTTTGTCACCCGGGTCATATTGTCTTTGTTCTTAAAGTCGGCGCTGCCGTCCTTGCGAATGGTGACTTTGGAATCGCTTGCTATGGTAATGAGAAATTCCAGCTGTTCTGTCCCGCCTAAATCCGGCTCCTGTCCCCGGGCGAACAGCAGGTTCTCTACCTTTTCCCCTTCAAGTACGGATGCGATGGCGGCGCTGAGCACGCCCTCTTCAATGCCTTTTGTGACTCCTGCCGCCTCAATTCCGTCCCTGATTTTTTTCTCATTTAACCCGGCGCCGCTACCCTCGCCGGGATCGATGCTGAGCCTGGCTTCCAGACGGTCATCCGAGATATCCACGCTTATTCGGCTGTCCCGACGGGGCCGGACCCTGAGATGGACCGAATCCTCAACCTCGGCTTTCTCCAGCAGGCCGGCCCTGGTGGTGATTATTATGTTGTCTTTTTTTTCCACTGCGTCGGCGAGAATAAAATCGAGGCTTTTACCCATGAGCCCTTCAACGGGGTTGCCGTATACGTCCTTGCCCGGATCGCCTTTTTGGGGCGGCCCAAAGGTAACGATGCGTTGTTCGGCTTCTACGTATGCCAGGGAGTCTATTTCACCCAACGGAAAAAGGGAGCCGTCCTCATTGCGTTCTATCAGCTCGCGCTGTTCCTCAATCTCTTTTTTGAGATCGAGATACTCTTTTTCATCCAGGAATCGGGCCGACCAATCAACAGCCTGCTCGGGGCCTTCCTTCGGAGGCACTCCTTCTGCCAGAACATAATTCCGCAGCTCCAGTTCAGGCGAATTGTAGTATTCGAGAATATCTTCCTTTAATTTGGCCTTGTCAGCGATTACGAGACCGCTCTTGTTGATGGCGTTTCCCAGTTCCTTTAACACCAGGGGCTTTCCGTCGCCCCGCCCCTTCCGTACCTGCAAAGTGGCCTTCAGCTTGTTTTCATCAACCTGTATTTCAAAGTGGGCATCCTGGCTGTCACTGATGGCCTTTCCGGCGATGGCCTCCTGATCTTCGATAGCCTGAGAGATCAGTGCCATAATCTGCCCTTCGGGCATTATGGTTTCCATCGGATACTCCAGGCTCTCAATCTGTTCTACGATCTGTTTATACCCGGGGGCTTCAACCAGGGCATCTCCGGGATCGAAGTTGAGCAGGCAGGTTGCCTTGTCATCTGACAATTCGATGTTCCACACATGCCCTCTAAAGGGGACTATGTCGCACCAATTAATTCCCTGACGGACTATCCCGGTTGCTTCAGCCTTGATTTCATGCCCGGATTTGCTGGTATTTTCGCCATGGTAAAAAAAGGGATCCGGCAGGGTTTTCGGGGGAACCTGGTCTCCGAAGATATTTTTCCCGGGCTCGCCGGGTTGGGAAGGGAATATGCTCGCCACTGGCGCGCCGGAGTGCACGTATCCGTAGGCCTCCACTGTGGGATCCACGTATACCTTCTCCTGACGGACATCGTCTTCGGTATATTCCACCGTCTCTTCCTTGTCTTTTATAAAAGGCAGGGAGGATTTTTTCTTTACGGTTTTCTGCTTTTTTATCTTATTGACTATCGTTTTGTGAATTGACGGCGGTTCGCAGAGTTCGAGTTTCTGGGCTATTACCATCATCAGCTCTTCGGGAATTTCCAGTTCGGCGTACTGGGCTTCTTCGGCTTTCATGTTTACCGGAGCTTCGCCTTTTGCTGCTTTGAAGATTACCACCGGATCTTTTTTTTCTCCGGCAATTTTGAGTTGCTGGCGTACATCTTCTTCTTTGAAGCCGTAGCTTATTTTATTGTCTTTAAGGAGTTGGACGATGTCTTCGGCGGACCATTCACGACCGTCTTTTTTTTTCGAAAAATGAATTTCCGCCGTGAGTTTGTCATCGCTGATGCGGAGTTCTGCTTCGCCCTGTAGCCTGACGTCTTTCTTTGCCATGTTGTTTCGTTAGCGTGCGGTCACTGTATCCGGTCGAGGGGTTTACACCTCATAACCCTGCTCCGCGGCCTCAATAATCTTCTTTTTGATATATGCATTTTCCCGTTTTAATGCGTTTATTTCAATTTGCTGGCTTTTTACTGTTTCGATCAAATCGCCGGGCGTGAGAGCTCCGCTGTGCAGCAGTTCTTCCAGATACTCCATCCGCGATTCGAAGTCCACCCTCGCTTCGGCTTCAGCGGTGTCATAGCTGTCTTCAAAATCATCGAAGGCGAGAAGGCTGTCATCTCCCTCGCTCTCAAGCTGGATGATTTTATCAGCAATCCTGAATATGGCCTGTGAAAGGATGGACTTCGGTTTGTAGACAATAATAGGCAGACGGCTGCTCAATGCCACATCCTGAACATCGTCCCGATACATTACGCCCAAATGTTCCATATCCATGCCCAAATACTGCTGCACCGATCGCCGGAGTTTCTGGATTTTATCCGCATCTTTCGGATCTTCGAGCATGTTCAGTACAAGCCTTGGCATGAACCGTTGGGATGTCTCTTTGAACGCTTCGTAGCTCTCCGGATCCACCTCCATCAGATTTTTAAGGACTTCGATGATGTAGATCCGCTGCATGTTGTCGGCGTCTTTCTGTATGCCCTTCAGGTATCGCTCGCCGGGAGAATTCCGCTTTGCGGACTTGTTCAGGAGATGAAAAATTGAACTCTTTATAAAGAGATATGCGTTAACCAGGGCGGTGGGCGATGGATTGGTGATCATGATTCCGTGGCTCGAGGCGAGAAAAAATTCGATGGTGTTCACGTGGGAACCTGCACCCAGGTCGAGGAGAACGTAGTCCGCATCGAGTTTGTTGATCTGGCGGATAATCCGGTTTTTTTGTGCCGCAGTGATATTTGCCAGCCCGGGTATCTCTGCATCGCCGGGAATAAAGCTGAGATTGCCGTACTCGGTCTCCACCAGGATATCGCTGAGCTGCATCCGTGAATTATTCAGAAAGTGGCCAATGCTGTACTGAAAACGGCGCACACCCAAAATGAGGTGGAGATTTGAACCGCCAAGGTCCAAGTCTATGAGAATAACCCGCTTGCCCGCCTGGGACAGAGCTATGCCCAGGTTGGCGGTGAACAGGGATTTTCCGACGCCGCCTTTTCCGCTGGCAACTGGCACTATATGCATCGACGACTCCCTCAGATTTGCCCGGGCTCCGACCTACGGTCGTCTCCGGTTTTGTACATCAGCAGTATAATACAGAATACCAGATCCATTAATACTACGGCGGTCATCAGGATATAGCTGTTTAATTCACTTCCATCGGCGACAAGTACGCCGTCCCGCTGGCGGTTCGCGAGCAGTGCCGAAGCGACGGACAGGGCTGCGGGTGCGGCGCTGAGTATCTTGGCGATAAAGGAAAGGGGCTTCAGACCCTGGTCGGAGATTAGGCCAATGGACACGGCTCCCAGGTAAACCGTCAAAAGCAGTTGGGGAGATGCGAGCCAGAGGAGGATGCGGTAATTTGTCGGGGAATCTCCGCTTATTGTCATGTCGCCGGCCAGAATGGGGAGCAGATACACGGTCATCAGGCCGAAGCGCAAAACATCCCCAAGAGTGAGCACCAGAATGTGTTTATTAATTCCTGTCATTTCAATATGAAGTGTAGGTGTCCGATGCCCCGGCCGTCAAGTTACCCTGTGATCTATAGGATATTTTGTGTTATCTTACGTAGTACATTAGGTGGTATCGATGAGCAAAAATAAGAACCGGCTATATTGGTTTGTATCGGCGGCGGCTTCGCTGATGATTGTAGCATCTCTCTTTGTCAGTCCGGCGTTGACGGCTCAGGACATGAGCAGCTTCGAAGAGGAACGCCTGCTTCGAACGTTTCGTCAGGTCTTCGACTTCATTCGGAATAATTATGTCGAAGAGATTGATGCGGAAGTACTCATCGAGGGCGCCATGAAGGGTATGTTTGAAAGTCTCGATGACCCATACTCGGCCTATCTTGATATTGACGACATGAGGAGCCTCACCGATACCACCAGCGGCAGCTTCGGCGGAGTCGGGCTGTACATCAACAAAGTCCAGCCAGATGAAGATCGCCCGGAGCTGCAGGAATGGGTAGAGGTAGTTTCACCTATTGAGGGTACGCCGGCCTTCCGGGCGGGGCTGAGACCCCGCGACCTGATAGTCGAAATAGAAGGCGACTCCACGGTGGAAATGAGCATCGACGAGGTGGTCAGCCGCTTGAGAGGCGAGCCGGGAAGTCAGGTTGAAGTTACCATTCTCCGCGGCGAAAGCCGCAGATTTCCCGTAACCCTGACCAGGGCGAACATAGAAATTCCCGTAGTCCGCTACTCGGGAATTTCCGAAGGTATCGGATATATAAGAATTATTCAGTTCACGCCCCGGACCGCAGCCAATGTTGAGCAGGCGGTCCTTGATTTACAGGAACAGGGTTATTCCAATCTCATTCTCGACCTGCGAACTAATCCCGGCGGGCTGCTCACCGCCGCTATAGACACCGCCGATCTCTTTTTCGACGACGGCCTCGTCGTCGGCACCGCCGGGCGGGTAGCCAGCGAAAATCAGGCCTTTTTCGCCCGTCAGGGAAGGGTTGTCGACGAAGCTGCGGAAATTGTCGTTATTATAAATGAAGGAACCGCCAGCGCTGCGGAAATCCTCGCAGGCGCCTTGCGGGATAGGGACCGGGCCGTGCTGGTAGGGGAAACCACATTTGGCAAGGGGTCGGTGCAGCAGGTTCGGAGCCTCGGCAGCGGCGGCTTCCGACTCACCATGTCGAGATACTACACCCCTGACGAGGTGTTTATCGACAAGGTGGGCATAGAACCCGACGTGGTGATCGAAGAACCGGAAGTTCCCGAAGAGGAGAGTCAGGCCCTCATCACCATTCAGAATGAAGGAAGAATCGAGGCATTTCTCGACGGCAACGGCGACCAGGCCTCCGCTGCCCAGATTCGGGCATTTATTGCCGGGCTTCGCCGGGAGGGCTTTGCGATAAACGAGCGGCTTCTTACCCGGCTTATAAATCTGGAAATGCAGGCCCGGCTCAATGAGAATCCGGTGTATGACCTGGAATATGATCTGGTACTGCAGCGGGCCCTTGAGATTCTTGAGAACCGCCAGACCCGGGCCATCATTGACGGCCGTCCTGCTCAAGAGCCCGGTGAAATGAGTTCCCTGCCGTCCCTGCTCCCCCTCCCGGACATTCAATAGTCCGGGGTGAAGCTCTTTTTAATTAAACAGAGCGTGGGTAATTCCCCGCACTATGTTTTGCAGGGCGATGATTACAAACATCTCATCCTCGCAAAAAGAATGGCACCGGGCGATTCTATCAAAGCGCGGGATGCTGATAAGCGCCATGTTCTCCTCACAATTCAGCGGGTCGATGCTTCAGTTGCCCAGGCGCTGTGTGTGGTTTCTCCCCTGACAGATGTTCCTCAGGATATTCGGCCAGCCGCTGTGGGCTTTTCCCTCGTTCAGGGCCTTCCCAAGGGAAAAAAAACCGATCAAATAATCCGTCAGGCTGTTGAATCCGGCGCCTCCGAGATAATACTCGTCAAAACCCGCTACTCGGTCCCCGAGATCAGCGATGGGGATTTTGATAAAAAGTCCCAGCGCTGGAAAAGCATCATTGAGGAAGCGGTTCAGCAATCCGGCTCTCCCCATATGCCGGGTTTGAGATTTTTTCCTTCAATCGATGCAATGCTCAAAGGCTCTATTCCCGGCGGCGGGTTAGGCTTGTACTTCCATCAGGAACGGCGATCAGACAGCTCACTTCATCAGCTTTTACGCCCCTACACCTCGTCTGCCGGCGGCAGGATTTACTGCTTCGTTGGTCCCGAGGGCGGATTCAGCGAAGACGAGTGCCAAAAACTGGAGGCAGCAGCTTTTCACGCAGTCTTTTTCGGTGATACCATCCTCAGGACCGAAACAGCGGGCATCTACGCCCTCGGTGCGGTACGAACAATCGTTCTGGAGGGCCGTCATTGGCAGCCGAGTCTTTAGCATCCCGTCATTCCGTTCTCATACACCGGATTTATATACATAAAGCGCCTGTCGATATCGTTCAGCCCAGAAATCTTCTCGTCGCCCTCAGCAGACTGATTCAGAATGACGGGGCATCTCAGATAATGTTTGTCCGAACCTGGGATATTTTCCGGGCCCATCACGACCCGCAACTGCTGCGCGCCATGAATGAGGCAGCTCTGGTGCTTCCGGTTTCCCGGATGATCATGGCGATGTGCCGATTCCTGGGAATAAACGAGCCGGTTCCCTACTATCCCTTCGACACCATTATTCGAATATTGACCTGGCTGGAAAGTATGGGGGGCAGCCTGTTTCTCCTTGGGGGCAGCAACAGCGATATTTCAGCTGTGGAGCAGAACATCCGTCAGACCTTTCCCCGGGTACGCCTGCTGGGCCGATACTCCGGGGTTTTCCCGGCCCGTATGGGGAAATCCGTTGCCTTGGCGATTAAAAAGGCAGATCCGGACATTCTTCTCGCGGGAAGCGGATTGCCCGGCCGTGACCGCTGGCTCTTTCAGAACCGGCGCTATCTGAACCGCGGAATCCGCATATGGAGCGGAGAGTGGTTTGATTTTGTGATTTCCCGGAGGCGTCGTCCGGTCCGCCCCGCCGTGAGAGGCGGGAGAGAATGGATCTCCGAGCTCTATACCCACCCGGTAAAAGTATTCCGATTCGCTCCCTTGGCGTTTTTTTGGCTTCGGCTGCTGTTCGTGCGACTGTTCAGGTAAACCGCATTGCCAGGCCTGCGAAGCCCCTCGGCGCCAGGCAGATTATTCTTCGTTCATCCGGCTTAGGTTGTAAATCTCCGAAAAAGAAGCGCCGAAGCGTTTATGCAGAAGCGCTCCGATAGCCGTGCGCATCGGAGGAAGAAAAAACACCATTGCCGTCAGATCCGTGAAAAACCCGGGGATGCAAATCAGAGTCAATGAAATGAAGAGCGGCAGCAGATGGACGAACTCATGCCCGGGGTAGTGTCCCTCGCGGATCTGTAATAATGCCAGTCTGCTGTGGCGGGCAAAGCTGCTCCCGATAACCAGCGCCCCCGCCAGACTCGCAGAGGCCGCAGCCGCGAGGCTGTACAGGCCCCCAATGCGCGAGGAAAGTACGAGAAGCAGAAATCCGTCAGCCAGAATTAAGAGGCCTATCAGCAGTATCCGCGAAATGAGAGACTGCAGCCCCGGGGGTTCCAGAGCCCTCATGAAGTTTCGAATGAGGCCTGTCATGTATGGATTTACCGGGTTTAATCCAGGGTGTTAAACCGGGATACGATAAACACCGGCAGGATCTCGCCGTTGGGCAGTTCGAGGATGTCGTAAAATTCCGACAGCGCCATTCCCTCGCTGTTGTTGCGGATAACTTCCGGCCCGGGATTTCTTGGCGCTCTTTGAGGAAGCCGGGGAGCAAAGTTTCCGTCAAGGAACACCAGCAAGGCCTTGTACGAGCGGATCTCGTTTCCCGACCATTCGGCGGAAATAAATTCCACTTCCGAATAAAAGGCTGCCGGATCCGGATCCAAGGTGGAGATTGATGTCACCGTTCCGGTGAGAAGATAATAACGGTCCGTCGGGATGCTCTCTCCGGCGGCAATTTGCTCGTAAATATCCCGCAATCCCGTATCGATATCGATAATTTGGAGGAGTTCTTCGACGCTGAGCGACGGAGCCTCCTGGGCGGACAGGACTGTCGCTGCCGATAGTAACAAAACTGCCAGACCGATCCGTAAAACACCTGTGTTCTGCGTCTTCATATGTACTCCCGCCTCCTTCTCTATGATAAGATTCACTCTACTGACCAGTCAAGAAAGCAGGAGCGGGAAGTTGTCATTGAAGCGAGAAACACCTGAGCACAGCTGTCTTATTATCGGCGGAAGCGGGGGTATCGGAGCCGCCGTCAGCCGCCGACTGGCCGAACTCGGATATCGACTATTTATTCACGGCAGGAGCGCCGCGAAGATGGAGGCGTTTGCCGCCGAGCTGACCGAACTCGGTTCTCCCCAGGTGAATACCATCGTCCAGGAACTTTCCAGCGAAGCCGATGTCCGGGAGCTAAAAAAGAAACTTTCACCCCATGTCCACATGATCGATATACTCATTAACGCATTCGGCCCCCTCCATTCCGGACTGTTGTCCCGGGCCGGTGATGCGGAAATCGATTACATCACGGAGATGAACCTCAAGCTTCCCCTGAAACTTCTTTCGTTGTTCATTCCGCATATGGAGGAGAACCGCTGGGGCCGCATTATCCTGTTCGGAGGAACGGCGACCGACAGCCTGAAGCCATTCCGAAGCATTCCGCTCTACTCGGCGGTGAAGTACTCTATAAACAGCGTGACCAGGTCAGCCGCGGCGGAACTGGCGGGAAGCGGGGTGACCATCAACGCCTTATGCCCGGGATATGTCGAAACTGAGTATTATGATGAAAAAGAGCTTCAAAGACTGAAAAAAGCCGGTAAATTGCTTGAACCTGTAAAAATATCTGATATTATTGAATTTCTACTAAGCGATTCGGCCGCTGCAGTTAACGGTTCTATTATTAATGTCGGCGCCGGTCTTGAGTGGTAAATTCAAGCCGATTTATTTGACAAACAAATTCAGGCTGAATACAATTAAAATTAACGGAAAATACTTCGTGCGGACTGCATTAAGTTCTTAGGGGAATCATGAGTAACAACGATATTGTACCTGGATTTGATGAAGAAAGGGATGAAAGCCTCAAGATACGCCTTCAGAAAGTAGACGGTACGGAAGGCTGCCTGGTTCTCTACCTTACGGGATACATCGACACCTATAACTCAAACTTTTTCCAAAAGCGGGTAAACCGGGCCATTGAATCGGGATTCACCAAACTCATTTTTCACTGCAGCGGTCTAAACTATGTTTCCAGTACCGGCATCGGCTCCTTCACCGCATTCCTGAAAGCGGTCAAACCCCGAAGCGGCGATTTGGTCCTGCTGGAAATACAGCCCAAAGTCTACGAGGTATTCCAACTCCTCGGGTTCTCCCAATTTTTCAATATCAAAGACAATCTCGATGAAGCGGTTGAGTTCTTCTCGAAGGGAAGCGCCACCAGCGACAGCGATATCTTCCCGAAAATATTCAAATGTCCCATCTGCTCAACGAAACTAAAAGCATCAAAGCCCGGAAGGTTCCGCTGTTCAAACTGCAAGACCATCCTGGCAATAGATAATTCCGGACAGATTTTTCTCGGCTGATTAGCAGCCCTCCTGCGCAGCAGCCCGTCCGATCATATCCTGGGGTAAGACATGAGTATTGAAAGAATCGAACGCTACCTTGTTGCCATGACGGTAACCTACGAACGGGTAAGCGAGGACGTCTGGGTCATAAATGATCCCGATAAGGGTCTGAGCCAAATCGTGCTCTTCGTGGACGAATCCCTCCTGACAGTGCGGACCCGTGTCATGAATATTCCATCAGAAGATCTGCAGCTGTGCCATGATCTCTTCAAAGAATTACTTATCCTTAATGTCGATCTCGTTCATGGCGCCTATGCCATCGAGGAAGATTATATTATTCTTATGGACACGCTTGAGCTTGATACCATGGATATGGAAGAGCTTCAGGCGTCTCTGGATGCAATCAGTCTGGGGCTGGCGGAACATTATGACCGCCTGAAGAAGTACCTGCCTGGAAGGGAATAATCCGCGGGCAGTAAAGCGCACTAACAGAGAAGAAATGGAGGCCCTCAATGGGTATCTTTGACCGGTTTAAACGAGTCGTAAAATCTAATATCAATCAGATGATCAGCAAGGCTGAGGATCCCGAAAAGATGCTCAACCAGCTCATCGTCGATATGAATGAACAACTGGTGGAATCGAAGAAGTCGGTTGCCAGCGCTATCGCGGACGAAAAACGGCTTGAGCGGCAGGTTAATGAGCACCGCCGGAAGGGCGAAGAATGGGAAAAACGGGCCATCCTCGCACTCAAAGCTTCCGAGCGGGAGCCCGATAAAAAGGCTCACTACGAAGACCTGGCCAAAAAGGCATTGAGCCAGAAAAAAGAATGCGAGATAACTGCGGAAAAATACAATGAGCAGTATACCGCCCAGCACGACTCCGTCGAAAAGTTAAAAACCGCACTCCAGGGTCTCCAGCAGCGTATTGAGGAAGCTCAACGCAAGAAAAACCTGCTTATCGCCCGGGCTAGGCGCGCCGAGGCTCAGAAAAAGATTCAGGAACAGATTACCGGACTTGCAGATACCTCGGCGTTTGACGCATTTGACAAAATGGCCAGTCGCGTCGAGCAAATTGAAGCCGAAGCTGATGCCATCGGTGAAATTGAAGGTCCGGGGGCCGGAAGTCTCGAGAGCGAGTTCGCCCAGCTGGAAGCCGGCGGTTCCGGCGATGCCATGCTTGAGGATTTGAGAAAGAAAATGGCTATCGAGGATAATTCCGGGGGCAGTACATCTTCGAGCAGCGGGGAATCCGCAGCGTCCGATGATCCTGAAGTTGATTCAATGATGGAAGAGTTGAAGAAAAAGCTCAATGAGTAAAAAGCAAACCCGCCTTTACACAGCGGCCCGGAATCCGGGCCGTTTTTTTGTTGATAACCTGTGGATAACTTCTCAGTAATTGAATTTGCTTCATAGCTGTTGAGCACTTTTTTGAAAAAAATATCAGGAAATTTGCAAATTCCATATTGACATAGTGTAAATATATACATGGTAACAATTTAGCAAATGTCATTCGGGATTTTGAAAAAAAGTACACCGGCGAGGTAATCTCAGCCGGCGAATAATATAAAAAAATAAAGAAATCTGCTTGTGGATAACTTGTGGTTAAATCCTGCTCTGAATATCGATATTCTACGTGACGAGCTATTCGACCACCACAGCGGTTCCGTAGATGACAATTTCTGCGGCGGCTTGCATCATTGACGTGGTGGAGAAGCGGATGCCGATTATTGCATTGGCTCCCAGTTCGTTTGCAGCATCGATCATTCGGTCCATGCTCTGTTCCCTGGATTCAGCCATCATTTTTGTGTAGTCGGATATTTCGCCTCCCGCGAGGTTCTTGAAGACTGCAGCGAGATCCCTGGCAAAACTGCGGGCGCGAATGGTGTTCCCGTAGACCAGCCCGAGGTGTTTGGTAATAGTTTTTCCGCTTATGCTGTCAGTTGTTGATAATATCATCGTAGTACATCCTTATACGAACGATCGCCCTTTTTTTCTGTTCCCCGCTGCAGCAGGGCGTTGAGAATAAAGGATATTATGCTCGCGGTAAGGGAAAATAGTCCAGTGATATGCAGCCATTGAGGTAATGCATAGTCCAGATTTTCACCGGCAAAAAACAACAGTGACCATAAGGCATAAACGGCGGCAAAAAATGAGCCGATGTACATGGGCAGTTTGCGGCGGGCCTTTTTTTCGAAATCTTCATACCATTCGCGCCGCAGCTGCAGCCGGGGCAGGCCGCTGAGTTGCCGTTTGGTTTGGAGAAGACTGACGTATTCATCCCGCAACCGGTAATTTCCTTCTATGCTTGCCATTACGGAATCGATTTCCGATTCAGGCAGCTCGTTATCCACAAGGGCCTGAACTTTTAATATGAGCTGCTCATCCTCGTACCCGAGGGGCTGGGCGTTTTCACGGTTATTTTTACTTTTCATGGTAACTCTCCAGAGTCGTTTGCAGTTGCTTACGGGCGTAATAGAGACGGGACATTACGGTACCAAGGGGAATAGCGAGTATCTCGCTTATCTCCTGATAGCTGCACTCCTGAAAATGCTGGAGTTCGAGTATCTCCCGATGTTCCGGCTTGAGTGATGCCAAGGCCTTGTGTAGTTGCCTTACCTGTTCGTCCTTAAGTACTTCCTCCTCAGGGCTGTTCGTTTGGGTTTCCGGGATATCCAGCGGCAGTTCGGCGTCGCTATCTCTCCGATTTCGACGCACCAGGAAGTTCCGGGCGAGATTCCGTCCGATTGTCAGAAGCCAAGGGTACAGAGGACGGCTCGGGTCATAGCGATGAATGTTTGCAAAGGCCCGCAGAACCGTATCCTGCATGATATCCTCGGCATCCGCCTGATTTCTCACCATGGACAACATGCTGCGATACAATCGGGGCAGGTAAGGCTGGAGACTGTCGGAAAATTCTTTCTGGGTCAGAACATACTCCTGAGGCTCGGGTGCGGCAGAGGAATCCCGTATATGTAGCATCATTTCTGCGGATGTCATGTAACTGCTGGTACCACATGGCCATCCGCTTATTCATCATAATAGGGCAGTTCTTTAAACTTTTCTACGTTGCACTGAGCATACCCATATGCTAACATTTATTACGTGAGGCGACCCCTTCTGATCCCATTACAGTATTTACTCCTGCTTCTGTTACTCACGCTAATAATTACTTTATATGCTCTCGTGGTTGGATCAGCGCTCTACAGAAACCTCGGTCAGACTCCCGAAGCTACCCTGTTTTTCGTGAACCTCATATGGGGTCTCAAGTTCAGCCTGTATATTGGGGGGACCCTCGCAACCCTCATACTTTTGCGGAAAATCCTGTCATTTAAAGCACACCGGGCCCTCGCCCTGCTCCTGCTTTTTTTGGTATCCGGTCCGCTTTTTTTCTTCGGGTACTATGGCATCCGCAATATTGAAACCGCAAATGTTCTGGGCGACAGCCCGGAAATCACCGATTTGCGGATAGATACGATTATCGAGTTCCACGGGGGAGGGCTGTACTTTCAGGATACTTCCGCCGGTGCCCTCCGGGAGGTTGTGCTCTTCCATTACGGCAACCTGCTTGCCAACCCCCTGGACAACGAAGATTCTGGCGTCACCATTTCTCCCATAGATGACCCCGGTGTCAGAACCCTCAGCTATTTTGAAGAAGTGAGCTACGACAGCCTCCGCCGGGAAATTGTAATTCAGCAGCGAAGCCGCTTCACCCCTGACGGCAGCGCACTGGTGGTGAACGATACTGCTATTCTCAACAGCCGCTCTGCCCTTTTTGGCCAGACGGGCATACTCATGAATCTTCAGGAAACTATCCGGAGATTGTTTTCCACTCTCGATGAATACGCCGATGAGCTTTCGGTTCGGTACCTTGCCCTTGTGCTGTCCCTGCTCTTTTTCCTGTTCAGCAGCTGGATGTTCCTGAGGCTCACCAGATGGCCGATGATAAACTTCGTTATGGCAGTCCTTGTTAATGCCGGCGGATTGCTGTTGACCCGGGTAGGGGATTTGTTCTTTGTCCGCGAACTCGCGATGAGTTTTCTGCAGACCAGGGCCATCGGATATATTGGTCCCGCATTGCTCGGTTTTTTTGCCCTGCTTTTTCTCATTTTTCACGCCTTTCTTCCCCGGGTCAGGGATTGGCAGCGGGAGATCGAACGGTGAGCAGCTTAAACAGAAAACTAACGGTCACACAGCTGCTTACCCATATTTCCATTCTGCTGATTATTGTGGTGCTCACCATTGTCTTCTCCCCTGAGAATCTGGAAAGCCGCTTTATCGGGCAGTGGTATGTGGCCAGCAGCATTATCTTTTATCTGCAGTATTTCATCCCCATCTCCGCTACGGCGTTTATGCTAACCTTTTCCGTTCAGGCAAGTCCCGAGGATATGGGAAGCGGACAGCCGTTCTTCAAGCTGATTCAGGGCGCTTTGGTTTTTCTTCTCATATCTATGGTGGTGTACACCCTGTTAATCCTGCTGCTCTTGCCATGGGCATATCAGCAGCAGGCCGACGCCAGGTTCCGTTCGGACTATGTCAGCCTTCGCATTGAACGGGCCGGGGACAGCATCGACGCCAGGGAATGGGACATGGCCCAGGAGATGATTGATGATGTTCTGGCGCTGGCGCCCAGGCATACCCGGGCTACCGAACTGTTCTGGGAGCTGCAGGACCTCAGGCCGCCCACACCGGCGCCGGCGCCCGCCGACAACCCCTCGCCAAGATTACCGCTAAATCTGAGCTACGGGGAAATCCTCGACCGGGCAGAGCGGTTTTTTGCCGAAGAAGACTGGTATTCCGCGGTGTTTTACGCCCGCATAGCCCTCGGGCCCCAGGATGAACGGAACGAACCCATCGCACGACGAATCCTCTCTGAAAGCCTCAAGGCGATATCCCGTCTCGAGCCGAATGCCGAGGATAACCGCTCACGGATGATTTTTGACCTGAAGCGCGAGGCAGTTCAGGCCTGGAACGCCAGGCGCTTCCTTGATGCCTACTATACGTTCAAGGAGCTCGAGCAAATCGATCCGACGGACTCGGACCTGGTTACCTATTTAGAATTCCTCACACCCGAGGTTGAAACCGTGGCTTTTTTCCTTGATGAAATCGCCGACGCCAACCAGGAGGATATTCGCCGAAACGTATTCTTTAAGCTTCCCGAGGTTTTTTCGTCCCGTCACGACGGTGCGTCTCTCGCGGGACCGGGTATTCGGCGGTTTATCGCCGCTGAGCAAATGATGTACGGTTTACGGGGTCTGTACTTTATTAACATGGAATATATCGAGGTGCGGCCCGACGGGGGGGTCCTGCAGCACATCGTAATTCCCCGGGGGAAAATGTCCGGCAGCTACCTCATTACCAGGGCGATCGACCGGGACCGTCAGGATCTGCGCTACCAGGCCGATTACGTGGTGGGTCAGGCTCCTTCGGGTGAAGAAGGCGTTCTGCAGATGAACATGGACTCTTCAGAAATTTGGGCGGTAAATCCCTCAACCCCGTTTTTTAATGATGTCAACATCCTGCAGCTATTCTCCCTCGCTCGGATTTACCCGGACTATGGCAGGGACCCTCTGTTTCCCCAGTCCGAAATACTGTACCGTCTCCTTCTTCCCTTCAGTCTTATAAATGTATCGCTCATCATCATCGGAATGGGCTGGAAAGGCCGCAGCCGATACCTCAGCGGACCGCCGCTGTACCTGTACATATTTTTGCCGCTCATTCCGCTGTTTATTCTCGCCCTCTTCGATCTGTATATATTTGTCTTTAGAAATCTGCTGTCTGCGGTACTGATACTCAGCTCATTTCCCATCGCCCTTGTGACCCTCGCGGCCATTCAGGCCTTCACCTTCATCGCGATAATGATCGGTTTAGCGAGGCTGAGTGCCGAATGATCATTGCCGGCAAAATCAGCGGCGCTATTCTCGGCCTCCCCTTCGGTATTTTTGGAGTGCTGCTTGGCGTCCTCGCCGGTTCACTGGTGGATCAGGTACTTTATCTCCGGCGTAATCACCGGGATGTGGAAAAATTTTATCTGGAAGCTGAGTTCGTTCCCCGGATTAAACGCTTTCTGCGGCCCGCTGCGGCCATCGGGCTGATCAACCGTCTGTTAAGCGTGGACGATATCCACAGCAGCGAGATTCGCGATGATGCCCTTGAGCGAATTGCGCACTTTTTCCGAATCCGTAGTTCCGACCGCAGCAAACTCGATTATTTTTGGAACCTGGCTGAACGCTGGGATCAGCGTCTGGACCTGCCCTGGCTGGTGCGGGTTTACGGGGTCAGCAGCGCGGAGTATCTCGAGCTGTCGTATGTGTACAGTTACGGGGGAGAGGCCGAAAGAGACTTCCTTTTCAGCCTGCTCCACAGAATTGCCGGAAGCGATCCCGCCGGATTGAGCCGGCGGGAGTTTAGGTTTTTCAGGGATATTTTCGAACCGATGGGGCTGTCCCTCAGGGAAATTCAGCAGCGGCTGCGCTCGGTGCCCTATCTTAACCGGGAATACTGCCGGCTGATGGAACTGCCGCCGGACTGCAGCGAAGGCGAATTAAAGAAGAAATACCGGGAACTGGCGGCAAACCTGCACCCCGATGCGACCATGAATATCGGCTACGGGGAGCAGCAAATCGATCCGCGTGATGAGGCCAGGCGGCAGGAAGAGTTTGCCGCCCTTCAACAGGCCTATGACGAACTGCTGTGGCAGTTCAGATACTATGATCAGGACAGCTGATTAGGCCTCTTCCCGGATAATGTCGGCCCCCAGACTGCTTAGCTTCTCGGCAAGGCCTTCATAGCCCCGTTCAATCTGATAGATATTTTGAATCGTACTCTCTCCCTCCGCTGCAAGTGCGGCAATGACCATGGCCATCCCCGCCCGAACATCGGGGCTTACCAGATTAGAGCCCTGCAGGGGCGCCGGTCCCGAAATGACCGCCCGGTGCGGATCGCAGAGAACGATGCGGGCCCCCATGGCGATCAGCTTGTCGACGAAGAACATCCGGCTCTCAAACATTTTCTCGTGAATGAGAATAGTGCCCTGAACCTGGGTTGCAACGGTGATGATAATGCTGAGGAGGTCCGGGGGGAACCCGGGCCACGGGGCGTCGTCTATCTTCGGAATCATGCCGCCCAGATCGCTGATTACTTTCATTTGCTGATCTGCGCGTACGTGGATGTCGTTGCCCGATACTTCCCACCGGATTCCCAGTTTCGCAAAGCCCATTTCGACCATTCTGAGGTGATGCGGGTCAGCTTTTTGAATTGTTACTTCGCCCCCGGTGACCGCCGCCAGGCCGATATAAGAGCCCACCTCCATAAAATCCGCGCCGATTGAGAATTCGGTTCCGCCTAATTTCTGTACCCCGTCGATTGTGAGAATGTTGCTTCCCACGCCTGAGATTTTTCCTCCCATGGAATTGATCATATTACAGAGATCCTGGATATGGGGTTCGGAAGCAACATTTCGCAGGACCGTCCTGCCATCCGCCAGTGAGGCTGCCATAACGGCATTTTCCGTGGCGGTAACTGAAGCCTCGTCGAGGAAGATATCATTACCGACAAGACCCTTCGAAGAAAACGAGAAGACTCCGTCAATCTCAATGGTGGCTCCCAAGCCTTGGAGAACCAGGAGGTGGGTGTCGAGCCTTCGCCGACCAATGACATCGCCCCCCGGAGGAGGCAGGACTACGGTGCCGCTTCGGGCGAGCATGGGACCCGCCAGGAGAATGGAGGCGCGGATTTTTTTCGCCAGATCAGGATCAATTTCTGTTTTACTGACCGATGACATTTTTATGCGGAACTCACCGGGTGAGCTCCCTTCTTCCACGCTGCCTCCGAGATCCCGAAGAATGTCGAAGAGCACAAAAACATCTTCGATGCGAGGCACGTTTTTCAGAACCACTTCTTCCTCGGTGAGGATGGCTGCGGTAATACAGGGAAGGGCGGCGTTTTTATTGCCGCTGGCGGTGATGGTACCGCGCAGAGCATTGCCGCCGTTTATTCGATATTGATGCATGAGCCGAGTGTCCCGGATTTGGTGTCGGATGTCAATGAGAGTCCGATAAAATTGGCCTCGCCCGGAGATTGTCAAATATCAATGTAAATATATAAGAATTTGCGGGCGATATTGCATTTTTATGCAATTCGCGAGTACACTGCTCACCAAACCAGAAATCGGCGGATCCATATGAAAGTAATGAAATTCGGGGGCAGCTCTGTGTGCGATGCCCGTCATATTGCGCAGGTGGTGGAAATTTTCACCGGTGATGCAGAAGTGCGCGCCGTCATTTGCTCGGCAATGAAAGGCGTAACCAATGATCTGATTCGCGCTGCCCGCATGGCTGAAAAGGGAAACCGGGAGTATCAGGCGGTCCTCGACGCTATCTGGGTAAAGCACGGCGATTCTGCCAGAGAACTGTTGTCTGCTCCGGAGGATTTTCTCAACGGACTCAGAAAGGAGTTTGAAGAACTGGAAGAAATCTGTCACGGAGTTTTTCTGGTGAAGGAATGCAGCCCGCGAAGCCTTGATCTGATAATGAGCTTCGGTGAGAGGCTGAACAATCAGATAATCGCCGAATACGCCGCATCCCAGGGGCACAGGGTGTTTTATGTAGACGCCAGACCCCTTGTGCTGACCGACAGCAGTCACGGCAACGGCATCGTTCGATTTGAAGAGAGCTACCGCCGTATTGCGGATCACTTTTCCCGTAATTCTGGAATTGGAATTACCACGGGGTTTATTGCTTCTTCGGAAGAAGGGATTACCACAACCCTCGGTCGTAACGGCAGCGACTACAGCGCCTCGATTTTCGGAGCGGCCTTGAATGCGGACAATATTGAAATATGGACAGATGTGGACGGGGTCCTGGAAGCCGACCCCCGAGCAGTGCCGGGAGCATCAGTTATTCCCGAATTGAGCATTGATGAAGCCATGGAAATGAGCTACTTCGGTGCCGAGGTACTCCACCCCTCCACAATGATTCCCGCGGTAGAGCGCAGCATCCCCGTCTGGATAAAAAACACCTTGAATCCCGGGGCCCGGGGCACCCGAATTGCGGCGGACGCAGAGACGAACCCGAATATAATCACCGGCATCGCCAGCATTCAGGATGTTAGCCTGATAAATGTGATCGGCGGCGGTATGGTCGGCGCCCGGGGAACCGCCATGAAAATCTTCAGCGCACTGGCGCGGGCCGATGTAAATGCAATAATGATCAGTCAGGCATCGAGCGAGCACAGCCTCTGTGTGGTCATCAGGGATGGCGAGGTTGACCGGGCTATTAGAGGACTGCGCGCTGAGCTTGAGTTCGAGATCCGTTCTAAGGTGATACAGGAGATTGAACATGTCACCAGACTCGAAGTCATGGCGGTCATCGGAGGGAACATGCGCGGGCGCCCGGGAGTCGCCGGCCGGCTGTTCAGCGCCCTCGGAGAACAGGGTGTAAATATTCTCGCCATCGCCCAGGGTTCATCGGAAATGAATCTGTCCTTCGTAATACACCGGGATGATCACGGGGAAGCCCTTCGAACGGTACACCGGGCGTTTTTCGCCGAGGAGTCAGAATGAAATTCGCATCTACCCGGTCCTCGGGTTCACCTTCCGACCAGGTCAGTTTTGAAGAGGCGGTTTTTCAGGGCCTCGCCCCGGACGGGGGATTATACCATCCGCTTGACGAGCCGGATCTACGCGACCTGATTCTCTCCTTCGACGAAGGCACGGATTTCACCTCAATGGCAGCCCAGCTCAGCGCCAGCCTCTTTGCCGATGAAATGAGCGGCGAAGATGCCCGACGCATCGCAGAAAAGGCATTTGTATTCCGTCCGGAGATTTCTCAAGTGAGCAAAGACATCTCAATCTTGGAACTGTTTCACGGCCCGAGCTGCGCCTTCAAGGATTTCGGAGCCTCATATCTGGCTACAGTCATGGAATTTTTTCTCGCCGGGCGGGACCGTCGGGCTATCATCCTCACGGCCACCAGCGGCGATACGGGTTCGGCGGTCGCACAGGCCTTTTATCAGAAAAATAACATTGATGTGGTAATTCTGTATCCTTCAGGCCGGGTCAGCCCCAGCCAGGAAAAGCAGCTGACCACCCTCGGCGGGAACATTCATGCTCTCGAGGTGAAGGGAAGCTTTGATGACTGTCAGCGGATGGTAAAGGAAGCGTTTACCGACCCGGAGCTCAGCAGGGACCTTCCCCTCACCAGCGCAAACAGCATAAATCTGGGTAGGCTGCTTCCCCAGAGTTTCTATTACGTATACGCCTTTGCCAGGCTCAAGCATCGCAGCGACGGGGATTTTTACTTCACCGTCCCCAGCGGCAATTTCGGCAACCTCACTGCCGGCGTTTTCGCCTGGAGATGGGGTCTTCCGGTAACCGGTTATATTGCGGCGACCAACGCCAATGATGTAATCCCGCAGTATTTGAGCAGCGGAGAGTTTATTCCCCGCCCCTCGGTCCACACCCATGCGAATGCCATGGATGTGGGAAACCCCAGCAATTTCGAGCGTCTCATGGCGATTTTCCACTCGGATGCCGCCAGGATGCGCATGATGATCTCCGGCAGGGCGGTCACCGATGACGAAATTCTCGAAACCATGGGACGCTACCGGAGAGAAAAGGGCATGTTTCTCTGCCCCCACACCGCCACCGGGGTTCTGGTTTCGGAGGGGTTTTCCCGGAACGAGCTTGCCGGCGAGGGGCAGATCTGCACCCTGGCTACCGCCCATCCAGCCAAGTTCACCGAAGTGGCCAGGCAGGCCGGCGGCGGCGAACCGGAAATGCCCGAGCGCCTGGCCAGGATGATGAATCTCGAGAAACAATCGGTAATAATCGGCAACCGTCTGGAGGATTTGTCCGGCTTTCTTCGAAAAACCTTTTGATTAGCCCACCGGCCGGTATCGGCGCAATCCCATATCTTTGCGGTAGCGGTTGTACACATCGCAGGCCGCATAGTAGTTTTCCGGACCCGAGTAACTGGCGCTGATATCGCAGCGGTAGAGTTCAAGCAGATCGGGAAAACGCGGATCGGCCATCAGTGGATCGGTCCGGTGTGACGGGAGGCGACGCAGCGCCGACGGATAACTGTGGTTTTCCACCATCCAGCACACATCGTCCCGAAATCTCCGGGGATACTCCAGATCATCCAGAAGGCGGCCGGCGAGATCGGCGCCGATTTGCGCGTGACCGCTGAAGCGGCGGCTGCTTTCTCTTGTCGCCTCCGGTTTGCCCGCATCATGTAGCAGCAGGGAGTAGGCCAGTAGCAAATCGGTGGTCTTGCGGTATTTCAGTGTTTCCAGGCTGTGGCGCCACACATTCCCTTCGGGATGGTGGTCCTTGTGATGATGAGTCCGGTTCATGGCCGACAGTTCCGGAGCGATGTGCTCAATCACCCCGGCGCACATGAGGTATTCCAGGCCGAGATGGGCAGAGGCGCCGGTGAGAATCAAATCCAGCCAGTAACGCCATTGGGCCGGAGGAAGCCCCGGGGAATCCCATCGCGGTTCAGCCTCATCGCCTTCATCATACGAATCGAAGCGACAGTTCAGGGCATCGCTGATCATGCTATCCGGAGCCCTTGCGTAATCGCCGGTGCGGTAACGGGAGAGCAGCACGGCCTCGCTGAGAATGGTCAGCAGGCTGCCGTTCCCCTCCGCGGGATTGCCGATGTCAGCTATGTAGCTCCGGTCTCTCATCCTCTGATAAACTCCGGGTCTGAGCCGAAATTCCGACGGGCTCCGTCGGCTTTCAAGAAGCTCTAAGCGGGTATTATCTGCCCCGAAAAAGCGGCGCAATTTTGCATCGCGCTCTGCTTTACTGTCGTATAACATTACAAACAGGTCGTGAGCAGAGCCATCCAGGGTCAGCACGCAGTCGATGCCTTCTATACCCGGGAAGCTCATGGAAAAACCGCCGGCGGCGAGGGTGCTCATATCTGTACGAATGAGGATGAGTTCGTGGGGGTTTAATTCCGGTGCATTGCCGTAGGATGTTGCCCGGGTACGTCCCCGGTAGTATCTGTCCAAGGCGGAAAACCCCGCCCAGGACCAGGAAAGCTCCGCCTCATGCAAAAAAGTTTCAACACTCTGCTGCAGATCGCTGCTCATCGCGGGCTCCAATGCTCTTTTAATGTATTGCGGAACGGGACACGGAAAACGGCAGCCTTTCCCCTTCCTTCACCCATTAAATACTATTTTCACCAGGCAGGTAACAGAAAAATCAGAACGCCGATTGCCGCTGTCGGTTTTGTCCCGGGCTTTACCGCAGGTGATCGAGGAGTCCGAGACAAAATCGGCGTTCGGTTTCCACTTCTTTTCGCACCTCGAGGACAAAAGGATCCTTGTCCACCGACGGGTGAGTGTCGCGGTAATCCGGAATTATCGCCCCTCCCCGGTCAATGTCCCGTTGACGGGATTTCTCGGTTCCCTCGAGTATCCGCGGAAGCATGTCCAGGTACTCGGAGAGATTGCTCACTAAGAGTTTGCGTTCTTTTTTATCCCCGGGAAGCTTTGCCGTAGCCGGGTCAGTACCATTAGGTGCCAGCTCGCGCAGCAGGTCCGCCAATTCAGTGAAGCGGATAAAAAACCGATATGCGTCGATGGCCTTAAGCCTGTTGACGTCGGTGAGCATGTTTTTGCCGATTCCCTGGATATCCCCCGGCAGGTAAATGGTCTTTCGCTCCCCGATATTTTCCAGGTAACCCAGAGCGGTTTTCATAAGGGCGATGATATCCGGGCGGAACAGCCGAAGGTCAAAGACGTTTCGTTTGGCTTTGTTTCGCCGGCGGTATTTCCCCTCATTGCGCTTGAGTGAGTAGAGATTGTTCGCCAAACCCCAGGCGGGCACCAGGTTATTAAAGCCCGGCGGCACTTCCAGGTAATAACCCACCGGTTCGTTGATCAAACTGAAAGGAAAATCGAGTTTCTGAGGAAGGGTTGTGACGCCGGCGGCGATGACGCTGTAAGGCGCCGAGGCAAAATTTGCCGGGTACTTTATGGCGCAGCTCAGGCCGAAAAACATGCCCTCGCCGGGCCAGCATTCCTGGTCCGGCATTCGGGATGTATGATTAGAGCCGACGTTTGCCCCGTAACCCACGTTTCCCCGGCCGCCGGGCCAAAACGCCGCAATCAGCAGGCTCTGGTGGTGGAAGCCCACAAAGGGTCCAAGAAAGCAGCTGGTAATTTCGCCCTTGCTGACCCCAGAATTCGGTCCGATAATGGAATCCACAATCTTTCCGTGGTGTTCGGCGTGACTGTGCTCAAAGAGCATGGAGTTTTCGATTATGGCTGCATCGCTTATTTCTACGCCGTCCTGAATTATGGAATTTCGAACCACTGATGAATTACTGACCAGTGTCGGATCCTCCCGGGTAGAGAAAATCGAACTGTTTCGAATTTCGTCGGCGCCCCGAAGTATGCTGTAGGGACCGATGTAGCTGTTTACAATCGATTTGGTGTCCATGACCCGGGAATGCTTGTCGATTATGGTCCAGGAAAAGCGAATCTGCTCAAGATATCCGCTTATGTGATTCCGATATGCCTTTCGTATCGTTTTATTTGCGGGATTGCGAAGCACGTGCTCAGCCAGTTCAAGACTCAGGTCGGAATACAGGGCGATTTCCCGTCCCCCGGTTTCGACGCCGACGGGAATCTCGATTCCGTTTCCGTACAGCAGTCCCCCGGGTTTTTTCTCTTCGGCAGCGCTGTTGGAGTTGGAAACCAGGCTGTCACGGACAATGAGGGTCTGGAAGATGCCCGGGCAGTTATGAATTGCGCAATTCGACGCAATGTGGCTGTTTTCCAATGTCGAACGGTAAATGCCGGTTGGAAGACTTCCTCCCCCGCTGCGATCTGGAAGATTTTTTCCGTTGTAACAGCCAAGCACAATATCGCCGATGAAATGATTTTGCCAAATCTGACCCGCGCTGAAGTCGGGGGACACCCGGATGCGGCTCCAGTCTGCGCAAATATTGCCCTGACTACCCAACTGAGCAATTTCCCCGGGGCTCAGCCCCCGCAGTTCGATGGCCGGGAAAAGGGGGCTGCGCCCCTTGGACACGCCTTTTAACTTTCCGATTCGGTGGGTGAAATTCGAGTAATTAATATTTTCAAGTAACTGGTCTATGCCCATGGCATCAGTATATCAGGGCATAAAAAAAAGCACAGATATCTCCGTGCTTTTTATTCAAAGACTGGGGGTAACCCCGAAGTCAGCGTCGGCCGCCGCCGCCGAAGATTCTCAGCATAAACAGGAAAATATTAATAAAATCCAGATAAAGCTTGAGGGCCCCGATGATGCTCAGGCGGATATAGTCCGGCTCTGCCAGATCCTCGCTGAGGGCGTCGCTCATGCGTTTGATTCGCTGGGTATCGAAGGCGGTGAGACCCATAAATATCAGGACGCCCGCATAGCTGATGAGATACATGAGCGGCTCGCTGTCCAGGAAAAGGTTGACCACCGAGGAGATGATCAGCCCGATGACCCCCATTATCAGGTAATGTCCCCATCCAGATAAATCCCGCTTCGTGAAGATGGCGAAAAGACTCATGGTTCCGAACATCCCCGCGGAGATAAAAAATGTGCTGGCTATTGTTGCTCCGGAATACACGTAAAAAATAAAGGACAGCGTCAGCCCGTTCAGCGCCGAATAGGCTGCAAAAAGCAGGGTGGCGGTCATGGGTTTTAATTTCATGATGCGGGCCGAGAGAAAGAACACCAGTGCCACCTCGACGAGAATCAGAATCATCACTCCGTTGTTCCGATACAGCGAGGTCATAAGTTCCGTGCTTTGGGCGGTGCCGTAAGCCACAACCCCGGTTATAGCCAGCCCGAGGGCCATCCAGATATAAACATTCCGCAGGAGATTCCGGGACATCACCTGGGATTGGGAAAATGTCTGGGCATATTCTCTGTTCATAATGCCTCCTAAAGTCATAATATAGTGCCATGATTTCCATCCGTAAACCAGATGATTGGCACCTGCATATCCGCCAGGGAGAGGGCCTTCCGGCTTATCTTGGGGATACTACGGGTTCATTTGCCCGTGCACTAATAATGCCCAACACCATCCCGCCGGTCAACAACCGGGAGCGCCTGGACCATTACCGGGAGGAAGTGTCTCGGGCTCTGACCGGGGCTGAGGACTTTACGCCATTTTTCACCTTTAAAATCAGTCCGGAGATCGGAGAAGACGAGTTCTATGCAATGCTCGAATGCGGGGTGACTGCCGGAAAGTATTATCCCCAGGGAGCCACCACAAATGCGGAAGACGGGGTTGGGGACCACCGCAGCATATTTCCCCTTCTGAAGCACATGGAGAAAGAGGACCTGGTCCTGTGCCTCCATGGGGAAGATCCGGCTGCCTTCGTCCTCGACCGGGAGGCCGCCTTTCTGCCCGTACTCAGGGAAATCCGGGAGCAGTTTCCCGACCTGAGGATGGTGCTTGAGCACATCAGCACAAAAAACGGGATTGCCGCAGTTCGGGAGCTCGGCGACAAGACCGCCGGAACCATTACCGTTCATCATTTGATGAAAAACCTCGACCACATGATGGGCGGTTTCCTCAATCCCCACCTGTTCTGCAAGCCGGTGCTAAAGCGCCCGGAAGATCAGGAGGCGCTAATGGAGGCGGCCTTTGGCGGCGACACCAGTTTTTTCCTCGGTACCGACAGCGCACCCCACCAGCGCGGGCAGAAGGAATGCGATTGCGGTTGCGCCGGCACCTACACGGCGCCGGTGGCTGTGCCAGCGCTCTTTCAGTTTTTCCTCGAAAATGGAGCGTGCAGTGCGAACGATCCCTCGGTCTTCCAGTCATTCACCAGCGAACACGGGGCGGATTTTTATCAGGTGCCCCGCAACAACGCGGTAATACATCTCGATCGCCGCAGCTGGACCGTGCCGGCGGAGTATCACGGGGTGGTGCCCTTTCTCGCGGGAGAAACCCTCGAATGGAGCGTTATATGAAGATAATTCCTGCCATTGATCTGCTCGCCGGCGAAGCCGTGCGGCTTCACCAGGGTCATTATGATGAAGTTACCAGTTACTCGAAAAATCCCGCCGAACTCGCCCTCCGGTTTGCAAACCAGGGAGCCCGGTACCTTCACGTGGTCGATCTGGATGCCGCGCGATGGAAGGACGGCAAACATGAGCGGAGGAGCAACCGCGATCAGATCAGACAGATCTGCAAACAGAGCGATATGGTCGTCGAAGTGGGCGGCGGGGTGCGAAGCGACGACGATGTGGCGGAACTGATCGATCTCGGTGTGAAACGTCTGGTGGTGGGAACCCTTCTGATTCGCGATCCCGACAAGGTTGCCCGCTGGGCGGCGCAGTATACGGCGGACTTCATTGCCGGAATCGACGCCCGAGACGGCGAGGTGAAGGTCGCCGGCTGGGAGGACGGAACCCGCGTCAAGGATGAGCATCTGGCGGCAACCGTCGGCTCTCTGGGAGTAAAAGGCATCGTGTACACAAACATCTCCCGGGACGGCACCTTATCCGGTCCGGATATCGAGCGTTCGCTTATCATCGCCGAGGCATCGGGCTTGCCTGTGGTCATATCCGGCGGAATGGGAACCATGGACGACTGTGCAGCAGTACATGTGGCTGCCGGCGGGTACCGGGAGGACGGAAGCTCTCCAATCGAAGGGGTAATTATCGGCAAGGCGATCTACGAGGGCAGCATAGATTTGGGAGAAACGGTCATGTTATACCAAAATACCAAACCGGCGGCTTCACGCCCGGGAGCCCAGGCGTGAGAACCCCGGATAAGGACGGCACGGTACTGCCGGTAATTATACAGAACCCTCGTGGGGAGTTTCTCGGTACCGCATTGTGCAATCAGAAGGGCTTTCAAAAAACCATCGAACAGAATCAGCCCTGGATACTCGACGGTTCCACCGGGCGGCTATTGCCTGCCGAGGGCTGCGAGGGATTTGCCTCCATTCAGCGGATGAGCGACCATGTGCTGATTGTCGCCCAAGCCTGGCAGCAGCCTGCCGAGGAACGCGCATCGCTTGGTAAACAATCCGGGCAAGACGAAAAAAGCCCGGAAACGGGCTCTGCTGGTGCGGGCAGAGCGGACAGATTAGCCGGGGATTTCCTTCTGGAGCTCCAGCGCATCATCTATCGACGCAAGAAGGACATGCCTCCGGGGTCTTACACAACCCACCTCTTCGAAAAAGGTGAGGACAAAATCAGAAAAAAAACCGGCGAGGAGGCCTTGGAGCTCATCCTCGCCAAGGATGCCGATGAAATGGCCGGGGAAGCCGCCGACCTGCTCTACCACATGATGGTTTTACTTGCCGCCAGGGAAATGGATATTAGGGACGCCATTGCCGTGCTGATGGAGCGCCACGGCGGCTAAATCCGGAAAACCTGCCGTTGAGCCGGGTCTCGAGCGTGTTTTGAGGTTATGCCTGAACAGCCCGGCCCAGCCGGCCGGGCCGTCCACCCCCGCAACCCCTTACAGCACCTCCAATATTTTTTGTCCAATTTCTTCGGTTCCCACCCGGGTGCAGCCGTCGCTCATAATGTCGCCGGTGCGAATACCATCGTCCAAAACCCGGGAAATCGCAGTAAAAATTCGTTCATATGCTTTGTCCAGGCCAAAGCTGTATTTAAGCATCATGGCCATGCTGAGAATCTGGGCGATGGGGTTCGCAATGCCCTGACCGGCAATGTCCGGTGCGCTGCCGCCCGAGGGTTCGTAGAGTCCGAAGCTGCCGTCCGCCAGGCTGGCGCTGGGCAGCATTCCCAGCGATCCTGTTATCATGCTGGCTTCATCAGAGATGATGTCGCCGAACATATTGCCGCAGAGTATCACGTCGAACTGTCCGGGATTTCTGACCAGCTGCATGGCGGCGTTATCAACATACATGTGTTTTACGTTGATGTCGGGGTACTGCTTCGCCACGTCTTCGACGACTTCCCGCCATAGGACCATGGAAGTCAGGACGTTCGCCTTGTCGATCGACGTCACCGCCTTACCGCGCTTTGCTGCGGCCTTGAAGGCCACATGGGCGATCCGCTCGATTTCCGGACGGGTGTAGACCAGGGTGTCGAAGGCTTTGTCACCTTCACGACCTTTCGGGGTGCCGAAGTAAATGCCGCCGGTCAGTTCTCTCACAACCAGAATGTCAAAATCATCGCCGATCACCGAGTTTTTCAAGGGAGATGCGTTCTTCAGTTGGGGGAAGATTATTGCCGGTCTGAGGTTGGCATAGAGGCCGAAAATCTTCCTCAAGGGGAGCAGCGCGGCCCGTTCGGGTTGCTGTTCCGGCGGCAGGGATTCCCATTTCGGACCGCCGACGCTGCCGAATAGTATTGCGTTTGCCCAGCGGCAGGTTTCGAGGGTGGATTCCGGGAGGGCGCTGCCGTGATTATCTATGGCGATGCCCCCGACGTCGGCCTTCCTGGTCTCATATTCCAGGCCCTCGTCGGAGAGGATTTTGTCCATTATGTTTTCAGCTTGAAACATAACCTCGGGGCCTATACCATCGCCGGCCAGTACTGCTATTCTTATTTTCGCTTTTGACTCGCTCAATGCGCGCTCCTTATTTTGTACATGCCTCTATCGGCACGGTACAACACTTCGACAGAATTACAATTTTATACGGAGGATATGCATGAATATACCGGCTCTTAATAGTATTGCAAAGACCCTGAGAGCACTTTCCGCTGACGCGGTTGAAGCCGCCAACAGCGGCCATCCGGGACTTCCCCTGGGAATGGCTGAGTTCGGAGCCTGGCTCTACGGTGAGGTGATGAGCCACAACCCGGAAAACCCCCACTGGATGAACCGGGACCGATTCGTGCTTTCCGCCGGCCACGGCTCAATGTTTATTTACTCGCTTCTTCACCTCAGCGGTTACTCCCTGCCGCTCGAGGAGCTCAAGGCCTTCCGTCAACTGGACTCAATGACGCCGGGCCACCCCGAGTACGGCCACACTCCAGGGGTTGAGACCACCACCGGGCCCCTGGGCCAGGGCTTCGCCAATGCCGTCGGCCTCGCAATTGCCAGGGAATTCACCGCGGCGAAGTTCAACACAAAAGAGCACCGCATCATCGACCATGCAATTTACACCCTTGTCGGCGATGGTTGTCTTATGGAAGGTATTTCCTCCGAGGCCGCAAGTCTCGCCGGTCACCTAAGGCTCGGCAGCCTTATCGCTTTTTACGACAGCAACCGCATCAGCATCGAAGGTTCAACCGAACTGGCCTTTACCGAGGACGTGGGCGGCCGTTTCGAATCAATGGGATGGCAGGTAATACAGGCCGACCCGTATGACTACTCATCAATGTCACAGGCCCTGGAAGGGGCAAAAAAAGAAGGCGCAAAGCCGAGCCTTATTATTCTTCCTTCGGTCATCGGGAAGGGGGCTCCAAACAAGGCGGGCAGCCACAAGGTGCACGGCGCACCCCTTGGAGGCGACGAGCGGGCGGCCTTCCGCAAGGCTCTGGGGATACCCGAAGACCGGGATTTTTACATTGCCGACGGAGTTGCCGAGTACTTTGCCCAGCGCCGCAGCCAGTGGAAAAAAGACGAAGAACAATGGAATGCCCTTTTCGCAAAATGGTCGAATGACAACCCCGAACTACGAAAGACCTGGGATTCATGGCATGCGGGAATTGACGAAGCTGACCTCGACGCCCTGGAGCTTCCCGCCCTTTCACCGGGAGAGAGCCAAGCCAGCAGGGCAAGCTCCGGAGCGGTCCTCCAGATCCTCGCCGAGAGATTTAGCAACATACTCGGAGGTTCGGCTGACCTGGCGCCGTCCAATAATTCCCATATCGAAGCGGAGAGCGATTTCGGCCCAACTACGCGCACAGGCAGGAATTTCCACTTCGGGGTCCGGGAGCACGCCATGGGTGCGGTGGTTAACGGAATGGCCCTGTACGGCGGTCTGAGGGCCTATGCGGCCACCTTCCTGGTTTTCAGCGATTACATGCGACCGGCAATCAGGCTTGCCGCCATAATGAATCTTCCGGTTACCTATGTATTCACCCATGATTCAATTTACGTGGGAGAAGACGGTCCGACTCATCAGCCCATAGAACATGTTTCAGTGCTTCGGGCGATACCGAACCTCGACGTCCTGCGCCCCGCCGATGCGGAGGAAACCGCCGAGGCATGGAAGTATGCCCTCAAGCGAAAGACCGGGCCGACGGTGCTCAGCCTCACCCGCCAGGGATTACAATCTTTTGCGAAGGCGAAGGATTGGCAGGAGGGATTTGCCAAGGGAGCCTACACGGTTTTTGAGAAAAACGCCGGCAACGGTGTTCTCACGGTGATTGTCGCCACGGGATCGGAAGTCGGTCTTGCACTCGAGGCGGCTGAGCGCATCGCCGCCGACGGTGATGCGGTTCGCGTGGTGTCCATGCCGGGCAGGGATGCGTTCTATCGGCAGGACAGGCAGTACCGCGACGCTCTTATCCCCCTGGATGCCAGGGTGTTTGTGGCCGAAGCGGGAATCAGCATGGGATGGGAAGGCATTGCATCTTCCCAGGACCATATCCTTGCTATCGACCGATTCGGACTCAGCGCGCCGGGGAAAAAGGCAGCGGAAGCACTGGGACTGACCGCCGAGCGGCTATACAGCCTGATTACCTCACAGCGGTAAAAATCCCAGGAGTCAGCCCGGCAAACCGCCGGAAGTTAAAAAAAGCCGGTCTCTCCGCGATGGAGAACCGGCTTTTTTCTGTCTTGAGCTGACGCTTAACGGGTATAGGGGATGTGGTTGACCCTCAGCCACTCGGCGTAATACCCCGGCCCTTCCGGCGTCTCATCGCCGGGCACCGGGGTAACTTCAAGCTGGTAAATGCCGCAATTGGCAGTTCTGGTAACCGGCAGCCAGTTGCTCCACCGGTCAGAGAATGTCAGCTTGAACAGCCATTGAATCAGACCGCCGTGGGAGACCGCCAGAATTCTTCTGGATCCCGCATTTGCCGCTTCTATCATGCGCTCCCAGGTATCCGCGGCCCTTACCAGCAACTCCTGAAGCCGCTCTGCCGAAGGAACCGCCTCCCAGCTCCTGTGCTTAAAGGCCTCCCAATCATCGGGAAACTGGCTCCGTATTTCCTCTACCGTCAGCCCGGAAAAAATTCCCGTATCGAGTTCCTTCAGGCTGTCCCGCAGCTCCACCGATTCGGGACCCATTCCGCATGACCCGGCGACGATTTCCGCGGTTTCCCGAGCTCTGGACAGGGGCGAGGCAATTATGTGATCCAGGCCCCCTCGGGCGAAAAAGCTGCCGGCGGCCCGGGCATGCTCCCGGCCGATATCTGTCAACGGCATATCGACATGTCCCTGTATCATCCGCTTCCGGTTTCCCTCGCTCTCGCCGTGACGAAGCAGAAAAAACGTGGCGGGATGGGTAAGCTGTTCGAAAGCAATGGGATTGTCGTGCATAGGGACTCCTGGAGCAGTGCGGCCCCCGGCGTAGGTGCGCCGGGGCTAATATCAATAGTAAATAATGATGTCCTGATCAACCTCATCGTCGAAGAACTTGATCATGAGGGTCTCGCTGTCGGGATTGTAGTACCGGCCCTTGCTGTATATCTCGAAATCCGGGGCATTTCGCCAGATAATTCCGAACAGCTCCATGCCGTTGAGGGGGTCGATGTCCGGCAATCCCCTGAAGAATATGTAATGCGTTCGGTTTGGCGTATTCTCGAGGCTAAGGGAGAACTCTCCGGTTCTGCTTTCGATTCGGAAATCAGGCATGATTGTGTACAGCCAGGACCCCTGACCGAACTGCTGGTACAGACTGACCTCCCGGGGGTAGAAGGGGTTCTCCTGAAGCAGCTGATATATATCCTCCGGGTTTGTTGTACCCTGGGTGGCGGAAATGGCTCCGGCGGTCAGCTCGATTTGGGCTGGAAGGAAGCCCAGCTGGTCGGAGAGCCTGAGCACCGACAGAATCATGTTGCGGCCAAGGCTGATCAGCTGGGTGCTTTGGCTGTTTTCATTGCCGGCTGACGCCTCGCCGGCGGCGATAAGGGTCTTGCCTGCCAAAATTGTGTAGTATGAGTCGGCAATTCCCGGTTCACTTTGAAAAAAGAAGCCTTCGTCTACCCGTACGATGCTCGGAAGCAGCAGCTCCTCAAACGTTCCCTCGAAGCGGCTGAGTATTTGGCGGATTTCGCGGTCCGGGAAGTCGCCGAGGTAGTAATTGGAGCTGAGTCCCAAGGCCTCAAGGGGCGAAAGGCTTCCGGCGCTCAAACCCTCTGAAAATGCGACAAGATTGGCCAGCAGTTCTGAGCTGCCCCGGTTGGAGACGAATTTGAACAGATCCTGTTTGAGGAAAACCATCGCATTTCCCTGATTTACCATGTTGTTGATGCGTATGCTCTCCTGACGGTCGATGCCGTCGAGGTCGTTGGTAATGCGCCTGAGATTTCCCAAAAACACGCTCGAGCGATAGCTCAAATCCAGGGGGAACAGGTCCGCTGCGCTGCGCATATCGTTGAAAACTCTGGTGTATTCGTTTCGCGCCCAGGCTTCGGCGAGAACGTTTACCAGAATGGACTCGGAGAACCGCGAAGCCTCTCCTCTCATCTGCCATGTTCCCGTT
The DNA here is from genome assembly GCA_965602015.1 of Salinispira sp. Lineage (GTDB taxonomy): Bacteria > Spirochaetota > Spirochaetia > DSM-27196 > Salinispiraceae > Salinispira. Next base: position 3,236,828 of record OZ271918.1, on the reverse strand, counting down.
GCCGGGTTAAAGCGGTTGCTTCTCCAGGCTAAATACGAGCGTTCGATGTAATCATCGAGCTCAGCCTGATACAGGGCGGCGGGAATTTCCTCAAGCTGGTTTTGAAACCAGAGTTCGAAAATGTTCTCATTACCCGCGGCTCTGCGGGTGTAGCGTATGCTCCGGGACACCCCGTCCCCGGGGATGTTCAATAGCCCCAGCTCATCGTTGACGTAGGACCGGGGGGGCAGGGCGAGGATGTAGCGTTCGCCGTTGCTGCTGATATCCAGTCCGGGGAAGTTTTCCGTCGACTCGGCTTCCGCGCCGATGGAAGTCCGGAATGGTATCCTCAGGCTCATCACGCTGCCAAGGCTCGGGGGAATGTTGGTGTCGATAATCAATTGATCGAGATCTTCGTCATTTTGGAATCGCAGCTCTACCCCATCGTCAAAGAAGAGGGTCAGCAGCCGGTCGTCTCTTCGGTATCCGCTAATGAACAACTCGCGCAGAGTATCGGATCTGGATTCCAGGGTGAGGGCGGTCTCTCCGTCGAAGGAGAAGCGCAGGCCCTTGTATTCTACGTCGATGGATGCGATTGCCGAATTGTCGGATTCATCGCTGAGATCCATGGTTCCGCTCAGCAGTATGCTGCCGAGGTTTTCCGTGAAGATGCTGGCGCCGGAGAATTGTACGTAAACCAGACCTGCGATAATTGCGATATAGAGCAGGGGAACGAAAAAAGCCCCCTTATTGAGCTGCCGATTCATAGTAGGCGAAGTGTATCAGTGAGGCCGGCGGTAATCAACATTATTGCCTAAAGAGCGACAGGGCATTATCATGTCCCTGATGAAAATCCGGAATAGCATTTTTTCGAGAAGCGGGTACCTGACCGCCATGTCCCTGTTGACGGCCCTGCTTTTTTTCGCGTCCTGCGCTCTTGCGCCTACGGTTCCTGACGAAATCCCGCCGGAAACCGTTGGTGCTCAGGTACCCGAGGATCCGTTTGAACCCGTGGCAGACCCCTACGAAAGGATGAGCGCTGCAATCGTCCTCGGCGATCCTCAGGCGGCCATATCTGCCTATGAGGAAGCCAAACTCGCCGATCCGGATGATCCCGCAACCCTTGTGCTTTTGGCGAATCTATACATAGCTGCCGGCGATCTGGTCAACGCCCGACAAATCCTCGAAAGCATTTCTCCGGCCGAGGACGAGGCAGTCCAGGCAGATATCCTGTCCGCCCTGTCGCTTATAGCGCGGATAGAGGGCGATACCAACGGGGAGCAGGAGCTTCTGGCGCGTGTTCTCGAGCTTGATCCCGATAATGTCCGGGCGAACACTGCCGCCGGTGAAATTCTCCTGGAAGATGAACAGTACGATGCGGCGGAAGCCCGGTTCTCCAAGGCCCTCGAAGAGGACCCCGATGATTTCGTAGCCCTGCAGGGTCTGGGCAACAGTTTTCTGCGAAACGGCAGAAGTCAGGATGCCATCGAAGTATTTTCCCGGGCCATAGAGGTTGATCCGGATTACAGCTATACCTACAGCGACCGGGCGAAGGCCCATGTCGAACAGGGGGATTTTATAGACGCCCTGGCGGATATGGAGCAGGCCATCGAACGCGAGCGGACCAACGGCTGGCACTACCTGGACCGGGGCCGCATGTTTTCCCGAAGCGGACGGTTCACCGAAGCCCGGGATGATTTTGTCATAGCCGCCGAGCTTCTTCCCGACGTCTTTCTCATATACGCCTACCTCGCCCAGGTTCACGGATACCTCGGCGAGTACGCCGAAGCCGCCGACGCGTTCCGTTCCGCCCTGGATTTGCGGCCGGACTATTTTCCCGCATATCCGTTTATGGGCGCCCTGGAATACATTTCCGGAAACTATGATTCGGCTCATCAATGGCTCATGAGGGCATATGAGAGTGAAGAAGCCAATCCGGCATATCTGCTGTTTGCCGCGGCCGCCATATTCGCCGAATCAGAGTTTGAGGGCGAGAGGTTTCTCGAAAACCGCCTGAATGCTTTTGAGCGCGGCACGCTGCTTTTCCAGACCGCCCGCTATTATGTCGACAATGTGGACCTGCCAGTTATAAATGCCCTTCGTCGTGAGGAAAACGACCGGCTCAAGGCGTTGGGGCAGTTCTACTTCGCCCTGCGTTCGGTTCAGCAGGGGAGAACGGACAGCGCCAGAGCCTTGCTCGAATCGGTGGAGCAGGGAGAGCTGGACGGAAGCCCCGAGAGCCTCGTCAGGGATTGGTTGATTAATGAATCATCTTGATTCCCTACTCGGCTGCCTGAGCAAAGACAGCCGGGTTATTATACAGGTTCATGATTTTCCCGATCATGACGCTGTTGCCAGCGGGTTCGCCCTGAGCCGCCTGCTCGAACCCCGGGGTTTTGAAACCCGGCTGTGTTATACCGGCCGGCTTGAGAGCACATCCCTTGAAGCCGCGGTATCCATGCTTTCGATTCCCCTCCTGCCAAGCGACGAGGTGGAGATCCGCGGCGACGACCAGATAATAATCGTCGACGGATTCGTGGGAAACCGGAACGTTACCGACCTTCCCGGAAAACTTGTGGGACTCATTGATCACCACAGCCCGCCGGAAAAACCCTCAACCCCGTTCTACGACATCCGTGAAGACGTGGGGGCATGCTCCACCATGGTTTACAGCTATTTTCACGAAGCCCGGGTGACCCTGGAGCGGAATGTTGCCACGGCCCTGCTTATGGGCCTGATGATGGATACGGCGTTTATGACCCGGGGAGTCACCAGGGAAGACATGGCCGCCTTTTCCGAGCTGTTTTTTCTCGGTGACTGGGAAGCCGGCAGCAGGCTTCTTCGAAATTCCCTGAGCCTTCAGGACCTGCAGGTATTCCGGGAGGCGATAAATTCCTGCGAGGTTGCCGGCGATTTTGCCTTCGTTCCCGTTGAAATTGAGTGTTCTCCCGAAGTGATGGCGATCACCGCCGATTTTTTCCTGGGACTTCAGGAGATAAAATTCGTGGTGGTTTTGGTTCCCGATAGGGACGAGTACCGCATCTCCGTGAGAAGCGAGGATTTTTTACGCCCGTCGGACATCATTATCCGAAAAGCCCTCAGGGGAGTAGGCTACGGAGGCGGCCACGTCCACATGGGCGGGGGAACCATTCCCCGTGATTTGTTTCCCGGCCAGAAAACCCTTCGAAACCGCTTCCTCGAAGCAATGGGCAGAAACGAATAAGTTTGGTATAACGTGCACTCGGCTCAAAGCATTTTTTCCGGTGCGAATCTGTTTTCCGTGAGCCACAGAGGACAATAATGAAAGCAAATAATCCTGAAACTACAAAAAGTGAGCAGGCGGAAACCAGCCCCGCATTGGAAAATTCGGTATTTACCGACCCCCGGGTAAAACGGGACGGTGATACTATCACACGGATCAGCACGGAGCGGGGTGAAATAGTCCTTCTCGGTACCGCCCACGTGTCCGAGGAAAGCTCCCGCGAAGTTGATGAGCTTATTCGGAACTTGCTGCCCCGAACGGTGTGCATAGAACTGGACGAAAACCGTTACCGCTCCCTGAATCAGAGCAACAGCTGGAAAAACCTCGATATTTTTCAAATTATCAAACAGAAGAAAACCTTCCTGCTTCTCAGTAATCTGGTTCTCTCCGCGTACCAGAAGCGTATGGGATTAAACATGGGCATCCGCCCCGGCGATGAAATGCGGGCGGCTATCAAAACCGCCGGCGAATTGTCGATACCCACCGCGATGGTCGACCGCGATATCCAGGTGACCCTGACCCGGGCCTGGAGAAAAACCGGACTCTGGGGCCGGAATAAAATCCTTGCGGTTCTCATCGGCTCGGCATTTTCCCGGGAGGAGCTGGATGCCGAGGCAATAGAGAGTCTCAAGCAGCGCTCAGCCCTTGATGACATGATGAAGGAGATGGCGGAATTCCTGCCCTCTGTTAAATCGGTGCTCATCGATGAGCGAGACCGCTTTTTGGCCATAAAAACCTGGGAAAGCGCCGGAAAAACTCCCGTTACTTCCGGCGAGGCCGCCGGTAAACCGGCATCAATCGAGGACAATAATGAAGCCCCCATACTCGCCGTTGTCGGCGCGGGACACGTTCCCGGAATGGTTGCGAAAATCCTGTCTTTGGACGATGCAACAAAGTCCGCCGACCAAAAAACGCCGAAATCCGAGGTCGGCGATTCGGATCTGAAAGAGATATCCACTGTACCGCCTCCGGGGATTGTCGGCCGGGTGCTGCCCTGGCTCATTGTCGCCCTCATCGCCGGGCTGATTATCAGCGGATTTATCACCAAAGGGTGGGAAGGCGGGTTTCAGGCCTTGCTGCGCTGGATACTGGTTAACGGAACCCTTTCGGCGATAGGCGCCGCCGCGGCCCTCGCCCATCCGCTGACCGTCATATCGTCCTTCCTTGCCGCTCCGGTTACCAGCATGAACCCCACCATCGGTGTGGGTTTTGTCACCGGTCTTCTGGAAGCGGTTTTGAGAAAGCCCCGGGTCGATGATTTCGAAAACCTCGGCGACGATATCGGAAGCATCAAGGGGTTTTTCCGAAACCGAATAACCCGCATTCTGCTGGTGTTTTTCTTTTCTTCTCTTGGATCATCCATCGGCACCTTCGTCGCCCTGCCGCTGCTTTTTCCTTAAACCGAAGCCGCCCGGCGGCCTGCAAGGTGCGCCAACAAGCCGCAGCCGCCCGGCTGCATTCTACAGGCGATCAAACAGCGGCGGCTGATCCGCCGAACAGGGCTTTCACAGCTTGAGAAAGGTCCCGAACTTCACTTATGTGCCGGGATTTCTGAGTTTCTGCCTTCATGGAGCCGCCCGAAGCAGTGTTCCGCCCGGCGGGAATGAGAAGAGGTCCGTACCCAAGGTCGACGGCTTGGACGCTTCGCCGTCTGATGTGGGGAACTGACCTGATTTGACCCGAAAGGCTCAGCTCGCCGCATAGTGCGGCCTTGGCCGGAAGGGCGATGCCGGTACGGGCGGAGTACAGGGCCATGGCCAGGGCGAGCTCGATTCCCACATCTGTCAGGCGGATTCCTCCCGCGACGTTTACGTAAATATCCTGGTCCGACAGTCTCAGCTTAAGGTGTTTCTCTAGCACCGCGGCCACCCGGCTGACTCTCCGTTGATCTATTCGGTCAGAGTACACCCGTCCAAAGCCGCCCTTGCCCGGTACGGTGAGCGCCTGAATTTCCACCATGAGAATGCGGCTCCCCTCGTACACCGGCACGATTGCGGTTCCCGCGGGCACCTGGTCGCCCAAATCGCTGAGGAAGAGATTGTTGGGATCCGCCACTTCCACAAGACCGTCGGCCTGCATGGAAAACAAACCTACTTCATCGCTCGAACCGAAGCGATTCTTACTGGCCCGAAGAAAGCGCAGTTCCTGGTCCGAATGATCAAAGTAGAGAACCGCGTCAACCAGATGCTCCACCTGCTTCGGACCGGCGATGGCCCCTTCCTTCGTGACATGGGCGATAAAAAAGCAGCTGGACCCCGCGGCCCTGGCTGCCTCGGTGATGATCTGAACCGAATACTTCACCTGATTGGGGCTGCCCGGCGCTCCTGAAGAATCGGCAGTAAGCAGGGTCTGGATGGAGTCGATAATCACCACCTCTGGCCGCATGTTGAGAATCTCTTCCGCGCAGTCCTCGGCAATCGAGCTGTTTTTCAGGAAAATTTCCGGGTCGCCGATGCCCAGACGCCTGGCTCGCAGGGTTATCTGCTGCACCGCTTCCTCCCCGGAAATGTACAGGACCCTGCCCTTTGTTCCGTAGGCCGCCGCCGCCTGCAGCATGAGGGTAGATTTGCCGATGCCCGGTTCTCCGCCCAGGAGCACCGAAGACCCCCGGATTATGCCTCCGCCCAGCACCCTGTCCAACTCCCCTATGCCCGAGTCTAGACGGACGTCTTCCCGCAGGCTCACCTGAGACAGTCTCTGGGATGCAGAAGGCCCGGCAGACGTGCCCGCAGCAGCTGTACTGATGCTCCGGCTACGGGTCTGATTGCCGGCGGGAGCCTGGGTGAGTTCCATGCTGTTCCACTGGCCGCAGGACGGGCATTGGCCGCTCCATTTGGCTTCCCGGTGGCCGCATTCGCTGCACAGGTAGTACGACGATTTGTTTTTTGCCATCCTCCCTCCCTTTGGTTGACTTAGGCGGTTTCAACTCTTAACATCATGATATGGATCCGAAAGAGTACCGCCTCGCCGCCATCATGTTTACCGATATAGTCGGCTTCAGCCGCATGATGGAGGAGAACGAAAAAGCCACCCTCGAACTTCTGGAATATCATAACGGTATCGTCCAGAAACATACAGAAGAACTCAGAGGTTCGGTTATCAAGACCATCGGGGACGCTTTTCTTATTGATTTCCCCAATACGGTCAACGCCGTCAACTGCGCCGTCAAAATCCAGAACGACCTGGAACAGAGAAATCGGGAGAATCCGGATTTTACCCTGGTGCTGAGAATCGGGGTGCATCTGGGCGATATTTACTTTTACGAAAACGACGCCCTCGGGGAGGGAATCAATATCGCCAGCCGGCTGCAGAGTATCTGTAATCCCGGTAGAATTTGCATCTCTCAGGACGTGTATAACCTGGTGAACAATAAAATCGATGAAATCCCCATCAAAGAGCTCGGTGCTGTAAAGCTCAAGAATATCAAACGGGAAATCCGGGCCTATGAAATCCTTACCAACGGAAAGGGAGAGGACAAGGAAGCTCATTCCGCTGAAATCTCCGGGGAAATAAAAGAAGCCGCCGAAATGCTCGAGCAGGAGCGCAGCTCACACTCTTCAAAAGACGGGACGGCTTCCGGCGCCGATACCGGGAAAACCATCGAGCCCGAAGTTGATCTCAATGAGCTCAAGGCCCTGGTCATGGGAGAGATAAAACGGGCCGGCCGCCGTCTGAGCGTAACTCAGGTCCGGGCGGTAATACCCGGCAACTCTCCGAAAATCGACGGATTTCTTCAGGACATGGTCAAGAAAGGATTTCTGTCTCCCGCAAGCGGCGCTGATCAGGCTTCAACCAGTGCAGCAGCACCGGGAGCAGCTGCCTCCGGGGAGCAGAGTGTGGACCCCAGGGAATTCCCCTACAATCTCCGGCGGGCCGCCCGGGAAGTCGGGAATGTGGGCAGGGAAATTGCCCATGAAATCGGCAGGGAGTTCGAACGGGGCCGGCACAGCGTACGGGGCCGGGAACGGCGCATGGAATACCAGCTGCAGAACGATCGTCAGGTACTGCCCATTCCAGACCGCCGGGGATTCGGCGAGGATGACAAAGAAGATAAAATGCTCGAGAAGGCCTGGGACCGGGTGCTGGACACCCCCTACGACAGCTGGCAGGATCAGCAGCTGATCCAGGAATACCGGGCTCAGACCATGAAAAGTCTGCAAAAAATGGAATCAGGCATGCGGGGCCATATAGGCTCATACCTAGCGGTGAACGGGGGATTGTTCGCAATCTGGCTGTTTACCGGAGCCGGCTTTCCCTGGTTCTTTTTTCCGGCGGCGGGCTGGGGAATCGGCCTGGTAACCCATATCGCTTCGATCCGGCGGAAACGCAACGAGGCCCGGGAGCTCCAGGCACTGCCCGCAGTAAATAAGCAGCAGTTAAAACGGCTTCGCAAACTGAACAAAGCCCGCAACAACTACTGGGGCAATCTGGTCTCCACCGTGGCGACCAGTCTGTTTCTGGCTGGAATAAACATCATTACCTCGCCCGGGGTACCCTGGTCTCTCATACCCATTGCGGCCATGTCCATTGGGGTGTTCGGCGGTCTGCCCGGCTTCAAGCGCAAGGAGGCCGATGCCCTTGCGGAATTGGAAGAAATGGGTGTTCCGGTCTCTCAGATTAAAAACGCCAGGAAGCTTAAGCTCAGCGCGAAAACTGCTCTTCCCTCTCGTTCATTGAGCCCCATGGAAGCCGAGGCCATGAACCTCAAGGCAGGCGTGCTGGCTCAGATCGCCGGCATGAAGGACCGGTCGCAGCTCGGGGAGGATTTCGAACAGGTTCTTGAAAACTACGTGCAGCAGGTCGTTGAGCTGAGCCGTAAAGATCAGGAGATAAACAAGACCCTGCAGGCCATACCCATGACCAGGCTTGAGGGCGAACTTCTGGATTTGCAGAAACAGCGGGACAAGACCGGCAACCCGGACCTGATTGTCGAGCTCGAACGTTCTATCGAATCGATAAAAAAGCAGCAGTCATCATATTATGAGCTTCAGAACCAACAGCAGATGCTCAAAGTGCGGATAAGCTCGGCGATCAACTCCCTGCGGCAGCTCCAGCTTGATCTCGTCCGTATGAAGCGGACCCCGGAGCTCGCGGATCTGCCGCCTGTCGACAGCCTTCGGACCCAGACTGGAGAAATCAACCACTACCTCAGCGATTTGGAGGTGGAGTACCGCCGTCTGGAAGCCATGGAGGACAAGCTCACGTAAAAAACGAAGGGTCAGAGCATTTTCATGCTGCCCTTGTACATGCCCACGTCCAGGCTGAAGAGCATGGCGCCCTGCTTTTTGTCCAGGTCGCCGACAATTCCCTCTATGGATTCCACCAGCTCGGATTCCATATTTTCCGGAATCATCGCCAATATTGTCTTGGAATGGTTTTTCTTTTCCTGCATGAATCCGATAAATGTGGCAAACAGCGGTACATTGCTGATGTATTCTCCCATGCCGAAACTGTCCAGCACGGTTGCCCCCTCAATGCCCTTCTGCAGGTAGAGTTCCAGAACATCGTAGACATACTCCTCCAGGAAGAGGATGAGCACCAGGAGTTTGAGTTTCGGTTTCTCCTTTCGTTCTTCTCCCAGGCTTTCGACGTTTCTCAGGAAGGCCTCGTAAACCGCTTCGTTGCCCTGCGCCGCGAGTATCTCTTTTTTCGCTGAACTTCGGGTGAGGGCTCTTGAAACCGCAGCCAGTATTTTCAGGTGCTGGTTCACATCCTCCTCGGGGCCTAGAATGATAAAAAACAGGCGCACCCGCTTTTTGTCGAGGGCGTCGAAGTCAATTCCGTCGCTGTGAACTCCGATGGCGAGGGCAAAGCTGTCCATATTGCTTAGCCGGGCATGGGGGATGGCCACTGCGCCGCCGAATCCCGTAGACCCCTGAGATTCCCGTTTTTCCAGGGCAGCGAATACCTCTTCGATTCGGCTTTCATCCAGAGCGCTGGAGCGGCAGGCGAGGGTCGCCAGTTCATGCAGGACTTCCCGCTTGTTCTTCCCCCTGAGACCTATGCGGCAGCACTGTTTTTCCAAACTATCGAATAATTCCATGGATTACTCCTCCAGCTCCAGGCCTCGAACCAGCGCGTGCTTGGAGATAGGCGGTCCGGCAAGTTCATTGACGAATACGGAGATCAACACAATATTCAGGATGTCATCGAGTATCGCGGGGTTATTCTCTAAAAGATAGTGCCCGAAGGGCGAGGCCTGGATCATAAGCGTCAGCCCGATGGCCACTCCCGCCTGGGGGAGCATGCACAGACCCAGGTACCGCTGTATGCTCCGGGGGGATTTTGCGATTTTTGCTCCGAGGAACACGCCGCCGTACTTCCCCACAGACCGGAAGGCAATGTACACCAGCCCGAGAAGCAGAACGCGGGTATCGGCCAGAATGCTCAGGTTGAGCTCGGTTCCCGCCAGGACGAAAAAGAGGGCATAGATCGGTGGAGTGAGGGGTTCGATGATATGGAAAATCCGGTGGTTCCTGGCGCCGAGATTGATAATTACCGCTCCGGCAGCCATGTTGGTGAGCAACGGTGATAGATGAAAGGCCGAAGCCCCGCCGATGGTAAAAAAGGCGACGCCGAGTGTGATAATCATAATTTCATTGGGCTTCCGGTTTTTCCGGACAAGACTGTGGATAAGATAGCCCGAGAGAATCCCGAGAAGCACGCTGGCTGCAACCTCAAAAAGGGCTTCGCCGATTATCATGAGGGTGCCGCCTGCATGCGCCTCCATGAGGGCGTCCGCCGCCTGAGGACCCGCGACAGCGCTGACCACCGCAAATACCACGCCGAAAATAATCACCGCCCCTGCGTCGTCGAGTGCGACGACTCCGTAGAGATAGTCAACGAATTTTCCCGTGGCGTTGAGGCTTTGCACGATGGCGACGGTGGCTGCCGGGGCAGTGGCCGTGGATATGGCTCCCAGCAACATTGCGTAGGGCAGTTCCATGCGAAACAGCCACAGCCCCAGGGTGGTAGTGAGAAACGCCGCAATTATTTGTATAACCGTAATGATGACCACGCCGCGGCCCATTGTTTTTAACTTCACCCAGTAAAACTCGCCGCCAATGGTAAGGGCTATCAGCCCGAGTGCGACCTCGGTTATCAAGGACATTTCCGCGGCCACATGATGGGGGACAAAACCCAGCACGCTTTCGCCGAGGAGGATGCCTGCGATGATGAATCCCGTAACCTCGGGCAGCCGGGCCTTCCCCGCGAGTTTCGCAAGGAAGAAACCGGTCAGCAGAAGCAAGCCGATGCTCAGGAGCATATGATGGGAGAAGAAGGACTGTACGGCGGAAAACAGGATTAACAGGCTGCCCGGGGACTCCATAACTACAGTTAATCCCGATTCCGCCAAAAAGGCAATGTCGAGCCGGATTTTTAGCGGAAGTCTCCGGCCTCGATGATTGTTTTTAAGTAGTTCGATTCCTCCATTGCCGGGTAAGGTCTTTCTCCGTCCGCAACGGGGTCGCGAAAGCTCAGGCCTGCCACCATTTCGGGAAAGGCGGGAAACAGGGTTTCCCATGCGGTTCCGTCAAGGGCAGAACCGTCCGCAGCTGTCCGGATGATGAGTTCTTCTCCGGGCGTCAGATTAAATGAAGCGCCCTGCCATCCTCTCAAAGAATTATGGGAGGCGAAATCCAGCGCAAGCGGAGCTCCGCCCTCGAGAAGGATTCGGTATTCCCGGTTGTTTGCACCATCTTGGTCAACGGTCACGTTAAGAGCCAGCCCATCACCAAAGGAAAAACGGGCATCGATTGTTTCTCCGGGACCAAGGATGCTCTGCGGGATCATCGGCGACAGGGCAACCCGGCCCTCCAGAAGCCGCGGCCGGAATCCAAGCACATCCTGATGAAGGACCCTGGTAAATTCGCTGACGCTCCAGGCCTGGGAAAAGGTTCCCGACGGCACCACGCTTCCGTCCTCGGCGAGAAGCGGCTCGACGAGCTCGGACATGCTTCCGAGAGTGCCGAGGCTGTTGATCTGATAAGCCAGGTTGAGAATCAACCCGCCCGAGAGTTCTGCGGCTCCGAGCTTGAGCATGGCGGTAAGGGCGGGACCGGCGTTCCAGCCCCAGATTGTTCCGTTGTGATACGCCGCGTCCTTGTGAAACATTCCGGTCTGATCGTGCCGGGGGTGGAAGTACGGATGTCCGGGATCGAGGCTTGCGATGCCGTGGGGATACAAAAGGCTGTCTACGGAATTTTTCACCACTGCCGCCTGAATATCAGGCGAGATGAATTGCCCTTCACTGAAGTCTCCCAGATAGGGCACTGAAATGGCCATGAGCTGGTTTGGCCTGGCCTTGGTATCCCGGCTGTCGTCGGGACGTATCCGGTCCGCCAGGAGTTCGCCGTCCCAGAACTGGGCGCTAAAGGAGCTGCGGGCGGTTTCAGCCAGCGCCTCCCATTGCAGCGCCAGATCGTCCTCGCCGGATATCCTGGCGATGGACGCGGCGGACAGCAGTGAGCGGTACCACAGCGCCTGGATATCAACCGCCCGGTTGCCCCGGGCGGACCAGGGGGCATCGCCGTTGATGCGGGCGTCCATCCAGGTATCCGCATCATCGTGGTAGAGCAGTCCGTCATCTCCAACGAAATTCTGCAGCGCCCCGTCGATGTAATGACGGGCCAGGTCGAGGATTTCCCCGGCGAACTCCAGGTCCCCGCTGTATTGCATGTATTCCTCGGCTTCGCGAATCAGCCAGGGGGTACCGTCGGTTGTGTTGTAGATAATGTCATCCGGATTATTTACCCTGTTCGGCACCCTTCCGTAGGTGGCATCCGCTGAGTCGAGGTTTTGAAACTGGGAAAAAGTGTGCAGGACATCCCGGGCGTCGGCGAATCTTCCGGTGGTCAGGAGTATTCCCGGAAGGGCTATGAAGGTGTCACGGCCCCAGTTTTGCCTGAACCAGGGCAGGCCTGCCCAGATGCCCGTGCCGTACTGCCGGGTCACCATGGTATAGCCCGAATAGGCGCTCCAGTAGAGTGCTCGTTCCAGCTCCACATCGGGAAAGAAAATCCGGCTCGCCAGGCTGAGTTCCGCGGTGTCAGCCTGGTGCCGGCGTATACCCCCGTCTCTCACCCGTTTTGCCCGCTCCAGCGCATCGGCCTCATCATAACCGAAACTGACGAAGAACTCTGCACGGAGTTGCGGTTCCGTGCTGGTGAAGCTCAGCAGGGGACTGCGGTCCGAGACGTTGATGGCGTTCCTGATTTCCCTCTCGGACTGGATCAGGGTATCCACATCCACATCCGCTAGGATCTCTGTGAGCTGGGAGGGTGCCCCGTTAACGCTGACTCTTCCGCCGTCGGTGACCCGGCCGAAGGAGGCTGCCAGATTCTCAGCCATCTGCATGGGGACCGATGAGGAAACGGCAATGACCGCGGGGTAATCCGCCGATGTGCGGGAAGGAACCAGGAGGAAGACTCCTTCTTCGATGCGGATTTGGTAGCGGTTTAAGCTCGTTTTGAATGCCGGAAAGAACGACATGTAGGCCGGTTCTCCAGTCGATTCCAGGGTCAGAGCCATGCTGTGCTCACCGCCTAAAAGGTACAGGCCCTCGGAAAATCCGGGGTATTCATGAATGATCTCCCCTGGGCGCAGGACGGCCTGCTCCGCGGCGATACGGCGGTTTACCAGGGAACCGTTCGCTGCGGCGGCAATATCGGCCAGGACGACGCTTTCGGCAATCTGGTAGCCGTTTGCCCGGCGGTAGGAGTGGCTTATGCCCTCCCAGTAACCTGAAATATTGTCGCCGAATACGTACTGTTCCCGGCTGCCCGATTCGATGGTGATTGCCGAAACATCCCGGTATCGTTCGTAGTCCTCTGCGGGGATCTTCCTGGCTGCGAGCAGTTGATCGATGCTTTCCATGTCGGTTCCTCGATTAAAAATCATGATTCCCGTCGATACCGGTTCGGCTTCAGCCTCCGGCGCACTGACGCAGGACAGGGCGAGCAGCAATGCGCCGCTCATGAGTACTGTTGTCAGCAGGGTTTTTATACGTTTTATCATTGTCCCCATTCTCCTCGGCCCACCATTATACTGGGAACGTTTCCAGTTTACGAGGATTTTTCTCTTAACCCCGGCACAGCTTTGAATTATACTGACCGGAATTGTTATCAAAGGGGTAATTATGAACCACACACGCAGACATAAATCAGCGCGCTTCGGCGCCCTGCTGACAGTCATTGGGGTGACTGTCATACTGCTGGCCGGCTGTGCGACCCAGCCCGAGCTTCCGCCTCCACCCGCTGCGGAGCCCGAAGCAGTTTCGGACGCCAGAACGCCGTTTACCGGCGAGTACGACCCGAGCGCGGTGCAGGAGTGGAATGACCGCACCTTTTACCAGATTTTCGTCCGATCGTTTTATGATTCGGACGGTGACGGCATCGGCGACATTCAAGGGATCATCGAAAAGCTCGACTACATAAACGACGGCGATGATTCCACCAGCGATGATCTGGGAATCACCGGAATTTGGCTGATGCCCATTAACGAAAGTCCCAGTTATCACGGCTACGACGTCACCGACTACTATTCCATAGAATCGGATTACGGCACCATGGATGATTTCCGGCAGCTTCTCGATGAAGCGGAAAAGCGCGGAATAATGATCATCATGGACCTTGTTCTCAACCACTCCAGCATTCAGCATCCCTGGTTCATTGCAAGCCGCGCCGGTGATCCCCAATATGAGGACTATTACGTATGGCAGGATGTAAACCCCGAAACCGTCGGTCCCTGGGGTCAGCAGGTATGGCATAACGGCGGCAACGGGCGCTTCTACTACGGTTTATTCTGGGGCGGCATGCCCGACCTGAACTTCTGGAATCCCGAGGTGAACCGCGAGATTAATGAGATTATCCGCTACTGGCTGGAAGACATCGGCGTGCACGGCTTCCGTCTGGACGCAATCATGTATCTCAAGGAAGAGGGGAATATCCTCCTGAACAGTTTCAGCAATCACGAATGGTTCCAGATTTTTTACGAATACTACAAAGGTATCAATCCCGAGGCCTTTACCATCGGCGAGGTGTGGACCAACAGCGAGGAAGTCGCGAAATACGTGGGTGATGAGGTGGACACGGCTTTTGAGTTCGACCTGGCAACCGCAATGCTCAACGCCGTACGGACAACTAACGGCTCCGACCTGGTAGCCCGGCAGGAGCAGGTCAATGCCCTGTATCCTCCAGGCCAATACGGCCGTTTCCTGTCGAATCACGACCAGACCCGCTCGGCGACCCTCCTGGACGGTGACCCGGCGGCCATGCGAAGTGCGGCAGCTCTGCTTCTCACCGGACCCGGCATTCCCTTTATATACTACGGCGAGGAAATCGGCGTGGAAGGGGACAAGCCCGATGAGCATCTCCGCCGGCCCATGCACTGGAGCCCCGACGGCGGATTCAGCAGCGTCGAACCCTGGCAGGGTTATGCGGCTGATCTGGAAAGCCGCAATGTGGAAACGATGGACCGGGACCCGGCATCGCTGCTGAACCATTACCGGGCCCTGGTGAACCTGCGCAATAGCGAGAATGCCCTGCGACGGGGCGACCTCGCCCATGTAGGGGTGAGCTCCCGCCGCCTTTACTCGTTCTTCCGCTACACCGACGATGAAGCCCTGCTGGTGCTTCATAATCTGGGCAGTCTCCGGGAGGATTACGGACTGTTCCTCGAAGAATCCCCGTGGAAAGACGGCTACAGCCTCGAGCTGATTTACACCGCCGATGACGACGGGTTCGAATACCTTCCCGGCGGCGATGTCGCGGGAATCACCCAGCCGCAGATTAACGAAAACGGCGGATTCGAGAACTATTCTCCCCTTCCGGAGCTGGGAAACCGGGCAAGTTACGTGTTCCGAGTCATTCGCAACTGACAGGTCTTTAAAAAAAGCACGCTCTGTAACCGGCGCCCAATCCGCGCCGGTTTTTTTTGCTCTGCGGCGATCTTAATATTTGACGAATGAAAACACAGGTTCTATAATCTTCAGGTCTCTTGGAAACGTTTCCAAGTACGATGCAATAATAGGAGGAATTATGCGCAAAAATGTTTTCCGCTCTGCAGGTTTTGCCCTGCTGCTGGCCGTTCTGCTTTTGAGCAGCTGCGGCGGCATGAATCAGTATGTAATTACCGGAACCCCCGATGCCGATCTTTCCGGCGCGGAAGTCTACGGTCTCTATCCGCTCAACGTCCTTCCGGGAACCCTCGTGTCCATTAAGGGCGAAGGTTTCGGCGACACCCCGGGTCTCATCTACCTCAACGGCGTTGCCCTTGACCGGTTTTTCGGCTGGGATGACCAGACCATCTGGTTCCGCGTTCCCGAGGAAGTAGACGAGCAAATTGAAGTGCAGGTCGGCACCTCTATTGCCGAAGATTATCTCTACCTGGCCCCCGAAGGCAGCATTACCGTCCGTTGGGTTGTTGATGCCGACGCCGTGCAGATGATCGCCGACAACGAGTTTACCACCTACGGGCTCGATTTTGCCCCGGCATGGATGTACCCCGTCTTCCTCAAGGGACAGTGGGTAAAAAGCGGTGACGCCTTCGGCGCCAAGAGCGCTGGTTGGGACACCGGTTCAAAGACCATTATGTGGAACCAACCCGAAAGCAACATCTGGATTTCCGAAGCCGTATTCACTCCGGAAAACCAGGACAGCTTCAAGCCCGGCGTCATGCTCTTCGCCTTCGAAGACGGCGATGACGAAACCCGTAACCTCTCGGCATTTGAGAGCGACATTGCATTCGTGCTCAAGAATCAGTGGGCAATGAACGATCCCTTCGGCGACGTCAGCTCCGACCCTGCGGTTCGCGTCGGCGCCAACAGCCGCTTCTACGACGAAAAAACCAACACCGTAGTAATCACCTTTCCCGTAGAGGAAATGTAAGCAGAATCGGTCTTAGGACTAATCAACAAGCCCCGCCGGCTGCCGGCGGGGTTTTTTTATTAGAATTTCCAGCGGGCTTCGAAGCGGATGAGGTTCAGATTTTGATATTGTCCCAAATCGCCGTCGGGAGATCCGAGAAACAGCGGGGTATAGAGGGAGAACTCGCTGTTGTCATCGGGCTGGAGTGAAACATAGAGCGGCACTACTGCTCCGGGTTCGTACAGCGTAAAAACCGGCGAAAAACTGACCTGCAGCACTCCCCTGAACAGCGAGGCATTTGCGCCTGCCACAGCTATTGAGTTCAGCACCGGAAGGCTGATGTCCTCGTTATCGCCAAAGGCTATTGAATGAAACAGCTCCGCGAACAGCAAAACCGAAGGTTCATAGAAATCCACCGTACCCCCGGCGGATACCCGGAGGAAGGGAAGCCTGCGGGACCTGGGATCGTTGTCCGGATCGTAGAAACGTTCGGTGAAAAATTCCTTTACCGGCATGAGTGAGCCGTCGGTAAAAAACCTGAAACGCCCGGCAGTTCCCTCTACATTGAGCCCTATTGCATGGGTGTGAACAGCGCTGCTTCTTACCGTGACGTCGAAAGGCGCACCTTCGTAAAAACCTTTCGGAATGCTGGTTTCATAGCTGAAGTTCGGGAATGGATCTCTGCCGTAAAAATACGACACCTGGGCGTCCACCCCAGGGATTGCATACAACATCAGCTCGGCGCTGTATGACGCATCTGCGAAACGAAACGCCGCTGTCTGGTCATCCTCTATTCTCAACGTACCCCTGGTCAGGGTCACGCCGTCGGGGAACAGGATCGGCAGCCTGAGAAAAATACTCTCTGGAACATCCTTTGTGGGAAACCAGGGTGAATCCGGCGACGGCAGAGGGCTTCCTCCCCGGGAAGGCTCAATGGTCAACCGGATAAATCCCCGGGGAAGGAAAAAAGTGGACTGTATTAGTTCAGTGACTGCCGTCGCCGACGGGCCTTGCCGCAGGGTTTCCTCCAGGGGAGGCCGCGAGAAAAAGGAACTCGGGCTGATGAATGCCGCACTGCCGGGGCGGTAGGCGTAGCGTCCGACGCTGAACGTGAGCCACTGGGTCGGATAATAATCAAATCGGGCATCGGCAATGGTCAGCAGCAGAGGATCATCGGGATTTTCCGTGGTTTGCCGAAGCTCGAGGGTTATGCTGACATCCGTCGAGTTGCCGAAGGCAGCCAGCGAAGGCCGGGCGTACAGTTCGCTATGCAGCGGTAAAGCCTGGCGGTCGAACAGCTGCTCGAGACGTATGCCGCCCTCAAAGCCAAGAAGAACCTCGGCGGACAGCAGCGCGGCATTGCAGCAGAACAGCATGGCGGCAAAGAATGCGCGCATTGATGTCACAGGCTGCCCCGGTGGAAAATCCTCGAGGGAATGCTGCTTTCATCGTCAAAACTGCTTATATGGATCTCGGTATGACTGCCACGTCCGAAGGAATCCATTCTTGCGACCCGGGGAAATCTGCCAGCGGTATCTTCGAAAAACTCGAGGACCCGGTACTGTTTTACCAGTTCGCCCCGGCTGTCAAGGTAATCTACCCGGGTAATGATTGAGCTGCTGTTTTCGATATACAAGAGCCGCTGCTCCCCGGCGGACGCCGCCGGGACAGCGCGAATGGTGGTCATGGCTCCGTCATCGGAAATTGTCGTATAGGCATATTCGTCCACATCGGAAAAAGAAAAATCGTCCAAAGTGAAATCCGAATCGAACAGGCGGGTGCTGCCGTCGCCGGAGCCCATCCTTCGAACGCCGCGGGAAGTGGCCAGCCACTGCTGGCTTTGGGAAGAACCGGTTTCGAGTTGAAGAAATTTCATGGATCGTAAAAACGGAGGCGTAACGACCTGAATCAGAAGCTGACGCTCCTGCTCGCTGAGGTTCCGGTAAATCTCGATTCCCCTGACTGTAGAGTCGCCGGCCTCTTGGATTTCCATATCGAGGCGGATATACAGTGACCTGCTGTTTCCGAATACATGAGCGTCTTCTACAATACTCCGGGCGTCTTCAGCCAAGAGTGGGTAGCCTTTTATCAGCAGTATGATTGCGATAATTGCATAGCTTTTCTTCATGAACTTTCCTTCGGCCCGGGATTTTCGCTTTTCTCCTTGGACGTCAGCCATTGCTGCAGCAAGACCGGCAGAACCGCGATTGTTACAAGCGTGGCTCCAATCAGAGCAAAAATGGTTAGAAACGAGGCTTCGGCCAGGTAACGGTATTCGGTGAAGAACAATACGCCCAGGCCCGCACATAGTAGTACAGTTGTCTGCACGATGGAAGGTCCAAAAAGCCTTAAGGTATTCGGGATTCTATTGCTCGGGGGGCCGGCGCCGTATTTGACCGCCAACATAAGAACAAGGGAATCGTCGATGCTCACTCCCATAACAATGGCGGACATCAGGTACATCATGCTTTTATTCGGTATTCCAAGCAGGCCCATGGCCCCGAAAAACAGCGTCAGGGCGAATATGACCGGGACAAGGGAAATAAGCCATAGGCGAAGAGACCGGAGGCTGATAAGCAGGAGCGGACTGATAATCGCCAGATACAGCAGAATCCCGCGGATCTGGTCCTCTATCTGATAGTCATAACTTCTCGATCGTAAATAGCCCCAGCCCGATGGTCTGAGAGTCATGCCGCTGGCGATTTCAAATTCCGCAGCGAACTCGCCCTTGATGTGCTCAACCAAGTTATTGAGAACGAGCATTGACCTTCGGCTTCCATCGGCCGAAACGTAGAAAATTCGCACCCGGGCTTTTTGATATGATCGGTCTATCAGACTGTCCAGCAGGATTCCGGCTCTCGAAGATTTACTTAGCTCGAGGCTCTCGCCGATTATCACATCGCTGTATTCAAATGCCGGGCTGCCCGGTTCTGCGCCGTCGCTGCGCAGGTACCAGTCCACCACATCGGCATAACTGATGGTCGCGGTCACTTCCGGAAGCGAATCCAGGCTTTCTGTAAGCTCTTTGACCGCAATCAGGGCGGCGGGATCCACAAGTCCGTATTCTCTTCCGCTGTCGATGAGCAGCTCCAGCTCGGAACGGTTCGAATAGCTGTTTCGGTAGACAGAAATTTCAGAGAACAGGGGAGATATCCGCCCGAATGCATCGTCATAACCGAAGTATCCCATCACCATGGGAATTTGTGAAATAAAGACGCTAAACACAACGAGCGCGGAGACAATAGCCGCCCGTCCCCGGCGGGATGCCGAATCGATGAACCTCTCAAGGCCGGGATGGGGCGGGTTGGGTTTCCTGGTAAACAGGGAAAGGAGGGAAGGCAGAACGAATATCGAGGCAAACAGGGCCAACCCGATGCCCGCCGCCAACCAGAACGTAATGGTGCGAATTTCTGCAAAAACAGACCAGCTGAGCGAGAGCACTCCGGCGAGGGTGGTTCCCGCCGCAAGGCTTACCACCAGCTGCACGTTAAAAACACCATCGCTTTTTTGTGCGTTTATCTCCCGCTTATGCTGATACAGGTGTACACCGAAACTGGTTGCCAGGATAAACACCTCAAGGGGAACCAGAATCAGCTCGAGGGTCGCCACGGGAACGAAAACGGCAATTAATGCCAGGGTCCACATGGCGGGCATGACGGCGGTAATGAGCAAGGCCAGGCTGTGGCGCAGGCTGCGGATAAACCAGTAATGCACGCCGAGTATAACAGCGGTTGCCAGCGCGAGCCAGCGAAGAAGTTGCCCCACGATACGGGATTGAATGTAGGACCCGTAGTAATTCTGATCAAAAAAAACCGCGTCATCCATCCGGTTCACCAGTTCTTCAACGGCAGGTATGGTGAGGCGGTAGTCGTCATAGTGGACGTAGATGCTGATTGAGCGGCCGTCGGGAGATAAAAAAATCTGACGCGCCAGGTTGTCGCCTTCGAGACTGCGCTTGAGCCAGCCCGGTGACGTTGACTCTCCGGATAAATCGACTGGGGAAAAGACATCGTTTACCCCGGGCGCTTCTTTTATGTTGATACTGAGCTCTTTTAGCCGCTGCTCGCTGTCCGGCGAAAATAGGTCCTCGGGGAAAAAAATCACCAGCGAGCTGTCTTCAACCGTTGGATTGCCAAGCAGACTGCGCAGTTCGAGATACTCGGCGCTGTCCGGCTCGTATGCCGAAAGTTTTGAACCGACCCCGATTTCGGGCACAAAAAATATGGCCGCGATGGTGAGGAGGAAAAAGGGGATGCTGCCCCAGGCGCCGGTACGCCGGTTATATGTATCAGCTATCGCCGCAAAACGGCGGAAAATATTCATGGTATTTTTCTATTCTACCCCAGGGAGAAAAAAACGGCAGGGCTGCATGTGTGCAGCCCTGCCGAATATGGCACTTGCGCGGGAATTTTAGAAGTTTAGAACAAAAAATGCTTCCCAAAAATCGCCGGTGGCAGTGTAATCCGTGCCGTCGATGTTCACTACGGTTCCTTCGGTTGCCAGGGTGAGGGCGGCCAGTTGTGCCAGCGCACCTTTAAAGAGCAGGTAGATGTCGCCTGTTGCCGGATCGGCAATCGTTGCACTGCCTGAGTATGAGGACGACCAGAAGGCGAAGTCCGCAGCCACTGCATCCCGGAAATCATCGACCACCGAACCGTCGGCTCCGGCGTCTGTCAGGCTGTCCACTTCCCAGAAAATGATGTCTTCGATAATGGCATCGGGGACTGCATAGATGTCGGGATACTGGTTGCTAAAAAAGGTGATGGGGTCCGAGCCGTAACCGCTTTCAAGAAGATTGATGTTTATCAGGCCTTTGGGATAATTTCGGTACAACTCAAGGTTGTGGATCATTTCACCTTCATCCCAGTAGAAGTCGCCATCCATATCTGAATAGTTAAACCAATAGTCGACAACGGCATGATCGGGGTCTGTAGGATCATCGTACACATAGTTCTCAGTCGGTGCGAAATTGTTGATAACCGAACCGGGGATTTTTATGGCGTAGTCCGGAAAAACTCCGCTGCTCAGGTCGGGCACCGCACTGACTTCAACCATTCCTGCCCCGTCGATCTCATAAAATACCGGATTGAGATCGTTGTGGTCGACAAAGTTCAGAAGCGCATAGGGACCGGCGGTAAAAAATGCTCCCGGATTTGCTGCCACGACGATGGGGAGGCCGTCAACATCGAATTCCACAGCAGTGGGCCATGCGGCGTTGTACGCTGCATATTCATCGCTGCCCGCACCGACGGGGAGATAGGCGGTGCTTCCGTTCGAGAATGAGTCGTGGAACTCCTGGATGATGTTTTTCGCAAATGTCATCTCTACCGTAATATCAGACCACAGAGGACCGTTTACCCCGTCGTATGCGCCGTCGGAAGAGAGGGTGAACCCGGCGCGGTCGGTGAGTACACCGTCAATAAAAGCCATGGCGGAGAGGGTCGAATCGATGTACGACTGACGGGCGGCTGTTCTGTGGGCCTCTGCGTCGGTGTTGAGGGTTCCGAAGGTCAGAAGCGGGTTGGCCGGCATGTCGGCCAGGTCGAAGCTACCGTCAATGGGGTTGAAAAAATCGTAGTAGGCCTGCAGAGAAGGAACGTCGAAGTTGTACATCTGCAGCAGATTCAGGTTGCCGTTAAAGAAATGCAGTCCGCTCAGAAGAACCTGGAGTTCGGCCTTGCCGATTACCACCGGAAGGGGACTGTCGTTCACATCGTTGTAGCCCCATTCGTCCTGGGTATCGACGAACATATTCCAGGTGAATTCGAAACTCGAGTCTTCCGGCAGGGCGGAGATTGCGCTGATTGCATTGGCGATGCGGGCTTCGAGCATGGGATTCAGGGTTTGGGCGATGCTGTTGAATCCGCTATTGTTTGCAGCGAAATAGGAAAGCATGGCGATTGCCCGTTCATCGGGGTCGATTACACCGTCGCCTACTCCGTCTACTTCAAAAACACCGTCGAAGGCTTCCATTCCGACAATTACCGGTGCGTAGGTGGTGTAGGTCTCCGTTACGTCCTGGGTTCCGTCCCAGTATGTGTACTCGCGGATGAACTCGTCCATAAACGCCAGGGTAAACACATCGTTCATATTGTCCGGGTATCCGACGATGCCCATGTTTTGACCAGCGACAGTGCGAACTGCCGGATCGGTGGAGATTGACCCAAGCTCGAGCACCGCATAGCCCATGAGGGCCTCGCTGCTGGTGGGGTCGATGAGAATTGCCTGGCTGTATGCCTCGTAGGCCGCATCGAAATCCTGTGCGTCGAGAAATTCACGGGCTATTTCGAGCTGCTCTTCAATGGTGACATCCGCCGGCGGATCTCCGCCGATGAAATCGCAGGATACCAGTGATACTGCAATCACCGCTACGATCGCGATTGAGCGCACAAGCGCTGCTTTTCGTGGTTTCATATTTGGGCTCCTAATATGATGGGATAGGGGTCTGGTATGGTACATACTATCATGGAGAAGGGGGTAAATCAATAAATTGGATATATCGTTTTAAAAATAGCAAATATTAATTATGACATAAATACTCAACATTAATTGTGTTATTTTTTTAAAATAAAAATCGCGGGCAAGGGTCATCTGCAGTTTTTGTGCGCTATACTATTGATATATCCAATCCTTTACGAGGTGCATATGAAAAATATTTTAAAAATATTTATCCTTGCAATAGTCGTCCTTGCCATCGGCTCCTGTGACTTTCTGGGCTTCATTGTCGACAATGAAGCGCCGGTTGCCGATGCGGGAACTGACTTTGCGGCAACAGTCGGGCAGACCGTCACTCTCGACGGTTCGAGAAGCTATGATAACGACGGAGACAGGCTCACATTCCGCTGGAACGGAACCGATCCCGACGGTGATGACGTCACTGCCGATATAAGCAACCGTCTCAATGAAGAAGCAACCATCACCCTGACAAAGTCCGGGACATACAGTTTTATTATTACCGTGGACGACGGCCTTGACGAAGATACCGATACTGTCAACGTTACCGTCACCGGCGGCGGAACCGGGGGCAACAGTGTTCCGGTTGCCGATGCGGGGGCCGACTTTTCCGCAACTGTCGGAGAAAGCATTACCCTTGACGGAAGCAACAGCTTCGATGCCGACGGCGATATCCTGACCTTCCAATGGACCGGTACAGCCCCGGGAGGTATCGATATCGGCACCCAGATCAGCAATGCTGCTACCGAAATTGCGGCATTTACCGTGAGCCTTGTAGGCGACTATGTCTTCACCCTGACGGTTGATGACGGGACAGACCTTGCCAGCGATACGGTGACGGTGACTGTCACCGATACCGGAGGTGTGAATACTCCTCCCGTCGCCGATGCGGGTCCGGATTTCTCCTCGAATATCGGACAGACAATTATATTGGACGGAACCGCAAGCTTCGATCCCGACACCGACCCCCTCAGCTACAACTGGACCGGTTTGTCTCCCAGTGGAATCGATATCAGCGCGCAAATCTCGAATGCCGTTGACGCCCTGGCATCATTCACCCTTAGTGAACTCGGAAACTATATTTTCACGCTCACTGTTAGCGACGGAAGCGTATCGGACAGCGCCACCGTAGTGGTATTGGTTATTGACAACGAACTCACTACTTTCTCGAGTCAATCGGGTACCATCACCGACAGCGAAACCCAGTATTTCTATATTGCGTCCACTGTTTACTATGGTTATGACATCAGTTTAGCGATGACATCCGGTGATGCCGATTTGGCGGTTTATGGCAGTGATGACCAGTTTTTTGATGCCGGATTGGATGTATTTATGTATTCAAGCGCCGCGGCCGGAGATGATGCCATTACAGTCACTTCAAATCATTTGTTTGATTATCTCATCGTCGAAGTCATCGGATGGGATCCGGTGAGTAACTTCACCCTCAGTCTTACTGAAGCTCCCGCTGGAAGCTATGCTACCATTTTGTCGAACAACATCGACTATGGTATCGGGATGGGGGGAGGAACGATCAACTTTACAGCCAATGATTTTTTCCGAGTCGAACGCACCTTCTACGCATGGTCTGTGCCGGTTGATCCGATTATGAGCTTCTTCGACATCGACCTGAGCATGTTCGACGGTAATTTCGATCTGGAGATATACGGAAGCTCGGATCAATTCCTCGATCTTGACGATACGTTTATTACGGCGTCGACGAACGGAGGTACAACTGCCGAGAGCATAACGAATCTCGACGGTATCGCCTACAACTACCTAATCATCATGGTAGTCGCTTTTGAGGCCGGTTCGTTACAAACCCTTAGTGTTGCGACTAATTAAGCTGATCGGGGAAGATTCCGACAGTTCATAGGTTGAACATTGACGTGCTACCGAAAATAGGCTGCCTGAGAACGTTCTCAGGCAGCCTTTTTCTACTCAACTCATTTTCCATCGGCAGGCAGTTCTTTTTTCGGTCGCTATTGAAGCGGGATGAGTACGAGATTCCTGACCCGGGCCTCGTTTACGTTCGCATTCATGTTACGGTTGTCCGCAAGATAACGTAGTTCAAACTCCGCGATGCGGGAATCCAGGTCGAGGATGACGCCTGAAGACAAACCGTAATCTCCCCAGCTCTCGGTGCCCCGTTGGGGCAAAACGATGGTCGCCGCCGGGCTGCCGTTAACATACAGGCTGCGAATAGCGGTTTTGTTATCGGTATTGATCGGTCCGTTGCCGTTGGCGTATTCGAAAATCACGTAGTACCGTCCCGGCTCTGGAAGCTCGGCGCTGAATGCTGTTACCTGGTCTTCGTCGGCGATGAGCTTCACATAGCTTTCCGTCGCCGAAGCCGGAACGATAACGGCGGAGCTCCTATCGTAGAGCCAGCGGCTGAGGTTCGAGCGGATCGTCCGCCCGTCCGGTGCCGGGGCGGAAGCGCTGACGCTGAGAATTTCCCCCCGCCTTGGCTCGACTACTCCTTCGGCTGCGGGGGAAAAGGCTTCGCCGTTCCAGACTTGGCTATTTACACCGGCGGTGAGGTTGCGAAACGAGTATGTGCCGTCTTCAGCTTCGGTAATTTGGGGCTCGTGGGGCGCTTCGATTCCCGTGGCTATCATGTTTACGCTGCCGGTTTCCCCGGCGGATTCCATAATGATGCTGATGTCCAGGGGTTCACCGTTCAGGCTTATAAGCTCGCCGGGGAAGGTCTGTTGCCCGTTGACCGTCATCTCGGCAACGGAGTTTCCGTAACCGCTGATGCTTATTGCAATCTCGCTGCCCCTCAGGCGATAGTTTTCCAGACGGATTTCGCCACCGGGGAACATGTCGGGCACCGTGGGCTCGAGGTATAGCCCGCCCTCTTCGAGGCGGATGCCGAACAGGCCCTTGTAGACCATGGACAGGTATCCGGCCACCGACCAGAGCTGCCGCTCCGAATTGATCTGGGTTCCTGATGAGTGGCCGTTGTCGTACACCATGTTTTCCATATGGCTGAGAAAGAGGGCCGCGCTCCGGCTCATGGCCCGGTAGGCGAACTCGAATGCTTCGGTGTTTCCCTCGGCGGCAGCGGCCAAACCATAGTAGGCCTCAACGAAGGGCCAAATCCCCGCATTGTGGTAAGGCGGTATTCTGGGCTGCTGAGGTTCGAATACCGGAATGCCGAAGGGAACCGCCGGCAAGCGGGCGCTGATTTCTCCGGTCCACAGGGGGGCAGCCGGTGATTCGTCGTCGGCGGAGAACAGCACCGCAAGGGAATTGCTGAGTGTACCGGTTTTGTCTGACGGAAGGCTGCCCTGGATCGGCGGGTAGAGGTACATGCTGTACAGTCCGTTCTCCAGGGGGAAGGCAGCGGCGATGATATCGTAGTGATCGGCGGCCCGGCCGAGGTACTCCCCGGCGGTTTCCTCATCCCCTGCCAGGGCATTCATTCTTCCGTATATTTCCAGGGCCTTGGCGAACAGGAGATTGGTTGAGAAGGCCTTGCTCTCGAAAATGTCTTTGGGCTCCATCCACTTGGGGTAACTCTGCTCCCTCCAGTCCAGGAACGAGGTTTCGCCGAACAGCAGACCAGTGTTGGGGTCGACGGCGTTAGCCATGTCCCGCCTCAGGGTTTCTCCAAGGATGCTCATGGCCTCTTCAAGCCAGCTGTCATCCGCATGGGCCAGATACAGTTCCCAGGCGGCAATGGCCCACACGATGCGGTCCGTGGAAATCGGCCAGGAACCACCGGTTCCGGTGTCTTGAATGATCTCGCCGAAATCATTGACTTTCGCCATCAGGCTGAGACGGCTGTTCTCCGGCAGTATATGAGCCAGCCCAAGGTGGATAGAGTAACTGATATCCCGGGTCCAGACTCCGGTCCATTTCCGTCCCGCCATAAACGCCCCGTCGCTGCGGATACCCTGGAGAGCTTCTTCCAGGGCCATGCGGTACAGGAGTTCGAGCATCGGCGACCCTGGTGCGCTGAATCGCGGCAACCCCGAAATATCCTCCGAGAGATTCCAGGTTTTTATCCTGTTGCCGTAGCTGCTTTCAATGCCGCCCTCGGCGGTAACCCGGGCTACTTTGTCACCCTGCACTACCCGGTCGGCCTCCACAGTCCAGGGCTCATTCACCGGATACTCCCTTTGAATCCGCGGGGCTCTGGGAGCCGGCGGGGGAGGCGGGGGACTGCTGCATGAGGCAAGGGCTGCGCTGACGATCAATACGGAGAGTATGGAGAGAGCGCCGGCTCTCCCGCGTAGTTTGGGACGGATCATGGGGAATCACTCCTCTGTAAAATGGTTCAGGGCCAGGGGCCCCCGGGTTACCAGATGCGGTTTGAGCACGATCTCGCGCTCTTCAGGGGAAATATGTTCGTGGATGATTCGGTGAAGCATTCTTGCCCCCTGATATCCCATTTCCTCCTTGGGCTGATGCACGGTGGTCAGTCCCAGGAACCTGGTGAAATCAAGGTTGTCGTAGCCGCATACCAGGGGGCGGGTGGGAGCCTTCGCTAGGGCCGGGAGGGCTTCGAGGGCGTGGGTGTCGGAAAAAAAGAAAAATCCGTCGATTTCCGGACGCTCCCTGAGAATTTCCTCGACAGCTTCCAGGCTTGCCGGTTGATTGGGAACAAGTTTTCTCAAAGCCACGCCGCAGCCCCGGGCCTCAAGGGTGTCCTCAAAGCCGTTGTAGCGCTCAATCTGCTGTTGCGAGTTGCCCAAATCGCCCACGAAGGCGATGTTTTTGCATGAACCCGAAAGAAAGTACTCGGCAGCGGCGGCACCGCCGAGATAATTATCTATCCACACGCCCTGGCTTCGTTCGCCGTGATAATCCAAATAACAGAAATCGAGTTTCTCGCTCCGCAGGAGGGACTCCTCCTGCCTGCTGAGATTGTGGCTCATCACCATCAGACCGAGAATATCCTCTTGCAGCAAATAGGAAATGGCCTCCTCCGGATGGGTGCCCCGGTTAAAAAGAATGAGGTTCATATCCTGTTCTTCAACGAAGCGGTTGATTCCCCGCAGGACGTAGAAATAAAAGGGATGAATAAACAGGGGCATCAGGACGCCGTAGAATCCCCGTCCGGCCTTCCCTGACACCAGCTTGCGGGCAATCCTGTTCGGCCGGTAGTGCATTTGCTCAAGGGCCGCCTGAACCCGTTCCCGGGTAGCCTCGCTCACCGGGCCGGTGCCGTTGACGACACGGGATACCGTGCCGAGACCGACTCCTGCCAATTTCGCTATGTCTTTCATGGTACTCATGAGCCCGGGCTCCTGATAGTGGAAACGTTTCCACTATTATATGGCTGAAACACGTTTTTCACAAGCGCAATTGTGGAGGCAAAAAAGGCAGCCCGCCGCAAAGACAGACGGACTGCCGCATCAAGGGGTACTGCGTCGAATCATCAGCGGCTTATTTGGGGGATAAGCCTGCTTTCGTACCCCGAAAGCGATAGGGTGAGCGTATCCGATTCGCTAAGCCCAGGGGGAAGCGAATCCATGGGGATCGATATGCTCCTCGCCTCGGGGCTTCTGTTGATGACCCCTATGACGCAGTGCTTAAAAGTATATCTCGCCAGAACCAAAAAGTGTATATCTTTATGGAGAATTTTGAAGGAACCCCATTTTAACGCTTCATGATTTTTCCGAAGCTCGATGAGCTCCCTATAGAAGTCGAAGGTCTCCCTGTCCCAGAGTTCTACATCCCATTCCATGGGGTAACGGACACCTTCACAGGATTCGAGGTGACCGTCGAGCAGGACCTCATCGCCGTAATACACCACCGGTGCGCCGGGGAGCATGAATTGAACGGTCAAAGCTGCCCTGAGGTTCTCCCTGCTGTAGGTATCCGGGTTGTTGTGGAACCGGGAGATGTCATGGGTATCCATCACATTGAACTGGAGAAAGCGCGCCTGGGAGGGCATCCCCCGCAGGCTCTGGCTGAGGAACTCGGCGAATCCCTCGTTGGACAGGGGCTCGGTTTTCCGTGGAGGGTATTCCGCAGGAAGGGTGAGATACCGGTCCTGCTCGCCGAACCAGGCCCTTATGGGACGGCCGCATCCGAAATAATTCATAATCGCGTCCCAGTGGTCGCCGTCGAGCATGTCCGAACCGTCGTCCCAGTGCTCTGCCAGGACGTAGGCCTGAGGATTCTCCTCTTTAATGGCTGCGCGCACTTCGCGCCATATTTCCTCGCTGAAGTTGTCCATGTGATTCCGGCCTGTCTGGTTGGCAACGTCAAAGCGCCAGCCGTCAATCGAGTAGGGCGGCTTGAGGTATTTGCGCAGCACCGAATCGGCGTCCCGCCACATTCTTCCCCGTAGTTTTTCACTGCGGTAATTGAGCTGGGGCAGGGTGGAAAAGCCGTACCAGGCCAGGTACTCGTTATTATCATCGAAATAATAGAACTCCCTGGTGGGTCCGCCTGCCTTGCCTTCGACGAACCAGGGATGATCGGAACCGCTGTGGTTTATCGATATATCCAGGATGAGCTTTATTCCCTCGGCGTGCAGAGCTTCGCTGAGCCGGGCTAGGGCCTCATCGCCTCCCAGGTGTGGATCTACCGAGAAAAAGTCGATGGAATCATAGCGGTGGTGAGTGCGTGAGTGGAAGATCGGATTGAGGTACAGGGCGTTCACCCCCAGTTTCTTGAAATGAGGAATAGCCTGGATGATGCCATCCAAATCACCGTTGTAAAAATCGATGCATCTTCCGGCGTCCCATTCTAACGGCCGGGACTTCCATGGCACCTCCTGACTGGTACCCCCGTCGAACTGATATTCGCCGTCCCGTACTCCGATATCAGGGTTGCCGTTGCGGAACCGGTCGGGGAAGATCTGGTAGAAGACCGTGTCGCCCAGCCATCGGGGTGCCTGGAAATCGAACATCAATAACCAGCTGTCGTTTTGAGCCGGCGGGTAGTCACCGTGTCCCTTCTGGGAGACATAGCGGTATCTGACGTTGTCCTTATACACCAGATGGAAGTAGAGCTTCTTTTCAGGGAACTCAAGGCTGCAGCGGTAGCGCTGCCAGCCGTCCCGGGGCTTCCCGTCAGCCTCGAAACGGTAGTTCCGGATGGTGCCCTGAAACATGCCCTGGAGGATGAGTTCCTCGATGCTGCCTTTCACCAGAACGGCAAAGGTAACCGTTTCCTTTCTTTTGGGAAAAAACGGTTGTATATGATCAGGGGTGATGTCGAATACAATGGTCGGAATGCTGTTGTGACTCATACTTCATTCTCCTTTTCTAATAAAGTTCCCATAAGCATTTTATTGGGGATGCGGTCCATCCCGGCCTGCGTGCGCATGGAGAGCAAGTAGCTGTCTATATGTATGTGCTCGGCGATTACCGAAATCAATAGCGGGTTTGAGCTGAATGTCGCGGTGAAATCTCCCTGGGAAAGCCCCCCGAGAATGCAGCGCTTCATGTCGGCAGTAAGCATTATTCGGGAATTCCCCCCGCAGCGGGGATTCGCTGCGTCGGGCCTCGTTCCCGCCTGGATGAATGTTATGGGAATGTCGCCAACATCCTGGGGATAGAAGGAAAACATGATCACCTTCACCCCTCGCCGGCAGGCAAGGCTTAATTCCGGTTCGAACTCGGCAACGGGAATGTCGCTGTTAATGAGAATTTCCCGGGAGCTGTCCGCGATAAGCTCCCTGATTTTTATCATCAGCTGATCCTTGCCGCGGATATTAAAGAACAGCTCGTTTTCCGCTGCGCCGCTGAAGGACTTGAGCCGCTGGCTTGCGTCCTCGGCGGCGGCATCGAAGGTCTTCCGGATTTCTCCGATCAGATCCTCGGGATCCCTGGCCTGGTATTCCCGGGTCTCGCCGGGGACCAGATAAACCGCACCCCGGTTGTACAGCGCCTGAAGGGTTCCGTATACCCCGGAGCGGTTTAGACCCAGGTCCTTGGCAATCTGATAGCCGGTCCGCCTGCCGCCTCTGAGAAGACTGAGGTAAACCTTTGCTTCCTGGGGACTGAAACCTAGCACTTGCATCTGTCGAATAATGTCGTCCATGGCCCTTGAATAGTAGTACAATGCGTACTACTATTCAAGGGCTATTTCTGCACAGAGGAGTCTTTATGAAAATGCAGCATGTGCCCCGCTTCGACGGGGAGGTCAGCGGTATAGGTTTCGGAAGCTGGGGCATCAGCGGTGCCTGGGGCGAAATGGATGAACGTTCTTACGTGGAGACCGTTCAGACTGCGGTGGACCAGGGAATTCGCTTTATCGATACGGCCCCGGTGTACGGTCTCGGCGTCGCCGAAGAGCTGGTGGGCAAGGCCATACGGGGCAGCCGAAGGAAACAGGTTTTCTTGGCCAGCAAATGCGGTCTCGTATGGAATGATAAAAAGCAGGTCAGGAATGATCTCAGCCGGGAAAGCCTTGTGAATGAGATCGATGAGAGTCTCAAAAGGCTGGGTTGCGATTACCTGGATTTGTGGCAGGTCCACTGGCCCAGTGCGGATTACCCCCTGGACGAAACCCTTGCAGCCATCGATTCTGTGCGGAAAAGCGGGAAGGTCCGGTTTCTCGGTCTCAGTAATTTTTCCGCCGAAGATCTGGAATACGCCCACAATGCCATCGGAATCGATGCGTACCAGGGACTGTTCAATATGTTCGAGCAAAACCCCGAGCGCTATCACTCAATCGATCTGCAATACCGGATGAAATCTGAGATTCTTCCCATCGTACGGCGGGAAGGAATGGCCATGCTGCCCTATTCGCCGCTTATGCAGGGCATGCTCGCCGGAGGAATCGGAGCCAACGACAGGTTCGCTGAAGGGGATGTGAGGCAGCACAACAGCCGGCTCAACGGTGAGAACCGGGGAAAATACCTGGAAATCCTGGACAAGCTTCGGCCCATCGCGAAAGATGCCGCCCTGAGCCTCGCCCAGCTTGCGCTGTTATGGACTATGCGGGTACCGGGGGTGGGGTCGGTAATTGCCGGTGCGCGCTCGGCTGAACATGTGAAGGCCAATGCCGCAGCGGCCGACGCTTCTAATCAGGAAGAAATAATTTCCAGGGTCGAAGCGGTGCTCGACGGCCACCGGGACCTGATAGAGTAGCGGGCAAGGCTATTCACATGTTATTGCGCCCGGGGTGAAAGGGGAGTATGCTTCTCCCCGGGATCGGCAATATGAAGAAAAACGGATATAGCGTCGGCAGGCTCCCGGCTTCGCGGCTTGGAATCATCGACTACATGGGTCAGGCGGCGAAGAAACACAATATCAGCGCCCTATTCGATTTTGACGTGACCGAAATTCGTTCTGCGGTGCGCTCCTGGCGCCGTCGCCACGGCCGTTCTCTGTCGTTGTCTGTTTATTTTCTGTTTTTATACGTTCGGGCCCTGGGGGAAACTCCGGTGATGCAGCGGGCCTTGTACGGCCGGCGGCGTTACGTTGACTTCGAAGAAGTGGATTGCGCGGTAATCGTCGAGCGGATGCTGGACGGCAGGCCGTCGGCGACTACCAGGATTATCCGCGGGGCCCAGAATCTCAGCCTCTCCCAATTGATGGATGAAGTTGACGATGCGGCCCACGGTGTCGATCCACAACTTTTCAGCGGCAAAAAGCCATTAGATGTGAAAAACATTGCCGCCCGGCTTCCCCGCTTCATCCGGGTAGCGGTACTGCGTATCATCCTGTTGCGAAACCCCATACTCAAGAGAAAAATGTTCGGAACTGTCAGCTTCACCGCTGTGGGCATGTTTGCCCGGGGCAACGGATGGGCCGTTCCGTTTACCCCCCATGCAGTGAATTTCGTCGTCGGAGGGGTGGCACGGCAGCCTGCGGTGGTGGGGAACGAAATCGTTCCCAGGGACATCCTTTCGGCCACGTTAACGGTGGATCACGATCTGATTGACGGAGCGGAAGCCACAAGATTTATCGACAGCCTCAAAAAAAAGGCTGCCGGGCTCTACGGCTTAAAGGAGCAGTAGCTGTGAGTAAAACTCCCGAAGACAGCATGGGCAGCGACAGCGGCCGGCTCGACAGGGTAAATGTCGAGGAAGAGATTATGGCGGGCTACACCCTTGCCAATATCCTGCGCCTCCTTTGGCAAAACCGCTTTGCGGTGGACCGGCGCTATGTATGGCGTTTCCTGTACGGCCTGGGCGTAAGCCTGTTGCTTTTGCCGTTGCGCATCCTCGAATGGATGTTTACGGTCCGGCGGATTGCCCGTACGGAAATCAGGGAAGATCCGGTGTTTGTCATCGGGTATTACCGCTCGGGAGCAACTTACCTCATCACGCTTTTTTCCAAGGATCCCAATCGGGGCTACGTTTCCAATGTAGAGGGCTATCTTCCGACTATATTCCTCGGATTTCCGCGGCTCGCCCGGTGGATTGTAAAAATGAGCATTCCCGAAGCCCGCCCGATGGACAATGTGGTTATGACTCCCGAGGAGCCCACCGAAGAGGAATACTCTATCGGGGCCTACGAGAAGTACAGCATCTACAACGGCTTTGTCTGGCCGCGGAATTTCAGGCTTTATTCCCGCTATAACAGCTTTCGAGGCTTGCCGAAAGACCTGGTCCGCTGGAAAAAGCGGTTCGCCTGGTTCACCAAAAAACTTACTGCAGCCTTTGAAGGCAGACAGATCGTCTATAAAAATCCCACTGCAACCTTCAGGATAAAACACCTTCTTGGAATGTACCCGAACGCGAAATTCGTTCACATATATCGCAACCCTTACAAGATTTATTCCTCGAATGTCCGATACCACGACGATGTTATATCGATTTATACGGTGCAGGACTGGGATCTCCAAGAAATCAACACCTGCATTCTGGAGAATTACGCCGAGATGTACGCCTGCTTCAATGAACAGAAATCTCTCATCCCCGAGGGGAATCTGGTTGAGGTGAAGTACGAGGACTTTCTCAAAACACCGATGGAACATATGGAAACGATATACCGCGATCTGGGACTTCAGGGCTTCGAGGATGCCAGGGCGCCCATGCGGGAATACGCCGACCGCCAGGCCGCATACCGGCCGAACAGCCATATCCTCGGCCGGAAAATCGTCTCGGCGGTCAACCAGTACTGGGGTCACATCGTGGACCAGCTCGGCTATCCGCGGGAAGATGAAAGCACTGCCCCCGATGAATCAAGGGTGATTACCCCCGACGCCGGAAATTAGGAGCCTAGCGGCCAAGTCGCCGGCGGCGGCAGCTCCAGGCGCGGATCGTCCATGCGCTGATCGTGAGAGTAATCCTCATTTTCCTGAAATCGAAGCCCCATCCCGTAGCGGCTGTTCAGGGTTTCAAGCAGGTGGGGGTAGCTCAGGCCGGATCTGGCATTGGCATCGGCATGCCAAATTCCCCGGCTCCCCTCCTTGATGAGATTGAGAATTATCTCCGAACTGTGCTCCATATGACTGCATGCGGGAATCCACAAACGGGACGCATCTATGTGGTTTCCCTCGGTCATCATGGTTTGCAGCTGGGCGTACATATTGTTCCCGCCCCGGCGGTGGTCGAATTGCCAGCCCAATCTCAGAATAGCCGCGTTGTCGTTGTTCGCCATTATTTGATCCTCGCAGCGTATTTTGTATTGGCCGTACTCGTCATCGGTTTCGGGTTTGTGGGTTGGAAGGTATGGTCCGCTTTTCCGGTTGTCAAATACCATTACAGAGCTGGTGAACAGGAAGGGTATGCGTCGGGAGGCCGCAAATCCTGCAAGGCGGCCAGCCCAGTATTCGGACCCCATTGCAAGGTGGCAAATGGCGTCGGGATTTTGGGACTCGAGCCAGGCGTTCCCGGCGTCGTTGTCTTCGGGATTCACGGCGTTTCTGTCCCAGGCGGTGATGTTCCAGCCGCGCTTTTTCGCAAGGGGAATGAGGGCCTGCGCCAGAGTTCCTCTTGAACCTGTGAGTACTATGTTCATGCTGTATCTCCTATGGTCGGCTTTGTTGTGCACAAATCCCGGGTCAATTTCTCTGAAAATCGTTAAAATATGCGTTTTTTCGCTGGTTTTCCCTTGCATTGATGTCGATTATTCACAAGAATTGGAAAAACTATGATGTATTTTAGCATGCCGCTACAGCAGATCAACCACCTCATCGACGTAGACGCCTATCAGGCGACGTGCGTCATTGTCGCAAAGAGGAGTACCGTGGGTTGTGCGTAGTCGGCTGTGAAGTCAGCAGACCAAAAGCCCGCGGATTACATTCCGCGGGCTTTTTTTATACCCGCGTTATGGATTTCGGGGCAGCCATCAGCAGAAGGAGACAACATGGCAGTGTCAGTACGGGGTCTTAGCAAGGGTTTTTCACACAGGATTGCCACACCGGGCATTCGCGGGTTCTTCCGCCCTGACCAGCGCAGGGTGGATGCTGTCAAGGGCATCGATCTTGAAATCGAAAAAGGGGAACTGCTTGCCTTCATAGGCCCGAACGGCGCGGGAAAATCCACCACCATCAAGCTGATAACGGGAATCCTGTATCCCGACTCGGGAGAAATTTCGGTCCTGGGGCTTGATCCCCACCGGCAGCGGCGGGAACTGGCATACAGGATCGGGTCGGTGTTCGGTCAGAAGAGCCAGCTCTGGTACCACCTTCCCCCGATCGATAGCCTGCGCCTCCTGGGTTCAATTTACGGACTTTCTGCGGCGCAAACCCGGGAACGCATCGACTCTCTCAGCGAGGTGCTGGAGATCGGCGATTACCTCAATCAGCCGGTTAGAAAACTGAGCCTGGGTCAGCGAATACGCTGTGAGATTGCCGGAAGCTTGATTCACCGTCCGGAAATCATCTTTCTCGATGAGCCGAGCATCGGTCTGGACCTGGTGGCGAAGCAGAAGCTGCGCCGACTGATAAAGCAGATCAACCGCGAGGAAGGGGTCACAGTGTTTCTCACAAGCCATGACGTCGGAGATATCGAAAATGTCTGTCGGCGGGTGGTGATAATCAACGAGGGAGCGCTGGTGTGGGACGGCAGAACCACCGATCTGAAATACCGGCTTCTCGACAAGCGGGTGCTCAGCCTGAAACTCGAGTCACCGGTGGACATCGACCTGCCTGGAGTACAGGTTCTCAAGCGCAAGGAAGCGGCTCTTAAGCTCGAAGTACAGATTACTGTTACTCCGGTTCAGGATGTGCTCAAGTACCTCATGGAGCGCACCGAGGTGCACGATCTCGGCGTATCATCGGTTCCCATGGAGGAGCTGATTGCCCGAATATACGAGGGGGAGTTATGCGAGACCTAAGACAGGGGATTTCCGGGGCCATGGCTCTGTACCCCCGGGTGTTTACCACCGCGGTTCGTTCCCAAATAAAATATCTCACGGCAATTATGGTGAGGAATCTGTTTTTTATCCTGGTGCTGTTCATTTTCACCTCTATTTGGCGGGTGGTATATGCGGGCCGGGAACTGGTGGCGGGTTTCACCATGGTGCAGATCCTGTGGTACCTCAGTTTTACCGAAGTGGTGGAGATGTCGAAGAGCCGTTTAATGACCCCGATTCAGGAAGAAGTAAAAGAAGGAACTATCGCATACAACTTGGTCCGCCCATATGATTACCTGTGGTTTTACTTGGTGAGGGGGCTTGGGGAGAGTCTGGTGGCAATGGTTCCCATGCTGGTTATCGGCGCCGTTGCCTCGGCCCTCCTGGTCGGTCCCCTTCCCGGATACGCCGCCTCTATCGGTCCGGGGATCGTCCTTATGCTCGGCGGTTTGCTGATACATCTCATGCTGCAGATCATAATCGGCCTTTTTTCTTTCTGGATGGAGGAATCGCTGCCGATTTATCTGCTCATACAAAAGATGGTGTTTATCCTCGGCGGTCTGTTTTTTCCCATAGACCTGTTTCCCGAATGGCTGGCGGGCATAAGTCGAAATTTACCGTTTGCGTTTATCACCTACTGGCCGGCGCGCCTCACGGTGGCTTTCGACGGAGCGCTGTGGTTTCGGGCTTTGGGGGGGCAGATTCTGTATTTTGCCCTTTTCGCCCTGTTGGCCCGGGCGCTGTTTAGCGCGGGCATGAAGCGGCTCGAAGCAAACGGAGGATGATATGCTTGTTTTGAACTATCTTCGCACGAACCTCAAAGCCGCCATGGAGTACCGCGGGGCTTTTCTGATTTCGGTTTTCGGCATGGTGCTCAATAACGCGAGTTTTATCCTTTTTTGGCTGTTACTGCTCAACCGTATCGGAGGAGAACTCAACGGCTACGGCTTTGATCAGGTCATGTACCTCTGGGCGGTGGTTTCATCGGGTTACGGGCTGTCGGTGCTGTTTTTCGGGAATGCCTCGCGGCTGAGCCAGCTCATCGTAAACGGGGATGTCGATGTATATCTGCTCCAGCCCGCCCAACTCCTGCCGAACATCCTCGGAAGCAGGATGCAGGTATCCGGGTTGGGAGATTTGATGTACGGCGTTCTGCTTTTCGCCTTTACCCAGGGTGCGGGACCCACCCAGTGGCTGCTTTTTCTGGTGTTCATTATTCTCGGAGCGTTGATGACCACGGCGGTATTCGTGCTGTTTCACTCGCTGACCTTTTTTATGGGGAACGCCGAGGGCACCGCCCACCTGGCTACCGAGGCGTTTATCAGTTTTTCCATTTACCCCGGCTCGGTGTTCAAAGGGCCGGTCCGGTGGATTTTGCACTCGATGATTCCCGTCGCCTGGACGGCCTGGGTACCCGCGGAGCTGGCCGCCGGGGTATTTGCCGGGGGAGTTTTCTGGCAGCGAATGCTCCTTCTGCTGGTTGTGGACGGGCTGTTCCTCGCCGCGGCCATAGCGTTATTCTATCTCGGGCTCAGGCGCTACGAGTCGGGCAACCGCATTGGTGCGCGAATGTAGGGCGAAGGTGCGGTGCGGGTTTTTTCCGCTGGTTTTCCCGCGGGTCCATTCTGCGGGTATTCCCGCTGCGCCTTTACCCTGTGAGGAGCTGATATGACAGAGTTGACCGAAAAAATAATTTCCGCAATCCGGCGGGTCCCGCGCGGCAGGGTTGCCTCGTACGGGAGAATTGCCGCCCTGGCGGGCAACCCCAAAGCCGCCCGCCAGGTGGTTCGCACTTTACACATCTACAGCAGCCAAATGGATTTGCCCTGGCACCGGATACTCGGCGGCGACGGAACCATCCGCCTCAAGGCCGGAGCGGGGATGGAGGAACAAGCATCGCTGCTGGCGGAAGAAGGAGTTGAACTGACGGTTTCCCGCGGCGGGATGAGCGTAAAAATCGATATGGAGCGCTACGGGATATAGACCCGGGCGCAGAGTCAGTTTTCCCCGGGGGCGGCTGCAGCCCGGTCTTCCGGGCTGTGGTCGGTGAGCGTCGCTTCCGGCGGCGTATCCCCAGTGGGGTCTTCGGGGAGATTAAATTCCTGATTAACCATTCTGCGGAATTCCCGGTTTACCAGGGTCGGGATGAATCCCAAACCCACCAATATACCCGTGCTCAACTGGATGACGGGAATCGGAAAGTACTCGGCAAGTACGCCGCCCAGGGCCATGCCCAGGGGCATGAGCCCGGTTCCCATTGCCCCCAAAAAGCCGAAGACC
This sequence comes from Salinispira sp., assembly GCA_965602015.1. GTDB lineage: Bacteria > Spirochaetota > Spirochaetia > DSM-27196 > Salinispiraceae > Salinispira. The sequence continues at coordinate 3,198,771 of OZ271918.1, read as the reverse complement.
TTGCCTCTCAGATGCTCGGGTACCATGAGCTGACCGGCGGCGCCTATCAGACTGTTGATGATGCTCACAGAGAAACCGAACAGGGCGAATTGCAGAAAGATAAGATAGAGATTTTCAAAACTGAACAGACTCATCCGGGCCAGCACAAAAAGACTGGTGCTTACGGCGAAAAAGGGAAACTGTTTTCCCCGGGGGATTTTTTTAACGATGAGTGTCAAAAAGCCCATCAGCGACGCAGCAGACAGTATAGCCATGGCGAAGCCGAAGGGCTCGGGCCCCAGGTCGGCGCGCTGGTCAAAATAGGGAAGAAACAGAATCCCGCTCAAACTGAGCAGGAAGTTAAGGCTGAATACCGAAATCATCAGTACTACCATTCCCTGATGAGCAAAGATGAATTTCAGGCCCTGCTTCATATCGGTGAAGAACCGGAAATCCTTCTCTTGCTGGACTACCGCCGGGATGCTCATGAATAATTCGGTGAACGACGACACCAGGTAGGAGACGCCGTTTATGAGGAAGAGCACTGGTGCGCCGAGAGCGGCGAACAGTATTCCCCCCAGAGCGTTTCCGATGATTCCCGCGCCGGTCTGATTAATGGCAAAAAGTGAGTTGACCTGGACCAGGTGTTCCCGCTTCGCGATGCTGGGTATGGTGCTGGTTACCGAAGGATCAAAAAATGCCGCGCACAGCCCGATGATAACCGCCGCGGTGACAATAATGGGAACATTCAGCCAGCCTCCAAAGGCTGCCAGGGCGACGATAAGGACTGCCACGCCGCGAATAAAATCCATAAGCACCAAAAGGAGTTTCCGGTTCGCCCGGTCCACCAAAACTCCGGCAAACGGGGAAATAAGTGCCCGGGGGATAAAACCTGCGGCAATTACCAGTCCCATAACTGCAGTCGAGCCGGTAAAGGCGAGCACCCAGAAACCCAAGGCCACCTGGTATACCATGTCACCGACGGCCGAGACCAGCTGACCCTGCCAGAGCAGCAGCACATTTTTATTCCACATTTCCTCACTATATACATCCGGACATCCATGCGCTATAGCTGTTAGCCGTCGGCTCTGATAGTATGATCATCCGCCGCCGGCGGAGAATTGAGCAAGTTCAGGAGCCTAATTGTGGACACGCAGCGAGGATTCGTCGGAGTCAGAAATAAGCTACTGTTGGGGCATTTTTTTGTCGCCATGGCCCTCAATACCACAATGCCCCTGTATCCTTTTTTGCAGCGCTCCCTCGGTCTCAGCGTGCTTCAGACGGCGGTGCTGCCCACAGTTCTGACCCTGACCACAACAATTGCCAATCTTTTTGCCGGAGTGCTGATTGCGCGGATCGGTCAAAAGACCCTTCTGCTGTGTTCGTACGCCCTGATGGCCCTTGCCAACTTCGCCCTGTTTTTCGCATCGGATTTTGGATCCATCGCCCTGACCTTCGTGCTGCTCGGCGTCGGCGTCGGTTGGGCCTTTACGTCGATGGCTACGGTGTACAGCCACCTGCCCTCCGACCTTCAAAATTTCGGGGTGTACCACGCTCTCTTTGGCCTGGGCGGATTAACATCCCCGGCCCTTCTCAATCAAACGGTTAATCTGGGGTTCGGATATCAATGGCTTTTTCTCGCCTACTCGGCGGTTCTAACCGGCATGTTCTTCGCCTACTTTTTCGATGGAAATTTGAAGAACCAGAAGTTCCGGGATCTCAGTCTCAAAGGCATGCTCGGCGTGCTGCGAACTCCCCTGGTGGTATTGTCACTCTTGGCCTTTGCAGCGTATGCAGCGGTGGAAATCGGCACTAGTAATCTTAGCGGATTGATGATGGTCCTGGGTTATGGGAGAAGCGAACTGTTCGCCGGGAATGTTCTGATTCTGTTCTGGTTTTCGTTTACCGTCACCCGCTTTGTCTCCGATGCATTGGCGGCCAGGCTCGGCGCCTTGCGGCTTCCCGCCCTGAGCGCCGTCCTGGGTTTTATCGCAGTGTTGTTATGGAGTCTCGGCTTATCTCCCTGGCTCTTCGTTGCCGCGGGAGCCGCATTCGGACCGGTGTTTCCCGTAATCCAGAAGTATGCCAACAGCCGGCTCCAGGCCGATCAGCGGGGGCTGTTTAACGGAATGACCTATGCCCTTACGGGCCTCGGCGCGGGCTTGACCATGCCCATAATGGGGCGCCTGGGGGATATCCGGATCGAACTCGCGTTTATCCCCACCATGATACTTCTGGTGATACTGCTGGTCCTGGTAATCGTCATTCCTCGATTGGCATGGAAAACATCGCCAGATCATCCCGGTATTGCCACTTGAGCCTCCGATAGAACGATATCGCGCTGTTGTTAGACTGAAAAACAAAGAGGTGCATTTTCCTGATCTTTTGCGCCGCCAGAGCTTCGCGGATCCTGTCCAGCAGGGCACTGCCTATTCCCCGATTCCGGAAGGCCGGCAGTACCGCGAGGTGGTGAACGTAGCCGCGCCTGCCGTCGCATCCGCATATCACTGCCCCGGCCATTGGCGAGCCCGGCCGGAGCGCATGAGCGGCGGTAGTCCTCTTCCGTGCGGAGTTTTCCCCGCCTTCTGCGTGCTCATATTTTGCGGGATTGACGGCGCTCATGCGCACTGTGAAGCTGAGTCCCGGGTTGTGGCGGAGGAAATCCGCGATTGCCCGGGGGCTGTCCTCTCCCTCCTCGTTAATCCAGACACCGGGGCTTTTTTTCCAGACCATCAGCGCTTCGCCGATGTCGGCCTGCTCCATGGGCCGGATTTCGAAACCGGGTTTCCAGCTCATGAGAATGTCTGTTTCACGATGTTCCCGGGACTGGAAACCAAGTCGGGTGTAAAGACCGATGGCTTTATGATTTTTGCTTTCCACGCTCAGGCTGATCTCGGCGCGGGGCATGTTTCCCTCGGCGCAGAGCTGCAGCACCTCGTCAAGTATCCGGGTCATCAGCATGGAGCCGATCCCCCGGTTACGCGCCTGGGGAGACAGGGCTATGCCGAGCTCGGGGATGTCCTCGGCAATGAAGCCGTAAGAATGGTGATCGGCCTTCCAAAAGCGGAGGAAAACTCCGCCCAGGAACGAACCGTCTTCCTCATCAAAGGCGCCATACGCCAAATCCCCTTCTCGAAGTCCCCAGTCTTCAATTATATACAGCAACTCCGCAGGAGCGGTGCTCTCCGGTGCGGTTTCCCTCCATTTGGCGGCCCATGCCAGGACCTGCTCAATGAAATTTCCGTCATGTGAATCGAGTTGGCGAATTTCAGTATTTTTCATTTGACCTCAGAAAATAATCACCCTATCATGGCTTACTCAGAATTATATTATGGGGGTAATATATGCGTAAATGGTCCGCAGCAGCCGGCGCGCTGCTCGTCCTTTTACTGGTTCTGGCCTCATGTGCAACTGGAAACGTTTCCGGTGAGCTCCAGGCCGAACCAGGCACCATTGAAGTCAAAGGGCATCCCGCGATGCCTCGAGTTGCGGCAGTGGCCGAACAGGTCAATCCTGCCGACGATGAAATCGTCATCTACTACTACCGGGCCGATGAAGACTACGAGCCCTGGGGTTTTTGGCTCTGGGCGCCCGGTGAAGGCGACGGTTCTCTGAACTACGACTTCAGCCAGAACCTGGAGGTTATCGACGGGGTCGGTTTCCTCAAGTTCAAGGCCGACGGGTCGGATATCGGACAAAATCCGGTAAACACCGCCGGCGAGATCGGCTTTATCCGCCGTCCTGATTCCGGCTGGGAAGGTCAGACTCCTGACCTGCTTTGGAACGTGCTCACCAAGGGTAACGAAGTCGTCCTTTTCGAAGATACCCTTGAGCCCACCGCAATCGGCGACTACGTGCCGGAATTCCGGGCAGTCATCGCTGAAGAAACCAATCTGCTGCGGGTCAGTCTTTCCGGCCGTCAGGCCCTGACACCCGAACCCAGCGCAAACGGCTTCGTGATTACCGCCGGAGACGGCAGCACTGTGGAAATCGCCGACGTTCTCAACATGCGATCCATCAACGACCGCTCGAAGAACTACACCTCGAACATCTTCGTCCGCCTGGCAAACGATCTTGACCTGGGGCAGACCTACACTATCAGCCATCCCGAGTACCTGGCTCCCGAGGATGTTGATCTGGCGAAGCTGCTGTTGTCCGCCATCGACGATACCACGCCCGACAAGGACTATCAGCTCGGTGCCATCTACAACGAGGGTTCGGTTGAGTTCCGCGTCTGGTCTCCCTTCGCTCAGGAAATCACTGCGGTTCTGTACGCCGAGAGTATTGCCGTTGACCGGAACACTCCCGCTATTGCGGAAGTTCCCATGACCATGGATGCCGATACCGGCGTATGGTCGGCGGTGTACGATGAGCAGGATCCCGACGGACTGTTCTACATCTACCGAATCAAGCATGCCGAGGGAATCGTCCGCGATGCCCTTGATCCCTATGCGCTCAGTATGGACGCCTATATGAATGAGGGTGGAAACGGCCGCGGCGCAATCATCGATCCCGCCAGAGCTCTGCCCACCGGCGGATGGGAAGGCCTTGAAAACGCCCGGGACAACGGCTACTACCAGAAACGGGAAGATGCGGTTATTTACGAAGTGAGCATCCGTGACTTTACCATCAGCCCCGACGCCGATGTTCAAGGCGAGCCGGGCAGCTACACCGCCTTTATTGAAAAACTGCCCTATCTGGTCGAAATGGGCGTGACCCACATTCAGCTTCTTCCGACCCTGAATTTCTACTACACCGATGAGACCGACAAATCCTATGACGGAAGCGGCCGCACCACCAACAGCAATTACAACTGGGGTTACGACCCCCACAGCTACTTCACCCCGGAAGGCTGGTTTTCCTCTGACCCCGCCGATCCCTATGCGCGGGTTGTAGAGCTTAAGAACCTGGTCAAAGCCGCTCACGATGCGGGCCTGCGGGTTCTGCTTGATGTTGTGTATAATCACATGGGCAGCACCAACTTCCTCGAGCACATAGTTCCCGGATACTTCTTCCGTCGAGCGGCAAACGGTACCTTTACCTCCGCATCCGGCGTCGGCAACGACTATGCCTCGGCGCGGAAAATGGCCCGCAAGCTTATCGTAGACAGCGTTCGCTATCTGGTTTCCGAGTACAAGATCGACGGTTTCCGCTTCGACCTCATGGGACTCACCGATACCGAAACCATGGAAGAGGCATATGCCGTCGCCGCTGCCATTAAGCCCGACGTGCTCTTCGAGGGCGAGGGGTGGAAGATGTACAACGGGCCTTCGGGAACCCGGGGTACCGATCAGGATTACATGACCGACACTGACAACATTGCGGTGTTTAACGACGAAATCCGCGACCTGCTCAAGGGCGGCGGATTCAACGAGGAAACCCAGGCCTTTATTACCGGCGGTTCCCGGGCGGCAATGCCGATCTTCCGCAACCTCATCGGACAGCCTCAGAGCAACTACACCGCCGACGATCCTGGCGACAGCATGCTGTACATTGCAGCGCACGACGGTCTTACCCTGGCGGACAGCATCGCCCATAATGTGGGCATCAGCAACCAAACCTCCGCGGGCCGCAGGGAAATCGCGCAGCGGGCAAAGCTGGGTAATTTTATGATCATCACCGCTCAAGGTATTCCGTTCATCCATGCCGGCCAGGAAAGCGGCAGAACGAAACCCAACGTAAACAACAGCCCGAGCGAGACCATCGGCCGATTTGTGCGCAACAGCTATGACTCCTCCGATAATATCAACCAGTTCATCTGGGACCTTGCTCCGGAATACGAGGAGCTTCGGGAGTTTACCTTCGGACTCATCGATATCCGCAGGGAAAATGATATTTTCCGGCTGGCGACCATGGCGGAAGTAGATGCGGCGGCGGAATTCATTCCCCAAAGCGGCGACTTCCTGCTTTCATACAGCCTCACCAGGGGCGGAGAGACCTTCTACATCCTGGTGAACGCCGATACGAGCTCACAGACTCTCGAGCTCGGCGCTGATGTCAGCGGCGCCCAAGTACTGGTGGACCAGATTGGCGCTTCGGCAGACGGCATTGCCAATGTCAGAGGTGTAGAAATCAACGGAAGCTCGGTAACCCTCGAGCCCCTCACACCCGCACTCTTGGTAGTTCGCTAAGCAGTAAACACATTCTCACAACGGGGCTGTCCAGGAAGTTTGGACAGCCCCTTTTTTTAAAATTGATGATATTTATGTGAAAGCCATGGTTTTGGTGATATTATCAATACGACATGCAGCTTGAGCCTCGCCACAGGAAACCATCCTTTCTCCTACAGGTCCTCCTCGCCTTCGGCGGTTTTGGAGGCGTTGTTATAGCCTTGCTTGAACTGATGCAGGGCGATGTGCTGATAACCGTCATTCTTCCCCTGGTCTGGTCGCTGATTTCAGTGATTATGCTTTTTCTGTCGCGGGTGCTTGCCCGTGACGGCGTCCTGAGGGGTCTGACCGTCTTCCTCTACAGCTTTGTGCTCTTCCCCGCCATATGGATTTCGGGTCACGGATTCGAGGGGCCGGTGGTTCTGTACTTCCTGCTCATTCTGGCTATGATGGTCATCCTGATCGACCGGATGGCCGTGCTCATTCCTTCGACCGGACTATTCCTGGCCCTGGTGGTATTTCTAATTTTCTGGGAGCCTGAGGGTTTTGAACTTAACAGGCAGTATGCATTCGCCTATGAGCGGCAGTTCGACTTTATCTTTAATATTCTTTTTACCGGCATCATGATGATCGCCATAGTCCGGGTGCTTCATAACCGCATCGCGAACCTGGAAAGCGAACTCGAAAAGTCAAAGACCCAGGACAGTCTTACCGGTTTGTACAACCGCAAACGTATTCTTGAGCTCCTCAAGGCCGAACAGCTGCGCTGCAGCCGGGAACGCAGCGACTTGGCGGTAGTGGTGCTCAGCGTAGCGAATTATTCCCAGGCCGTCAGGACTCTTGGCCATCACTCAGGTGAAGTCCTGTTGAAGAAAGTCGCCTATATCATCAGAAACAAGAGCCGGCTGTACGACTACATCGGAAGGGTGCATGTGAACGGGTTCTTGTGCGTGCTGCCCGGGTCGTCACAGGCCGACGGCGCGGAATACGTTCGGCGAATTTCCGACGAACCTGACCTTTTCGAACCGGCCTTTCTCGATAAGGGCGTGCAGATTCGGGGCGATGTGGTGGAGGTGTCGAACATGTCCTATGAAGATGTGGTGAACCGGGCGGACACCATGTTTAAAGACGTGGTATAGCCTATCCACCGATATTTTCGAGCCCGTATTCCCGGATTTTGGCGATAAGGGTTTTCCTGCTAATTCCAAGATCCGACGCGCTGTGACTTCGGTTGCCCCGGTTTTTCTCCAGCGCATAGGCTATTGCCCTTCGCTCCACATCTTTCAGGCTGCCTTCGAAAACTCCGTTCTCGTTGTGCCGGACCGGGGTACCGGTTCGGCCGTCCTCCGGCGAGACATAGCGATGTGGTTTTGTGGAAGAAGCGTACGACACGGGCTTCGAGGGATGGGGCAATCCGGGGAAATCCGCCGGGCCTATATTGCCGCCTTCACTGAGAATCAGCGCCCGCTCGAGAAGGTTTTCCAGTTCGCGGATGTTACCGGGATAATCGTATGCCATGAGTCTGTCTATAGCGCCTTGTTCGATTTCGGGGATTGGCCGTCCGAGTTTTCCGCAGATTTTTACCAGAAGAGAACCGATGAGCCCTGGTATTTCCCTGGAGCGCTCCCGCAGGGGCGGCAAGGAGATTCTCACAACGTTGAGGCGATAGAAAAGATCCTCGCGGAACTCGGACTGCTGTACCATGGCTTCAAGGTCCCGATTCGTCGCCGCAAGAATTCTGATATCCACCGCCAGCTCGTGAGTAGAACCTATCCGGCGAATTTTTCTCTCCTGCAGCACCCTCAGCAGCTTCGCCTGAAGCATGGGAGGCATTTCTCCGATCTCGTCCAGGAATACGGTTCCCCCTTCCGCCGCTTCAAAAATCCCCGGTCTCCGTGTTTCAGCGCCGGTAAAAGCGCCTTTCTCATAGCCGAAGAGCTCGCTTTCCAGTAGGGATTCGGGGATGCCGGCGATATTTACCGGCACGAATGGCCCCTCGGCACGGGAACTCATTGTGTGGATGGAGCGGGCAATCACTTCCTTGCCTGTCCCGCTTTCGCCGGTTATGAGCACCGTTGATTCGGTAGGGGCCGCCTTGCGAACCATGGTTCGGATTTCAAGCATTTTAGGGCTGAGTTCCCTGGACAAATCTATTTCCCGATCCGACGGGAACTTCTCCAGGTAAGCGAACTTTCCCGCCCTTATCTGGTTTTCCAGTACGTGAAACTCGATGACCCGTTGAATGCGCAGCAAAAGTTCTTCAAAATCAAATGGCTTAACCATATAATCCCGGGCGCCGATTTGCAGGGCTTTGACTGCGTCGGAGATTTCCCCGTGAGCCGACATCATCATCACCGGCGCCGTTATGCCGCGCTCGACTATCCAAGCGAGAAGTTCCAGACCGTCGATGTCGGGCATCCTTAGATCGAGGAGGACACAGGAGTATGTGACGCTGCTAAGCAGTTCGCGGGCGCTGATTGCGTGATCCGCTTTATCGGCGGAATACCCTTCGATTTCCAAAAGTTGGGCAAGGGAATCCCGTATGTTTTTCTCATCGTCTACGATTAGGATTTTCATGTCATGCCTTCCTCACGTCGTCGGGCCTCCGGATAGCTGTATGTGCGTTGACGGCGGGAAACCGCAGGCGGAACTCGCTCCCGCCTCCCTCCCTCGGATGATATCGCAGATCCCCGTCAACAGCCCTGGCGAACTGCCGCGAAATAGCCAGTCCGATTCCCGAACCGGTGGTTTTCGTAGTAAAAAACGGTTCGAAAATCCGTTCTTGTATGTCCCCGCTGATTCCCGGTCCCCGGTCCAAAACCGACAATACTATGGCGTTTCTCTGCCTCGTGAGTTCGACCTCCACCGTAGAATCCCGCTGCGATTCCTGGGCGTTGAGCATGAGGTTTTCGATAATTGAACGCAGTCTGGCGGGGTCGGCGGATATGAGGTACGGGCTGTTTTCATCGGGCCGGTTTACTACCAGGCTTGCCATAGGAAAGCGTTTGACTAACTCTCTGGTGAAATCCCCTAGATCAACTAGCTCAGGATTTCCCGCAGGGTTTTTGAGAAATTCCCTGATGCGGCTGCTGAGCTCATTTAGTCTATCCAGCTCTTCCTGGATGACATCCAGGTCTTCCCGGGTTTCGTCGACACCGCGTTTTCGAAGAAGATTAACTCTGAGACCGATGGCGCTCAAGGGGTTTTTTATTTCATGAGTGAGTGTTCTGGCTGCCTGACCGAGATGCACAAGCTGACGCTGAGCTTCGATTTGCATCCGATATTGGTGATTTCGGTAATACATTCGCCCGAAGACGGCGAACAGGATTCCGAGAATGATCTCGAGAACTGCGTAGAGAAGCCATAATTGGTTGTAGCCCGGACCCGGTTCAGAGATTCTTGCCAAAAGATATACCGAATCCGGTACATTTCCCGGGAGCCCTTCTGCAGCGCTGAGGCCCGGGCGCCGGTTATCGCTCCCCGCCTGAGATTCCGGGATTTCAGGGGTCCTCGGGCGGAAGCCCGGTAGCAAAAGACGAAGGTTTCCGCCGGGAATATCGCGATCTGCGAACGAGCGGTAATACTCAAATACATTGGAGCTGCCGACGCGGCGAAATTCCGTCTCTTCGTTCCTGGGTCTGACCGCGTTCAGGGGATGTTCACCCATGCCATAGATAAGCTCCCCCGCATCATCATAGAACCCTGCGCCTAATATCTCTATGGGCGAATACATGTTTATATTTTCAAGATCGATGTTTCCCTGAAACAGAGGAACCAATCGGGTCATCGAGAGAATTCTTCCAATCTCCTGTTCGAAAAGCAGTCTGTCCAGAAGGGCGCTGCGTCTCTGGGCACCGTCGAAAACGATAAACAGCAGCATACTGAGCAGCAGGTATGCGCCGACGAGGATTGTGGCGATTCTACCCCTCTGGGGTCCGGCTTGCGCGGCTTGTTTCATATTATTCATAGTTTAACGCAATTATCGGATCGAGGGTGCTTGCACGGTGGGCCGGATAGTAGCCGAAAAAAATGCCTATTCCCGCGGAAAACAACACCGACAGGAGAATCGCAGTGGAACTTGGAATAAATTCCCAACCGAAGGCCCCAACCGCTGCGATAGAGACCCCAAGTCCGAGCAGCAAGCCGATGATTCCCCCAATCAGGGTCAGGCTTGCGGATTCGACCAGGAATTGACCGCGGATATAGCCCGGCGTGGCTCCAAGCGCCTTCCGGATTCCGATTTCCCTTGTCCGTTCGGCGACGGCTACCAGCATAATATTCATTATCCCTATGCCCCCTACTAACAGGGATATGGCGGCGATTCCCGCCAACACGAGCTGGAGGGTTTCGGTGATCGAACTGGCCGCTTCGGCTATGGTCGCGGGACTCAAAATGCGAAAGCTGTCCTCGCCGAGCCTGATTGTCAGAAACGATTCAAGCTCATCGGCGATGGCCAGCACATCGGCGCCCTCAAGGGTTCCAAGGGCGTAACTGCCGACCTGTTCGGAGCCGCTCACCCTCTGGGCGTAGCTGTTATAGGGAAGGTACACCACTGAGTCAAAAGATTGGCCGAAACTTGCAGTGCGGGTAGCCATAACGCCGACCACCCTGAAACTGCGGCTCGAGTTACCGGCAAACACCCGCACATAGCGCCCTATGGCATCGCCGTCTGGAAAGAGCTCTTCCGCCACCTCGCTCCCCAGAACCAGAGACATATCCGCACTGCTGTTCATTTCCGGACTGATGAAGCTTCCTTGGGAAACCTGGTAATCGAACACCTCAGCGTACTCCGGGAAAACGGCGTTGGCGCTGCCGCTCCAGGAATTCCGGCCTGCGCGAATGTAGACTCCGGCGCTGTTCATCGGAACGGCGTACTCAATGCCGTCCACATTTTCCATTATTGACTGGGCAAGTTCGACGGTGAAGTTCGTCTCCACGTCGCGGCTGAAGCCCCGGGGCATTACCGTTATGCTCTCCAGACCCGTCGATGCGATTTGCCGCTGAATAGTCTGGGTTGCGCTGTTGCCAAGGGACGTTACAGCTATTACCGATGCGACCCCAATGACGATGCCGAGAACCGACAGCAGGGTGCGCATTTTGTTGGTAAAGAAGCTCTGCAGGGCGAGGCGAAGGTTTTCTATGAACATCAGGCTGCTCCTTCGACCAGGCCGTCTCTCAGGCGAATGGTCCTCTGGCATTCCGCGCTGACTTCGGGATCATGGGTGACGATGAGGAAGCTATTGCCCTCGGCGTGCAGCTCGTGGAATAAGCGGATAATTTGGGCGCCGGTTTTGGTGTCCAGGGCGCCGGTCGGTTCATCTGCCAAGATGAGGCTTGGCCGGGTAACCAGGGCCCTGGCAATGGCCGCCCGCTGTCGCTGACCTCCTGATAATTCATTCGGACGGTGGTGAATGCGGTCCGCCAGACCTACCCGGACCAGGGCTTCCTCAGCCCGTCTGCGCCGCTGCGAGGCGGGAACCCCGGCGTACATTAGCGGGGTCGAAACATTGTCGAGTATGCTTGTTTTCGAGAGCAGATTGAACTGTTGAAACACGAATCCGATCTTGCGGTTCCGGATCTCCGCCAGCTGCTTCTCTCCGAAGTCGCTGATATCCTCTTCATCGATAAAAATGCTGCCCTCGCTGGGGCTGTCGAGGCAGCCAATCAAATGCATAAGCGTGGATTTTCCTGAACCCGAGGGTCCTATAACCGAAACCATCTCCCCGGAGCGGATTTCCATTGAAACACCGTCCAGGGCCTTGACCAGCGAATCGCCCATGGCGTAATGCCGCTTCAGGCTGATTGTACGGATTACCGCCTCCATCAGTTGCCCCCTCCGGCTGCCCCGCCGCGAACCGATCCGGCGGATCCCGCTGCTCCCTCGGGTCGAGCTCCCGGCGCCGCTCCCGTTGGAGCAATGGGCCGGTCTCCGAATGCCCTGCCTGCTCCGGGAGGCAGAAGACCTCCGGCTTGCAGGCGGCGCTCCCCGCTGGCAAGGGACTGAGGTGATAACAGTACATCCGCCTCGGACAGTCCGGCGATGACCCGGTAACGATCGTTGTCATATTCTTCGAACTGCACCCTGACCGGCTGAGGTCTTTCGTCTTCCTCGGCTGGAACCCTCAGTGCGAGGCCCATGCCCGCCGCCGCAGCCTGGCTCATGACGGCGTTTTTATCGATAACCAAGATATCCTCTGCGTCGCTGACAAAAATCTCTGCGGTGAATGTGAAGGCCGGCTTTAGGGAAGCGTCGGGATTGCTGAGCATGAGCTCCACATCGAGGACGGCTATGCCATTTGCGGTTATCCGGGCTTCCCGGGGAATACCGGAGACGTACCCGTTGTACCGGACCTCAGGGTAGGCATCGAAAATGAACTCAACCCGCTGGCCCTCCCGAATAAACGGCGCATCGATTTCATCTATGGCTACGATAGCAGTCATTTGCGAAACATCGATAATCCGCATAATCGGGCTGCCCTGGGTGGCGGTATCTCCTATTTCAGCATGGACAGCTGATACGATTCCGGAAAACTCCGCCCGCAGCTGGCTGTCATCGAGTTCTTCAAGTTTCAGACTGCGCTGCATGTTCAGAAGCTCGAGCTCCCGGGGGCTTGCGCTGCTGCGGCTTTGGGAAATTGAATAGTCGATCTGCGCCAGTTCATAGCGCAGGCGGTCATCATCGAGTTGTGCCAGAAGCTGATTTCCTTCCACTTCTTGACCGATTTCTACCATGATCTCTTCAATACGTCCCGCGCTGCGGAACTGGGCATCCTGTGACCGCACCGCCTCTATGTTCCCGCTGGCCTCAATAGTCTGGGAATGGGAAAGCCGGGTAACGGTGTATGTCACTGCCTCTGAAAGATCCGGGGTTTGTCTTGCTGCGCGGGTGCGGATTGCCGCTGCGGTCCCCGCCGAAGCAATCACAATAACTAGTATGAGGATAATAGCGATGATTCTTTTCCTCTGTTTTCCTGTTTGTGCATTCATTGTTCTTTCTCCTACTGGTCGCCGCCGGTACCAACGGGAAGACTGTCCCGGGCGATTGCGTTGAGCAGTTTTTTGACTTCTATGACGCCGCTGATCAGTGCGCCGGCGGTTTGCCTGATTTCATGCTCAATCTGATCGATATCATCTTGAGATGCCACGCCCAAACCTTGGGATTCCAGTAGTTCCGCTGCCTCCTGGTTCAGGGTCTGTAGTTCATCGATACGGTCCTGTATTGCGTCAGTAGCGGATTCGAGCTGGTTTTGATACGAGACGCGAAGTTGGGCGATGCTGTCTTCTGTGTTTTCAAGCATCAGGATGCTTCGCTGCAGCTGGGTCTCGAGCTGCTTCAAGGTCAGGTCCTCCGCACTGCGGAACTGGTTTGACGACCATGACAGCCCCGCGCTCAGGTAGGGCCCGTCCACTCCTTGAGCCTGATTGCCGTATTGGTAGCCGAGGCTGAGGTTGCCGCTGATTCGGGGACCCAGATTGAGCGATATTCCCCCGGAAACATTTCCCGATTCAAAGCTGCGTTCTGTAATTGCTGCGTCGGCGGAGAGCCCGAGGTTTATATCGGCCTTTTCTTTCTCCATGCTGTTTTCCAGGCGAAGCCGGGCGAGATCGAGATTGAGGGCTTCGAGTTGGTATGCCGAAAAAGCGCGGGTTTCAGGGACCTGGTAGTCCGGTTTTGCAAGCCAATCACTTCCTTCCCCGATATACGGCTCAACCGCTTCGTTGAGAAGGTCTTCCAGAACCGCTGCGTTCACGGGCACCGAGCTCAGCGCGGTGAAATGGGCGAAATCCTGATTGAGACGGTCGCGGCTTCTCTCCAGGCGGCGGGTTGCCGACGAGACCTGGGCATCAATATTAGAGACAAAACTGCTGTCCGGAGAATAGAGCAGGACATCAACAGCTTCCGCCCTCTGCTCCTGGAGAAGACCCAGGGAAAACTCCTGAGCTTCAATCTGGAGTACCTGAGACCACAGGTCTTCAAGCCGGGCGAGCAGCGCTCCTTCGCTGTCCGCCTGCGCCTGCCGGTAATGTATCCTGGCCTGATACAAGGATATCAGGCTGCCGAGTTCATCGGGATCTGCCGTGTCGGCCTGGAAGATATCATCAAGCCGGTGCTCAAGACTGACGGCTGGTTGAACGGTCAGGGGATCTGTTCCGTGTCCGCTGACCCGCGCGGAAATCGAAGCGCTGCTTTGGTGTTCATCGCCGATGAAAAGGGACGCCCGGGGAGAGATGCCGGCATAGAGCCCTTCACCCGAAGGGCTTTCCCGGATTTCCACTCCGGCGCTCTGGGGGCCGCCGAGTCCGAAGGACCAACTGTTATCAAGGCCGGTATGGTCACTGGAAAATTGAATCTCCTGGCTTTGCAGATTGAGCGCGGCAATGGCCAGATCAGTATCTGAAGACATCCACATCGCGAGCAGCGAATCGTAGTCCTGCGCTTTTTCGTCGGCATCCTGGGTCGAGCTTGCCGGGGTTGGAATCGCCCGGGCCGATGTATCCTGGGCTACAATCTCCTGGGCCGCAAGGTCTTGGGCCAGACTCATCACGATAGACAAAAGCAGTCCAAGCATTGGGGTTTTATGGTTCATGGATACCAATATGCAGGTTCCGTGCCAATTTTAAGCGAGGGTGAAAAAATGGGAAAAAAGCAGGTAAATCGGACATTTTGTAGTCGGTTTCACCAATAGTGAAGGGCTGGGACCCTCAACGGAATGGATAGCGGCTGTGTAATTTCGTAACAGTCGATCAACTGTTACACTATTTCACAGCGTTCCGACTTTCTGAGAATGCGGTGAATGGCTATAATCCTCACATATGAAAAGTGTAATTTCGGACATGGACGGCGTGATTTACCGGGGAAGCGCATTGATTCCCGGAGCGAATGAGTTCATCGGCAATTTGAGGTCTGCCAACATTCCATTCCTCTTTCTCACGAACAACTCTGGACTTGTGCCAAACGACCTGAAAGCGAAGCTTGAGGCCCGGGGAATTTACGGTTTGGAAGCCGGCGATTTTATTACCTCAGCCATGGCCACGGCGTTATTCCTCAGCCAGCAATGCCCCGGCGCCCGGGTGTATGCAATTGGGGAGCCGGGATTGATTTTTGAACTTGATGCCGCGGGATTTATATTGACCGAAGAGGATCCGGAGTTCGTGGTGGTGGGAAAAACCCCGGATTTTACCTTTACCCACATGAAAAACGCCGCGAAATTCATTTCGCGGGGTGCCCGGTTCATAGGAACGAATCCGGATATTATTGATCCTACTGAAGACGGTTTCGAACCGGCCTGCGGCAGCATCCTGAGCGCAATCGAGACCGCTAGCGGTTCGAAGCCCTACATTATCGGTAAGCCGAACAGTCTTATGATGACCATTGCCACCAGGAAGCTCGGTGTCCACCCGGATGACACTCTGGTAATTGGGGACCGCATGGATACGGATATCGTCGGCGGACTGGAGGCTGGAATGAGTACCTGCCTGGTGCTATCCGGAGTTACCCGACGCGAACAGGTGGAGGCATATCCCTATCGCCCGGATATGATAATTGAATCGGTGGCGGACTTCCCGATGGACTGCCTGGAGCCGCCGCGCTGATCCGTTTGCGATAATAAACGCTGCTCTATAGTTTCCAGCGAATGCCGAAGTACGCCGGAGTGGATATTCCCGGCTGATTCACCGCGGCATCGGCATCTTCCCAGCCGTAGTCGTTTCGCGGGTTGTCATCGATTGATTCGGGGTTGTACAAGAACTGCCCGTGGCCCTGGAGGGTAGCGGGAAAATAATAGTCGATACCCGCCGACATGGTAAGGCTCGCCTGCTGATTTATTGGAATGACAACCTGTACGCCGGCCCCGGCGCCGCCCTGGTTGGAACGAACATCGAAGTCCTCATTGTCTCCCAGATAAGCATAGTGAGCCTGATAGAGAGCCCCTCGCGGGCCTCCGAAGAGCCGCAGTGCCAGGTTTTCATTTTGATAAAGGCGGTAACGCAAATCGGCGGCCAGAAGGATGCTGCTGCCGAATTTCTGGATGGTTCCGCCGGTGTTGTCGTTTATAAAAATCTTCCGGGCGTCCTCTGCATTACCGCTGTCAAACTGGTAGGAGTAACCGAGTCGAATGCCAAAGCTCAGCGGTATGCCCTGATTGAGGTTTTCCACATCGAGACTGACATATCCGGCGATATCTTCCTGATAGCCCAGGGAAATACCCTGGTGCAGTTCCTGAGCAAAGGCCGCGCTCAAAACGGACAATAAAAACAATGCGGGTAGATATTTTTTTATCATGCACAACCCCTTTCCATATGAATCGTATTATATCGCAGATCATAGAAATATCAAAATATATTTCCATGAATAACCGAAAATAACGAAAAAATTGGAAATAATACAGAAGCTTCTTGAGCATAAAAAAACCCCCGCGACAGCGGGGGCTATGCCGGGGAACGTACCCCTACTTGACTTCGAGCAGTTCTATTTCAAAATAGAGCCATGCGTTCGGAGGAATAACATTGCCCGCACCCCGCTCACCGTATGCCAGGGCAGGGGGAATAACCACAACCCGTTTTTCGCCTTTCTTCATAAGAAGCACGATTTCATCCCAGCCGGGAATAAGTCGGCCCACGCCGATTTCCACTTCGAGGGGCCCACGGCCTTCCGAACTGTCAAAAACCTGGCCGCTTAGAAATGCTCCGGTGTAATTAATGCTCACCGAGTCGCCGGCGTTGGGCTGGGCGCCGCTTCCTTCCTGGGTTATCCGGTAGAAAATGCCACTGTCGGTTTTTTGGGCATTGGGAATGAGGCTTGCGGCCTGTTGCTCTTCGGAAGCAGTCTTTGCCTCGTCAAATGCCTGCTGGCGCTCAGGATTTGCCGCAAGGGCGGCTTCGAACGCCTGCTGATCTGCAGTGAAGTTTTCCGCATCACTGCCCTTGCGGATGATGGTTACGCTCTCCAGCACATCGCCCTGGGCGATATCATTAACGACGTCCATGCCCTCAAGAACCCGGCCGAATACCGCGTGCTTGTAATCAAGCCAGGGGGTTTCTTTGTGGGTGATAAAAAACTGGCTTCCGTTGGTATCCGGGCCGGCATTAGCCATGGAAAGGATTCCCGGTCCGTCGTGAACCAGTGACACGTCGAATTCGTCGGGAAAGCGGTAACCCGGACCGCCTCTGCCGCTGCCTTCGGGATCGCCTCCCTGCACCATAAAATCGTCTATGACCCGGTGAAAGGTCAGGCCGTCGTAAAACCGGGCTCCCTCGTCCTTATTGTGATTCAAGGTGCCCTCGGCGAGGCCGACAAAGTTGATGACGGTCAATGGGACCTTTTCGTACTCCAGCTCTAAAAGGATTGAGCCCTTGCTGGTATCCATTTGGGCATAGAGCCCGTCGGGGTAGTTATCCATAGAAAATACTCCTGTTTCATTCTGTGTATCCGGCGCAGCGCTGTTGCGCTCTGCCGGGCTGTTGCTGTCCGTGGGCTGCGCCGTGCCGTTGCATGCCGGCAGGGTAAGCAAGAGCAGCGCTGCCAAAACTGCTGACCAATGGTTTTTCATACTGCCTATCGCTCCTCAGGTCACCGCCCAATTCACCGCCTCAACGGCGGATTACCCGTGCGCGGATGACTCCTTCGATATTTTCAACCCGTGACAGACTCTCATCTGAAATATCACCGTCGATATCGATGATGGTGCAGGCCACATCTCCCCGATGTTTGTTGATCATATCGGCGATATTGATCTTTTCTTCGGCGAGGATGCTGGTAATCTGACCCACCATTGCCGGTATGTTGCGATTCAGAATGAGAAGCCGTACGGTAGTGGTAAATTCCATCTCAATTCGGGGGAAGTTAACCGAATTGACGATGTTTCCGCTCTCAAGATAATTGGAAATTTGCTTTGCGGCCATAATTGCGCAATTTTCTTCGGCCTCCGGGGTGGATGCTCCCAGATGGGGAATGGGAATAACATGGTCGTTAGCCAGAAGCTCTTCGTTGGGGAAGTCGGTTATGTATCGGGATATTTGTCCGCTTCGGAGGGCTTCGATAATGTCCGAGTCGTTCACCAGCGGACCCCGGGCGAAGTTGAGGATACGAACGCCTTTTTTCATGCGGGAGATAAGGCCCTTGTTGATCATGCCTTTTGTGTTGTCCATCAGCGGCACGTGTAGGCTGATAAAATCGCAATCGCCGACGGCCTGTTCAATGCTCCCGGCGCGCTTGACGTTTGCGTGAAGACCCCAGGCGCTCTCGACGGAAATATAGGGGTCGAAACCGATGACCTCCATGCCGAGATCGTTAGCCGCATTGGCAACCATCACGCCGATGGCGCCTAAGCCGACGACTGCCAGGCGCTTGCCCATGATTTCCGGTCCGGCGTAGTCTTTCTTGCCGCTTTCGACGGTCTTCTCAACATCATCCTTGCCGACCAGTTCCCGGGTCCAGTTGACCCCATCGATTATCTTCCGGCTCGAAAGCAGCATTCCGGAAATGACCAGTTCCTTGACCGAGTTGGCATTCGCCCCGGGGGTGTTGAAAACGACAATGCCTTTGTTGCTGTACTCATCAACCGGTATGTTATTGACACCGGCGCCGGCCCGGGCAACTGCCAGTAGGCCGCGGTTTATCGGCATGCCGTGCATTTTGTAGGACCGAAGGATAATGCCGTCGGGATCTGCGGCGTTGTCGTCCAGATTAAATGTGTCCTGTTCGAGCAGGGACAGCCCCTTGGGGGATATAGCGTTAAGTGTCTTTATGGTGAACATGATGCCTCCTCAGGCTGCTTCTCATCAGCGGGATGATGAAAACGCCAGCCTGCGGGATTTGCCGGCGCGTGAAGCAGTTCATGCACTGTGTTGATGGAGTGTTTAGTCTTCTTTAGGCAACAGCCTCAGGCCGAGTTCGGCCAGTTGGGATTCATCAACCGGAGACGGTGAATCGTCCATTGGGCTGACGCCGGCGGTATTTTTCGGGAAGGCGATAACCTCCCGTATGGTGCTTTCACCGGACATAAGCATTACCAGGCGGTCAAGCCCCGGTGCGATGCCGCCGTGGGGCGGGGCGCCGTAGCGGAACGCGTTCATCAGAAAACCGAAACGGCGCTGGGCCTCCTCGGGGTCGAATCCGACGACGTTAAAAATCCGCTGCTGAAGCTCCGGATCGTTAATCCTTATTGATCCGGAGGCCAGCTCGACGCCGTTGCACACCAGGTCGTACAGCGCGCCTTTTACCGCGCCGGGATCAGTCTCCAGGCTTTCCAGGAAACGCTCCTGGGGCATGGTGAACATGTGGTGCGCTGCCTCCCACTTCCCATTTTCCTCATCATATTCGAAAAGGGGAAAGTCGACGATCCAGGCAAAGGAAAAATCTCCGGGACTGCCGGGTTCGGTTTTTACCAGGCCCAGTTCGACGCCCAGGCGTTTTCGGACTGCACCTAATGCGGTACACGCGGTGCTCCAGCGGTCTGCGACGAAAAGCAGCAGGTCACCGCTGCGGGCCCCTAGCTCGGAGGTGATATCCGCGGATCGCTCACTGAAGAACTTTCCGATGCCGCCCTCCAGTTCTCCCGCGTCATTTACCTTGGTCCATGCCAGGCCTTTTGCGCCGTAGGTTTTCGCGCTCTCTTCCAGTTCGCCAATCTGTTTTCGGCTGTATTCCGCAGCCCCCGGGGCAACGAGAACCTTGATGCTGCCCCCGGATTCCGCCACTGATTCAAAAACGACAAAACCGCTGCCGGCGGCAAAGCGGGTAAAATCCTGCATGGCCATCTCGAATCGGAGATCCGGCTTGTCGGAACCGTATAGGTTCATGGCTTCGTCATAGGGTATGCGGGGAAACGGAGTGGGAATTTCCATATCCATGGTGTGCGTAAAAATATGGCTCATCATTCCCTCGATGAGGCTGAACACATCGTCCTGATCGACGAAACTCATTTCGATATCTATTTGGGTATGCTCAGGCTGACGGTCGCCCCGTAAATCTTCGTCGCGGAAGCAGTGGGCGAGCTGGAAATACTTGTCGAAGCCCGAGACCATGAGGATTTGCTTGAAGAGCTGGGGGCTCTGGGGCATTGCGTAGAAGCTGCCGGGATGCAGGCGACTGGGAATGAGAAAGTCCCGCGCACCTTCAGGGGTGGAGCGAATCATGGTGGGTGTTTCGATTTCAAGAAATCCCTGGTTTCCCAGAAACTCCCGTACCCGGTAACTCACATCTGCCCGCAGTTTTATTTTTCGCTGCATTGAAAAAGAGCGAAGGTCGAGGTAGCGGTACTTGAGCCGAAGATCCTCATTGGTTTCGCTGCGCTCGTCTATCATGAACGGTAGAGTTTCGCTGCGGGTCAGAATGTGGATCGCAGCGGCGGCAAGCTCAATTTCGCCGGTGGCCATCTCGGAGTTAACCATGGAATCCGGGCGCGTGCGCACAACACCTTCAACGGCGATGCAGTACTCGTATTTTAGCGATTCGGCAGTAGCGAGCAACTCCGCCGATGCGTCTTCATCGATAACCACCTGGGTAATGCCGTAGCGGTCTCTGAGGTTTATGAAGTGAACGCCGCCGTGGTTCCGGTTTCGATGGACCCAGCCGTTCAGGGTTACGGTTTCTCCTGCGTGAGCGGCGGTCAATTCCCCGCAGGTGTGAGTTCTTTTATGTGCTTCCATGGGTGAGAGCCTATCATTATAGTGAATTACGATTCAAGCTGTGACATCCTGTGACATATAGTGACTGGCCGGCGGGTTTAAACCTGGATAATCACTACCCGACGCATCATACTATTGAATTATGCACAGCGCCCGCGCAACATTCTGCTTGGCAGTCATGGTTTCTCTTTTTTTTGCAGCAACGGGGCTGGCCGCCCAGACGAGCATAGGCGCTGCGGAACTTCGCGAGGGAATCCGGCTTGAAGGCTCCTGGGATTTTTACTGGCAGGAGTTTATCGATCCGGTCCAATGGACTGAGCGCTATCAGGCTGATGATTCCCGGGCCGCAGAACTTGCGGGCGGTTTTTGGGATGCAGATGGCTTTCCCCGCTTTGGATACGGGAGCTATGTGAGGCATTTTGAGCTCAGTGAGGACCTTTTAGCCTCCGGTCTGACCGTCGGTCTCCAGTTGCGCGATGTGATGTATGCCTACCGGGTGTATGTGAACGGCCGGCTCATGCTGGAGAACGGCAAGCCCGCGTTGCGGGCGGAGGACGAGCGGGGAAGTTTTCGTATGCGTACCCTCTACTTCACCCCGGATTCCCGGGAGCTGGAAATCCTCTTTCACGTTTCAAATCACCATGACGTTAACGCCGGGTTTCGCCATGCACCCCTTTTGGGGGATGATGCCCGGGTCAGCGCTGCGGCCTACGCATTGAGGATGCTGGACCTGTTCATTTTCGGGGCCCTGCTGATCATGGCCGTCTATCACCTGGGTCTGTATTATCTCCGGCGTTCTGAAAAAAGCCCCCTGTATTTCGGGCTGTTTACCCTTTCTCTGGCGATCAGAGGCGGCCTGACCGCCGCGCGCTTTCTCCATGACATTGTGCCCGGTATATCCTTGGGGCTTTTGATCGATATCGAAATCATTACGGTCTACATTGCGGCATTGTGCCTCAACGGCTTCATAACCAGCCTGTACGGGGATTACGAGATTCGCTGGTTCAGCAGGCTTTTGACCTGGCTGGTTCCGATATACAGCGTCATGGCGCTGTTTCTGAGCATACCTGCGCACATACCCTTTCATATCGCCTTTGAAATTCTCCTGATTATCGAGGGCGGGCTTCTCATCTATTACCTTTTTCGCGCGCTGAGGGACCGTAAAAGCGGGGCCGGAGTGATGCTGGCCGGAATTGTATTAATTGTTGCTGCGGTGGTGAATGATATTATTTACGACCTCGTGGGTTCAAACGGCATGTTTCTCTCTTCCTACGGATTGTTCGTCTTTACCTTCCTCCAGGCCTTCCTGATATCCCAGAATTTCACCAGGGCTTTTCAGCTCTCGGAACGCTTTTCCTCGGAAATGCACCTAATGGCAAATTCATTTTCCCGTTTCGTTCCCCGGGAATTCCTCAAAATGTTGAACAAGGAATCAATCCTTCACATCCAGCTCGGAGATCAGGTCGAGCTGGACATGGCAGTCATGTTCTGCGATATACGGCAGTTCACCAGTCTTTCTGAAAAAATGAACCCCGGCGAGAATTTCAACTTCATCAACAGCTATTTGGGACGGATCAGCCCAGTGATCCGGGAAAACAACGGCTTTATCGATAAGTACATCGGCGACGGAATTATGGCCCTGTTTCCCGGCAATCCGTCCGATGCTCTGAATGCCGCCTCAGCCCTTTTACAGACCCTCGACGAGTACAACCTGGGCCGGAAAAATGCGGGATACCGGGAGATACGGGTCGGAATTGGTATAAATCGAGGCAAACTCATGCTCGGAACCATCGGCGAAGAACATCGGCTGGAGGGCACGGTAATTTCAGATACGGTGAACTTGGCCTCCCGGCTGGAACAGCTAACCAAGGTATTCGGAAGCGATGTTATTATCAGTTCGGATGTCGCCCGGTCCTGTCCGGAATCCCGGTTCTTCGAATTCCGCAAACTGGGGCGGATCAGGGTCAAGGGCAAGGATAAGCCGGTGGCCATTTTCGAAGTGCTGGCCCCGGGCGACCGACGGGGAGGCAATGCCCTGACGATGTTCGAATCGGCGTTGGATAGCTATCTCACGGGAGATTTTGCCGAGGCAGGATCCAAGTTTGCCCTTTATAACGAGTTTCACGGCGAGGATCCCGCCGCCCTGTTCTACATCGACCGGATTACGGACATAAGCGCGCAGAACAGCGAGCAGCGGGATCCCACGGTTCTGCTCTCCGAGGAGGAGGGTTCAGGGGATATCCTCTGACCTATGATTCGCACGTTTCTTAGCGGACCCGTTTACACTCGGTACAGCCTATGACGTGAACATGGTCCTTCCTGCCAGGTTTTCTAAATGTTCGGGCCACCAGGTAGCCGGATTCGGAAACGGTTTTGCGACAGACCGGGCAGATGCGCGGTGACCTATCATTTGCCGGCCAGCAGTGGGGGCAACCGTAGATTTCGGTATAGATCTCTTCAACCGGAAGCTGGTGGTTCTCCCGGCTTTTATTGCGGTAATACACCGAATGGACGGTTTCGCCCCGGCGAAGCATGGTGCCGCATACCGGACATGGTCTGAGAACTTCAAGCCTGTCGCGGTCCTTATCCGCCATTTTGGCAGCCAGATGGGTAAAATCCTTCTTTCCCAGGCGGACGATGGTGAGGATGAGCAGTATGATGACCACGGCGAGAAAGGCCATGACGAAGTAGGCGCTGTTCACGGATAATACTCCAATATTCTGATACACTATCGGCATAAAATTCGCCCGACCCGAGTACCGGGACACTTCGGGCACCCGGAGGCCTTATGGCGCAACTCTACATGGTGGCCACGCCAATCGGTAATTTGAAGGACATCACCCTCCGCGCTCTGGAGGTCCTCAAAGAGGTGGATGCCATTGCCTGTGAAGACACCCGGCACAGTCTCAAGCTGCTCAACGCCCACGGCATCTCAAAGCCGCTGATTGCCTGCCATGCCCACAATGAAAGACAGGCGGCGGTCAGAATCCGGGGAATGCTTGCCGAGGGCAAATCCGTTGCCTATATTTCCGACGCAGGCACTCCGGGAATCAGTGATCCCGGGAGCAGCCTTGCCAGGCTGATACTCCAAGAGGGGATGAGCGTTTCTCCTATTCCCGGTCCGTCTGCGATGGCTGCGCTTATGTCAGTGAACCCCTTCCCGGGCAAACGGGTGATTTTCGAAGGCTTTCTCAGTCCAAAAGGCGGACGCCGTAAAAATCAGCTCAAGGAGCTGCTGAATTTGGGCGATGCTTTTATTGTATACGAATCGCCGTACCGAATTGTAAAACTATTGAAGGATCTCCACGAACTGTGCAGTGAATACAATGACGATCGGGACGTTATTTGCGGCAGGGAGCTGACAAAAAGCCATGAGGAGCTGCTTTTAGGCAGCCCTGCCGAGATAAAGACGTCCCTGGAAGAGCGCCCATCGGTAAAAGGCGAATTTGCATTACTTGTTTCAGGACAGGGAAAAAGGTCTTAACAATTGCGGCGAAATGGCCGATACTTAGAAACGAAGGAAGGATTATCATGAGTATCGAACGTCTTGGACCATTAGATCCTATATCGACCTACAATAAAAATCAAAAAGCTGGCAAGGTCGAGCCCAAATCCAAGCAGGATTCCATCTCCGTATCAAGCGAAGCCAAGGTCAAGGCGGAAATGCTGAAACTTTCGGAAGAGGTAAAAAACAGCTCCGAAGTCCGTGAAGACCGAATCGCCGAGGTCCGGGAAAAATTAAAAGATCCTTCCTACATAAACGACCGGGTGCTCGATGAGGTCGCCGAAAAACTGCTCGATGCCTTCGGGCTCTAAACATTCCAATTCAATCCAACCGCAGGTTAACCCCTGCGGTTTTTTTGTACCCGGGGGCTGGAGCAGCTGTCTTTAAAGTGTTTGCTGTGCCCTGCAGGGGTTTGACCGGGTTTTAAATCAGCTGTTTTGGGGGCACTAAATAATTTGAATATTGGCGGTACATCCTCTATGATTTTTACTGAAAGGCAAAGCAGCGCGAGAGTAAAACCGTCGTCCGGTGAGCAGCCATCGGCCGGCTCATCAGGAAGACTCATGAATGAACTTGATTTTCAGGGGATACAGAAACTTCGATTCGGGGTGGACAGCGTCCAGTCTCTCCCTGAGATCATTAGCCCCCTGGGAAGCCGGGTGATGCTGGTAACCGAGCAAAACGGCAAGGTGCGGGATGATTTTCAAAAAATTCAGGGCCTGTTGCGGGCCTCAGGAATTGACCCGGTCATTTTTGACGACATCAGACCGGGCATCAAAACCGCAGCCATCGAGACCATCGCCGATATCGGCAAAGCCGGCAAAATTCAGGTCGTACTGGGTTTTGGCGGGATGCGGGTGCTTTCGCTGGCCAGGGTCGCAAGCGTCCTCATTGGAAGCGATGTAGGCTTGAATGAAATTCTGCTGGGTAAAATCCCGCCCTCGGTGCACTGCAGCTACGTCGAGATTCCCAACTCATGCAGAAATCATTTTATGATGAAAAGCAGCTGCGTCATAACCGATTCGGTGAGCGAACAGGCCCTGCTTATCAATCTCCCTCCGAACATGACCAAGGCGGTGATAATCGATCCCAAGCTCAGTATGAGCTTAAGCAGCAAGTATCAGCTCGTCGCTATTCTCGATACCCTTCTGGCATCCATTGAAGGATTTCTGTCGGCAAAGCGCAATTTCCTTTCGGATGTTCATCTTTTCGAGGCCATATCGCTATTGCGCAGAGCGCTGATTCAAACATTTCGCCGTCCCGATGATCTTGCAGTCCGGGAAATGGCCAGCAAAGGGGGCCTGTTTTCAGCCATGGGGCTTTCAACATCAGGTCAGGGCATAGGCGGAACCCTCGAGTACATGATCAACTCGGCGTTTCAGGTTCCCAAAAGCTGGATAGCCATGGTGCTTTTGCCCCATATTCTGGATATGTACCTCGAACGAGAACCCGAGCGGCTGGCAAAAATCGCCGACGCCCTTGGTGAAGACATCAGCGGACTGGAAAGTGCCCAGGCTGCACCTCTGGCGGCGGCTTCGATCCGCAGAGTGCTTGCCAGGCTGGAGCTGCCGACCAGGCTGCGGGATTTTAATCTCAGTCTTAATGAACTGCAGCGCATCTGCGAACGGGCCTCTGAGTTTCCTTTTAATGAAAGCTGCGGACTCGCCCTCAGCTCAGAGCGCATCTGCGAACTGATTAAAACCGCATATTAAACACCATGATTACCATTAAAAAATTCCTCGGACTTCCCGAAGGAACCCAAAAGCGAAAACTCATGCGGCTCATCGGCGATTTCGAAGCCGCTCTGAGTTCCGGCAGCGCTGAGGCAGAGAGCTATCGGCGGTTTTTTAGCGCTCTCCACGTGGCGCTGTCCCGCGGCGATGCGGATTCAGCCCTGGTGGAACCCGGAGAACTGGCGAAAATGATAAGCGCAAGTTACAGCATCCATGCGTCATTCGCCGCCAACCGCCTGAGGCACATTCTCATGGAGGAGCTGGGAAAGGTAGCCGCCGACTGGGACCGCCACAACCCCGGCTCCGGCGGGGAAGCTGGGGACCCGGGAAGGTTCCGGCTCAGTCTTGGGGAACCGCCCCGGCTTCCCGCGCTGCGGCAGGGTGAAAAGGGCTTGTATCTCGACGACATCCGCTCGCCCTACAATGTCGGCGCAATTTTCCGGAGCGCGGAGTTTTTTACTATCAGGTATATCATCGTTTCGCCGGAGACTCCTCAGCCCGGCAGTAATCGTCTGGACCGGACCAGCATGGGAGCCAGCGGAAGGCTTCCCTGGGGGGTACTGGGCCGTTCTGATTTCATCGCTTCGGTGGATGGAAGCGGTGAATGGAGCGCGGCACTGGAAACCGGCGGTTGGGTGCTTTGTCAGACAGGGCTGCCGGACCGGGGATGGCTTGTTGTGGGGAATGAGGAACTGGGGGTGCACCCGGATCTGCTTGAGTTTCTCGGTGAGCGCCGGGACGGCATCGTCAGCATCACCGGCGGCGGAACCAAGGCCTCGCTCAACGTCTCTGTGGCCTGCGGAATCGCTCTGTCGGTTTGGCATGGTGCCGCTTGACAGTAATCAGCCCGCCGGGATCCGACTTACTGAGTAAGTAAAAAAAAGAAGCCTGCTGTACAGGGCAAGTGTTTAGGTCTCGTCGCCCTGCTTACCGCTGGCGATGACCGATCCGTTGAGGACCAGTTCGTAGCTGATTTCAGTGCTGTGCTTCATTGTCGCTGCAATTCCGCAGTAGCTGTTCAGCGAGAGGTCAATGGCCCGAAGAACCTTTTTTTCGGCAAAGCTTGTAGTGTCTGCGCTGAATTCGTAACGGATAGTTGCCCGGGTATAGACCTTGGGATGCTGGTCGGCCATTTCTCCCGAAACGTCAACGGTGAATGCCTCGAAGGGAACCTTCATTTTATCCAGCAGCGATGTGACGTCCATGGCGGTGCACCCCGCCAGGGCACTGAGCATCAAACCCTTGGGCTGGGGGCCGTATCCCCGGCCGCCGAACTGCTCCACGGCGTCTACGGGAATTGTATGATTCTGAAGATCGATATCAAAGGCCATTCCGCCCTTCCACTGTGCGTTACTTTTTGCCATGCTGTCCTCCAATTTACGTCACTTTTATGCTGTGCTTCCCCGGGACGAAGCGCAGCGTCGACCGCAGCCCGGGGCATCTACCGTCGAAGGGCTGCCTTGATTTTGTCGCGGTCAAATCCGACAATGATTTTGCCGTGGACGTCCAGCACCGGTACGCCCATCTGTCCTGATTTTCTTACCATTTCATCGGCTTTTTTCTGGTCGGTTGCCACGTTGAATTCTTTATAGCTGATTCTGTTTTCTCTAAGCCACTGCTTGGCTTTTACGCAAAAGGTACAGCTGGGGGTAGTGTATATTGATACCGCCATGGAAGCTCTCCTCAATATAATTATTATTGTATATTAAGAAAATAATATATAACATGGTCGCTGTCAATTGAGTAACTCCGGTTTTTTTCGGCGGAGTGACCCTCGGGGCTGAGCGGGCGGGGTTTACATTGTCCGCTCTTCCTCGAATTTTTGCCCGAGCTTGGCGTGGATTCTCATGAGATGATCCAGGCTGGGAATATTGAAGCGGCCGACGACGGTTGGGTCTATTTGCTCATAGCCGTGGGTTTTTTCATCGATATTCGCAAGGGCATTGGCGAGGTAGACGGTGTCCACCACGACCTGATGACTGCGGTCCGCGCTGTGCGGATCGTGATGGTAGCGGATGGATTCGGTGAGAACTTCGGGGAAGTTCCATTTTTCGGCGATCATGGCGCCCAGCTCGGCGTGGTTGAGACCTGCAGAGAAGTCCTCGAAGAGGTGAGCGGGTATTCCTTTCTGCTGGGTAAAACTTTGAATGTTGGAGATGAGATCCGGGTGCACCGAACTGAAGACTATTTTACCCATGTCGTGGAGTATGCCGCCAACGTACACGTCGTCCAGGATATCCTTGCGTTTTAGAATACTGCGGCCGATGGTGAAGGCGTAAAATGCCGTTCGGTGACTGTGCATCCACAGGCCCTTGGTTTCTTCGGTGCCTTCACCAAGGGTTTTTTGTGCGCCGTAGGAGAACAGCATTGTGCCCAGGGTTCGCAGCCCGACGAGCTTCACCGCCTCGCCTATATTGTCCACCCGTTTCGGCAGCATGTAGGCGGCTGAGTTGACCAGCTTAAGCAGGTCCGCGGTGAGCGCCGGGTCAGTGGCGATTTTCCGGGCGATATCGGACATTTCCACGTCGGGATTTTTTATTTCCGCCTGAAGCGCGGCGATGTTTTCCGGGAACTGGGGAAGGCTGTCGATGTGCTGAGTGAGTTTTGCGGATATTTCGCCTATCTGCTCCAGGCGCACCTCGCTCATGGGCACCGATATGCGGGCGATGGTTTCGCCCTCCTCGGTATCGATATCGAACGCATCCTCATCCAGCCCGAGTTTTTTTAACATCAGGACCAGAATGACGATTCCCAGGCCGGCTCCCTCGCTGTCGTCCAATACGGTGGCGAGAGCTTCTTCCATGCTGTTGAAGGCCCGGGAGCGGGCGATGCGGTCATATACCCGCATCTGCTCTTTCCTGGTCATTTCGCTGTTGTTGATAATGTAAATATGGAGTTTGTCGGCTTTCGCGTGAAAGATTATTTTTACGTAGAGACCGGCGTCCTTCTGCTTTTTTAAATAGTACTGAATATTATCCAGGGTGGACTGCTTGAAATTTTCCATGCCCTCCTGGTATTGCCGCTCGTCGTCGATGTTCAGATCCAGTTCCTGAAAGTACACCCGCTTGGTATTCGCCTTTTTTGCGTTCACTGCGAGTTCGCGGAGGCAGTAGAACAGGGAATCCTTGAGGGTTTCCTGGCCCATTTCAAGAAGAAATACTTCAAGAATCTCTTCCAGCTGCAATTCCGTTTCATTCGGGAGGGTGTAGGTCTTTACTGTTAACGGAACTGAGCTGCGGGCTGCCTTGCGTACTTTTTCTGCGTCTATTTTCATACAATCCGGACCTGTGTAAACCTTTTTGACTGCTATCTCATTATAGTATAAATCGATTCGCAGGCAATGCAATTCTCAATTTGGATAGTTTTTATGTATTTCGGCATATGCTGGAATAATCTTCAGTCTTCTTCAGAGTCCGGACCGTCTTTCATAATTTCCGCCATCTCCCGAAGCCGGTCTTCAACAATGCGGTTTATGCTTCCCTCGGGAAACGCTCCGCTGCCATCCCGTTCTCCCGCAGGAAGGCCGCTGAGAATTTCCATTCCCTCGTCGATGGTCTTGATCGCCCAAATGTGAAAATCGCCCCGGGACACCGCATCATTCACCGTCCGAGACAGAATAAGGCTTTCGATATTCTGATGGGGTATTACCACCCCCTGGCGGCCGTCCAGGCCCTGCTGGCGGCAGACCTCGAAGAATCCCTCGATTTTTTCGATAACGCCGCCAACCGGCTGGATCTCGCCCATCTGATTGACCGAGCCGGTCACTGCGACATCCTGTCGAAGGGGAATGTTTCCGATTGCCGAAAGCAGGGAGAAAATCTCGCTTGAGCTGGCGCTGTCTCCTTCAACCTCTACGTAGCTCTGCTCGAAGGCAATCCGGGCTGTCATCGCCAGGGGAAAGCTCCTGGCGTATCGGGCGTGAACATAGGACTCTACGATGTAGGATCCTTTGTCGTGGATCTCACCGCTCAGGCCCGCCTCCCGTTCCACATTTATGAGCCCGTCGTTGCCAGGGACAGCCTGGGCGCTGATTACCGTCGGTCTGCCGAAGCTGTAGTATCCCCGGTCAAGCACTGCCAGCCCGTTTACCCGGCCGACTTCCTTTCCGTGAATGCGGATGAGCAGTTCGCCGCTTCGAATTTGCTCATCGATTTTTTCCTCCGGCATGTTGAGAAGGAAGGCCCGCTCTTTCAGGGCTTTCTCGATGGCTTCCCTGTCGATGACCTTCCGGCCTTCCACGCCGGCCCAGTAGTTGGATTCCCGTAGGATATCAGCCACCAGGCTGAACTGGGTTGAGAGCTGATCGCGGAATTCCGCCAGCCGTACGCCGTATTCCAGGATAGCCGCGGCGCCTGAGGGAGTGACGCTGCGAAGCCGTTCGCCGTTGGTCACCAGGTTGATAAAGTTGATGTATTCGCCCATGGTTTTTTCGTTCCTGGGCATGACGTAATCGAATTCCGCAGGAACCTTGAAGAGTTTCTGGAAGTCCTCATCCTGCAGGTACAGGGCGTCATACAGGGCTTCCCTGCCCATCACCACGACCTTGAGTTTCACCCTGATTGGGTCGGGCTTGATGTAGCCGTGGGAGCTCATTCCAGGACCGGGGCTCGGGTTGCGTATTTCGGTCTTGCCGTTTTGAAGAACGCGCTTGAGGCTGATGTACGAGTCTTCTTCCATGAGAATGTCTTCTGCCCGAAGGATGAGGTATCCGCCGCTGGCCCGGATTATCGATCCAGGGCGCAGGAACAGGAAACCGTAGGGGCTTTCGCCGCCGGCGGAAGCCTCCGACGGGATATCGATGCTGCCGAACAGCCTGGCGTAGTCAGGTGTGACCTCTTCAATGACCGGAGGCTTGGCGGTGTCGCTGTGATCGATCAGGATATTCACATCGTAGCGGGTCAGGGGTTCGGGAAGCGGGCTGGTCGAAAGCTCCAGTTCTCCCTTGAATGCCTCTTCGTTGGGCTCGTTAATGATGATGGAAATTTTTGCAATGAGATCCCGGCCCACCCGGTCCAGGTGGCGGGAAATAGCCTCCTGCTCTTCTTTTACATCGGGGTCTTCCTCCCTGGAAAAATCCGGGGAACAGAAATCCCGCTTGAGCTCCTCTATTCCCTGAAGAACATCGGGGGTGAGAATTTCCACGTGGAGGGATTCGAGCTCGTTGCCTATGCGAATCCGGGAGTTGCGGATTCTGGCCAGTACCTGTTTCATCTC
This sequence comes from Salinispira sp., assembly GCA_965602015.1. Taxonomy (GTDB): domain Bacteria; phylum Spirochaetota; class Spirochaetia; order DSM-27196; family Salinispiraceae; genus Salinispira. The sequence continues at coordinate 3,167,602 of OZ271918.1, read as the reverse complement.
GTCCATGTACTGGAAGTACTTTTCCCGAAGCTCTTTGTAATGCCCCTGGCTGATGCTGCCCTGGTTCACCAGTTTTTGGAGTTCGTCAAAATCCGAAGGTTTGTTGTCGATCATCGGAGCGAGGTCCGCTTTTTCCTGATCGTCCTCCTCAATTTGGACGATGGTGAATCCTTCCTGGCCTACCCGGTCCTCAAAATCGAAGAGCATTTGGCTTTCCTGACTCTCGCTGTCCATGATTATCCGGTCACGGGTTTCCTTGAACCCGCTTCGGTTTTTAATGCTCAGGGCGAGGTCGCGAATGGTGAGGACGAAGTGCCGAAGCTGCTTCTTGAATGCCCGGGCCCGCCCGGGGGCGAAGTAGAGGGCGCTGGGACTGTCTTCCCGGGTCATGTTGTGAACGTAAGCAATGTCCCTAAGCAGGTCCCTGTCCAGGGTCTGGGCGTCAAGAATGTGGTTCACCGCTGTGCGTTTTCCGGTACCCGCCGCTCCGCTGGCGAAGATATTGTAGCCCTTGGAGGGGATGGAAATCGCCATTTGCAGGGCCTGAATTGCCCGTTCCTGGCCGATGATCCCAAAGCTCGCCTCTTTCCGGGGTTTGATATTCAGATCGTCAGATGAAATTGAAAAAACCACCTGCTCCGGTGAAAGGCGGCAGTGTTCTAATGCGTTTGATTTGTCCATGTTGTACCGCCCAGTATATTCGCCAGGCTGACCGCTGTCCATGTGATTACCCTTGGACTTGTGCTACCATGGAGCCGAGGAGCAGATATGACCATAACCCAACTGGATGCATGGATGCGTTCCCAGCTCGCCATCGATGATTTCGCCAGAATAGACAACAGCGCCAACGGACTCCAGGTGACCCACCGCAGAGAATCCCTGGAAAAAATCGCATTCGCCGTGGATGCCAGCCTGGAAACTTTTTACCGCTGCGCGGATATCGGCGCCGGCGTCCTGGTGGTTCACCACGGATTGTTCTGGGGGCGCGAGCAGCTGCTCACCGGGTATCACTACGACCGCATACGGTTTCTCATGGAACATGATCTGGCACTGTATGCCATTCATTTACCTCTTGATGCCCACCAGGAACTTGGAAACAATTACGGCATTGCGCGCAGCATGGGCCTTGAAAATCTCGAACCCTTCGGAGAACACAAGGAGAAGTTCATCGGGGTGAAAGGAGAGCTGCCCCGGGCCCGGGAGCTGTTTGAAGTTCAGCAGGATGTTTTTGGTATCGACGGAAATATAATCAGGGCGCTCCCCTTCGGTCCGCCGGAAGTAAGGACCGTGGCGATTGTTTCCGGAGGCGGGGCCTATGAGGTGGATCAGGCAATTGAGCAGGGCATCGATCTCTTCATAACCGGCGACGCGGAACACACGGTATACCATCGTTGTCTGGAATCGGGTATTAATGTTATATTCGCCGGACATTATCTCACAGAGGTCTGGGGGGTGAAGCTGCTCATGCAGCGCTTTCTCGAGGGCCCCGGTGCCGAACAGTCGGTCGGTGCGGAGTTCATCGACGTTCCCACCGGTCTCTGAAACGGATTATACATGGACAAGAAAAAATACCATTTTACCCCGCTCCTGCTTACTGCGGGCATCGTCATCCTCGATCAGATTACGAAACTGATTATCCTGAGAACCATTCCCCTGTACTCCATCGGGGCATCGTTCTTTGGGGACTTTTTCCGCATCATCCACGTGCGCAACCTGGGGGCGGCTTTCAGCCTCGGCGATTCGGCACCCCAGGCGGTGCGCATTATCGTGTTAATCGTGATCCCGGTAATCGTCGTTATCGGCGTAGTGATCTTCCTGGTGCGATCATCCGAGCTGTCGAAGCTCCAGCGCTGGCTGCTTGCGGGGATTGCCGGAGGGGGCATCGGAAATGTGTTTTTCGATCGGATTTTCCGGCCCTTGGGAGTGGTCGATTTTCTCGACTTCAAGTTTTACGGACTATTCGGACTCGAGCGTTGGCCGACATTTAATGTAGCCGACATGTCCACGGTTATCTGCGGAATACTCCTCATGATTACCCTGATACGCGAATCAGGAACATCGGCTTCCGATAAGAAGCCGGGGGCGGAAGAGGTATGAGTCAGGATCCCGGCAGCAGCGGCCAAGGCCCGGAACGGAAATCCCGGGAGACCCGGGTCAAGAACGGAAAAAAGAAACTCAATTCGGTTCTTTTTGTCCTCGTCGCCACACTGGTGAACCTGCTGGTCATGATCGCCGTGTTCCTTCTTCTCTCCATGCTGTACGGCAGTTTCCTCGCGCCCCAATTTTCCCAGGCGGCGGGACAGGTTGCTGTCATACTAATATTCTTTATTTCAGTGGTTACATCCTATTTTTTCTATCATTTTTTCGTCAAATGGCTATCAAAGCGAATAGATATGGATCGGTATTTCGATCCGATTTTTCGCATCGGAGGAAAGAAATAATGAAACGACCTGCCATCACCCTGCTGCTGTTGCTCATGACGGCTTCGTTGGCCGCGCAGTTCAGCGCTGCGGATTCGGTATATTTTTTATTCACCGACCGGTTTTACGACGGCGATGAGACCAATAATTTTACGGTAAATCTGCGCAACCTGACGGGATATCACGGCGGCGACTTCGCCGGCCTCGAGGAAAAGCTGCCCTACATTGCCGATATGGGATTCACGGCTATCTGGATATCTTCGGTGGTCGATAATCAGTCCGGCGGGTATCACGGGTACTGTGCCCGGGATTATTATGCGGTCGAAGAGCACTTCGGCGACATGGAAAGCCTTCGCAGCATGGTCGATCGCGCCCATGAACTGGGCATCAAGGTCATTGCCGATCTGGCCATCAACCACACAGGAATCCAGAGCGTTCTGTATGCGGATGATGAGTTAAAGGAAACCTGGTTCAATCCCCGAAGGGATATCGACGACCATGGGGATCAGTTCCAGGTGGAGAATCATTGGCTCCAGAATCTCCCTGACCTCAATCACAATAATCCCGAAGTAAGGCAGTATCTCATCGATATGTCCATTTGGTGGATAGATCAGACCGGGATAGACGGGTACCGCCTCGATGCGGTAAAGCACGTGCCCGCGGATTTCTGGCTTGAGTATTCTCAGGCGATCAGGGAGCGATATCCGGATTTCTATCTCATTGGCGAGGTGTTTGACGGCAATCCCGCCAATCTGGGCCGGTACCAGCGGGCGGGCATTCACGGAATGCTGGATTTTCCCATGTACTTCGCTGTAAGGGATATGATCCGGAATGGCGAACCGGGCACCCGCTTCAATCAGACCCTCTTGAACTCCAAGCAAAATTATCCCAACGACGACCTGATGGGGACATTTATCGATAATCACGACGTGCCCCGGTTTATAAATCAGATGCGCCGGGATCGCGACCAGAAGGTGGCTCAGGGGCTTATGTTCCTGTTCACCTACACGGGAATTCCGGTGATGTACTACGGAACCGAAATTCCCGCGGACGGCGGTGCCGAGCATACCGGCCGACGGATGATGGACTGGGATGCCGAGCCCCTCTACCTCGATATGGTTACCCGGCTCAACGGTCTAAGGGCCGATCACCCGGCTCTCACCAGCGGCGGTTTCCGGGTGGTCAACCGCGGCTCGAGCAGCTATGCCTTTGCCCGGTACAGCGACGATGAAGTGTTTGTGACGGTGCTGAACAATGCCGAAGAGGACCGGCGGCTCGATATCGAGCTGCCCGATGACCTCGCCCGGAACTACCGATGGGCCCATTCGGTCCTTCTCGATGAAAACGGCGACCCTGTTGCCCCGGGAGTACCTTCTCTCGACCAGGTGCGAATCCGCCGGGGCCGCATCCGCCTGAATCTGCCGGAGTACAGCGGCATCGTGCTGCGCTTGAGCGAAGAACGCTAAGAAACCCCAGCTAAGCGCCCGGTTTTCCTTGATAAACCGGGCGCTCTCATAAATACTGTTTCCTGTACCCGCAGCTGTCCAGGAGACCCTATATGTCCAATTCCCCGTCCACATTACCCCTGTTTTTCCTTGCAGCCCTCGTGCTGCTATCGGCATTCGTTTTTCTTGCGGGCTGCGGAAACTCCGCGGAAGTACCGGATTTCACGGCCATGTCGGCCGACGAGAAGGAGGACAGTCTTCGCTTCCTTCAAAGCGGCCTCATAGGGGATGAATCCGCCCAGGCAGCCGGTGAGCTGATGAGCCGCGCCGAACGGCCCCGCATTGTTCAGGAAGGGTTCATCCGAGACGCCATTGATTTCAGCGTAGGAACCATCCGCTACTTCTCGGTGGATACCAATGCGGCATTAAACCAGATAGGCGCTCTGGACGCGGCGGAAAGCCCGCTTGAGATTGTGGATTACGGTCCCCGGGGCGTTCTTCCGGTGGAGAACTCGACGCCGAGAATATTCGTCATGTTTAACCAGCCAATGGTCCCCGTAGCCCGGCTAGGGGAGGTAATGGATACCAGCGAAATAATGAGCCTGGACCCCCCGGTCCCCGGCGTGTTCCGTTGGTACGGCAGCCGAACCCTGAGCTTTGAGCCGGATGTTCCGTTGCTCGAAGAGCCGCGTTACCGGGTTTCGGTTTTGCCCGCAGCCACATCCCTAACAGGAGAAACTCTGGCGGAGGGCTTCGACTTCGATATTTTTTCCGAACGACTAAAAATCGTCCAGGTGTACCCCGGCGACCCCCAGGATGGATTTTCCCAGCTTTTTAATGTGCCGACAAGCCTCGCCCGGCGCCTGACATTAGAGTTTAATCAGCCTGTTGATCCCGACATGGTGGCCGGGCATATTGAGCTGATGCTTTCAGATGAAAGCCTGGCGTTTAGCGTTCAACGCCCCGAATACCGGTCTGAGCTGGAAAGCCGGATTCCCCGGGCGGTGCAGCTCGTCCTTGAAAACGAACCGCCGGAAAATTCGGGAATCACCATCGCTTTGAAGGCCGGGGCCGTACCGCGCTCCGGATTTCCTCCGACGCTTATCGATCAAAGCTTTACCATGCGTACTATTTATCCCTTTGCCGCCCGGAGGCTGACGGGGTACAGCGGCAATTTTCCCATGGATAACCGACCCTATGCCTACCCGCTGTACATCGAGTTTTCACACGGGCTCGAGGAAGGGATGGATGCTCTGTCGTTGACAGTTTCTCTTGACGGAACCGAGGTGGAAATTCAGGAGGTGCAGCAGTACTTTTCCCGCCTGCGGATTTTTGTGCCCGATGCCAGACCCGGTCAGACCGTCGCACTCATCCCCCCCGCGGGGATCCGCGATGTTTTCGGAAGGACTCTGGGGGACAGTCAGGTTTTGTCCTATACGATTCCCCGCCCCAGCGCCAGCATCGATTTCCCCTCACATTACTCGGGGCTCCGGCATCTGGAAGCGGAATTCGATCCTAAGATTGTGTTTTCCCTGCGGAACATCAATGATTTCGCTCTTGGAATTCAGCGGACGGTCAGGGGTTTTCAGACTCAGGAGCCCTCGATTTCCCTTAGCAGCTATGATATTTCCGAACTTCAGCGGGATTATGTGCGCTTTTATGAAGAGGATCTCAGCGGGTACTTGAATTCCGAGGGGTTCGGCAGCGTCAGTCTCGCCTGGAGGGCACAGAAGGACCCCGAATTAGTCCGGAATGCCCGGGATGTAACAGATTCGGACCGCTTGACGGTACAGGTTACAGATTTGGGAATCACCGCAAGAATTGCCTATAATCGGGTACTCGTGTGGGTCAACCGGCTCTCCGACGGAACTGCCGTGGAAGGCGCGGAGGTGGAAGTGTTTAATCTCCAGGGAGCCCGGTTCCAGGGGCAGAGCGATTCACAGGGACTTGCGGTGATTGAGCTTGCGGACGGGGTTTTTCAGCGCAGATTTGCCACGAATTTCCGCACCAGGGATGATGATCTGCACATATTGGTGAGGAAGGACCGGGACTCAGCGGAAATGCTGACTGCATCGACCCATAATTCTTACCGCTTCAATGTGTACCGTACTCGGGATCCCGAAGACGCCCTGATTCCCATGGAAAGGGTGTTTATGTTCACCGACCGGGGGATTTACAAACCCGGGGAGGAGCTGGCAATCCGGGGCATTCACTGGAGTCAGGACGCCAACGGATTCTCACCGGCGACGGGTGAATTTCAGATGTACATCCGCCATCAGCAAAGCGGAGAAGAAATCTGGCGGAGCCCGGTGCGGCCCAGCGAGTCCGGCGGATTTTCAACCCGGATTTCACTGGGTGAGGATCTTGAGCCCGGAGACTACCGGCTGTACTACCAGTACGGCAGCGAGCGCTATAACACCCGGCAGCTCTCGTTCTACGTGGGTAATTTCCGTCGGGTGACATTCGCCGTTGAAACATCCATTGTCGATACCGAGTTGTTCGCCGGGGATAACATTGATGCAGCGGTAAGCGCAGAGTACCTTGCAGGAGGTGTTCTGGCTTCCGCTTCCTATGATTACTTCTGGACCCGGCGACCGGTTAATTACGTTCCCCCGGGAACTCGCTGGCAGGACTGGAGTTTTGGTACCAGCGAATGGGGTTATGAGCGAAATTTGACCACTGGCAGGGGGGTTCTGTCCGGGTCGGGCCAAACGGGAATCCAAAGCGGGACAGCCGAACAGGAACTGGAAGGTAAACCCTACGAATATACCCTCGAAACAAGGGTCGAGGACATCGACCGGCAGGTTGTGGCAAGCCGGGCCTCGGTGCTGGTGCATCCCGCGGATTTTTACATTGCGGCGCGATTCTCCCAGGGCAGCACGACGGGGTGGTGGAGCCGATTCGTCCCGACCGGCGACCAGATCCGGGCGGAAGTCCGCCTGGTGAACATCGACGGCGAGCCGGTACAGGCGTCGGCACCGATAGAGTACGGGCTGATCAAAGGCGAGTGGAAGGCTGCTCAGCAGCAGGGGCTCTACGGCCGCATAAATACCCGATGGGAATATGTGGAAGAAACCCTGTACAGCAGCAGTGCCGATGTGGTAAACGGCGAATTTTCTTATGATTTTACCGTCGAAGATCCGGGTCGTTATACCCTGTACTTCACCGCCGCCGACGAGCGCGGAAGGATGAGCAGAACTGAAATTCCGTTTTATGCGACGGGAAGCGGATGGGTGCAAACGGCGAGTCAGACTCCTTCGGATATTACCATGACGGTGGACAAGGCCCTGTACAGTCCCGGTGAAACTGCAAGAATTCTGGTCCAGAGCCCTATTCCCCGGGGACGGTATCTTCTCAGCGTGGAGCGCGAAGGCATACTGTCTCAGGAAGTCATTTCCCTGGACGGAAGCACCAGGGTCATTGAGGTCCCCGTTCTGGAAGAGTACTTGCCGGTTTTTTATGTGGCGCTGAGTTCGTTCACCGAGCGAACGGAGACACAGGACGACTACTTTCAGCCCGATTTGGGGAAGCCCAGGGGACTGTTCGGCATCACTTCGGTTCGGGTCAGCACCGAGGCGGTTGAGCTTGATGTGGAAGTAGAGGGCGACAGTGATTCCTACGGCCCCGGCGACGATGCGGGCATCAGCGTCCGGGTTACCCGCAACGGGGAACCGGTTGCCGGTGCTGAGGTCACGATTTTGGCTGTGGACCGTGGTGTCCTGGATCTTATTGATTACCGGGTTCCCGATCCCGTGGCGTTTTTCTATGATGAGCGGAATTTCCCCCTGGGCGTGGAGGGGGACGACAGTCGTCGGCTGTTGATGAGACCGGTCACCTACGACATTTCAACTCTCCAGGGGGGCGATTCGGGAAAAATGGAGGAACGGGAAGACTTCAATCCCCTGGCACTCTTCGAACCTGCCATCTTCACCGATCAGGACGGCTATGCCCGGGTCGACTTTTTACTGCCGGACAGCCTGACCAGTTACCGGGTAACAGCCCTGGCTCTGCACGGGAACCGCCTGGGCATCGAAGAAGACGAAATACTCGTACAGAATCCGGTGAACATCCGAACCGCTTTGCCGAGAAGATTTAGAAACCGGGACAGCGTGGCCGCAGGCGTCGTGCTTACCAACACCACTGCCGAAGACCAGGAACTGACTATACGGGTCGAATCGGACATACTGCGCGTCGCCGGTCCGGCAGAACGGACAATAACCGTCCCGGCAAACAGCAGCTATGAACTGCCATTTATCCTGGAAGCTGTTTTCGAAGGGCAGGGGGTGATTCGCTTTATCACCCAAAGCGCGGTGGTTAACGAAGTGCTGCATGAACCGGTTGTGGTTGAGCGGCCCCTGATTACCGAGGCTTTCACGAGCATCGGCGCGGTCCTCGGCGACGCTGGCGGCGGGGAGGAAGACGGCGAACAGGCCCCGAGGGCAGTGGAGGGACTGGTGCTGCCATCTGCAATCGCCGATGGCTACGGAACACTGCGAATTAATGTGGACAGCAGCCTCGCTCCCCTGGTGCGTCCATCGGCGGACCGCCTGCTGTTGGCGCCGGGCGATACCCGGTCTTTTTACAACAGCAGGCTGTTTGATCTTGCTGTTCGGGCTGCAGGGTACGGGACGCCGGATATGTCGGTTCTCAGGGAGCTTGCGGAGAATCAGTTCGAAAGCGGCGGCATCGGGTACCGGAGTCCCCGGCAATCCTTTGCGAGGGAAAACATTTTCCTGTCGCTCCTGACCGCCCACGTCCTCATTATGACTGAGGACTTTTCCGTCGATTCCGGCGATTACATCGATCTCGACGCACTGGGACGCTACCTCTTAACCAATCTGCAGCCCCGGTCAGAGGGCACGACGGTCGGTATGATTCACGCCTGGAACGCCCTGCTTTTGGCCAAGCTCGGCCTGGTAGAAGCCGAGAACCTGGAACCCCTGGAAGCCCTGGAGGACCAGCTGGGAATCGCAGGCTACAACCTTCTGGCGGAGGCCTATCTGGTACTGGGCGAGCGAAGCGCAGCCCGACGCCTGTACATGCGAAGCAGGAATTTCATGAACCTGGGAACCCGCTCTGTGGATCTCCGGGAGACCTATGAGGTCCGGGGATACTTCGACAGCAGGGAAGCCGAGCTCGGTCTCTTTCTCCGGACAGCCACATTGATGAACGAATCTCCGGAGCTGCTCCTGAGAATCGCCGGTACGCTAAACGCATCGAGAAACAGCCGGCGTTTTCATTCGCCTTTTGATGATTTCTGGACTGTCTACGGGTTTATCCCGTTGTTGGCCGGGGAAGATCCTTCAGATAATATCACCGCGACGGTATCAGTTGACGGGGCAAATCTTATAAGCCGGGAGCCCGGTTTCAGCACGGTCCTTCCCCTCTTTGAAGCGCCCCTGGCAGACCTGCCGAGAGACCGGATGATGAGCCTTGAGATTGAAAAACAAGGCAGGGGTCAGCTGTACTACAGCAGTACCCTCGAGTACGCCCTTCCCGGGGAGACGGCGCAGGCAAGAGATGAAGGCGTTGAGCTGCGCAGTCAGATCGAAACCCTCGACGGCGAGCTGGTGAGCGGCGAAGTTTTGCCCCTCGGTGAAACATTGCGGGTGCGGGTTTTTCTCAGCACCACCCGGCGCCTGAGCTTTCTCACTCTCAATGTGCCAATCCCCTCAGGGGCGGAAATTCTCGACCCGAATCTCAAAATCACCGGAAGCTATGACGATGCCGGAGGATTACAATCTGAATCCTGGACCCGCGAGACGGTATACGGGGACAGCCAGGAGTTTCTGGCTGACGGATACGCGGGCTATGGCCCCGGCGGGTGGTGGTTCTGGTTTTACCGGCCTGTACAGAGAATTTACGACAACGGAATCAGTTACCTGTGGGAGGACTTTTACGCCGGAGACCGGGAGGTCAGCTTTCTCATAAGGACAACGACGCCGGGAATATACCCGACTCCGCCGGCTCAAGCCAGGGCGGAGTTCGAGCCGGAGATTTTCGGCCGAAGCGGGGGCAGGCTCTACATTATTGAAGGCCAGTAGGAGTATCGGTGTTCACTAAGAGGCACAGACTGCTCCGCCGCCTTGCCCGGGTCCTTGTAATCGTTTTTGTCGCTTGTGCCGGAGCTGCGGGACTTCTCTACCTTCTGCCATGGCGGGGAACAGATGCCCTGGAGGAACTTCGCTTTTCCCGGGTGTTTCTGGACCGACACGGCAGTGAACTCTACATCGAGCCGGTGAATGAGGCCGGCCTTCGAAGGATGTGGACTGATAGTAAAGATATGCCGCCTGAAACCAGGCGCATAGTGGTGGCCGCCGAGGATCGAAGGTTCCGGTTTCATATGGGCGTAGATTTATTCTCTCTGATGAGGGCAACCTTTGACTACGTCACCGCCGCCGACGAAGGAGGGGTGTCATCCGTCAGGGGCGCAAGCACCATAAGCATGCAGCTGGCCAGCATGCTCATTCCCCGGTCCGGTGGCGTACCCGGCAAAATAATGGAAATGGCCGATGCCCTCAGACTCGAACTGCGGCTGAGCAAGAATGAAATTCTGGAGCTATACCTCAACCTGGTTCCCATGGGCTCAAATATCGAGGGTTTTCCCGCAGCTGCCCGGGAGTTTTTTCATCGGGATATTTCCGAGCTCAGCGTCGCCGAATTGTGCGCCCTTGCAGTGGTGCCCCGGGCTCCCTCTGCCAACGATCCCTCGGCACGCGATTCCGCGCCCCCGCCTGCTGTGGAACTGTATCGGCGTTTCGGCAGCGGCGGCAATATGGATTGGGTGTATGCTCAAGCGGCGATGCTTTCTTCCGCATCTCCCTGGCCGTTTGAAGCCCCCCACTTTATCCGCTTTCTCACCGCTCAAATCGAGGAACGAGGCATGGAAGAGATGAGCCTGAAGCCCGTGGGCCCAGCACCTCACGGGTACGACTTTTCCGGCTGGACTATAGACACAAGTCTCGACCTTGGCATCCAGCATCTTCTTGAACGCCGTCTGTTTGCCGCCGTTGAAGACGCAAGACAGCATCGAATCAGCAATGCGGCGGGAATCCTCACCGACAGTCGAACCGGGGAGGTTCTGGCATATGCCGGAAGCGCTGATTTTTCCGACGAGGACGGAGGTCAGATCGACGGGGTCCAGATACTCCGCCAGCCCGGTTCGACCTTGAAACCCTTTCTTTTCGCTGCAGCCCTGGACAGAGGATTTAGCCTCTCAACGGTTCTTCCGGACCTGCCTCTGGACTTCGGCGGCGCTGAGGTGTACCGCCCGGAGAATTTTAATGAGCAGTATCACGGCCCGGTCAGACTGCGCCAGGCCCTTGCCAGCAGCCTCAACATCCCTGCGGTCTATGTGCTTGAGCGCATTTCCGTCGATGCGTTTACTGAAGCTCTGGATCAGCTCGGGTTCGAATCCCTGGAAAGTCAGAAAGACCGTCTCGGAGTCAGTTTGGCGGTGGGCGGTGCGGACGTAAGTCTGTGGGAGCTGGCCCGCGCGTACCGCAGTCTGTACCTCAATGGAAGCTACGCTCCCCTTGTGCTTCTGACAGACAGAAGGAATCCCGGCGGCCAGGCGTTTGCCCAATCGGGATCCAACGCTTCAGCCGAGGAGAGCCCGCAGGTGTTTTCCCCGGCATCCGCCGCTCTAATTCGGGATGTGTTATCCAGCCATGATGAACGGGTGATGACCTTCGGACGGCGCAGTCCCCTTCGCTTCAATTTCCCGGTATTTGTAAAAACCGGCACATCAAACCAGTTCAATAACATATGGGCAGCCGGCTACGCGGCGGATATCGGAGGCGCAATGTGGATGGGGAATTTCTCCGGCGATACGGTCATCGGAGCTCCCGGTTCATCGCTTCCCGCAGAACTTCTTCATCAGCTTCTCAACGAGCTCTCCACCGGCGGACCCTTGCCCGACATGCCCGCTGAAGTGACGGTACGGGAAATATGCGCCATCAGCGGACTCAGGGCACATGAGGGCTGTTCGATTGTCATTGAAGAGTATTTCGCTGCCGATTCAGTTCCCGAATACTGCCACTGGCACGATTCACGGGGACGTCTTCGCTACCCCCAGGAGTACGCTTCCTGGGCGGCCCGCTACGGCTATAATCTCGAGTTCGCCGACCGGAGTGAGCTGGATATTCTGGGTCCGTCGGACGGGGCCGTTTTCTATTTCGACCCCATGATTGATCCGGGCAGCCAGCAAATCCGTTTCTATCTGATGGGAGAAGGCAGGGGAGTTTTGAGGAATAACGGGGCGCTCCTGTATGACGGCGAACTTCCCTCCGAGGTTTTTTGGCAGATACGGCGCGGTGTTCAGCGATTTACTCTGGATTCCGGCGGCCGCAGGGAAACCAGAATTATAGAAGTGCGCTAAGATGAAGCGAGGCTGTTGTAACATGGCATTTTGGTGCCCCGAAAACAGCTGATTTTACCCATCAACAGCAAAGGCTGGGCATTGCCTTCTTTCTTTCTCGCTCGGAATATCAGTTAATAGCCGTCGGACATCGAACGGTTCATGTCTTTTTTGTAGAGCTCGTTGTAAACGAAGCCCCGGTTTCGCAGCTTGTCTTTTACGTCCTGCGGGAAAGGAATATAGCGCCAGAAAATATCCCGGACTTCCCGTTCAAGTTTTTGGGTTCCCTCAGACTCCCTGGTAATCCAGAGAATATAATCCTGGATGAATGAATCCTTTACATCGCCTTTTTTCTTTTTGTCGGAAAAATCCTGATAATACCAGCCCGTCAGTCCCTCTTCCATCCAATAATGCTGGGCCTTCTCCTTGGCTACCTGCCAGCGCAGGTCTCCCAGGGCCGCAATTATCGCCACTTTGAGTTCCTTCGGGTACATGGGAATCGCGAGCCGACCACGGCTGGTAGCCCGCGCGTGGCGCTCAAAGGGCTCCCAGCATATTCCCGTATCGCCGTAGCAAGGGACGAGAATGATGTTCGGCACGATGCGGTTGGTCTGCTGTTTAAAGGTCCGTTTGAATATATCGGGATCGAGATACTCCACCTCGGCCAAGGCGTTTGTTACGTTCTCCTTGGTGCCGATATCCCTGATGTTTGCAATAAAATACTGTTTGAGAAGCATCGGGAAGTGATTTCCCTGCCGACCCACGCACAGTTTCGCCATTTGCCTGACGGTGTTCATTTCCTCCGAAACGGTCTTGGCCTCCACCGCGGGATTTCCACCGTTTTCCTCTTCCTCGCTTTGCAGTTTTTCGAGCTGATCTTTTATATGAGAGAGCTCGTTATACGCGGTTGAAGCCTGGCGGTTCAGATTATTCAGCCGGCGGACCACATTGTTCAGTTCGGAAAGGCTGTTGCGCTGTTGGTCGCTGTAGGGCGCCGGAAGATTCCCGAAGCGGGGCATAGGATCGTGCCGCATCAGAACGTCGACCTGATCCTTTAGGATGCGTTCCTGGGCCTGGATATCTGATAGATGATTGCGGACCACCTGGAGCTGGGCATCATACCGGCCCTGGTTTTTTTCCAGGAGAGCGCTGGTTTTCGACCCCTTGTTTCCCGCGCTGATTTTTGTCTCATCGGTGGCCGAGGCATTCACCCGTCCGTAGGCAACCGCCTTGAGCCATTCGTCGGTATAGAACAGCGACTCGTTGTCATCGTTTGTGAAGGGAATTCGGCTCAATAGCAGGCGTTGCTCGGGGGAAATGGCTGTTGGCAAGAGGATGCCGAAGCGTAAAAGCATGGTCTTGGGCACAGGGAGTTTTTGAGTGACCTTGCCGGCGATGCCTGCGGCCAGTTCCCAATATGCCGGAGTGAGCCTCCCCCGGTGCATCGATCGGTCCTGGGGATCCTGGGCTTTGAGGAAATTGCCAAGCAGCTGGTGAACCCGTTTCGCGATTTCTCCCTCTCCGTGGAGAAGGATTTTGTAGTAATTTTTGTTCTTGAAGATCGGTTGGGGCTTGTCGGTCAGCAGGCTTTCGTAGGTTGTAAAAAGCTCTTCATTGTCCGCCTGTGGAGGGGCAGCCGACGGGTCAGCCACGTCTCCCATGTGGTCGGGGCGGCTTTCGCCGAATAAATCCGAGAAATCAGGAGCTCCGGGATTTCCCTCGACGGGAAGTACCTCATCGATCTGTTCCTGAGCCTGGGCGGGGTGTACGGGGTCGGATTCCGGGCTTCCGCCGTCCTGTCTGCTTATAAAATCCGCATCGTCACCGAAGCTTATAGTTGCTTCGTCTCCATCTTCTTCTACGAGGTTCGCAAAGAGGTTTTCCATATCTGAACTTGTCATATGCCCCGATCTTTAAAGTACTGCACCAGCGTTGTGCCAAGCTTAAGTGTATTATAGACCGGATAAGATTTCACGGAAAGGCGATGATATTCGAAGGAAAAAAAGACTGGAGGTGACGGGACTCGAACCCGTGACCCCTAGCATGCCATGCTAGTGCTCTAGCCAACTGAGCTACACCCCCAGAAGTGCTGTCCATAATGGGGGTTATTTAGTGAATTGTCAATAACTCTCCGGATATTTCCTGCAGGTAGCCGGTGCGCACGCAGGATTCAAAAAGCTCTTTGCTGAGCTCTTCATTCGACTCATTTCGTCCCCAAGCGGTGACGCTGGTCATTAGAATATCAACCTTTTTATCATTTTCACCCAGCACTGATATTACCGTCTCGAACCCGTTAAGTCCCTGAACCTTGTAGGTCTTACCGATGGTCTGCATTCTTACCTCCTCAATCCGCCCTTTTTTGGCGCATTGGCTGTGTTCTTACCTTCTATAAATTTCGTCAAAAAGAAATTTCCACTTGAGCGGTATTTCACGGTCTTTCTCCTTGATGATAGCCGGCATAAAAGCCAGAATAAGAGGCATGATGATTCATGTAGTTATGTGGAAGCTCAATGAAGACCTCAATCGTCAGGCCGTCTACAGCGAAGTAAGCGAAATGTTCCAGGGTCTCATGGGAGCGGTTCCGGGATTGCAGTCTATCGAACTCGGGTTGAATGAAAACACCTCCGATGCCGCATGGGATTTGGCGCTTCGAAGCACCCATACTGACCGGCAGGCCCTGGAGGCATACCGGATCCATCCGGAACACCAGAAGGTCGGGGCGAGAATCGGACAGTTGACCCGTGACCGGGCGGTGGTGGATTTTAGCGCGTGACTCATATTCCCGCAAATAGGGAACTCTCAGCTGAAATCCTGCGGCTGTACAGCGAAACCGGGCAAATTCTGGTTTTCCCGTCGCAGGTCGCTGCCCAGAGTTGGAGCCGCCGGGTCGCCGGGATTCGCGGCGTTTCCTTAGGTGAGCGGTTTATATCCTGGGACGAGTTCAAGGAGAGAACCTTCTTCGGCCAGGAGATCCGTCGACCGGTAAACTCTTTGGCCCGAAGTCTTTTTCTTGAGAACTTCTTACGGGAAAACCGCCGCAGTCCCCTGCTCAAAAGCATTATCCCCCCAAAGTTCAAAAATCGGGCCGAGCTGTATAAGCCTACCCTCAAAACGCTCCTGCCCCTATTGGCGAAGATTGTTCGGGCGGGTAGCATGCGGCTGGAAGAACTTCTGGGAGCAAGCCTCGCGGCAGATCTTCTGGCGATTCACCGGGCGTACAGCGGATTTCTCGACAAATACCAGCGTTATGAACCGTCCTGGCTGCCGATTCGCTTTGTCAGCGACGGAAACCCCTATGTTATCCTGTACCCCGAGCTTATCGATGACTTTCTGGAATACCGGGCTGAACTGTCAGATCGGGAAGAAATAGCCCTGCTGAGCCTTGAAAGCATCAGAGGCGACGGACTTAATACCGAGTATCGGGAATTCAGTGATTACCGTGAGGAAATAATCACCCTGCTTTCCGATGTGGCCGACTCTCTGCGGGACGGGCAGCATCCGGAGGATATGGCGATATCCCTCGCTGGCTATGACGCCGTACTCCCCCGCCTGCTCTATTACGCCCAAAGCGCCGGCATTCCGTTGGTGCCCCGCAGAGGCCGCCCCCTGCTGGAATACCCTTCGGTGTCCTGGCTGGGTGCTCTCCGGGACGCGTATTCCGCCGACTTCAGTTTTAATTCCGTGAGGAAGCTAATGTTCCATCCGGGTCTTCCCTGGAAACACCCAGAGCTTCCCCGGCGCATCGTTGAAGCCGGGGTCGCCGGCAATATTCTCGAGGGGGGGCGGCGGCGATGGTCCAGGATTATTACCGGGATTTCCGGCGGATCAGAGCTTTTCGCTGCCTTAGAGGGGATTCAGGAGGCCGCTACCGTGGAGGACCTGTATCGGGCAGTGTACGTGTTTTTTTCTTCCTACATCGATACCTCCCGCTGGTCATCGGGTGATGAGGGAGCCTGGCAGAGAGCCGCCGAATCCCTGCATGACCTGGCCCAGCGTCTTCGGGAGTTCACTGAAATTGAGGTCCACCCGTTTACCCTGTCCTTGGAAATTCTATCCGGCGTCAGCTATCTCCCTCAGCAGAGCGGTGCGGGGGTTCCGGTCTTCGATTATCGGGTCGCCGCGGGCATGTTCACCGGAACTCACTACTGCGTTAATTTCTCTTCCGATGCAAGCGCTGTGCGTGACGGGTCGAGCCGGATTTTCCGGGAAGATGTGATCGCGGATTTACTCGGCGTACAGGCTAACTCCGGAGATGACTTTATCCGGGCGTATGGCATATCGGGGCAACGGGTCTGGGTCAGCGTCAGCCGGGTCGTCCGGGGAACTTCTGTTCTTCCCGCCCGGCAGCTAATCGGGCGCGAACCGACTCCATGCAATACCGAAGAACTCATCGCCCGATGGAATACCTCTGTCATGCCTGGCCAGAAGAGCATGCAATCGGCAAAAGGCAGCCAAGGCCTGGACCAAAATGCCGGCGCGGCGGGCGGATCCCCGGTTCCGCCCTGGAACACTTCTGGTCTTCGCCTCGATGCCGACCCGTGGATGCCCCCGCCGGAACCCGAGCTCAAAGCCCGGCTCGGCCTGGAGGGGAGCTCACTGGCGGTAACCTCTCTGGAGGAGTTTTTGCACTGCCGCTTTTCCTATCTGTGGTCATGCCTCAAACTGGAAAAGCTTGAAACCCGTCCGAATCCCTATCCCGGACGGCTTGTGGGCATCGCGTTTCACCGCATCATGGAGGACTTGTTACGTTGGATACGTCAGGAGAGTTACCAGGGGCGATATGATGCCCAGAGAATTGATGAGTATCACGCGTACGCCCAAACACTTATGCGCCGGAGCTTCGGTTCAGACCGCAATGCCCGTTTTTTCGGCGTGCCCGAGACGATTCAACAGCAGTTGCGCCCCCGGTTCCTCTCGGCGGCTCTGCGCATCCTCGACACTCTGGCGGAGCAGGCCGACGGATGGATTATTTCAACTGAGGAGAAACTGTCCGTTCTGGTGCCGACAGATGACGGCGGTGAAGTATCGCTCTCGGGGCGCATCGACCTGAGGCTTTCGGGATCCGACGGCGCCGCAATCTACGACTATAAAACCGGGGCTTCACCGTCGACAGGGGAGATTCTTGGCACTATGCGATCCCGACTTCCCAAGGCCGCGGAGCAACGGGAGATGGGTGAGGGCGAGGTCATCTCTCTTTTGTCCGGAGATGGATTGGATGCTGATTCGCTCCAGCTCCCGGCCTATTCATTAATGATTCGGGAGCGGGGAGAAGCTGTCGTGCGCGGCGGATATTTCTCTGCTGCCAGAAACAGCGCGGAGTTTGCCGGAAGTTACCGGGAAATACTCAATATCTGCGGTGGCGATGTTTTTCCCCTGTCCTCCAATCTGCCCATCAGACATGAGGCGGTTCTCCGTTTGCTTGAAGACGGGGTTGGCATGGCGCTGCGCACATGGAATGAAGCCCTGCGCAGCGGGAACTTTACTGATGACGGCGGCCGCTGTACAAGCTGCCGGTTCCCTCAGCTCTGCCGCCGGGGATTCGCTGTCAAAATGGGGGATGAACGGTGAATTTTAACGGCCAGCAAAGGGCGGCCATCGGAACCCGGGAACATAGCATTGTCGCCGCCGGAGCAGGGGCAGGCAAGACTTCGGTCCTGGTCGAGCGCTATCTGTCCCTGTTGAGGGAGGACGCCTGCTCTGTGGACAGTATTCTCTGTCTCACCTTCACCCGCAAGGCAGCGGCGGAGATGTATGAGCGCATTTACCAAAAATTGATACGCAGCGATGATGCGGTTCTGCAAAAAGCCGCCGGGGAGTTTGAGCGGGCGCGCATTACTACCATAGATTCTTTTTGCAGCTCTATTATCTCCCAGCACCTGGGAGATTACGGCTTGGCTCCGGCATACCGCATTGCCGACGAGCAGTTTTCCCGGGATTTGAAGGATTTTACCCTGGGATTTCTGGCGAAGGCCGCCCGGACCCCGCTGCTGCAGCGCTTGTTTTCCCATTTCAGCGCGGCACAGCTTAGCGATGATTTGCTTATTCCGCTGGCCGAAGGCTACTTCAAGCGGACCGGAGACCAAAAGCCCGATCGGTCTTCAATGGGGGCCCGGCTTTGCGAACTCGCCGCTGATTCAGCGGGGTCCCTCACCTCCCGTATAGCTGAAATACGTGAAGCCCTGGATGACCTGCGAAACCGCAAACCGGCGCTCGATAGCACAAAGCTGGAAGGTTTGGTCAGGATCGAATCAGCCCTCGACGTTGTTCTTGAGAATATGCCGGATTTTTCCCGTCCCGAGGAAATGGGCGGCGAGGAGTTCGCACAGCAGCTGCTCCTGTTCACGCTGGAGTCCGCTTCATTGTACCGTTACAAGGAGTGGAAGGGAGTCTTGAATGAGGTCATTAAGCCGCTTCGGGAGAACCTGATTTCACCGGTTCTTATCGCATCCGAATGGGAACTCTACGGGGAATTTTATATCTGGGTAGAGGAATATCAGCAAGCCGTCCTGAATTTCGCATCCGACCGGGGTGTACTGTATTATCGGGATCTCCTGGATATTACCGTCGATTTGCTTCAATCCCGGCCGGACTATGCGGACTATTTCAGACGATCGATTCGGCACATCATGATTGATGAGTTTCAGGACAACAACCTCCGTCAGAAGGAGCTTTTGTACCTCCTGGCTGCCGACGAAGGTTATTCCGCTTCGCGCATGCCCCTGGAAAGCGAACTTCGCCGGGGAGTATTGTATTTTGTCGGAGACGAAAAGCAGTCCATATACCGTTTCCGCGGAGCCGATGTAGGGGTATTTAAATCCATGGCCGGCACCCTCCCGGACCACGGTAGAATATTCAACCTGGATGTTAATTTCCGCAGCAGCCCGCAGCTCATTTCATTTTTTAATGAGTTTTTTCCCCGGGTCATGCGGGGGGGTGAATCCTTTGAAGCGGCTTATCGGCCTTTGACGGCCGGTTTGCCGGCTAGCGCTGATGGCTCCTCCGCCCCTTCCGTAGAACTGCTCCTCATTCCCGGACAGGACAGTGATTATGACAGCCAAAGGCACATCCCGCCGTCGCGTAACGAAGCCTGGGTTATCGCCGAGAAAATTCGCAGTCTGGTTGATGATCCTAGCCAGATGGTCTACGACCGGCAAATTGGCGGACCGAGAAGAATCCGCTTCGGGGATATCGGCGTGATATTTCGCCGCAGCGGTATTCAAAAAGAGCTTGAAACCATGTTCCGCCGCTTCGGAATCCCTTACATAAGCGACAGCACCAGAACACTGTTTCTGGATGCGCCGGCCTACGATATACACAGTGTTTTTACCCTTTGCCTGTATCCCCATGACCGGCTCTCCCTGGCAGCGGTGCTTCGCTCACCAATCGTGCGGCTTCCCGACGACCTGATTATCCGCCTGCTTGCCGCCCCGGATAGCCAGGGTCTGCCTACCCTGGAACTATTCCGATCCTGCCTTTCTGAACGCTCCGCTGCCGAGCCAAATCG
This sequence comes from Salinispira sp., assembly GCA_965602015.1. Taxonomy (GTDB): domain Bacteria; phylum Spirochaetota; class Spirochaetia; order DSM-27196; family Salinispiraceae; genus Salinispira. The sequence goes on along the minus strand of OZ271918.1, from coordinate 3,147,874 downwards.
CAATGAGAATGGGGACGTGACAGCCTCTGATAATGACCTTATAGACCGCTACCGCAGTCTTCTGGCTCTCATTGAAAAAATGAACGCCATAATTGATCACAGACCTCATACGGAGGTTCTTATGGAATTCTGGCGGCACAGCGGTTACCGGGAATTTATGGCCGGCGACCGGCTCCGGCGGTCATTTATTCGCTATTACGATTATCTTGTAGAACTGTTCGACCTGCACGCGGAACGCAGCATGCGGGAGCTGCTTGAAATTCTCGATGATCATTTGGGCGATCCCAAGCGTCTGGATGATCTCGAGCTAGCGCATCTTCGGGGAGATGCGGTTCAGATCATGACCCTTCATAAATCCAAGGGGCTCGAATTTCCCCTAGTATTTCTCGTCAACACCAACAGCAAGCCCCGGGCCGACCGGGAAGCAAGCGCTCCTTATGCCGTGCTCGGTGACGGCCACCTCGCTCTGTACGCCGGAATTGACGAGTCGCGCTATATAAAAGTCTTTGGTCCCGGGGAAAAAATCGACGGAGCAATGCGCAATCCCCTTGTCCACGCGGCCAGGCGCGGGGAACGGGCCCAGGAAAATGCCGAACTCCGCCGCCATCTCTATGTGGCATTTACCCGGGCCGAACAGCGGCTGATAATCAGCGCGTCTGCTTTGGTCGCACGAAGCACTGCCTCTGAGTTAAGCGGCCGGATTCCCAGGGATGACCGGGTTGAAAACCTCTTCGATCTCATTGAGGGTGGTATCGGCATTAACCGGGAAGAACTGCTGGAGATTCCCGCCGACCAGGTCAGGGAGGTAGCAAGCGGAGGTGATGGCGCTTCGCTGCTGGTCCGCCGATTTGCCCACCTTGATGAGGACGTCTTGCGCAAAAAAGGGTTCTCAGGCGGAGGAGGAGACCTCAATCTCCCGGGGCTGCTTCCGGACATGGGGCTGCCGGAATATCGCCGGCGTGTGCTAAGCGTCAGCGCCCTAGAGCATGCAGGGGCCGCCGGGCTCTTTGGCGGACAAACGGGGACGGGCCTTACAGACTCCACTGCCGGGAAATCCGGCGGCGATTCACCCGCACTGAGCGAGCCTCCGTCGGGGAGCGGTCGCCGGCAACCAGACGGCGAGCCTCCGTCGGGGAGCGGTCGCCGGCAACCAGACGACGAACCTCCGTCGGGGAGCGGTCGCCGGCAACCAGACGGCGAGCCTCCGTCGGGGAGCGGTCGCCGGCAACCAGACGACGAACCTCGGTCGGGGAGCGGTCGCCGGCAACCAGACGGGGAGCCTCCGTCGGGCAGCGAATACGGGACCCTGGTGCACTTTCTCCTGGAGAAAGCCGTTGTTTCACTCAACAGAAGTGGAAAGTTCACCATTCCCGGGCGGGACTTGGTGCCGGAAAGCCTTTTGTATTACCGGGGCGCCGAGCTCGATTTCCAAGCCGCGACGGAAATGGCGAAGGGGTTAACAAATACCGCCCTGTTCGACGAGGTCATAGGTGCCGGGGAGCGGCATGCCGAAATGGCCTTCGAAATATCCGTTGAAAACACCATAGTTGCCGGACAGATCGATCTGCTGCTGGTACGCGGGTCAGAAGCAATTGTGGTGGATTATAAAACAGGGAAGGGCGGCAATCCCGAACAATATCAACTGCAGCTCGACGTATACCGCGAAGCCGCCAAGCGCCTGGGGTATACCCGGGTGAAATGCATCATAGCCGATCTCCGTGAGGGGACCGATTATGAACTTCCCCAGCGGTATTCGGCCGGGGATCTTGCCTCATTCATAGTATCGGAGTTTCCCGCCGGCACCTCTACATAATGCCCGGTGATCTACCAAATGAAGTAATTCCCGCCGAATGTGAGGCCTGAGCCGAAGCCTATTGTGAGGACCTTATCGCCCCGCTTGAGCCTGCCCCGCTCCTTCATTTCCGAAAGGGCGATGGGTATGCTGGCCGCGGAAGTATTGGCATAGCGGTCGATGTTCATGAAGAATTTTTCCAAGGGCCAGCCGTTTCGCTTGCAGGCCGCCTCAATGATCCGGCGGTTGGCCTGATGGGGCACAACATGGTCTACTTCATCCATGGTCAATCCATTTAATTCCATTAGCCGATTAACCGTATCGGTTATGGCCCCAACGGCAAAAACATAGACTTGGCGACCGTTCATTTGGAGGTAGAGATCCTCCTCGGGAGTCACCCCGGGTGTAAAGGGAGTTCGGGATCCTCCGGCCGGACGAAGCAGATGCTTGACTCCGTCTCCCTGGCTTCCGAGAACCGAATGGCAGATTGCGCTCTCCACGCCTTCCGGGGCCTGGCTCACCAGGACCGCTCCCGCGCCGTCGCCGAAGAGCACGCAGGTGGTCCGGTCTTTCCAATTAATGATTTTTGAGTAGACTTCAGCTCCGATAACGAGGACATTCTTCGCCGCACCGCCCAGCACGAAATTTCTCGCGGTCTCCAGGCCGTAGATAAATCCGGTACAGGCGGCCACCAGGTCCATGGCTCCGGCATTCCTGGCGCCGATCAGATCCTGCACAACGCAGGCGGTCGAGGGCAGGCCGGGATAGTCCGGGGTTGAGGTGGCCAAAAGAACCAGATCTATATCCTTTCCGGAAACCGCCGGTCCGTCGGGATCCTGGATGGAGAGATTGTCGAGGGCGGCGCGCACAGCTAAAAAGCCCAGGTCACTGGCAGCCTGATCGGGTGCGGCGATGCGCCGTTCATGTATGCCGGTATGGGAGAAAATCCAGTCGTCGCTGGTTTCTATGGTCTTGGCCAAATCGTCGTTGGTAACGACCTTTTCGGGAACGTAGGCTCCCACCGAACGAATATATGCCTGCATTTACTGCTCCTGATTACAAAGTATCCCGAGAAACGCCGTATTTCTCTTCTTCTTCCAGTCCCAGGGGATCGATATGGATGATGATGTCGTACACGTTGTCGACCCGGGAACGGATCCTTTCCTCGACTTCCAGACTGATTATGTGCGCTTCAGCTATGCTCATGTCCGGCGGGACTTCTATGTCCATGACAATAAGCAGCAGATGCCCCAGTTTGCGCACCCGTATCCGATGAGGGTTGTGAGCCTCCCGGATCGGATCAACCGCCGCAAGAATCCGACCGTAGACATCGGTGTCTTTCATGCCGTCCATCAGCTCGATGTTCGTTTCGAGGAAGATGGAGACGGCTATGCGGATTATCCATATACTGACCAAAATACCCGTTATGGCGTCGATTATGGTCAGGCCGGTAACCCTCCCGATAATCAGGGAGAACATTACGACGACTGAGGTGATTATATCAAGCCTCATGTTCTGACCGTCCGCCACCAGCATCGAACTGCTGATTTTCTTACCCAGACCGATTTTGTACCATGCTAGCAGGCTTTTTACTAAAATCGAAATGCCCGTGACTATCATCGCCGGCGCGCCGGGGAGATCATGGGGATTTAGGGCCCCCGGACCGCTCAGATGGAAAATCAGGTTTTTACCGGCGACGGTGATGAGCTGAACCCCGGAAAAGAAAATCACAAAGCTCAGAACCTTTGTAGCCAAAGGGTCGACCCTGCTATATCCGTATGGAAAGCGGGCATCCGGCGGCCTCATCATGAGGCCGGCAGCGGCGAGAGTGATAACCGAGGTAAGAATATCCACCCCTGAATCCACGCCGTCGGAAATTACCGCAAAGCTCCCGTCGGCAATGCCGACCAGCAGCTTAATTACCGCCAGAGCCGCATTAAGACCGATGCCGACCCAGGACGCGTTTACTATCAGCCTGTTGCGGGCGGATTCAGTCTGCGAAACCATTGAGCAGCGCCTTCCGGTCTTCCGCATAGCGGCGGATGAAATCATTCACATCATCCGCGTCAGCGTCCTGATAGCGGGAGCCGGGAAAATTCTCTACCGCCCTGGCCTCCCTTGCTGAATCGATAAAATTTTCGATCGGAGTCAGTCCGTCCAAATCGGGAATGCGCCCAAGGATTACATATAAATCCGCCATATCCTCAAAGACCAGAGTCTCATTATTTTCCCGTTCATTATTATAGCCGATGGCGTAATTGGTAAAACGGATGGGGATGCCGCTTGATTCTTCAAGCATCTCGACGGGAATGTGCAGCGGGTAAGGTCGGGGCGATCCATCACCTTCCCAGTCGTCAAGTACCCGGTCTATCAGTCCGTTCACCGGAAACTGAGCCCGAGAGTTGGTCAGGGTGGTGGGCCAGGGGCTGTGAAACAGCACGGTGGCGAAACGCTCTCCATGGGCGTCCGATAGGATTTTACCCATTTGACGTTGCTCTGCCATTCCTATGGCATTCATCTCTTCCGAGTGGGTCTTTAGAAGGAAGTTGGTAAAACTCTGTTCGCGGCCCACCAGAATAAGAGCCTGTGAGCCGTTAGCCAGGATTTCCCGGGATATTACTCCGGCCATATGCGCGTCGGGAACGCCGTTCGCCATTATCTGGCGAAGCTTCACGGGATCCCGGAAGTCTTCCACCGATTGGATATGCCGATAGTCCTGCAGGACGTTTAGACCAAGGACCCGGAACGGGCCGTCGGGACCCATATTGATTTGCCAGGCGGTTTTGAGGATATCCACGTATTCCTGGTACCCCCAGGTTACCTGCCGCCGAAAAAGAAGTTCCTGCGCCAGGTATTCGTCGAAGGTTTCCGCGGAGAGCAGACGGTCAAGCTCGTTCTGGTCCGCTTCGAGGATATGCTCCATGGCCAGGATGCGAACGCCCATGGACGGCAGGGAGGGAAGCAGTTCGCGGATGTATCGGACTTCCTGCCCGACACCTTCCAGCTCGCCGGCAATGACCACCGGAAACCGGGAAAACAGTGCAGAGAACGCCTCCTGAGGGCTTAATTCCGGCAGAGCTTCCATTTCGGTGCGGAGCAGCTCAGCTTGCCCAGCGTCTACTTCAATAAGCGGCTGTTCCGGGGGTTCGAACCATCCGAACGGATTAAACATGATAAAGACTACCGCGAGAGCAAGGACGATAAGCACTATGGCGGTCAGGCGTTCGTTCATGTGCCCATAATACCTGTCCTAACCGGCTTTTACCATAGCAGTGCTTATTTTTGAATTGTATTCGGTTATCCTCTTCCATTTTTGAATGGAAATCGGTAACCTGTAGATTCGGCGACGCATCGCCGCACTATCAATCCATATAATTAGGAATAAGGGGGTTTTATGCTCTTACAAGGAAAAAACGCAATAGTAACCGGAGGATCCAGGGGAATCGGCAGGGAAATCGTCCTGGCCTTTCTCGCTCAGGGCGCCTCGGTTTGGTATCTTGATCTGGCTGAGGGCGAGTTTCTTTCGGAATATCAGGAACTTGCGAAGAAGAACGGGGCAAGCGCCAGCTTCAAGGAATGCAATGTCGCCAACGAGGACCGGGTCAACGAGGTGGTGAACGAAGTCATTGCCGAAGCCGGCAGTGTTGATGTCTGTGTGAACAACGCGGGAATCACCCGTGACACTCTCATGATGCGCATGAAAACCGAGGACTGGAAAGCTGTTATGGATGTGAACCTCTCCAGCGCGTTTTATGTCTCCCGGGCCCTTTACCGGCAGATGGCAAAGCAAAAGGGCGGCTCGATCATAAACGTCGCTTCCATCGTCGGGATTATCGGCAACGGCGGACAGACCAACTACTCGGCCAGCAAGGCGGGGCTGATCGGTATGACAAAAAGCATGGCTCGTGAAGTCGCGAGCCGGAATGTCAGGGTCAATGCTGTCGCACCGGGATTCATCGTGACGCCCATGACCGACAAGCTTAATGAGGACCAAAAGAAGGCGTTATACGACCAAATTCCCATGGGCCGGCTGGGTGATCCCTCCGAAGTGGCGAAGGTGATTGTATTCCTTGCTTCAGACCTTTCCTCCTATGTAACCGGAGAAGTGCTTAAGATTACCGGCGGACTGGGCATGTAAGCTCTGGCGCCCACGGGTTATCAATCGCGGGGCGGCATTCATCATGGAGGAAGACATGGCAAAGCGCGTGGTTATTACCGGCATGGGTACGGTGAATCCCCTTGGACACAATGTCGGTGATTTTTGGGACGGTATTCGAAGCGGCCAAAGCGGGATCGGACCTATAACTCAGTTTGATGCCTCTGAGCACGCGACCAAAATCGCTGCGGAGATCAAGGACTTCGATGTAAAAAAGTACCTGGATCCCCGGGAAGCGAAAAAAATGGATTTATTTTCCCAATATGCCGTGGTTTCCGCCTATGAGGCCTGGAAGCAGGCCGGCATATCCAAGGGTGATGTCGATCCGGAGCGGGTGAGCTGTATTCTCGGCGTGGGCATTGGCGGCTTCAAAACCCTGGAGCAATCGTTCCACGATATCACCACCCGCGGTCCCCGGCGTGTTCACCCCATGACCATACCCAAGCTTATTTCAAATATCGGCCCGGGCAACATTGCCATCTACCTCGATGCAAGGGGGCCGGCCTACTCCCTCGCGACGGCCTGCGCGTCGGGAACCGATGCAATTGGTCACAGTATGCGGCTTATCCAGCAGGGAACTACCGACGTGGCGATTTCCGGGGGCGTGGAGGCAATCGTCACCCCCCTCGGCATAGCGTCGTTCAACGCCATCCATGCCTTGAGCACTGCCTTTAACGACCAGCCTCAGAAAGCAAGCCGTCCATTCGATAAGGACAGAGATGGCTTTGTGCTCGGCGAAGGGGCGGGAATTCTCATTCTGGAGGACCTGGATCATGCAAAAGCCCGGGGTGCGCGGATTATCGCCGAGGTAGTTGGCAACGGCGCATCTACCGACGCCAATCACCTCACCGCGCCGCATCCCGAGGGCCGGGGAGCCGTCCAGGCCATCAATCAAGCCCTCGCCCAGGCCGGCATTTCACCGCAGCATATCGACTATATAAATGCCCACGGGACTTCCACACCCATTAACGATCCAACCGAGACCCTGGCGATAAAAAAGGTCTTTGGAGACCACGCCTACTCGCTGAAGGTGTCCTCGACGAAATCGATGACCGGGCACTGCATCGGGGCTGCGGGGGCCCTCGAAGCGATAGTATGCGCCAAGGCCCTGGAGGACCAGTTTGTGCCCCCGACGATTAACTACGAAACCCCAGACCCGGACTGCGATCTGGATTACACGCCCAATGTCGGTTGTCCGGCGAATCTCGAGTACGTCATGTCGAACAGTCTGGGATTCGGCGGTCACAACTCCATATTGATTCTGCGAAAATTCCAAGGGTAACGTTTATCAGGGGATGAGCTGCTGATATATCCCGGGGAAGGGGTAATTTTTCCCTGCGCCGGACGGAAAGAACTGTTACTATATAAAAAAGACTTCATCTTCGGAGCGTGATAATGAAAAAAGCCGCAATAGTCCTGTTTTTTTTGGTCCTTCTCCTCTTGCCGCCCGTGGCACGGATCGTCAGAAATCCTTTTTTTGATATACGAATGATTGTCCGCCTGGCGGGGCTGATCGGGTTTACCCTTATGAGTATCCAGTTCATGCTTTCCTCCCGCATTCCCCTGCTGGAAAAAAGTTTCGGGCAGGATAAGCTCATTCTGGCGCACAGAACTGCGGGAATCGCTTCCGTCCTCATTCTGGCAGCCCACGGACCGCTCTATCTTATCGAGCGGATCAGTTTGGACGGGGGACTCTTTTTTGCTGTTCCTCAGGATTTGCCGATAATCAACGGCATTGTCGGTTTTGTGATTTTACTGCTGCTGGGAATCAGCGCAGCCTTCCGCCTTGCCCTCGGAATACCCTATGACCGCTGGAAGACCTGGCACCGCATAAGTTATGTGATTTACCCGCCGTTGTTTCTTCACGCAATGTTCCTCGGCGGAACCATCCGGTCCAGCCGCATCGTCTATATTCAGTTTATTGCGATGTTTGGGCTGGTGATGATTTCCTGGGGCTGGAGATTTTTCCTGTGGATGCGCGCCAGGCGACATCCCTATATGCTAAGCGCCGTGGATAAACTGAATTACAATGTCCATCAGTTCTCATTCGCCGGTCCCCCCCTCGATCATCATCCGGGTCAGTTCGCATACCTTACCCTCACCCGGGACGGAAAAGCCCTACCGGCGCACCCGTTCACTATCAGCTCATCGCCTCTTCAGAAAGACCTCGTATTCACCATAAAGGCCTCCGGGGATTATACTTCCGAGATTCCCGCGCTTCCTCCGGGTACCGAAGCGTTTATTGAGGGGCCCTTCGGCCGTTTTTCCTACTTGCATAGCGGCAGAGCGCGAGATCTGCTGTTCATTGCCGGAGGAGTCGGCATTACGCCCATGCTCAGTATGCTGCGCATTATGAAAACCGACGATCCCGACCGCAATGTCATCTTGTTGTGGGGCAACCGCACCGTTGATGACCTTTTTCTCAATGACGAGTTGGGGGAAATTCAGGAAACAATGAAAAATCTGAGAATAGTCCATGTATTCAGCGCTGAAGCGCCGGACTCTCCGCCGTTCGGCGAGCAAAGGGAGGGATTTATCGACGCAGACTGCATTTCTGAGTACATTGTGAAAACGGAAGACCAGGAATGCTTCGTATGCGGTCCGCCCGTAATGATGGACAAGCTTCTTCCGCAGCTGCGGCGCATGGGAATACCAAAAAAAAGTATTCACATGGAGCGTTTTGGCTTCTAAAGGAGTAATATGAGTTTGTCAAAAGCATTTGCAAGAATATTCTGGAGTATTGCCGGACTTCTGCTGGCAACGGCAATAGTTTTTGCGGTCATAAGCGTGGTCCAACTGTCCTCAGCGGTCCGTACCCAAGGCAGGCTTCTGGACTTCGATTCGGTGCAAAATGCTATTCCCTACACCGAACAGGACAGCGGAATACAGAATTACCCCATAATCGGTTTTTCCGATGCGGATGGGGTGGCTCGGCAGTTCGTTTCACCCCGGCCCGTTTCACCTGAACGCTATGTTGTCGGCCAGACCATTGATATTCTCATCGTCGGTCCCGACACTGTGCTCATAGATAGCTTTCTCGGTATTTGGGGGCGATCGCTGGTGTTTCTGGGAACGGCATTCCTGTTTTTTATTTTTGGGCTTGGATCTTTGCGGAGTTTCGACAGCAAATCCTATTAAGTCATTCTGAAGACCAAAAAAAACCGACTCGATAGAGCCGGTTTTTTATGCTGGAGGTGCTTTAATCGCGATCATCCTGCAGTTCGCGGATTTTTTCTGCAAGCTCATCGAAGTTGATCGGCTTGGGCATAAAGGCGTCTGCTCCGGCATCCACAACCTTTGATTCGGTATCGTCCTTGCCCATACCGCTAATGGCGATAATAAGGGGATTCATGAGCTTCTCATCAGCTTTGAAGGTTTTGCACAGCTTGAATCCGTCGACGCCCGGAAGATCAATGTCCAGAATAATAAGATTCGGTTTGCTCTCAACGCTCACCCGTCCCGCTTCAAAACCGTCGGTAGCCTGAAGGATGGTGAGGTCGGGATTCATCATTTCGAGTCCCTTCTTTAGGCTGTCATTGAGTGCCTGATCGTCATCGACGATGAGGATTGTCCTGAGGCTCTGTATTTCTTCCATCATTTTCTGTAATTCGACGGGAAGCCTCATGCCCCGGCTGCTGAGGAAATCGATGAGGTCCTCGGCATACACTCGATACTGACCGCCGGGAGTCGTAAAAGCCTTGAGATAGCCGTTTTTAATCCAGTTAATCGCCGTTTGGTTAACAACCCCGCAAATGTTCGCAACTTCCAGGGCAGAGAATATACGTATTTTCTTATCAGTACGCGCCATACCACACCTCAACAAAATTTGATTTTTTAGACTTGACTCTGAATAGCATAAAAAAATATATCTAATATGTCAAGCTATTTCTCAACAGAGTACTCTATACCTGTATAAGTATAAAACTCAGCAATGCAGGCTTCAAGAATATTATTTGCAAAACCTCGTTTTTTCGCCTTTTTTACTAATTCATCGATAGGGGTATTATTCCTATTCAATTTAAGCAGATATGTCAGGCAAACCTGCTTCAATCGATTTTCTTCGTCAAAATAACTATTTACCACCGAGGAAGCAAGTTTAGCATCAATTCCCCGCCTTCGAAGTCCAGCAATAAGAGGATATGGACCTTCCGGATGGGTACTCACTCTCTGTGAAATCCATTGCTCTGCAAAGCGCATGTCGCTGAGGGAGTCTTCCTGCTTGAGTATATGGAGTACCGGGTTGATCTCATTATGAGAAAAGCCGCGCTGAAGGAGCTTTGCTGTTAACTGCATCGAGCTGTGTTCCCTGCGGGATAGAAGAGAAAGCCCACGCAGGTAGCATTCGCTTTGACGATGAAGGCGCCGGCAATCTTCGATTGATACGTCCGGCAAAAATTCCTCGAGTTCCCTCGAAAACGGCGCGATGACCCGCAACCGGCTTCCGTCGCTCAGGGCGATTTCATAGCCTTCGCGATTTTCCAATGGAGACAGACTGTCTACTGTGATTCCCTCTTCCATTTTCCTCCGGATCTGCTCACCGGGTATAAAAAAAGCCGGAAACGAGTTCCGGCTTTTCTGCCCGAAGCGGGCCAAGTAAACAATTAGCGCTTCGAGAACTGGAAGCGACGGCGCGCACCGCGCTGACCGTATTTTTTACGCTCAACCATTCGGTCGTCCCGGGTCATAAACCCGTTCGCCCGGAGGGTCTTGTAGTTGCTCTCATCGTGAGCGGACAGGGCTCTGGAAAGTCCCAGTAGTATGGCGCCGGCCTGACCGGTTTTTCCGCCTCCGTTGACGGTGACCAAAACGTCATAGCTCGCCTTGTTGTCGGTAACCTCAAGGGGCTGATTGACGATGTATACCAGGTCTTCCCGATTGAAATACTCGGTGACGGGCTTACCGTTTACGACTATAGCTCCCGAGCCTTTTCTGAGGTAAACCCGGGCTACAGATGTTTTTCGACGCCCGGTTCCCAGGGCAAGATTTTTTGTATCCATTCTGTTACTCCTTAGATATCCAGGGCCACCGGCTGCTGAGCGCCGTGGGGGTGGTTCGGTCCCGCATAGACTTTTGCATTCTTGAACAGTTTACGACCCAGGCGGTTATGGGGAAGCATGCCGCGGATGGCCTTTTCGACGGGGGCGGTGGGCTTCTTGTCGAGGAGATCCCGCAAGGTGGTCTCCGAGAGTCCACCCATGTAGCCGCTGTGACGGTAGTACTTCTTGCTGTCCAGCTTGTCGCCGGTAACGGTGATTTTATCGGCATTTACGATGATTACGAAATCACCACACTCCTGGTGAGGAGTGAAATAGGGTTTATTCTTTCCTCGGAGGATGTACGAGACCTTGGATGCCAGGCGGCCGAGATTGGCGCCTTCGGCGTCGATTACATACCATTTTCGATCGAAATCAACGGGTTTTTTGAATATTGTCTTCATTGCTGTACGCCTTATATTCCTATAGGTTTTTGCATTTCCTTACGAAGCCTGCACGCAATTGTCTAGGGTGTAAGGACTTATCGTGCCGAAGCAGTGGTGCATATTTCCACATCGGCATTAAAATGTCAATACATTCCCCGAGGCTGAGACAATGGTCTCAGAATCTGCAGTGAGGAATGTCGGATGACAGCCGGGAAAGGGGGGGGTAGCTGTTCACCGAAACCTGTGTTTTTTAGCTGTGTTTTCCCGATTTGGAGCAGAAACCGGGAAAACACCATGGAAAAACTTCCGCTAATTACTCGCTTTTTTGGGAATTGGCCTTTTGCTCTTCGGCCTCTTCCTTTTTCGCTTCTATCCGGTCCTTTATATCGGCTATGCCGATAAATACGGCGATCAACCCGACAAAAAGGGCGAAAACCGGTATGCCGCCCTTGAGAAATTGAATCATGGGTTCCCACCAATCCAGAAGAAGGTTGGGCCAGACGGCGACAACTGCAAATGCGATAAAGATGATTCCAATTAAAAGCGCAACCATAAAGCCTCCAAAGGGCGGATTTAATCCTTCACTGCATGTACGGCCCGCAGTGAGCAAATAAAAACACAAAGACTCGCGCTGCGTCAAGTCTTGCGATTAATCATAACGATTATGCCTATGGTGATAAAGACCACAGGCAGATTCTCAAGGGCTGCCAGGGCTATGAGATTCATCCAGCGGATATCCAGCTCCAGCCTCGCAATTCCGAAGAGTTCCAGGGCACGGAACAGAATTCTGCCGTACCACAGGATAATCCCGATGATAACCATCATCCACGCGCTATCCCGGGTTTTTGCCCAGAGCAGAATGGCGAAAAGGGTGGCCAGGGCCCCGGTCACTAACTGGATCATCATCAGGAGAATAGCATCAGACATCGGCGGCCTCCGGACTTGAAAATAGTTCTCGCATCGCCTGTTCCTCTCTCTGGCTGAACATTGATGGAATTATTATAACCGAATCGGGGCTTTCGGGGAGCCGGATTCCCAAAGCCGTTGCCTTTGCGCGAAAACCTTCCCATTCAGCGGCGGGCAGCTGGTGACCGGCTTTAGGAAAGATATAAGGACCCGTTCTGCTCCATATGGGGTTATCAGTCTGAATAATCCTGGACCAGAGATCATCGGAGAACCATTGTCTTGTCCGCCCCAAGGCCTGCTGATGTTTTTTCGGCTGATGGATAAGTTTGGGAGTGCTCCCAAAACAGCTGAATGTTCTGGCCTGCAGCATAAGGGAGAGGACCTGAACGAGCCCGCTGAGCTGAAACTGTGAACAGGGTAGTTTCTCATTCAGAATAAAGCGTCTGTGTTTTTGACGGAATCCGGATGAAGGTGCCGCCGGGTCTCCGGTGCCTGGTTTTTCTTCCTGACGCGGCTCCTTCTTGTAAAGCAGCGGCTGGGGGCTTATGGCGCCGGGCTGGGGGATGATCGGCAGCAGGATTTCACCCCTTGCCCTGTCGGTGAAGGGGCGCCACATTTCCACAGCCTGCACCGACGGTCCTGAGCCAGGGGCCGGGATAAACCTTTGGTACTCCGATTCATCCAGGGAGAGCTCGATGTTATGTGCGAGGAACTCCCCTGCGGATCGACGGTCGGGAAAGATAAGTGCGCCGTATCCGGGAAACAGTTCTTTAAGCAGCCGGACAGCCGTGCGGTGCATCGCCGAATCGAATCCGCAATACAGGCCCCGGGAAATACTGTTTTTGTACGCCTTCGCTAAGCCTCTGGGGCTGTGTCCGAAGAGCGCCCGGCCTCCGTCAAGTTCCATATCGAGAATTCTTTGGTGCAGATCGCCGTAGTAGAGGCGGTAGTCCCTGGCACGGGTAATTTTCATGGGCTTCCTCAGGGGACTACCAGTCCCGGCTGACTTTCTCGACTCCGCTGAAGCGGGGGATGAACTGGGCGTTGTTGCCCGATTCGAAGCGGACGAGAATTACTTCTTCGCTTCCATTATAGCTGGTTTTTACCACTTCGCCGGTGCCGTATTCGTCGTGATACACCAGCTGACCCCGGGGAAACTCTGGCTGCATTCCGTCGGGGAAGCCGTCGTCGGCCCCCTCTTCCCTTCGGCTTGAATTCTGACCGCCCTTCCAGGCGGCCCAGGGGTCAACCCCGCCGAAAGCATCCTTCCATGAATCGACGCCGGAACCCCGCCTTCCAAAATGCTCGACCATCTCATCCGGAATTTCACTGAGAAATACCGACGGGTTGAGGCTCATGGTTTTCCCGTGGATTCTGCGGCTAGAGCAGCTGGTAATATGCAGCTCGTGCCTCGCACGGGTGATGGCGACGTAAAATAAGCGCCGCTCCTCCTCCAGGGATTCCTGGTCTCCGTCATCGGTCCGGGGAAACAGTTCATTTTCCAGACCGGTTATAACCACCCGGTCAAACTCCAGTCCCTTGGTATTGTGCATGGTAATGAGGGTTACGTCGGCATCGAGGTCGTTTTGCTCCCTGGCGCTGTCCAATTCGATGGCCTCGAGGAATTCGACCAGACCGTCGCTGTTTGCCGGATAAAGGCTTGCGGCGTTGGCCAGTTCCTCCAAGTTTTGAATTTTTCCGCTGCCGGTTACTTCATCCTGATTGAGGTGATACTGGGCGAGCCCGCTGTCCTGAAGCGTCCGTTCGACGATCTCACCCAGGTGAGATATTTCCGATGCCGGGGCATTCAGGTACTTTTTTGCTTTTTCCATGCATGCGACGAACTCCCCAATGCCGTGTGCGGTTTTTTTATTGCTTCCGGGAATAGCGTATTCCGCTGCATGGACCAGGTTTCCTCGCGCGGCGCCGAGCTGGCCGAGAATTTTTCTCATGGCGACCTGTCCGATTCCCCGGCTCGGCTTGTTTACGATCCGGGTAAATGCAACCTCATCCCGGGGATTAGCCAGAAGTTTGAGCAGGGCGACGGCGTCTTTTACCTCTTCCCTTTCGTAGAATCTCAAAGTGCCGATGATGCGGTACGGAATCCCTTCCTGAAGGAATCGGGTCTCGAACAGGCGGCTTTGGGCATTGGTGCGGTACAGTATTGCGGTTTCGCCTTCAAAATCATCCCGAATAAGCCGAATTACATAATCGACCTCCGCATCCTGATCGCTGAGCCGGGCGATGACAGGGAGGGTGCCGTCCTGCCGGTCTGTCCAGAGCTCCTTTCCGAGCCGTCCCTGGTTCTTCTGAACCACGGCTCCGGCGAGCTGGAGTATGGGGTTGGTGCTCCGGTAATTCTGTTCGAGTTTGATAATGTCGGTATTTTCGAACTGTTTGGGGAAATTCAGGATGTTTTTAACTTCCGCTCCCCGGAAACGGTAAATGGACTGATCATCATCCCCGACGACACAGATATAGCTCCCTTTTTGGTACAAATGCGTCAGGAGTTCATATTGGGCGATGTTGGAATCCTGATATTCATCGACGAGCAGCACCTGGAAACGGTCGCGAATGCGGGAGCCGATGCTGTTGTCCTCCTCAAGGAGCTCAATGGGTCGGAGAATGAGGTCGCCGAAGTCCGCGTTGCCGATTTCCCTCAGCCGGCTCTCATAGAGGCGGTATGCCTCCCGGAAGTCCGGGTCGCTGCTGATTAATTCGAGCTGCCCTTCGGGGCCGATGCAGTTATCCTTTGCGCGGCTGATCAAGTGTGCGAAGTATCGAAGCTGCTGGCGCGAGCGATCTGGAAGCAGGCTGCCGAGCAGGCTGATGCTGTCATCATCGTCATAGATGGTAAAGCCCGCGGGCAGATTCAGCGCTGAGGCATTTCGCCTCATAAGCCAGGCGCCGAAGCTGTGAAACGTGCGGATTACCACCTGGGATGCCCGGGAGCTGAGCTGCTCCGCCCGCTCCCTCATCTCGGCCGCGGCTTTGTTCGTAAAGGTTACCGCCAAAATGGAACGGGGATCTACCCCGAGTTTTTCAATGAGATAGGCGATTTTTACGGTAATTACCCGGGTTTTCCCCGATCCGGCTCCTGCGAGGATCAATAGTGAGTTGCCGTTGTGGAGCACTGCCCGTCGTTGGGCTTCATTGAGATGCTGAAGACTTTGTTCGATATCCATCATAGCTGTTGAGTCATCCCGGCGGCCAGTTCATGGGTCTGCCGCCGAGAATATGGGCATGAATGTAGTCGACGCTCTGCTGGGCGTCCTTGCCCGTGTTAAATACCACCCGGTACCCGGATTCTTCCAGCCCGAGGATGCGGGCGGTATCGCGTATGCCGCTCATAAACCCGTGAAGCACCTCAGGATCAAGGTGTTGAACCTGATGCATTCCGCGCACCTTCACCTTGGGAATTACCAGGACGTGAACCGGCGCCTGGGGATTTATGTCCTTGAACGCAAGATAATGAGGACCCTCGGAGACGATATCCGCGGGTATAGCCCCTTCGATAATCTTTTCGAAAATTGTTTTTTCATCCATGATAATCTCCTGTATTCGGCATGTGCCGCGCAAAACGCCGATGATACAGGATATCAATACATGGGGATGAGTTCCAGACGGTTGGCGTTCCAGGCGATCCTGAAAGCTGCGGTCTCTCCGTCGATGCCGAGCCTCAGGTTTCGTCCGGCGACGCTAAATTGGGTTTTGCCCGCGTTTGATATCCAAAAGTATACATATTCCCTGGCTTCGGTCTGAAAGCGCTCGCCGCTGGAATAAAACTGCTCCACCTGTTCGCCGTTCTCATTCAGGTGACGAAGGAGGACCGGACCGCGGAAAATCGCCTCAATAAAAAATGTGTCTGGTTCAGACGCTTCGAAGATGGTCTGAGGAGGCTGAATACGGCTTTGCTCGATGGTCTGACCGATGTCCACGCCGCCCTGATTTTCCGAAGCTGCTGTGCTGTTTTCTGCAAATGCGCCGGCAACCACCTTATCGAGTCGGAGTACCGGGTTTCCGTTTTCCATGCTGCCGCTGAAGACGATGCGGAGGTCCGGGTCGTTGTCCCGATTTAAATCCACGAAGCCCGATCCTCCCTCTTCAAGGGAAAAGCTCTGGTCGCCGAGAAAAAGAGTAAGCGGGTTGCCAATGCTGCGGATTTCAATGCGATACTCGTTTTCTTCCAGGGGGATGATGATTGATGTATTTTCCTCAAATTCCTGTTCAATGATTTCAGCGGTGAAGAGAACCTCGTTGACCTCGGGCTGCGTCGGGGCTGCCGGTTCATCCCCTTGGTTTCTGGCCGAAGCTGAAGGATCTCCCAGGGTAGACAGCAATACCGCGGCAAGGCCGATCACCACCACTGTTGCAGATATTCCCGCTATGAGTCCCCAACGGATTTTAGGTTTAGTTACCAATAATTCATCCATCGGGCTGGGCTGTTCCTGAATTTTTGTGTTGCGGAACAGGGAAATCATTTCCTCCGCATCGAGCTCGAGATAATCGCTGTATTTCCGGAGAAATCCCACCAGATAACTCTCGCCGGGGAAGGTATCGAAGGCTTCGGTCTCCAGGGCCTCAATGAAGCGCTTGGCAATATGGGTCTCCCTGGCCGCTTGGTCCAGGCTATAATGCTTTTCCTCGCGTCGGCGTGAGAGTTTTTCTCCGATGGACTCCATGGCTATTCGACTCCGTACAGGAAGTTATCAAAGTTATTGGAAGAAGGCGGTGAATCGTATTCGAACCGGGCATCGGGTATGTTCTGATTAATCTGGATGTCGTTGAAAGAGAACTGGACATTCTTCCGGTCGGCAGTAACGGCAGTCATTCGCCGAATGAACAGGTCGGGAGTAACGGCGATTTCGATCTCCCGAAAACCCTGAGCGGTGTTCCGCCAGGTGAGGAAGAGCTTGTACACCAGTTCAGAGGACGCATCCCCTTCCTCCAGAGGTTCAGGATCGGGGCTGTTGAGAAAAGCTATTTGGTAGTTTCTTCGAAGAAGCTGCAGGCCTTCTTCGCTGATAGCCGTTCCGGGATTGGTCTGCTCGTTGAGGGTTTGAGTGAGGGTTACGTTATACTCCGGAACATAAACCTGTATGATCTGTCCATCGGACACCAGGACCTGTTCTTCGGGCTCGGTAAAATCTATCCTCATCCGGTTCGGTTGGGAGAAATATATGGTGCCGGACATGAGATTATCCTCAACGATCATTTCGAAATCAGCGAGATAATCCTGTATATTGCCGTAGTTTGCCGCAACCCGGTCGAAAAAATCCGTTCCGGTTACAATCTCCTGGGCGGTGAGTAAAAACCCGGAAACGAGGAGAAACAGTACACATAAGAGTGGCAGTTTATTTATCACTTTCATAATTAGACGCTGACAATATCCGATAAACGCCCCTGCTTTGTCAATGCTGAGCTGTCCGAGGCGGCCTTGTCCTTGAGGGTTGCGGGGTAAACAGGATAGAATCTCATCTCGGGAATAGGGGCTTTATCCCCTGGAGGTGAGAAATGGTTACGGTTATTTCACTGGGGGGATCCATCGTGGCTCCCGAGCAGGTGGATACGGTTTTTGTGAAAGCGTTCATTGCCCTGGTAAAAAAGCATCTTGACCGGGAACCGGGCCGCCGGGTAGTGCTCATTGTCGGCGGCGGCGCCCCTGCCCGCCGATATCAGGCGGCGTACCGGGATATATGCAACGATGTGAGCAGCGATGATCAGGATTGGATAGGAATTATGGCGACCAGGCTCAATGCCGAGCTGGTGCGAGCCAGTCTGGGCGAGCGCTGCTCAAATCCCGTCGTTACCGATCCGAGTGCAGATTTCGAATTCACCGGTCAGGTACTGGTTGCCGCGGGATGGAAGCCCGGGTTCTCCACGGACTTCGATTCGGTGGTTTTAGCCGAGCGGTTCAAAGCCGAGAGGGTTATCAATCTTTCGAACATTGAGAAGGTATATACCGCCGACCCCAAGCTCGATCCCGATGCCCGACCCTTGGACTCGGTAAGCTGGGAAGAATTCCGAGCAATGGTCGGAGAAGACTGGACCCCGGGAAAAAACCTCCCGTTCGACCCCGTCGCCACCCGAAGGGCAGCGGAGCTGGGGCTTCAGGTGATCAGCGCCGGCGGAAAAAATCTAGAAAATATTGAAAATATTCTCGAAGGCAGGGAATTCTTCGGAACCCTCATTGGCGCCTGATTCACAATCTATCGGCTGACCTGATTCCAGCGCATCTCAATGTCAGCATTATTCTCCTCGCTTATCACTACGTAGGCTTGAATTCGGGCCAGACCGAGGGCTGCGGGAAAGGGGTTTTCAATGCGCCGGACCGCTGCAAGAGCTTCGCTTATTTCTCCCAGGCGGGCGTACTGAACGGCGATATCTGCGAACGCCGAATCCGCAATGCTTTGAGAGTCCAGGCTGACTGAGGCCGCATTTGCAAGATATTCCGATGCTATCCGGGCCTGTTCCGCGGATTCCCGGTTATTCCTCAGCCATTCCTCTATTATTATGTCGCTTAAACCGATATACGCCCTCGAGGCGTATAACCCGTCTACTATTTGCGCCGAGCGGCGGGCCCCTTCTTCGGGCTGACCGATGCGGGCATACGCCAATGACGTCTCAGACAACAGGCTGTCCTGAAGAAGTTGATTCTCGAGCTCGGCAAAATAAGGATCGACGGCGCTGATATACAGATCCGCGGAAAACTGATCGCCGCGTTCATAGTAAATCTGCCCAAGGCTCAGCAGGACTGAAATCACCAGGTCAGCCGGTGCGTCGGCCTCGAGGGCCGTGAAAATGCGTCCGAATACCAGGTCGGCCTGGAGGAATTGTCCGTCGGCGTAAAACCGCCGGGCGGTTTCCAGCAAAGCGCCGAGGCGCAGCCGGGAATTTCCGATGAGAATATTAAGCCGAAGTGCGTCGGCTGCCAGACCGCTGCGGGCCAGGTTTATCAGCGTGTCTGACAGGAGATCGTCGCTTCTTTGGTTGCCGAAGAGGCTTGCGCCGCCGGGACTCGCCGCGAGGCGGTCGATTTCTTCAACAGCCTTCCTGCTGTACACCTGGGACAGGCGCTGCTCGCCGGCATTCGCCAGTCGGAGGCCCAGCTGGCTGAATACCCTTGCCCGGGGAAGGGGTTCGGCTATTGAACCGGCGGCGGGAATCGCCTGCTGGAGTAGGGTTGCCGACCGCTGGCCCTCACCGCTTTCCTGGTATCTGCGGGCGGTATCCAATAGCAGTTCGCTTCGCAGGCGATAGTCTTCGATAATGTAAATCTGCTGTACCGCCTGCCGGAGCAGCTCAATGGCTTCGGTGCCTATGGCAAAACATGCGGTTATCACCTCCTGCACCAATGGTCCGCGGATTTGACTGTCCTGTTCCCTGCGGGCTTCGTCGAGGGCCGACTGAAGAAGGACGAGACTTTGGGATATGATTCCCGCTTCGGTGTACAGCCTGCTGAGTTCAACCAGAACTTCCGCGAGGCGGTTGCCCGTATAGTTTTCCCTGGCGAGTTCCAAAGCGAGGTTGAGAAACTCCTCGGCAAGCTCAGGCTCATTTAGCGTCACAAGCGAGTCTGCAGCATTTCTGAGGATAAACAATTGCGAATCAGGCTCTTCGACTTCCAGCAGTCTTTGATAGGAAAGACTCAACAGTGGCGGCAGCTCCGGAAGTACCGCCCGCTCCAGGGCCCCGGGATCTTCCCGGGGAGTGCTACGGCAGGAGAACACCAGGACCAGGCAGAAAAACACCGCAATCATTCTCGCTGCGGGCGGCAATCGGAAGGAAAAAATGTCGAGGGGCAGGCCGCTTCGCATAAATGTATTATGCACAAATCCGGCTCCGCTAGCCACAGATTGCCAAGCTTTGTTCATTAGGGTATAGTCCTGCATGCGGTAATGCCGGCGTGGCGGAATTGGTAGACGCAGCAGACTCAAAATCTGCCGCCAGCAATGGTGTGGGAGTTCAAGTCTCCCCGCCGGCACTATGCCGGATACTTATCCGACTTTTACCGCATGAGCAATTAGTGTATCTATTTCACTATGCTCAGCATCCGAACGTAGAATTCTCGTGTTCTGCTTCGAAAAGCCAGCTCCCTCAAGCCACTTCCCAATTTGTTCCAATGTAAAGCCTAGCCAATGGTCTCCGAAACTGTCCTGCAGCCATTCCTGTGTGTGACGGTGAAGATCCAAAATAAGTACCTGGCCGCCCTCTTTGAGGACCCGTGCGGCTTCCGCCACGACGGTTGCCGGATCGGCGCTGTGATGCAGGGCCTGGCTGATAATTACCACATCCATGGATTGATCCGGTAAGCCGCACTTTTCCATATCCGCGCACATGAAGTCCAAGCGGTCGGACTGATCCTGATGAAGCTTTTTCGCGGCAGTTATTTGCTTTTTGTTATTATCAATTCCGGTGACCCGGTGGCCATATTCCGCCAAAAGCCCGGCAACCCGGCCGGCCCCGCAGCCGAAGTCTGCGATTCGACTCTCCGGCAGGAGCCTCATGATACCGAGGGCAAAGGATTCCCAGGTTTGCCCGGGACTCCTGCTGTTCTGAACATTCCTGTCTGCAAAGTAATGCCAGGAAGCAGCCTGGCGCTTTTTAAGAACTTCTCCGAGATTTCTCCGGTCTCGGTCGAACCATTCGGCCTCTTTTATGTACGGCTGGATCAGACTTATCAGAGGCGCATTGAATTGGTCGCTGTTTTGCCGCAGCAGCTTGTAGTATACAAACTGACCTTCCCTGCGGGATTTTACCAATCCCGAGTCTTTGAGCTGACCGAGCTGCGAACTCAAGGTAGATTGGCTAATTTGCAGGATTTCCAGCATCTCCTTCACAGTCAATTCGGTCTCCTCCAGGAGGCTCACCACCCGGATGCGGTTCTGGTCAGACAAGGTCTTTAATATGGAGGTTACAGTTTCGAGATCGGCCATGGCTCTTATTATGCCCCGGCGGCTGATAAAAGTACATAATCTCTATTAAATATGAGAAAATTGATAATAAATTTGTCCTGAGTCCTCTTCTTGACTTGTACTAATCTACTCAGGCGATTAGCTTAATTGTCAGGCATAAAAAGGAGCGCATATGGCAAAACGTCCGGCTTTCACCGGTGATCTGGACCTGGTGAGCGGGGATATACCCGCAATGATCCGTCACATCGCTATTCCCGCAAGTATCGGGACAATTTTTACCACCATGTACAACGTGGTCGATACCTATTGGGCGGGACGGCTTTCCACCGAGTCACTGGCAGCCCTGTCGTTGAACTTTCCTGTCTACCTCCTGGTAATGGCCATCGGCGTCGGGTTCTCCCAGGGCTCCAATGCGCTTATATCCAATTTTCTCGGAGCCAAGAAACCTGATGACGCTCGGCACATTTATGCCCAGGCCATCAGTTTTACCGTCATTGCGCAGATTCTGATTTCAGTTCCGCTCTACTTTCTCATCCGTCCGATTTTCACCTTTATGAACGCCGAAGCCTCGGTTATTCCCAGGGCCTTCGGCTATGCGTCGGTAATCGTAATCGGCGGGGTTTTTATCAGCCTGAATTCCGTGTTCAATTCGGCTCTCGCGGCCCGGGGCAACTCCAAGGTATTCCGGAACTCCCTCATAGCCGGATTTTTACTAAACCTTGGACTCGATCCCCTGCTGATGAGGGGCGTAAATCTCGGCGGGGTCATGGTAATTCCCGCCCTCGAAGAACGTGGCATCGCCCTTGCCACCATTTTAATCCAGGCGATTACCGCTGTGTATATTCTGACCAGGGCAGTACGGGTCGGCGCCTTGAAGGGCATGACAGTTCGGGATTTTATACCCGAGCGGAAATCCGCGAGCGAACTTATTTCCCAGGTACTTCCGGCAATGATGAGTTTTATGGTTATGGCAATGGGGACCTTTGTCATAACCTGGTATATTTCGCGATACGGCACCGACGTGGTTGCAGCCTACGGCTCTGCGGTCCGGGTCGAGCAGATTGCTCTTATTCCCAACATCGGTCTGACCTTCGCCCTTTCGGCATTGGTCGGGCAGAACAACGGGGCCCGACGACTCGACAGAGTGCGTCAGAGCTTTCGAACAACATTGCGCTACGGACTGTATATAATGATTGCCCTGCTCACGCCGGTCTTGATATTCGGGCGCTATGTTCTCTCGGTATTCACTGAAAATCAGGATGTTATCCGCATCGGGTATGAATACCTTCTCATTCAAGGATTAACCTTTTACAGCTATGTTATCCTTTTTCAGGCCAACTCGGTTCTCCAGGGGCTTAAGCGCCCGGCCATGACCATGTGGATGGGACTCTATCGTCAGGTTCTCGCGCCGGCGGCGGTGTTCTCCCTCCTGGCTTTTGCCCTCGGGATGCGCGAGCGGGGAGTGTGGGTCGGATTGGTAATTGTAAACTGGTCCGCCGCAATTATTACGCTGATATGGGCGAACAGGAAAATAAAAGAGGCGGAGCAGCGTCCGCCTCTGGATGAAAGTTCGCAAGCCGCTGAGGACGATAGCGACGACGGGCAGGCGGCCGGGGCACCGGCACTGGCCGCAAGCGATGCGGCCGCCGGTCCATCGGATGCTTAAAGGTCGAAGATTACCGGCTCTGCGGGCAGCACGGTGACACCGTCCTTCACGGTTATTCCGGATTCCGCACCGTCGTAGTCCAGAAGGTTTTTATAGTTGCCGCTGAGCTTCGAAAGCCCGGGCAGGTATGCGCTGAGATCAAGGGCCCCCTGCTTTCCTTCGATGTTAAAAACCCCGACTCGCTTCCACTGCTTGGATTCAGTGTCGTCAATCTCCCGGTAAGCCGCAATCACTACCCCCTTTACCGGTCCTTCGGGGAGTTCGTACCACCCGTCCCGCATGATTTCCGCCCGGTGCATTGAAACACAGCTTTTTATAAAATCCGCGTGAGACGGCAGGCGCTCCCAATTCACGGGATCCGCGTCAAAAAGACTGGTGCGATTGTTTTCCCCGGCCTCCTGGCCGTTATACAACAAGGCGCAGCCCCGTTCAAAAAAGGTGAACGCTGTGTAATTTCGCAGGGCTTTCGCCTCGGGAAAGAACCATGCTCCCCGGGGAGTATCGTGATTCTCAATATGTCGGAGCTTAATCGCATGGCCCGGCATGCTGTAGATTTGAATTCGTTTGAGGTCCATGTATTGCTCAAGACTCATCTCACCGGCGGCATAGCGGTGGATGGCGAAGTAGGTGTCATAGTCATAGGCAATGTCGAAGGCGCCATACATCTCCGCATCGCTGTGGCATATAAAGCCCCGTCCCCTGAGCTCTTCGATGAAATGAGGTTCGACCGACTCGGTGAGCCAAACAACATCTTTTTTGAACTCATCGCAGGCTCGTCTGGCATCAATCCAAAAATCCAGGGGGATGAGCGGGGCGACATCGCAGCGGAATCCGTCCACACCCTGCTCCAGCCAATATTTCAGCGTATCTATCAGGTACTCCCGAAGTTCCGGATTGTCGAAATCGAGATCGATGATGTCCGACCAGTCGCCGATTCGGTTCCCGGGCTTGCCGTTTTTTTTGGTATAAAACCACTCCGGGTGTTCGGCGTACAGGACACTGTCCGGACTGGTGTGGTTGTAGACCACGTCTATCATGAGCTTCATGCCGTGCGCGTGTATCGCATCGGCCAAAGCGCGAAAGTCTTCCAGGGTGCCGTATTCCGGATTGATACCCCGATAATCGGAAATTGCGTATGGGCTGCCCAGTTCCCCCTTTCTCGCGTGCTTCCCGATGGGATGAACGGGCATGAGCCATAGTATGTCAGCGCCCAGGCCGGAAATTCGCGGAAGGTCCGCCCGGACGTCGTCAAACGTCCCCTTTTTCCCGTAGTTGCGGACAAAAACCGAATAAATGGTCGAGTTCAAAAGCTCGCGCTTCATCGGCATCAGGACCTCCCGTAGATTCTGGTGATTTCACCGAGACGATCGGCATGCTCCTGCTTGAGGTCGGCGGACTCATAGCGCCAGTCCCAGTTTCCTCCCAGGGTACCCGGAAGATTGAAACGCCCCTCATCGCCCAGTCCCAGGATGTCCTGCAACGGGAACACCGCAGTGGCGGCCACAGATGAGCTGGCGCACCGGATAAAATCCCAGTGGACAGCTTTGGGATTCTCCCCCAAGTCCAGGTAGCGCGAGGCCATTTCCCGGTCGGATTGGGCGGCATTGTCGAACCAGGCGCTGACGGTTTCGTTGTCATGAGTCCCGGTATATACCACTGCGTTGCGGTTGTAATTATGCGGTAGGAAATCACTGTCGTCATTCGAATCAAAGGCGAACTGCAGCACCTTCATTCCCGGGTAGCCGGTGAAGGCTATCAGTTCTTCAACCTCGGGAGTAATCACACCAAGATCCTCAGCGATAATCTTGGCTTCCGGCAGAGCGGCCTTGATAGCGGCAAAAAGTTCCTTCCCCGGAGCCTTGGTCCATGTGCCGTTGATTGCGGTTTTTTCACCGAACGGTACCGCCCAGAAAGCCTCGAATCCCCGGAAATGGTCAATGCGGACGATGTCGTAGAGATCCATTTTGGCCTCGAGAACGGAAATCCACCATTTAAAACCCCGTTGCATCATGTACTCCCAGTCATACAAGGGATTCCCCCATAATTGACCGGTTTTGGAGAAGTAGTCCGGCGGAACGCCGGCAACATGGGTCGGGTGTCCCGCTTCGTCCAGCTGGAAAAGCTGGGGGTTCGCCCAGACATCGACGCTGTCGTAGGCCACGAAAATCGGCATATCACCGATTATCTCAATGCCCGCCGAACCGGCATACGAACGCAGGGCCTTCCACTGCTCGAAGAAAAGAAACTGAATGTATTTCTGGAACTCTATGTCCTTTTCGTGGGCTTTTCTGATCTGATCCATCGCCTCAGGCTTGCGGGAGCGTAGGTCTTCAGGCCAATTGTCCCAACTGACTCCGCCCTGCGACGCCTTTATGACCATGAATTCCGCATAATCCTGAATCCAGTTTTGGTTGTCCTGGCAAAAGCGGCGGTATCGGGCCTCGATTACCCTGTCCAGACTACCGTCCTTGCCCGCCGCGTAAAAACCTTCGAAGGCCTTTTCGAGCAGGGCCATTTTGAGGGGAATCACCCTTCCAAAATCGACGGTTTTGGTAGGGCATTTTTGTAATTCCGCAAGTTCGGGCTCCGAACCCTTGAGCACACCGTCCTGAATGAGGGTGGATAAATCAATCAGGTAGGGATTGCCCGCAAATGCGGAGAAGCATTGATAGGGTGAATCTCCGTATCCCGTCGGGCCGAGGGGGCAAATCTGCCAAAGCCGTTGATCGGATATAGTGAGAAAGTCAATAAAATCCCGGGCATCTTTGCCGAGGCTTCCAATTCCATATTCGCCGGGTAGAGCGGTAGGATGAAGCAGAATACCGCTGCGGCGCAGGTCTGAGATACGAGACATATGCACTCCTGAAATACTTCTGAAATGAGGTAAACCGGTTTAGTTTATGGCAGTATTGTAGGACCGTTTTTGTAGGACGTCAATTTTATTTTCGGAAATTATTGATAGCCGGGTTTATACTGACAATAGCAATCAATCAGGAGCCAAAAGTGTCGCGAGAGCTATTGCAAGAACTGTATGTGGCGGCGGTTCGCCGGGTTAATCCTTATGAGATGATTCGCAAACGGATCAAGGTTAAGGAGGGCGGGCTGCTTGTTATCGGGGAAGACCTCGATATCAATCTGAACGATTTTGACCGCATCCTGATAACCGGGGCAGGAAAGGCTTCTGCGCCCATGGCCAGGGCGATGGAGGAGGTGCTGGAAAATTATTCCGGCGCCGTGGACGGTCTGGTCGCGGTGAAATACGGTCACGTAGACAGTACGGCGTATGTCAGGCTGAAGGAGGCCGGCCACCCAGTCCCCGATGAAAACAGCATCCAGGCGGGGCGGGACATTGCGGCATTTGTCGAAAGCGCCGACCGGCGCACCCTCGTTCTGAATTTGATTTCCGGCGGCGGTTCGGCATTAATTACCCGGCCTTACCCCGGGCTCGGCTATGATCATATTCAGGAGATGACCCGGATTCTCCTTGAGTGCGGGGCGGACATCCATGAGATGAACATTCTGCGGAAGCATACCAGCGGAATCAAGGGCGGACGCCTCGCCGAGTTGGTGTATCCCGGCCGATTGATAAACATCCTGCTCTCCGATGTGGTCGGTGATGATGTGGAAAGCATTGCCTCGGGCCCCGGAGTGCCTGATCCATCGAGGTTTTCCGATGTGTGGGCCATAATGCAAAAATACGGCATTGAAGCCCGGATTCCCCATCCGATTCTTGAGCACTTCCACAAGGGCCTGGAAGATGACTCGCTGGAAACCCCAAAGCCGGGAGCGGAAGTATTTTCAACTGTTTCGACCATTGTTCTGGGTAATAACCGGGCGGCTTTGGAAGCCGCAGCCGATTGTGCCCGGCAAAAGGGAGTTCGAACACTGATACTCAGCTCCCGTATGACCGGGGAAGCCCGGGAGATCGCAAAGCTGTTTGCCGCCATGGCCTTGGAGCCGCCCATGCCTGGCCCGACGCTTCTCTTATGCGGCGGTGAGACAACCGTTAGCATCAGGGGCGACGGACTTGGCGGAAGAAACCAGGAACTGGCTCTTTCATACATCAATAGTATTTTGCCCCACAGCTCAACGGTCACGGCCTCCTTCCTGGCCGCGGGAAGCGATGGAAATGACGGACCAACCGATGCCGCTGGAGCAATTGTCACCGCCGGTGACCTGAGCCGGCTAGCCCAGGGGCCGGACCCCGAGCTTTGGCTGGGACGAAACGACTCATATCATTATCTGGCTGAACAGGGAGTGCTGTACAAAACCGGACCCACAAACACAAATGTGTGTGATTTTTGCTTCCTCTACTTTCCGTGATTCTTGGAACTGCCCCGAAAACAGCTGATTTTTCTGCTATAAATCATTGTGTGCGAGGGACAAGCCGGGTTTTGGCAATGGTACTCAGGCAACCCATTGTCCACCAACTGATTAGGTGGTTTAAATCAGCTGTTTTCGGGGCACTTGCATAATCTACCAAATAAAATGAACCTCGAAGCCCTGGCAGGCGTCTATATATACAAAGCCCCTCGCGTCACATCCGAACGGCTTTAACTATTAACAGCGGCTGTCATAAATCCGCCGGCCAGGAGAAAATCATGAAAAACAATACTCTATTGCGAATCGGCATCGGACTCTCCCTATTGCTCGTGCTGCCCGCCGTGCTTTTTGGGCAGAATCACCGTGGAGACCGGGCGGACCGGGAAATTATTGAAAATCTCGAGCGCCTGAGATTCAGCGAAGAGGAAATCGAAGCAATAAATGAAGTACAAAACCGGTTTGTCGAATCTCGACGCATTCCGACTGCCGAGTTGGAAGTGCTGAGAGCGCAGATTTCCCGGGAAATGGTAGAGCAAAACCCGGACCTCGAAGAAATTGAAGATCTCATTCGGCAGGGAATCGAATTCGAAATCCAGCTGCGGATGGCGGAGATCCGTCGAGGTATAGAGCTGCAGGAAATCCTCGGTCAGCGCCGATGGGCCCAGATGAAGCAGTTTGGCAGAGGTCTTGGAGAACGTGGTATGGACATGAGGCTCCTTGACGACCGGATCCGCGCAGCCCGGCCAGAGCTCCTTCCAACTCTGCGCTTCATTTACCAGCACGCGGATTAATGCATGATTCCGCACAGAGTCGGAATCGGCGGGAAGAGATAGGGGAGCTTATTGCACCTCATCTCCCGTCGATTCGACGCTATCTGTTTGTTCTTCATCGGGGCAATTACCATGAAGCTGAGGACAGCCTTCAGGAAGGGCTGCTCCGCGCCTATCTGAATTTCAATAGCTTTCATGGCCCCGATGGGTTCAAGACCTGGCTTTTTACTGTTTGCCGCAATGCCGCTCTTGATGCGATGCGCAGGACCAGAAGGCGCAGGGAATCTGTTGAGAATCATGATTTCCTGACCATCGCCGCCAGCCCCTATTCCGGTCCGGAAGAAGTCCTGGAACGCGATGAGAAGAGAAGGGCGGTTATCGATGCGTTGATGGCACTTCCGGAGCGGCTTCGAATTCCTCTCCTGCTCAAAGAGCTGGAGGGCATGCAGGTTTCCCAAGTGGCCAGCATACTGGAGCTGCCTGAGGGCACGGTTAAATCACGCCTTTCTGCGGGAAGGAAAGGATTGGCCCGCCAGTTCAACAGGCTCTATGGCCGTGAAGTCGAGGGAGGAAAACATGAGTAGGAGACAATTTCGTCATAGGCAGGGAACATACAGCTCAGATGAGGTCATCGGCATGCTGCGCAACTCCGGCCGTTCCGAGCTCGATCGGCGTATCGCCGCAGCAGGAGCAGAGCCCCGGCCCGGCTATTCCAGACGGGCGCCGCAGCCGTTTCGTCGCGGCCCTGCCCTAGCCGCCCGGGCTGCTGCCGCAGTCCTTGTTCTGGGTGCCGCAGTCTACTTTATATCCCAGGTCGGTTTCAGCCTCAGCACCCGGAGATTGGCATACCGGGAAGCCGAATTTCTGGTGGCCGCTTCGGTATTGCCGGTATCGGCCCCCGGAGATTATCACATAAGTACCTTCCAGGCCGAAACCGGATTTCTGCTTGAATCCATACTGCCCCGTGAATCTGAATTTTTCTGGGATGACACCGTTGAATATTAAAAAAACCCGGAGCATGGGCTCCGGGTCTGTTTCACTCACTTCGCCCCTTGGGGCGGGTTTCTACTTAATTGAGTAGAATGCCTTCATTCCCGCATATTCCGCGGTGGTTTCAAGCATGTCTTCAATCCTCATGAGCTGGTTGTATTTCGCCAACCGGTCTGAACGGCTCATGGAGCCGGTTTTGATCTGACCGGTTTCAAGTCCCACGACGAGGTCTGCGATGAAGCTGTCCTCAGTTTCGCCTGAGCGGTGGCTGATGATGCTGGTATAGCTCGCCCGCTTGGCCATTTCTACCGCTTCGTAGGTCTCGGTGAGGGTTCCGATCTGGTTAACCTTGATCAGGATGGAGTTGGCTATACCCTTTTCAATACCGGTGGAGAGGCGTTTGGTGTTGGTTACGAAAAGGTCGTCCCCTACCAGCTGTACCTTGTCGCCGATTTTTTCGGTCAAGTACTTCCATCCGTCCCAGTCATCCTCGGCCATTCCGTCTTCAATGGATATGATGGGATAGCGCTTCGCCCAGTCTGCCCAGTAATCAGCCATTTCAGTGGAACTCAGTTTATCGCCGGTAGACCACTTCAGTTCATAAATGCCTTTCTCTTTATCGAAGAATTCGCTGGATGCGGGGTCCAGGGCGATGAACACGTCTTCTCCGGGCTTGTAGCCGGATTTCTCGATGGCCTGCATGATTACTTCCAGGGCTTCTTCGTTGCTTTTCAGGTTTGGTGCGAAACCGCCTTCATCGCCGACGCTGGTGGCATAATTTTTGTCTTTGAGAATCTTTTTGAGATTGTGGAAGATCTCAGCGGTCATCCGCATAGCCTGGCGGAAGCTCTCGGCTCCAACGGGCATAACCATGAACTCCTGAAAGTCCACCGAGTTATCCGCGTGGGAACCGCCGTTGATGATGTTGGCCATGGGTACTGGGAGAAGGGTGGTGTGATAGGGTCCGAGGTATTTGAAGAGGGGTTGTCCGAGAAAGTCCGCGGCGGCCCGGGCAGTTGCCAGGGAAACGCCGAGTATTGCGTTAGCTCCGAGCTTTCCCTTGTTCTCTGTGCCGTCGAGCTCAATCATGGTCCGGTCTATCTCGACCTGATCCAGGGCATCAAGCCCCTCGATTTCCGCGGCAATGGTGTTGTTCACATTCTCTACGGCTTTCAGAACGCCTTTGCCCATGTACCGGCTTTTGTCGCCGTCGCGCAATTCTACTGCTTCGTGCTCACCGGTGGATGCTC
Organism: Salinispira sp.; assembly: GCA_965602015.1. Classification (GTDB taxonomy): domain Bacteria; phylum Spirochaetota; class Spirochaetia; order DSM-27196; family Salinispiraceae; genus Salinispira. The sequence continues at coordinate 3,117,687 of OZ271918.1, read as the reverse complement.
CACTGGGCACCGCTGCCCGGCCGAAGCTGCCGTCTTCTAAAATGACGTCGACCTCAACAGTGGGATTTCCCCGGGAATCGAGGATTTCTCGCGCTTCAACGTATTCGATCAAGCTCATATGTATCTCCTATTGTATGTGTTTCCACCGTTCCGTTGCGGAAAGCGGCAGATGGCGGATTACATCGGGAACGATGTTTCCGCAGCCAAATTGAGGGTTGGTATAGGACAAATATCTGACAAAGCCGTTGGGTTGTCAAGGCTGCTGCCCGACTGACGAACTGTCAATGGACAGCAGAGCGAAGGCAAATTACAATGGCAGTACATGAAAATGAGCCAAATTCTCCACATACCATCCCAGAATGCCGGTCCGACCCCGCAGTATCGTCTCGAGGGAAGCCGCATGCTTGTGGAGGGAGGCTATATCAGGCAAATCGGTGACGGGCTATTCGCCTTTATGCCCCTCGGCATGATGGTCATGAAGAAAATCGGCCACATTATTGCCGAGGAGTTCCGTGCCTTGGGTGGAGAAGAAATTCTCCTCCCTCTGGTGAATCCCGGCGACCTGTGGGACCGATCGGACCGAAGCCGAATGATAAGCCGGGAACTGACGAGGTTTAATGACCATAACGGCAATAACCTGGTTCTCGCTCCCATGCACGAAGAGGCGTGCATCGAAATGCTCGCCAGAAGCATATCTTCGGTAGAGCAGCTTCCCCGTTTCTTTTTTCAGTTCCAGAATAAATTCCGCGACGAGGCTCTCGACGAATCCGGACTTCTCAAGGCCCGGGAATTTCTCATGAGCGACGGCTACTCATTTCACCGCAGTTTTACCGAGTTGAATAACTTTATGCCGAAAATCTTCGCGATTTTTTCCCGTATTTTCCGGCAGCTCGGGCTGAATATCGCTTCAACTGAAGGTGCCGCCAATTTCACCGGCGGCACCAGTTCGTATGATTTCCTCATGAAGCACGAACGGGGAGAGGATGTTCTGGTTCGCTGCCCCTCCTGCGGCTATAACGCGAACCAGGATGTGGCTGTCGCCAACTCGGCCCATCCCAGCGGCCGTCCCCTGCCGATGGAAATCATTACGAACCCCGACTGTTTTGGTCTCTCCTGCTTTCGTCAACAGAAAGGCCTGCCAAAAAGCCGCACTGCGACCTGCGGAATCTACCGGATAATGGACGGGTATGTAGCCGCCGTATACCGTTCAGACAAAAAAATATCCCTCGATAAGCTCGCTCGGGTAATCGGCGAGCCCATCATATCCGAGCTTGGAGAGCAGGAGCTTCACGATCTTGGGTATGCCCGGTATCAGCGGCCGAAAAAGGGCCGCCGCAAACCCGGCCCTCCGACGGCACAGGCATTTCTCACCCCCGTCGGCATGAAGCGTCCGGTTACCATGGAGGACCAGGGCGGCCGGTTTTTGACTGCTGTGGATCTTACGGTCAGCGAGAGCAGCAATCTGGTTTTCTCACAAGGCAGTCCGGGGAAGTTTTTAATAAATGTCAATTTCGGGCGGGATTTCGACGGGGACTACGTGGGTGATTTTGTCGAGGTCGATAAAAACTGTACCTGCCGTCACTGCGGCGGCGCACTTGAGCTAGAAAAAACCATAAAAATTGCCAGCGTATACCGCATCGGCGAGTATTTTAGCCGGAAATTCGATTTTTCCCTGCATGATACAAAGGGACAAATATTCTATCCTTCAATGGGAGCGTACGGAATCGGCCTCGGTAGGCTGCTGGCCAGTCTTGTGGAGGCTCACCGGATGAAGAACGGCTTTCTCTGGCCTATAAATATCGCGCCGTACAAGGCGGCGCTGTTGGTTGTGGGCCGCAGCGCTACCATCAGGGAAATCGGCGACAAGCTTCACTTGCGCCTCGGCGCATCGATCCTCCATGACGACAGAAAAATCCCGTTGGGGCAAAAATTTCGCGAATTGGATATGATGGGCGTCCCGGTGCGCATTATTGTCTCAGGCCAGACCTTGGACGATGGAAAGGTGGCGGTTTGGCACCGTAGGCTTTGTCCGCCGGCACGACTGCAGTTGAACCACGTGGAAGGGAAGATTCGAGAGCTGGAGGAAATGGAGCAGGAGCGATTCGCAGAGGGCCATCGATTTCCCTCGGAGCAGGCGAACTAACAGTTATGCGCAGCGATATGGAATTAAGCAAAGAACTTGTCGACCAGGTCATATTCGGGATGGAAAATCAGGACCAGTTGTTTTTCCTCGATCTGGACCGGGGAAAGGTCATCGGTGGCGACGAGGCCGAAGCTATTGACGGAGAACCTGACCTGGAAGAAATACCGGAATGGCGGTCGGTTGACGGATATAACCTGATGGAGCGTTTCGTCGCCGATCTGAAAAATCCCATCGTGAAACACGAGCTTCAAAGCATTCTGCAAAGCGGCAGGGGAGTTTTCCGCCAGTTCAAAAACTGCCTGAAAGAGCACCGGGAAGTGGAAAAATTGTGGTTCTTCTTTAAAGACCGCCAAATGAAGAGCCGGGTTCTTCAATGGTTTAACGGCATCAGGGAAAGCCGGGGACTGGAAGCCCTTAAAGCCGATATTTTCGAAGGTGAGGACCTGGTGCTCAGCGATTTCACCATTTGCCAGGTCGAGGACCGGGCCACATTGCAGACCGTTGTCTATCTCGATAAAAAAGTATTCGCTGAAATCTTCCCCGACCCCCGGGAATCCTCGTATTGGTATTCATTTCGCCGGGACCACTTGCCGGCTGCTGATGACCTGGAAAACGGATCGTACATCCTGGGGGTTTTTCTTCCGGGGGGGGAGATCTGCGGTTTTTTGTGGGTCCTGCATGATGAACTCAGTTCTGAGCGCTCGGTGGGCCACATGCTGCAAATATACATTGAGCCCCAATATCGGGGGCTGGGAATCGCCACCACCCTCATCGAACGCTACATAGAGGCATCGGCGGAAGAAAGCATAGACATAATCACCCTGGAGAACTGGAGCGGAAGCGTGTACCTCAGCTCGCTCCTGGAGCGGATGGGGTTTGCCGAACAGGTCAGGCTGTACGCCCTTGACCGAAGAAAATCCCGTCCCGCCTCATAGTACGCTGTCGGGATAACCCTCGGGCAGGTGCTTTTGACGGTAGTCCTCAGCTTCGTTGTGAAGATCCGAAAGCCATTTCATCACTGCATCTGCGACGAACTGCTTTGAGTCGGTTCCCTCAGGCGCCTTTTCCCGGATCCCGTTTCGCCATTCTTTGGCGTCATGCACTTCGGCGGCGGCGAAAACCATGCAGTCCTTCTGGATGTAGTCCTCGCTCATGCTCCCGCTGGTGTTGATTCTGAGGGTGTTGCCGGCGATTCCTATGGGAAGGATATAGTCGAAGCCTTTTATATACGAATCGACTTCAGCCAGACCCCTGCGGGTTTCTTCCACGCCCGGTCGATATCTGGTCCCGCTGGGGAACAGTAGAATAATCTTACCCGCATGTTTTTGACGCACCATTTCGTGCAATGCCGCCATGTTTATCTTCCGGCTTTTGCTTCGTTCTGCTTCATAGGCTTCGCTACCTTCCAGGTTTGAAAGGCTTCGGGAAGGATAGATGACTATTCGGGTATAGGCTTCGGTAAATGCCCGTACGAAATCGCTTTCGACATTTAATTTCATACCGGCCATGGCGATGATGTCATCGCCGATTTCTTCTCCGCCGGGATAGAGGTTTTCAAGTAAATAATACAAGTTCGGAAGGTCGAAGTTGCTGTAATGCTCCATGAGTATGAGGCAGGATTTGCCCTCCTCTGCGAGATTATGCAGTCTCTGCAGGTTGTGGAAGCCCAGGATTGTGCTTTCCGGCAATAACAGATCGCTGATAATTTTGTTCAGAATGCGGCGGTTCGATTTGTTGGCTTCCTGGTAGACCGCATCCGGTTCGATCTGGCTGCTGTGTACACTATTTTTTACAAGTTCGAGCGCAATGTGGCCGTAAACGTCCCTAACGGTTCCCATCGTCTGCCTCCGGGTTTTTAATTGGTGAAAATTCGTTTCCGGCGAAATTATAGCCCATTTTCGGGGCTGCCGCCAGTCGCACCCGGCAGCTAACATCGCAAACCGCTGCCGCCAGTCGCCGTCGGCAACCCCCGTCTCCGGCAAACAATGTCAGGAGGCGCGGTTCAGGAATCGGGGCAGTTCATAAATAGTTGTGATTGAGTCAAAACTGCTGGCTTCATGTTGCAGATTCTCATCCACCAAAAGGCACTGTCCCCCCAGGCCTGCGAATCCTTCCAGATAGGATGGCACATCGTCGATGAACAGAACCCGATCCGCCGGATGCCCGCTTTCCCGGAGGGCAGAGGTATACGAACTTTCGTGGGGCTTGCCCATCATGTTATTGTAGGTGATATCGAAGATAGAGAGAAACTTCTGCCGAATACCAAAATGATCGAGAACTCTTCGGGCATGCTGAATTGATGAGTTCGTCAGTACGTACTTTGGCAGCGGGATTGAGTCGAGCATGGTTCCAAGTTCTCCACCTTCCGGAAGATAGTTATTAACGTCTTCCGGATGAACCGCCTCGAGATAGTCTTCGATGTCGGTAAAGTCCCGTTCCTTCTCCAGCCATTTGAGAGTGGTGCCGTATTGTAAAAACCCCTGTCGGCGCATGGTGGACGCTTCGTCATAATCCACCTGGAGAATCCGCTGGACGTACAGAGTAATCCGGCGAGAAATCTCTGTGGTCATTGGGCTGCTTGCCGGGTATAAGGTGTTGTCAAGGTCAAAGAATAGGGCGTCGAGCCGGTCTATTATGGCCATCGAAATCTATGAGTCCACTGAGAACGTCGAATATTCGTAACCCTCTATGTCATAGCTCGAACGCACATTGAGGGGATCAATAATTCGCCTTCCGCGATAGTAATAATTGTAATGATAATCCCCCGGGAGCAGCCTCAAGGTGAGCTCGTATTCCCCGGGAGTCGCTTCCCGCATTACATACATAAAGGGATCCCAGTTATTAAAGCTCCCGGCCACATTTACTCGCTGCCCCGGATCGGCGAAAAACCGAAATTTCACCAGCTTGGATCTGCCTTGATCAGTCTCTCTCCTAATTTCCGGGCTGACCGGAAGGGTCTCTCTTTCCGGCGGCAATTGTGCGACAGACATCCGACGTCCGCTCAGTTTTTCCACGAATGCCGGATTGAGCGGATCCTCAAGCCAGGCACCGTCGACAACAAAGCGATAGGCGAGTCGCTCCAGATTTTGAATTTCCGGAGTCAGAGGAAGGAAGTGGAAGTACACCCGGGAAACCAGCCGGTTTTCTTCATCCCTGCGGTCTACGTACTGCATTTCATGAACCGAAGCGAAGCGTTCATGCTCGAAACTGATTCCCACGTGCCGGGGCTGAAACCTCATCTCCTTTACCTGATAGCTGAAAATCACGGAGTCGCTGCCCGGATGGTACACCGGAGCTGACGCGGATTCCAGCCCGCGGATGTATAAATGGGCTGCCAGTTCCTGTGAGGATAGTGCTGAGACACAAAAAAAGAGTATATATATAATAGAGATGAAGCGTTTCATTCCCTGCTCCCCGCCGACTAAAGCTCGTTATATAAAAAGAATCGGAATGTTTGCCCCTGAGCTTGAGATTTCCCGGCGAATGCCGAAAATGTGCAAGAGGAAGACCGAGATAGGCAATGCCCAGCAATGAGTCCCTGCAACAGTTTAACGAATCTCTCGTTCGCACGGGTAACGAGCCTGAAATAGCTGCGGAGCGCGGCGAGCAGGTCGAGGCCGTTGAAGCGCCCCGGGCTGGAGAGTTTGACTCGGGGTCCCCAGCCGATTCCGCAGAGGCTGTCGCACAGGACTTTTTTTCCAATCTCAGTGACGGTCTAACGGATGATACCCAGGATGAATCGATCGAGGGCATGCCTGCCCCGGATGCGGATTTTCTCAGCGATCTCGGACTCGACGAAGAAGAACCGCAGCTGACGGATTTTGGGCTGGATGCCCCGGAAGATGAGGATTTCTCATCGGACGTTTTCGGCGGCGACTTCGGTCTTGACGCCGCCGATGATCAACAAGCAGAACAAGAAGCAGAAACCGACCTTTCCAGTTTTAACAGCCCCGACATGGATGAGGAATCCGACGACGGTCTGGATCTGGGCGACGACCTTTCCATGGAAGACTTCGGCGCAGACGAGTTCGACGGCGCCGATGAGTTCACCTCTCCTGAAAACGTCCCCGATGATTTCTCCGCCAGCCCCGACGATGATGTGCCCGAAGATTTCGAGGGGGACATCCCGGGCGATCTGGGCGGCGGATTCGATGATTTTGACGTTGCTGATGATGCCGACGGCCTAGGCGACGATCTCGACGGTGATCTGTCAGAGGATCTCGGTGACGGCCTGGATGATTTTGAATCAATAGATGACGCCGATGAACTGGGCGACAGCCTCGGCGACGATCTCGACGGTGATCTGTCAGATGATCTCGGTGACGGCCTGGATGATTTTGAAACTATTGACGGCGGCGATGAACTGGGCAACAGCCTCGGCGACGATCTCGGCGGCGATCTGTCAGATGATCTCGGTGACGGCCTGGATGATTTTGAATCAATAGACGGCGGCGATGAACTGGGCGACAGCCTCGGCGACGATCTCGGCGGTGATCTGTCAGATGATCTCGGTGACGGCCTGGATGATTTTGAATCAATAGATGACGCCGATGAACTGGGCGACAGCCTAGACGGAGATCTTTCGGAAGATCTCAGTGAGCCGTCCTTCGATACGGATTTTGATCAGGGCATCGAATTCAGCGACGAGTCGCCCGACAGTGATTTCGGAGATTTTGACGCTCCGGGCGACGACGAGGCATTCGATGCTGAGGGATTTGCAGAAACCGCCCCAACAGATGGTCTTGCTGATTCCGGGGATTTTGAGTCAGCGGATTTTTCGGATGAGGCCGGAGGCGGTCTCGAGGATTTTGGAGACTTCGATTCGGATTTCGACAGTTCGGATTTTGGCGATGAGTTTTCCATGGGAGATTTCGGTGCGGAATTCGGGATCATGGAAGACGAAGCCGCCGAAGACTTCGCTGAAGAAGAACCCGCGTCTCCGGAAGCCGAGGCGATGGTCGAAGAGGCGCTTGAAGAGGCCGCCGCAGAAGACCAGGCCGCGGATTTCGCCATCACCGATGATCAGTTCTCCGACCTCAAGAGTACTCTCGCGTATCTGCCTCTCAATTTAAAAATCGCAGCCTCGGAAATCATCGCCGGGGGGAAATACGATTTTGAGGAAATCCTTCCCCTCATCGAGGCATTGTACCAGCGGCAACCCCCTCGGGATATCGCGAAAATCGTCAGTAAGATTTCCGGCAAAAAAATAGAAATACCCCGGGGTTATGAAAAACGCACCGGGGAACATTTTGAGCAGGAACGCAAGAGCTTTGCCTACCAGTTCAGCCAAACCATTTGGCCGGTGCTCCGCTTGGTGCTGGCCGCAACCGGCATGCTGGCGGCCATGCTGTTTCTCGGATACCGATTTATATACCAGCCGCTTTTCGCCCGGAACCTGTATGAGCAGGGTCTGGAAAATATCGAACTCCAGGAATACCAGCAGGCCAACAGGCTGTTTGAGCAGGCATATGAAATCTGGCCGGTCAACTCCCGCTTTCTGGAGTATGCCGAAGCATTTTCTGATCAGCGGCAGTTTGCCCTTGCCCGGGAAAAGTACGAAACCCTCTTGTCCGACGATATTGACCCGCTCAACCGGGAGGGAATTCTTCGATACGCGGATTTCGCGATTTACGATCTTCGGGACTATCCAACGGCCATTGAATATCTCCGTCGTCTGCTGAGGGAAGATCCCTGGGATTACGATGCCCGCATCACTCAGGGTGACGCGTACCTTGAGTGGGGCATTCTTACCAGAGATGAGGATCAGCGCGCTGAGTACTTTGAGTCCGCCAGATATGAGTACGCAAGCCTGATCGACCGCAACGGCCAGTCCGATGAGCTTCTGTTCAGGATGCTGCGCTATTTTATCAACACCCGTAATATCGAAGACGCCTTAAATCTGAAAGATTTATTCCTCACCGATGAGAGGGCACAACTTGATCCCCGGGGGATGACCGAGCTCGGAGGATTCCTGCTTGATTTGAGCGAAGAAGGCATAGGCGGCGTCGGTCCCGGCGGAGGCGAGGAACTGATAAATCAGTTCGTCGCCGGTTTGCGGGGCGATGAAACCGTCGCGTCCCTTCAGGAGGATGCCCTCCGGGTGATTAATCGGGCCATGGAGCTGGACGATACTATTCCGGAAGTCCACTATTATCGCGCCAGGTATTCCCGGCTGACCGGCGATCTGCAGGATGAAATTACCGCCCTCCGAAATGCCCGGGAGCTCTTCGAGGAACTGGAGCTGCAGCGGCCTCTTGACCGCTTCGAGACTGCCCGGAAGGTAGATACGTATATTCGGGAGGCGGAAAACCTGTATCGCCTCGAAGAAGTCCTCAGCGCCGAAACCCGGCTGCGCACTGCGGTGCAGGAATACGAAAGGGCTCTGGAGGCCCGCAAGGTTGAAGCATCGCCGATGTTCGGAAGGGCGTACGCCCTTCTGGGTGATATTTACTACTACGAAGCGAGCAACTATGATGCGGCCTACCAGTACTTCACCCAGGCCAGGGAAAATGACTACGGCCGGCCGGACACCCACCCGGAACTCTTCCGGGAACGGCAGGATCTGGCATACAAGCTCGGATTTATTGCTCTTCACCGGGCGAACAATCTTGATCTGCGGCTCGAAGGCGCAAGAGTAGAGTTGGCCGATCAACGGGATCTTATGCGGCAACAGGCCCTTCTCGACCAGGCGATCAGGGAGTTTAATACCGCACAAGGGTCCATACCCACCGCGAATATCAACCTGCTGTACGCCCGGGCGAACACCCAGTTCATGCGACAGAATTACTTTGATGCGGCAAGCCTCTATCGCATTCTCCTGGAAGAACTCACCGCAGAACGACGGAGCATATCAACCTTCCTTCTTGAGGAGGATCAGCGCCACCGCGCACTGATAGATTTCCAGGTCCGGGCCAACAACAATCTCGGCGTGACCCTCTACCGATTGTACCGCCAGGGCGGACAGAATGCAGAGGATCTCCTGGCCCAAAGCCAGCTCTTCCTTAGCCGGTCTGCCGAACTCTCGGAGAACCTGAATCGCGATGTGGAAACCGCGGTTCGGGCCGATGCCCGGCCGCTGGCCTTCCTGAATCTCACATATATTCTCGCGCCGGAGTTCGATGACGCGGTCCAGATCGACCCCGACATCAGAAAGGATCTCCAGGCGCCGACCTTCTAAGCAAAAAAAAGCCGGCCAAAAGGCCGGCTCGTATTAGCAATTGTCGTTTCCTCTTGTCAGAATTGCGGTTTTTTCGCGCCCTGACACATGGGAGAACAGCGAAAACTAGATCCCAAACATCCAGCCGTGAGTGTCTTCCTCTGCGCCGTACTGAATTCCTTTGAGGGTATGAAGCATGTCTCGGGTAAACTCGCCCATCTTGCCTCCGTTGAACTCTGCGGTTTTGCCCTTGTGGGTCACCGACTCGATGTAGCTGACGCCTGCGGCGGTACCGGTGACGAAGCACTCGGTTCCCTCGCTCATGGCCTCGTCGATGCTGATTCTCCGTTCTTCCACCCGCACTCCTTTGTCTTCGGCGAGCTGCATAACGCTTCTGCGGTTGACGCCGTTGAGCACCCGTCGTTCCAGGGCGGGAGTTGCCAGGCTGCCGTTTTTAAGCAGAAAGAAAATATTACAGCTGGAACCCTCTTCTATGAACTTCTGTTCCTTGTAATCAAGGAAGATCGCTTCCATGTAGCCCTCGGCGATGGCCTGCTTTTTGGCGAGTGTGGGGATAACGTAGTTGGCGTTGCATTTAATCCAGCCCGTTCCGTTGTCAGTTGCGCGCACCGAGTCAGTGGTGATAGCCTTGCTGGAAGCGTCGGGATCAAAGTAGGAACCCACCGGTGTGGTTACGATGACTACGTAAGGGTTGGAACTCAGGTTCAGCCCGATTCCCCCTTCGGTCCAGCTGAAAGGCCGCAGATACACCGAGGTGGCGTGCAGGAAGTTGTCAGCTTCCCACGCTTTGTCGTACTGAGGTCGAAAACCAAGGTCCGCATTGCGCTTGACGACGGATTTTACTGCGTCAAAGAACATATCTTCAGGGAAGCCGGGCATTTTGAGCCCCTCCATCGACTCCTTGAAGCGTTGTGCATTGAGGTCGGGGCGGAAGAGTTTGAGGCTGCCGTCTTTCTGGGGAAATGCCTTGAGGCCTTCAAAACAACCCATGCCGTACTGGCTTGTGTAGTTAATCATCGGCAGTTCGGGAAAACTGTTGCGCGCCGTCATAATATTTTGACGCTCTGCTGCCCCGAGCGAAGCTTCTTCATCGACAGTCTTATGAGGTTTTTCTACGTAGTCCTCTTTCCAGTTGCCGTCCGTCTTGTACTGGGCATTGTATGTCCAGGGATAAAGTGAAAGGGTGAATCCAGCGGCCATGGCGCGTCCTCCTTGCATGGGGTCCAGTGGTCGTAAAAACACTGAAACTATCTTGTATTTTACGCCCGGAGAATACACCGGTCAAGAATTGTTTAATATATTGAACGATTATTGACAAATGTTTTCCCCACCGTCCTAGTCCCGCTTGAGCAAATAGGCGGAAAATAACTGAATTTCATTCAAAAAAGAGCTCAAAACGGCCCTTCGGCTATTGAACGCCATTTGAAAAAACTTGACACCTTTTGAAGCAGGTTGCTATACTGACTCAGAAATCCTAAGAATAAGGGGATAACCACTGTTTTCGTTGAAAACGGTCCCCTGTACCTTCAAGGAGGAACTTAAATGAAGAAGTTCAACCTCGTAATTGCTGCGCTCCTCGTCCTCAGCGTATCTATCTTCGCTGTAGACGTAACTCCCAGCGCAACCGTATCCGGTGAGGCGTCTGTAACCTTCACCTATGATCTGGATGCAAGCACTCTCAACATTGTTAATGCTGCAAGTGCTGATCTGACCGTTTCTCTCATTGCTTCCACTTCTGTAGAAGAAGGCGAAGGCGATGTAGTAGGTCACATCACCATTTCTGGCATTGCACTCGAAATTGGTGCTATCGATGAAGGAACCGGTACCGGTGTTGTGCGAACCAATGGCGATGCTGATTCTCTCGCGGTAGATGCAGAAATCTACCTGATGGGACCCACTCTTGTTCTCGACATCACAACTGTTGGAAACTCCATCGATTTTGCTGACGGCCCCGGATTCGACAACCAGCGCGTTATCGCAGCTGATCCTGCACTTGCAGAAACCTCTGCAGACGTTAACAGCGACACTGCTCCTACCGGTCAGGTTAGCCTTGTATACGATACAGAAATGTTTGATGTTCGTGTTCACGTAGCTGATGATGATGCTGCTGCCGGAAATGGCTTCGACTTCGGTCTTGTTGTTGGCCTCGCTCCCGTTGACGGTCTCACCGTTGATGCCGGTGTTGTTTACGATGCATCCGGTACCCTCGGTTTCGGCGGTAAAGTAGGTTACACAGTAACTGATCTTGCCACTGTAAGCGTTGGCGTAGATGCCAATGATGCCGGCGATCTGGAAGTAGCTGCCGCTCTCGGACTCACTGTAGCCGGTCTTGCTGCTGACGTTGAGTTCGGTACTGATACCACTGCCAGCGACCTGGAAGTTAAACTTGATGCAAGCGGTCTGGTTGAGATGCTCACCCTCGTTGTAAACGTTGAGTTTGCTGACCTTTCCGACCTCGGAATCTCCGCAGAGCTCGGTCTTGATGTTGCACCCCTTACTCCCTATGTACACTTCGACTACTATGAAGTTGCAACTGGTCTGAAAGTTGGTGCCGGTATTGCTGTAATCGAAAATGTTGACCTCGATGTTAACTACACCAATGCTGATCTCGAAAACATCAGCGGAGAAATCAACTTCTCTGCAACGATTTCCTACTAATCCCCATTCGGATTGTAAATCTGGGCGGCCTCTTGGAGGCCGCCTTTTTTATTTTTTCTGCATTCTCCAGATGTTTGAAAAAACTACCTAGATGAGGTAAAGTCCCCGGTAAAACGGAAGGTTCTATGAAAAAACTACTGACATTATTACTGCTTGTCGCATTACTCTTCGCATTTTCTTCGGTTCTGATGGCCCAGGAAGGGGAAACCGAGTGGAAGGTGGTAAACTATTCCCTCCTTGATCAGGATTCAATCTCCGAGGGGATGGCAGACATGATTAAAGACGGGTATTACCCCGTCGGCATCGAGGTTTTGGCGAATCGCGACCTATCGGTGTTGTTCGAGCGTATTTTTAGTTCATCCACCAGCTTTTACCTTCACTATTTTTCTGACATTACCAATCTCAGCGCAGATTTTGCCCTCTTCCTGCAGGAAGGCTGGGCTCCGTCTGATGTGGCTTTTTTTAACGATGGGATGTTTGCGCTGTTTATGCAGACCGCTGCCGATATGAGAGGCTGGAGAATGTCTTCGGTTGATGGCTCCACCGATGCTGAAAGGCAGGGAAATATCACCCGTATGGTAAGCGAGTCGGCGTCAGAGGGATACATACCCTTTGGACTCTCCCGCTTTCAGGATAAGCTGATGATCGGCTTCACAACCCCCCACCGCAGCAGTCACGCGGGAATTGAGGGCAGTTACCGAATCGAGGCATATCCCAATGACGGCAATAGTTTCGTCATCGGGATAAATGAGCGTCTTGAAGAGGGCTTTCATGTAGCCGGTTATCACTTTCACAGTGGACAGGTATATATCGCATTTTTGAAATAAGCTTTTGCCGTAATCGAAGCACCAGCGCCGTCATTCCGGTTATTACTGTGAATCGCACGACGGAGGTGTTGTATGAGCAATATGCTGAATTCAGTTCTGATCGACGGTAATCTCACCAGGGATCCGGAAGTAAGAACCACAAGCAAGGGTACGAAGGTCTGTAATTTCGGGCTCGCCAGTAACCGGTATTATGAGGTCGAAGAAGAGAAGGTTCAGGAAGTGAGCTTCTTTGATATCGAAAGCTGGTCGAAGTTGGGGGAGGCCTGCGCCAACAACCTGACAAAGGGCCGAGGGGTTCGGGTCATAGGACGACTCAAGCAGGACCGCTGGCAGAATGATGAGGGACAAAACAGAAGCCGGGTCAAAATCGTCGCCGAACACATCGTATTCAAACCGAGAATCAAGCGCGGCGATGAGGGAGCTGATGAAGAAATCGAGGAAGGTGTTGAGTATGCCCTCGAAGGGGCGGAAAACGAACCCGCACTCCTATGATCCATTGCAGCCGGTCCGTCAAAGTGCCGGCTGGTAAAGCCCTTAGCAAAAGCGAAACGGTTTCTTAATCGTTTCGCTTTTTTTTCTTGACCTCCCTTACGCCTTTTGATATTCTTGCGTCGATGCTACATAAATATTCAGGTCAGACATTTGTTGAAAACTCATCGTGGTGGTGGCTCGGTAACTAATCCGGGGACCGCACACGTATGGCACCCTGGTAAGAACCCCAGGGATGCCGGATTAATTTAGCCGATCATCCTCGAGATGACCGGCTTTTTTTTTGGCCGCTGGGGTTTTACAACGAGCCGGGGGCAACAGGGAGGATGGTAATGAAGAACCAGTTGGTCAAAATTGTATCGGGCGATAAATACACGCCCCTATCCCTTGCGCGGAAGCTCGGTGCTCGGGTTATTCTCGAATCATCCAGTTACCAAAAGGGACGGGAACGTTACTCCCTTTTGATGATCGATGAGGCATTCACTGTGGTCCAAAGGGGAGCAGAAGTGTTCATAAGCTTTCCGGCCGCCGAAGGAAGAACCCCTGAAAAGAGGGTGAAAAGCCGTGCTCGGGACATTCTCGATGTGTTGAGGTATTTTTCGGATCAGCATAACTCAATGCATCAGGACTTTCCCTTCCCTGCGGGAGGTTTGGGTTTTTGCAGCTTCGAGTTCAGCAGATTCTGCGATACCATAGACTTACTCGACAAGCCCGATGAACTGGACCTTCCCGATGCAGCGTTTATGTTCGGACACAGCTTTGTGGTATTCGATCACTATACCGATCAGTTGTATCTCATTGCTCTTAATTACAAGGAAAAAAGCATCGACCTCGAATCTGCGATTCATCGCATGGAGGAGAGGATACATGATCTAAATTTCAACTATCTTCAGGATGAAAAACGGGATTACCGTGCGGAAGAGGTGAGTGATCCCTCACATGAGCAGAAATACCTCGACATGGTAGAAGCGGTAAGGAAGGAGGTTGTCGCCGGTAATCTGCTGCAGGCAGTGCCAAGCAGGCGCCGGCGATTCAAGACATCAATGCCTGCCATCGAGGCATATCGGGCTCTGCGAAGCGCCAATCCCTCCCCTTACCTGTTTTTTCTCGATTTTGGTGAGTATCAGCTCTTCGGTGCGAGCCCTGAAGTCCATGTCAAGGTGAAAGAAGGCCGCGCCGTTGTACGCCCCATTGCAGGAACCCGTCGCCGGGGCTCAGATGCGGCAGAGGATAAGGCGCTGGAGCGGGAACTTCTGTCCGATGAGAAGGAAAGGGCAGAGCATCTTATGCTTGTTGATCTTGGCAGAAATGACCTCGGTAGAGTGTGCAAGCCCGGATCCGTTGAGGTTTCCGAGTTGATGGTAATAGAGCGCTATTCGAGGGTTATGCATATCGTAAGTCAGGTTGAAGGAGATTTAGAGAGCGGAAAGTCCGGCCTCGACGCTTTGCGGGCCACCTTCCCCGCCGGAACCGTCAGCGGTGCGCCAAAGATTCAGGCCATCAAAACAATTGACCGGCTGGAACCCGTGCAGCGCCGATTCTACTCGGGAATTGTCGGATATGTTGAACCGGGGGGCGACCTGGACAGCTGCATAGCTATTCGCTCCGCCCTGTACCGCGACGGCATCTTAAACCTGCAGGCCGGCGGCGGTATTGTCTACGACAGTACACCCGAGCGGGAACTTGAAGAAACCAATGAAAAAATGTCCGCCCTGTTAAGGGCCATCGGAACGGGAGAGTAAGATGATATTGCTTATAGATAATTACGATTCGTTTACCCATAACCTGTACCAGTATTTCCGAGAAATAACAGACAGTGAAGTTTGTGTTGTCCGGCACGACGAAATTGACATTGCGGGGATAGAACAACTTGCACCCCGTTATATCGTCATCAGTCCGGGACCAGGACGGCCGGAGGATGCCGGTATTAGTCTCGAGGTTATTCGCCGTTTCACCGGTAAGATACCCATATTGGGCGTATGCCTCGGTCATCAGGCCATTGCCCAGGCGTTCGGGGCTCGGATTGTGCAGGCTCAGAGAATTGTTCACGGAAAGGCTGAAGAAGTAAGTCACGATGGAAAAGGCCTATTCCGTTCCATTCCAAAAGCTTCTTCTTTCACAAGATACCACTCTCTTGCTGTCGAGGAATCCACCCTCGATTCTGCCTTTGAGGTTACCAGCAGGACAGCCGACGGTGAAATAATGGGAATACGGCACCGGGAGTATATTCTCGAAGGTGTGCAGTTTCATCCCGAATCAATCGCCTCGGAGGACGGCAAGCGCCTTTTAAAAAACTTCATCCATTATCGGCGGGAGCCCTTCGTGGCGAAGGATGTGCTTCAACAGGTAATCGGGGGAACCGATTTGTCCGCGGACCAGGCTGAAGCGTTTATGACCGAGCTGACCGAAGGAAACCTCAGCGATATTCAGATCGCCGGCTTCCTGACGGCAATCAGCACCAAGGGAATCGTTCCCGATGAAATTGCCGGTTGCGCCAGGGTGCTGCAAAAAAAACGCATTCCCATCAGTTCCGACAGGCCGCTGCTCGATACCTGCGGAACCGGGGGCGACGGGCTTGGCACATTCAACATCAGTTCGATGGCGGCGATTGTCGCCGCAAGCTGCGGC
Source organism: Salinispira sp. (assembly GCA_965602015.1). Lineage (GTDB taxonomy): Bacteria > Spirochaetota > Spirochaetia > DSM-27196 > Salinispiraceae > Salinispira. The sequence continues at coordinate 3,101,765 of OZ271918.1, read as the reverse complement.
GCAGTGGTGGCAAAGCACGGTAACCGGGCCGTCAGCTCAAAGAGCGGTTCCGCGGATTTCTACCGTGAACTGGGAATCGATATCGATATCAGCCCCGAACAGACCGAAAAACTGTTGCGGAAAAATGACTTTGCTTTTCTGTTTGCCCCCTTGTACCATGGGGCCATGAGGTATGCGGCTCCGGCCCGCAAGGCCCTCAAGGTGAAAACAATCATGAATCTCTTGGGACCCCTGGCGAATCCTGCGGGAGCCGAATATCAGGTCATCGGGGTATACGATGCGGCCCTTGCGCCGGTCATAGCCAAGGCCGCCGGAATGCTTGGTCTGAAGCGGGGACTGGTGGTTCACGGCAGGGACGGCGAGGACGAGCTGTCGGTTACCGACACTTCATTGATTGTGGAGCTCAAGGAGGACGGCAGTACCGAAGAGTATGAGTTCGATCCATTCGAGAGCTGCGGAATAAAAAAGCATGTGGTGGATGATCTATTGGGCGGGGACGCCCGGACAAACGCCGAACTGGCCCGCCAAATAATCGGCGGTCAGGGCATCGATGCCATACGCGATTCGGTTTGTCTCAACGCCGGGGCTGCCCTGTACATTTACGGGCTGGCTCGAAGCATCCCCGAGGGATATGCCATGGGGCTTGAGGCGATAAAAAGCGGGAAGGTAGGGAGAAAAATCGAAGAGACCCTGTTTCTCAGCAATCAGGTTAAGGAGTCAGGGGGACAGCGGTGACCGTCGCCAAGGTCCTCCATGACATTGTTGAAGTCCGTAGACAGGACATTCGGGCGATGGGTCATGAAATGGGGGCGGATATACCGAAGGCGCGCTCTAGCAGCCTTCCTGTGCGGGGAAAAGAGGGCTTTTCCCGGCACCCCTTCGTCATTTGCGAAATCAAACGCAGCAGCCCGTCCAGGGGAAGTATCAGTGAACATCTCGATCCGGTTAAACAGGCTTCGATATATGTGCAGTCAGGGGTAAACAGCATTTCTGTCCTCACCGAGCAGCGGCGATTTAATGGATCATTAGAAGATCTCATGCGCATCAAGAGAGAATTTCCCCAGTGTTCGATTTTGCGAAAAGACTTCCTTCTCGATAACAAAGACGTTGAGGTGAGCTGGCGGGCCGGCGCTGATGCTGTTCTGCTCATTGCCGCAATTCTCGAGCCCGAGCAACTTCGAGAAATGTATGAATCCGCTGAAAAGCGGGGCATGGCCTGTCTCGTGGAAGTGCATAACGCCCGTGAGTTGGATACCGTGCGTCGTTCGGGTATAAAACCGCAGGTGATGGGCATCAATGCCCGAGATCTCAATAATTTCTGCGTGGATCCATTAGGACCCCTGAACTTGCGAAGGCACATCGATTGGCCTTGTGAAGTTGTTTATGAATCGGGCATTTTTTCTCCTGAGCAGGTAGCTCTTGCATCCGAAGGGGGGTTCACCGGTGTCCTGGTCGGAGAAGCGGTTGTCAGGAAACCAGAGCTGGCGGCCCAGCTTGGGCTGGCTTTGAAATCACCGGAAAGTTATCCGGCGTCCTCCGCACGGTTCTGGGAACGGGTACGGGCGGTGCGTGAGCTCCGGCATACGGGCGGAGGCGGAAAACGACCCCTGGTAAAAATATGCGGCATTACACGACGCTCTGACGCCGTCAAGGCTGTCGAGTTGGGGGCTGACATGATCGGGTTGGTATTTGCCGGCAGCCCCCGCAGGGCGGACATCGCCCTGTTGCGCGAGCTGTCAGATCTTCCAGTTTTGAAGATCGCCGTGGTCACCGAAATCCCGTCTGAGGACCTTGCGAATGCCGCCCGGTCAGGACTGATTGACGCATTCCAGTATCATGGCCGGGAAACACCTGCTGCTTGCCTGGAAAGAGGTCTGCCATTCTACAAGGCGCTGAGTCTTCGCCGTGAAGGGGATGCAGCCATGATAATGGACTATCCGTCACCCAGAGTGCTCATTGATGCATACAGTCCGGATTCTGCAGGCGGAACCGGAAAGCGGATAGACGATGGCATCGTCCGGGCGGCGACGCTTCAAAAACCCCTCTGGCTCGCCGGGGGCCTGGGACCTGACAATATCCGCAATGTCATCAGGGATTTTGCGCCTGAGCTGGTCGACGCCTCGAGCGGGCTGGAGTCAGCACCGGGCGTAAAGGATCATACTTTGCTTACACGATATTTCGAGGAGATGGGACGTGCAGATATATAATAATTATTTTGGAGAGTTCGGCGGCCGCTATGTGGCCGAAGTGCTCAGAGGAGCCCTTGACGATCTGGAAGAGGCCTATCTTGATGCCATGGCTGACCAGGCCTTCCTCGACGAGATAAGCCTTCTGCAAAAAGAGTTCATTGGGCGGCCGACACCACTGCTGTATGCGGAAAATACGAGCAGGGAAATCGGGGGCGCACAGATTTACATAAAACAGGAAGGATTGGCGGCGACAGGCGCTCATAAAATCAACAACGCCCTGGGCCAGGCCCTTCTGGCCAAAAGAATGGGTAAAACCCGCATCATAGCCGAAACAGGAGCCGGTCAGCACGGCGTGGCAACGGCCGCGGTGTGTGCCAAGCTTGGCTTGCCCTGCACGGTATACATGGGTGAGGTCGATATGGCCCGGCAACGACCGAATGTGTTTTCCATGGAGCTCTACGGCGCCCGGGTCGAACCGGTGAAGACCGGCAGCCGAACCCTGAAAGACGCGGTAAATGAAGCACTCAGGGACTGGGCAGCGAGCTTTGATGATACCCATTACCTCATTGGTTCCGCCCTGGGTCCAAGTCCTTTTCCGGACATGGTCAGGGAATTTCAGGCGGTAATCGGCCGGGAAGTCGATGAGCAAATTCGCGAACGGGACATCGATGTGGAAGCTCTGGTGGCATGCGTGGGCGGCGGCTCAAACGCAATGGGTTTTTTCGCTCCCTTTATTGAGCGGGAACGGCCACGGCTCATCGGCGTCGAAGCCGGCGGCAGGGGTATGGGCATTGGTGAGCATGCCGTGAGGATGACCGGCGAGGCCCGCACCGGAATAGTCCAGGGATACAAGAGTAAATTTCTGGTGGATAACGACGGCCAGGTCCAGCACACCCACTCGATTTCCGCTGGTCTGGATTACCCGGGCATAGGCCCGCAGCTGGCCCACCTGGGCAGCACCGGACGTGTTGAGTTTTACTCCGCAGGCGATGCCGAAGCCCTTGAAGCCCTTCAAAGCCTGGCGAGGAAAGAGGGGGTGATTTTCGCCCTCGAATCGGCTCATGGCGCAGCGTACGGTTTACGGCTCGCCGCCGACTTGCCAAAAAACAAGGCGGTGATTATTAACATGTCCGGCCGGGGCGACAAGGATATCTTTATTACCGCAAAGGCGATCCAGCCCGAAGAATGGGCGGATTTTATGCAGAGGGAGTTTACCGAAATACGCGGTGCAGCTGAAGCACAAGGAGGCCGGATATGATTTCACTGATGGCGCACATGATTCCTTTTTACCCGGACGAAGAAACCAGCCGCGAGATAGCCTTGGCGATGCTCGGGGAAGGGGCGGAGTATCTCGAAATCCAGTTCCCCTTTTCCGACCCTGGAGCAGACGGTCCGGTTATAGAGGCGGCATGTCAGAAGGCCTTAAAAAGCGGATTCTCCGTCGACCGGGGATTCGACTTCATCGGGTCTCTCAGGGAAAGGAGTGAATCCCTCAAAAATAATCGCGCGTCGCTGTTTGTCATGACCTATGCCAGCATTATATTCACCCGAGGAATCGACTCGTTTTGCCGTGAAGCGTCGCAGAGGGGGGTTAGGGGCCTCATTGTGCCCGATCTCCCTTTGGATAGCGATGAAGGTTTGAGGGCCGCGGCGGAAGCTGCCGGGCTCACACTGGTTCCCGTTCTTGCCGCAAGTTCGCGGGAGGACAGGATTTCATTGGCCGTGGAAAGCCGCAGCGAGTTTGTATACTGCGCATTGCGGAAGGGCATCACCGGAGAGAAAACATCTCTCGGGGATGCCAATATAAAGTTTCTGCACAAAGCAGCTGAAGGCGGGGCAAAAATACTTGCAGGGTTCGGCATCAGCAGCGGGGATCAGGTGAAGGTGCTGCAAGGAAATGCCCATGCCGCGGTGGTCGGATCGGCTTTTCTGCGGGCTCATGACCAGGGGTATAAGGGCAAAATCGGTCCGAATGCGGTGAAAATGCTTATTCGGGACCTGCGGGCCGGGCGCAATTGACCTAAGACCGGTAATTCTTTACCCTTCTAAGGGTCAACTGCAAACCCAGGAGGTGTACATGAGTAAGGAAGTGACGCTAACCACCGATAATTTCGAGGCCGAAGTTATAAAGTCCGATGTACCGGTGATTGTAGATTTTTGGGCCGAATGGTGTATGCCTTGCAGGATGATTGCCCCGGTTCTCGAGGAACTGTCCGAGACCTACGATGGTCGTCTCAAAATAGGCAAGCTTAATGTAGACGATCATGGCGAAATCGGAACGAAATATAATATTATCAGTATTCCCACCTTGCTGCTCTTTAAAGACGGCCAAATGGTAAAGCAGCACGTCGGCGCTGCCCCCAAGGCAACCATTGAGGCTTTGGTCTCCGACCTGCTATAGATTCGCCGTACGCCAACAGCGCAGGCCACGACATTGAGGCTCCAGCAGCTCCGAACCGTCTGCGAATGCAGGCGGTTTTTTACTTTCACTGATACTCTTCTGTGCTATTCTCCCATCCAAAGCTGCTCTCCCCGGTAGGGCAAATATGCCAATCAAAAACTGAGTTGCTGTCTCTATGCGGACTTGCGCGGTTGATGCTTCTGGTGGAGGTACTGTCTTCAGATCGGTAGCAGTCTTCCGGCCGAATAACCTCATGGCCGATTTCCCAAGCCCCCGAGGACTGCAAATCCCTCATAACATTATACGTGAAGGCCGTTCCGAAGCTCCCGTGCACGGCGTCGGGATCGAAATTCCTGTTACTCCACAGGAAGGCGTCGAGAATAGGGCTTCGAATATCGGGATTTAAAGCTATACACACCGCGCCATTGCTGTCGCTTAACCCCTGGTACCCTCTGACCCAAAAATCCCGAACCGATGTCGTCGCCTGAGCGCTGGTGGCGGTATTCAGCATGGCTGTTTCCGACTCCCCGTACTCGTCAATCTCCGTGATGAGGTTATCAATAGCTTCATCGCTTCGAAAATGAATCACCATATACTCATCTGTTTCGACATCCTGCGGCAAAAAAATCATACGGCTGCGGTGTTCCCCGGGGGACCCGTTGTATATAGTGATTCCTCCGAGGTTTCCGCCGCGTAGGACATAGAGTTCCATTTTTTCATATCGTGACGAGCTGTTTTCAACAATTATTTCATTGATTACCAGTTCAGGCGGTGACGCGTTATATCCGTAAAATGGTAGGGAAAACCACAACTCGTTCCCCTTCAGGTCCTCAACCCGTCCGCTTAGCGCATATCGGGTTCCCGGCTCGTTGCATCCGCTGAAAGAAAATTTCACCACAGTTTCTGCCGCATCTATACTAACGACGTGTCCGCCGCTTATCTCATACTCCTGGACATCGCCGGGAATAACCGGCTCGGAGAACTCCATAGTTATGGTTTGCGCCCCATTGAGGGCGTATTCCAATAAAACCGGCGAGCTTACATCATGAGAAGATTGAAGCCGTTGATACAGTGGCACGCATGCCCCAAACAGCGTGAGGGTCAAAAAAAAGAGCGATATGTTGGAACGATATAACGAACGAATCATATAGTTCCAGCGTTGAGCGATACTCATATATGCCTCCCGCTGTATTACTGCAGAAGGAAAGGATTTGATTCGATTATGCGGGATTTTGTCTGTATAGAAAAAAACAGCTATACTTCTATCATGAAACGCAGCACCCGGTTTTTACTTCTGGTAACCTTATTGCTTTTTGACACGGGGCTATACTCCACGCCGCCGGAAATTCAAAATATCCAGGGTTTCTTGGCCAGCGTCGCCCCGGGCGGCGGTGAGGCGGCAGCCATCCTGTTTAGCGGGCCTGATGACCGAGAGGGTTCCGGCGGAAACACTGAGGCGATTCGCACCGCCGTCGGCGATTTGGGCGGCACCTGGTACCGGGCTGATTATGTTTTTCGCCAACAGCCGATAACCGTGCTGTTGCGCAATCGCGCTCTTCAAAGCAATGAACTGCCGCCGTGGCGCTCGAGCGACGGCCTTTGTCCCGGGCGAAGAGTTTACTCCACAAGCGCGGGCCGGAATCTGTACAGTCTAACGGCAACCCGGGATATCACCGTTTTGCTGGTCAATCGCGATGAAAAGGGACTATTGTGCGAGTTTCTCGATGTGTTTTTTCCCTTGGCTGAATATTTTTACCGGGAGCTTGGGCCCGGCCGGCAGCAGTTCCCCGCGGTTCTGGGCGCGCTTCCACCGTAAAATACCCTTATAGAAATAATTACATCGCCGATAGTAAATAGTATGAGGACCGAAAGGCAGTATGTACAACGGACACTCGAAAAATTCCCCGCTATTCGAACAGTCATCCTCATTGCTCTGTTGAGTCTTTCCGCCTGGAGCGCCATCTCCGCACAAGACCTCTCTGTTCGGGTCGATGACCTGCGCATCGAGCAGACCATTGAAGGCGGATACTACCTCTATGTACGAAAAAAGCCCGAGATGCAATCCATCCTCCTCACAGAATCGACCGAAGACCCCGAACGGGAAGTCGCCAGTTACTCTCTAAGAAACCCCGGATATCATCCGGAAAACGGAGATGAGCTGCGTATGCTGGACGGAGAGATCCTCGATAATGAAGGACTGTACTCTCTGATCGATTCCACACCAGTTCCGGATGAGCAGTTCGGGCAGGCGTTTCGGATTTTTATTCCCTATGTAGTCGTTTTCGGATATGAATGGACCCGAAACGGGGAACTACAGGTCCTTGACGGCACCTACCTGTCTGTGCGGGCGTTTGAGTTCCCCTATGCCGATTACCGGGGCGGTTTCCAGGACAATCCGTTTATAATCCGGGTAACCCAGCGACCCGCTGAGGGTCCGCCCGAAGGTAATTACATGGCTGAGACCGTCGACAGCTTTTCGAGAATCGCCGAATCCACTGACGGTCGGGTTTTGTACTCCGAAGGGGAAGAGGACATCCTCAACCAGATTGAAGACATACTGAACGGAGAAGAAGGGCGGATGCTCGATCTGGTATTGGCTCTGGACAGTACGGAATCGATGAAAAACGATATGCCCTGGCTCCGGGAGAATCTCACTTCACTGGTGCAGGAGCACAGTGCAGGTTTCGAACAGGTTCGAGTCGGATTCGTCTATTACCGGGACTATCTGGAGGAGTACCTCTATCGGGTCAGCCGCTTCGAAACCGGGGTTGATCGAATTCAGTGGGTACTGGACCGCATTCGCCCTGCGGGAGGACGGGATATTCCAGAAGCCGTTAACGAAGCCCTTTACGCCGCCCTGACAGAGTTCGACTGGTTAGCTGATAACCGGAAAATCATACTCATCGGAGATGCGCCGCCCCATCCTCGACCCAGGGGCAATGTAACCGCAGAAATGGTAGAAGTAAAGGCGGCAGAGCTCGCGGTGGGTGTTCACGTTATTATTCTGCCGCATTAGGGCAAAAAACACGGTTGCTTCTTGTGCGGGGATTACCCCTGGTTTTCTTCGATTTTCTCCAAAAGCCTCTGGCTGAGCACATTTACCCACTCGGGATACGTTCCCGCCTCAGCCGATTCGTACCGCTCAATAATGTCCTGGAACTGGGTCAGGGCATCGCGAAAATTATTTTGCTTGTAATTGATTAGGGCAATTTGATAATCCGCAGCCAGACCGTTGAATTGGTCTTCCGGATAGCGGATCTTGAATTCCTCGAGATAGACCAGTGCGGCATCATAATTGAGGTCGTCGGTGAACTCCTGGGCCCGTTGAAAAAACTCCTGCTGACTGATTCCCTCCGGGATGTCTTGGGGAACAGTTTGGCAGGCAGCGAGAAGAAGACCCGTGATGATGACCGCGAACAGTATGGCGATGGTTTTTGTATTTTTCATGTTATCCTCGTAGCTTCAAACCCCGTTTTGAAGAGCATGTTACAGAAGGGTCTCGGTATCGAGGGCCTTCATGGTTTTCGGATCGTAGAGCTCATCCTGAATCGGCAAATTTCTTTTTAAGTCGCGCAGGTACTCTTCAGGATCTCCCATGGGATTGTAATGGGCGCATGCTTCCTGTTCTCTACGGGCAACGGTAAAATATTTATAGTATTTTTCAGAACCGCCGCGGGTTAGCCACATCCCGGCCGCGCAACGCACCCGCAGGCGCCTGGCATCCCGCTCATCATTAACGACGATTTTGCAGTTTTGGCAGTTTGCGCAATGCACTTTTGTGGACTCCATTCGGTATACCGGCCTCGTTTGTCGTTTTGATGTGGCGCTACCCTAAGAAATGATAAAAATTGTACCATAGCCAAAATCCGCGGTCAACTAAGCCCGATGTCCAGACCAATGCGGCCGATGAATCTCCGATAAACCGAAGGGTCCTAGGAGCTGATAAATTCCGGATGTTCGTCGAGAATCGGTATAATGCTGCATGCCGGGTCCACATTGTCCAGAGACGTAATTCTCGATGCCGCGTTCCGGACGGACTCTTCCTGTACCCGGTGCGTGGTAATAACCAGGGGCACCGCCGAGTCGAGGGACTGTCCGGAAAGCGGTTCTTCCGGGGCCTCATGCTGGAGAATGGAACTGACGCTGATGCCCTCCTCCGCAAGAATAGACGCAGCCTGCGCCAGAATTCCCGGTTTGTCCTTGAGTATGAGCCTGATGAAGTAACGGCGGTGTATTTTGTCCGGGGGAAGCTGACGGGCGGGCTCAGTGAGGTCCGGCCAGGTTTTCATGGTCGAGAAAATACTCGGATAACTGCCGTTTGCGATGCTAACCGCGTCGGCGACCACTGCCGAGGCGGTAGGGCTGCCCCCGGCGCCTCTTCCGTAGTACATAGTGTGGCCGACACTGTGCCCGTAAACGCTTACGGCGTTGAAGGATCCCGATACCCAGGCAAGGGGATGATCCCGGGAAATAAACGCCGGTTCTACCCGGAGGAAAACCCCCTTTTGGGTCTTAATCGCCGATGCGATAAGTTTGATTACGTAGCCCATCTCAGAACCGAAGGCAACATCCTGGGCCTCCAGAGTATCAATTCCTTCCACTTGAATAAGATCCAGATCGGCAGCCTGGCCAAAAGCGAGGGATCCCATTATGGCGATTTTATGTGCTGAATCACTTCCGTTTACATCCAGGGTCGGATCGGCCTCCGCCAAGCCGTCAGCCTGAGCTTCACTGAGGGCTTCGGCATAACTCTGGCCCTTTTCTATCATCTCCGTGAGAATATAGTTGCAGGTTCCGTTTACAATACCGAATATGGCGTCGATTTTATTCGCCGTGAGGCCGTCGACCAGGGCGCGAATAATCGGAATTCCGCCTCCGCAACTGGCCTCGAAGGCGAGACTAACTCCGGCGTTCCGGGCTGCGGCATAAAGTTCATTTCCATGCTTGGCAAGCAGGGCCTTGTTGGCGGTTACCACATGTTTCCCGGCCTTAAGGGATTGCAGGATCAAATCCTTGGCAAAACCCGTGCCGCCCACCAACTCAATTACGACTCCAACGTCGGCATCATTGAGGGCGATGTCCAGGTTCTCGGTAAACAGTTCTTCAGGAAGTCCGAGGGCCCTGGCATTGTCGAAATTTCTATCGACGATATATTTTAGATACACATCAACTCCGCTGCGGCCGAGCCGTTCTTCACGGTCCTCCACAAGAAGGGATGCGCTGCTTCCTCCCACAGTTCCGCAGCCGACTAGGGCCACAGCCATGGATAAGGGATTTTTTATGCTCATGAGTACTCCGAGATTGCATATTTATCGAAAAAAACTGCATAACATCCTATGCATAGACCTTCAGACTGTCAAGCTGAGCTCCATTCCTTGACTTTATGGCATGGTACCCGGGAGCTTGATAGCTTTGCGCCATATGGTACAATGGCTGAGGCCCACATTGAGAGTTGGCGGTAACGGTTTCCGCCGAGGGGGGAAAATGCGGAGAGTGTTCCGGCTTGCTGTGCTTTTCATCGTTCTGCTCGGTACGCCTCTTATTGCCGAGACTGATATTATTGGCGAACTCGTTTTTCTCAGCGGCTCGGTCTCGCTGGTTAGAAACAATGCGGGAATGCCCAGTCCTCAAATCGGGGATCAAATAGAAAACTTTGATTTTCTTGAAACCGGACCGGGAGCAACGGTGGAAATCGCCCTCTATCCCGAGACCGGGATACACGCCGCGATCATCATCTCTCCCAATACCAGCCTATACTTCGACATATCGGGACTCAGTGAAGGCGTTCCGGGAAGTATAGAGCTTCTTTCCGGGAGAGTTGATATAACCGCCGGACGGCTCACCGGCGGCAACGAGCTTGTGCTGCGAACCGCACAGGCAACCATGGCTGTACGAGGAACCGAGTTTACAGTCATAAGCACAATCGCCGATGATGTTCTGCTGGCGGTCCGTGAAGGTCGGGTTGAATGCCGGACCGTATCCAACACAATCCTATATAGTGTCCCCGGGGAAATCGTGGAAAAAATCTCTGGAAGTCCCTGGCGTAACGTCAGTCTCGACTCCACTCTCTACGAGGCGTTTCTCATAGACTGGTACAACTCCAGGGAGCAATCGATATCAGAACGGACGGTCGAGCTGCTGAGTTTTTACGGCCGCCGCTATGTGGAACTCAGAGAGCCCTTTATTCAAGCCTACGTACGTTTGCTCAATAACCGCGATATTATTCAGAAATGGATGGATGAAGACCGCCTCGGAATAACCGGAACCGTTTCCGAGCGTGTGAGGGAGAAGCGGCAGGTTATCGGCGGACTATTGAATATGCGGATGCGGCTTATTCAGATGGAGCGGGTTTTTATCCGTCTTGGCCGGCTACTCGAAGAGTCCCGGGACACTCCCCGAAACACTGAAATTATGCCCGGCCTGGATTTACGGACCCTGCGCAGAACGTATGAGCAAGATAGGGTAATAATCCGTCGCCGCATGAGAGAGGTTCGCTATATTATCAAACTGTATACCCTTCGCAACGACGGCGTTTCCCCCTTTGAGGGGATTCCGGGCGCTCTGGCAGAGGAGGGCTTTGCCAACGAAAGAGATTTTTTTGGAGAGTAAGCGCAAGCGGGCATAAAAAAATGCCGTTCCAAACCGGAACGGCGTTTTTTAGCAGTTGGATCTTGGACAAGCAATCAGTCGAGATTTACTGCCTGGTCGGTTTCCATGTCGAAGAAAATGACCTTTTGCATGTTCGGAGCGAAGTTCGCCGTATCACCCACATTGAAGGTGATATGGGGCTCGACCCGGGCAATCATTTGATGCTTTGTTGTGTTTCCGTATACATGGGTTTCAGCACCCAGGGGCTCGATTACGCCGATGCTCACGGGCATTGTTTTGCCGGGCTGGGGCTTATCGGAGAATACCAGGTCTTCAGCGCGAAAGCCCATTACCATGCTCTTACCTACATAGGGCTTGATGGCGTCGGCGTTCTTTCCATCGACGTTGAGGGAGAAGGTGCCTTCGTCAGCTACGACCTTTCCGCCTTCTTCCTTGATTTCCATGGTCATGAAGTTCATCGGAGGAGAACCCATGAAGCCGGCTACGAAGCGGTTCACCGGTTTGTTGTAGAGGGTGAGAGGATCACCGATCTGCTGGATGATACCGTCCCGCATAACAACAATCTTGTCGCCCATGGTCATGGCTTCTACCTGGTCATGGGTTACGTAAATCATGGTTGCCTGAAGGCGGGTGTGCAGCGATGAAATTTCAGCGCGCATCTGAACCCGAAGCTTTGCATCGAGGTTCGAAAGGGGCTCGTCAAAGAGGAATACCTTGGGGTGCCGTACGATTGCCCGTCCGACCGCAACACGTTGGCGCTGACCACCGGAAAGCTGCTTCGGACGCCGCTCGAGCAGTTCCTTGATTTCAAGGATTTCAGCAGCTTCATCAACCCGCTTCTGTATCTCTTCCTTGTCGTATTTTCGAATCTTCAGGCCGAAGGCCATGTTGTCGAATACGGTCATGTGAGGATACAGGGCGTAGTTTTGGAAAACCATCGCGATATCCCGGTCTTTCGGGGGAACATCGTTGACGAGCTTGCCATCGATATAAAGTTCGCCGCCGGAGATATCCTCGAGCCCCGCAACCATGCGGAGTGTTGTGGTCTTGCCACAGCCGGAAGGGCCGACAAGGACGACAAATTCCTTGTCCTGGATGGTGATGTTTGCGTCTTTTACCGCATGAACACCGCCATCATACACTTTGTTGACATTTTTCAGTTCAACTGTTGCCATAAGATGGGACCTCCATCATTTTATCTTATTCGATAATGATAGGGGGAGAGTAATAGCCTGTCAAGTAAAAGCATCTGGTGAAATGGTTTAGTTGTAGCCGCCGTTCAGCCGGTAGAAGTTCTCTACCGCTCGGTTCAGCTCTGCGGGCCCCGGGGAGACGCCTGCCAGAAAATCTTCAAGCCAGGGATGCAAAGCCTCCCGCCGCACCCGGTCCCAAAGCTCTACCGGAACTCCGGGAAAAATGAGCTCGGTTTCTCCGGGCAGCACCAGGCCGGTGTTGCGTTCGGGAAAAACATTCTCATTAATGATCCTGTTTGTGCTGAGCCGGTTGAGGAAGGCTTCGATATCGCCATAGGGACGTTCCGACATAAAACCCGCCTGATTCTGAGCGCTGAGAAGTTCCCTGATGAAGTGAATTGATCTCATCCGTTGAGAACTCTGCCGCGAAACGCCGGCATAGATCCCAGGAGATTGGAGCTCAAGGCCGTCCGACGAGGTGAGCCATACGAAGGGAAGGCGGGCAATGAGCGACTCGTGGGCAGCGCTCCGACCGGAAAGAGAGCCGAAGGATGCATGAAGCCGGCCCGACTCAATCACACTGTGGTCCGGCGCATAGGCGAATACCTGATTGTAATATAATTGGGCATCGGGTTCCTGGCCGCTTTCGTTGAGGAGATTAACCAGTTCAACCAGGGCCGCTCCCAATGTTTCCTCGTCGGGCAGCCCGCCACGAATCCCAGTCAGGTCGTTGAGCAACAGTTCGATGAACCGGATATTTCGAAGACTTGAGAACCCCATTTCGGAATAGTTGTCTCGTGAACGGCGGTTAAATTCAGCGGCTGTAGTAAGCAGCGAACGATAGTCTATCGAATCCCGCTCGCCGATCGCCCGCAGCAGCGGATCGCTCAGGTATACAATCGGAATGTCGAATGCCAGGGGCATGACCCGTACGCTGTTGTCTTCAACAAAGGGTTCATAGGATTCGGGATACATGTCCTGTAAAGCAAATCCGTCGTCCAGGCTTTTTGCGGCGCTCCTGAGCTGCACAAGGGGAATGGGATGCAGAAAGCCCGAGAATCCTTCGTGAGCGATATTATGAGAAATGATCACATCGGCAGAAATTTCTCCCAGGGCAATGGCGCGATCAGGTTCACGGATAAAGCGCAGGGAAAAATCGCTGGTGTCGGTGCTGCTGCGCAGGTACTCGGCGTATTCAATTACTTCGGGAATATCAGTGACTACTTGGAGGGGAGGCCGGGAATCGCAGGAGCTAAAAGCCGCCGCCGTCAGCACGGCAAGAGAGAGAAATAAGACGGTATTTCTCACCACGGTCTTTGCCAGAAACCGGAGCAGGGCTGTGATGGATGGGGCTCTCAACACGACTCAGGCGTCTGCCAGATTCCGGGCCGCACTAAAAACTTCACGGTACAATTCAGCCAAATCGTCCTCGTCGATTGCGGCAAAGGCCAGGCGCAGATAGTTCTCTCCAATGGCGATGCTGCCGATACCCCGGTCCAGGAGGGATAGCCTCAGGTCTTCTGCGGAGATTGTATCTATCCTAAATGCCATGAAATATCCTGAGTTGAAGGGCAGCGGGGTTATGATATTCGAGAGGGATTCTCCTTCGCTTCCCTTGTACGCCTCATCCAGTAATGCCCTGACTTTGAGGTATCGACGGGTAAGATCCTCCTCGGCTTCACGTTTTTGCGAGCGGTACCCAGGATGATCAAAGATTTTTAACAGGAGATTTTGGCTGATTCCCGGACAATTGCTGACGGTTCCCCGAATGGAGCCCATGAGTTTTTTAATGAGGGGATCGAACCCCTCGGCGGAGGTGCCCTTGGATGCGAAGCTCATAAAACCGACCCGGAATCCCCATGCGTACTCTTCTTTGGTTGCGCCGTCGATTTTTACCGCAAGGATATTCTCATGGAGATTACCGCATAAGGTAAATAGGCTTTGCCGGTACAAATCCTCTTCATAGAAGAGTCCGAAATACGCGTCATCGTGCACGGTGAGGATGTCGCAGTCTTTGTCGGCGGTTTCCCCGAGGATTTTTGCGATGGCATGAGCCTCGGATTCCGTGGGACTGTATCCCGTCGGGTTGTTCGGAAAGTTCAGCAGAACCATCAATTTGCCTCGGCCGTCTGCACCCCGGGAGGCTTCGGCGCACTCGCCGAGCCGTTGTGCGAAATCTGCGAGGTTAAAACGGCCGTTATCATTAAAAAAGCGGAAATTCTCAATGACCGCTTCTCTGCGCTCACTGAGAACCATGCGGTAGTTTCCCCAGAACATATCGGGGATAAGAACCCGGTCCCCAGGGTTGGCGAACAGCTCGGCAATCTGAAAAATTCCCGAGGTCAATCCCGCCACCACCACGGGGAGGCTGCAGGCCATGCCGGCCATAGCCGGGTTCCGTTCGATCTGCAGCTCTCTCCAGCGCCGACGGAGGGCCGGAACTCCGGCGGTGGGAGCGTAGGCCACGGCCTCCGCGTTGCTTAAACCGGGGAGCATTTCACCCAGCAAGGGAAGGGCGAAGGCCTGCCGGTTTTTATATGCCATTCCAATGGTCGCGTTTAACTTATCGGCCCTTTGAGTAGCCTCAGCGCTCTGAGCAACTATTCCCTTGGGGAAAAACATCTTCTTTCCCAGATCCGATAGGAGGCGGGCCGCCACGCTGTCTGTTAATTGTTTATTGAGTTCTTGGGCAATGGCATTCATAGCCAGAGCATAGCAAGTTGGCACTTAATTGACAACTGCTGACATTTCTCTTAGTGTAAGTATCATGTCAGACAACTCTGCCAACGATAGCGGTAACTTCATCTCCTGGCTGCTAAATTTCTTTACCGGGGGCAATGATCCCGAGCGGGAGAAAAAGAAACTGCTCAAGCAGATCGGCAAGGACCTGTCGAGGGTCCGTTACAAGTTCTATCGACCGCGGGGCAACGTCGCGCTCCCTGGCCTCGGCAAATTCTTCTTTGAAATTTATAAAATCACCGCCAGCGCAAGTTCGCTCATGCAAAACGCCTCCAGCAGCCAGGCGCTCCGGGGGCTGTGCATTGATCAGTACATGACTGAAGAGCAAAAAGCCCTGGCGGAGAGCTTTGACGAGGCGAAAATCCGGGAAAACGCCAAAACCATGGATCCGAAAGTGCATGCCACACAACTCAAGGATAATATGGTGAGTTTTTTCAGCAGCTTCGACAGTTCAATGGTGAATCGGGTCGACGAGGCCTACAACATGATTTTGCGGTTCATAGAATTCGTAAATTTCGATTATTATTTCGTGCTCAAGAAATACGATGCTTCATTTCAGGAAGGAAACGTCAGTAACGCGCCGAAACTCGAGCAAATCAACGGCGACTATGTTAGCGATGATATCAAAGATTTTCTCGAGGTCCTGCTTCCCCTTGATCGGGAGGCCGATTGGAATCCCGTGTTCGACATCCTTGCGTCCTACAAGGGAGTGGAGGTAGTCAATCGGCAGGCATGGACCCGCTTGATGAATGCGCTGAAAAATATCGTCGGTTCGAATATTCTCTCAATGATCGTTCAGCATCTCGATCAGGACCCGTATTGGAAGGCTCCGCTCGAGCTCACCCGGGTGCGCATCGTCGAAAGCTATCTGGACGCCCTCAAGGTGAAAACCGAGAATGTGGTGCAGCGGATACTTCTGGAAAAGCGCAATGCCAAGGTCGATCAGCTCTGCGTAATGGTTTTTGGCGCCAATCCGACTCCCAGGATGAAAAACTACACCGAGAAAGCCAATATGATGTTCAGCAAAAAACTGAATGTGGAATATCGCTACCTGACCCCGATGAATTACCTCAAGACCTTTCTCCTGGATTTCTTCAAAAAGGATATCCGAGAGCTGGAAGATCTGCTGCTGGTCAGAGGCAAATGGTCGACAAATGTCATGTCGCAGCAAATGTCCGACGCCTACTACCGGGTTCTTGAAATGTCCGAACAGCTTCTCCAGTTTGATGACGGCTTAAATGAGGAAGGGGAGCTGGGTGGCCGGCTGAAACGCAGTCTCGCCCGGGTGGTGGAGAAGGAACCGGCATCTGCCCGAAATGTCCAGACCATGGTTAAGGAAATTAACGAGATGGCGATCACCATCATCAATGAATCTGCGGGAAACCTGATTTCTTTTGGCAAAAATCTGAAGAGCCTGCTGGAGGATGTTGACCGGAAGGATCATGAGCTGATTATCAACTGGAAAGAGCTCGAATCAATGTCCGAGATCCCAATAAAAACTCGCATGGCTGATGCGTACAAAAAAATCTATTATTTCATTCAGCTGATGCAGATGTTTATAAAACCCGGCCGCCCCGATACCGCTCCGGAGGTCTGACCTCCGCCTTATCAGGTTAAATTCGCTGCAGTTTCATCATGCTGCGTAGGCCTGGTTTCGAGTTCGAGTAAAAATTCCTTAATCTCCCGTCCCCTCTCCGGATCAAGCTGATTCAGCACGTACTCGCCGATGCCTCCGTTTTTTGGAACCACCCGGTGGCAGGGAATAATTATCGGCACGGGATTCTGCCCTACGGCCCGGCCAACCGCTTGAGCGGCGTATTTCCGGCCGATCTTTTGGGCCACCTCTCCATAGCTTACGGTTGTGCCAAAGGGAATCTTCTGCAGCCTCGACCACACATCCAGCTGGAAATCCGTACCCTCCAGAACCACATCAAGGTCGAAATGTTTTAGCCGGCTGCGAAAGTACTGATCCAGTTGGTAGGCGACCTCGCCGCAGGCATAGCGGTTGCTCTCGACTTCCGCTCCTTCGGGAAACTCCGTCAGGGGCAGGAAACTCAGGCGCAAAACAGCGCCGTTTCTGTCAACTGCGATGTGCAGCGGGCCGACGGGCGTGGTCATGCTGTGGGTGAAAATTGTCGGGGAAACAAGGTCGGGGCTCATTGCTTGTATTATAGTGATGCCCCTCCCTGGGGCGCAAGCTTTCAAAATCGCAGCACTAATCCGTTGAAATTCGGAGAAATGAGGAAACCGCTGCCACTCTGGGGGATAACCGGGTTCGGCGTATATTGCCGCGGTTCATAAATGTCTACGGAAAATGCCCCGTCGATGGTTATAAACAGGCCCACCCCGCTAATGGCAATGCCGCTGAAAAGCGGAATGTAGTGCAGCAAGCGCTTTTGCTCGAAATCATCCCGGGCTGCGGTAATATCGGCAACCGATGCACTGTTCGGATCTATTGATTTATACGCTTCCCTGGCATCAAGGAAGGGCTGACGGTAAATTTCGCCCATAATTACCAGCCCGGCTCCCAAGGCGCTGAGACTCAGTCCCAGAACCAGTTTGCCCCGGCCGCTTATTGCAGTTATGCCGCTGAGCCCGCCGTCGTATATCGGTTCATCGGTTTCCTCAGGGGCTTCTTCGCTCTGGAGCTGCCCGAGCCTGAGTCCGGAGGACGTGGCTCCGCCTTCGGCAAAAAGCCCGGCCGGCAAAAGAAGTGCGAAGATTAGCGCTGTGAGAATGAATTTTCGAAGCATGTATCGTACCTCTTATTCCGGCTGAATTTTCCCTGCCTCCGGGGGCATATCGGACTCGGGAAAGGGATTATTCCATTGCCAGCCGGTTTTTCCGGTTTTCCTGTACCATTCTAAGCGACGAATGCTGATTTCCGCAAACAGCGGATCGATGTCTGCGGTGATGCATCGTCGACCGCTCCGCTCGGCGGCGATCAGGGTGGTTCCCGAATGAGCGAAGGGATCGTATATAACCTCATCCTGCCCGCTACCGGATAATATAACCCGTTCGAGGGCTTTTATCGGTTTTTGAGCATAGCTTCCGGGTACGTTTTCTTCAAGACGGTAAAAGACCTGCTGGATATCGACCCAAACATTTCCCGGTCTTATATTTCTGTTTTTACTTCGGTCGTCATTGGAACGTGAGTTCTTGTAATATCCCCTGAGGAGCCTGGGGATTTCCGTGTATTGGGCCGTGAATTCCGGTTTGCCTTTGAGGTAATAAAGCAGTTCCTGACGAACGCTCATCCAGTTTTTTTGGGTTCCGTATCCCCGTTGGTTCCTCATGGTGATCATGCTTCGGGACCTGAGTCCGGTGAACTCCCGCATCATAATCATGAATTCCGGAAGAGGCTGGAACCCGTCGTTCTGATCGGCGCCGAGCCAAATGTATAGATGGGCGTCTGCGGCCAGTGTTTGGACGGCGGCGCTTACCCACTGCCTGCTGAAGCGTATATAATGTCCGCTGTCCCCGCTGAAAAGCTGGGTGCTCTTCCGGCCCCCCACGGCGAAGTTGTACGGGGGATCGGCAATAAGCATGACCGGCGGGGGAAAATCACCGGTTCTGCGAACCTTATCGGCAGAATCGCCATCCCGGGCATCGAGGACGGCTACCGCATGGCGGCCGCTAGGGTCGTACCAGGTTTCACCGGGCTGTAGCCGGCAATGGGCCAGCAGCCGTGCCCGGAGCTCCGGGGCTGTGTCCAGCCGGGGCAGCCGCTCCCTCACTCCGGCTCCGCGGGAACGGCGGCGGTGAACTCAACAGGGAATTCGGCGAGACGATTAATTACCCGTCCGGGAAGCAGGGCTTTGAGAATGATGTGGTCGTCCAGATACTCGGTGTCCAGCACGGTGCCCTCCCGGTGAGCCAGGGCAACCACATCACTTCGGCTGTGAGGCAGGGTAATGGTGACCGAGGAGAGATTTTTCATCATCTCCCGTTCGACTGCCTCGGAGAGTTCAGTGAAACCGTCGCCGGTTTTTGCGGAGATATACAAGGCGTCGGGATACTCCTGCATTACGTACATCCGATGCTCCGGACTGGCCAGATCGCATTTATTAAAAACGAGAATCTCCGGCTTGTCTTCCGCTCCGATTTCTTCCAGCACTTCCCGGGTCGTTTCGATGTGCTGGCGGAAATCCTGATTGGTTATGTCCACCAAATGAAGGAGGAAGTGGGCAAGGACGGTTTCTTCCAGGGTGGACTTGAAGGCATCTACCAGGTCATGGGGCAGCTTTCTGATGAAGCCTACGGTATCGGTGACCAGAAGCTCCATGCCGCTCGGCAGTCGATAGCGCCGAGTGGTCGGATCCAGGGTGGCGAAGAGCTTGTCTTCGACGAGAATCTCAGAGGCCGTCAGGGCGTGGTGCAGGCTGGACTTCCCCGCGTTGGTGTAGCCGACAATGGCGGCGGTGGGAACCGGAACGGATTCACGGTGTTTTCTCAGGGTGCCCCGCTGACTGCGCACCTGCTTAAGTTCCGCCTTCAGTTTGCCTATACGGGCTTCCACGAGCCGGCGGTCGACCTCCAGCTGGGTTTCTCCCTCTCCCCGGGTTCCCTTAGCGCCTCCCCGCTGACGGGAAAGGTGGGTCCACATCCGGCGCAGCCGTGGAAGGCTGTACACCAGTCGTGCCAGTTCGACCTGCAGGCTGGCCTCCCTCGTTTGCGCGCGGTCGGCGAAAATATCGATGATAACCTGGTGCCGGTCGATAACCGGTTTTTTGCAGAGCTTTTCGAGGTTTCGCTGCTGACTAGGACTGAGGTCGTCGTCGAACACGATATAGTCGGCCTCCAGGGCTTCCGCCTGTACAGATATTTCCTCGGCCCAACCGCTGCCAACGAGATATTTCGGCTGAGGCTCTTTAATCGGGATGATAAACTCACCGGCGCTCTCAAAGCCCAGCGTTCTGCACAGGCCCTCTAGTTCTTCGAGGTGATTGCGGGCTTCGCGCTCGCTGAGTTCCCGGGGTCTGATGGTTACCAGGACCGCCCGTTCTATGTCGAGTTGTTCGTATTCAATCATTGGCGCAAAGTATAATGAGCCCGACGGCTTCTGGGTAGAGCCGGCCGGGTGTCAGAGAATCATCGCAGAGCGTGCCCAGTCGTAGTGCTTCTGACGAAGGACGCCCACGTCGGGCATCGGGAAGAACACCGTGTCCTCTCCCTGGCACACATAAATTCCCCGGTTGATGATATTGTACGAGAAGCTCTCCGAATGGCTGCGTTCGACATTTTTATTCATTTTTTCAGGATCATCTGAAACCGCCTGAACGCAGTCCTTGAAGTGCTCCAGGTTCCGGTCATAGGTCGGGCCGATGTTTCCCGTTTGCTCGGGATTATCCAGATCGATGGTTTTTAAGTCCGCAAAGACCACCTTCGGAACCGATACTTTTACCTTAGGATTCGTCATATACGCGCCGAAATCATGGGGGTCCAGTCGGCTGACCACCAAAGGGTTAATGGGGCACAGCTCGTTGTAGACGTAATACTGGGTGTTCTTCGGTGCCGAGTATGACTTTGACGGAATTTCGAGCGACCGGCCATCCTTGGTGACGAGATAGAGGGATTTCAGGGCTGTGAGCGGCGTGTGCTCCAGTGCCCGGTATACGCTGAGCCATACGGAGTTTTTCGGGCGACCGTCCTCATGGAGGACGCAGCGCTTCCGGGCATATTCCCAGTCGAAGTATTCCCCGAAGCCCCCCTCTACCTCAATAAAAATAATGCGCTCAAACGATCCGTTCTTTTTTCCGGTGGCCATATAGCTGCCGAAATGCCGTGGCTCGAGTTGGCTCGCGATCAACGCCTGAGTAGGAAAGATTGACAGATAAAAGTAGGTCTGCATGGGGTACCTCCGAGTATGCTTCTGGCAGATCCGCGAACCCGCGAACCCTATAAAAATCTTAGGGCCAACCGTTCAAAAAGTACATAAAAAAAAGTAGAATAGCGCATGGATCAGAGTCCGGCCCCCCCTCCCAACTGTCACAACTGCGCACATTTTTTTGTGACCTGGGATCAGAATTACCCAAAGGGATGCCGGCAATTCGGAATAAAGAGCAGGGAGCTGCCCAGCACCCAGGTTTTGCGCAATACCGGCCGTAATTGCCCCAGTTTTACCCGTAACCCCAGGATCAGGGCTTAGCGCCCGGATATTTGCTTACATGGAAAAGTTCTTGGTGTATGCCTTCCAGGTAGTCTCGACCAGGCTTCCCACATCACTCCGCGAAGCCGTCCAGCCGAGGGTTTTTCTCGCCAATTCTGATGATGCCACTAGTTTTGCCGGGTCTCCGGGCCGCCGGTCGGTAACACTGGATGGAATCGCCTGACCGGTAATTTCCCGGGCGGTTTCCAGCATTTCTTTAACGGAAATTCCCGATTCAGACCCCAGGTTGACAATTAAGTCGCTGCCGTTTTTCTGAATGAAATCCATAGCCTTTAAATGGGCGTCGGCGAGATCGCTGACGTGGACGTAATCCCTAACACCGTATCCGTCATCGGTGGCGAAATCGTTGCCAAAAATCTTCAGCTGAGGACGCGTGTTTACCGCGACCTCCATGATTACCGGCAGCAGGTTGGCGGGATTCTGCTCCAGCCCGTAGATCCTGCCCTGGGAATCGTAACCCGCGGCATTGAAATAGCGCAGGGCTGCGAAGCGGATACCCCTCAACTTCGAGTACCATTGAAGGAAGCGCTCGATTTCAAGTTTGGTAAAACCGTAGTAGTTCTCCGGATCGCAGGGGTGATTTTCGTCGATGGGAAGGTATTGGGGTTCGCCATAGACCGCCGCCGAAGATGAAAAGACCAGATTCGGAATCCCGGTTTCAGACATGGCGTTGAGGATGTTGATGGTGCCCGTAATATTGTTCACCGAGTACTTTTCCGGCTTAATCATTGATTCGCCGGCAGCCTTAAATGCCGCCAGGTGAATCACCCCGTCGAAGGGGCCCTTGCTGGCAATACAGTGCAAGAGCTGTTCTTTCTGTAAAATGTCGCCGTGGGTAAAGCCGAATCCCGGAAGCAGGTTGGTCCTCACGCCGCTGGAGAGATTGTCGAAGATTTCCACCTCATGACCGCCGCTCAAAAGTTCGAGACATACGTGACTACCAATATAGCCTGCTCCGCCGATTACCAATACTTTCATGAATTCTCCTCAGCGGCTAGGCGGCCTGCGGATTATCCGCTCAGCTTGTGTAGCAGCTGTCCTTGGACTAATATGGAAACATCATAAAAATCTGGAGTCCGCAGATGGCAGAAACCTACGATTTTTCCGTTCCCGATCTCGGAAAAACGAAAATTCAGTCGCCCATCGTCTTTTCGAAGATCTATGGTGACACTATAGCAAACTATGTGAGCGATGACGAGGAAATCCTCTATCATGTTAAAGTTGAGAAAGACGGGGAAAGCAGAAACTACGAGGATTACGGAACGCTTCAGAAGGCGGGTCCCCGGGAGATGATCTATTTCCAGCCGGCGCATGTGCGGGCGGGAATCATGACCTGCGGAGGCCTGTGTCCCGGGCTCAACGATGTAATCCGTTCGGTGGTTCGGACCCTCTGGTACCGCTACGGAGTGCAGCGCATAACCGGCATTCGGTTCGGGTACAACGGTCTTTTGGGAACTGTCAGCGAGCCGATCATCGAATTAAACCCCAATGTGGTGGATGATATTCATCGCATAGGCGGCTCAATGCTGGGCAGCTCGCGCGGGGGCGGGGACCGCACCGAAGATCTGGTCGACGCCCTGGAAAGGTTGAATATCAATATGCTTTTTACCATCGGGGGCGACGGGACGCAAAAAGGGGCCCTTGCCCTGGCGGAGGAAATCGAGAAACGCGGGCTCAAAATTGCCGTGGTCGGTATTCCCAAGACCATAGACAACGATTTGAGCTTTATCGAAAAGAGCTTTGGGTTCGAGACCGCGGTGGTCCGGGCTACTGAATCGGTGTTCGCCGCCCATCAGGAAGCCCATTCAGCGCAAAACGGTATCGGCCTGGTAAAACTCATGGGCCGGGAGAGCGGTTTTATTGCCGCCCACACTGCGATAGCGAGTCATGATGTCAATTATGTACTTATTCCCGAGGTTCCGTTTTCCCTCGAAGGTCCCGGAGGGCTCTTCGAGCATTTGAAGAAGCGCCTTGAACGGCGAAACCATGCGGTTATCGTCGTGGCCGAAGGTGCCGGACAGCGGCTGTTGGATGCTCAGGAGGGAACCGATGCCTCGGGAAACAAGCTTCTGGGGGATATCGGCGTGTACCTCAAAAAACGATTGGCGGATCATTTCTCAAGTATTAATTTCCCGGTGAACATAAAATACATAGATCCCAGCTATATCATCCGGTCATCGGTGGCCATACCGACGGACAGCTTGTACTGTTCGCGTCTGGGAACAAATGCGGTGCATGCGGCCATGGCGGGAAAAACGAAGATACTGGTAAGCCTGCTGAACAACCACTTCGTACACGTTCCCATGAGAATTGCCACGGGAACCCGGAATCACGTAGATCCGGAAAGCAGTCTGTGGCGCGATCTCATTGACGCCACCGGTATGCCGGTTCAGTGGTCTTCTGAAGCGGGGGAAAAAAGCACATAGGAATCCCATGGAAATTATTTACGATCCATCAGACCGCCTGGATGTGGCGGATTACGGTATAGATATCCCCATATCATTTAATAATGCGCTCAAAACCATGAAGGAGCTCTTGCATATGTCCGGGGAAAGCGCAATTCCGCCTTCCGGAGAATCCATGCCGTCCTGGTATCACTCCGATTTGGCCAAGGCCCCCAGCGAAGCGGAGCTGGCCGCGGTTCATTGCCCCAATTACATACGGCGGCTTCTCGCCGGCGGAGCCGAGCTGGAGACCGAAATCCTTCGCACCTTTGAGCTGATTGACCGCAACGGCGACTATTACCGCTATGCACCCTCGGCAGCCAGCAGGCCATTATCCGAGCTATTCGAGATTGTCCGTCGGCGAGGCGGCGGGGTTATCCGCGCCGCTGAGCTCGCTCTCGAAACTGGTGAAGCCTGGTATTTTGGTGGAGGATTTCACCATGCTCACTGGGACTTCGGTTCGGGTTTTTGCTTTTACAGCGACACTCTGGCCGCCAGGGAGCGCCTAGCGGGAGGCGGGGAAAAGCCGTCGGCATGGATTATTGATATTGACGCCCACAAGGGTGACGGAACCGCAGATCTGGTCAAGCGCCTGAATCAGGGGGGAGACCAGGGCGTCATCGCCTTAAGCATCCATATGGCCCGAGGTTGGCCGCTTGACGAGCGGCGGCAGGTTCCGGGCTATGACTCGGATCCGGCCTGGATATCCAGCGATATCGATATTGCAGTCGATGCCGGCGAAGAGGGTACGTACAACTCGCGGTTGGCCGTCGGCCTGAGCGAGCTCGTGTCTCGAAGCGAAAAGCAGTGGGGGCGAGCCACCCCTGATATCGCGTTTATCGTAGCAGGAGCCGATCCTTTTGAAGAAGATCAGCTGCCCTCCACCCAACTTCTCAAACTAAACCGGCGTCAGATGCTTGCAAGAAATACCCTCGTTCGGGATTTCCTCAGAAGCAGGGACATACCGGCTGCCTGGGTCCAGGCCGGAAATTACGGCGACAATGCCTGGAAAACCTACTTGGATTTTCTCGGCCCACTGCTTGCGGAATAATGCCTGGGGATAGATGTAACGGGTATATGCCGTCAGACTGGCTGGCATAGCTATATGTTGCCGTATCTGTTGATGCACCAGGCTCGAACTGCAGCGCCAATAGTTTAGCGATAATTTAGATTGATATGCGGGCAAAAAAAGGGCCGGCACTAACTGCCGGCCTTAACCTCGGGATCATGTTCCCGGGCTTCTTAAATCAATGTCACAGACATTGATGGATTTGTCTGACACGGGGCATCGGCAGTCCCGATTGAGAATCAAGGACTGTCAGGCCCGTCTGCTTTAGGTGGAGTTGCCATAAGCCCTCCTGCAGTATGTTCTGGACCCTTCCTCGGGGAACTTACGGGTTCTCCCGGGAACCTGGAATCCTGATGAAATCTTCATCAACAGTTAAATTCTAATACCGCCCGAACCTGTCGTCAAGATTCCCCTGAAAGAAAATCACATTCTTTTTTGTGTCAGTCGATGGATATCCGAGTCGCTTAGCCCTTTTTCGCGGCGAAATCCTTCATGTATTCCGCAAGGGCCTGTACTCCGCTAATCGGCATGGCGTTGTATATCGAAGCGCGGCACCCGCCCACCGATCGGTGGCCTTTGAGGCCGAGCATTCCCAGGTTACCTGCGCCCTTGAGAAACTCGCCCTGCAGCTCTTCGTCGGCCAACGTGAAAACCACGTTCATGCTTGAACGGTACGAGGCATCAACGGGGCAGTTGTAAAAACCATCGGCCTCATCGATGGCCCGGTAGAGCATATCGGCTTTTTCCGCATTGATTTTCTCTATGCCCGCCAGACCGCCGTTCCGCTCAATCCATTTAAGTACCCGGCTCATGGCCCAAATCGAGAACACCGGCGGCGTGTTGTAGAGGCTGTCCTTCTCAGCGTGGGTCTTGTATTTCAGGTAGGCGCCCACATTGTCCCCTGCCCGATCAAGCAGATCCTTGCGGATAATGACCAGGGTAACCCCGGCGGGGGCCAGGTTTTTTTGAGCTCCTGCATAGATCAAACCGAAGCGATCGACAGGTAGGGGGCGCGAGAGAATGTCCGATGACATGTCTGCCACCAGCGGAATATCCACATCGGGGAAATCCTTCCATTGAACCCCGTTAATTGTCTCGTTGCTGGTAATATGCAGATAGGCACTGTCTTTCCCGGGGCGGACAGAATCCGCTGCCGGTAGACTGGTATAATTACCGTCCTTCCCGTCCCAAAGAACCACTGGTTCGCCGTATACCTTGGCGTCAGCCAGGGCTTTTTTTGCCCAGGTACCGCTGATTACATAATCAGCCCGCTTTTTATCACCCAGAAGATTCATGGGGACAGCCGAAAACTGAAGGGTGGCTCCTCCTCCCATCATAACCACTTCATAATCATCGCTCAAACCGAGGAGTGATTTGACACCCTGAATGACCGACTGATGCACTTCATCGTACTCCGGACTTCTGTGGCTGGTTTCAACGAGGGAGAGACCCAATCCCTTGTAATCAACGAAATCTGCCTCAAGTTCCTTGAGCACTTCCTCGGGCAGAGTCGAAGGTCCGGCGTAAAAATTGTACTTGCGTGCCATGATTTCTCCTAATGATGCGGATCTGGTAAAAGAGATTGTATACTAATATCTTTTTATGCTTTTGAGAATGCGAAATCCACGTAGACAGTGATTATCGAAAATAACTCAAAGCTTATAGCGGCGATAAACGAGTTCATTCCCCGCTTGAGCCACTTGTTTTTTCGCATATTGATTTTTGCAATGGCAAACAGCTGCTTGCTGAACATGGTATATACCGCATGATCATCTTCCGCTAGGTCCTCGAGGTAGCGGGCGTAGTTGCCGGGAGTTTTGAATCGGGAAATTCCGCCAAAAAACGTCGGGTTGATGGAGAATCGGGCATCCTTGAGATCAGGCTCTTCGGGAACGTTTACCATTTTGGGACTGATCACCTTTAACAGACAGAATATCGTGGTCAGTGCGCTGAAAAAATAAAAAAAGACCAGCGTCAGGGAGATTTCATTTATGGTGATCTTATCGAAATGCACGATGAAGAAGACCATAAAGACCCCGAGGGTCGAGAGCAGGGCCGTCGCCTTTGAGTCCGAGCGTTGCAGGTTGTTCTGCTCGACGTCCAGAATGCGCAGCAGGACAGACAGGGTGTTTCCTTTTGTATTCATGTCTCCAGTGTAAACCAAAGCCAGTGCCCCGAAAACAGCTGATTTGTCTGTGGTAAACCTTTATAAGGCGTGGGATAGCATGATTTTATGTCTCAATAGTAATCAGAGGCCGGCAATTGCAGGACAGCAAACGGATTAGCTGTTTTAAATCAGCTGTTTTCGGGGCACTGGGTACATAAAAAATGATAGAAAAAAAATACATTGGACAACGACCTCTTGAGGACATATGCTAGATACATGCGGGAAGAACAGCTACATATACCGGTTAAAGCTTCCATGGCCTTTGCCCGGCTTTGGAATGCAAAAGGTACCGCCCGGGGGACCGTTGTTTTGGTGCATGGGATTGCGGAGCATTCCGCCCGGTACCAGCAGTTTGCGCTATTTCTGGCCCATAACGGGTATAATGTTCTCGCCTACGATCAGAGAGGTCACGGGTATACGGCGATTAATAGCTCCCACAGCGAAGATCCCATCAGTTTGAAAAAACATCTGTACGATAATCCGGATTTTGGGCTGATTCCCCTCGACGAAGGCTGGCGGCTTTACCTGGATGATTTGAGCCATGTGCTGGAGTATGTATTCTCCCGTTATGATGAGGGCAAAATTATTCTCTTCGGTCACAGCATGGGATCGATGATTGTCAGGGCCGCCCTTGCTACCCTGCCACCTGGCCACCTCGGCCGGATTAGCGGAGTCATTCTCAGCGGTCATCCGGAAAACGGAAAGCTCCTGGCGAGGCTTGGCTTGCGCTTTATTATGCACCAAATAAAACGACACGGTGAATCTCACGTCAGCGCTGCAATAGATGATCTGGTTTTGGGGCGTTATCATAAGAATAAACGATATTCGGGCATGCGTACCGAGCTGGATTGGATAAGCAGCATTCCGGATGAGGTTGATGCCTACATTGCCGACCCCCTCTGCGGAAATATTCTCCGCCTTGGCGCGTATGCGGCCCTGGTGGATATCAATATTTATGTGTATTCCCGTCAGTATCGGCGTGAACTGGCGGATCAGAGCATTCCCCTGCTGTTTTTCTGCGGCAGTGACGATCCGGTGGCGGGTTTTGGTAAAACTCCCGGTCTACTGGCTGAATTTTATAAAAAACTCGGTTGGGACCAATGTGAAACTGCAATTTATGAGGGCTGCAGGCATGAAGTTTTCCACGATGCTTTACAGGCGAAGGCATTCGATGACTGTCTGCGATGGATAGAGAATCGATTGTAGCCGCTTCCCTTCAGGTTTATTGAGAATAAACCGCCGCCGTTAACCCGGCGGCGGGTTTTGTGTCAACGTACTCCGAGTTTCTTACTAAAAGCTTCGAGGGAGCTATCCAGTTCCTGGGAGCCGAGAACCTGCTTGGTGAGTATTTTGCCGAGCTGCACGCCCTCCTGATCAAAACTGTTCAAATTCCAGATAAGTCCTTGAAACATCACCTTGTTTTCAAAATGGGCAAGCAAGGCGCCTAAAACCCGGGGGCTTAGACGCGTGGAATACAGCAGGCTCGAAGGGCGCTCCCCGGGGAAGTGCTTGTTCGGATTGTCGTTTGCACTTCCTTTTGCAAAGGCAATAA
Organism: Salinispira sp.; assembly: GCA_965602015.1. GTDB lineage: Bacteria > Spirochaetota > Spirochaetia > DSM-27196 > Salinispiraceae > Salinispira. The sequence continues at coordinate 3,073,233 of OZ271918.1, read as the reverse complement.
TTTGCGCCGCCAAATTCGCATTGAGCTTTTTTTGACTCGTGGAACCGGAAAAATCTACATCCAGACCGTCCTGACTCTCCAGGAAACCGATGAACTGAAGGGGTACGATATCGGTTCCCTGATGAAGAAGCTGATAAAAACTGTGCTGTCCGTTGGTTCCCGGCTCGCCGAAGATAACCGGTCCGGTGGGGTAATCCAGTATTTCGCCGTCTCTGTTCACCTGCTTTCCATTGCTCTCCATGTCCATCTGCTGAAGGTGGGCGGGGAATCGGCTCATGGCTTGAGAGTAGGGGAGGACTGCCGTGGCGGGAAAGCCTTGAAAATTTCGCTCCCAAATGCCAATTAGTGCATCAATTAGCGCAGGGTTCTTCCGTATATCCTTTTCCATAGCTGATTTGTCCGCCGCGTGTGCACCTTCCAGGAACTCAGCAAATACTTCCGGTCCGAATGCCAGGCTCAGCACCGCTCCCCCGACTGCAGAAGTGGAACTGTATCGACCGCCAATAAAATCATCAATAAAAAACGAGGCTAAGTAGTCGTCGCTCTTGGCGAGGGGGCTCGTTTCACTGGTTACGCACACGATGTGTTTTTTCGGTGCCGAAATCCCAGCTTTTTTCATGGCCGAAATGACCAGCGCTTCATTGGTCAGGGTTTCCTGGGTGGTACCGCTCTTGGAAACGAGGATAAACAACGTGGTTTTGGGATCGATTTTTCTTAAGACATCCGCTGCATCGTCCGGGTCAACATTAGAAATAAAGTGGGCATCGAGCTTGCTTCCGGTTCCCCGGCTCCCGTCGGCTGCCCGGGAAGCGACATGGTTCAACAGGGCAAGGTACATTGCGCGGGGCCCCAGGTCAGAACCTCCGATGCCTACCTGAACCACCGTATCGAAGGGGGCACCTCCTTCCGAGCTAATTTCACCGCCATGAACCTTGCGGGAAAAGTCGGCTATCCGGCTCTGCTGTTCGCGGTAAAAGCCCCCCAGATCCTTTCCCTCATGCATGACAGCTGGTCCGAGCTGTCCCCGGGTGAGGTGGTGAAGCACCCGGCGGTTTTCTCCGGTATTCATGTATTCCCCTGCCGCCAGAAGAGCATACTTATTTAGCAGCTGCTGCTCTTCAGCAAGCGAATAAAGTGCATCGATAATCTCGTCGGAAATCTGTTTTGCAGAGTAATTAAAAATCAGCTTTTCTCCATTTCCCAAATCAGCCGAGCATTCCATCGACTCAACACGCTCAGCGTCCAAAACATCCTGAAGCCGGGGGGCTGTGAGTTTTTGTAAGCGTTTAATCGATTCAGTCTTGTCAAAATTTATGTAGTTTATATTTGCCATGGTTTCTCCTGTGGCAGGAAGGATAGTAAATCTAACAGGATTTATCCAGATACTCCGGGGGATATCCCTGGGCGGACCTAAACATGATCTATGCTGCCCGCTGATCAGGAATTATGAATAATTATCGAAAAAAAAGCGTATTTACTTGCAAATTTACGGTGTACTAGCTTTACAAAAAAGAAGGTCACAACTATATTTACTACGAAATTGTATTAACGAGAGCCAAGGGCTACGAAAAAGGAGTTTTCATGTCAGCCAAAGCCATTCTTGAAATGATTAAGAAGGAAGGAATCGAGTATCTGGATCTCCAGTTCGGCGATATGTTCGGTATGCTTCAGCACACCACCTTTGTCGCAAAGAATATGGATGAAGAGCAGCTTACCGACGGTATTCCCTTCGACGGTTCCAGCATTCGGGCCTGGAAGAGCATTGATAAATCGGACATGGTATTCAAGCCGGACCTGAGTTCAGCATTCGTGGATCCCTTCCGAGAACGAAAAACTCTGGTTCTTTTTGGCGATATCTACGAGCCCCGGACCGGCGAGCGCTATGAGCGGGCACCCAGGAACATCGCCTACCGAGCCCAGGAATACATGAAGAGTCTTGGAATTGGCGATACCATATATTTCGGGCCCGAGCCGGAATTCTTCATATTTGATTCTGTTCGCATCGGCAATTCCGCAAACTCGAGCTTTTTCGAAGTTGAAACCGGTGAAGGTCCCTGGACTGCCGGAAACGAGGGGGTTAACCTCGGACACAAGATTCGTCATAAAATGGGATACTTCCCCGCCACTCCCCAGGACACCCTGATGGATCTGCGCGGCGACATTGTGGCGAACATGGAATCCATGGGCTTAACCGTGTTCCTGCACCACCATGAAGTGGCCACAGCCCAGGGAGAGATCGGCGTGAAGTTCGGTGAAATCATCACAGCCGGCGACCTGGTTCACAAATACAAGTATGCAGTTAAGAATACCGCCTATCAGTACGGAAAAAGCGCGACGTTTATGCCCAAGCCCATGTTTGGAGATAATGGATCGGGTATGCATGTCCACACTTCTATCTGGAAGGACGGAAAAAACACCTTCGCCGGGGATGAATATGCAAACCTCTCCGAGACTGCATTGTATGCCATCGGCGGACTGTTAAAGCACGGCCGATCCATCCAGGCATTTACCAATCCTACGGGTAACAGCTATAAGCGGCTTGTTCCCGGTTACGAAGCTCCGGTTAAGCTGGCGTACTCGGCGACGAACCGCTCCGCGGCAGTGCGTATCCCCTATGTCACCGGCGATAATGCCCGACGCTTCGAATTCCGTTGCGGCGACAGCTCAGGAAGCCCATATCTCGGTTTTGCAGCCATGACGATGGCCATGATAGACGGAATCAAGAACAAGATCGATCCTGGTTCCGCTCTGGATAAGAATATCTACGATCTTCCTGCGGAAGAAGCCGCATCCATTCCCTCCACCTGTGCAACCCAGGAAGAGGCCATCAAGGAAATGCTGGCTGACAAAGACTGGCTCACCGCCGGAGACGTATTCGATGAGGGCTTTATTGAAGCCTATACCGACTACCGGCTCCAGGAAGAGGTGGAAATTCAGAAGCTCCAGCCGACTCCCGTCGAGTTTGAGCTCTATTACGACGTGTAACCTGACCTCCTGTAAGGTTTTGTATGTGTTTGGCCGTCCGGTACTCCGCCGGGCGGCCTCTTTTTTTTATAGAGTGCCTGGAAGCTTGTGGTTTTTTTCGTTTCACAATTTGCGTTGATGCCGAGCGAGTGGCACCGGCTTCGGGAAGCGGTCCGTCGAGAGCTCGTTTGTGGGAGCGGCCCGTCGAGAGCTTGCATGTGATATCCGGCTTTTAAGAGACTTCCGTTGAGAGCCAACATTCCGGTCCCTGTGTGAATGGAGTCGACTGTTGGGATTCGCGTGTCGAGAACTGGCCACGGCCTGTTTAGCTATGAGGACAGTCCGCTAATAGGCTCAGACCCTGGCCCCGTGATTCCTGTTCCGGGCATAAAAAAGCCCGGTGGCGGCAATGCGGCGCCACGCCGGGCTTATTCTCAACCGGGATTGCTTAAAGGCTTTATAGCCTGACTCCCCACATAAACCGATGGTGTATCGTTCCGAATCCTTCGATTGGCCGAGCACCGCTCGCCTTGCCGTTGTATCTGACGAGGCCGCCGGTGAGGGACTGCTCAAGTTCGAGATCCATGCTCAAGCCGAGGAAGAACCCAATCCCAAGGAACTCAAGGCCGGTCATGAAGCGCGCGGTCGGATAGATGTAAGGGTTCTCCGGGTCAAACAGGCTGACCATCCTGTCGTTGGCGCTTTCGCCCCGGGTCCCCCGACGAACCGTCGCCTCGAGATCGAAGTATATCGGCTTGAGACTGATCCGAAGTCCCCATCCGAATCCAGCGGTGAGTTCAGGGAGCAGATCAAATTCTCCCTGGTTGTCTATTCCCGCATAGAGTATGGCATAAAAATTCCTGCTGCCGTTGGCAGTGCCGACGAAGCTTGTAGTTTCGTCTTCTGTCCAGTAGCTGATGTCGTGAATCCCCTGACGGACCCAGCTGATAAGACCAATGGGAATGCCGTACAGGTCGTCTGCGACGTTTATGACACCGAGCTGCACGCCGTTCAGTCGGCCGCGGGCCAGGTTAACGACACCAAGCTGTACTCCGTTGCCGTTCTTGGTGATGTTTACCGTACCGAGCTGAGCCCCGTTGACCTGTACTGCGTTGTTGAATACCCCAGCAATCTGAGCGCCGTTCACTGTTCCGGTTTCGTTAAATACACCGCTGAGCTGCACACCGTCGATTCTGTGATCCGCCTCATTGAACACGCCGGAAATTTGCGCTCCGCTGATCGGCTCCTCGGCGATATTAAATACTCCGGCTGCCTGGAATGTTACGGACGGTTCAGAGGCGATGTTGAACACCCCGGCCAGCTGTGCGCCGAATACCCGACCCGAAGCGATGGTGTAAATCCCGCCGAAACCCGCGCCTACCAGATTGTCGCGGAATTCTATTCCGATTCCCGCGAAGGAAGCCCCGATGACCCTGCCCTCATGAGTGCTGACAATGCCGCTCATCGCTGAGCCGGTAATCATCCCGGTTTCAAGAATGAGCGGGGAAACGGCGACGTTATTGTGCATACCGCTTCCGTCGCCCCAGGGAATGCTTATGCCGGGAACTACTGTGGCGTAAAACGGCTCATAGCGAAATGCCGGCGACTGCTGGGGATCGGCACTTAGGGGCTCCTCCCGCTTTAATCCGCTGTTGTTCGACGGTATTTTATCCTGCTCAGGCCGCGCATCGGTGATGCTCGAATTTTCGCTGCCGGGTACCAGATCCCGGGCCGGCTGTTCACCTTCATCGGCAAAGAAGGGATCGTCGAAAAAGTCCGATTCATCCGAGAAGAAATCCTCTTCGTCGGTAAAAAAATCGTCTTCATTGATAAAAAAGTCATTCGCCTCGCCGCTATCGGAGCTGTCAGGCAGTTCCTGCCCCCCAATATCTGCTGCGGGCTCTTCCGGTCCGTCCAGGGTGCCGTCTTCCACTTCCCGGTTTTCTGCGGAAGCGCTGTCCTGATTTTGAAGGAAGGGTTCGATAGGGCTGCCGCCCCGGGTTCGATTGGCGATTGGCTGAATGGGATTCATATCGCGCATGCCCAGTAAACGCTGACTCCGGTATGAGAGGTTGAACTGGTACTGGTAAAACCCGCCGTTAGCGGCGTTGAGCTCTACAGAGTAGAGGCCCGGATCGAGGGCGATTTCGATGAGCTTGTCGGGAGCTTTATTGACCTCGGCAATTATATTCCCCCGACCGTCCTTTATAAACATCCGTCCTGCCAGATCGCTGTCGAGAACCAGTGAGCTAATCGGGTTGCTCAGATCGGTGAGGACCAGGTCCCCGGAACCGCTGAGTTCAATATTGTATGACGGATGCTGGGGGCCGGCGACGCTGCTACTGGTAACCGAGAGGGTCTCGTTGAACGCGTATTCGTAAGCTTCGTTTAGGGTAACCTTCCGGTCTCCGGAATGGTCCGCCGCGCCGCGAAGGCCGGAAATCATAAAGTGCGTAAAATACGATGCCGCCAGCCTGTCGGATTCCTGAGCCAGCTCATCCTCCGAGCTGGAGGTGAGAAAAGCATGGCCGGTCATATCCGAACTGTCGCCGATGAGGAAGGGCTGCGTTCGTTCCCCGCCCTTGGAGCGGGTAAACGCCCCTGAGGCGCATGAGTCGAGAATCGCTACGCGGACATCGGCATTTACCGATTGTATCGCCTCTCTCAGGTCGCTGTAGGCCATGTGATCATCGCCCAAAAGCAAACCGGTTTCATCGGAATGTCCGCTATAGTAAAAGACAAACTCGACACGGCGAGCATTGGCTTCTTCAATTTCGATGAGCCGGTTAACCCTGTCGAATCCCGATGCAATGCTGCGAGTGCCCGGATCTTCAAGTACGAGGGCATCGCCGGGCAGTATTCCGCCCACTTCCGACATCACTTCGCTGAGTTTGCGGGCATCGCTTACCGCCCAGCGCAGCTGCTGACGAGTGCTGCCACCGTCGTTTACACCGACAAACAGACCGAATCGACGCACACCCTGAGGTTCGCTAGGGCCGCTTTGGGCGACCGCTGCAATGCTAACCGATAATAGTATAAAAAGTATGGGCAGTATTTTATTTATTTTCATTTCTGCCTCCTAACGTTGTGCCCGGGGTTTAACCAGATTGATACGATGGACTTTAAAGTCTCCCGGGATTTCCAGGGTGCCCTGTTCTGCCCATGCATTGCTCCGTAATTGAGGGGTGAGGCTGGCCATAAGCTCTCTGACGTCAAATGCTTCATTGGAGGTTACGAAAAAGAATCGTTCGAAATCCGGCGCATCGTCAAGCAGATAACCATATGGTAGATATACCTCATCTCTGGGTTGTAATCGAGGGAGCATATTGGAATTTTCGGGATAATGAAGGGTAATCACCGATGAGCCGTCAATCGAGAGGATGGCGCCGTAGTTCATACCGGCCGCCAGGTAGGAAATCTGCAGCCTGTCGTTTTCCTGTACCTGGGTGCTGTCCTGCAGGAGTTCAGCCTGGCCGTCACCCATATCGCGATAGACGAATATCCGGGGTTCTAGCCCCTTGGTGCGGATGCCGGGCTCGATATCGCCGGGAATTTCTGGGCCTGCGGGGATGCCCATCCGCATTATGATGCCGATGGCCAAAAATACCGGTAGGGCGGCCGCCAGGGCGGCTCCCCAGCGGGGCATACCGGCAATACGAAATTTTGATTGCCGGGGAGCTGCGTCGGAAGCATCATCGCGGCGCTTAAACTCATCGGCGAATACCGAAACGCGATTTTCGTCATGAGCGTCGGCAAAGGCCCGGGACCTGATTGCCTCAAGTATTTTTCGGCTGTCTTTGCGCCGGTGGAACTGACGGTTTTCCTCACGGAGTTCGCCAACCCGCCGTTCAAATTCTTCAGCGCTGAAGGAAGGCTGCTCCTTTAAGCGGTCGAGTACCTTGCCGGGCAACTCATCCACGGCTGCCTGTTCATAATACAAATCGTTAATGTGGTCAGTCTGGGCTTTCATCGTTTCCTAGGCCTCCTTCAGGGATTTGCCCCGGCTCTGGAGCTTTCTCAGACGTTTTCGGATGCCTGATACCGACATGCCGACCTGTTCTGCGGTTTCTTCCAGGGTGAAGCGGTCGACATAATGCAGCCAGGCAATGGTCTGAGTCTTCTCATCCTCGATCGAGAAAAGACGGTCGAGAAAGTGCCTGGCGAGAATGGTCTCACCGCTGGGATCGCTCCAACCCGGATCATATTCATCGACCGGAGTGTACTGCCTCAACTTTTGTGAACGAAGGTAATTGAGACTCAAGTTGGTCGCCATTGTGTACAACAAGCTGGACGGTCCCTTGTGTTCCAGGCGCTCCTGGAATCGTAGAAGATTAACAAACACGTCCTGCATGATGTCCGATGCCGCATCGTCGTTTTTGACGATTGCCAGACATCGGCGGTACACCATCGGCGCGTATGTTGAATAGTATTTTTCGATATCGATCTGCAAACCATTCTCCCGAGTGAATCTACGTATAGAACATGGCAAAACCCTGAATCTGTTACCAATCTTTCAACTTTTCGACTATTTAAAAGGATATTCCCATAAAAGGTAAGACATTCTGATAGATTCTCTTTTTATCAGGACTGACTGATAAAGCCCCGGTACACCGCGTGGACTTCCTTGAGGGCGGAGCTGAAGTATCGGAAAAAACCCTCTGTCGTGCTTTGAGGCTGGATGCAGCGGGCGAGTTTCGCCCGATCCTCTTGCTTGTCCGGCAGACGGTGCTCCTGGCGATTCTGGGCGAGTTGCAGATAATGCTCAACCTTTCTGAAAAAACGGTAGTACTCGCTTAATCTGGCGGCGAGCTCGGAGGAAATAAGGTCGGCCCGCAGCAAAAGCTGAAGGCCCCGGAGACTGTTCCCCGTCAGTACCGCCGGGTAGTCGGCGCTGTGCAGCATCTGCTTCCCCTGGATGAAAAACTCAATGTCCCTGATGCCTCCGCGATCATTCTTCACATCGAATCCCGCCATGATGTCGGCGTCCCGATCGTTAAGATCCGATCCACTGCCCCCCACATGATGGGCAATGCTTTTTTCCCGCATCTTCCTGATGTTTTCTCTGGGATCGTGTACTTCCCAAACGTTGTCGAACACCGGTTTGAGGTTCTCCAGGAACCGTTCACCCAGAACCAGGTTTCCCGCGACGGGTTTGAGCTTTACCAGGGCCTGGAATTCCCAGGGTTCGGCTTGCTTCTGATAGTAGGAAAATGCCGAGCTCAGGGAAGACACAAGGGGGCCCGAGGCTCCGTACGGCCTGAGCCGCATATCTACCCGGTAGGCCTGGCCTTCGCTGGTGAAGTCGTTGAGATCTTTTACCATTTCCCGAAAAACCCGGGTGTACAGCTGGTTTTCATTGTCCCGATTTGCATGTGGATCGGCGTCGTATACGCACAGAAGGTCGATATCCGAGCTGTAGTTGAGTTCCCATCCTCCGAGCTTGCCGAAGGCGAGGACTGAAACCCGTTGGGAAGCGCTTTTTATATCCTGCTCGGGGGATTTTTGCTGCTCGCGACGCCATGCTTCTTTGAGAGATACTTCGCAGCAGCCCCGGGCGAGAAAGGATATTTCCCCCATTATTTCTTCGATTTTGACACCGAGGGCGATGTCCCGTACTCCTATCCGCAGGATTTCCCGCTTGCGCATGAGCCGAATCCGGTTTTGCCAGTCCAGTCGATCGACCGCGGAGGCGGCTTCGGCAGCCAGCGTTTCTTCCATATCGATCTGCGTCCGGGGACGGTTCACAACCATGGGGTCCGTTGCCCACAGGAAAAACCCGGGATTCTGGATTAGGGTGTCCGCAAGGTATTGGGAACTGGCGAGCAATTGATACAGAATGTCCATGCGCCGTGGCTGACTCAGCAATTGCAGGATGTGCTCTTGGGGGTCCGAGAGATTGGCGACGAACTGTTCCCAATTGTTCAGCGCCATATCCGGATCGGCGCTCCGGCATATGCGTTCCCAGGCCAGTATTATGAGCCTGATAAAATCTGATTGGGAACCGAGTCCCTCAGCAATGCGCTTCAGGTTGACTTGGGCCTTCCGTGGTTCGGAAAAACCCGAACTGGCAAAAAGGGCGGTGAACTCGCCGGGGGATTCGTCGTCTATGGTCGCACCGAGAACCAGATCAACCACGGTCATGCGCCTGTCGCCGGGAATGGCATCTCTGCCGAGGTGCCGTTCGACGAATTGCCGCACCTTTGCGCTGTGGGTTTCGAAATCGATTTTTAACTGATCAGATTCGCTGAGTTCCCCGTTTCGCCGGTAGCCTATGCGACGGGCAAGGTGGCGGAATTCCCTCTGGGCCGCATCAGGAAGAAAGAGGTCGTCGGCATTTCCCCGAAGCATACGCAGTCCGTTTATGAGGTTTCGATGAAATCGGTATGCCTGGATCATTGCCAGGCTTTCGTCCCGGTCGATGGTACCCAGGCGCTGAAGTTCATGCAGCGCTGTGTGAATACCCGGGCCTCTGATGTGGGGGTGGCCCCGGCCGTGTATCACCTGAAGAATTTGCACATTATACTCAAGGTCGACCAAGCCTCCGGGGCTGAACTTCGCGTTTATTCTTCCTTCCTCCAGCTTTTCTTCCAGCTGGATACGCCGCAGGTCCCGCAGCTCCGGCAGATCGATGGAATCGCTTTCATACACGATGTGGTCTCTGATTGATAGAATTTCTTCTCCAAGTCGCTGCTCACCACCGATGCGCCGCAGGCGGACCAGGGCGAGGCGCTCTGCACTGTGTGCCTTGCCGTCTTCCCCGTAATAAGCCTGGAACTTGTCGAGCTTCACCGCCACCGGGCCGTCTTCTCCATGGGGCCGCAACCGCAGGTCCACCTGGAAAATTCCTTCTTTTTTTGCGGAAATCAATCCCGCAGCCCGCTTGAACATTTTCTCGAAGAAATCACGATTCGCGAGGGCTTTGCTGCCGTCGCTTTTACCGCTGTCGGAATAGATAAACAGCAGCTCCAGGTCGGAGGCGTATCCCATTGCCTGACCGCCAAGTTTGCCGAGGCCAAAAACCGCCCAATGTGGTTCCAGACCGCCGGCGGTCCGGGGAACCCCGTACAGATCGACGCAGTTCCGATAGGCTATTTCGCAGGCGGCATTAATAACCGCATCGGCGAGGGCGCTGAGTCTTCGCGACAGGAAGAAGAAATCCAGATCCCGTACGAGAATATGATCCATATCAATGAGAAAACTCTGTCTGTTCTTAAACGCATTGAGCTCCCGTTCGAGATCCGGACCGTCGAAATTTTCCAGGTGCCGTGTAAGGGCATCGGCCATCTCCTCAGGTTCAAAGCTCAAAAGCCTGCTGCGGTTAACGTTTTTGAGCATCGGCAGAATACTGTCCCGCTGGATCCGGATAAAATCTTCCCAAATAAAATCACTGGTGCCGAGAAGCCGGGCCAGCTCGCCGTGGAATTCCGGGGACGCCAGCATTTGCCGAATGTCCTCCCCGGCTTTTAACTGCCGCACGTCCTGAATAAGATCGTCAAAGCGCGTCAGGGCTTTGGTAGGATCCGGAGCCTGGTCGAGAAAGTAGGTGAACTGCTTGGAGATGAGAATTGAGAGCTTGATGCGGTTGAGCTTTTTCTCGCTGGTAATCGGGTTGCCCCGATTGTCGGTGAATTCGATGCTGTCGATTAATCTCCCGTTTTTAGTCTCGATATTGACCTGTTCGATTCGAAGCCTGTGAAGACTGAGAACGCTGCTCAGGCTGAAGAGAAAAAGCGGGGTGTCGCTGGATTTTATTTCGATGAGGGTAGAGTCGGGTTTTTGCTCAATGCGAAGGTTTATTGGATTTAAGAGGCTGTCTTTTGGCGTACTTCGCTGCTCAAGGGAGGTGCTCACCATTTCGATGATTCGCTGCTGGATGAGTTCCTGTTTCTGTTCGGGACTTCCGCCCTTTTCGAGGATGAAATACATGTCTTCCATGGTCTTTGTGAAGCCTTGGAACCACGATGGGGAATCGGTCTTTCGGGGAAGATTACCGGAGAAATGATCGATGATTAAACGCTTTCCGCCGATCCGCTCAGAGGTGATAAGGCTGCCCCGGCGTATATCAAAGCCTGCGGAAGCCAAAGCGCCGGTTAAAATGCTGAAGAGCATCGCATGATCGTGTCCGATTACATATATCGATGTGGGACCGTCTTGATGCCCGCTGTCTCTCCTCAGCAGGCATCGCACAGGATTAGCCGGGGTAATGGAGGCGGCGTAATGGATAATTTCTGCCAGATCTCTTCGGGGGAGTCTTTCGGTCTTTGCATGAGAAAATGCCGCCAGAATGAGTTGGAGCTTTTCCCTGGAGTGTTCGGGGTGGATCGCTAGTATTTCATCAACGAGGGTTTCCCGCATATTCGCGCACTTCTCCGGCGTTTACTGTGTGAAAGGGCACTTCCACACTACCTATTGTGCACACCCGGTATTTTTTAATAAAGCCCGCAGGGCGATAGGTCATTTTTGCCTGGCGTAGGCCGGCGTCGCCCAGGTCTTGTTCGCGGTTAATATACTGATACTTTTTGTGAAGAACCGAGGCATAAGCCTGATTGATAAATTGATAAATGCCCCGGTAGTGACCAATGGCCTTCTCAACATGAATTACATAGGTACTTCCGTTGGCAATTCCTTCGCCCATGGTGTAGGCAGCCGGTTTGCCGTCGACGTAGACAATGTAGCCGTCCAGAGAAAGAAAATCCTTCTGCTCAAGGGCTTCTTTACTCGCTTCATAGTCCCCGTCGTCTTCTCTCAAACGACGCCATTCATCCAAAACGGAAAAAGCGTCTGCAATATTGTCGCTGCATAGCGGCCGTTCTTCATAGGAGTAGTTGTTGATAAATGCGTTAACCTGATTGCGCTTTTTATGGTATTTCTTGCCTCGAAGAGTTGCCAGGTCTTCACGAAGGTAGAGATAGTCGAAGTTGTCCCGATCTTCGCACACGTTGTAGCCAATGCTCTCGAGCCAGACGCGGGCGTCGTCCGCATGATTTTCCGTGAGGTTCTTTATATAGTTGACTTCATGAAGAAGGGTTTCCCGAAGTTGCTTGTCTTCCGGGAAGCCCATGGGAAGACTGTAAAAGCTCTTTCCCTCTTTTTCGCCTTTTATCAGCAGCTTTTTCCCCGGCAGCCAGCTCAGCTCGTATTTGTACGTGTTGCGAAACAGATAGAGGCCGGTAAAGGTGAATTCGGAGATTCCTCCGGGAAGCTTGTTGAGCAGCGGGTACAATTCTGCCTTGAAATCCCTCTCAATTTTTGAGAATTCGGGGTATTCTGGTATTCCTTGCATTGTACTAATATACGATGTCCGGAAGCATCGGGCAAATAGGATTACCTTGAGGAGTAGGACATGCCGCAGACAATGGATATTGACAGGGAGTGGTTTGAAAACGATGTGCTGGAGCGCTTTCAGCGCTACGTGAAAATACACACTACCAGCGACAGCCACAGCGATACCACGCCCAGTACCGAGCGTCAGTGGGATCTCGCTAAACTCCTGGTACAGGAGCTGCATCAGATGGGCATCAGCGATGTGGAGCTGACCGAGCATTGCAACGTTCTTGCCCGTATACCCGCTAATACAGCGGCGCCGGCTGTCCTCTTTCTCGCCCATATCGATACCGCGCCTGATTTTTCCGGTGAGAACGTGAAACCCCAGATCCGCAGAAATTATGACGGCGGGACCATCGATCTGGACGGTGAACATGTGCTGGACCCGGAGAGCAATCCGCTTCTGAAGCAATATATCGGCGAGACCATAATTACCACCGACGGGAGCACCCTGCTCGGCGCCGACGACAAGGCCGGCATGGCTGAAATTATGACCGCCGCAAAATACATCATGGAGCACCCGGAATTTCTCCATGGGGAAGTCGAAATTGTTTTCACCCCTGACGAGGAAATCGGCCGGGGAACTGTTAAATTCCCGAAAGATAGGGTTCATTCCCAATTCGGCTTTACCCTGGACGGAGATGTAGAAGGGTCATACAACGCCCAGTGCTTCAACGCCTGGAGTGTCGACATCGATTTTACCGGCGTTATGATTCACCCGGGCTACGCCAGGGGCGAAATGGTAAATGCAATTACCATGGCCTCCACCTATATCAGCATGCTCCCCCGCAACGAGACTCCCGAAGCCACCGACGGGGATTTCGGATTCTACGCTGCAAAGGAGATCAGCGGAACAATGGAGAAGGCCAGCCTCGGTATATTTATCAGGGATTTTGACCAGGATCAGATTCATCGGCGCCTCGAATATCTCGAGCAGCTTGCTAAGACCGTGGAGCTGCAAAATCCCGGCTCCCAGGTAAAATTCCGCAGCACCCAGATGTATTTGAATCTCAAACCTTTTCTCGATAAAAAGCCCGTAATCCTCGAAACCCTCGAGGGTGCAATTCGGGACACCGGAATGGAACCGATACAAAAAAGCATCCGCGGCGGCACCGACGGCGCCAGGCTCACGGAGATGGGGCTGCCCACGCCCAATATATTTGCGGGGGGTCTGAATTTTCACAGCAGGTACGAGTGGGTGGCCCTTCCTTCAATGGTTCGGGCGAGCAAGGTCGTGCTGAATATTATCAGCCGGCTGGTCCAATAACGGTACCGACCGGCGGAGGTTTTTTGGGAACATTCGTCATTCCCTCTCTATTTTTTATGCTCGCGATTAACTTTTTGCGGTGCTGGGGGAATATTCCCGCGGTACCCGGCTTGTGATGCCGCAGGTAATTTCATATGAAATGGTCTGGGCATGATCGGCGATGCTGTCCGCATCCTCCGGACCGTCGGGCCCGAATAACAGGGCTCGGTCTCCCGGCGAAACCCCCGGATTATCGCTTCCCAAATTGACCATGCACTGGTCCATACAAATTCTGCCCACCTGGGGATAATCGCGGCCGCGGATACGCACGGAATTATGTCCTGAGCTTAAACGGGGATATCCGTCCGCGTAGCCGCAGTTGATTGTTGCTATCCAGCAATCCTCCGGTGCATGCCATATATGCCCGTACGATATCCCCTGTCCCCTGGCTACCTTTTTTACAAAGGTCACCGGCGCCGAAAGTTCCATTACCGGTTTGAGCGAAATGCCCCGTGCGGTCAACGCCTCGGCGAAATGCCGGTCAGGCGAGTATCCGTAGGCGGATATTCCCGGCCTGACCATATCCATGCCGTCATCTGCGTGGAAAAAAATGCCTCCCGAGTTGGCCGCGTGATAATACCGCGGTCGTATTCCCTCAGCCTCGAGCATGGCTCGTACATCCGCCATATCGCGAATTTGCCCTCTCGCCGTCAGGTCATCCGGATTGTCGGCCAGGGGATAATGCGTAGCTATGCCTTCAAGCATTATTTCCGGTTCAGCAACGCAGTACCGGGCTACATGGACGGCCTGCTCCGGAGTACAACCGATTCGGCCCATCCCCGTGTCGATTTTGAGGTGAACTGCAGCAGGTTTTTTCCTGTTCGCGGCGGCCGACAGGGCTTTTATTGCATCAATGGAAGACACGAAGGGTTGAATATCCAGCTCAACGATTTCCGCCGCATCCGACAGGTCGAATGCGCTAAAGAGCAGGATGGGCAGGTTAATCCCCGATGATCGCAGCTGCCTGGCCTCGGCAATGCGGGCAACTCCAAGACTTTCCACCCCGGTCTGGGCCGCGGCCCTGGAAATTTCCACTGCGCCGTGACCGTAGGCGTCTGCCTTTACTGCCAGGCAAAAGCGCCGGTTCCCCGATGCGGCTTTGAGCGCCTTTATGTTGTGATTCAAATTATCGAGGTATATTGTGGCCCTGGTTCCATCCATTTGTGCATTGTACCGGCGCTGTAGCCCCTGGGCAAGAAATCTTGGTTATCTCGGTATTTTGTGCTATTATCTATGGTGGTTAACCATATGAAAAACCCTGCATTGCGCCCTACATCCCTATTTATCCTCATTATTTTCCTGGGTTCCTGCGGGGCCGGCAGCACCTTTCTTTCCCAGAACGCCGGAGTGAACCTCCCGGTCGATTCTGTTGCTCCGGGTTCCCGGATTGCCGAGGGACAGGACATCCCTTTGGTGATCGATGCCGAAGCTCTTAATTCCGAAGTCGATCTGGTCACCGTCGAGTTGACAGACGGTCTGGGCAGCATCATAGCCGAAGCCCGCTATGAGGGGGAGCAACTGAGCTTTCCCGAGCTTCCGCCTCTTGTGTTTCAAAATCTCGATGAAGATATTTACCAACTGAACATAGAGCTCTTCTCTCGGGGTGAGAGCCTCGGGGAAAAAGAGAGCTGGTTTTATTATACCAATGAGGCACTGTCGCTGAGCCAGATAACCGTAAACCCCCATTCGGTGTTGCCGGGAGAGACCATCGCTGTTTCTCTCGAGCTCGATCCTTCGTCGTCTCCAGCGCCTTTTGCGCAGTTTCGGCTTAACGGAATGGTTGTCTATGAGGACACGGTTACCGAAGGCGCTCTTAACTTTGAGTTGGAAGCCCCGGACAACGGAGGCGTATACGATCTCCGGCTGGATCTGTATCCCTGGTTCGATTACCGGATAGACGAGGACAGTTATTCTCAGGATTTCTACAGTCTCGAAGTACTGGTTACCGAAACCGGCGATTTTGAAAACAGTGAACTCCGGAGGGTCTCACCTGAAGCTGGTTTTCGGCTCGAGGAAGATCTTTGGTATTACCTCGATGAAAGAGTGTCCAGCCGTCTGGAATTTACCGCCGAGCTCCAGGGAGTTTCTGGATCGGAAAAGCTGTTTGAACTGCGGGGACCGGAGTTGCATCTATCTGCCGGTGCTAGCCGGGATTCACTCATAATTGAGCTTGCGCGGGGAGAATCAGCCGCGGTTCTTGAGTCAAACTTCAACGGTCAAATCCCCTCCGGCCCATTCTACCTCGATGTATTACAGGGCGAGAGCCACGTGACCATTCTTATAATGGACGGTCAGCGGGTTTTAAGCGGAGAATTGATTTCGTATGCTGATTTTTCTGCCCAAAGCCTTTTGTCGGCGGACCGGGTATCTAACCTTCCCGCCCTCGATTCAGATGGTGAGGCAAACACAAATAGCGGAGATGCCCCCGAAGTTCCCCCGGGCGCCGATTCCAACGAGAGTCTTGAGATATACAGCGGCTTGATCACTGAGTTTGCCGTTCGACCCTTAACAGACCGGCAGCCCCTGGAAAGTTTGTTCAAGCTCATTCTCCAGAAGAAATACGGCAACTTCATTCTCTATGCCGAGGGATTTGAGTTTGCCTCATCTATCAATTCCGCCATTAGCTATTCCGACGATGCCAGCGTAGCTAACGGATATCTTCAGCTTCCGCCGGGAGCATGGGTTGAGTTACCGAATTTCGCCCTCGATGAGTACCTGGTCGAAATTCAAACCAGCTTTAATACCGCTGACGATCTCTCCGCCAGTTCAATGATCCTTGTGCAGCAGCTCGGTGAAGAAGTTTCCGAGGTCTTCCGTCTTGAGGGAAACGGGGAACTGATTTCCGGCGATGAAATCCTTGCAAGCGACCTTGCGTTGCCGGCTAACATAAATCTCGAACTCACTCGGGCTCAGGGAAGTATTTTTCTCAGCATACTCGGTAATGAATATCTCTTGCCCTCGCCGGAAGACGGACGCTTCCGCTTCGTCATCTCACAGGGCGAAGCTGCGGATATTCGCATCCGACTGGACTCAGCCGCTGCGGCGAACGTGCCCGGAGAGTTTGTCGAGCGGGTTCTCGGAGTACTGGACGAGAATCCCGAGAGTGACGACGGCGATGATGAAGATGCCGACGGCGGCGCCGCTGATCCTCAGGGCTTGCCGGCCGAAACCGGCACGCCATAAGACATTCTATCGCCGCAGAAAAACCCATTAACAGGTTATTTGTTATCACCTCCGATTGAAAAGTGATACTTACCGAACTACTATTGGAAAGACAGGAAGGCTGATGAAAAATCGTGTGATAGCCATATTCATGGCAATGTCTCTCCTCGCAGGTGCCGCTGCGGCCCAGGAGATATCTGAGAAACAGGAACTTTCGATTTTTAGGCTCAATTATTATGGGGCTCCCCCTGCCCCCGAACGGGTAAATCTTGAGATTTCCGCGCAGATTGGAGACAGCAAGCTCGATATTCGACTCCAGGGCAGCGGCAATCCGCAGACCGACAGAATCTTTCAGGACACGATCAGCGGGGTGGACGCTCAAATCAGACAGGTTTTTCAGAATCTCGGCCGATTCACCATTCGTAGTTATCCCCAACGCCTGGAAAGCTCGAGCCTTTCTGCGTTTATCGATGAGATTCAGCGTTATCGGGAAGCCCAGGTTGAAATACCCGAGGCTGTGCGTCTCGGTCAGCAGGCTTTCACCGAAGCAGATCTGAGGCAGCTGGTGGACAGTTTTATCATCGTCGTTCCGTCTGTCAGTTATTACCAGCTCAACCGCGATGATTCGGGCAACTGGGAGTCGGGGATCGTGACGAATTTCAGCATCGTCAATGTTCAGAATTACGAGAGCCTGGCTGAATTTTCCGTCGAATCCAGCGGGTATGACACGGATCCCCGGGAAGCGATGAGAGATGCGGTTGACGGAATTGCGGGTCAACTTAATTTTGAGATCCGCTCCATTGAGGAGTTCCGTATTCGCACTGCAGTTTTGGACCGGAACGGATCGCGACTGGTTCTCGCTCTCGGCAGCAACATGGGAATTCAGGTGGGGGATGAGTATGAAATCACCCGATTTGCCGAAGTGGCGGGGTACCAGTATGCCCGCCGAATAGCGTTGCTGAGGATACGTGAAGTCAATCGCGAGTATTCTGTTGCGCAAATTATCTACGAAGAAAGTTCCTCGGTAATCGGCGATGAAGTGCGGGAGGTCCCCCGAATTGGAGTGGACAGTACTCCGTACATCTCCGCATTGGTACCCCTGGCCGATCCCCTCATTGAAAGTCTGGCGCTTGGTGTCAAAGTGGCTCCCAACAGGGGGTTTTATGCGTTCCGCCCATTGGTCGGCATCGAAGTGCTCCTTTCTCAAGCGAGTACTGCGGGGCCCCTCGAAGGATTACCGGTGAGCGTGAACCTGGGTGCGGAGTACAATGTATTTCTGCGCAGGCTCCGGTTTATCCCGCAGGCCTATCTTGGAATTATTGGACAGATACCATTCCAGGAGGGCGAAGATTTTTCCTTCCGGGCTATCAAGACCACCGGCATGCTCGGGATTTCCTATCTCCTGCCCGGCATGGATGACGGGGCTGAAGTGTATCTCGAGACCGGCTATGAAATTCAATTCGGTCTTGCGGGCCCCGGGGGCAATATTCAGGGAATTGTGTTTGGTATCGGTGCCAGATTCCGCTAAGGCAGGTGTTAGAACTATGGTGAACTATGGGAGTGTACGTGTGACTAAATCACTGGGAATAATTGTGCTGTTGCTCGCAATGCTGGTATCCGCCTGCGCCGGGGGGCCGCAAGCCGTGGAGAGCGGTGGCATCCCCGAGGTATATGAAGGCGTCGGCAGGGACGAAAGCCTTCTTCAGGCTATGAATGAAGCGAAAATGGATGCGGTCCGTAAGGCCGTTGTCCGTCTTATCGGAGCGCAGGCAGAGGCTGGTAATCGTGAACTCCTGGAAGATGTACTCTACAATAGCTCCAATCCCAATCGCTATGTATTTCCCGAGACCATGGAAACCCTGCGCAGGGAAAACCTCGGCGACGTCGATAGTTTTGATATGATTTACGAGATTCGTATTCGGGTAAATCTCCCGGCAGTTCAGAGGGTGCTGGATGCAAACGGCATATCAGCCGCAGGCTCGGCCGCCGAATCCTCCGCAACTGCGCAGCAGAGTACTCAGGGCGACAACGCCGCAGCTGCAGCGCTCAGGGAGGACGATACCGAGGGTCAGGAGGCTGAGGTTGCTCAAGAGCGGGATGTCACTCCCCGCGAGCGGGAGTTCGTCCGCCGCTACGTTGAAAATTTGAGCTATCTGGTATTCTATGACGAAGACAGCGAGGTTGATCCATTCCTTCTGAGCACTGCGGTGGGGCAGGCCAACTCATGGCTTGCCAGTGAGGGGTATCGGGTATTCGCCCTCGATCAGGTCCAGGAATTGCGTCAGGATGCCGAACTGGTGTTCGAGGAGCAAAGCGGCGGCGAAACGGGGATAATCAGATGGATCGCACAGAGACTGCGCGCTGATATTTATGTGGAAATCGGAGCCAGTGCCACCACCCGCAGCGACGGACAACGTCATTTCGCTCAGGCGATAATGACGCTCCGGATGTACGAAACTTCCAACGGACAGCTCCTGGCCTCAGCACCGTACACCAGCCCCGAAACTATCAGCAGGAGCAGTCAAGACGATGCGCTGTCCAATGCCCTCCAGAGCTCGGTTTTCCAGATAATGCCCTACGCAACCCGTCAAAGCCGAACACAGTTCGAGCAGGTAATATCCGGAGGCATCCGCTATGAACTGCATTTTATAAACACTGCGGACCCCCGTCTGATGAGCCGCTTTAGGACCCGGCTTCGGGAAGAAATGCGGAGTCTCGAGACAATTAGCCAAAGCGCCGAGGAAAGCCGCTACGAGGCATTTTTTTTTGGCAGAAACGACGAGCTTGAAGATTTGGTATATCGGGTTGCCGATGAGCTTCCCGGTATGGAATTTATAACCCTGGTGTTGACCAGGGGCAACACACTCACATTTGACGCTGGATTGCTTCAATAGGAGGATAAACTATGAAGATCCGCATCGCATTAACCGCCGTACTGCTCATTCTGGTCATTTTCGCTTCCTGTGTTACTCCGCCCCCTGAACCCGAGGAGAGCGAGGTTGCCGAACTTGATGTGGCTTCACCGTATACGGTGATTGAACACAAAAATACCCAGCTCGGCGGACCCATCCCCGTATGGACCTATACGGCAATCGGCGCGTTGGAAACAGAACCGCGCTTCGAAGGCAGGTATTTGTACCGTTTTGAGCGGGTCGGACAGGATTTGAACGGCGTCAGGACGCTTGCCGACACCTTCGATGCGTCTTCGACTATTTCCCGGGAGGTGAATTTCCGCGTACAGCAGAAATTTGCCGGTGCCGAGGTCGGAGACAACGATTTTGTCGAAACCTATTTTGAGAATGTGGTCAGGGTGCTCGCAGACGCCCGCATCAGCGGTTTCAGGAAATACGATGATTTCTGGATATTCCGGGTGGATAACCGAAACGGCCAGGAGGAATATGTGTATTACAGCCTGTACACCATAGACCAGAGCGAAGTCGATCGTCTTATTGATGAAGCCATCAGCGGTCAGCCTTCCAATACAGAAGAGGAACAGACCGCCCAGCAACGGGTTCGGGAAATCTTCGAAAGCGGTCTATAAAGACTGAGATACTAAACCCGGGATGCGGAGGATGAACCGTCGATGAAAATTTTAGACCATGCGAAACAGATTTTGCTGGGCATTTCACTGGCGGTCATCCTTGCGGCGTCGGGTTGCACCGCCACAGGGTCGAGCAGGGAGGTCCCCGGGTGGGTATTGGACCCCCCGGCGGCAGATGCGGAATTTGAATACTTTGCGGTTTCCGCAGAGGATTCTGCAGGTAGTGTGCCGGCTGCCCAGGAAGCTGCCGTTGCTTCCCTGCTTACTGAAATAAACAGGGTTCTGGGCGTCGATATCAGCGTCGTCAGTGACGCGGAGATCCGGGGCAGTCTGGAGGATTTCGAAGCTGAGCTGCGCCAAAGCGTCAGCGAAACCGGGGCCGGCAGGGTTGCGGGCTTCCGTATAGTCGACCGCTATATTCAGGAGAGAGAAAGCGGCGTAATTGTCCATCTCCTGGCATCCTACGAGAAGGTCGAACTCGAGGCCGAGCGGAATGCCAGACGTGCCCTTCTCCAAGAGCGTGAAAACAGAATTTTGCTCCCCGAGCAAAGCGGTCAGAGAGCCGAGGCTCGGGGTGAACTCTACAGCGCCTACGTTTCCTACATGGACGCCGCCCTGGCAGCCTGGGAGTCCGATCTGCCGAATGCCGAGCTGAGAACTGCGCGGAACCTTGAAGGCGCCCGGCGCGCTTTGGATGCAATCAGGCTCGAACCTGCCGGCGCTCCGGACATTATGTATCTCGGGCGCAGCCTTGAGGACGGGTTCTCTGTTCGCGTTACAAATTCCGACGGCCGCCCGGTACCTCGGGCTGCGGTAATCGCCTCCTACCGGGAAATCAGGCCGGCGGGTGCCCGCCAGATGGAGGTTCGTGCGCTCAGCGCTGCCGATGGTACGGCGGTTTTTTCCGGGGACCTGTTGCCGGGCATAAGCGGGAGACTGGGGCAGGGGTTTATCAGCTTCAGCCTCGATACCACACCCGCTATTGATAACCTCAGGCGGGCCGGGTTGGCTGACCAAAACCGGCTGCGGTCGGTGGAGGAACGGTCTGCGGAATTGCGGCTCAGGGTCTCATTCTCCGTCCAATCACTATCTCCGGAAATTCCCACAGCTGTTTTGTACCTTCAGACCGACATCGCGGGATTTCCCATTGAGGGCAGCGGTACTCGTGACGGAATTCTCCAGGAACTCGCGGCTTCCGGCTTCATCATAGAGGAACTAAATCCCCGGGAAGCAGAGCGCTTGGAATCAGGTCAGCAGGCCCTCATCGAATGGTTCCGGTCGGAATATGAAGGCGAAATTCCCCGTCTCGTTTTCGGTCGAGGATCTATTGTCGAGGTGGATGAACGGGACGGTTATATCGTAAAGGTACGGGGAGAAATCCTCGTCTACGACTACCGTGAGGACCGGATAATCTTCAGAAGCAGCGGCATTAAAAACAGCCGGGGCACCGGCAGCGCAGGCGCGATCAGTTCGGCTTTTTTTAATTTGGGGCGTGATTTGGCGCGCGAGGCGATTAACGCTCTTCCTTGAGCCGCTTGCGAAGGGCATCGAGCTCCGAGTCTGACTCGATTTCCGCGATTTCATCTTCAATCGCTTTCTGTTCTGCCTTTTTCACCGCTTCGAAGTCCAGCGGGTCGGGTTCGCCGGTGCCCGATGCCTTCTGAAGCTGATTGACGAGGGCCTCTGTTTGAGCCCTGTTCATTGCCCTGCTTCCGTCAATTTCCGCATCGCTTAAATCGCTCCGGGCCGCATCAATTTCCCGCTGATCGAGGGCTATTCTGCCCTGTATTTCCGGAATGGATAGTTCAATTTCAGCAAGGCGCTCCTCGGCAGCCTTAATGAGGTCTCCCCTGCCGTGATCCTTGGCGAGTTGGAGTCTCTTTGACCACAGCTCCCGCTGATCTTCCAGTTCCTGAAGTACGCGCTGATCCTTCACCTTTTGGGTGAGAAGGGCGTGAAGATATTGCTTTTGACTTTGCTCGGCATCCATTTTTCAATAATAGTCTCTTGACTCTCCGTTGCCAAGAGACCGCCAGCCAGAGGTTCGAATGCTTTTTTTTGCGTTATTTGTCTGATATGTTTTACCAATGAGCACCCATCAAACCTTGTATGAAGAACCAATCGCCGCCCTGGCAACCCCTCCGGGCGAGAGTGCCTTGGCCGTGATCCGGACCAGCGGAACCGGAATTATTGAACTGCTTGCCCGGGGGTTCTCCCGGCCGGAAGCGCTGTTGGAAAGTCCGGGGCACAGTCTTGTGTACGGGTGGTTGGAGGATGAAAAAGGGAAGGTTGACGAGGTGACCCTCGCGGTTTTTCGGGCCCCCCGCAGCTACACCGGTGAGGAGAGTGTAGAAATCCTCAGTCACGGCAGTTTGCCGGGAATACAGCGGATTATGGCCCTCCTGTTCGATCTGGGATTTCGGCAGGCCGAGCCGGGGGAGTTTAGCCTGAGATCCTTCCTGAACGGCAAGATGGATTTAAGCTCGGCTGAAGCGGTCCATGAGCTGGTGAAAAGCAGAAGCCGGAAAGCCCAAAGCATGGCCATTAACCGGCTTGCCGGAGGAGTGTATAAAGAAATCGATCGGGTAAAATCCCGTTTGGTCGACATCATGGCATCGGTAACGGTTCAGCTTGATTATCCCGACGATGAACTCCCCGGCGAAGAGGACGATTCGGCATATTTAGCGGGTCTCGTCGATCCGGCGTTTCTCGAGGATGCCCGTATCGGCCTCGAAAGGCTGTCATCCAGCTATCGCGCCGGCAGGCTGTACCAGGAAGGAGTCCGGGTCGCCCTTGCGGGCCGCACAAATGCCGGGAAGTCTAGTCTTTTTAACCTGTTTCTGCGGGAGGATCGGTCGATTGTTTCGGATATCCACGGCACTACCCGGGATTATATTGAGGCGCCCCTCGATCTCGACGGGATTCCCGTGCGCTTATTCGATACTGCCGGGCTTCGCGATGTCGATGAGATTATCGAGGCTGAGGGTATCCGCCGCAGCGGTCAGATAATCGAAAACTCCAGCATTATTCTCTACCTGGTTGACGGTTCGTCCGAAGGCGGCATTAACGAGTTTGACCGCCGGCAACTGGCGCGAATAGCCGAACTTGGAATAAGCTCTATTCCGCTGTGGACGAAGATTGACACTCCGAAAAAAATCGACCCGCCGGAGGGATTTATCGGTATCTCTGCCGTTAGCGCCCAGGGGTTCGAGACCCTTCAGGAGGCAATGAGCAGTTTGCTCACAGCGGACATACCGCGATTCGGAGAGGCTGATGTGGTTATAGACTCGCTGCGTCAGAAGCAGCTCATCGATGAGGCCGGCGAGAGTCTAAAGACTGCCGCTGAAAGCATTAACGGCGGCCAGCCTCTGGACATGGTGGCCCTTGATCTGCAAAATGCCCTCCGCTGCCTCGGGGAAATCACCGGCGAGGTCAGCAGTGAAGATATTCTCGACAGGGTTTTTTCCGGTTTCTGCGTGGGTAAATAGCTGATTTTTTTTATCAGACGTACTATAATTCCGCCCTGCGTATAGTTGAGCTGCCCAGTCAGAAACACCGTGCAAGAATGGAATCGGACAACCCAGTAGGTAAAAAATATGGATTTTGACGTAATAGTGATAGGCGGCGGTCACGCCGGAATAGAAGCGAGCCTCGCTCCAGCCCGTCTAGGTTTCAAAACCCTCATGATCAGCATGAACCTCGACACCATCGGTAAGCTCTCCTGCAATCCTGCGGTAGGCGGTCTCGCCAAGGGAAATATGGTCCGGGAAATCGACGCCCTTGGGGGCGAGATGGGCCGGCTTATTGATAAAACGATGATTCAGTACCGGGTACTCAATCGCCGAAAGGGTCCGTCGGTTCAGGCTCCCCGGGCCCAGGCCGATAAAATTCGCTATCAGATAGAGGCAAAAAAAACCCTCGAACTGCAGGAAAATCTCGATCTATTTCAGGACACCGTTGTCGATCTTGTGCTCGACGCCTCGGGGGAAGAGATTCGCGGAGTTGTCACCGAACGGGGGCGCAGGTTCGGCTGTAAAAAATTGGTGATCACTACCGGTACCTTCCTCAACGGGAAGATACATGTAGGCGAGTTTTCCATGAGCGCCGGGCGGATCGGAGAGCCCGCTGCCCGGGGGTTGGAAAAGCCCTTGAGAGCTTTGGGCTTTCGCATGGGACGCATGAAGACCGGTACGCCCGCCCGGGTACACAAGGACAGCCTCGACCTTGAGAAAATGGAACTTCAATACGGTGATGACGAGATGCTTCCCTTCTCTTTCAGCGGAGAAGGTGAGGGGAGGCCCAACGAACCCTGCTATATCACCTACACCACAGAGGAAACCCACCGGATCATCAACGAAAACATGCACCGCTCTCCGCTTTTCAGCGGAGCCATCGAAGGTGTGGGCCCCCGGTACTGCCCCTCCATCGAGGATAAGGTTGTCAAGTTCCCTCAGCGGGACAGACATCAGATTTTCGTGGAACCCGAGGGAATGGAAACCAAGGAGATGTATCTTAACGGCATCTCTTCATCTCTTCCGGAAGATGTCCAGGAACAGTTCATACACAGCATCCCCGGTCTGGAGAACGCCATTATCATGCGGCCGGGATATGCGGTGGAATACGATTACATCGATCCCAGCCAGCTTTACCCCAGCCTCGAGGCAAAAGGCTGCCGGGGAATGTACTTTGCCGGACAGATCAACGGCACCAGCGGCTACGAGGAAGCTGCCGCTCAAGGGCTTCTTGCGGGCATCAACGCGAGCTTGAGCATTCGGGAGGAAGAGCCTCTTATCCTCAGCCGGGCTGAAGCATATATCGGAGTGCTCATCGACGATCTTGTCACCCTGGGCACAAAGGAACCGTACCGGATGTTTACCTCCAGAGCGGAGCACCGCATCAGCCTCCGTCACGACTCCTCGGATATGAGGCTGTTCGAAAAAGGCTGGCGCCTGGGACTTCACAGTCCTCAACGCTGGGAGGAGTTCCGCGCCAAGCAGGAAGGACTCGAGGAAATAAAACAGCGTCTGGCTGGGCGCAGACTTTCCGAGAAGGAGCTTGACCTGGCTGCCGAGGTTCTCAGCGATACCCGGCAGCATGTGCAACGGCTTCCCGGTAAGACATTTATGCAGATCCTCAAGAATCCCGCCACCAATATTGAAGACCTTATGCGGATCGATTCCGGGCTTCTCAGCGGAATGCCCCTGGAGTGGGTGCGCCAGGCTGAAATCGACATCAAATATGAGGGCTACGTGTCCCGTCAGGAAGATCAGATTTTGCGCTTCGCCAAGATGGAAAAAATGAAAATTCCCGGAGACTTCAACTATGATGGAGTAATGGGGCTTTCCAACGAAGCCAGGGAAAAGTTCAAAGATATACGCCCTCTCTCCATCGGCCAGGCTAGCAGAATCAGCGGTGCCCGAACCTCGGATATCGCGATTTTGATGGTCGCGGTAGCCAGAAGGCCCGGTCAGACCGAGGAACAGAAGGCGCTCAGCGAGGAGATGCTGAACGACAGCAAGGTATGACAGGCGAATTGCAGGATTTGCTGGTTTCCGGCTTGAACTCTATAGGTCTCCCGGCTGACCATCTGCTTCCGAAAATCAAACTCTATTACAGCGAGCTGCTGTTGTGGAATCCAAAGCTCGGTCTCATCGAAGCCGATGAACGGGGCATTATTCTCAAGCACATTCTCGATTGCGCCGCAGCCGTGCCGGTTTTTCTTCGAAAAGCCGATGAGATAATCCAGGGCAGGGAGCTGGACCGGGAGGGCGATCCCCTGTGTGTAGCGGACCTGGGATCGGGTTCGGGCTTGCCGGGACTAATTCTCGCCCTGGCAATGATGAATTCCCTGGCGCTCGAGGTGCATTTGGTTGAAAAACAGCAGCGCCGCTGCGGGTTTCTGCGGAATATTGTCCCCATACTCGGCCTTGACTCCATTGTAAGCATTCATCAAAAAAAAATTGAGGATGTGACGCCGTCGAGCTTTGATATGGTCACGTCCCGGGCGTTCAGAAATCTAACTCCCGAACAGCTTGCCGTACAGCGCCGCCTCCTTCGCCCCGGCGGTTATGTGATTGCCTACAAGGGCCGCATGGAGACCATTCGCAGTGAGATGGGTGCTGAGTTTGAATATGCGGATATCATACCGTTAAAGGTACCGGGACTGGATGATGAGCGTCATCTCGTGGTGACCGCCCGGGGGCTTTGAACGCCTTGCCGGGCCGATTACCCTGAGCTCATAAACGCCCTTTGAAGCCCAGCTTGTGCATTGTCTTGAGGAGCGCGGGCTTATCGACCAGGTCGATGAACCGGGCCTCGACGAATTTTTGGGCGGTCTCGGAAAATGTACCCGCACAAATGCAGAACCCCCGACCGGCCTTCGTCTCTTTTATTCTGGAATGCAGGTCCCGAAGAACGAATTCCCCCACGACCCCGGTGGTTCTCACGAATCGGAACAGAACAATGTCCGCCCAGCTGGCAGTCTCGACCTCTGCGAGGATGTCCGAATACTCGCCTTTCCTGACCTG
The DNA here is from genome assembly GCA_965602015.1 of Salinispira sp. Lineage (GTDB taxonomy): Bacteria > Spirochaetota > Spirochaetia > DSM-27196 > Salinispiraceae > Salinispira. Next base: position 3,046,409 of record OZ271918.1, on the reverse strand, counting down.
GATGTCGGTAATCTTGGTGTTCGCGCGCTTAAAAAACAGACCTGCCAGGCGTCGGCAGAGGGACACGAAGTCCGCATCGTTTGCCATCAGGTAGGTTTGCAGGTACTCGTTTTTCGAAAGTTCGCTGCTTCGCTTAATTTGGGCCGCCACATCCTTGTAATTCGGGTTTACCTGATAAATCTCGTTGAGATGTCCCAGGGCCTCGGCGACGTTTTGCTGCTTCATCAGGGTTGCCGCCAAGCGGTATTTTAACTCCATTTGCAGGTCGGGCTTGATATTCTGGTGGCGGAGTCCGATTTCGAAGTCGAGCTGGGCCTGATCGAGATGATTTTGCTTAAAGTGAATGCTGCCCGCCATGACCGCCGCATGGGGGCCGAAGCCCGGGTCGGGCCGGAGATGCTCGAAAATCTGAACCGCTTTGTCATTCTGTCCGATTTCATAGTAACTCTGGGCGAGGAAGTACAACGCTTCCTTCTCGTCGGGTCTTTGGTCGACGACTTTCCGCAGTTTCATAACCGCTTCTTTATGGTGCTTCAATCTGAATAATGAGAGCCCAAGGTACTTGGCGCTGTCCAAATGCTCAGGATTAACCCTGGCGGCATTATTCATGTAGCCTGCGGATTTTTCGTAGTTCTTCCGTTTGTATTCTATGACACCCAGGTGATAGTTAATCTCAAATAAATCCGAATCGAAGGTGCGGGCGATCAGCAGGCCTTTATAGGCGTCATCGAGCATATTCAGGTTGTAGGCTGAGAGCGCGTGGCGGAGATTTACGGTTTTTTCATCGATTTCAGGATGGCTGCTGGCCATTTCAAGGAGCATGGCGTTTGTTCTCAGAGATTTTTCCCAGTCCTGGTCCTTGAAATAAATCTCTCCGAGGCTTTGAAGCGCTTCGATATCCTTCGGGTTCGCCGCAAGTTTGCGGTTAGCCTCCTTGATTATCTGGTCCCGGTTCTTTGATTTCTTCTTCTTTTTTGCCCTATCTTCATCATCCTCACCGCGACCCCGCATCAGAACAGTAAGTGTAATAAGTCCGAGCAGCAGGACTGCCAGGCCGGCGACTATGATGGGAAACAAGTTCATAGGGTAATTATTCTGTACAGCTGCAATACTTGTCAAGAAATGCCCGGAGTCCTACACTGATATAAGACCAGGGGGTACTATATGATCGGAATCCGCCTCGCTGACGGCAGCTACTATCCGGTGATGGATGAAACTCGGAAAACCAGAAAGCGCATGGTGCTCGGCCCGGCAAATGACAACCAGCAAGCGGTGCATATACAGTTTTTTCGGGACGATAGCGATGCCTTTATCAGCCCCGAATACCTGGGAAGCGTGAACCTCGAGCACCTCTCCCCGGGTTCCAAAGATGAAAAAAACATCGCGATTTTTATATCGGTAAATGACCAGGATCAGCTTGAAGTAAGTGCCCGGGACGAAGACGGCGGCGATGAACGTCAATTGATTCTCCAGACCCGCGCAGAGGCAATGACAGATGAAAACCTCTTTGCCGGAGATGATTTCTCCCTGGATGACGACGTATCTCTCCCTGACCCCGGCGACTTCATCGGAGACAAGGAAGACATGGAAGCTCTTCACCAGGAGGCCTCATTGCATGGGGGTTCCCTTGGCGAATCCGAGGCTCCGGAATGGGAGCTCTCCCCGGATGACCAGTTCTCCGAACCCCAACGGCGGGGCTTGAAGCCCGGGATAGTCGCGGCGCTGGTCCTGGTCGCCTGCAGCGTGACGGTCGGAGCAAGCTTTCTTATTTTTCAGCTCATGAGGGGCTCGGAAATTCCTCCGATAGACAGCATGCTGCCGGCTGTCGAGGATGGTATGCGCATCGCCGTATCCCGCGCAAGCGGGATTGTTCTGTAATATACCGGACCCATGAATCGCAATAAATCTTTTCGTCTCCAACCGGCCTGGAATCTCATTGTATTTTTTCCGGCCGCTTTAATTCTGGCCGCTTTTATTGTCTCCTGCGAAGGGGAAACGTCGGTCTATGGAATGAGTCTGCCCCGTTTCCAGAAAGCGCTGTACTCCGGAGAATGGGATGTGTCCCGGGAAGCCCTTCCTGAGGGCCGCGATGTGCAGAAGCTGAAAAACAGTTATCCCGGATCTACCTACATCATCGGCGAACTTCTCGTTTCCCGGGGAAGGGGCGATGAGGCGGAGTTCTTTTTTCGCGAAAGCCTGGATTCTCAGAAGAGTCCCTGGTATTTTCCCGCCCTGCGTTCCTTGAACCGCCTGCTTTTGGCCCGCGGAGCCTACAATGAAGTTGTAGCACTGACTTTTGAACCCTCCCGGCGGCGGGCGCCGGATCCTGCTGTACATGACTGGCACTATTCACAGCGATTCGAAGCCCGCCTGAGGCTCGGGCAGTACGATAGGGCATTCGCCGAATTATTGGATCTTCGCAGCAACTTTCCGGATTTTTTCCGGAGCGGGGATTTTTCCCACGGCCTGATGTACTATCAGGCCATTATCGCTGCGCATCAAAATCCGAGCCGGGAAGTCCGGGAGCTTATAGAGCCATATGTGTTTGTTTCCGATGCGCGAAACGGCCATAGCCAGCTCCGGGAGATTCTGGGAACCCCGTCCCGGGAGGATGCGGCGTTCTTCGCGTGGATTGATGGTAAGTCCGCACGCATCCGCTCGGACCACGGCCGCGCCCTGGACATTGCTCTTGAGCTGACCGACCGCCTGAATCCGGACTTTACCATGACGAGCATGACCGATCTCGTGAGCCTGGGTGCCCTTCGCCTCGATGAGGGGATTATCAGGGATGTGTTTATCGCCGCTTCGGAAACCCGCCGTTTTGACGACGGCAATGAAATTCTCAGCCGCATTCTCGAAATTGATATGGACTCCACAGAGCTTGGGCTCGGGAATGACGCACGAGACCTGAGCACCGGCGGTGCGATAATCTTTGCCGAAGATCGTTTCCGAAGCCGGATACATGAGTATCGCGGCCGTCTGGCCATGGCTTCCGGTGATCCGCGAAGCGCTTCCCTCATTTTTGAGCGGGAGTTCTACCGCCTTGAGGAACTGCTCACGGAATATGATACTATTCTCAAGCCCGAGGGAAGCGCGGACCGCATTGAAGCAGATAGCTATACCGATATTCGCGAACTGGATAATGCCCGCGAGCGTCTTTTATGGCTCTGGATATCAGCTTCCATGCGCATTGACGGCGGTCTGAATCCCGATGTCCGGCGGGCCTTTCCTCAGATTCGAAATCCCGCATATTTCCGGGATATCAGCCGGGAGCATATCGCCAGTCTGGTTTCCGCTTCCCGGTGGCCTGAACTTGCCCGCTTGGTGACCGGGGCCGAGGGCAGTTTGCCTCCCCTGTGGAATGCCCTGAGCCTCCGCCTCCTGGATGAACGGATCCGGGATTTTGGCGATGACAACCTCAGCGCGGAACTGCAGCGCCTTGCGGGAAAGGCTTCAGTCGAATCGCCGCAGGTCGTGCAGGCCATGGTGAACCGGGATTTTACCGGGGAACTGGATTCACAAGACCTGGAATACCTGCTTCCCCTCACCAGAAGCGTACCCGCATCAAAAACCGCTAACCTGATTCAAAGCCGGGAGCCCGACAGCCAATTGGCCTTTTTGGTTCAGGGCTTTGGGGATTTCACCATGTATCGGGAAGCCGCGGATATCCTCGCCGCCGCCCCCCCGGAGTATCGCTGGGAGCCTTCGGACATCATCCCCCTGGTAAGAAGAGCCTATGAACTCGGCGACTGGTACGGAGGAATGAGGCTCATGGAAAGCGCCGTGTACCGCAGCCGGATCTACGAGGAAAATCTGGATGCATGGATATCTGCGGCGGGAGATGTTGAGTCAGTCCTTTCCCTCCTGTATCCCCGGCCGTACCGGGAAGTAGTGGAGCGCGAAACCCGTCACGCCGCCTTGCCCGACGGACTGCTCTATGCCTTAATGCGGGAGGAGAGCCGCTTCGATGCGTCCGCCGACAGTCATGCAGGGGCCATAGGGCTCGGCCAGATAATTCCCGAAACTGCGGTGGATATCGCGCGGCGCATGCGTCTGGACAGCTACGACCTGACGAATCCCAAAGACAATATAGCCATGTCGGCTTCATATCTCGCGTATCTGCGAAGCCGCTTCTTCAGCATCCCCGAAACCCTGGCGGCGTATAACGGCGGACAGGGCCGAACCGATCGCTGGATCGCCGATCTGGAAAGACTGGCAGACCCGGCACAGGTTTTTATGCTATTACTCTACCTGCCAATTGAGGAAACCAGGGACTATGTTCCCCGGGTGCTTCAATCCTGGTTCGTATACGAATACCTCTACGACGGCGATACGGCAGCGGTAAGCCGGGAATTGATTCGGCCGCTTATTCCCCGATAATCCGCCTGACAGAGCCAAAGGTTCCGCGTAAAGCGAGGAGTGAAGATGAATGTTATTGAAGCTGCTGTTTTTGGCCTTTTACAGGGCCTGACCGAGTTTTTGCCCGTATCGAGTTCGGGACATCTTGCCCTGCTCAAGGAGATTTGGGGGTACCAGGATATTTCCATTCTCTTTGATATTTTACTTCACGTTGCCACTCTTGCGGCGGTGGTCATAGTGTTTCGGCGGCGGATTTGGATGATCCTGGTCAGCCTCTTCCGCTGGACTACCAGAAGGGCCGATGACGGGGATATGGTTCACGTCAAGCTGGCAGGGCTCATTATTCTTGCGACCGCAGTGACGGGGGTCCTCGGAGTGGGGATTGAAGAGGTCATTCAACCGTCGGAAAATATCACGTTGGTAAGCGCCTTGTTTATCGTCACCGCCTTCATCCTTCTTGCAACATCCCGGATAACCGAAGGCCAGCGGGGCTATGACCGGATCGGACCGGGCAGAGCCCTGTTCGCCGGGATTGCCCAGGGACTCGGGGTGTTTCCGGGAATCAGCCGCTCGGGAATTACCATTTCCGCCGGTTTGGCTGCGGGATTAAAACGCGAAGAGGCCGGGGAGTTCAGTTTTATTTTGTCGATTCCGGCTATTCTCGGCGCGGCAGTGTTAAAACTCGGGGATATCGGGCAATTGAGCGGCGATATCGGGCTGCCGGCCCTCATCTCGGGAATGGCTGCCGGATTCATAAGCGGACTTCTTGCTCTGATATTTCTCATGAAATTGGTGCGCAAGGGCAAGCTGTTTTATTTTGCCTTCTATCTCATTCCCCTGGGGATCATCGGCTTAATTTTCCTCTGATTTTACCGATAGTGAAACCGGGAGGGAATCTATGCGCAGCACATACCAGTCCGGTGCCCTTGGAGGCATATTTAGCATCTCGGGATTCTACCTTTTGGCCTCGGTTTTTGGTGCCATGGTGCCTGGTCTCCAGTCGAGTTTTCTTATCAGGCTCTTGGCAGTTCCCGGGGATTTCCTGTTTACCACGTTTTCCCTGATGGCGTTTTTCCTCCCCGCCTATCTTATATTCAACGGCATAATGGTGGCGACCCAACGTGATACCCGCATGAGTCTGTACTGCAGCAGCCTTCTATCGCTGCCCGCTCTCAGTCTTGCGGCGGTGTTCCGCCTGCTTCTGGATCCGGGTTTTTCCGAAACCCTCATCGGCGGTTTCCTGGTTACCAATTTCTCCCTCGCCGGGGCCGCAACCATAGCCGCAACCCTCAGCCTGATTGCCCTTATTTTGGTGCTCAGGCTTGGCCTGAGCTTGTACGATGCGGCGGAAGTTGCTGAAGCCGTTGAAGAATCGATTCCTGATCATGAGGAATCAGTGTCGGACAGTGGGCCGCAGATTCTTCTTCCGGACCGGACCCTGCCCGAGGAACAGCATATACCGGGCAGCGGAGTAGAAAGCCTGTTCAGCGCAAAAATGTCCGAATTTACGCCTTTGCACCAGGATGATGGTGACGATGAGCTAAAGGCAGATCCTGTGTCCGTCAATGAGAGTTCGAACTGGCGGCACGAAAGCGACATGGAAATTGACATGGGTTTCTCCCGGCAAACAGCCGAGCCTGACCTTCCGAGCTTTGAAGAGGAACTGGAGGAGCTGGAAGGCGAAGATGAGATCATCTATCTGAATTTGCTGCGACAGAATCAGAATGTACATACGGAGAATCCCGAAATACAGACGCCCCGGGCGGGGGTCGATCTGGACATCGATGATTTTGTCCCGGCAAACTACGCGCCGGAGCCGGTGAGCGATGCCCCTCCGGAGGAAATCCCTCCCCGGGACTCTGAGATTGAAGAGGATGATGAAACTCTCATCGATGATGATGACGACCTGCCGGTAAACGAGGATCTCCTGCCCCATCCGGAAGAAAGCGATGAGCTCAATTTTTCGAGGAAAGACGGACCCTATGAAATACCCGTGGAAGGGGTGCTTCGGGCTCAGAGCATGGAAGCCTACTGGATCATCGACGAAGAAACGACGAAACAGTCTGAAATACTCAAGTCCACCTTGCAGGAGTTCGGGATAGAAGCAGAGGTGACGGGAATCCGGAAAGGACCGGTCATTACCATGTTCGAAATTCTCCCGGCCCCGGGGGTGAAACTGAGCCGGATAGTTAACCTCGCAGAGAACATCGCTCTCGCCCTGGCGGCGGCCAGCGTCCGTATCGTTGCGCCTATTCCCGGGAAGCATGCCGTGGGAATAGAAGTGCCGAATAAACATCGCCACCTGGTGACCTTTTCGGAAATCCTCGGTGAAAAGGATTTTCTCCAGGGAGATCATGGGATACCCGTTGCCCTTGGCAAGGATATAACCGGCGAAGCTCAAATCGTCGACCTAACCAAGACCCCCCACCTGCTTATCGCCGGGGCCACCGGAGCGGGTAAGTCGGTGTGCGTGAACAGCATAATCACCTCGGTTCTCTACAGCCGCGACCCGGACGACGTCAATATGATTCTCATCGATCCGAAAATTGTCGAATTGAAATTTTACAACGACATCCCGCACCTGCTCACCCCGGTCATAACCGATCCGAAAAAGGCGTTCCAGGCACTCCAGTGGTGTCTATTTGAAATGGAGCGGCGATACAGCCTTCTCGATGCCATGGCGGTTCGGGACATCAAGAGCTATAACCGGAAAATCGTCGAGAAAAAAATCGCCACGGTGAAGCTGCCGTACATTGTTGTCGTTGTGGACGAGTTCGCGGATCTGATGGCAACCAGCGGCAAGGAGCTTGAGTCAACCCTGGCTCGGCTGGCGGCCATGAGCCGGGCCGTGGGCATCCATCTCGTCCTCGCGACACAGAGGCCCTCCACCGATGTTATCACCGGTCTGATAAAGGCGAACATTCCCAGCCGAATCGCCTTTATGGTATCGAGCAAGGTCGACAGCCGGATTATTATAGATGCGGTGGGAGCGGAAAAGCTGCTCGGGAAGGGTGATATGCTTTTTACCTCATCCTGGGACCCCTTTCCCAAGCGCATTCAGGGGGCTTTTCTCTCCGAAGCCGAAGTAGAAGAAGTGGTCAAGCACGTGAAAGAGATGGGGAGCCCGGACTATATTGATGATGAGATATTTATCGAAGATGACGATCATTCCATTTCAACGGGGGACCTCGACGACCCACTGATGCAAAAGGCCATCGATATCGTGTGCACTGCCAACAAAGCCTCGGCGAGCTACCTTCAGCGCCGTCTGAGTATCGGCTATAATAGGGCGGCACGACTCGTCGAAGAGATGGAGGAGATGGGAATCGTCGGGCCGGCGAACGGCTCGAAACCCCGGGAGATTCTCCGAAACAAGGATATTATGTGAAGAAGATAAAAGAATCGATAAAATGGCTTTACGGCACGGGCGATCTTTCCTTCAGCCTGGCCAATACCTCAATAGGCGCCTTTTTTTCAATTTATCTGACGGATGCCGTCGGCATTCGTCCGGGCTTCGCCTCGTTGTTTATTATAATCGGCGGTATTTGGGATGCCATCACCGACCCGGTAATGGGAACGATCTCCGACCGCAGCAGACTAAAGATGGGCCGGCGACGGCCCTTTATTTTGTACGGAGCCCTGCCATACGCACTGTTGTATGCGCTGATCTGGTGGCAACCCCGGTGGCTCAGCCCCGAGTTCAATCTTTTTTATTATCCGATCATTCTGATCCTCTTCCAGTCAGCCTCGACCCTGGTGAACATGCCCTTCTTAGCTCTGACTCCCGAACTGTCGGCAGATTATGACGAGCGCAATGCCCTGACGTCCCGGCGGATGATCTTCTCCATACTCGGGAGCCTGCTGGTATTCTCCCTTCCCATGATGGTCATCGGGGAGTTCGTCCCGGAAAATTTTCCGGCGATACGGCTTGTCGGGGTTATTACCGCCGTGTTGTGCTTTTTGCCCTTTTTTCTCATCGGTCTGATAATCAGGGAAGACAGGAGGGACAGCAGCCGGGACAACATCCGGGAGCGGCAGGGCCGATTTCCCGGCATTGTCGAGTCTCTCAAGCTGATTTCGGCCAACCGGGCTTTCCTATGGGCGTTGATGCTGTTCCTTTTCAGCTGGCTGGCAATCGAGGTTGTCCAGGCGACCCTGCTCTACTTCATTAAATACCGGCTCGGCATGCCCGAACATAGCGCGGTGATTATGGCTACGGTGTTCGTGATGGCCCTGATTTCCGTGCCGTTCTGGGAAATTGCCTCGAAACGAAGCGATAAACGCATCAGCTTCATAGTGGGAACCTCGTTTTGGCTGGCCATGCAGCTTTTACTCGTGCTGTTCACCCCGGCCACTCCCCTGGTCCTGATTCTGATAATCGGGGGCTTCGCGGGAATCGGAGTGGGCGCAGTCCATGTGTTCTCCTGGTCCATGATTCCCGACAGCATAGATGTAGGGGATATTCGGGGGCGAAATCAGGAAGGGTTGTACTACAGCATCGTCGGGTTCATGCGGAAGACCGCCAGCAAGCTGACCGTCGGTTTGGTTCTCTTCCTCCTGGAGGTATCCGGGTATGAAGCCAATGCGGTTCAGAGCGACAGTTCGGCCTTTACCCTTTCTCTGCTTTTCGGACCCCTGCCGGCGATTTTTCTCATTATTGCGGTTATTTCAGCAGTTCGCTATCCGGTCCGCCGGGAAACCCTGGCCGAAAGGACCTGAGCCATGCTCAGCGTACGCAAGGCGGATATGAGCAGGCGCTTAGAGCGCATCCGGCTGATAAATTTCTTTCATCGGCTCTACCGCAGCGATCCGATCTGGGTGCCTCCCCGGTTTTCCGAGCAAATGCGGGCCATTAACCCAAAAACCGGACCGTTTTATACTCACGGGAATGCGGACTTCTTCATTGCCGAACGCGACGGTCAGGTGGTGGGAAGCATCTGCGCCGCAGAGGATCAATTTAAAAACCGGGAAACCGGCCTGAGGGACTGCGTTTTTGGTTTTATGGAACTGGTTGATGACGAAAGCGTGTTCCGGCTTCTTCTCGATTCCGCGGAGGACTTTGCGAAAAGCCGCTCCCTTGATCGGCTCATCGGACCATTCGACCTGGATTACGAAAACAGTTACGGCATCGCCGTCGAAGGTGAAGATCGTCTGCCCGCAATGCTGTGCTCCCATAACAAGCCCTGGTTTAGGAAGATGCTCGAAGCATCGGGATTCGTCCCGGCCAGGGGAAGAAATCTGGCGTTCGAACTGCCTCTTGGGAGCGAAAACAGCGAAATGGAAAAGCTGTTCAGGCTTGGCGACCGCCTGGCCAAACGCGGAGAGATTCGCGTGCGGCCCGCAAACTTCGCGGATTTCGAAAACGAAGTTGAGCGGGTGTACTACCTCATCAACAAGAGCCTGGCGCATATTGAGGATTTCAAACCCTGGAACCGCGAGGATCTACGCGATTTGCTCCGGGAATTTCGCTCATTTGCCGATCCCCAGCTCATACTCTTCGCCGAATTACCCGAGGGCAGCCCCCTGAGCAGAAGCCCGGGCAATCAACCCTTGGTGGAGGGGTGGGAACCCGTGGGCTTTCTCCCCGGTCTGCCAAACCTTAATGAAATCCTCGTTGACGCCGGTGGACTGCGCTACCCCTGGCAGTGGATTCCCTTCCTGTTATCTCTGAGAGGCCCCCGGGAATGCATGACGGTAAAATCAGTGCTGATTCCCCCTGAATACTGGGCAAAGGGAGTGAGCATCCGGCTGTTTAGCGAACTGTTCCGCAAAGCCCTTGCTTCAGGATACCGTTGGGTCGACCTCTCGCTCACCAACGAAAAAAACCCATACACGCCGGACCTGGCGAGGCGGATGGGCGCCCGCGTCTACCGGGCGTACCAGATATACCACAAACCGGTCGGCCTAACCCCGTAAAATTGCGGATTTGCCGCCGCTGAGCTAACATATAGGTATGATCAGGCTGTTTTTCGAAGTCCTTTTGCAGTTCTCCGAAAACGTTTTTCTCCTCTCATCCATTGTCCTGTTTTACGGCCTGGTCGGCCGGCTCACGCCGATATTCAGCCCCAGAACCGGCTTTGTCCTCGAAACTTCGGTATTTATTCTGGCGGCGGTCCTCGCCATGTCCACAACTCAGATACTTGCGCCGGGTCTCGGTTTGGATTCCCGGCTGGTAGTTTCCGCCCTGGCTCTTCATTCCATGGGGCCCTGGGCCGCAGCAGCCGTGGCCGCCGCCGAGCTATTATACGGCATTTTATCCGACGCCCAGGATCTGTTGAGGACCGCACCTCTGATGATTCTTACGCCGACTATTTGCTTTTTTATCCTTCGCATTCCTTCGGTAAAAAATGCCGGCAGGTCAAAACGCCTGTTGATTTTGGGGCTTGCAGTTGCCTTTATAACCATACTTGCGGGAATTCCCACAGCCTTGGAATTGGACACCGCCACTTCCATCACACTGGCTCTGGCCCTCATCGCTATACATCCGCCGGCCACGCTTGTTATGGGTAGTTTTCTCAGTCTTCCGTGGAATTACCGCAATCTGACCAGCCAACTCGAGAGCAGCGAAAAAAACTACCGCCATCTCTTTGAATATGCGCCGGTGGCGCTCTGGGAGGAGGATTACTCAAGGGCCGCCCGGTTCATACGGGAGAATCCCGAGCTTGCCGATGATGCAAACATCGATCAGCTGCTGCAAAACATCGGCGAGTACTTCGGGAAGATCCGCATCATCGATATCAATCAGCGGGCGGTGCAGTTTGCCGGCGCATCATCAAAAGGGGAACTTCTTCGAAGGCTTCCGGAAACCTTCGTGCCCGAAACCGGACGGTCTTTTTTGCCCGAACTGCGAGCTTTACGAGATGGGCAGACGAGCTGCACCACAAGGTCGGAAATTCAGAGTCTGGAAGGAGATCGTCAATTCGTTCAGATTCACTGGAATGTTTTGCCTGGACACGAGCAGGATTACGCCCGGGTCATTGTTTCCATTATCGACACCACCGAGGTCATCGCTCAGGCGAATGAACTGCAGGAGAGCCTGAATAACCAGGAAATGCTTATTAAGGAAATCCACCATCGGGTTCGAAACAGCCTCTCCATAGCGTATTCGGTACTGGGCCTCCAGAAAATGAAGCTACATGATAAGAGGCAGCGCCGCAACCTGACCGAGATGCAAAACCGCATTTTAAGCATATCGTTAATCCATACGCGGCTGTACCAGACTAAGTCGATCCTCGCCCTGGACCTTCGGGCGTATATGGACGATCTGGTTCAGCAGTTAAGTCGTCAGGAAGAGGGAAAGATCAACGGATTTTATACGAACTACCCTTCCGTTCTTTTGCACATCGACCAGTTGCTGCCTCTGGGGCTCATCGTAAACGAGCTGATAGGCGGAAGCATCTGCGCGGCGTATTGTACTCCCGATATGACTTCCTTTTCCGATCCTCGGGATGAGCGGGTCGCCGCGTCTCTGGAAATTGAAAAGACCGGTGAGGAGATTCGCGTGGTTTTTGCCGGCCAATTCCTGGCCGTGGACGATGCTGCCAATGAGACTTCTGGAGCCAGGGTGCTCCCCGAGGCAAGCCTCAGGCACACCATGTGTTATTCCCTGGTTGAGCAGATAAACGGACGGATAGCTGTGGAGTTTTCCGGAAAGGACTTTTTGTGCACCATTGAATCTCCCCTGCAGGAGGTCATGTGGACAGTCTGAAGGTCGTTGTGGTGGAGGATGAAGTTCTTATCCGTATGTACTCCAGGAAACAGCTCGAAGCACTGGGAGTTGAAGTGGTCGGGGAGACCGGCCATAGCGACGAAGTTATGGATTTAGTCGTTCGAACGAGGCCCGATCTTGTGTTAATGGATATACGAATTCAGGGAGATAAAACCGGCATAGAACTTGCCGCCGATTTTGCTCCTCGGCTTGAGATTCCCGTGGCCTTTGTGACAGCCTATGAGCTTGAAAGCTCTGAGCTGCCCCGGGGAAAATACTTTCTCGGCGTAATTCAAAAGCCCCTGGCGCCGAGCGGCATTGAGGAAGTGGTGAAGCAACTAGAGGGCCTACGGAATGCATAACCTGCTCTACGACCTGCTAATGAATGTGGCTGTCCTTGCATTCCTTGTGCTGGCATTCGGGGCCGTGGAAGAACGAAGGCATCGCTTTTCAAGGCTGCTGTATGACAGTCTCAATGTGTTTATCTTCTGTTCAGCGGCTTTGCTTGGAATGATGTATCCCTGGGCCTTACTCCCCGACCTGGGTATTGATTTGGGTTTCCTTATCATCCTCATGAGCGCCCGTTACCTGAACCCCATGTCCGGTTTTGCTACGGCCATGGTAGTGGGGGTTTTTCGCCTCGCCCTGGGGGGAGTCGGGGCTGTGCCGGCAATAATCCTCGCTTTGAGCTGCACGCCGATTATGGTTCTCGTCCGCCGCAGCGCTTCGGTACGGGGCTGGACCATCGTCGTCGAAATGGGGATTGCGTCTGCGATTGTTTCGATCCTAACTTTTATTGCCGTGTTCGCGGGAATCATAATCGGCGAACAACCTTTACCCGATTTTTTGGCGGAAATGCTTGCCGCAGCGTTATTCTATCCCGTTGGGGGATTACTTGCCGCGTGGCTGATGAAGATGAATAGCGACTCCCTGCTTCTCCGCAAGCAGTTAAAGACGAACGAGAGGCGTTACTATCATCTGTTTGAGTATGCACCGGTGCCCCTATGGGAAGAGGACTTTTCGGAACTTACCCGCTATGTGGAAACCCATCCGGAAGAAGTTCATACGGGCAATATCGGTTCATTGCTCCCGAACGTCTGGCAATTCTTTGAAATGATCAAAATCCTCGGGCTCAACCGGGCGGCGGTCCAGCTGTCGGGGGCCTCGTCCAAGGACGAGCTGCTCAGCCGGCTGAAGGAAACATCGACCGAAGAATTCTCCCACGCAGTTATTCAGCAAATGCTGGCTATTCGGGGAAAAAAGCGGTTTTTTATGACAAGCACGGTAATCAGGAATCTCCAGGGCGAAAAGCAGTATGTCGTTATCCACTGGAGTGCCCTGCCCGGTGCGGAAAAGAGCTATTCCCGGGTGTTGGTGTCCATTATTGATACCACCACGGTTTTTCAGCAGGCCAGATATTTACGGGACAGTCTCGAGCGAAAGAAGTCCCTGGTACGGGAAATACATCACCGGGTGCGCAACAGTTTAACCATGGCCTACAGCATTCTCGGATTGCAGATGCACGAAAGCGAATCCCCCCTCCTGAACGATATTATTCAGGGCAGCATGAACCGCATACAGGCAATCGCTCTCATACACACCCAGTTATACAGGCATCGGGAAATTCTGGCGATGAACATCAGGGATTATCTCATTGACCTTGTAGAGGTTCTCAAAAGTCAGACAGACGCCGCTTCGGTCCATCTGGACCTGGATTCCGGGAACATTGTCATGCATATTGACCAGGTGCTGCCCCTGGGCATTATCATCAACGAGTTGGTAACCAACAGTATTAAGCACGCATTTCCCCCGGGCTTTGATGGGGAGCGGCGGATCCGGATTGGTCTGTTACTCACTGATGAAATGATAGACTTCTCGTATTCGGATAACGGAGTGGGAATGGATCCTTCGGTTCTCGAAGAAAATGAAGGACAATCTCTTGGAATATCCCTTCTTCTCTCCACCGCGCAGCAATTGGGGGGCAAATTGGGCTATGCCAGAGGAGACTGGAACAGAATGACGTTACGCTTTCCCAGGATGTCCCCTGATTAATCCTGCCGCTGCCTTTGCAGCCAAGATTTTAGACCCGCGAAATCTGCCCTCTCTCCGGTAAAAGTAAAGCTGCGCCTTCCTATATCCTCCGGATAATGGGCATCGGAGTTGGTGACTGCAGGGTAGGCGGCGTATCGGGCCTTTTCCGGATTATCTCTGTGATACCATTCCAGGGCGTCGAAATCTCCCTGGGGAATAAAGCCCAATTGACTGGTAAGGCTGAAGGCGGCACGGTCAACGTGGGCGGGGATAAACAGACCTTCCCTGGCGTGAACCTCGGCAGCCAAACGGTCAATGCTCAAATCCGTCGCGCTGATGAGAAGACGGTCAACGGTTCCCAGGATGTTTTCATCAAGATCTACAATCACCTGGTCGCCCATCCGCTCGGGCTTGAGGGGAATTACCTGTTGATGCGCCTCAATGAATTTGCTGAATTCCAGGGAGCTTTCCAGATCTTCGAACAGACAAAGGCAGTGGGCTTCTTCCGCCGACGTGGCTTCCATTCCGCACATTGCCGCTATTCCTTCCCGCCGACAGGCATCGAGAAAGGTCGGGCAGTTCAGACTGCTGTTGTGATCCGTAAGGGCAATGAGCTGGAGACCGATTTCCGCGGCGCGGCGTGCGATTGCCGAGGGCGAGCTGAACAGGCTGCCGCAGGGGCTCAGGCAGGAATGAATGTGCAGATCGCAATGGACGGTCAAGCTGATTCCGAGCCGAAGAGTCCCTGGTAGAGTTTTCCGGAAACTTCGAACTGGCTCATGGGGCTGACGAAAATCGCGATTTCTTCCTCTGCAGCGGCGGCAATCATGTCTTCGGGCACCGGCCGGTCATTGCAGATTATGATGCACGGTGCGCCGAACAGGCTGGCAACCGCGATGGTGTTTTTGTGCGCCTGAATGGTGATTAGCGCCTGGCCTTCTTCCGCATTTGCCATCACGTCGCTCAGCAGGTCGGAGGAATAGGCGCCGTTTATGCTTTCCGCGCCTGATTTTTCCTGCAATATTCTGGCGCCGCAGAGTTTTACCACGTCCGTAAGTACTATTTCCTTCATGTCTTGCCTCCCGGTACTGTGCTGCTCTACCGCATCAGCTGAGCTGATCCGGATGTTTATCGTACTGCCTCTTCCTGAACCGGAAGGGAAAAGCCCACCTCCACGGTGGTACCGTCCGGTCCGGATTCAATGGCGAAGTCGTCTGCCACCCGTCGGGTATTGGGCAAACCCATTCCGGCTCCGAAGCCCAGACTTCGAACCCATTCGGTGGCGGTGGACCAGCCCTCGGTAAGCGCGGCCTCGATATCGTCTATCCCCGGTCCCCGGTCCTCGGCGATGATTTTCGCCTGATGCTTTTCAAGCAGGAAGCAGATCTTCCCGCCCTCGGAATGCACGACCTGGTTCATTTCCAGTTCATAGCTGGCGATGGCGATGCGCCGCACCAGTTTGGCCGGAAGGTCCGGTCGGTGTTCCCGCAGAGTTTTCTTGATTTCCGTGCTGGCCTTTCCCGCTTCTTCGAAATCGAACTTTCTCGTATGCCACTGCATGCTTAGATCGGGTATGGCTGCTGCTTTGCTCGACGGCTCGGTTTTAATACCGTCATCCGGGTTGAGGTCGCTGCATCCGGGCTGTTCGTTGTCTCCGGCCCCGACGGGGGAGAGCTCGTCTTGATCTGCATTGGCCGAGCCGGTGCTGGTGGTGGGAAGGCTGAAGCGCAGTTCCGGATTCCCCGAGAGGATGCGTTGACGCTCTTCTATCTGTTCCATCTCTCGGTTCATGTTTATGAGAAGGTGGACGATAATGTCGCGGCTGGTGATGATGCCAACCAGTTCGCGGTTGCGGTTGATAACGGGAAACCGGCCGAAACGGTATTTTTCCATGTAGGAAATAGCAAATGACAGGGGCATATCATCTTCAAGAACGATGAGGTTGCGGGTCATGCGGGTCTCCGCGCCTTCCTCGATTTTCCCATCAGCCAGGGCTTGTATGATATCATCCATACTGACCAGCCCGATGAGCCGGCGTTTATCGATGATGGGCACGCCGCTTATTCGATTTTCCCGCATAATCGCCTGGATTTTTTGCAGAGGATCGTCCCGCTCGGCGGTTATGAGCTCCTTGTGCATTACGTCCCGGACCTTTAAATCGAACAGCATTTCCAGGATGTATGAAGGGCTGTTCTCCGTGTCCAGGGGAAAGGATTTCACAGGGAAATACCTTCGCTTTCCAGCTCGCTGGCGAGTTTGTGACAGCTGGTGAACATTCTCATGGGAGTTGTCAGCAGACTTATGTTGAATTCCCCGCAGAGTTCTATCAGTCGCGGCTGAGGAGTTTTTCCGTTAACCAGCAGTATTCCCCGGGCTCCGACGATATCCGCGGTGCGGGCAACCTGTTCGGAGCTCAAGCTCGTGATGAGCAGGAAATTTTCGTCGTCGACGGTCAGCACGTCGCTCATCAAGTCCGAGGCGACGAAGTTGGTAATATTTGCGTCATTAAAGGTCTTGCAACGGGTATGGGTTTCGGCCTTGAGCAGGTCTATCAGTTTTTCGTAGGTCATTAGCCGGCCTGCATCACTTCCATTTCATGGATGTTAATGAGATAGAATAAATTCTCCAGTTCCAGCCCGATGTTCACCGTGTGAACCGTGCAGTTTTTCGGACAATTTGCCCTGTCGCATCTTCCGTGGCATTTGAGCTCCACCGGAGTGAAGTTGAGAACTCCCCGGATGCCTGCCTCCAGCATCTGCTCAAACACGTCGTTGGCCACGGTCTCCGGGACGGCGATTATGGCCACATCGACTGAATTGTCTCTTATATACGCTTCCATTTCCGCGACGGGCAAAATAGGAGTGGAAGCTTCCCTATCGATTTTTGCTTCGTTGCTGTCGAAACCGGCGACTATGTTGATACCTTCCTTGGGAAATTCCTTATACGCCATAAGCGCCTGACCGATACGGCCGCAGCCAACGATTATCACTTCCTTGCTTTCCCGGCGGCCCAACTGCTCTTCAAGGCTCATCATTAAATCGTCGATATTGTAGCCGCCGCGCTTGTTACCCGTAATGTTTATCTGGGAAAAATCCTTCCTCACGACCGCAGGAGTGACGCCGAGGGCGTCCCCGAGATTATTCGAAAAGACGTTGACGATTCCCAGAGTTTTCAATTTGCGCAGAACCCTGAGGTATTTGACCATCCTGAGGATCATTCCCTTGCTCAATTTATCTGTCATACATACCCGCTCTATAATGTAATATTTTTCACAACAATATTGATTTATTATACATAGATGTGAGGTTCCCATCAAATAATATACACCCTTATTTTAAATAAAATCATAATTTTAATATTTACAGAACTTGCACAATAACCGGGGGGGTATTAGAATAATCCGACCAGAGACTGCGAAAGGCAGATTCCCGCAATCACCGGCTCCCCGGAGCCGGTGGGTCTGCCTCTCTGATGCCGACCAGGGTCGTATCCTGTACCAGCCGGGCGCGCGCGTACCACGCCGTCTTAGCGGATCCCCTTCGGCATCAGTTTTTGCGGAATAATTCAACGGACGGATCCGGTTTACTACCACAACACCGGTGCGAAGACAAAGGAGGTTCCATGCCCACCAGCGCTGAAACCCTGGAGATCACGCCAGCACTCCGCGAGTTTGTCGAAGAATGGAAAGACAAACCCGGAAATCTCATCATGATTCTCCACAGAACCCAACAGGAATACGGATATATTCCGCGTAAGATCGCGAAGGATCTCGCGAAGGATATCGATGTGCCCCTTGCAAAGATCTACGGGGTCATCACCTTTTACCACTATTTCAAACTGGAGAAACCCGGGCGCAACATCATCTCCGTATGTATGGGAACCGCCTGTTACCTCAAGGGCGGCAAGGACCTCATCCAGGAGTTCGAAAACCTGCTCGGAACCGGGATCAACACCAGTACGGATGACGGCGAGTTTTCCATCGAGGCGGTTCGCTGTGTCGGCTGCTGCGGTCTCGCCCCGGTGGTCACGGTGAATAACGAGGTGTACGGCAAGGTCAAAACGGACCAATTGGCGGATATCATAGCCAAACACCGCAACAGTTAAACGGCCGCCCGACGATGCATTTTTCGCTCAGCGACTATGTAATGGATGCCGTGCAGAACGCCATTGAGGCGGGCTCGACACACATTGCGCTTTCGCTGAATGAGACCATCGACGGGGGCACCCGGGAGTTTTTCCTGGAGGTAGGGGATAACGGATGCGGGATGGATGAGGAAACTCTCCGACGCGTGGTCGATCCCTTTTATACCGACGGTAAAAAACATCCCGGAAGAAAGGTGGGTCTGGGACTCGCCTTTATGAAACAACTGCTAGAGGATACCGGCGGAAGCTTCCGCCTGGAATCCGAGCAGGGCAGGGGAACCCGGCTTACATGCCGGTTCAACGTCGACCACGTCGACACCCCGCCGATCGGGGATTTGGCTGGAGCGCTCATGAGCCTGTTCAGCTACCCCGGTGACTTTGAACTTGAATTGCAGCGGAGCCGGGCAGGTGAAGAGTACCGGATCACCCGCTCGGAGCTTCTTGAAGCTCTGGGCGGCCTGGAAGATCCCCAAGCCCTCGGGCTCCTGACGCAATATCTGGAATCACAGGAGGATTTCCGTGGCGAAACTGACCCTTGAAGACTTACGCAAACTTCGAAACGAAAAGAAGCAAGACATGGATATGCGGGACACGAGCAACAAAACCGTCCAGATTATCGTCGGCATGGGAACCAGCGGCATAGCCGCAGGAGCCAAAGACGCCCTCAAGGCGTTTACCGAGGAACTCAATAAGTACGGTCTGAGCAACGTCGCACTTCGGCAGGCCGGAAGCCTCGGTTTGGACCATGCCGAACCGGTTGTCGAGGTAAAAATGACCGGCATGCCCGACACGATTTACGGTCGGGTAGACGCCAAGGTTGCCCGGCAGATCGTGGAAAAGCACATTCTTGAGAAGCAACTGGTAAACGAGCACGTTTTTGATCGGCCGGCAGCGGACCTGATGTCCGAGTAGCCCTGGAGGAAGGCATGGCATATAACCAATACATACTGGTATGCGGCGGTACGGGCTGTGAGTCCAGCAAGGCCGACGATATCTACCGAAACTTGAAAAAGAGCGCCGAGGAAAACAGCGTTGATTCCGACGTTCAGATTGTCAAAACCGGCTGTTTCGGATTCTGCGAAAAGGGCCCCATCTGCAAGGTTCTTCCCGATGAGAGCTTCTATGTCGAAGTGAAGCCCGATGATGCGAAGGAAATCATCGAAGAGCACGTCGTCAAAGGCCGGCAGGTGAAGCGTCTTCTGTACAAGGAAGAGGGCAGCACCACCCAGGGAATCGACAATATTTCCTTTTACCAGAAGCAGGTGCGCATTGTTCTGAGAAACTGCGGATTTATCAATCCTGAAAACATCGAAGAGTACATTGCCCGGGACGGCTACGCCGCGCTGGACAAGGTCCTCAGCTCAATGAGCCCCGACGAAGTTATCGGCGAACTGGAAAAATCCAAAATCCGGGGTCGCGGCGGCGCGGGTTTTCCCACCTGGCGTAAATGGGGATTCACCAAAAACGTCGAAGCAGATCAGAAATACATCGTCTGTAACGCCGACGAGGGAGACCCCGGTGCATACATGGACCGCTCGGTCCTTGAAGGCGACCCTCATACGGTTCTCGAAGCCATGGCAATTGCGGGATACACCGTCGGTGCGGACAAGGGATTTATCTACATTCGGGCCGAGTATCCTTTGGCGATCGACAGGCTGAACATCGCCATCAAGCAGGCCCGGGAAATGGGTCTCCTGGGAGACAACATTCTCGGAACGGATTTTTCTTTCGACATCGAAGTCCGTCTCGGCGCCGGTGCCTTCGTGTGCGGCGAGGAAACCGCCCTGTTGGCCTCTATCGAAGGAAACCGGGGCATGCCGGTTCCCCGCCCTCCCTTCCCTGCGGTCAAAGGACTTTGGGGCAAGCCGACTGTCATCAATAACGTCGAGACCTGGGCAAATATTCCGGTGATTATCAACCGGGGCGGCGATTGGTTCGCCGGCATCGGAACCGAAAAGTCCACGGGAACCAAGGTGTTCGCCTTGACCGGGAAGATTTCGAACTCCGGACTGGTTGAAGTTCCCATGGGAACCCCACTTCGGGACATCGTGTACAACATCGGCGGCGGAATTCCCAACGGCCGCAAGTTTAAGGCCGTCCAGACCGGCGGACCCTCCGGCGGTGTTATTACCGCGGATTACATCGACGTACCCATAGACTATGAGCATCTTGCTGAGCTGGGCTCGATTATGGGATCCGGCGGTATGATTGTTATGGACGAAGACGACTGTATCGTAGACGTCGCCAAGTTCTACCTGGGCTTTACCGTGGAAGAATCCTGCGGAAAATGCGCTCCCTGCCGCATCGGGGGACGCAAGCTCTACAATATTCTCGACCGGGTGACCATGGGCAAATCGAGCATCGAGGAACTGGAAAGCATCAAGGATATCGGCAAGGCCATGCAGCGGGCGAGCCTCTGCGGCCTCGGTCAGACCGCACCGAATCCCGTGCTGTCATCGATGAACTATTTCTGGGACGAGTATATGGCCCACATCGAGCAGCTGACCTGTCCGGCTGGCGTCTGCAAGGACCTGGTGAAGTACGAAATCGATCCCGAAAAATGTATCGGATGCGGACTCTGCGCCCGCAAGTGCCCGGTACCCTGTATCACCGGAGAGAAGCGTAAACCCTATACCATCGACCAGGACGCGTGTATCAAGTGCGGCGAATGCGACAAAGCCTGTAAGTTCGACGCGGTAATGGTGAAATAAGGACGGAGGAAGAATAACTATGGCAAACATGGTGAACATAAAAGTAAACGGCGTCGAAATGAAGGTCGAAGAAGGCACCTCCATCTTAAACGCCGCAAAGCAGAACCAGATTAAGGTTCCGGCCCTCTGTTATCACCCGGATCTCGATCCCTGGGCGGCCTGCGGTATCTGCGTAGTCAAAATGGAGGGCTCGCCTAAAATGGTCCGGGCCTGCGCCACGCCGGTCAGCGAAGGGGCGAGCTATCTCACCCACGATTCGGAAATTGTCGAGGTGCGCAAGAGCGTAGTGGAACTCATTCTCTCGAACCACCCCGACGACTGTCTCTATTGCGCCCGGAATCAAAACTGCGAACTGCAGAGACTGGCCCAGGAATTCGGCATCCGTGATCAGCCCTTTGAGAAGAACCTGAGAGATCTGCCGGTAGACGATTCGACCCCGTCGATCATTCTGGACCCGGAAAAATGCGTGCTCTGCGGACGCTGCGCCAAGGTGTGTCAGGACATGCAGAACGTATGGGCCCTCGAGTTTATCGGCCGGGGCGACGAGACCCGTATCGCCGGTGCAGGCGACATTCAGCTGAACGACACGCCCTGTATAAAGTGCGGTCAGTGTTCAGCCCACTGTCCCGTCGGCGCGATTTACGAGAATTCCCAGACCGGTGAGGTATGGAGAGAGCTAAGAAGCGAGGGCAAGCACGTGGTTGTACAGGTCGCACCTGCGGTTCGCGTAGCCGTCGGCGAGGCCTTCGGCAACGAGCCCGGCACCATAATGACCGGCCAGATGTACGCCGCATTGCGAAGAATGGGTTTCGACGCCATCTTCGACACGAACTTTGCCGCCGACCTGACGATAATGGAAGAGGCGACGGAATTCGTGCAGCGATTTACCAAAGGCGAAACCCTTCCGCTTATCACCACCTGTTGTCCAAGCTGGGTCGACTATCTGGAAAAGTATTACTCGGAAATGATTCCCCACTTTTCCACTGCAAAGAGCCCACAGATGATGATGGCGTCGATGATCAAAACCTATTACGCCAAGCAGCAGGGAATTAAGCCTGAGGATATCGTGGTGGTATCCATCATGCCCTGCACATCCAAGAAATATGAGATTACCCGGGACGACAACATGTACTCCACCGGTTCCCAGGACCTGGACTACGTTATTACCACCCGGGAATTCAGCCGGATGATCAAGCAGGCGGGAATCGATTTTAACAGTCTACCCTCAGAGGAAGCAGACAACCCCCTCGGTATGTATACCGGAGCCGGAACCATCTTTGGCGCTTCCGGCGGTGTTATGGAAGCTGCCCTCAGGACCGCATACAACATGGTGACCGGTGAGGATCTGGAGGCGGTGGATTTCGAAGCCGTCCGGGGAATCGAAGGCATCAAGGAAGCGGAAATCGACATCAAGGGAACCAAGGTCCGCGTGGCCGTCGCCCATCAGATGGGCAACATCGAGGAAGTGCTGCGGCGGGTGAAAAAAGCCCAGGCCGAGGGAGGAGACATTCCCTACCACTTCATCGAAGTCATGGCCTGCAGGGGCGGTTGTATCGCCGGGGGAGGTCAACCCTACGGTGCAACAGACGAGGTAAGAAAGCAGCGGATTGCGGGAATGTACGCCGATGATGTCCAGCAGGAGTTGAGGATGAGCCATCAGAACCCGTACATCAAGAAGATCTACGACGATTTTCTAGAAAAACCCGGTAGTCACAAGGCCCATAAATACCTCCACACCAAGTATCATCCCCGTCCCCTCTATCAGAAGTAGGAATTGAGCATAATCCATGCACCGGCCGCCGATTGGCGGCCGTTTTTTTTTGCACAGTACTTTTTTTTCAGGCCAGGGTGCAATAACCTCTCAAAGCGGATTACACTTGAGTAAGCACGACGCCGCGACAGAGGTTGATACTGCAGTGGACCTGAAAAATATTGACGCTTTTATCAAAAACGAAGATGCCGACATGAACGGCCTGAGAGAAGAGCTTCTACAGGTAAAGCGCGATGTGTTTCGTTTGAAATCCGATATTGCCCGCCTCCGTCAGGAGCTGGAAACGGAAAAAGCCGAAAACCGACGGCTTGAGGGGCTTGCCCGCCTCAACCAGGATACCATGCTTCCACTCCAACGGGAGTTCATGAAGGACCTCGGGCGTCTTATCGAGAAGCGCCACGAGCAGTTTGTAACCGACGGCAGCGAACCGGTGAAGCCATTCGCGGTGGCGCACATAAAGCTTGATGAAACCTTTATTCAAATCTCTTCAGAGCAGGTAAAAAAGATTCTGGCCTTCAAAACTGTCACCCTTCTCAGCGACATTGAAATGCTCCGGGATAATCTGTATCAGGGCGACCGGCTTGAGGATTTTCTGGTCATCCTGCCGAACGTAAGGAATATTGAACAGGCGGAGGTATTGTTCACCGATTTTATTATTCCAACTATTTCGACGCCGCATATCCAGAGCGAAGGGGAATCAATCCATTTTAGCTGTCATGTGGGAATGTGCGTGTTTCCCTTCCACGGAGATAACTACGCCGATCTCAGCGAAAACCTGGAAATTGCCACCACAACGGCTCTTCGCTTTAAAACCCGGGTTGCCATGTTTGTGCAGGCCCTCGCCGATGAGCATCACCACCGGATGCAGGTCCGACGGGAGTTGAGGAATGCCCGTAACTCCGGGTTCGCGGGCTTCGAACTGCGTTTTCAGCCCTTCGTCAACGGCAAGGGGAATGTCATCGGCTGCGAAACTCTGGTGCGCTGGAATCATCCTCATCTCGGGTTCTTGTCGCCCGACCTTTTTATCAGCCTGGCCGAGCAGTACGGCGAAATGGATATGCTCGGCAGATGGATACTGTACCGGGCCTGTCTTGAGTTCAGGCAGTGGACCAAGGCCGGCTATGATCTGGAGTACGTATCCGTCAACCTTTCACCAGTCCAGTTCGGGCGACCCGGCCTTGTGGACAGTATCATCGGAATGCTGGATTCCCTGGGGCTGAAGGGGTCTCAACTCAAGCTCGAAATCACCGAAGGAGTGATCATGAAGGATCCCTCCGAATCGATTGAGATCCTCCACCAGTTCAGGAGCCGGGGAATCCGGATTGCGATTGATGATTTCGGCAGCGGCTATTCCTCACTGAATTATCTGATGAAACTGCCGATAAATACCCTGAAAATCGATAAGTCCTTTGTGGACGACCTGACCGAAAAGGAAAGCAATTTGCTGGTGGTGCGCAGCATCATAGAGCTGGCCAGGAATCTCGGCCTCGAAATTCTGGCTGAAGGTGTAGAGACAAAGGAACAAAAGGATCTTCTATTTCATGAAGGGGTGCACTATATTCAGGGATATTATTACGCCGCGCCGATTACCGGCGAGGAATTCGCAAAAATTTTGGAAAGCAACGATTATTCGACCCGTTAGCGCCTCTCGAGGCATATATCTGCTTCTTTTCCTTCTTTATATTGCCCCGGGAAACGCCGCGATAGAAGCCCAGGACCGGTTTCCCGATATGGCTGCACGTCCCGTTCTCGGTGCCGACGGAGCCTTCCTGAGCCCGCCGCTTTCACTCAGTGAAGCGGATTACATCGGACTGATGATTCCCCAGGTCTTCGAGATCTTCGGGCCGCCTCTGCGTCTGTATCCCCTCAGGGGCGAGCAGGATTGGCAGGATGACGTAGTCTTTTTCTATCCCGACTACCGCTACCTCTACTGGTTTCAGGACAGGGTCTGGCAGATTCGCTTCGACCGTCGTTTCCAGGGGGACATCGGGGGCGTAAGACCCGGTATGGGGGTTGAAGAGGTACAGCGTATTTTTGGCACCGCCCATTACATCGGAGAAGACAATCTGTACTACGACCTCGACGATAGGGGTTATCCGGTCCGCCTTCGTCTGGTATTTTCCGAGGGCATTCTTCAGGACATGTATATTTACCGAAGCGACTTCTAACTGCTATTATTCGTCGTGGAGAAAAAATGTCCAGAATATGCCTGACCCTTCCCGGACCCGATTGCCGGTCAAACCTTCAGTTTCTTCACCAGTATGCCGGCACGTATTCGGCCTTCGAGGTGCGACTCGATTATCTCCTTTCAGATCTGCACCGGGTTCCGGATTTCCTTGGGCAGGTATTTCAGGACGGCGAGCTTGCCAAAGCCCTTGAATTGCAGGACGATGGCGATTTTTCTGTTATCCTGACCCTCCGCCGCCCGGAAGACGGTGGAATTTTCGGAGCGGAAGAGGAGACTGCCCAGACTATCTTCCTTGAAATTCTCCTCGCCCTTGAGGGAATGCCGGACTGGGAAAATATAAGAAGGGTCCTGGCTATCGATATAGAATCTCAGTCCGACATGCCCGCCCTCTCTCAGCGCATTGCCGATCTCGGTTTGACGAAAATTGCATCATCCCATGTTTTTCACGAATGTCCCCTCGATCTGGGAAGCCGCTTAGCCAGTCTTGGCGCCGGAGGCGCGGTACCCAAACTGGCCGTTATGCCCGCCGACAGTTCCGATCTTGCAAGGATATTCCAAATCGGCAGGAACTATGCCGAAGCTCATCCGGGCCGGCGCTTCATTTTATTGGGAATGGGAAAGTACGGGGTTCCCAGCAGAATCTTGCCGGAAAAGCTCGGAAGCTGTATGAGTTATGCCGCCGTGGGAAACGGAGTCGCGCCCGGTCAGGTTGATTGCCGGGAATTATTTGAAAAATACCGGAGCAGGCCGATTTCCGCCGATAC
The DNA here is from genome assembly GCA_965602015.1 of Salinispira sp. Lineage (GTDB taxonomy): Bacteria > Spirochaetota > Spirochaetia > DSM-27196 > Salinispiraceae > Salinispira. The sequence goes on along the minus strand of OZ271918.1, from coordinate 3,020,734 downwards.
AAAAATCTTCGCCATCGTCGGGAATCCCGTGGATCACAGTCGGAGTCCGGAGTACCACAATGCTGAATTTTCCAGGAAGAATGTCGATGCCCGCTACATCCCCCTTTTGATGGATGATGTGTTGTGGCTTCCTGTTCTGGCTGAACAGCTCGACCTCGTCGGCTGCTCGGTGACCATTCCGCATAAGGAGAACGTTCGCCGTCTGCTCAAGACCGAAGACGATGCCAGCCGACTCACCGGCGCCTGCAACACGATAATCCGCAGAAGCACGAGTTGGGAAGGCTACAACAGCGATGTCCCGGGATTTCTTGCGCCAATCGAAAACGAACTTTCCTCCAACGGCGGGGACATCACCCATGCGGTGGTTATCGGTGCGGGAGGCGCCGCCCGGGCCATCTGCTACGGGCTTCTCAGCCGGGGTGTTAAGGTGCTGGTACTCAATCGTACGAGGCAGAGGCGGCAGGAGCTCGTCGAAGGGTATTCCCGCCATTTCCCCGGAAAAATCCGGTCGGCGGACCTGGATTCCACCGCACTTGATCTGATTCGGGACTACCGCGCACTAATTGTTCAAACCACTTCCGTTGGAATGGAGGGGAAGGACTCGGAGGATCCCCTGCATTTTTACGATTTTTCCGGTGACGAAACCGTATATGACATAATTTACACGCCTCCGGTTACGCCGCTGATCCGCAGAGCCGCCGCATCGGGATGCAAAACCATCAACGGCTGGGAGATGTTTGTTACCCAGGCACGCATACAGTCGGAACATTTCCTCTCGCTCTTGTAGTTTGCGCCCTGGTAACATTCCGAGCGAGTCACAGCATGGGGTTTTTATCGCGGGAATTGCGGCGGGCGAATCACGCATGCGAACTCGCGCCACTTCAATCACGCGACCTACATCACACGACCGAACTTACCTGACCTACATCACACCCGGTGAAAAAGACTTCCTTTCAGGCGGCGGATAAGCCTGCCCTTGGCGATGGGTATGGTTAACTCTTCATTACCTGCGATGCTTTTTGCCTCGAGAAGATCGCTGCTCCGCCCTGCCTTCCGGTGTATTTTCACGGGTTTTAAGAGCAACGGCCGCTCCTGTCCCGACGGGAAGAATTCCAGGATATCCTGCTTGTCCAGAGCCATCTCGATGAGGCGGAGTTTCGCCGTGTAGTTCAGGCCCCGGGCTTCGGTGATATCGGGCCGTACGATTCCCGCATTGATCTGGTGTTCTTCGAGGATGAGGCCGTTGTTCACCCTCAAAAGCAGTTCCTTCTCGATATCTTCCGACAGGCCGAGGTCTTCGATGAATGCTCGCAAGGATTTCCGGTCTATTTTTTCCGATTGTTTTATCGCTTCGCCTGTCGGGACTTCGGGTTCGGAGAGCGGCTTCGACGAGGTAACAACGGCTGAACCATAGGCCGGTGCATTGCTGTGACGGGGAACCAGAGGCGGCAGCGTGGAAAAATGCCCGCCGCCGCCCTCGTGCCTCCGGCTGTCCAGACGCAGCAGGGCACGAATGTGCAGGCCGTTTTTTTCCAGTTCGTCGGCCCACGATAATTCGTGGTGGGGAAAGAGCACCGAATCATCGGACATTACCACAGCGTCCGGGCAGTGCTGCGCCGCCAGGTGAATTACCGCCCGGGATTTCTCCGTACAGCGAAGCATATAGCCCGATCTGACGCTGACGGATTCGAACTCTTCTATCCAGCTCTTTATGCTGAACATGATGTTTTGGGGGCTATGATGGTCGCTGAGTCGATCCATAGCGTCGAGAAGCTCGGCTCCGGGAATTCCCAGGCCGAGTGCCCGAAATACGCTGCTTCTGCCGATCTCGTATACTGACAGCAGATCAAATTCCCTGATCTCCGCGGCAAACGCGAGAATGAGCATGCGGCGAAAATCGCCGTGGGGGTGAACGGTAATCCGGTAGTCGCTGTGAAGAATTATCGCCGGTCCCGCCGGCCGATGCTCGGAAAGGCCGGCATCCAGAAGCCCGGCGATAGCGGGATTCGGCTGGTAGGAGTTGTCTCCGCCTGAAATCAGTTCGAGTTCGCCGCAGAGGCGGATAACCGCTCCGGTGCGCCGGAATATGCCTCTGCCGTTCGACTGAATCTGCAGCATGCGAACCAGAGTTTCCCGATGGTATGCCCGTCCGGATTCGAGGCTCGAAAGGAACTGCCGGAGGATTGCCGCATCGGAGCTGATCTCCTGGAATTCAATAAAGCGGGAACGCTCGCCGCTCTGATTCAGGCTTCCTCTGGCTGACAGCACGCTCCGGATGGCAGCGGCCCAGTATAAAAAGTGACGGTCCGCAATGGGTAGATCGGCCCAGTCGGCCCAGACCTCCGGTTGCAGGCTTACGGCGGAATCATTCAGTTCCATGAGCCCCAGAATTCTCAGGGTATCGACAATCATTTCGACGGGAGACTCGGTACCGTCCTTCAGCTGGGGAAAGATGTCTTCGAATCTCTTTACTGCCTGCTTTTTTATCGTGCCGTCGGCTTTTAAAAGGCTATCATCATCGACCAGCAAGGACAAACTTCCCAGCATAAGCAGGTCGTTGACCCAGGGAATGGCCATCCGAAGGGGCGGCGCGGGGGTTGAAGGAAACAGTGTGGAGCCGCCCATTCCGGCGGCAGTCAGTCCCTGTGAAAGATGGGGGTTCACCAGCAGGACTCCGCTTTCCGGCGATCGGTAAATCAGCAGCCGGTCGGTAAGATTGAGAAGTCGGGAATATATTTCCCCGGCCGAGCTGCTACCCTCAAAGAACATAAAAATCTGATGAAGGTCGTCGGTCTTCAAGAGATCTACCGAAGACAGCAGTTCCACATCTTCCGGAGACAAATTGCCCAGAATTTTTTTACGGATTTTCTCCTGCTGCAGGTAGTGAACCAATCGCTCGAGGAGTTTGTGCTTGTTGTAGGGCGTGCTGACTGGACCGAGATAATTTCTGATGACGTCGAAAAACACGTCGTCATCAAGGGTGAGGAGGAAGGATCGCCAGGTCTGGTCATGTACTTTCATTCGAACTTACTCGCCCCACAATTCAAGAAGATACTCATATCCCTGTTCTGCGAGGAATTTTTGACGATTGATGCCGAATTCCTCCTCCACCGTATAGCGGGATATCAGGGTGTAAAAATACGCCGAATGTTGTTTCGGCCTGAGGATTCTTCCCAGCCTCTGTGCTTCCTCCTGGCGCGAACCGAAGCTTCCCGAGACCTGAATTGCCACCGAGGCGTCGGGAAGATCAATTGCGAAGTTGGCGACTTTTGAGACTATGAGAATCCGCTGCTCCCCGTCTCTGAACTGCTGGTAGAGCTCGTCCCTGAGGCTGTTTGGAGTTTTACCGGTAATCAATGGCGCCCCGATGAGCTTCTGAATGTGGTGCAGCTGATCGAGGTACTGCCCGATTACCAGGATTTGATCCTGGGGATGGTGGTGAATGAGATATTCGACGATATCATACTTGCGGGGGTTCTCACTTGCCAGCCGGTACTTTTTCCGCTTTTCCGCGGTGGCGTAGGGGACCTGGAGCTCCTCCGGGAGTTCGGTGCGGATTTCCTTGCAGATTGCCTCGGAAATCCAGCCCCGGTTTTCCAGGTCCTTCCAGGGAACGTCAAAGCGCTTTGGACCGACCAGGGAAAACACCTCTCCCTCCTTCCCGTCTTCCCGCACAAGGGTCGCTGTCAGTCCCAGACGCCGCACCGCCTGGATTTCGGCCGTGACCCGGAATATGGGGGCGGGCAGCAGATGGACTTCGTCGTAGATGATAAGGCCCCAGGCTTCCCGGGTTACCAGGTTGAAGTGGGGAAAATCGCCGTCGACTTCGGGACGGTACACCAGGATCTGGTAGGTGGCGATGGTCACCGGACGGATTTCCTTTCGCTGCCCGCTGTACTCGCCGATATCGTCCTCAGTCAAACTGGTTTTATCCAGAAGTTCCCGACGCCATTGATGAACCGCCGAAACGTTTGGTGCGAGAATCAGTGTGTGGGTGTTCAGCCTGCTCATTACGTCGATTCCGACAATGGTTTTTCCCCCGCCGCACGGCAGTACCACGGTGCCGTAGCCCGTGCCGCCCTCAAGATTCCCCAGGAAGGAGTCGGCGGCCTGGCGCTGATAATCCCGAATTTCGAAATCCTTGCCGGACAGGGTCTGCTCTCTCCGGGGTATCTCTATTTTTTCTCCGCTTCTCAGGGGGATGAGGTCTTCGACGGGATAACCCAGGGAAATGAGCTCCTGTTTGACGCTTCCCCGTTGCAGCGGATGAATGAGAAATCCCCTCCGGGCCTTGGACATATGTTCCGCAGGAATTACCAGCTTTTTTATTGAGCGCTGATTATCGAGTATAGCAAAAAGCCTTTGATCCCGTACTTCCAGGAAGTAGAGACCGTTGGCATTTCCGGCGGAATCCTCGGCGGGCAGCAGCCGGATTTTTCCGAATCTCTCCATGAGCTCGGTCATATTTCTCGCCACTGATTGGGGAACCGGATAACGGCTGTAACCGTCCAGGATTTCCATAATGCGGGAGCTGTCATAGCCCGCCGCCGCGGCATTCCACAGCGAGAGGGGATTGAGCCGGTAACTGTGCATGTGTTCCGGCGATTTTTCCAGCTCGGCGAAGGGAGCGATGGCCTTCCGGGCCTCATCGGCCAGGGGATCGTGGAGGTCTAACAATATGGTCTGATCGCCCTGTATGATCAGGGGGCTTCCGGGACTTGAGAACATCTGGTCAGGGTACCTTATTTGACAAGGGCCTGCAATTCACTCAACGCCAGATAGGCCATCAGACCGCTTCCGGTCTCAATTGCTGACTCGTCCACCATGAGGGTGGGACTGTGAAGGGGACTGGTCCAACCCCGTTCCAGGTTGGCAACACCCAGGTTGTAGAAACACCCGGGAACCTTTCGATTGTAATAGGCAAAATCCTCGGCCCACATTACCAGGGGCAGGTCCTGGATACGGTCCTCGCCGAGGTAGGCAACGGCGGCCTGCCGGCTGCGGGCTGTCAGAGCCGGATCATTTTCCAACACGGGATATCCGTTGATGATCTCCACCTCGCAGCTTCCGCCCATTCCGCGGGCGAGGGTCTGCGACAGCTCGCGCAGGGTATGCAGGGCTTCCGCCCGCCAGGTTTCGTCTACTGTCCGGAAGGTGCCGGCCACTTCAACCGCCGCGGGAATTACATTCATCGCACCGTCGGCGATTACCCGCCCGAAGCTGAGCACGCTCGGCACTTCCGGATCCGCCCGTCTGCTGACAATCTGCTGGAGGGCGACGATGATGTGACTGGCGATAAGTACCGGGTCCACCAGCTTGTGCGGACCGGCGGCATGTCCGCCTACGCCCCTGACGGTCAGGTAAATTTCGTCCGCACTGGCCATCATGAGCCCCGGACGGAATCCCACGCTGCCGGCGGGAAGGGCCGGATTTATGTGTTCACCGAGAATGCGGTCAACCCCTTCCAGGGCGCCCTGTTCGATGAGGGGAATCGCGCCGCCGGGGCTTTTCTCCTCGCCAGGCTGAAAAATCAGGCGGAAACTGCCGTGGAAATCTTCCTCAAGTTCCTTGAGAATACGGGCGGTGCTAAGCAGCACCGCCGTGTGGACATCATGCCCGCATGCGTGCATCACCCCGGGATTCCGGCTTCGAAAGTCTATATCGTTTAATTCGCTTACCGGCAGGGCGTCCATGTCCGCCCTCAGGGCGACGACCGGCGCCTTGGAGATGCCCGGAGGTTTCTCCGCCTGACCGATGATGTCCGCAACTATACCCGTACCGTTTCCGTCGGGGCCGGTCATCCGCCGGTAGGCGATGTTCATGTTTTCGAGAGTAGTGGCGATGAATTTTGACGTTTCGTACTCGTGAAACGAGAGCTCGGGGTGACGGTGAAGCTGTCTTCGCAGTTCAATGCCGTCGGCCGAGTAAGCCGCCGCCAGGTTCCGTATGCGTTTTTGCAAATCTTTCATTGATGAATCTAATCTAATTAGTAGAAGCCCGGCTGACAAGCTCTTATACTGGTAGAAGGAATCCCGTACGCCCCCAAGGAGCCGCCATGCCCGACAAAGTTCCGGTTAAATCCTTCGTAATCGATACCAACGTACTCATACACCGTCCCGACGCCATTATGAGTTTCCGGGATAACGAGGTGATTATTCCCCTGTGGGTTCTCGAGGAGTTGGATAAGCTCAAAACCTACAGCGATGAACGGGGCCGGAATGCCCGCCATGCCATCCGCTTTCTCGACGAATGCAGCAGGAACGGCGACCTGTCCGAAGGCGTCAAGCTGGATAACGGGAGCATTCTCAAGGTCAAGCTGACTCACACGGAGAACGTCCCTGCGGGCATCCTTCAGGACAAAATGGATAACAAGATCATTCTCGCTGCCTATGAAATCAAACAGGCGGGGGGGCATGTTTTCTTCGTGTCGAAGGATATCAACGCGCGGGTAAAGGCCACTGCCCTGGGCATTCGAGCAGTGGACTACGAAAAACAAAAAATAAATATTTCGAAGCTCTATTCGGGATATGGCCAAATCGAGAGTTCCGCCGACACCCTTCGGGCCCTGGAGCAGGACGAGGAGATTCCATGGCATGAAACCCTGCCGCCCAATTTCTTCTTTGTAATGCACAGTTCGACGTCGGCGAACAACCCCGACGAGGAACTTCTGGCGCGGTTTATTGCAAAGAGGGGAATTCTCAAGCTGGTCGATTACAAAATGCCGGCGATTGCCGGGGTGCGTCCGCTGAACCATCAGCAGCGCATGGCCCTGGACCTCTTGCTCGATCCCGACGTCCAACTGGTAAGCCTGGTCGGCAAGGCGGGCACAGGCAAAACCCTGCTGGCCATAGCCGCCGGCTTAAAGCTCACCATGGAAGATAAAACCTACAGCAGGGTTTTGGTCAGCAGGCCCGTAATACCCATGGGAAAAGACATCGGATTTCTCCCCGGGGCCAAGGATGAAAAACTCAGCCATTGGATGCAGCCCCTTTTTGATAACCTGGAGTACATACTTTCGGTGTACAAGCGGCAAAACATCAAAAATCTGGATCATCTGATGAACAGCAAGGTAATCGAGCTTGAGGCCCTGTCCTATATTCGGGGCCGCAGCCTCCCCAGCCAGTACATCATTATCGATGAAGCCCAAAACCTCTCTCCGCATGAGATAAAAACCATTGTCAGCCGTGCAGGGGAGGGCAGCAAGGTGGTTCTCACCGGAGATCCCTATCAGATCGACTCCCCATATCTCGATTCAAGTTCGAATGGTTTGAGCTACCTGGTGGAAGCATTTAAATCTCAGCAGCTGTCGGGGCACATAACCCTGGAACGATCTGAGCGCAGCACTCTTGCTGAGCTTGCCGCTGAATTATTGTGAAAAATTCGCCGAAAAGAGTATGAGGGATTATAATTAACGCCATGGCAGGTAACGAGGAAGCCACAGTTCTGGATCTCGAAGAAATTGTCGATGTCAGCCTCAGGGAAATCGAAGAGCGCCGCCGTCAACACAACCTGCTCCGGCTCGACAACTCCCTCAAGAAGCTCGAAGCCCTGGAGCGCGAACTGGACGAATTTCTGGCCAGTCGTCAATCTGTCTAAACCGCGGATTGTCAGTCCCGCCCGGCGATTCCCTCCGTTTTTTTCAAATCTGTCCTCAACTCTTCCTCCGGCCTGCCGATAATCAAAGAGAAAATAGAAGCGGGGTAGGTATTTTGAAACGAATAATGCTGCTTTCCCTCATGCTGTCGGCGCTGATTTCCGGTCTCGCCGTCGCGGAGGTCGAGTTTACCGATCTGACCATTAACGACGAGAACCGCACGCTTTTCGAGGCGGAGGTACATGCGCCGGAATTTCGGACATACAGCACTGCATTCACCGCCGCCATCAGGAATGACGGGGCGGACATTGATATTACCCAGCTCAGCTTTTTTCCCGAGCGGGTCGCATACCTTTCGAGTTCGGGCCAGCTTCAAATCCACAACCGTTTCGGCTTGTTCCGAACTAACAGCGACCTCGAAAACATCGCGCCTCTGGAGGGCTTTGCGAGTTTTGTCGGCGGATCTGATATCCTCACCGGCAAAATAAGCCCCGTCGATGTCAGTCCCGACGGCCGGTACATGATCTCATTCGAACCCCAGACCCCGGCTCTGGGAAATCTGGTGCTGACCCGATTCTCCGACTCGAGCCGGACGGTAATCAGCCGCCGGGTCGAGCTGAATCTTGACAGCCTTCCGGTGGCATGGAGCCCCGAGTCGGACTTTTTTATCTACCAGAAAGCCAACGAACTGTATTACTTCTCGGTGGACCAGTTCGAGAGCAACAGGCTGCTCAGCGAGGATTTCCGCAAAATCGGCGACGGACAGCTCTCCAGCATCCGGTGGGGCCGGGACAACGAGCTCTATTACATTTCCGGGACGGTGGTGTATCAGATTCTCGGCGTTGAATTTTTTACCCGGTCGCTCTATCAGGAATTCCTGAGGATCGGGCGTATCGTCGGAAAAATACCCTTTCTGTTCGATCCGAATTTCGACAGATTCTGGATTTCTCCCGACGGAACCCAGGTGCTCCTGGACAAGGGCGGACGAAATATTTACCTCTATTTTTTGCAGACCGACGAATTCGCCGATTCCCGGAGTACCCTTCAGCTTCCCTACCTCTTTCTTCCGCGCAATGCCGGAGTTCAGGAGGTCCTGTGGACAAGCGAAGGTCTGGTGACACTTCTTGTGGAAGGGGTGTTTTCCGGTCAGCGAAATACCACGTTGTATCGGCTGGATATGTCCCGTCAGGCTGAACAGTACGATTTTAACGAGTTGGAAACGGGAAATGTGCGTTCGATGGTTTTGAGCCCCGACGAGGCAAGCATTGCCCTTCTGACTGACGGCAGCGTTGAACTGTACAACGTCGCCGACTGGAGCGTCGAAAAAAGCGTCAGTCACCCCAATCCCCTTCACGTGCTCTATGTAAACGGCTCGGAAATTATTGTAGCCGGATCGGATATTATCGAGCTGGTCAACACCGATGACGATTCCCGACGCTTTATCGCGTTTTCCCGGGCGGATTCTGCGGGGTTCAGCAGTTCAAACGGGGAAATACTCCTGCAGACCGGCGATACCATACAGGAGTACGATCTGGAAACCGGCAGGTGGTTCCAGCGTGACAGCTTTGCCATCGAAGCCTTTAGTGTCGCCGCTGAAGACTACCGGGTTTATCTCCAGAACCTGAGCTCAGGAAGCTATCAGAACATGATAATGATCAGGAGAATGCAGCGGAGCTCCGATGCCCTGGGCACCATCAGCATGTTCAACCCGCCGGTAAAATCCTATGAGCCCTTCCCCTCCAGGGATGAAGAGGTGAGCTTTACCACATTCCGGCACGGATCGAGAATCCGGCGCCGGGAGGTCAGCATGGTATTTAACGCCATTGATTCCGCCGAAGGGCTCTCGGATATTCTCAACACCCTGGAAGACTACGATGTACGGGCAACGTTTTTTGTGAACGGCGACTTCATCCGCCGATACCCCGGCGCGACCAGGGAAATTGCCCAAAGCGGGCACGAAGTGGGATCCCTATTTAATATCTATTTCAATATGAGCGATTCACGATTCCAGGTGACCCGGGATTTTATCCGCCAGGGACTGGCCGCGAACGAGGACGAGTACTTCGAACTGACCGGGGAGGAGCTGTCTTTGCTGTGGCATGCGCCTTATTACTTCGTCAGTCCCGAAATCATCGCTGCGAGCCAAAATATGAACTACACATACATCGGAAGGGATGTCGACAGTCTTGACTGGGTACCCACCCGCGATGATAATGGGATTTCTCGATTGTACTATCCATCTGCGCAGCTCATAGAACGAATTATCGAATTAAAAAAACCGGGATCTATAATAAGTATGACGGTGGGCACACCGGCCAGCGACCGCCAGGACGGCGGCAGGGAAGACTACTTGTATAAAAATTTGGATATCCTCATCAATAATTTACTTGAGCTGGGTTACGATATCGTCCCGGTTACCACCCTTATGGATAATGCCCGTTAGGCCGATACTGCAGAAAAAGGAGAGGCAAGCATGCCCATGACCAACTATCAGACAAACGCATATAAAGAAACAAAGGTGAAAACCGCCTCCCAGGGCCGCATCATCGTGATGCTGTATGACGAGGCGATAAAGCAGCTCAATATTGCGGTGGATCTGATAGAAAAAAAATCCAAACAACTGGACCAGGTCAATAACGCCATATCCAAGGCCCGGGACATTGTGACCGAGCTGATGGTTTCCCTCGATATGGAACAGGGCGGTGAATTTGCCAACCAGATGTTTTCCCTCTACCAGTGGTTTAATGAACGCCTGATGGAAGGAAATCTCAAAAAGAGCAGCGAACCTGTTCTCCAGGTCCGGGACATGATGAGTGAAATACGCGAGGCCTGGAACCAAATTGCCGGCAAGACCAGCGTCGAACGGCGTGACGATCAAGGCGGCGGAGTGAACATCGCCGGGTAGGGGAATTTCCGCAAAGCCTCTTCAATTCTGAATCAAAAAAGGCCCGCAAGCATGCGGGTTTTTTCGTGCATAGAGCTCAACAATGGAATTCTCCCGCCGATATTCTTAAAGAATAGGCGCACGTTGCCTGATGAGACGGGAGGAGTTATGCTGAGTACCATGGAAAAACGCAAAAGCGCAGCGGAAAACGTTCTGGACCTGAGCGATCGTCAGATCGAAGAGCGGGTGGCCCTTCTCAAACGGTTCCGGCAGATGCTTGAAATCCAGCGAAATAAATTCCGTGAATACCTGACGGTTCTCGAGAAGCAGGAGACTGCCATCAGCGACGGCAATGTCGATGCTCTGGAGGCCCAGGCCGTTATGGAGCAGCAAATCGTCCGGGAAATTCTATCGGTACAGAAAGTTGTCGCGCCACTTGATGATATGTATCAGAAGGCATATCCCCGTCGAAAAGAAGAGATTACCCAGCTGCAGTCCAGTCTCGAAAATCTGCGCGAGCAGGTTCTCGAGCGAAACCGCCTCAACCGGGAGCTCCTGGGCCGCCAGCGCGACGAACTTAAAACCCGAATTGCCGCCCTTCGCATTCCCAAGGGAACCAAATCGATTTACGCCAAGGACAAGGGGCCCGGAATGATCGATATAAGCTGCTGAAGATCAGCCTGCCCTTCGTTTTCCCTACGCCCGGTTGTAAGGCCTTTTATTAACCCATACCGGTAAATAAATCTCAGGCTTGATTTCCTCGCTCCGCTGACTAAAACTGGAAGTGGAGCCGTCTATGAACCCCGAAAAGCATAATTATCAGAAAGATCTCCTCTACGACAACAGGCAGAGAATTCTGCTTTTGTCTTACGGTATAACGGGCATCGGAGTTTTTTTTCTTCTGGAACAGCTGTTGGGAGCCCCGGGGGAAATCTCCTCCGCAGACGGCCTGTCCTACGGGGTGATTTTTGTTTCGATGGTTGCGGGGGGGCTTTTTGCTATGGCCTATGCCCTGCTTAAACGGGGGAAGGAAGCCCGGATTGTGCAAGAAAGCATTGTGCAGATTGGGCTGATGGTTTTTTTGCTAGCGGTGGCAGTTGCATTGACCATCCTTGATTTTCGTTACGGCGCCGGACTGACCGCGTATGTGACTGTCGCCGTTCTCAGCGGACTCATCCTCCGGAACCGCCCCATCGTACTGGTGTCGCTTTTTTCCCTTTCGGTTATCGCCATTATTCTCGGGCTATGGATAAACGGGGACAGTATATCCCTTCACATGCTCTTGCAGCTCATTTTGTTCGCCGTTATGGGAATCGCCCTGGGAATTCTTCGGGAAAAGGACCGCCGGGGCCGGTTCGAAACCCATCTGCAGCTGGTTGAGCAGAGTATCGTCGATCCCCTCACCGATGTGTACAACCGCCGGTTTTTTATTGAAGAGCTTGAGCGAACGGTTCAGCGTCGTAAGCGCTACGACCATATTTTTTGCCTTGCGATAATAGACGTCGATAATTTTAAATCAATAAACGACGAGTTCGGACACCTGGTCGGCGACTCGGTGCTGGAAAACTATGCCTGGATGCTCCTTGATCACTTGAGAGAAAGCGACGTGGTTTCCCGTTACGGGGGCGATGAATTCATGGTGATACTCTCCATGACCGGCCTGTCAGATGCTCTGGTCGTTTTGGAGCGTTTGCGGAAAAGCTTTGCGGATTACGTCTTCCCCGGAATAGGGCGAAGCATAAGCTGCAGTATCGGGGTAGTTGAATGCCCGGCAGACGGCGCGACAAACCAGTTAATCCAGGCGGCTGACGAGTTGATGTATCAGGCAAAGGAAGGCGGGAAAAACCGGGTGTTTAGCACAAGAGACATAAACAACTGAGCTCTGGACAGGACGGCATCGAGCCCATATTCTTTGGTTATGAAAACTCCTCTTTATGTCATCGACGGATATGCCCTCATTTTTCGGGCCTACTTTGCCTTTATCAGAAGCCCGCTCTTAACCTCCAACGGATTTAATGTTTCGGCAATTCACGGGTTTACCCGGGTGCTCCTGAGCATCCTCAAGGATTATGAACCCGGACTGCTTGCCGTAAGCCTGGACAGCCGCACCCCCACCTTCCGCGATGAAATGTATTCCGAGTATAAAAAAACCCGGGACAAGACCCCCGAGGACCTTAAGGCCCAATTTCCCGTAATCGAGCAGCTGCTCAAGGCATTCTGTATTCCCACAATCAGACACAACGGGGTAGAGGCCGATGACATAATCGCCACGCTGGCCAGGCGCTGCAGCGCGGAAGGCCGGGACTGTTATATTGTCTCCGGCGACAAGGATCTCTATCAGCTCGTCGACCGCCGGGTGCGAATTCTCAAACCCTCCCGCTCCGGCGGCTTCGAGGAACTTGACGAAGACGGGGTCTTTACCGACAAGGGCGTCCGGCCCGATCAGATTATTGATTACCTGGCCCTGCTGGGAGACAGCGCCGACAACGTTCCCGGGGTCCGGGGTATAGGGCAGAAAACCGCTGAAAAGCTGTTGGCAGAGTATGGCAGCCTGGACGGCATTTACGAACACCTGGAAGACATCAGCTCGGCGAACTGGAGGAAAAAACTTGAGGAGGGTCGGGAACAGGTCAAGCTCAGCCGGAGTCTGGTCATTCTCAAAGATGACGTGGAACTGGAGCCGTCTATTGATGATCTGGGGCTCTCGTATCTAAACGGTCCGGCGGCCGCCGAGCTTTTGACCAGCTATGAAATAAAAACCCTTGCGGCGGATATTAAGGCTGTGGTCGGCGGCAGTCCCGGCGAAAACTCGCCCTGGTACGGCATGGACCCCCCTGAAGGTCCGGAAATGGATCCCGGCGGAGGCCGCCTGTCTGAACGCTCGGGAAGTCCTTCCAGACCGGCTTCACCTTCAGTGGAAGGCGAAGACCCTGAGGCGGCAAAGCGTCGGCGGGAGTTGGACGGCACAATCGATGAGCTACTGGAGGGTTTTCGAAACCTTACAGCTGACTACGAGTTGGTTCGCACCGCCCAAGAGCTGAACCGCTGGGTAGCGTCGTGCCGCGAGGCGGGCATCCTGGCCTTTGACACCGAAACCGACAGCCTGGACGCCGTTTCGGCAAACCTGGCGGGATTCAGTCTTTGCAGCAGCCCGGGAAAGGCCTGTTACGTTCCGGTCTCCAGCCCCGAACTGCGTTCCGGGGACATGCCCAACGGCAGCCATTTGACCGAGGACGAGGCCCTGCCGATACTTCGGGAGCTTCTTGAAGATGTCGGGGTAAAAATAGTCGGCCAGAATATAAAATACGATTATAAAATAATGGCTGTGCGGGGCATCCGTATGGCCGACCCTCATTTTGATACCATGATCGCCGGCTGGCTTCTGGATACCAGCAGAAACGCCTACGGCATGGATGCGCTAGCGGAGCAGTACCTGAACTACAAAACCCAGAAACTGACTCCCCTTTATGAAGAGGTGACCGGTGAGAAACTCACCCGGGCAAAGAGCTCGAGTCTGGATTTTGCCCGCATCCCCCTGGACAAGGCCCTTTTTTACGCCGCCGAAGATGCTGATATCACCCTCAGGCTGTATCAGCTTTTTGATGTAATGCTTCGCCAACGGGACCCCCTCGGAGATAGCCAGATTACCCTGCTGAACGAGCTGGAAATGCCTCTCATACCCATACTCGCCGAGATGGAACTGGAAGGCATTAATCTTGATATTTCCGCGTTGGAACAGTACAGCAGGGAACTGGCAGACCGCCTCGGCGATATTGAAGGGGAGATTTACGACCTGGTTGGCCATGAATTCAATATCGCCAGCACAAAGCAACTTCAGACCGTGCTGTTCGAAGAGCGCAAGCTCACACCCGGAAAGAAGACCAAGACCGGGTATTCCACCGATACTTCGGTCCTTGAGGAGCTGGCTAAGGAGGATAGGGTTCCCGAGCTCGTGCTTAAACACCGCACCCTTTCCAAGCTCAAATCCACCTATGTCGACAGCCTTCCCGGCATGGTAAACCCCCGAACCGGGCGCATACACTCCAGTTTTCAGCAAAACGGCACGGCGACCGGGCGCATTTCCAGCCACGATCCCAATCTTCAGAATATTCCGATCAGGGACGAGGAGGGCCGGCGGATCCGGCAGGCCTTCGTACCCCGGGAGGGCTGCCGGTTCGTTTCCGCGGATTATTCGCAAATTGAACTGGTGGTGCTCGCCCATCTCAGCGGCGACCCGGGCCTCAGCCGGGCCTTCGCCGAAGGCGACGATGTCCACCGGCTCACCGGCAGCCTGATTTTCCAGGTAGAGCCCGATGAGGTAAGCGCACTGCAGCGGCGGATTGCCAAATCCATCAACTTCGGCGTTATGTACGGCATGAGCGCATTCCGCCTTGCACGGGAAATCGGCATCAGCCGCGGCGAGGCCCAGAATTTCATCGACGCGTATTTCAAAACCTATTCGGGCATCAGGTCATTTATCGATAGGACGGTCCGGGAAGCCGAGAAATCCCTCTTTGTGTCCACCATGAAGGGCCGGCGCCGGCCGATTCCCGCCATTAACAGCTCAAACAAAAACGAGAAAGGCGGTGCCGAACGGGTGGCGGTCAACACGCCGATTCAGGGCTCAGCGGCGGACATCGTCAAACAGGCGATGATCCGCATATCTTCCGAGCTGGATGAGCGCGGACTGGGCAGCAAGCTGCTCCTTCAGGTCCATGATGAACTGATTTTCGAGGCTCCGGAAGATGAGGTCACAACCCTCTGCGACCTGCTCAATGAGATAATGCCCGGCGCCATTGAGCTCTCGGTTCCCCTTCGGGTGAATATTGAAAACGGAAGCAGCTGGGGAGAGATGCATTGACGGTAATCGGCATCACCGGTCCCTATGCTTCGGGGAAGTCCACCATCGCAGCGGAGTACCAGAGCCGGGGATGGCATCACATTGAAGTAGACCACCTGGGCCATGAGGCTCTCAAAAATCGTCGGGAAGAGCTGGTTGAGCGCTTCAGCGATGATATCCTCAGCGGAGGTGAAGTAGACCGGCGCCGGCTCGGCGCCAGGGTGTTCTCGGACCCCCGGGCACTTGAGCAGCTGGAGGCCATAGTCCATCCGGAGATGCGTCGGCGCTGCGCCGAGCTCATTGGAGAGTACAAACAGCGGATGCCCGAGGGACCGGGTGTGCTGATTAATGCCGCCATCCTCTTCAAAATGAATCTCCATCCCCTCTGCGACTTTATACTCTGGATCGATGCGCCCCGCCTCACCAGGGCATTTCGGGCCAGGAAGCGCGATAAGCTTCCCTGGAGTGAAGTATTCAAAAGAATCCGCACGCAAAATGAATTGAAAACTCAACTCGCGCCTCAAAATGTCGATATGTATACAGTAGACAACCGCAGGAAGGCGGAAGCGCTTCGGCGTATCGACGAGATTTTGCAGGTTCGGGTATGGAACAGAATAAGACCTACATCATCATCCTCATAGTGACTCTGGTGAGCGCCGGCATAATCGCCGCCGGACTCTTCCTTTTTTCACCGGAAGACAGGCTTGCCGACGCTGACCCCGGTTTTGAGAACAGTGAAAATTTCGACCCCTTCCTCTATCTGCGGAGCCCTGAAGGTACTCAAGCCGATGATCCGGTGTCCGGTGAGGACGGAGCAGGCGGCAGTGAAGGGGAACTTGACGGCTCTGCAAGCGATGGTTCCCAAGAGCAGGCCGACGCTCAACCCGAGGACGGCATGCCCCTGGTTTTCCGCCAGCAGCAGGTTTACGGACAGGTTGCCAACCGGGATGACGGGTCCGCCGAAAGCTCCGCACGCCGGGCCGATGAGCCAGCGGGATATCAACAACAAGTCAGTGCCGCGCAGAACAATATGCCGGGCTCCTCAGGCGAATCCGCCTCGCCGGTGCATCAGTCTGGAAATCAGGCTGCTGCTCCTGCTGCCGCGCAACAGGGAGCGGCTCCGCATGGCGCTTCGACCGCCGGCAGCAGCCGGGAGAGCGGTCCGTCCCGAAGCAGCGCCGTTTCCGCAGCGGGATCCGCCGGTGAAGATGCCGAAAAGCCTTCGGTTCGCGAAAACGCTGTAATGCAGGTCGAGGAATACTGGATACAGGTTTTTGCCAGTCCGAGCATTGAGAGCGTAACCCGGGTTCGGGAGGAGCTGTTGAGCCATGGATTCGGCGGGCGAATCAGCACCTTGAACACCGGTGAGCGGCTGTTTTACCGACTGCGCTACGGACCCTTCGAGGTCAAGGCTGAGGCGGAAAAGTTTTTGGAATGGCTCCACAATGTGCCAAACTACAGCACTTCATACATATCCCTTGAGTATCGACAGCGCTGAGTCCTGAACCAGGGGCTCGCGCTTAAATCTGAAAATCCGGCAAGTACTCGTATTTATTTCTGATTGTATAATCCGGATCATTGTTGTACACCGTGCTGCCCGCGGGCACCGAATGGGTCAGCCACACGTTCCCTCCGATTACCGAACCCTGTCCGATGACGGTTTTTCCGCCCAGGATAGTTGCGCCGGAATAAATGGTCACGTTGTCTTCAATGGTGGGATGGCGCTTTTGGTTCGCTTTTTCCTTACGAACCGACAGCGCACCGAGGGTAACCCCCTGATATATTTTTACATTTTTGCCGATGACGGTGGTTTCTCCGATGACCACTCCGGTGGCGTGGTCGATGAAGAAATACTCTCCGATTTGCGCTCCGGGGTGAATGTCTATGCCGGTTTTGCCGTGGATAATTTCGCTCATTAGCCGGGGGATGAGGGGGATGTCCCGAATCCACATTTCGTGAGCGACCCGATGAATCATGATGGCTTCAACACCAGGGTAGGCGAGAATGACTTCTTCGTGGGACTGGCTTGCGGGGTCGCCCTGGAATGCCGCTTCAACGTCTTTCTGGACAACCTTCCTGAGTCCCGGAATTGTTTCGAGAACCAGGGCGGCTTCCCGTTCTGCATCGGTTCTGCACACCGATACCTGTTTGCTCTGGCCGTGGCTCATGCAATAGCGGTCGCCCTCAACCCGGCGCTTGTAGCACAGGCTCCGGGTAATCTCCTTCGAGAGATTCCTGCTCACCCTGTTCAGGGTCTCGGCTATGGAAAACTGCAGATTGGCCGAGTCCAGGGGCTCTTCGGCCTTGAAGCCCGGAAATATCAGGCTTTCCAGATCGCTGATAATGTTCTGAACCCCGAGTCTGCTGGGAAGATTCGGACCGTGTATGTGGTTTATGCCGCCGATGTCATTATAGGATTTCAGGAGCTCATCGGTGAGCCGGTGTATATCTGCCATAGCTAATAAGATGACGCCTGGGGATAAAAAGTCAACTCGCTGCGGGAACTCCTTCACACTTCGACCAGGCCGGTCACTCCCAGGCCCTGTCCGCCCCGGGAAATCCGGTAATGCCACTGGCTGTCGAACATGTTGAAGTTGTCTATTACCGGATGCAGGCCAACAGTCAGGGCGTGTACCCGGTTTCCCCCGTCGCGCCGCAGGCTTTCAAGGGCTCGGCTCTGTTTAATCATGATTTTTGGTACCCGGAAATCCGAAACGATGAGCAGGTCGGCATTTTTGAATTTGTTTGTTTTGATGGTTTCCACCGAAGCCCGCAAGGCTGGCCTCAAATCGGTGCCCCCCCGAAACTCCATCGACATAAAGGCCGAGAGCTGATCAATGCCGGAGTTCAGGTCACTAAGATCCATCTCCATTATTTCCGTAGAGAACAGCACCGCATACAGCTGGCGCTTTTGCTGCCAGCAGATCCGTATCAGGGCCATGCTCAACGCCTTGGCAACCTGCTCGGGCCAGCCGGCCATGCTCCCGCTGGTGTCGATACAGATTATCAGGGGGCCCTGAGGCTCGTCGAACACCCGTTTTTCCAATGCTTTGACCCGTTCTACCCGGCTCCGGTGAGCTTCGCGGCGGTATCGGGCGACCAGAAGCTCTCCCTCAAGCAGTTCCTTGAAAAAACGCAGCTCGCTGTCGCTGTCCAGGAGCCGGGTATATTCCCCCGGCAGAAGGATGTTGATATCGTCGCCGAACTCAACCCCGAGAATTTCGCTTCGGCCCAGGTATTCCCGATGGCTCACGGTTTTTTCCCGCATTACCTCGACGGTTTTTTCGGTCTGACGGTCGCCGGCGTTGCGCCCGGGCCCTCTGCCGAGGATCTCTGCCAAAGCGCGGATGCTCGCATCGCTGTCCAGCATGTTCTGGCTTGCGGCGAACAGATCCCAGGGTACCTGACGCCAGCTGCCCTTGCGCAGATCCCAGCGGCCTGAACTGATCCCGAAATAGTGCTGCATTTTTTCTGAAACATCGGTCAGCTCACGGCTGTCGCGCAACAGATCTTTTGCGATGCCCGGAATGTGGCTCCTGATCATTGAGCGGTACACCCTTCGCTCATAGCGGTCGAGACAGAGATCCAGTTCGCGGATGGTCTCCTGCTCAAGGGCTTCCCGGCGAAGGTCCCGGGATTCATGGTTTCCCCGGTGGCACAAGCGCTCGGCCCGGGGGCTGTGCAGTCCCAGGGACGTCTGCACTGCGAGTCTGGAACGGGCATCTCTGCCGGCCAGCCGGTTTCGAAGCCGCTCGAGAGCGCCTAATGCAGCCGCCTCGTTGGAATCGGCGAATACGTGACCCAGCTGATGAACCAGGTCGTGGGATATTCTCTGGCTGATCTCCCCATTGCCTTCGGTCAAGCGGCGCACCGGAGATGCCAGGGCAAAAAGAGCCCTGGTCATTTCATGCAGGGCACGGGTCCGGGGTTCCCCGGATTGTGCGACCGCAGAACATCCACTCTCTTCTGGGGTGCTGCCCAGGAAGAAATCGTAGCTGCTTTCCTCAAGGGCTTCCCGCAGTTCAGCGGGCAGGAGTTCGTCGTCGTGGAAATACGCGCAGTGGTGGTGCATGACTAACTGAGCTCAAGGCCGTAGCGTCCGGCGCTGTCAATCATATCAGCCATGAGATGCTCCAGGATGGCAATGCGGGACCGGGCTGCCTCTTCCAGTACCCCGGTATCGCTGCCCGGAACAAACAGGTGGTCTGCGGCTTGGCGAACCAGAGCGCTGCTGTTCTCCCTGATGTCACGTATGCGGTTTTCAAGCAGCGCCATCACATCAGTCGCACGGGTATTGAGTTCCCGAACTTCGGCTGAGCCGAGATTTCTGGGCTGCCGCTGCTGTTCGCGCTGAACCGCGGATTCGATTTTGCCCGCACCCAGATCGCCTTCCAGCTCCCAGCGCTCGCTGTTGCTCCAGGCCATTCGGTGAATTTCCGTATGGGTGAAGTTTCCGCCTTCGTGTACGAAGAGCTCAAGTTCTCCCCGTTCATCGAGATTTTCCAGATCGTCGAACCACACCCGGTAGCTTAGCACGGGATCCGACGTCTCGGGAATGAAGAGAGCATACTCGCCGTCGTATCGCAGCGGAACCAAGCGTTCGACTTCGACGGTTTCCGCCGCCTGTTCCGACAAATCATCCTGAAAGCGCCGAACAATTTCTTCTGGTTCGTCCGGATCATCGCTTTGAACAAATGCGCTTTTTTTCAGGGCTGAGGCAAAACGTTTTTGCAGTTCAGCCCGCTGTTCCCCGCTGTTCCAAATGCAATGGCTTATAAGGAAACCGTCGATCAGGCTGGCTTCCGTCCGGTCGTGAAAATATGCCGAGGCGCGAAGTATCAGGCTTATCATTTTCCATCTGCGATCTGATATGTAAAACCCGGGATCTTCCGCCGCCAGAGAAAGCAGGTCGTCCCGAAGATGACTGATCAGGCCGAGAAGATCGCGAGAAAGAGAAAGCGAGGAGATTTCTGAAAGCCAACGGTTCCATTCATCGTCCTGCACCGGATTGGGAGCCGGAGCAAGGGACGGGACTCCCTCTTCGGTGATCAGGCGGAGAAAGTCATCAGTATCATCGATGGGATCAACCTGAATGCGCAGAAGGAAGCGGTCCCAAAACGCCCGGGTTTCATCGGCGAGATGAATTTCATTGCTGGCGGCGATGAAGCATTTCAGCGGGAGCCGGATGGTTTCGTCGCCGTTCTGGTAGGTCCGCTCGTTTAATGCGGTGAGAAGGCTGTTCTGGATGGGCGGGCTTGCCTTCCATATCTCATCGAGAAACACAATGTGGGCATCGGGCAGGTAGCCTTTGATGTTTCGGCTGTACCGGTCCTCATGCTTGAGACGGGCGATAGATACCGGACCAAAGAGCTCATCGGGGGTGGAAAACCTTCCCATCAGATACTCGAAAAACCGCGCCTCGACAAAAGCTAAAGACAATCGCCGGGCCACCAGGCTTTTGGCTGTGCCCGGAGGTCCGAGGAAAAACACGCTTTGACCAGACAGGGCGGCCAGAAGGCTGATTCTGAGCGCGTGGTCGCGCTCATACAGTCCGGTGAGCAGATGCTGTATTATCTTGTTTATTCGCTGATATAATGACGACGGGCCTTTATTACTCATACGATCATAATACCCGCAGGGAGTTTCGATGAACAGGGATTATCCGATATACGAATACGGCCAGCCGCGGACCACTGGTCATCTCCGGTGGCGCAAAGGGAGCTCCAGGCAGGTGTTTTCCGGCTCGATATTTTCCGTTTCCGAGGTTGATCATTCCCGGGATGACGGTCGGAAGACGACCTTCCTCCGACTTGATACAAGCGATTGGGTGAACGTCTGCGCCTTGACCAGAGACAGCGGGGATCGTCTCTGTCTGATAATGGTGCGCCAGTTCCGTCCCGGGGTCGGCTCCGAAGCCCTGGAGCTGCCGGGGGGAATGGTCGATGCCCGGGAGAATCCGAAGGAGGCGGCGGCTCGGGAACTGTTCGAGGAAACCGGCTTTGTTTCGTCTGAAGTAGAGCATCTGGGCAGCGCTTCTCCCAATGCGGCATTTATGGGAAATACCATGCACTGTTTTTTGGCCCGGAACCTCGAGTTTCAAGGCAGCCGCATGCTGGATGAGAATGAGGTTATGGATGTGGAACTGGTTCCGCTGGAACTGATTCGCCAGGGACGGGTGCCGGAGTTTATGGTAAACGGGGTTATGGCTATTGCCTGGTATTATCTGTCGACTCATCTGTTCACCCACGGAGAAGGCGTGAGGAGGGGCGACAATGAAGGAATATGATTTTGTTATCGATTTGGAGGTACGGGATTACGAGCTTGATCTCCAGGGTATCGTCAATAATTCGGTGTACCAAAATTATTTAGAGCACGCCAGACATAAGTTCCTCCAGGCAGTTGGAATCGATTTTGCCGCCATGCATCAAGAGGGCAGGGACCCGGTGGTCACCAGGGCGGAGCTGGATTATCTGCAGCCCCTCAAAAGCGGCGATCTGTTTTACGTGGGCACCAAGCTCTCCCATGAAGGCCGGCTGAGGCACATCTTTCATCAGGAAATAATTCGCTATCGGGATGAGGCAATCGTCTGCAAGGCGAAAATAACCGCAACGGTTTTGCGCAACGGCCGACCGGCGCCGGCACCGGAATTCCAGATAGCCGCCGAGGAATTCAGGAGTTCGCGGTAACATTTGTTTAGTGCCTATTTGGCAAAATCACGAGTACACATCTCTAATTTTCGAAAGTGAATCAGTATAAAGCCCTCAAATGAACTATAATTGTATTTATCAAAACCAGAAGGAGAAATACCTATGCGTGTATATGCCCGTATTTCCGTACTGTTCCTGGCCGCAGCGATACTCCTGTTCGCCGGCTGTGACTTATTGGGTCTCGGCGGTTCAGATTATTCAACCGATCCGATTTCCGGAACCGGAGCGAATGGCGATTGGACCTTCGTTTCGGGATTTGTTGAGCCCGGATTCGACGCCGGCGATTGGTCTGTGGAACTGTATCCCATTGCCGCCTCAACTACCAATCCCTGGGATCTCGGTGCCTACCCCGATAGTGAAGACTCTATTTTCTTCACCGCACCCTCAAGCGCTGAAGAGCGCCCCCTGCAGCTGAGACTGTTCGGCGACACCAGCGGAAACCAGACGGTGACGTATTATGCCAACGGCACCAACTATATCATTACCGAAGGTTTTATCACCCTCACCGTCGATGAAACCGCCGGAACAGCCGTTTTAAAGATGGACGTCAGTAATGACGAATTCTTCTTCAACGGTACTGTTGAACTTCCCGTCGCTCCGGACTGATCCTGTCAAAGATTCGAGCAATTCAGCCTGCGAACTTCGCAGGCTGGTTTTTTTTAAATCCCTGTGAAAAGCGCGGATAAAAAAAAGCAACCCGCAACGGGTTGCTTAATAAGGCGCCGGCCGGAATCGAACCGGCGAATAAAGGTTTTGCAGACCTCTCCCTTAGCCACTTGGGTACGGCGCCAATATTGCGGAAATATACTAAATGAGCGCTGCCTTGTCTACAGCGCAGTTCAATACTGTCCGCAGCAGTGTACCGTCCGCCGGGTGGCCCGACAGCTGCCTGCCAGCCGCGGCAAATTAGCCGGAGCGCCGGCATGGCCGGACGACTGCCGGCGAATCACTCGAAGCGACGCGGCGACCCGACGGCTGCCTGCGTGTCAGCCGAGGCGCAGCGGTTGCCGGACTACTGCCGGCGAATCACTCGAAGCGCCGTGCTAGCCAGACGACTGCCGGCGGGTCAGCTGAGCCGGCGGGCAAAACTCCGGCATGGCCGGCCGGTCAGCCGGGGCGCTGCGGTGGCCGGACGACCGCCGGCATGGCCGGACGACTGCCGGCGAATCAGCCGGAGCGCCGGCATGGCTGGACGACCGCCGACATGGCAAGACGACCGCCGGCGAATCACTCGAAGCGAGGGGCGACCCGACGGGTGCAGCCAGCCGCGGTGGCCGGCGAATCAGCCGGAGCGCCCGCCGGTCGATTCGGCCATTGATCCCGGGCCGGAAAGGGAGTTGAGGTCCCGGATAATGGTGTCCCGGATAAAGCGTAAAATATCCTTTTGACCTATTCCCAGATCAGTTCGCCGTGAGATTCTCACGGTTTCCAGAAATCCGAGAAAGTAAACCGTAATGGCGGTTTGGAGGCGGACCATCGTCGGTTCGTCTATGCCGCCGGCATCGCCTCCGTCTTCCCGCAGACGGAGCACCATAGCGACTACGGCCTTGAGTTTGTCGCTGATTCGGGAAATCTCCACAGCCTCGCTGAGGAGAATGTGTATCAGGTCTTCGTCTTTCAGCAGCTTGGGCAGCAGGGTGAATGCCAGGAAATCCGCCCTGTCCACTAATTCCGGCCGGCTCCCCAGGCTCGGTGTCAATTCCGCCACAAGTTCCTGCCAGCCCTCTTCGACGATGGTACTGACAATTTCCTCCTTGGAGGCGAAATAATTGTAGATTGTGCCGGTGGACAGCCCGGTTTCCCTGCGTATATCCGATATGCTGGTGGCATGATAGCCCTTGCGGGCGAACAGGCTTTTGCTTGCCGCAAGGACCGCCTCCCTCTTTGCGCTGTCTCGCTGCCGCGCCATCGGGTTCTCCTCGGGACTTACAGGTGATGAGTGAGATCGACGTGGAAGTCGATGTCCCCGGGTTTGATGCTCGCGCCGGTGAGGGTCTGTAGAATTCGCTCGGTTTCCTCAAGGGGTTTTGATTCCTTGTTCAGAATGCGGTACACCCCCATGGAAATGGGCATTTTGATTTTCTGCTTCTCCACGACTTCCTTCATTGCCCGCACTGCGACCGCCCCCTCGGGGAGGTAGCCGATGGTTTTGAAGTCGGCGATGAGCTCGTCGATATTGGAATAGGGCTCGAGTAATTTTTTCAGGATAATTTCCCTGCCGAAACGGCGGTTCCGCCCGTGGGGCGAACGGCAGGTAACGTCGAGGTCGCCGACTCCTGCTATGGAAGTAAAGGTCTCCGGATGGGTGGCTCCCATTGCGGCGCCGAATTGCTGGATTTCATTCAGCCCGCCGGCGAGAAGAAGGGACTCGGTGTTATCGCCCACGGTTCCGCTGTATTCCTTGAGGGCATCGAGGATTCCGAAGGCGATGGCCACCACGTTTTTTAGTGCGGCGGCGACCTGGACGCCGACCACATCCAGGGAGCTGAACATCATAAGCGTTCGGGAGTTTAACAGCTCCCGGATTTTTATGGCGTTGCGGGGGTTCTGACTTGCTGAAATGAGACCCGTGAGGATGCCCCGGCTCACCTCCTCGGCGTGGGAGGGGCCGGAAATGTACACCAAATTGCCCTTGTAAAAACCCGGCAGGTAGTCCTCAAGGGTTTCGACGATGAGGCGGGGCCCCGCCTTGGTCATCATGAATCCCTTGGTGAGAATGCCGATAATGGCTTCCCCCTCGAGGATGCTCGGGACCGTGAGAATCTGTTTCACCGAGTCAAGGAGAAACAGCGAAGGGGCGGCGAGAATAATAAAGTCCCGGTCGTCCGCGGCCTGGCGGATATCCGCCGTGGCTTTGACGGTTTCCGGCAGGTTCACCCCCGGGAGGTAGCGGCTGTTCTCGTGCTTGCCGTTGATTCCCGAGACCACATCTTCCTCATATGCCCACATCAGAACGTCATGACCGTTTTGGCCGATGTTCCGGGCTACGGCGGTGCCCCAGGCGCCCGCGCCGATGACTCCGACCCTGCTCATTTCGCTTTTCCTCCGTTATCCGGGACCGACGCTTCGAACTGCTCGACATAGGGCTTGAGCATGTCCAGTCCGGCCTTCCAGAACCCGCTGCTTTCGATGTCAAAGCCGCTGGAGGCGCACACCTCGACGGCGGACATCACCCCGGTGTTCTGGAGTATGGTTTGGTACTGCCCGGGAAAGCCTTTGGGATCCTTTTTGTATTGGGCATACAGGCCCATGGCAAAGAGCTGACCAAAGGCGTAGGGATAGTTGTAGAACGCCAGATCCACATTGTAGTAATGACCCTTGACGGCCCACATATACGGATGGAGTTCCCTTTCATCCAGAGCGTCGCCGTAGGTCTTTCTCTGGGCATCCGCCATAATTTCGCATAGCTCGTCGGGGCTTAGCTCCCCGTCCTCCCTGCGGGTGAACAGTTCCCGCTCGAAGTAAAACCTGCTGAGGATGTCGACGATTACCTGGGTGTTTTCCATAAGAAGACCCTCTATAAGGGGGGCTTTCTCCCCATCCGGGGCGTTATCTATGGCCGCGTTGTAGATTATGGTTTCGCAAAACGTTGAGGCGGTCTCCGCCAGGGTCATGGGATAATCACGGTTAAAGTAGCGGAAGCCTTCCAGCTTGTGGCTGTGGTAGCCGTGACCGAGCTCGTGGGCAAGGGTTGAGAGAGCCGAAAAAGAGCCGTCGAAGTTCGCCAGTATCCTGGCTTCCTCGCTCAGGGGAAAGTCGGTCATGTATGCCCCGCCGACTTTTCCGGCCCTGGGCTGCGCATCTATCCAGTGCCGGTCGAAGGCGGTTGCGGCGAAATTGCCCAGGTCTTCGCTAAATGAGCCGAACTCACGGATAATGTATTCCCGGGCCTCGTCGTAGCTGAAGCGGCGGTTGATTTCACCGACCGGCGCAAACAGGTCGTAGAAGCCGAGCCTGGGTATTCCCAGATGTGCGGCCTTGGCTTTGAGGTAGCGCCGGAAGAGGGGCAGGGCTTCTTCCATGGCGGAAATGAGGGATTCCAGGGTTTTCCGGCTGATCCTCGATGACATTATTGAAGGCTGAAGGAAGTCCTCATAGCCCCTCCGCTTGTTGAGGGTCAGGCTGTTCCCCTTGACCCCGTTGAGAGCCCCGGCGAAGGCAAGCTTATGCTGTTCCCAGAGCGCTAATTCGAGGGCGAACGCCTTTTTCCGTATGTGCCGTTTTTCGTCATAAGCCAGGTTCCTGAGCTCGACGAGGGTTTTGCGCTCATGGGAGAGGGAATTCCACTCGGTGTTCATTTCCGAACTCATGCTGCTTTGGAGACGCCCCCAGGCGTCGCCGGCGCTGCGCTGCAGATCGGCGGCGAGGTCTTCAAGCTCGGGAGCCATTTGGTAGTTCGCCTGTTCGAGCTCGAGAGAAAGGTAGTAGCGGAGGTCATTCATCACGCTGCCGTCGGGACCCATGTCCACCAGGGCATCAATGCCCGATCTGTCCATGGGAAGCTTTCTGCCTTTGAGAATGGCCTGAAGAATCCGCCGGAAACGCGAAAGGTAGCCGCGAATGGGAACCGCCATGGCCTCAAGGCTGTTGAGGTTTTTTACCCTCTCGGCATTTCCGGTTTCGATGGAAAACCGGCAGTACGCATGGCTAAAGAGCTGGCCCAGCAGCCCGTTGAGAAGGTCTCCCCGTCTCACGAACTGTTCAACCCAGAGGATGTCCCGGTCGTTTTCCGCCGGGTTCTTCCCCCCGACTATCTCCTCGCCTTCGGCGAGCAGTCCGGGGATATCGTCGATAATCTGGGCGGCTTCCTTTTTCTGGCTGTCTATTACCGCTTCTATTGCTTCAAAATCCCAACGGGGCAGGCTATTCGAGCCATCGGGCTGTGTCGTCGACATATTCGATTATCTCCTCAGGTTTGAAAAACAGATTTATCTCCCGCTCGGCGCTCTCCACGCTGTCGGAGGCGTGAATAATATTCATTCTGGTCACCGATGCATAGTCCCCCCGAATCGTGCCCGGGGCGGCCTGGTCCACATTGGTGGCGCCGCACAGCATTCTCAGGTGGGAAATTGCGTTTTCACCCTCGAGAACCATGGCGATGACCGGACCGCAGGTCATGTACTTCACCAGGCCCTCGAAAAACGGCTTGTCCTTATGCTCCGCATAATGAGTCTCGCACAGGCTCTTGCTGATGTTCATGATTTTTAATGCGGTGATGTGGAAGCCCTTCTGCTCGATCCGATGAATGATTTCTCCGGCGATGCGCCGCTGCAGTACTCCGGGTTTCAACATGGAAAACGTCCGTTCATTGGCCATGATTCTTCTCCTCGCTGCTGTATATTTGTAGAGTTACACTATAACATGGGATACCGCCTCAGATGGAGGATCTGTTGAAGAGAATGATTCGCGCCGCCGCATTGCTTGTGTGCGGTTTTTTACTAAGTAACTCCGCCTTTGCCGCCCCGGGCAACCTACGGCTCATGCCCGGTTTCCCCGTAAGCAACTCCCTCTCCCTTGGAGGGTCGAATCCCTCGAGAAGCTTCCGTGTGGTCATTCCCGAGGATGCGTTCGAAGTCCGCTTTTTCCTCAGCGACAGTCCCGCCGATCTGGATTTGTATCTCTACAGCGATTCGGGAGAAGTCTTCTTTTTTGCCGAGGAAAGCCTGCACAACGAGGAAATCATTCTCAGCCGTCTGGGCAGACCGGCGCTCTATGGCGGTCAGTTCGAGCTTGAAGTGCTGTATCAGCTCAGCCGCCCGCCGGTAATCGACGGACGGGTGGCCGAGAGCATTCCCTTTACCCTCACCATGGAAGTAACCAGGCTTCCCGAGAGCATTGCCCTCGAGCCCGACCGGAGTTATGAGCGCATTTTGCGTCCCGGCAGCGGAGGAATTGACATGTTCACCGTCGACCTGCCCCGCGACGCGCAGAATTTCCGAATAGACATTTTTAATACCGAGTCGGACATTGATTTCGCCCTGAATCCCGGCGAACCGGTTACCGACCCCTACGACGCCCTGTTTTCCGGCTCGAGCTTTTTGGCCAATGAACACGCGGTGTACGATATTTCCGACATGGACGAGCGGCGTTTTCACCTCATGGTGCTGCCCGGAGTATTCGAGGAGCGGGAGGTGCCCTACAGCATTCGGGTATCGGCGGATCCCGAGCCGCCGTCCTTTCTCTTTCCCATTCCGGACCTTCCCCGGGCGTCCGACGGGATGGCCCGGAACATCCTGGCCACCGTGGAGCTTGCCACCGACAGCGGCGGCGGTTCGGGCTGCATTATCAGTCCCCGGGGCCATATTTTGACAAATCATCATGTGGTTGTTGATGAGGGGGGAGAAATCTCTGAAACCATTGCGGTTGGCATTACCTTCGACGAACGCCGACCGAGTCGCGAACTCTTCCTCGCCGAAGTCCTCTTTTACGATGAAGAACGGGACATCGCCCTGATGGTCATCAGTTCGGGGCTCTACGGACAGCGCATACCTGACAATCTTCGTTTTTCTTACTTCGAATTTGCCGATGTCGATGAACTCGAGCTGGGAGATGAGCTGATCTTCCTGGGCTATCCGAACGTCGGCGGTCTGGGGAGCAAGGCGACCATCACCCTTACCAGAGGGGTGGTTTCCGGTTTTGAGGATTTGGGGCTTGGCCTAACAATTAAAACTGACGGGGAAATAAACTACGGGAACTCCGGCGGAGCGGCGCTTACCAGCGACAACCGTCTGATCGGCATGCCTACCCAGCTCAACCCGGATTCCGGCGGTAAGCTGGCGTACATCCACAGCATCGATATGATTCCCAGGGCCTGGCTTGAGACCCTGGGATTGTCCGCTCCGTAATCCGGCCCCGGCTGTGGCCGGTCAGGAATCCATGCACTTCATCAATGCGGCATTGGTCTCCCGGAAGCGCTTTACGACAATGGGGAGAATACCCCGCGCCACTTCGGGATGGGATTCCATTATTGCCTGAAAACTCCAGGAGGACAAAAGCAGGCAGCTGGTGTCGCTCTCGGCAATCACGTGGGCGGTTCTGGCCGCGCCGTCAAGCACCGAGAATTCACCGATGACTTCCCCGGCTCCGTGAGAGGCAATTTCCAGTTTTTCACCGGCGCCGGTCTCCTTGACTACCTTTACCGAACCGCTGACGATGATGAACAGGCCGACGCCTGCGGTGCCCTGTTCAACCAGCGCCTCGCCGGCAGCGAACTCCCGAGGGGTGCAGGCCTTGTGTATGGTCTTCAAATACTTGTTATCGAGATTCTCGAACAGCGTTACGCTTTTCAGGATGGTGAAATCGCTCATGCATGAGGCTCCTTGTGTAGTAGATGCGGCTGGGATGTGACGACATATCCATCAGTATAGTTCTGCGCTTTTTATCTGTCCATTGCGGACGGCCGCATAGGGTCGAATCCCCGGCGGATTAGAGCAGGTGCGAGATAATCTCTCCGAAATACCTGGCCGAGGCGAACAGTTCCCGGCCAGCGGCTTCATATTGCTCCAGCTCGCGCTCCAACAACGCCCTGGTTTCCTCCACGGGAGGAACCCCTTCGAGTCCGAGAATACCGGCGAAGTACCCGCAGCTGATTCTGTCACGCCTCTTTAAAAGATCTCCGAGGCTGGACATCTGGAGGGCGTCCTCCAGGTAGAACAGCGCCTGTTCCCTTTCGGACCGACTGTAATGGATCTCCGTGAGGATAACCAGTAGGCTGAACAATTCCTGGGTCATTGAATGGCGTTGGGCGCTGACCAGGGCCCCCAGGGCATTGCTCTCGGCGGCGCTGTCATGCCCCATTATCCAGAACAATTCGGCAATGCTGGCGCAGTTTATTATGCGGTCGACTTCGTTGGGGCTCTGGGACGATCGAAAAATCGCCTGTTCCATAAGACTGTCTATCCGGCGATCTTCCCGGTCTCTGGACCACAGGCTCAGGGCCTTGAACCCCAGGGCCTGTACCCGGGAAACCGCGTCACGGTGTTCCGAGTGAAGAATTTCATCACAGATTTCTTCCAGATCACCCCATTCACCGACCAGAAATTTGAGATAGGGCAAAAAGCGGATTGGCAGCTCCGGATCGTGATCTTCCGAGCGCTCAATTTCGATAATGCGCTCCCGGGCTTTCCGGTGGTCCCCGAGATAAATATCGAGCTGGATGAGACTGGCGGTGTGAAACCGCCGGTTCTCAGCGCTTTCAAGTTCGGCGATCAGGGCCTGAGCCTCGTCGACATTGCCCCGCCGTATTTCGCCCTGAACCATTATTCCGATAACCGCGGCCATCGTTTCTTTTTTCGAGCGGGAGACCAGTCCGCGGTGAAGGGAAAAAAGCTCTTCATCGGTCAGGGAATAGTTGTGAAGGGCTTTGAGGCCGCTCACAAAGCCCCGTTCGAAATTCCCTTCCTTGATATTCTGGGCAGCTAGAATGTGATGCGCCACCGCGGCGTACAGCCGGTCGCGGTGCGCCAGAGAGTATCCCAGCATGGTGGTCACCAGGGCCTCGGCCTTATGGATAAAGCCGTTATTAAACAGAATCCGGGCCTTCATGAACATGATATCCATGGAAAGCACCGGATCATCGCCTTCCAGTTGCTCGAGCTGATCCAGGTAGGGCAGGTAATCCATATTGTAAATCCGTCCCCGGCTTTTTCCCAGGTGCTCAACGGCGTCGCTGTTTCGCCCGGCCCGGACGAGGTGATGGAGCATGCGCACCGGATGAGGCTGATCCTGGACGCTCATCAGGTCAATTATCACCCCGTGGAGAATTCGTTTGTTGTAGTTCAGAATTGAATCGTAAAGCGCCTGTTTCACCAGTTCATGCCTGAAAAAGAACATTCCGTGGTTCTCGTCGATGAGGTCTTCCCGGTAGTAGAACTGAAGCGCCTGGGCGGCTATTTCGGGGTTTTCGCCGGTGCGCAGGAGAATGTATCTGGCGTCATCTACGGTGAAATTATTCACGAATGCCGAGAGCTTGATAATGAGGTCCCGGTATTCCGGATTATATCTTTCGATTCTGCTGAGGATGAGGTTCTGGATATTGTCCGGCAGATGGGACTCGACTTTTTTTCCGCTGCTGTCGCCGGAAACGTATCGGGCATAGCTGCGCAGGTACAGGGGGTTTCCCCTGCTGAGTTCGGCGATATGACGGGCATCCTCGTCGTCGGCGCCGGGGATCAGATGGCGGATCAGTTCCCGGCTTTCGTTATTTTCCAACGGCGGCAGGTCCCGGTGGATCAGACCGGGTATCCACTCGGCCAGTTCCTCTCGGGGTTCCCGCTCGCAGAGGATTACCATGGGGCCCGGTTCGCTTTGGGACAAAATGAATTTAAGGTAGTCCAGGCTTTTGCGGTCCATTGCGTCGGAATTATCGATAAACAGGAGATTTCGTCCGATGTCAGGAGCGTTGTCGAGGAAATCGGAAAATACTCCGTTGATAATTTCAAAGGCCGAGTCCCTGAGAGTCTGACCGCTAATATCCCGGTAAAACTGCGCGAAGCGGGCGGCCAGAGGTTTACTCGAGATCCTGATGCCCCTGGATCGGTTGCACATGGTCTGGACGATGTGGGCTTCGGTCATATTCCTGCTCAAATCGAAGTAGTGGGTAATAAAATCCACGATTACTATGTAGGGGACTCGGCGAAACCGCCGGGCACGGGAGATCAGCACCTGATTACTGCCGGTGGAATCCTTCCCGATTTCCTTGATGAGGCGGTAGACCAGGCCGGTTTTGCCGATTCCCGGTTCCCCGGTTATGAGAAAACCCCGGTTGCCGCTATTGTGGTCCTGGTAGAAATTGTTGCGCATTTCCCTCAGGAGTTCCCGCCGGCCGATAAAAAGTTCATCGGCATCGATCCGGCGGTTGCCGGGCAGCACCCGATGGACCGTTACCGCCCCGTCGCTCCCCCGGATTTTTCGGCGCACCCCGTCATCAAATCTGATGTCTCCCGAACACTGGGCGACGGTCTCGGCGCTTACCAGCATCTGTCCGGGTTCGGCCATCTCCTGAATGCGGGAGGTGATGTTCATGGTAGCCCCGGTGACCACCTTATATTCCCCCCGTTTCCCGGTGGTTATCAGGCCCCCGTGCACCCCAATGCGCAAATCGATTTCCAGCGGCACTTCGCCGCGGGTTTTCATGTGATCCAGTTCCTGGAGAATTGCAATGCCGCTGTCCACTGCCCGTTCAGCGTCGTCCTCGTGAATTACCGGCACGCCGAAGACCGCAACCATGGCGTCGCCGATGTATTTTTCGACGCTGCCCTCCCGGTCACGGACGATTCCCTCGAAACGCTCGAACAGCCGGGAGAGCATTTCATCGGCATCTTCCGGGTCCAATCCCCCGGTAATGGCGGTAGAGTTAACCAGGTCGGCGAAGAGAACGGTAATTCTTCTCCGGTCTCCCTGACGGAGGGTCGATGAAGGGCTGCCGGCAGCGATGGTCAGCCGTCCTTGAACTTTTGCCGGAGCTCTTCCCGGACCTTGTCGATAACCTGGGAATACTGCTCGTTCATTTTGTCCAGATTGGCCTGGAGGGCCTTGTTGAATTCGGGATCCATCTCCGGGCGGAGGGTGACCCGCTGACCGGTCTGCTGGGCGAGCTGCTGTTCTTTTTCGCGCAGCATCGGTTTGAAGCGCTCACTCAGGGCTTCGACCAGACGGTTCCTGTCGGCCAGATACGATTCGTAGAATTGCCTGATCTGCTCGGGAATTCCCCGTACCGCCTCCTGACCGGGAAACAGCACATCCAGAGCCTTTGCAATGACGGGCACCCCATCGAGGCTAAGTTCACTGCTCGGCAGACTGATTCTGCTCAGCAGTATTTCCATAAAGCCTGAGAGAGCGTTTCGGCGTTTTTCACCCGACGAATCTTTGAGAAACTCCGTGACCTTTTCCTCATTCCCCGCTTCAAGCCAGGCAAAAAGCCTCATGCCGGCCTCTTTTTGCTCCCGCTCTTCCAGACCGCCCTTATCGGCTTCAATATCTTTGGTACGCTCCAGGGCCAGTTCCCATGCGCTTTTTATCTGTCCCATGTTCTTCCTCCGTTCAGACCCTCGTGCACTGGCTGCTCAGCAGCTAATAATGTGACTCATCAGGGCATCGCGCTCATCCGCGGGAATGTCTTCGCGGATCTGCTCTTCCAGGCACAGCGCGACCCGTTCCACCTGGCTATAGTGTAACAGAAATCGGTCGTAAAATCCCCCTCCGCGCCCGAGGCGCCTGCCGTCGCGGCTGAATCCCAGTCCGGGAACTATGGCCAGGCTATCGGTCTGTTCCTCCTCGGGCCAGGGCGGCGCAGCCGGTCCCGGCGCGGGAATTCGGTATTTCCCGGGCACCAATGCCGAAGGGTTCGGGGGATCCCACAGAAAAAACCGCATTTCACCGCCTGTCACCCGGGGCAGATACAGGCGCTTGCCCCTGCTGTGTATGTTCTTCCACAGCTCCAGGAGGGGAAGTTCGGCGGCCATGGGGAAGTACGCCAGTATATGCCTGGCTCCCATGTAGCAGTTCAAGGTTTCGAGACGGGCTGTAAGCCCTGCGCAGCGGGAGGATTTATCCTCCTCCGGCACCGCCGACAGGATTTCCGCCAGCTCCCTGCGGAGTTTGTGCTTCTCTTCTTCCAGCGAGGACTTATTCATCAGCTGCGTCCTGTGCCCCCCGGGTCCCCGCCCCGGCTTCCCGATATGTCCGCCGAAATTCCGCCTCCAAGGCCTGGCTTTTTTTTATTGAGGCTGCCAGCCACTGCCCCTGAATTTCGCAGTGCTCGTCCTCGGTCAGCTGAAACGCTATGTCAGAACTCCGCAGCCGGCGGTCCAGATCGTAGAGGCTCAGAGCCGCCGAGACGGAAATATTGAAGCTCTCGACGAAGCCGTGCATGGGAATCCGGACGAACTCGTCGGCCAGCTCCATGGCCTGATCACTGAGACCGGACAGTTCGGTGCCGAACATCAGGGCGACCGGTCCCGGCGACAGATCCAGATCGGCGAGCAGGCAGTCGTCGCTGTGGGGAGCCGTTGCGACGATGCGGTATCCTTTTTTTCTCAGGGCCCGCACCGCTTCGGCGGTGTTGTGCTCACCGGCGTTGTAGCGGGTAATGCTGAGCCACTGGGCGGTGCCCAGTTCGACGTCGGGATTAATGCGGTAGCGGTTCCGGTTTTCGACGATGTGCACGTCCTGTATGCCGAAGGCGTCGCAGCTGCGCAGTACGGCGCTGGCGTTGTGGGGCTGGTAGATGTCTTCCAGCATAACCGTAATGTAGCGGTGGCGCTGGGCCAGAACCCGCCTGATTTTATCCAGGCGCTGTTCGGTGACGAAGCCGGAAAGGTACTCGTTGAGGGCTTTTTGATAGGACGTATTCATCATGCCGGATGGTACATGATATAGTGCCCCGATGGCCAGAAGTAAAAAAACCTTTGATAGCGTGCGCTTCGACGGTATAAGCGTGAAGGGACGAAGCGTTTCGTCCGAGCCCGTGGGTGAGCGATATATATATGCAGACAGCTCGGTACTGATACCCGGTGATGAAGCCGCAATGCAGGAAATTCGCCGGCGTAAAAATGCCTTTGATGCCCGGCTGATATCTCTTATACATCCCAGCCCCGACAGGGTCGAACCCTGGTGCCCGCATTTTAGCGCCTGCGGAGGCTGCAGCTGGCAGCATGCGGCATACCCCGCCCAGCTGCGATACAAGAGTGAAATTCTGGCCAAAGCGCTGGCCCAGCACGACGGCCTTCCGGCACCCGAGGCACCGGTCCTGCCCAGCCCCCGTGAAATACGGTATCGCAACAAGCTGGAGTTTTCTTTTTCCACCCGGCGCTGGTTTGACGATCCTGCCCAGCAGGGCGACCGGCGGGCCCTTGGTTTTTTCGTCCCCCGTCAAAATAACCGGGTAGTGGATATCTATCAGTGCTTTCATCAGGAAGAGATTTCAGACCGAATCCGCAACCGGGTTCGGCAGATGGCCATCGACGGCGGCTGGAGCTTTCATGATCCCATAAACCATGAAGGGCTGCTGCGCACCCTGGTTGTCCGTATAAGCGGCACCGGCGAAGTGATGGTTTCCCTGGTTCTCTACGAAATGGACCAGAATGCGGTAGACAATATACTCGGAGGCCTGGGCACCGAGTTTCCCGAGATCAAAAGCCTCTATTACATAATCAACGGCAAGATGAACGATGCCTACGGCGACTGCCCCGCCTATCACTATGCAGGTGAGACGGCGATTTACGAGGTTTTGGGAGATCTCCGGTTCCGCGTCGGACCCCAATCGTTTTTTCAGGTAAATCCCGAGCAGACCCGCAGGCTATACGACCTGGTAAAGGAATACGCCGACTTGAAGGGCAATGAAGTGGTGTACGATTTGTATACCGGTACCGGAAGCATCGCCCTGTATCTGGCTGAGAAAGCTGCCTCGCTCATCGGAATCGAATACGTCGAGGAAGCGGTGGCCGACGCCCGCATCAATGCTAGGCTAAACGGCATCGGGAACTGCCGTTTCTATGCCGGAGACATGAAGGACGTGTTGAACGCGCAGTTCATCGATGAACACGGGAGTCCCGATGTGATGATTTGCGATCCTCCCCGGGCAGGCATGCACCCCGACGTACTGTCTACCATTGTCCGCTGTTCTCCCCGCCGTCTTGTCTATGTGAGCTGCAACCCGGTTTCACTCGGGCGGGATCTGTCGGTGCTGCTTGTAAAGTACCGGGTTCTTCGCTACCGCGGGGTCGATATGAGTCCGCAGAC
This sequence comes from Salinispira sp., assembly GCA_965602015.1. Classification (GTDB taxonomy): domain Bacteria; phylum Spirochaetota; class Spirochaetia; order DSM-27196; family Salinispiraceae; genus Salinispira. Next base: position 2,984,969 of record OZ271918.1, on the reverse strand, counting down.
CCCTCACGTGGAGACCGTTATGCTTCTTGAGCTCCGCGAAAAATCTTGAGTTATCCATAAGTGCCGACTATAATTGCAGTATTAACGGTTTTTTCACATAAAATCTGTGCAGCGAAATAATTAGCACTGCGGACTTCGCGAAGTACCGCCGTGCATCGAATGTAAAAATTGCCGCAATCACAACAAAAGGTGTCCATATGTCCATACGCGCACGCTTAATAATTATCATTTTCCTGGTGGTCATTCTCGCCGCATCCCTGCTTTTTACCACGTTTTTTATCCGGAATCTGCAGATCAGGGCTCAGGAAGATGTAGCCAAGCTCACCGAGCTTCAGCTTCAGATATACAACGAATCGGAAAAAATGTTGGCAATCCTGGCGGACGATATGAACCGCTACCCCAGGGTATTTCTGGAAGTAATTGCCGAGACCGATGCGGCGTTTTCGATTATCAGCGAAATAGAATTCATCAGAAGCTTGTCCCCGGCGATTGACGAGAGCCTGCTTGCAATCGACAACATCAAGGCTATTCTGAGGGCAAATACCAGCAGGCTTGAGCTGGACATGCAGCAGATTTTTGTGACCAACGGGTTGAACCAGATTACCGGAACGACCCTGTTTTCCTATATCCTGCGTAATCACGACAGGCTCACCAGCTTTCAGATTTTTCTGTTAAGCGAGTTTTCCAGCAAGGTGAACAGTTACATCTTCGGGTACGAGTTGGCCAGGGATCAGTTTACCGAAATCTTCAACGAGGTGAACTCCCTCCTTACCCGGCGGTCCCGAAACATCACCTTTATCGCCTCTGGGGTGAACATCGTCCTGCTCATTGCCGTTTTGATGGTGATAATCGGCATCGTCAGCGGCGTGTCCAAGAGCATCAGGAGCCTTCTGGAATCCGTACAAGTCATGGCGGAGAAAGATCTCAGTCAGCCGGTGCCCGTGTGGGGCCGGGACGAAATCACCAGTATCAGCAAATCCCTGGAAATCCTGCGACTGTCATTCTCCCGGCGGCTCAAGGTCGCCAATGAAATGAGCGGCGATACCGTGGAAGTCGGCGGCGATCTGTCGTCCATCACCCAGGAAACTGCCGCAGCAATAACCCAGATTTCCAGCAACATCAGCTCGATGGCGCTTCAGATTCAAAAAGTCAGCGAGAGCCTGAACAGCTCCGCCGATGAAAATGCCCAGGTAAGCTCGTCCATCAGCGATCTGAATCAGGGCTTCCACAAAACCCGTCAGGCTTTCGAATTGACGGCGGAACTCATTGATCAGCTGCTCAAGGCTTTCGGACGAATTTCCGAGCTGAGCAGTCAGCGGCGTGAACGGGCGGAGCATCTGGGGCGAATGAGCGCCGAGCGCATCGCGGAAATCCGGGAGATGGTTCAAAGCATCCAAAGCGTCGAAGAATCCAGCCAGAATATGGGGAAAATACTCACCGGCATTAACGAGATCGCCGAGCAGACCAGTATCCTCTCAATGAATGCCGCCATTCAGGCTGCACGGGCCGGGGATGCCGGAAAGGGATTTTCCGTAGTTGCCGATGAAATTCGCGCCCTCGCATTGAGCACCGGGGAACAGTCTTCAACCATGAGGGACATGATGAGCGGAATTATCAATTCGCTGAACCAGGTCTCTCGGGCTTCCCGGGGCACCCAGGAGTCCTTCGCTCATTTCGAATCGGAAATCAACGGTCTGGTGAGCGCCTTCGGCGAGATCGGCACCAGCGTGGACGATATGACCGGAACGGTGAACGACGTCCGAAGCCATATTTCGGAGGTCGACGACCTGAGCGCCAGCGCGGTGAGCCAGTCCGAGGACATCAAGGATTCGGCCGCCCAGATGAGCACCGAACTCGACGAGCTCAAGCATGTGGGAGAGGAGATCAGCAACGGATTCCGCGAAATAACCCAGTCGGTCGGAGAGATTACCGATGCGGTCACCTCAATAGCCGACCTCAACGTCGGTCTGCAGGACAAGGCCAAGGCCCTGAAGGTCGCGGTTTCCTCCTTCACCCTGCCCGAGCTCGACGCCGAAGGCAATGAAATCCGCGATACCGGCGATATCAATCTCGACGATCCGGCAGACCTAAAAGGCGACGGTCAGGGAGACGGTCAGGACGAAGGCCAAGGGGACGGCACAGCTGATCAGCCGAAGGATTCCGGTGCCGTTGATAATTCCGATGTCGCTGATAATTCCGTGGCCGATGATAATTCCGAGGCCGCTGATGATTCCGAGGAAGAGAATGATGCAGCCCTACCCCGCGAAGACGGAGATTCCGGCGCTGAAGCAGCTTACGGCGAAGACACAACGGACACCAGGCCCCCGGGCCCGCAGGCGTTTGTCCCCGAAGCCGACCTACCCTCAAATGTACCCCCGGAGAACCTGGAGGCCGAATCCCGACTGCTCGACGAACTCGACGCCGACCGGGAAGCCAGCGTAGCCGACCTCGAAGTACTGGAACTCGATTCCCCGGAAACCGGTGATCCAGATAATGGGGCGGACGGTCAGAAAACGTAAACCGATAAATATTTAACTATTAATTGTTTGATTTATTCGCCTCCCTGGACAATACTGTATTGTATTGAGGTTTTATACTTTCGGGGTGCCCGGAAGCCTGTGGTTTTTTTTCCGGTCCGCTGTATACGGCGATGTTGATCCGTCGTTAGCGCTGTATATAGGGGCTATTGCCGATCTTCAACAAGCTTCCGGGCACTCAGCTATGCCCACGGAGGTGCGCGGATGTTTTCCAAGTTCAGTCTCAGAGCCAAGCTCATAGTCGGATTCGGCGTGGTGCTGTTGTTTCTCATTGTTCTCAGCGCCCTCAGCCTGACCAGATTTATCGATTTGAGAAACGAAAACCGGCGGATGGTCGTGGAAACGGAAAACCGGATTTTCGCCATAAGCAAGGAAATCGATCATCTCAACTGGGTTCAGGGGCTTACTGAACTCTTCCTGAACGATCATGTTCACGAGGTGAGCGTCGAGACCGATCACACCCAATGCAGTCTGGGCCGCTGGATTTACGGCGGCGAGTTGGAAGCCCTCGCGGCAAATAGTCCCCAGCTTGCGTCCCTGGTGGAAAGGCTCAAGGTGCCCCATGAAGAACTGCATAAATCCGCCATTGCCATTGACCAGCAGTACAGCGAATTCGATCGGGCCGGTTATGACGCGCTGGTGAGCGGCTGGATCTATCATCTCGAATGGGTGAAGGATTTAAGCAACAGCATTATCAGCGGCACCGAGTTCACCGGCGGTCTGGACCCCCGGGGCGGGGATTTTGGTACGTGGTACTATTCGTACACCACAGATGATCCCCTGTTTGCCGAGCTACTGGCTCAGTGGGAGGAGCCCCACGAACGCTTGTACTCCGCCGCCGGGCAAATCACCGAGCTCGTGGCAGCCGGTTCCGTTCAGGCTGCAAACCAGCTGTTCAGCACCCGGATAATGCCTCAGTTGACGATTCTGGAACAGGTAAAAAACAGCACGATCTCCTATCTGGACGGTATCCGGGCGGGTCAGACTCAGGCCTTGGCGGATTTTTCCGGCCGTACGGTCCCGGCTTTGGCAAGCACCCAGCAGGAACTTGCAACGGTGGTCGGGTATTTCCAAACCAGGGCCAATAGCGCAATCGACGGCATGGAGGCTTCGGTCCGCTCGGTAATTCTGCTGGTCGCCCTCATTTCCGGCGGCGCAATTCTGCTCGCTGTGCTGATGGCGGTAATCACCACCGCCTCTATTCTCAGTCAGCTCGGAATCGATCCGATGGTGCTTGAGGATGTGGCCCAGAAGGTCAGCCTGGGAGATCTGGAAATTGAATTTAAGAATGATAAAAACATCCGCGGGGTTTACCAGTCTGTGTATCAGATGGTTTCCGAGCTGAAGGTGAAGGCCCAACAGCTTACTGAAATAGGCGACGGGAACTTCGCCCTTGATGTGGATAAGGCCTCTGATTCAGACGGACTGGGCGAAGCCCTTCTGCAAATGAAAACCTCGATGAGCGAGGTGCTCAGGGAAATACAGATGGCTTCCAATCAGGTGAGCATTTCCGCCGATCAAATTGCCCAGTCGAGTCAGAACCTGAGCCAGGGAGCCACCGAACAGGCTGCCAGCCTGGAAGAAATCAGCAGCTCTCTCACGGAAATAAACTCCCAAAGCCAGCAGAATTCAGATAACGCAAAGGAAGCCAATGTCATTGCTACCCGATCGGCGGAAGACGCCCGAACGGGGAATAATCAGATGATTGAGCTGGTGAGCGCCATGGAGGCGATCACCGAATCATCAAAGGAGATTCAGCGCATTGTGAAGGTGATCGATGACATCGCCTTTCAGACCAACCTGCTGGCCCTCAATGCCAATGTGGAAGCTGCCCGCAGCGGAAAATACGGCAAGGGTTTCGCCGTGGTCGCTGATGAGGTGAGGAACCTGGCAAATCGCAGCGCAGAAGCCGTGAAGGAAACCGGGGCAATGGTGGAAACCGCATTAAGGAATATTCGTCAAGGCGATGAACTGGTGCAGCAGACCGCCGGGCAGCTGGGAAGTATTCTCAACGGCAGCGAACAGGTTTCGGTGCTGTTGCAGGAAATTTCCCAGGCCAGCAGCGAGCAGACCACCGGGCTGAATCAGATAACCGAGGCTCTCGAGCAGATCGAGCAGGTAACCCAATCCAACACCGCCAGCGCCGAAGAAAGTTCGGCAGCGGCAGAGGAGCTCTCGGGGCAGGCGAAAGTCCTGGATCAAATGCTTGGGCGCTTCAAGCTCGATGACCGCGGTGCGGGGAGGCAGAACCTGCTGGCCGCCCCCTCGCGGCGGGTCAACCCGACAAGGCGCCCGAAATAAGCACAATCCGTATTCGGGAATGCGATAGCTATGGTTTTTTCTCATTTTGCACAAAGACATAGTATAATGATCAAAAATACTAGGAAGCAGCGAGGTTATTCATGAAGCACAAAGCACTGCGAGTCATTGTCACGGGAATAGTACTGATGATTGCGTCCATCGCCGCGTTGACCGCCGATCCTATTGAGGGGTTTTGGAAGAGCGTAGATGAAGAAGGCGAGCCCACGGCATTTTGGGAAATCTATTTGGAGGACGGCATGGCCTTCGGGAGAATCGTCAAACTCATCGGAAGACCCGAAGACACCATCGCGGAAAAAGTTGATGCCAGATATGACGGCCACCCGGAATCCCGGCCATTGAACACCCTTCCGGTAATCGGCGTGTCCTGGATATATAATCTCGAGCCCCGAAGAAGCGAAGGCGAATGGACCAGGGGATTCATAATCGACCCCAATGACGGGAGGCGCTATGCCCTGGACGTGAATTTTCTCCCGGGCAGCCACCGCCGAGCCATCGACGGACAGGAAACCCTCGAGGTGAAAGGGAAAATAGCGATTTTCTCCCGTTCCCAGTACTGGGCCCGTTCCAGCGCAGCGGAAGTGGAAAGCTACCGGGAGTAATCAGGGCTTCCGGGCGCCGGAGTTGCTGACTGCAACGGCATCAATCGAAGAATCTTAAGCCTGGAATATTGCTCCGACCCCGCCGTCCGGCGGGGTTTTTTATTTCTATATTACCAAATCTTCATTTTCATTCTCAGGTTCGCTATCCGGTACACCGGAGAATAGATAGACTCCAAAGGTTATCGGCCCGAGTCTGCCTATGAACATAAGAATGCTGATAATTACTTTTCCAACACCTGACAAATCTCCGGTTATACCTGTGCTCAAGCCCACGGTCCCGAGGCCGGAAGCCGCCTCAAAAAAAATCTGCTCGAAATCATGGGATTCGCTGAGCAGTAAGGCCAGGGTTCCGAGGAAAAGTATAAGAAAGTAAAATGAGAATGTCGCCATGGCGTGAATTATTCGTTCAAAAGGAATCGCACGGCCGAGCAGCTTTATTTTGTAGATATTGCCCAAGAGATGGCTGAGCTCTTCCTCGGAATCACCGTCCTTCCCTCCGGTCCCGGTTTCCTCCGATGCGCTATCACCGTTGGCAGGAGCTTTTTTACCGAGAAATGCCCGGAGCCGGGAGAAAATCGTGTTTTTTTGTGCAGGCGCTTGTGATTCCTCTACCCCGTTTCTATACCGGATGTATTCCTTGTTCTTCGAAAAAACGCTGTGAATGATTCCGATAATGCCGCTGATGGTAGTTGATTTTACTCCGCCTCCCGTGCCGGACGGTGAGGCCCCGATGATCATCAAAATCATGAGAACAAAGAGCGAAAAGGACCGCATGTCGGCAAGTAAAACCGTATTAAATCCCACAGTGGTCAACGCGGTCATCGCCTGAAAAAGAGAGCGCAGCAATGCGCCGGAGCCGCTGTTGCCGCTCACGGCATAATCGAGGAGCAGCAAAGCGCTGCCCATAAAAAACAATGCGAAGGTGGTGCCCAGGATAATCTTGCTGGTAAAGGTTATGGATTTTCGATCGCCTTTGAGCAATAGCCACACATCGACCATCACGATGTATCCCACCGCACCGAGAAAACTCAGAGCCGCCACGGTGATATTCAGCGGAATATTATCTGCATAGTTCTCGAAGCTGTTTTGATAGATACTAAAACCCGCCGTGCAAAATGAGGAAATACTGTGGAAGATGCCGCTCCAAACGGGGTTTGCCCTGCCGTCATTCCAAAAAATGATTGCAAGCACAATGGCGCCGATCGCTTCTATTGCAGATGTATATATCACAATGCTTTTGACGAATTTTTTAATGCTGAAGTGTTTGGGCAGGCTGAAAGCGGTCCGGTGTACAGTCTTTCGTTCGCTACTCAAGTTTTGGCTCGTCGATAGAACTACAAAAGAGCCGAATGTCATATATCCGATTCCGCCCAATTGGATGAGGATGAGGATAAACAGCTGTCCGATAAACGAGTAGCTATCGGGCACGCTGACTGTCGCAAGTCCCGTGGTGGATATCGCCGATATTGTGATAAAAATATTGTCAAGGAAACCGACGGCGGTGCTGGTGGACCAGGGAAGTGACAGAAGTATCACCCCGACAATTGCGTAGCTGGTATAGCCCATCACAAGTTTGGTTTCGGGCAGCTTCCCGGCTAAAAAGCCGTTTCTTTTTCTCATGTATGCCTCTTCGACAGGTAAAATACTCAGGTAACCCCGTGAAGTATACGATATCATTTTGCTACATGTAACGGTCATATTGCCCCGCAGGTATCTGTGGATATAATGGATAAGTACCGGGCGCTTGGAAATACCCTAGCGCTTAAAATTACACGAATAGAAAAGGTGGCGTTAATGAGCTATGGCCGGCAAAAATTTTCAAAACCACGGTTGGCAGTTTTTTTCCTGCTTTATATGGTCACAGCTTTTGGCCTCACCTCATGCTCTACATATTCTAATATCGCAGGAGGAGACGGCTTGGTTCTCCGGGAGTACAGTGAATTCGAACGCTTCCTTGCATATTCGGTTCCCCTCACTCTGTATGCCCGTACTTATACCCTCGAATCCGAGTCGGCGGCGCTTGCGGTATTTCGGGCATATGTGGTCAGCGGGTCCCTGCTCGCTACAAGCGATGTACCGGGACTCTTTGCATACATGAGGCCGGGGCATCAGGTCCTGATTTCTATACGGGAGGACAACAACGATGAGCCAGCCGGTGGTCCAATCCATTTTACTGCGGCGGTGTTGCAAGATGGTTCTTCGTCCATTTCCAGCAAAACTATCGATTTTTTTCGGAGCTCGTCGTTTAGGGTACAGGGCTACCCCGGCAGACTGGACCTCCATGGAGATGAACGGCCGTTTTTTGTAATATTAAGTACGCAGGGGGGGACCGTAGATCCGGATCAGCTTCCGTTTATGAGTCTTGAAGAGATTGCTGGGGGGATCATTGAAGGAGTTATTGTAACTGCCGAAATTAAACCAGTGCAGGATTTTACAGATTAAATGACTAAAAAAGTAAAAAAGCCGCCAATTACAATACCCCTGCTGTACCGGGACTCTGCTCTCCTTATTGTCGACAAGCCGGCGGGCATGCTGACCCATCCGAATCAGTACGACCGGAAGACCCCGTCTCTGGTCAACAGCCTTTCAGGCAGAATGCATGCCCGGGTGTTCCCGGCGCACCGTCTGGACCGGGAAACCAGCGGCGCTATTGCATTTTGTCTGGACAAGGCAAGCGCCCGGGAAATGGGCGAACTGTTTTCCTCCGGCGCGCCGGATCCCGGCACAGGCGGGATGCAAGGCGGAACGCCGCCGCTCTCAGTGCGGAAGCAGTACCTTGCTCTCTGCGCCGGGCACATGGCCGACGAGGCCGAGGTGACGGTTCCGGTCCGTCAGGGGGGAAACGGGGAGAAGCAGCCGGCGGTCAGCAGGATCAGCGGGATGCTGAACTTCTCTGTTCGGGGAATGGATCTCTGTCTGTTGTCAGTCGAGCTTTTTACCGGCAGGACCCATCAGGCCAGAATACACTGCGAGGTCCTGGGAAAACCGATAATCGGGGATTCCCAGCATGGCTGGAAGCCGGTGAACCGGGAGTTCGCCTCCATTCCCCAGGTGGCCGAGCTGTACGGGCAGAGCGAGGCCGGCATGCCGCGGATGTATCTGCGTTCCTGGAAACTGTCCCTCAATCATCCTTCTAAAGCGGAGCGGATTGAAATCTGCAGCGGACTTCCCCGGTCCTGGAGGGCAGTCCTCAATCTGTCCGGTTCACTTCCTGCCGAACTCGAAGAACCTGCCGGAGTACGTCTGCGCAGGTTTTCATGAAATTCTCATCTTCATAGGCCCCAATGTCCCTCGAATAAAGTGGGCGTCGACCTTTTTTATGAATATTTTATACTGCGAAGAGTACCAATCATAACGTAATTTTGCGAAATGCTGTTCTCCGCATTACTGGCGGGGGTTTCGGCCTGGAAGGAGCATCTATGTCAATTGTTGAACTCAAGGAAGTTCATAAGATCTATCCCCTCGGAAAGACCGAGGTCCATGCGGTTCAGGGCGTCAGCTCGGTCATTCAGAAAGGAGACTTCATTTCGATTGCCGGCCCTTCGGGATCGGGAAAATCCACGATTTTGAATATGCTGGGCTGCATAGACGTCCCCAGCAGCGGTTCGGTGGTAATCGATGACGTTGACACAAAAACCCTGAACGATAAACAGATTACCGAGCTGCGTCACCGGTTCATCGGGTTCATATTTCAAAGTTTTAATCTTATCCCCGTACTGGATGTCTACGAAAACATCGAGTTTCCCCTGCTCCTCGGTAAAGAACGGATGGGAAAGGCAGAAAAGCGGGAGTGGATTGACTATTTGATCGAAGAGGTGGGGCTGACCGAATGGCGAAATCACCGGCCCAACGAACTGTCCGGCGGTCAGCGTCAACGGGTCGCTATTGCCCGGGCTCTGGTGGGCAAGCCCCAGGTAATCCTGGCGGACGAACCCACGGCGAACCTGGACTCTGCCACCGGGGAGCAGATTATCGAGCTGATGAAAAAGATCAACCGCGAGCAGGAAACCACCTTTATCTTCTCCACCCATGATCCGACCATCGTGGATATTGCCGACCACATCATAAAACTGCAGGACGGGAAGATCATTCACGAAGAACGCCGGGAGCACTGATATGCCGATTCTCATGCGAATTGCCTTCCGGAACCTCCGGCAGCACAAATCAAAGACACTTATCATCGGCATTCTCATCGCACTGGGCATATTTATCCTCACCCTGGGCAATTCGGTGCTGGCCACCCTCTCGCAAGCCACCAGGCAGACCTTTATTGACAGCTTCACCGGTCACATTCTCGTTCGAGCCACGGGGGAGAATGCCGTCACCATTGAAGGGGCTTCGGGCTTCGGCGGCGACCCGGCCGGCCAGACAGTTCCGAACTATGACCAGGTGTATGCCTACGTCAGTTCGCTGGACAATGTGGTGGCCGCAAACCCCCAGATAACCAGCTTCGGCACCGTCGATTTTTCAACGGAGGAACAGACCAGGGCGGCCATTGCGCCGATTTTCGGCATCGAGCCGGAAAGCTACCTCGCCATGTTCCCTAACAGCATTCGCCTTCTTGAGGGCCGCTTCCTCGAACCCGGCGAACAGGGCATCGTTTTGCCCCGGGCTACCGTCGAGGATATCCGGGAAGATCTGGGCGAGACCATCGAAATCGGCGACGAGCTCAAGATTCAGGGATTCTCCGGCGGAGGTCCCGGCGGCGGAGGCGGCGGAAGCATCCGAATCCGACGGCTCGAGCTTTTGGGCATCTACGAATATGCTGCCGAAGGAGCCGACCTTCAGCCCTATGCCTTCGTCGACGCGTCCACGGTTCGGGCCCTGTCCGGTTTGGTCGTGGGCACCTCCGACGCGGTCAATATCGATGAGGCGGATTCCAGCCTATTGGATGCCGGGGACTCGCTTTTTGGCTCCAGCGGCGGGTCCGACGACCTGTTTTCTGATGACGCCCTGTTTTCCGTCGACGTGGAAACCGTGGAAACCGATCTAAACGAGGAAAATCTTTTCGGTATTCTGGGGGACACCAGCGCGAGAACCCTGGCGTCCCGGCCGGACGCCGGAGCCTGGAGCTACCTCCTGGTACGCCTGGAATCCGAGGGTCAAACCGCCGCGACGATTCAGGAAATGAACGCTCATTTTGCCGACCAGGGAATGGACGTGGAGGCCGTTGACTGGGCAGTGGCCGCCGGAAGCTCGGCGCTGATTAACACTGCATTCCAGGTGTTCTTCTACATCGTGGTAATTATTCTGGCGGTGGTGGCGGTGATTATCATCATGAACACCCTGGTCATCTCCGTTATTGAGCGCACCAAGGAAATCGGCACCATGCGAAGCCTCGGCGCCAAAAAGAACATCGTCCGCGAGATGTTCATCGCCGAGACCATGAGCATCTCATTGGTGTTCGGCAGCATCGGCCTTTTTCTTGGCGCCATAGTTATCGGCATCATCAACCGGGTGGGAATCCCGGCGGGAAATCAGGTGATCGAACTGATATTCGGCGGCTCGGTGTTCCGGCCGGTGTTCGATCCTATGAGCATACTTACCGCATATCTGATCATGCTGGGTATCGGATTGGTGTCAAGCTGGTATCCTGTGCGGGTGGCTCTCAAGATCCAGCCCGTTGAAGCGATGCAAAGCGTATAGGCATGCATTGCATCAGCGAGGAAGAGTGAAATGAAATATTTGAATATCGCCGCGCGAAATTTGAGCCGGCAAAAAAAACGGAGCCTTCTTTTGGGTTTCGCCATCGCCTTCGGCGTGATGATTATTACCCTGGTGAATGGGTTCACCACCGGTGCATTGAGCAATATAAAGGAGAATTTCTCCTACCTGCTGGCCGGTCACATTTACATAAGCGAAGAGATCAAGCGTGATGACGGGGAAGTAATTGAAGAATTCCGTGACGAAGCTGTAGTCATTGAAGCCCTCGAGGACATTCAAAGGGAGCTGGGAATAGATTCCCTAGAACTTGTGCGCCGCTCACAGATGTTCGGAACCATGATTTTTAGCGGACGGCAGACCAGCCAGGCGGTGCAGGGCGTGGATTGGATGAACGAAAGCCAGCTGGTTAACCGCCTCGAACTCAAACAAGGTTCGGTCGAAGAGGCGATGAACGACCCCAGAGGCATCCTCATCAGCGAAAGCGCCGCCGAGAGCCTCAACATCGAATTGGGCGAGGAAATCACGATCCGGACATCAACGGTTACCGGCCAGCAGAACGTCGGCGGCTTCGTGGTCCGGGGAATCATGACCGACCCCAGCTTTCTGGGCGCCCTTTCCAGTTACGCAAACATCGACCGGGTAAATCAGATGATCAACCTCTCAGAGGGCAGCTACCAGACCCTGAATGTGACCCTGGAGAGCCTTGACCAGGTCGATGCGTTTACTGATTTGCTGTATCAACGGGTCGGCGAGAGCTCACAGATGGCTCCCCGGGACGAGGCCGATACCCCGGATTTCACCAACTTCAGCTTTGTTTTCGAATCTGAGGAGGAAGACCCCTGGGAAGGCAGCCGATTCAGTATGCAGAACATTAACGAGTTCTTTAGCGTGTTGACTCCGGTGTACATTGCGGTGAACGGTTTCGGATACGGTCTTTTGGGCGTCATACTCGTAATCATCATGGTGGGGGTGACCAATACCTTCAGGATGATCATGATCGAGCGGATCAAGGAAATCGGGACCATGAGGGCTGTCGGGGTCCAGCGAAGCGGAATACGCCGGATATTTCTGTGGGAAGCCGCCAGCCTGGGCACCTTGGGGTATGCTATCGGAATGATACTCGCCCTCGCGGCGACCCTTATTGCCGGATTCTTCACCATCGCCCCTGACAATGCGTTCAACCTGTTTACCTTCAACGGGCGGATAACATTTCCCGCGTCGTTGCTTTCCCTGATATTGAATTATATTTTTGTCACCCTGATGACCGTTCTTGCCGCGAGTTTTCCCGCGGGCAAGGCGGCAAAAGCCCAGCCGGCGGACGCCCTGCGTCAATAAAGCCTGCGGGACCACAAGGAGCATATTGTGAAAAAAAGCATAGTACTGGCAGCCATTGCGCTGCTCATTATTCCGGCGGCTCTCCTGTCAGCCCAGGACGAACCGGACCTGGACGCCATACTCCGTTCGATTGACGAGTTCGGCACCTTCAACAATGCGGACTTTTCCGCGGAATACACCGTAGTGACCGATCGCCCCGGAGAAGAACGCAGCATTTTCAAATCACGGATTTTCCGCCGGGACTCGGAAGAGAAGTTCCTTTTGCTCATTCTCGAACCCGTACTCCAGCGAGGCGAGGGCTATCTTCAGGTCGGCGAAACCGGTTGGTCCTATGACCCGGAAAGCCGGGAATTCGCCATTTTTAATCTGAGCGACGCTTTCCAGGACAGCGAAGCGAGAAACAGCGACTTCGACGACAGCGATCTGTCGGACAATTACACCGCCGTGGGGTACGAAGAGGGCACGCTCGGACAATACGACGTGTATATCCTCGATTTGGAAGCCAAAACTGATACGGTGGCCTATCCCTCCATCCGCATCTGGGTGAGGCAGGACAACTATCTCCTGCTGAAGGAAGAGGATTACAGCCTCTCCGGGCGGCTGCTGCGGACAAGCTACTTCCCGAGCTATGCCCGGGCGGGGGGCTACTTCATCCCGACCAAAATGCTCTTTGTCGACAACATCAATGAGGGTGAACGATCGGAGGTCACCATTCGCAACATCTCCTTTGACCGCATCCCCGACACGGTGTTCACCAGAAGCTACCTGGAGCAGGTGAACCGATGACCCGGCGCTTTAAATATCTGACGAGGCCGGCATTAGGGTTGATTATACTGATGCTTTTGTCGTTTTCCCTCGGCGCTCAGGACGGGGGTATCGATGAAGATGCCCTCTTCGGCGGCTCCTCAGGTGAAAGCGATGCGACCGGGGGCGACGGTTCCTCCCTTGAGGACGATCTTTTCGGGGGATCTTCCGGCAGCGAAGACGACCTGTTCGGCGGGGATTCAATGATTGAAGAACTCCCGGAGCCCGGGCAGGGTTCGGAGGACGGGGAGAGCGACGCCTTTGTTGAATTCCTGACCAGCGACGAGGTGCAAATAGGCGGAAGCCTCTCCTCATCGCTTTCGTCGAATTGGGCATGGGCAAACGCCTGGGATGGAGATTTCCAGATCAGCGAGAATGAGGAACTGTTGGGAATCAGCCTTGGCGGATCGGTGTTTCTCAACGCCCGGCCGTCCAGGGACCTGCGTATTTACATGAGGGCCCGGACGTCCTACCCCTTCGACGTGAACTCGGAAATCTTTGAGTTTTACTCCGACGTGAACTGGAACGAGCGCCTCTTTTTCCGCTTCGGCAAGCAGACGGTGAACTGGGGCGTGGGATATTTCTACAGCCCGGCTGACTTTATTTCCCTGGTGCCGATCGATATCGACGATCCGGAAGCGGACCGCGAGGGTCCGGTTGCGATTAAAGCGACCCTGCCCCTGGGTCTCAACGAGTTCGACGCCTATGTCATAGGCGACGAGTCGGTACGAAAGCTCGAGGACCTTGGGTTCGCCGGGCGGGCGACGTTTTTCCTTCCGCCGGTTGAACTCGCCGTCGGTGCGGGGTACCAGCAGGACCGGCCGTTTCGTCTGATGAGTACCCTCCGCTTTCCCTGGAGGGACTGGAATTTTTTCGCGGAGGGGCGGGTGAGCTTTGGCCGTCAGGGTAAGGTGATTACCGACATCGGCGACCCCGGCGATTTGACCGCCGTCATCCCGGTTTTGCCGACGCCCCCGACCTTCGCTGAAGACGATGAGCTGTACCTCGCAGCCACCGGCGGCTTCCTCTACTTAAAAAGCGATCTGTTTGAGAGTTCGGTCGATGTAAATGTCATTGCCCAGTACTACTACCAGGGCGAAGGCTACGACAGCCCGGATTTCCTCGAGGCCATCAATTATGGCGTATTTGTCAGCGGCGATCTCGACTCGTCGGTCCTCACAAATACCGGACAGCACTACAGCGTGCTGTCCCTCGGAGTAAGTCAATTACTGGTGGATGACCTCAGTATTTCCGGACTCTGGCAGGCCAATTGGAGCGATTTCAGCGGTCTGGTCAACGGAAGCGTGAGCTACCGACTCTTTGACGGTATGTCCCTGAGCCTGGGCCTGACCGGAGCCTACGGTGATGATCCCAGCGAATTCAGGACCATCGGCGGTAATCCGACGGTGAAAAATCCCTTCGGCGATCTGACCGCATCGATTAGCGTTAATTTAGGCGGCGGGCGTTTTTAGGCTTCCAGCCCGCTTAGCCACTTGTCAAATACCGGCCCGGCGGCATCGATTGCTGCCGGGCTTTCTTGTATGCTCTGCTCCCGCAGTTCGCTGATGGAAACTTTCGGCGATTGGGCAAGCTCGGCGCAGTGACCGGCGAACCAGTGTTCCAGGGCAGGGTAGGCCGCCTCGAGGTGAAACTGCAGGGCCAGACCCCAGTTATCCAGGGCGAATGCCTGATTCGGGCAGATAGGGTCTCCCGCAAGGCGGACGGCGCCACTGGGAAGGTCGAAGGTCTCCCCGTGCCAGTGGAGAACCCGGGCCTTACCCTCCGATGAGAAAGAAGAGAATCCGGCGGCGGCTCCCGCGTCGGTGACCTCAAGGGTGCCCCAACCGATCTGCCTTTTTTGGCCCGGATACACCCGGGCGCCCAGGGCCTTTGCCATAAACTGGGCGCCGAGACAAATACCCAAAGTCGGCCGTCGGTTCGCCAGCCGCCGGCGTATCAGGCTGAGTTCCTTTTCTATCCACGGGTAGTCTGCCGGATCATTGACGCTCATCGGACCGCCGAGAATTACAATGAGGTCGGCATCATCAATTCCAAACCAGTTGTCCGGCGATAAGCCGGGCATATCGATGTATTCGACCTGATAGCCCCGAAGGGGGAGAATTTCTCCCAGTATTCCCAGATCTTCAAACAGCACATGGCGGAGTGCATACGCGCGTTTCATAGCCTGATTCTACCCATCGGCCGGGAGCTTGTCCAATCGACGGCGATAAACTAAGGTTGCCTTATGAATACTCCGCAGAATATGCGGCGGAGCCTGGATACGCTGTTAATACTCGGCCTGGTCCTCGCCTCGGCGCTCCTCATTTTTATTCAATTCGGCGAGCCGACCGGTGCGCCGGCCACCATACTGCGGCTTCTGTTGGCCGCCGCGGTAATTTTCGAAAGTATTCTTTCCTTTCGCAGTTCTCCCTGGAAGGTGAACTGGATGCGCACCAATGCGATAGGTAATGCGGTGGTCCTGCTCTACATGGGATATGTGCTGTTCATTTTGGTAAACCCTCAGTGGTACCTCCAGTGGGGGAGGCAGTTTCCCGCCTCGGGGCTGATTATCATCCGTAATTTCCTCTCCTACTTCCGCATTATTCCCCGGATTCGGAAGGTTTCCAGTCTTCTGCAGAGCATTTCACTCCATCCGGCCCAAACCCTGGTACTCAGTTTTCTGGTGATAATCCTGGCGGGGGCGCTGCTGTTGATGATGCCGTTCTCTACGGTTGACGGGACGGGCCTTGGAATCATCGATGCCATGTTCACCGCCACTTCGGCGGTGTGCGTCACCGGACTTATCGTCGTGGATACCCCCAGCCATTTCACCCTGGCCGGGCAGATCATCATCTTCCTTTTGATTCAAGCCGGAGGGCTTGGAATCATGCTGCTCAGCTACACTGCCTCCTGGGTGATAAACCGTCAGCTCGATTTAAAGGACAAAATTACCCTTGCATACATGACCAATGAGGAAGACCTCAGCCAGGTCTACCGGGCGATGCTGCGCATCGTCACCCTGACGGTGGCAATCGAGGCAGTGGGGATGCTGATTCTGGCCCTGGGTTTTTACCTCGAGGGCATGGGGGTCGGCCGCTCGCTGTGGTTCGGCCTCTTTCACTCGGTATCGGCGTTCTGTAACGCGGGCTTTGCGCTGTTCACCGACAGCTTCGAAGGTTTCCGTGATAACCTGATAATTAACGGAGCCCTTTCGGCCCTGATTATCCTTGGGGGTATCAGTTTCGCGGTGATAATCAACCTGGGAGCCGTGACCGCCGGCCGGCTGCGGCCCCGGAGCCGGAAGTCCGGAGTGCTCAAGCTCAGCCTTAACAGCCGGGTTGTTCTCAGCACCACCGCTATATTGCTTGCTGCCAGCACCCTGTTGTTTTACTACAGCGAGCACGGAAACAGTTTGGCCAGCCTGGGCCTGGGACAGCAGTACCTGGCGTCGTTCTTTCAGGCGGTAACCCTGCGGACCGCCGGGTTTAATACGGTGAACTTCGCGGCGGTTTCCTCTGCGGCGGTGTGGATAAGCATCATGTTCATGATCGTCGGCGGCGCATCGGGGTCAACCGCCGGTGGCATCAAGGTGAACACCCTGGCGGTGGTGTTCGCCTATCTTCGGTCCCGGTTTCGGGCCCAAAATCGGGTCCTGCTTTTTAATTTCGCCCTGACCCGGAATACCGCGAGCAACGCCCTGGTGCTTTTTGTCTTCGCGGTGTTTGCCGTGGGCGGCGGGTTTTTCCTATTGCTTTTAAGCGAGCAAAGCGCCTTTGACGACCTGCTCTTTGAAACGGTTTCGGCGTTTGCAACCGTAGGTCTGAGCCGGGGCATTACCGGAGATCTCAGCGGCACTGGCCGGGTAATAATTATCGTACTGATGTTTATGGGAAGGATAGGTCCTTTGACGCTGTTGACGGCCCTCTCCGACCGGCAGGCCGGGTCCGATGTGATTTATCCGGAGCAGGAAATTCTGATAGGATAGTATTATGGCAAAGATGAAAGACCTGGTGTTCACCGTGGTGGGCCTGGGAGCATTCGGCATGAAGCTGAGTCAAATTATCGCTGAGCGGGGCGGAAAGGTTATCGCCATCGATTCTTCCGAGGAACGAGTTAATCTGGTGAAAAATCACGTCACCCAGGCAGTCATAATGGACGCCACCGACGAAGAGGGCTACCGGCGCCTGTCCCTGGAAGATTCCGACGTCGGCGTGGTTGCCATCGGCGATAATGTCGAGGGAAGCATTCTGGCCACAGCCCTCCTTAAAAAAGCCGGTGTCCGCTACCTGGTGGCCCGGGCTATAAATCCCCTTCATCGTCAGGTTCTCACCCAGATCGGCGCCGACGAAGTGATTAATATCGAGGAGGCGATGGGAGAGCAGCTGGCGGTCAAGCTCATCGCGCCTCAGGTTCTGGACCTCATTCCCATATCCGAAAACATCAGTATGGCGGAGATCTACTGCCCCCGGGACTTCGTCGACAAGACCCTGGAGGAAATCGATCTTCGGGCAAAACTGAGGCTGAACATCGTGGCGATAAAGCGGGACAATGTGGAGGTCGACGAGCTGGGGAATCCCCACAGCAAAGACGAGCTGATTTTCCCCGAAGCAAAGCTGCAGCTCAAGGCCAATGATATTCTGATGGTTGTGGGGTTCAATGACGACATCAACACGGTCAAGAATCTTTAGGGGGCGGAAATGATCATCATTCCCCGGCGGTATTTCTGGACTGCATTGGTCCTGACTGTGGCGACGGTTTTCGGGCTGGGATTCTACAGTTGGTACATTCTGCCCCGGGATTCAGCCGCCGTAAAATTCCTTGCGGAGAGAATAGTATTTTTCTCGATTATCGGGGCTGCCTCTCTCGGAAGTCTTTCTATCATTCTTTTCCTTCGCGCCCGGTCTCAAAGTCAGGCCGCAGAAAACCTCATGGCCAGTCAGCGCTGGATGGAAGACGGAGGCAGGCTGCTCGAGGAGCGCCTTGGAGATTTGGGACGGAACTTCCACCGGATAAACAATGAACTGATACAGACAAACCGCAGAAGGGGGATAAAGATTCGCGGAATGAACGCCCTCTTGGCCTTTCTGGTGAAGAACTTCGAGTCGCCCATACTGGTAGTCAATGCCGCAGGGGAAATCGTCTACGTGAGCACCGAGTATCTTGATAAAACCGGCGAAAACCGGAGCGATCTGGTGAAAAAGCAGATCAATGCCGTCCTTTCGGAAATGTATTTTCCAGAAATAATCGCCGAGTTCGGCCGCAGCCCGGTTATGATAGCCAGGCAATCCGGAGGCAGAAATTACGAGCTGTACAATATTATGGACGGACGGGGAGAGATTGTGTACGTGGTGATTAGTCCCTCGGGCCGCAACTTCCAGCTCATCGTCGGAAATCCCGACCAGGACAACATGCGCAATCAGACCCGCCGGCGTTTTTCATGGCTCTTCGGCGGAAATCAGCCCCGCAAGGGCTAAAATAAGGAGAAAGGATGTACCGATTATTTGCCTCTGATGTGGACGACACTCTACTGGCTCACGACGGAAGCCTTCCCGAAGCCACCAAACGGGGCCTGCAGCTGATGCATGAGGCGGGAATTACCGTAGTGCTGAGCTCGGGACGGGCGACCGCCAGCATGAAGCCAATCGTTCACAAGGTAATAGAGCCGGCGGATGACGAGTACATAATTTCATTTAACGGCGGTCGGGTAGTCACCGCCCTGTCGGAGAATGTCATCTTTGAACAGGCTATTAGTCCGCAGATCATCGCCCTGATTATGGAATACGCCCGACGGCACAGCCTCCATGTGCAGGGATATAACTCCACGGGATTCGTGGTTGAGAACGGGCCGGGCACCCGACCCAGTGTGACCGATGAGTATGCCAAACTCGCTTCCCTCCCCGTAGACATGGTAACGAGACTGGAAGACGCCCTGCCCGAGGGGTCGGTAAAACTGCTGATAATCGGCGATCACCATGATCTTCTCCGGCACAGGGACGCCATTGAGGAGCTTAGCGGCGGTCAGGTATCGCTGATGTTCTCAAAGCCCCATTACCTGGAGGTGGTCGCCTCAGGGGTGAGCAAGGGCCATGCCCTCGAGATGCTTGCCGCCAAGCTTCAAATACCCTTGAGCGAATGCGTCGCCCTGGGAGACAGTCTCAACGATATCGAAATGATCAAGACCGCCGGAGTCGGCGCCGCCGTCGCCAACGCCCGACAAGAGTTAAAAATGGCGGCCGACGTGGTGCTGAGCAAAACCAGCGACGAGGCCGCCTTGGTCGAGCTTATAGAAAAGTATTTTCCGGATATCGCCGAAGGGCTTTGATCACCGCCGGGAGTGAAGAAACTAATAAGTGCTTATCGCTTGAATTACGCGGACATCCGAATATCCGAGTAAATCCGAGCCGGGCCACCGATTTTTAAAAGTTTCTACCCAGCGGGGTCTCGCTGCTTGCAATTCTGACGGAAGAACATGCTCATAAATACGGATGCAGGTTTGATTATCACAATACGCGGTCATCTGATGTGAGTATTGAATCTCAGTCTTGCTAATGGACTCGGTACGTAAGTCAAAAATGCAAAGTTGTCGAGCGAGGTCATCTTTTTTGTAAAACAAAATCTGGGCGGATCCGTTGTGGCCGAGCAGGACAGCGCCGGAGATGGCGTCAGTTGTAATTAAATCTGCTTCGGAAAAAAAGTAGTAATTACCGCCAATTACGGACAGGAATGCACTGCCTTCCTGATTGATATACACCGATTCGAGATCCGGCGAGCTGAACACTACAGAGCGATACCCGTCTTGAGAGAAAAAGATCTCAACAATGCCTTCAGGGGTTTCCGTTACAAAGACAGGACGAAGATCGCCCTGGGCAATTACATTAATGCAAAAATAAATCAGACATAAAATTACTGTAATCTTTTTCATTCAATACTTTTATAGCATGGATCAAAAGTATGTCCCCGTTTATCTGCATTATTTCGAAGGATTTGCTTACGCGACATGCTGTAGGGAAACTGATAAATAACGGTTCGCACTGTCTGGTCAGTGTGATGCGATGCTTGAGGTAATCCTCAATCATATTCGGTTAAAGCGGCCAGGCATAATACCCATGAAGTAAAAACCGACCACAATTCTCATATAGCAAGAACTTGCTATATCGGCTATTTCATTTTTCCTCTAATTTTCGTTTACCAGATTGCTTCCGCAAAGAGTACAGTCGAAGCGCGGATATGCAAATCGCCATTTTCTTTGAAATAGAGGGCACTATGCACGCTGCTCGTGCGGTATTGATCGACCCAATGTGACGAAATGCTAAAGACCTTTTATTTGGGCAAGGTTTATCACTAAGCAGCCCACGGCTGTAGTTCATGTAATTTACTGAGTGCGGAGGTTAAAGTGAATTGTGGTTCTATAAAGTAAAATAATACTAATTTAATAATATAATCTATTAAAATAAAAAAATAAAAAGTATTTACTAAAATTAATTGTTCTGCTGTATCTTCGTTAGGAGGCAATAGATGAAAAAGTCTATTTTCACACTTCTAACACTGACGGTCGTGTTAGTTCTTTCTGGTTGTAATGGGATCGTTCCGGTTGCTGTGCAAGATTCTGATCAGGAGATTGTAAGCAATTATATCGACAATTTATTGGGCTCGGAGGGGATAAACAGTCGTTCCGCACCATCAGGCGAGATGATTGGATACGAGCTTGAGATTCCCATTTTTGATGAGGATGGTGGGTTGATAGAATGGGAGGATCTCAGCCCAGAGGAACAGGAATACATAACCCGTCAATGGAAAAATCAGCAAGCTCAAGCTATTCTCGGAAACATCGAGCAGGTACCTTTTTTGCGAGACTATCTGATAGCGTTTAATCGGACGGCAGAGCTCATGTCTCCATCCAGTCGCGGGAGTGAAACGTTTTTCGACAGATTAAGCACTGAGTTACAATCGATTGAACATCATCAAAATGCTGCACCTATGACAACTGCCAGAGGATTTGCTGCAAATCGTCTGAGTATGTTTCGATCTCACTATAAAAATGGAAACATTGTCGGGACTTTGGGGGCATCAAGCGGCAGTTCAGGATCAGGCTTAGGGCATGGGTCGATAATTGCTAATGGATCAAATTCTTGGCGCCCTGAATGGACAACAAATAGCACTGACGACTTCACGATGTCTGCCTGGGGAAATGGGGGATCACATTGGAATGGAGGGCAGAATGTCGTAGACCCTGAGCCGGTTAACTATTGGTTAGGATCTTATCCGGAGGTACCTAACCCTCATATTACCTACCTGAATGTTCATGAACATTATTGGGTATGGACTGGATTCCTCAAAGGGTATTATGCTAAGCCCAATGTGTCGTCTTCGAAAAGATCCGGAGCAGTGAATTATGCACTTGCACAGAGAGGGAAGCCGTACAATTATAACCTTGCTCTCAAAACGCCGACTAATAGCTTCTATTGCACATCGCTTGCATGGCGAGCCTCGTACCAGCAGGGTATTGGCATCTGCGGCACCCCCTGGGCAGATATTGCAGGAATAATAAATGATGAAAATACGACGATTGTTTACCATGACTAAATCAAATTGGGTGCTGCTGGTTGCAGCACTCTTTTATACTGTATTAACTATTGTTGGCTGTAATCTTTCGGATGATTGGATGTTAAAAAAATTCGCAGAACCTCTTCCATACGATCATATAGCATCGCCCCTGGTAGTGCTGAATGGTTATAGCCCTGATTTGCTAAGATCAATGCCGAATGCCCGAGGTATCAGCTCTTCAAGACGTGTCGGTGTGGCTACCTCTTTGGTCATCGATCCCGAATCCCAATCGAAGGTTTCCGAAGGGGTAATTACTAATAAATTAATCTGGCAACGAAACAGTTTTTACGATTCCAGACAGAATATAGATTGGTATTCTGTGCAGGGGGAATCTGCACTTGTGGGCTTCGAACGAAGTACAGGGAGCATAGAAAAGAGGTATTCAACCGGAGAAGATAAACCCTGGCATGTCCTGCTATCTCAAGAAGAAGGTAGTAAAGCAATTATTTTCTACGGCAACCGAAGAGAGTTGGGGTTTCCCATTAGGGAAATTGATCTCAATACCGGAGAGCTTTCAACGGAAGTACTGTACCGAGCGGAAGCTTTAGTTCAGCCATTTCTGATTTAAAAGGCAATGTTTGGTACACATCCATAAACAATAATGGTACTTACGAACTCTGGCATATTTCGGCTGGCACAATGACCAGTTCAAAATTACTCACTGCATCAAGTCCGAGTGTTTCATTTTGGAATATGTTTATTCACAACGGCAACTTATGGATGGAAGCGCAAAACGCCATAGATGAAAAGTCAAATCAGGCAACAGGATACTGGGATTATGAGACCCCGATATTACATGAATTCGATGCTATTTCTGGCGATTTAGATCGTTCAGTAGAACTGAATCGAGAAGCTTCTCATCATATAATTTGGGATATGTTTGTACACGATGCCAAAATATATGCCATTGCAGGAACAGGGCCCGACTCTAATTATCTCGATGGGATAATACCCCGCATTGAATGGTGGTTTTACGAAGTTGATCCAATCACGGGTGATTTATCTAAGATACCCAGTGAGGTGCTTTTGAATCTCTGGCCGAATTCACCACCTCAGATTTTGGATGACACATTGTTTTTAGTGAACGATATAGATGGCAAGGTAGAAATCACGGCGATTGACTTATCAACATTTCAGCTCTCATGGTTCAAGGTTTTTTGATTGCGCAAACGAAATACTCCGGTCAGCGTTTTGAATAGTAAATCATCAAAGCTCTATATCCTGGCCGGAGGCTGGGTAAGTCCGGCTTGAATGGGAAATAAATAGTACATATATTTATCGGGGTACAGGATCGCATTAAAATCCAAAGGAGCGTCATGTGATCATTAGCGGACAGTTCAACGATTCCCTACCTCCCATTATGGATGGGGTCGCGATCACCGCAAGCAATTACGCCTATTGGCTGAATCGTAATCATGCCCCGAGCTTTGCCATCGGGCCGAAAGTACCGGATTATCAGGATACTGACCCGAACGTTCTCCGGTTCCAGTCACTGAGGTTGAAGATTGCCGACCCCTACCGCCTCGGTTTCCCCAGGGTTGACCGGGAGTTTAACCAGACTATCGAGGAAATACCATTCGATCTGGTGCACGCCCATTGTCCCTTCGTAAGCGGTAACTATGCGTACACCTTAGCCCAAAAAAGGAAAATCCCAATAGTTGCCACATTCCATTCCAAGTGCCGTGATGATTTTGCGAATTGGATGATGCTCGACATTACCATCAATCAGGCGGTGAAATTTATCGTCGGATTTTACGAGCAGGCCGATGCAGTCTGGGTGCCGAACGAAGCGATCATCGAAACATTGAGGGAGTATGGCTATCGAGGCCCCGTCGATTACGTACCAAACGGAAGCGACATTGCCCTCTCTGCCGGTGAGGATCGAAAAGCGCTTGCAGCCGAAGGCCGGGAAATCTTGAACGTTGACGGTACATCACCGGTGCTTCTCTATCTGGGGCAGCAGCGCTGGGTGAAAAACCTCAAACTACTCATCCAAAGCCTCAAGATTCTCAAACAGGAAAACCGAGGTTTCCAGATGAGGATGGTGGGGAACGGAAGCGATTTGGAAGAAATACGGGATCTGGTCAGTAAATCGGGATTGGATAATCATGTTCAGTTTACCGGACCTATCTATGATCGACAGGATCTCAGGAAGGTCTTTGCCGCCAGCGACCTGATGCTGTTTCCCTCTTTGTATGACAATGCCTCTTTAGCAACCAGGGAAGCTGCGGGATTTGCCATCCCGACAGTTTTTGTTGAAGGGGCAACAACCGCCAACGGAATTATTGACGGAAAAAACGGTTTTTTGCAGAGAATGATCCCGAATCATATGCCGGTAAAATAATGACTGTACTCGGCAATGAGGATAATCTTCGGCAAGTCGGCATTGGAGCCAAGGATTTCCTGTATATTTCCTGGGAGGAAATCGCTGCACAGGCATACGGTAAATACGAAGAGATCGTCTCCCGGTTTAAATTCCGTCAAATCCAGGGAATTATCGATCAACGGAAATAATCACTCTCGCATCTTTAGATTGGGCAAATTCTAGCTAAACAGTCCCCCCAGATAGCCGTTTAAAAAGACGTTTTGAGGGTCGGTATCTCTGCGGGCCTGAATGAAATCATCCCACCTGGGGTAGAGGCCTGACAGGGTTTCTCTTCCGGCGTTGAATCGCTTTGCCCAATGGGGCCGACCTCCGGCTTTGAGGAAACTCGATTCAATTATGTCAAAGGCCCGGTATTCATCTGCCTTGGAGGGGTTCCGGGTTACGCAGCCCATGGTGACGATGTCTTTGCCGTACGCATTGCTGAGCCAGGTGTTGTCGCCGTTAAGGAATCGTATGTCCATGGGAATGTGGGCAAAGGCTTCCTTGTCGGCGGCCATTGCCTGGACAAATTCCCGGAACACCGCATTAAAGTTTTCCTGACCAACAGTCCATTCGGCGAGTTCGAGAGTGGAACTGCGCTTCTTTGTTACCGTCGCCTGATACAGCGATCCTAAGCTGCTGGACTTGTGGGAGAAAAACAGCTGCCTGAGAAGCTTGTTGGAAAATCGGGAAAAGCCGGGGCTGTCGATGCTGTAGAGCAAACGGGAGAGCTCCCTGCGGTGCTTTACCCGGCCGGGTGCGTCAATTATGGGGCCCGGAGTCTGGGAGGATTCTACGGGATTCCCGCGGATTACCCAGGCGTATCCGCTGTGGGGTATCCAAAGCAAGCGCAGAAAGTAGTTTTCCTTCAGCCAGTGGGGCCATTTTTCGAGCCAGATTTCATCGCGCACCGCCTCTTCGGTGACATAGAGATTTCGCGAAGCCTCGCATTGCAGGGTTATCTCGCTCATGACCCCCAATAGTCCCATGGAACAGCGCAGGGCATCCATGCGGGCGTCGCCCTCATGAACTTCTTCTATGCTGCCATCGGGGCTGATAAGTGAGCATGCCACCATATATTCCGAGAGGGGCTTGCCGCCTCCGGTAGTGCCGTGGGTGCCGGTGGCTATGGCTCCTCCCAGGGTAATGCTGTCATTGTCAGGGAGGCAGGGGATGGTCCAGCCCTGGGCTTCCGCTGTCTGCAGCAGGTCTTTGAGCAGGATTCCGCTTTGAGCTCTTATCTGCATGCGCTCGCTGTCAATTGAAATGATGTTGTCGTAGCCGTTCATATCCGCAAGCACCGATGTGCCCGCGACGATATCGGAAGAAGACTGTCCGGTTCCCACCGGCCTGAACGCTTTGGCGCCTGCAATGAGTTCGGCGAGCTGGGCTTCGCTGCGGATAGGAGTGAGCACATCATAGCCGTGCGTTATATTTGCATTCCAGCTAACCCAGTTGCCGGCCCGAATGTTTTTATCTGCGAGAGCAGAAACGATCATGTATCACCTCGTCCCTTTCTTGGGAAAATAGTATCTTTATCCCCGTGAATTCTGCTACAAACTACCGACAAAGCACTGCTATCGTCCAGTTTTTTCGTTCCCTGCTCACTGCGTGGGCGGCATTCTTCGTCGATTGGGCGGTGCTTGAGATACTCGTGGCGGCGAGCGGCGGACAGGCGTCACTTTTAAAGGTTTTTTCCTATCCGGCGGCGCTCGCGACTACGTATGTGCTCTCCCGGTTCTGGGTTTTTGGCAATCCCAAGCGTCACCGGGCGGGCGGGGAGCTACTGCTGTATTTGGCGGGGGCAGTTGTGGCCCTGGGTATATCATCGTCCACAATCTGGATTCTCAGCGACAGCTTGGCCCTCCTGCATTTCAGGTTCAGCAATGCACTGGGGATGGCTCTGGTGTTCCTCTGGAATTTTGTTTACCGGAAGCACATTGTATTCCCGGGGAAAACCCGCCATAATTTCATAAAACCTGCGGAGAGCAGCTCTGTGGAAGAAGAGGACGGGGCATGAGGGAAATAGCAAAAGTCTTACTTGGGGTAACCGGGAGCATCGCCGCGTACAAGGCCGCCCATCTGACCCGCCTGCTGGTGAAGGAGGGCATGGAAGTCAAAGTGGTAATGACCCCCGCCGCCTCGGATTTTATTACTCCGCTTACCCTTGCGACCCTATCCAAAAATCCCGTGAGGATGAGCTACTTCGATGAAAGAGACGGCGTGTGGAACAGCCACGTGGAACTGGGGCTGTGGGCCGATGCAATGCTCATCGCGCCGGCGTCTGCCAACACTATGGCGGCCATGGCCTGCGGCCGATGCGATAATTTACTGTTGGCCACCTACCTGTCCGCCCGCTGCCCGGTGTTTTTTGCCCCCGCAATGGATCTGGATATGTACGCCCATCCGGCGACCCAACAGAACGTTGAGCTTCTTCGGAGCCGGGGAAACATCCTCATCGAACCGGGAAGCGGGGAGCTGGCCAGCGGACTGGAGGGCCGGGGACGCATGGCCGAACCCGAAGACATTCTCACATTTCTACGGAAACACTCCCGAGGCGGCAAAGCCCCCCTGGCCGGACTAAAGGCCATGGTAACCGCCGGTCCGACCTACGAGGCGATTGATCCGGTGCGATTCATCGGCAACCGCTCGACGGGGAAGATGGGGTATGCCCTTGCCCGGGAGCTCGCAGAACAGGGCGCTTTGGTTACCCTGATATCAGGACCTGTCCATCAGAGCATTAATCATCCTTCGGTTGAGGTGGTTTCGCTGGAGAGCGCCGCAGAAATGGCGCAGGCATCCATCGAAGCGTTCACAGACTGCGACATTGCGGTCCTTGCCGCCGCGGTTGCGGATTACCGGCCGGCTCAGGTGAGCGAACAGAAAATCAAAAAGGGCGAAGGCGACATGAGCATCTGCCTGGAGCGCACTACAGACATCGCCGCTGAGCTTGCGAAGCTCAAAAGGCCTGATCAGTTTATAACCGGATTCGCCCTCGAAACCCATGACGAGCAGCGCAATGCCCGGGATAAAATGAAGCGCAAATCCTTTGACATGATTGTGCTGAACAGCCTACAGGATCCCGGAGCCGGGTTCGCTCACGACACCAACAAAGTCACCCTGATGTTTCCCGACGGCAGCCAGGTGACCGGAGAGACCAAATCAAAATGCGCGGTAGCCGGCGACATCGTCGCGGCAATTATCGCTGGAATTCAGGACCGTTCCCCGGGGAATCAACGGTGATGTCCGATTCCCGAACCGGCGGCCGGGCTTTAAACATCGATATTCGCGAGCTCATTGCCGCGAAGAATCCTGAGCTCGCCGGGAAGATTCCCGGCACCTTCGTCCGTATGCTCGAACGGCTCCTCCATGTGCGGGAAATCAACGGGATCCTGTCCCGGGGAGCCGATCTCGACGGAGTCGATTTCATAGAGCAGGCCATGGAGGATTTTGGCGTTGAAATACGCATCAGCGGCGCCGAGAATCTATCCGGCCTGGAGCGACCGGTAATCGTCTCGAATCACCCCCTGGGCGGAATGGACGGCATGGCGCTGTTAGCTTTGATGTCACGATATTTTCCCGAAGTCCGGGTGCTGGTGAATGATTTTCTTCTAGCGATACCCAACCTCAGGGGTCTCTTTGTTCCGGTTAACAAACTGGGGGACAACCGCCGGCATCAGCAGCGCTACCGGGAACTGTACGCCTCCCCGGCGGCCATACTCCACTTCCCCGCGGGGCTCTGCAGCCGCAGGAAGGGCGGAGTCATAAAAGACCTTCCATGGAACCGTTCTTACGTGCGCCTGGCCAGGGATAACAACCGCCCGGTTGTGCCGGTGTTTTTTTCTGGCAGCAACCGGAAGTTTTTCTACGATGTGGCCAATCTCCGGCGATGGTTCGGCATAGGATTCAATATCGAAATGCTCTTCCTCGCTGATGAAATGTTTCGGCAAAAGGGTCAGGTCCTGGAGGCTCGGGTGGGCAATGCCGTCAGCCCCTCGGAGCTTCGAACTGGCGGCGTCAACGAATGGAACCGGCGAATCCGTCGCCGGGTTTACGACCTGGGAACGGAGGTTTCCTCATGAGAAAGCCCAAATGGCTCCGCTGGGAGTTTATGCCCTTCTGGCTGTTTTACGTTCCCGTGTACGTCTACCTGCTTTTTCGGGCGATACGCTTCGGCCGGCTCGGATGGTTTTTGGCGGCGAATCCCGGCTTGGAGTACGGGGGATTTGTCGAGTACTCCAAGGAATCGATGCTGTCCCGGTTTCCCGCCCGCTACGTTCCTGCCGGCCGGCGGTTTTCCGAAGTTCCGCGCCCGCAGGAGGTTCGGGACGCCATGAAGGACCTGGCCCTGGACTTTCCCGTAATACTCAAGCCGGATATCGGCGAACGGGGCTACGGCGTGGCGAGAATCGATGATGATCAGCAGTTGATCGATTACCTGAAGAACTGGGGTTCCGGCGAGGCCCGGGCGCTTCTTCTCCAGGCTTATGTTCCGTATCGGGCGGAGTACGGGGTAATGCTCCTCAGGCTTCCCGGTGAGAAGCGTCCGCGCATCAGCTCTTTGGTCATTAAGGAGCCGCTGATAGTCACCGGGGACGGCACCTCGACCCTTTCCGAGCTGATATATCAGGGAGAGCGGACCTGGCTTCACCGGACAATGCTGAGAGATACCTTTGAAAGCGAGCTTGATTATGTGCTGCCCGCCGGTGAGGAGAAACTGCTCGCCGATATCGGAAACCACGTCAGGGGTTCGACCTTCCGCAACGGCAACTCGCTAATAAGCGAGAAACTTCTAGACACCTTCGAACCCCTGTTCGAATCCATTCCGGGTTTCCACATCGGGCGATTCGATGTGAAAGCTGAAGACTTTTATGCCCTTGAGTCGGGGAAGTTCTCCATCATGGAAGTCAACGGCGTGAATTCCGAGCCAGCCCATATTTACGACCCGGATATGAAAATTTTTGCCGCCTGGGCTGACCTTCTGGGTCACTGGCAGTATATTAGCCGCATAAGCGCGGCGAACCTTGAAGCGGGTGCCCAACCCGAAAAGGCGTCGGAGCTAATTTCGGCCCTGCGGAGGCACTACTCCCTTCGATCGGGGAAGTAAATATGACAGGCATTGGGGAGGCACAATGAACGGCAAAAAACGCACAATCATAATTATGAGTATTTTACTCATCATGTTGGCCGGCACAACGGCATTTGCCCAGACGGTATTGAGGGATCGCAACGGCGTCGCGGTGGAAGGGTATGACGTTGTCGCGTACTTCACCCTCGGCGAGGCAACCGAGGGAAACCCTGAAATTTCCGCTGAACACGCAGGGGCCCGATACTTTTTTGTTAGCAATGAACACCGGGAGCTCTTCCTGGAAGATCCCGAGGCTTACCTGCCCCAATACGGCGGGTACTGCGCCTATGCGGTGAGCCGGGGAGGCACGGCGAGCATTCAACCCGAGTTGTGGACCATTCACGATGACCGGCTGTTCCTGAACTTCAACAACCGCACCCACCGGCGATTCGAGGCAGACCTTCAGGGTATGATCACGTCGGCGGATGAAAACTGGCCTGGGATTCGACGAAGACTAGAAAACTAACTCGCAGCCGCCGTCGAGGCGGCAGCGAAGCGACCATGTGCGCGCTGGTGAATCGGTAGTGCAGAATTAGCGTATGACGCTGTACGCGAAGCGACCATGTGCGCGCTGGTGAATCAACGGCGGTATCGGCGGGTGAATCAGCGGGTGAATCAGCGGGCTAATCGGCGGGCTAATCGGCGGGCTAATCGGCGGGCTAATCGGCGGGGAACTCCAGCCGATGCTCGCTCGGCGAATCCAGGGCTTCCCGTTCGCGGTAGAAAAGGCGTCCGAAACCCTCACCCAGCTCGACTTCACTGACTGATACCGTCATGGCGTCGGGCCTGGTCATGAGAATTCCAGATGACGGATCATCGGCGTTTTCAAGAAGATGGAAATCGTACAGTTCCTTCCTTCCGGCATTCTGTTGGGACGCCTGGCTGCCCTCATAGAGCCGTGCTCGGCGGCTGCTGGTTTCGCTGTGACGGTAGCCGCTGCTCGACAGGAAACCCTTGCCCGCATCAATGCTTACCAGTGATTTTTGATCCCATGCCCACAGTCTCGTCTCCTCTTTGGTAAAAGCCGCGAGGTAAAACGGCGCATACTCATGGTCATGAAGCCGCCGCCCGATGACGTCTGAATCGGGAAAGCCTCCGGCTTCCAGAAGGTCCTTCACCAAACGACCCCGGGAACGCAGGCTCGGGTCGATTACGATGGCATCGCCGGGATAATTGTTCAGCAGGCAGATGAAGTACCCTCCGGCTGACAAACCCATCCAGCTTCCTCCGCCCTGGGGATCGACGGGCATGAGGTATGGAATTCCCCGGCCTTCGAAGAGTTCGGGCCTGCCGGCCTTCGGTCGGCTGCGCAATTCATCGCGGTTGAACAGTATCCAACGGGACTTGGGGCCTCCGCCGGGCTGGAAAGTCAGGGTGCACATCAGCTGTTCCGGTTATTGACGTACGCGATGGTGGAGGGGGCGACTCCGAAATGATCGGGAATACCAACGCCCCGCTGGCGCAGGATGAGACCGATGAGGGCGTAGTGATGGATGCTGTGTTCCAGGACGAATTTCAATTCGCGGCGGATATCGCTGGGAACCGTCAGATCGTCCTGAGCGCCGATGCGTATGCGGCGCACAAGGCCGTCCTTCGAATCGTTTGGCTTCGAACCATGTGTCTCGGATCCGTTCTGCTCCGACCCGTTCAGGTCCGAATTGCCCAGCTTGTTAAGCTGGTCCAGCAGCTCTTCCATTTTATCCGCAGCCCTGGAGCAGCGGGTTTCAAGCTCGGGGTCTCTGATCCGCCGGTCATAATCTATGGTTCCGTCAACCGGACTGAGGAGGTTTTCGTAAAAGTTTATGACGTGACGAAAATGCTTGCCCAATGAGCTGTCGGTTCCCGAGCCCTCGACCGGCCGGGAGTACTGATCATCATCAATGCTTTTGATGACCGTTATTCCCTGCCGCAGGACGCCGGCGTTCTCCGATATGAGGAAATCCAGGCTCTGCTTATTCTGATCCATGTTGAAGTTCTCCTGTTTGGCAAACCGAGGTCATTCGCACAGGCTATTGACCTTCGAGAAGCTCGATAATTTTCCGGACGATGAGCTCTTCCTGGGTCCAGAGGATAAAATGGTCCTCGTCCTCCAGGGTGATCAACTCGACGTATTCTTCGTCGATGCGCTCAGCGGCGTAGGGTGCATTTTCGTAGGGGACGAGGCGGTCCCGGGTTCCGTGGATGATGATAACCGGAGTCCGTATGTTCTCCCAGAGATCATCAAACAATGGCAGCTCGTCCAGATGAGTCAGTTTTTCGGTGTTTGCCGACCGCCATGCGCCGCCGAGCATCCAGTTGAGAGCCGGGCTTTCCATGGGCCGGTTAAACCAGAATATTTTCTCGTGTTCCGCGGCGGAAACTCCGGCGAGGATAATGACTCCCGACAGCAGATCCGGATAGTCCATGGCCATTCTCAGGGCAATGGTTGCCCCGTAGGAATGGCCGACGACCACGGCTCCTGGCTCGATGAGGTCCATGGCCACCGCCGCCTGGGCCTCCAGACTGGTAAGGGGCTCTCCCAGGCCTGAGTAGCCGAAGCCCGGTCGGTCATAGCTGATGAGCTGGGCGCGGCTTCGCAGATCTGGCCGGTAGAAAAACCTGAGACTGTCGTCCAGGGAACCCGGTGCGCCGTGGATGAACAGCACCTGGTTACCGCCTCCCGGGAGGGTGCGAACGCTTCTCACCTGGTAGCCGGCGAGGTCGCTGCGGTCCAAGACCACCGAAAGACCGGCCTCGCCGAGTTCTTCAAGTACCCGCTCATCACTTGTCCGAAAGCTCGAACATGAGCCCAGAAGGAGGATGAGCGCCAGAATAGTGACTGCGGCTCTTTTGTCAGATAGCCGCACGGTACAACTCGTTTTTTTGATTCTTCCGATACGAAATAATCATTCCCGCGGCTCCCAGAATAATCATCGGAATGGTGAAGAGCATGCTCAGGGTAAACCAGTCTCCGGCGATAATCGCAGAGTGGCTCACCGGCTCGCGGTAGAACTCGATCCAAAATCGGAAAATGCCGTATCCCAGAAGAAACAGGCTGACCACCGAACCCCGGGGCTTTTCTTTGCCGATGTTCCGAAAGAGCAGGAGGATGGCGTAGAGCACGATTCCCTCCATGACCAGTTCGTAGAGTTGAACCGGATGCCGGGGCAGGTTGACTGTGGACTGCCCGGCCAGAACGGTCATTCCGGTTTCCTCTATGATTTCCCTGACCCAGTTTTCGGAAACCGGAAGCCAGTTGCTGCGCGGCACCGAATCGAAGACCATCGCCAGGGGAGATGCACTGGGACGTCCCCAGAACTCGCCATTGATGAAATTCCCCAGTCGCCCGAATGCCAGGCCGATCGGCGCGGGAATGATGATAAAATCCGCCAAATCGAAGTAGTTCATGTTTTGCTTTCTTATATAGAAATACGGGATTATCAGCGCGGCGATAAATCCGCCGAAAAAGTACATTCCGCCTTCCCAGACCGCCAGCATTTGAAGGGGATTGCTGAAATAATACCCCGGGTTCACGAAAAGGATAAATCCCAGGCGGCCGCCCACCAGAACACCGATAAAAATCCGGATGAGGATTTCCATGAACTGTTCGCTGGTGAGGTCGATCCGCTTCCTTCGGATATGATCCATGACGAATAGGTAGGCGAATACGAAACCGAGAAGGTAGGTAAGTCCGTACCAGCTCACCGCGAGCGGGCCGGGCAAATCGAGCAGAATTGGGTTAAAAACCGGTACCTGGATGTTTCTCATGAGACCCCCCGGGGGAAAGTTAAAGCTGAGTGTTGCCCTAATATAGCAGAGCGCGTTGGGCGTCGGCAAGCTCGGGCGCTCCGTATTCACAACCGTCGAATATCCCGATATAGTGGGTCCCGCCCATAGAGGGAGATTATGACAAAAAAACACTACGAAAAAGAAAGGCGCGAGGGCAACAAACTCGTCAAGCGGCTGCGCCGGCTCACCGGGTCCGCCATCGCCGATTATTCAATGATAGAGGACGGAGACCACGTGATGGTCTGTATGTCCGGCGGAAAGGATTCCTTTGCCCTGCTGGATATCCTGCTCATGCTGAGGGATGCGGCTCCCGTTGACTTCCGCATTACCGCGGTGAACCTCGACCAGAAACAGCCGGGTTTTCCGGCGCACATTCTGCCGGCCTACCTGGAGGACCGGGGAGTGCCTCACCGCATCGTCAAACAGGATACCTATTCAATTGTTCAGCGGCTCATCCCCGAGGGACAAACAACCTGCAGCCTCTGCAGCAGGCTTCGCCGGGGCGTCATTTACCGGGTGGCCGGTGAAATCGGCGCGACGAAAATCGCTCTGGGGCATCATCGGGATGACATCCTCGAAACCCTCTTTCTCAATATGTTTTACGGCGGGACTATTAAGGGCATGCCTCCGAAGCTGGTGAGCGACGACGGCCGCAACATCGTCATTCGCCCCCTGGCGTACTGCAAGGAGGAGGACCTTGCAGCCCTTGCACGGCTGAAGGAGTATCCCCTCATCCCCTGCGACCTCTGCGGAAGCCAGCCGAATTTGCAGCGGCAGGTCATTAAGGACATGCTCAGGGGCTGGGAGAAGACGAATCCCGGACGGGTGGAAAACATCTTCCGGGCGATGAAAAACATCATTCCCAGTCACATGATGGACAGCTCGCTGTTCAATTTTACCGCGCTTGCGGCCGACGGACGGCCGAATCCAGGAGGAGACACCGCCTTCGATGACGAGGGGACTCCCCTGGATGCGGTTCTGGCCCAAATCGCCGACAGCGAGGATGAACAGGCGGTGCTTCGCCGTCAAGAGCAGCTGGATAGAATTCGGGACCTTCAAGGCCCCCCTATGGTGAGGAGTTATTCGAGAGAGCCAAGGTGAAAGGAGGGCTTATTTCGCCGCTGGTCCAGGTGCTGCATAAAGACACCGGCAATATTTTTTGACCGGTATTTCGCCGCCTCGGCTGTTTCTCCGGCGAAAAGGTCGTCTATGGTCCGGTGAAAAAGAGACAGCCAGCGGGCAAAATGCTCTTCCCTGAGGGTTTCCTTTTGATCGACCTTCATGTGCTTGTCCAGAGGATTGCCGTCGAACAGCGTTTGCCGGAACAGCACGGCTTCCCAGAAATCGACGATTCGGGGAATATGGCTTTCCCAATGAACCTTGGCGACGTCGTTAAAAATATAGCCGATGACATCGTCTTTTCGAACCCGGGCGTAGAAGCGGTCCACCAGTTTTTCAATGTCCTGACGGGTCTCAATGTCCCGCCGATCCTCTGTCTTCATCTGCCCTAACCCTGGAAAGCTGAGTAAAATACCAGGGCATACAGTAATACATCGGAAGGCGAAAATTCAAGGACCCCGATAATCCCGCTTGTTCTCCCGCCCGGCCGGCGATACAATGCTCAGCTATGAAACAGCATATCGTGGTGGCCGGAAATATCGGGGCGGGAAAATCAACGCTGGTGCGCAAGTTATCAGACCATCTCGGCTGGAAGCCCTACTTCGAACCGGTGTCCGAGAACCCCTATCTCGCGGATTTTTACGACGATATGGGCCGCTGGGCGTATAAGTCCCAGCTCTATTTTCTCTCGGACCGTCTGGGAATGCACAAATCCCTGCAGGACTACCGGGGGTCGGTTGTGCAGGACCGTTCGGTGTACGAGGACGCGCATATTTTCGCCAAGAATCTGCACCGAAGGGGCTATATTGAGGAGCGGGATTTCGCCACGTATTGGCGGCTTTATGAAGTGCTGGCGGATTTGCTGGAGCTGCCCGATGTGATTATTTACCTCAGGGCCTCGCTTCCGACCTTAAAAACCCGGATCGCCATGAGGAACCGGGATTTCGAGCAGGCAATCCCCGATGAATATCTGCTCGAATTAAACGTACTGTATGAAGAGTGGATCGGCGGCTGGAAAAAGAGCCCGGTGCTGACCCTCAGCATGGATGATTTGGATTACCACGACCGGGAGGAAGACTTCCTTCAGGTCGCCCATCAGCTTGAGCAGGTCCTCCGGGGCGCTCAGGGTGAACTATTTTAAGTACATATCTGCCGGCGGATTCAGGTTTTTAACCTAACAGGCGCCGTCGGCGCATAAGGTAAAAAACAGGAGACCGATGTGCATAGGCTTATCAACGGTGCGGTGCATTTTCACAAAAATGAGTACCGCGAACATGAACTGCTTTTCCAGCAATTATCAGAAAAGCAAAAACCCCATACCCTTTTTATAACCTGCTCGGATTCCCGGCTCGTGCCGGGGATGATAACCCATACCCGACCGGGCGACTTGTTTATTATCCGGAACATTGCCAACCTGGTGCCCCCCGCCGAGCTGGCGTCCCGGTTTCCCTCGACTGCTGCGGCTATAGAATACGCGGTGCAGGGGCTGGAGGTGGAAAATATCGTCGTCTGCGGCCACAGCAATTGCGGAGGCTGCGGAACACTGTACACGGATGGGGACCATACAAAGCCCGGCGAGTTAACCGAGCGATGGATGTCCTTAGCTTCCCATGTTGCGGAAATGGTCATGGCCAAGCCGGAGGCGGAAAATCCCGGCATACGCGCCTGGATGACCGAGCAAATTAATGTGCTTGAGCAGATTAAGCATCTGCTGACGTACTCCTACATCAGACAGCGCTACCAGGAGGGCAGTCTGACCATTCGAGGCTGGTATTACCGCATAGATACCGGTGAAGTGTTCCAGTACGACGAAATGAGCGAGAGCTTCGAGCTATTGAACTAAAGGATTTTTATGAAGAACAGTAAACTGCCCTTCCTGTTATTGATACTTCCGCTGGCTTTTTTGTCCTTTCGCCTTCTACCCCTGCTCGTTCAGGACCGCTCAGAACCGTACAAGGATGCTATAGAAAACGTACACGCCCTGGCCGATGAGCTTTCTGCGGAGGAAAACCTCGATGAACAGCAGGTTCTCAGGCTGCAGGCCTATCGGGATCAAATTGCCGGCTATGAATCTGCCATCGAGTTGTCACTGCTTCAGAGAATCCAATCGCTATCCCTTGCGGCAATCATTGCCGGAGCGCTGACCCTCGTTTTCCTAGCTTATTTTTTGGATCTGCGCGGTCGTGGAAGCACATCCGACGTTTCTGAAGAAGACCTCATAATTCATAATCCCGGAAGCGATAGTTTTGCCGCTTCTCTGGATTGGTCGGCCCTCATGCCTGGCGGCGCAAACTTCCGGACCCATCGGCTGGTCCAAGCCCCCCGGGGCCGATATGTCATGAGGGCGAGCCGGGCGCTCACATACTTCGCCATAGCTCTTTCACTCCCGGGGTTACACATCCTGACCTTCAGTTTTCTCAGGGCTAGCCTGGGAGGCGATATACATAATATGGAATCCTTTTTGGCAGCCCTTCCGCAGATTCAGTGGTCCGGCCTGCTTTTTATCATTGGAGGATTTCTGGTGCTGCATATATTCGGAAACCGTTCCATTTTCGACGGAGAAACGGGTTCGGCCACGGTTTCCGGTGAATCGTTTGGATTTGACCAGGTCCGGGGATTGCAGGTGGTCAGCGAGCAGGTTTACCGGCACCGGGGCGGCAGTTATATCAGCCATGAATTAAATATCGTCCTGCAGGATAAAAAGAGGCTTTCCATCGCCGACCATGGAAATCTGGACGGAATACTCCGGGATGGTGACAAGCTTGCAAAAATGATGGCTGTCCCCCTGTGGGTCTGGACCTAATACAATAACGGGCAAAAAAAGGGAGGTCAGTAGACCTCCCCGGCTCCTCCCATGGAGCAGTTGTCGCTTTCCTGGCAATACCATTGCCGTTGGAAATCGAGAATATTTTCCATTTCCCGGGTTATTTCCGTTTTGCCCCGGGCATGGCTGTAATCGTCCTCCAGCTCAGGCATGTCGATAGTTGCGTCGCGCATTATTTTTACCTGCACGGGGCTATCTTTCACCATTTCCAGTATCTCTTGATACGAGCCATGGGACGGAAGAGTCAGCGTAAGCATACGTCCTCCTATTGATGCTTTTTGCGGGAAAACATCAACTATAATATACGAATCCCATTCAGTTATTTCCAGTGGTCCAAACGCCTGAGGGCAAAAGAAATGATTTTCTCATAATCCGGCAGCGCTCAGCGTTTTCAGGAGAAAAAACCCCACATTCTCCCCAATCTGTTATATGAATGGGGGATGACGGAGGTTTTATGAGTTTTTCACAGGATTTTAGCTGGGGAGCCGCCACAGCGGCGTATCAGATCGAAGGCGCTGCCCGGGAGGACGGCCGTGGAGAGTCCGTCTGGGATCAGTTCTGCCAATGGCCCGGTAAAACCGTCGCCGGGGACAGCGGCGATGCGGCGTGCGACCACTACCACAGAATGCCCGACGATGTGAAACTCATGAGGGAACTGGGGCTGCAGGCATATCGGTTTTCCGTCAGCTGGCCGAGGGTCATGCCCGACGGAATCGGCCAGGTTAATGCGAAGGGGCTGGATTTTTACGACAGACTTGTTGATGAGCTCCTCAAGGCCGCCATTACTCCCTGGCTTACCCTTTTTCACTGGGACTTGCCGCTTGGCCTGTACCGCCGCGGCGGCTGGCTTAACCCCGACAGTCCCCTATGGTTCGGCGAATATGCCGGGGTTCTCGCCAAAGCCCTGGGCGACCGGGTGTCTCACTGGTTCACCCTGAACGAACCGGACATGTTTGTCAGCCTCGGCCATTCGATCGGCGTACACGCCCCCGGCCTGAAGCTTTCGCACATGGACATCGTCCCCATCGTCCACAATGTAAACCGGGCGCATGGAGCGGCAGCCAATGCAATCCGAGGCGAAAACGCCGGTAAAGTCGGGGCTGCCCCGGCCCTTCCGGTAATCGAGCCCGAAGACGGGCAGGACGATGAACTGGTGGCAGCCGCGCGGAACGCACAGTTTTCCATCGCCCCGGGAGATCTGTTCAGTTTCTCAAATGCCATCTGGAACGATCCCCTGTTTTTGGGATCATACCCCGAGGAGTTCCTGGCGCGATACGGTCAATGGCTTCCTTCCGGCTGGGAGGGAGATTTGCAGATGATGCCCGAGGCTCCGGATTTTATCGGCGCCAACATCTATCAGGCCACCGGCCGGATGATCCGGGGCGGCGACGGCACGCCCCAGTTCCTCGCCGCTGAACACTACGGTCCCGGGTTTCCCCGCAGCAACTTTATGTGGCCCGTGACCCCAGGAGCCCTGTACTGGGGACCGAAATTTCTTTATGAGCGATACGGCAAACCGGTGGTCATCACGGAAAACGGCACGAGCAGTCACGACTGGGTCAATGTCGACGGGCGGGTCGAGGATCCTGCCCGAAAAGACTTCGCCACCCGCTACCTTCGCGAGCTAAAACGGGCTTCTGCCGACGGCGTTGACGTAAAGGGGTACTTTCATTGGTCATTGATGGACAATTTCGAATGGGCCGAAGGCTACCGCCACCGATTCGGAATGATTCACGTCGACTACAAAACCCAGAAGCGAACCATAAAAGAGTCGGGCCGTTGGTATCGGAGCGTAATTGAGACCAACGGAGAAAATCTTTGAACGGTGATTTCGCCCTGCCCGCCGGCATCTCCCGGCGGGTTTATGTGCGCTGAAGCAGTGCTTCAACAGTTTTTGCATTCCTCGTCGTGGCCCGTACACCCAATTTCTTCTCGATGAAATTATTCGAGAGTTTAGATTTGCCGAAGCTTCCCAGGCAGTGAAAGTAGACGACGCCTGGCTCCGCTGCCAAATCATCGCCCTCGGCGGCGAATGGCTTGATAATGCTGATATCCTCAGGGGGAGGGGGCCATTCGCCATCGCCTATAATAAAGCTGTAGAACACCCGCTCTGCGGCAAACGGCATGGACGCCCGGATTGCAGAAAGCTGTTGCGGGGTGAGAACCAGGCAATCCACCTGGTAGCCAAACCTTTGAGAGATTGCCTGTTCGATTATCTGACGGCATTCTCCGGGCCCTTTCGGCGAGGTAAACAGCACATTGCCGCTGGCCAGGTAGGTGCTCACATCTGTGAAACCCCAGTCCCGGTACCCTTGGGCGAGCTCGGCCATCTTGATAATTTTTTGCCCGCTGACATTGATGCCCCGAAGCAGGCTGATGTATCTGTTCATAATTGCTCCTTGTCCATTCCGAGTGCCCCGAAAACAGCTGATTTAAATACCTGCTCAAGGGGCGGAACTGCCATTACCGCTCTTGGGGCGAAAATCCCGTCCTTGGTAATCAGACCTCCGAACGCAGGGACCAGCCGTCAACGGAAAACCCGCCCATTGCCCCAAGTACATGGGTGCTGAGTCCGGAATAAGCAGCCATAAGTTCCTCCGGGTCGGTGAGGCTTAGAGCACAAAGTAGCCTTTTTGCGAAGTCGGCGTCGGGGTAATCGGGAAATCGGTACTTTCGCCGCTGTGACTGATCCCTGAGCAAGCGGCCCATCCGGTAGACCGGTAGCTCATGGTAGCCTAAATATGCGCCGTAGGCATCTGCGAGGTCCCGCAGCATGCAATGGGCGATAAACACAAAATCCGGAGCGGCGGCCTCAAAGGCTTCTTCGAGATTATCCCTCATATCCCAGAGCTGATATTTGACGATTTCCAGCGCCGCGCCTTTAGTTCGCGGAAAGCCTTCGTTCTCCCGTAGCTCGAGATCCTTTTGTGCCTGTTTTACCACGCTCGTCAGGTCGCCGCTGGTGTCGAACAACAACTTACCGGTTGCGAACATGTGATTATTGACCGTTCGCCGATTTGCTTCGTCTTCTGCGGCGTATTCCCGGTGTTTTCCCACCGGATTAGCGAAGTACTCGATATGAAAACCGTGGACCCATCGGTTTCCCCGCTCCCTCCAGGGGCAGTCAGGCTGTAAAATGATATGGAGGTCCAGATCTGAATGGACGCTCGGGTCTCCTGTTACATAACTGCCGCAGACAAGGGCGCCGGTGACCTCCGGCCGGTCCCGCCAGTCCGCTAAAAACCGATCCACTGCCTGCTGCCAAAAGCCATTTTCCATGCCCTGCTCCTTCCTGAGCCAATGGTACACTGTGGCGCTTTCTTGGGCCAGAACCGCTTTTGACTAGGGATGAAGGGAAAACAATCTGATATAGTTTTTCCATGATCACGCGCCGAATGTTTTTACCTTCCCCATCATCGGGTTCCTCCGTGACTGGTTCCTCATTGACCGGTTCCGAACTGTCAGCCTCCCCACGGTCGGGAGTTCTGTCACGCATTGTCCTCTCGCTTTTGCTGCTTACTCTGTGTTTCAGCGCGGCAGCCCAGGATATTCCCTTGGTGCGGGCTCTTCAGCTGCGGAGCCTCGAGCAGGAGGCCATGCTCAGTACGGGGCGGTTTTCCCGCTTCGGCAACTACTTTGCCGTAATAAGCCGGGACAACCGGGTGCGGATGTACGACGGGGATTTCTCACTGCTCTGGAGTTACCGGGGGAGGGGAGACCACGGGACGGCTCCCGCCGTGGCAATAAGCGGCGACGAGCGCTGGACCCTTTTCCCGGGTTACGGTTCGCCCTCGGCGCTGGCCCTTGTGGAAAGCACAAACGGCGAACTGGTTCAACGTTCAACCCAACACAAGAATGAGGTGCTGGCCCTTACCATCAGTCCCGACGGGGAATACGCAGTGAGTTTTGCCGAAGGCGAACTGTTTCTGTGGCGGATCGGCAGCGCCGGCCTGGAACTGGTTCATGAAATCAACCCCGGCGAACTGAGGGTCACTGCTCTTTCAATATCACCAGATTCCCGGCTCCTTGCCCTCGGTAACAGCGACGATTACATCAGTCTATATGCAATCGATGGGGAAAATCATCGTCTGCTTCCCGCAGGCGAACTTCGTCCTACCCAGTATTACAGCAATACCGGTTATCTCGACGGCCTGCAGTTTTCCCCCGATGGCCGCTGGCTGGCAGTCGGGGTGCGAAAGGAACTGACTATATACAGAATCGAAAATCGGGAGGCCGAACTTTGGCAGGTGATCCCCGACATTGAAGAGGGGAATATTTACTCGCTCACCTTCGCTCCTGACAGCAAAACCCTTTTCACCGGCTTCGGAGGAAGCGTTATTTCAGTCTGGCGGCTTGGTGATGACGGAGGATCCGCCGTCAGACCGGATGCCCGGGAGCTCGGAGCCGCAGGAGCCGCCGCGGAATCCCTCGCACGGGGAGATTTCCCGCAATTGTGGTCCTATGAATCGACCTTTTCCGCCGGTCAGGGATACATTGCCGATCTGGCGGTTCATCCCGACGGGAGCCGCCTGGCTACCATAAGCATCACGGAAAACGGTCTGGTGTTCTGGCGTCTGGAAGAAGTCGGGGCCGGTCCGGTCAGCCTGGCCTCCGCCCTGCTCAAAAGCATCAACGGTGGCGTAAACCCCGGCCCTGCCCAGATTGCAGTGCTCGATGAAGCCTTTGCGGTGGAATTGCTGGAATCTTTGGGGACTGATGCCACTGCCCCCCGGGACATGTTTGAATCCGCCGACCAATATGAGCGCCGTCTTGAGGCGGCCGCCCGGCGGGCCGATGAGCTGATCATCCAGGAAGTAGTCAGGCAGTTCGAAGCCAGTCAGGAGGGAGACGAAATCCGCTTCCCGGTTGAGGAGCAGGGGAGGTATGAAATTGACGATGAGCTTTATTTTATCCGGGCCGCAGGAGCTCCGGCTCGGCTGTCCATCTCACCGGCCAACGCCCGGGATCTCTTTCTCTCATGGCAGGATGCTTCGGCAGTGGCTACCAGGGAAGGTCAGTGGTATTCCTGGAGTTTGCGACATCCGGTTAGCGGCCGCAGCTATCCCCTGCTGTTTGAGGCCGACCCTTTGAGCGGGCGCATCAGTTCGGA
Source organism: Salinispira sp. (assembly GCA_965602015.1). Lineage (GTDB taxonomy): Bacteria > Spirochaetota > Spirochaetia > DSM-27196 > Salinispiraceae > Salinispira. The sequence goes on along the minus strand of OZ271918.1, from coordinate 2,942,790 downwards.
GCACCGGGCGAATATCCCCCCGATGGAAATCGCCCGGCAGATCCTGCTGACGGACATCGATGCGCCGGAATTGTTCCCTTCGCTTTACCGAAGCTATCGCAATATCCCTCTGCTGGAAGCCCGTCTGCAGAATCTTCGGGATCTCCCGATGGAGAACATCAGCATTCGCAGCAGGATCGGCGAGAACGGAGAACGTCTGGTTGTGGTACATTCCGAGGATCTTCCGGCGGGGCAAAGTCTCAACCTGGCCGCCGGAGCGTTTTTGAGCCGGAGCATACTCGATCCGGATGGGGGCGATATTGTGCCGCTCATCCTCGACGTTACTTTCACCTTCGCCGGGGTCAGGGAAAACGAGGAGATACGAGTACCTCTGAGGCGGATGAATACCAATGCGATTAGATGGGATGACGACCGCAAAGCTGCCGCCATGATTACCAGCATCCAATCCCCCGCCGTCATGGAAACCTCCGGAACCGTCCTCGCCTCGCTGGCCGGGCTTGAGCGCCGGGGCCTCCCGGCAAACTTCGCCACGGCTCTTGGGCTATTCCAGGCTTTGGTCTCCTCGGATATCAGCTACCGAATCGATCCGGCAACGCCGTACGAGCGGGTTTCCGCCGACCGGGGAGCAATCGATTTTCTGCAGTTTCCCGCGGAGACTCTATTGTACGGTTCGGGAGACTGCGACGACCTCTCGGTTCTCTATGCGTCACTCCTGGAGGCTTCGGGCATTCCCAGCGCCCTGATTACCGTACCCGGCCATATCTTCCCCGCCTTCGATTCGGGGATAGAGGTACGGCAGGCCGGCGAGTATTTTCCCGATAGAAGCCGACTGATCGAACGCGACGGGCGGATTTGGATACCGGTGGAAAGTACTCTGCTCGACGCAGATTTTACCCAGGCATGGATCAGCGCTGCCCAGCTTTGGCGGCGGCATGCCGGCGCAGGTGAAGCGCAGATGTATATCACTTCGGATGCCTGGCAGACGTACCCTCCGGCGGACTTCGACGATCCTGCGGAGGTTTCCGGCCTGAGGTCTGGCCAGATTTCACCGCTGAGCCGCCAGCTTGGTCAGCTTCGGAGCGTTCACAGCGCGGCGCTTATCGATGCGGGCGGTCTGACGGGAGCCGATTCGCCCAGAGAATACAACAGGCGGGGAATCATCCGCGCCAGGTTCGGGTTTTATGAAGATGCGGAAGATGATTTCCTGTCGGCCTTGGCCGACGGGGAATACGGGCCGGCGCTTATCAACCTGGCAAAGCTCGCACTTATCCGCGGGGATAAACAGACTGCGGAAGACTATTTTGCCAGGGCAGAGGCCCAGCAGCCGGAAAACCCCTATCTTCTGCTGTCAAAGGCTCTGCTGCTTATTGAAAACGGGAATGTGGCAGCGGCCCGGGAAAGTTATGACCGGGCGGTCGAGCTCGACGCGCGTATAGCCCAAAGCCACCGCCTGTTTGAAGAAAACGATGGTGACGGAAACCGCGCCGACGCCGCCGACAGCGCATTTACTGAATTGAGGTTTACTGCCTGGGCTCCCTAACGCAGTAGTTCGGCTACCGCCGCCCAGGATATAAAGTTGCGGTTTGCCATGGCGTTTTGAATATTTTGGGGATCTCCGCTGAGGATTCCGTCCTGAAGCATGACCGGCGTGTAGCCCCGTTCCCGGGCGCCGTTATAGGTAAAGAGCACGCAGTGTTCCGCCGCCTGACCGGCCAGAACGAGAAATTTTGTGCCCAGGTCCTCCAGGCGCCTTTGAAGATCGGTCTGCCAAAAGGCGTTTGAAAATTTCTTTTCCACCAGCAGGTCGTCCTTGTCACGGGTTATTTCCGGGATGATCTCCAGTTCTTTTTCACTTAATTCCTCGGCTTCTTCCATATCTTTTATATGAATTACCGGCTGTTTTGCACTGCGAAACATTTCGGCCACATAGTTAATCACTGCGCAGCATCGGGTGACCGCGTCGGGTTTGTCGATCTCCTCAATAAAGGTGTTCTGCATATCAATGATCAGCAGGGCAACATTTTCTCTCACGGCGATCTCCTTCTATCTTCTACGATATATAAAAAGTGTACTCTGCATGCATGCTTTGGGCTATTTCCCTGGAGCCCAAAAGCCGCACATGGACACAAAAAGTTCCGACAGTCAGGCTATCAATGCCAGCGCACATGCAATTCCGGTTTTGTTCACCCCATGTCCGACAATGCGGTTTTTAATCGCTGGAAGTAGTCTTCTCCGTAGGCGATAAACCGCTTTTCCCTTAGCAGGGTCATCATTTCATCCCAACTAACTGATCGCAGGGCAAGGACTTCGACGGGATCCGCCGTCAAAGTTTGAACAATGCCGTCCCATGGAGCGAACCATACGTCCTGAATGAAGTCTGCGATGAACTCCCGCTCGTGAAAAACAAGCTCGGACTCCGGAAGATCGAGGCCGATCTCCTCCAGGCATTCCCGAATCACCCCGACCTTGCTTGTTTCCCCAGAAGTTATCGAACCGGCAGTTGGGGCCCATAATTCGTGAGTCGGTCCGCCGGGCTTATTGCGCTGCTGGATAAGCAGCCGGCCATCAGGGTCCTTCAGCCATAGATGAACGATTAGATGATATTTTCCCGAAGGAAGCTTCCGCCCTCTCTCAATTACCTCACCGGTCATCGCGCCATCGCGGTCGTAAACATCCCACAGTTCAGCCATATTACCCCCTTGCCCCGACATGGGCACATTGCCCGCTTCCGGAAGTATAATGAATAAACTCCCTGCCGCGGAGATTTACCAGCGCTGCCGATTGAACTATACTAAAGCACAAGCGCGCGACCGTCGTATAATGGCATTACCCCAGCTTCCCAAGCTGGTGACGTGGGTTCGATTCCCATCGGTCGCTAACCATGCGTACCAGAGGCCCGAAGGGGCGAGGAACGCATGGAGAATAGAAGAAAGCCCCCGGCATGGGGGCTTTCTTCTGTTTAAATGTGTCCGATGGGAATCGAACCGGAAATCGGGTCGTACCGGAGGCCTGCAGGGACGAGGAACGATCCCGAATGGAGCGGCGCGAGCGCTGCGAGCGCGAAAAGACAGGATGTCTTTTCAGCGACGGAGGCGGCTCGAAAAGAGGCTGCAGGAGGCAGCCGACTGTAGAGGATTCCCATCGGTCGCTAACCATGCGTACCAGAGGCCCGAAGGGGCGAGGAACGCATGGAGAATAGAAGAAAGCCCCCGGCATGGGGGCTTTCTTCTGTAATAACGAGCATCCCCAGTCTATGCATAAAAGTCCATTGCGCCGACAGCGGCTTCGCAACCATGCCAAAAAATTTCCTTGTTGGATTCGGTCAACAGATCGGCTTCCGGGGTGAGTTTTTCCGGAAATCCCGTCCACTCCAACGGCCCGAAGAAGTCGCCGCTTTCGGCGGCGGGATCGGTGCTGGCCCGGATTATTCCCGTCGCCCCGTCTTCTGCACTTTGGGCGTTTTCCATCAGCGGGGAGTTTGCTTCCATTCCGCCTGCCGCAGCGGTGGTAACCTGCAGGTTGGTGGCGGACAGACCTGGATGGGCTGCGAAGGCGGCTATGTTCGCGATGCCCGCCTCGGCCAGGCGATCGTTGAGGGCATAGGTGAAAACAAAGTTGGCTAGTTTTGTTTGATGATAGCGTTCCCAGCGGGGACCGCTGAAGTTGGCGCTGTCTTCTTTTGTGCCGTCGCCTCCCAGATTGCCGCTGTTTTTTCCGAAATACCTGGCTTCGAGCGGCCCGCCTAATCGGGCTCGTGATGTGTGATTCACAATTCTTGCTTCCTCACTGGCCCTTAATAGGGGCATGAGGCCCTTTACCAGAAGGAAATGGGACAGGGCATTTGTCTGCATCTGCACGTCATATCCGTCAACCGTTGGGTAATCACCCAAGGCCATCACTGCGGCGTTATTGCAGAGGACGTCCAGTACCGAATACCTGGCTTTGATTTGAGCTATCGCTTTTTCAACACTCGTTGAGGACTGGAGGTCGCATTCGACAGGCACGAACTTGCCTCCGGGGACCTGCTTGCGGAGTTTTTCCAGGGACTGGCTGGCCCGTTCGCTTTCGCGGTTAAGCAGCAGGACTTCCGCTCCTTTCCTGGCGATCTCCCGGGCAGCAACAAATCCGGTTCCGGTGGTGGTTCCGGTGATCGCTACTATCTTTCCCGTCATATCTCCGGAATAATCCCGGATGACGGTATCCAAATGCAGGGTTTGCTTTTTCATGTGTTTTCTCCTTTACGTACTATCGTTGTATCAAATTAAACCTGACACGGAAGAGTATGAATACTCATTTCTCGGTGTTTTATGCCTAATCCTCTGAAATCACCATTCGTACCCTTTTCAGATGATCAGTAAAGCCGTAGATATAGTATTGAGGATGATATCGATGACAGACTTGATTGCATTAGTAGAAGCTCTTGCCCCGATTGAGGGCTACAACCCCAGTCACCTCGAACAGGTTGGCCTGTACCGGGCGAGCGCTCCCGCTCCCAGGGAGCCGTTTTTCTATCATCAGAGGGCATTTTTTTGTGTCCAGGGAGCCAAACACATTTTCTGGAATGACCGGGAATACGCCTATGACAAAGATACATATATGGTGGCAGCGGTGCCCCTGCCCTTGGAACGGGCAATTGTGCTGGAAAGAAACAAGCCGCTGTTGAGCCTGACCATCGACCTGAGCATACCGGTACTGGCTCAAATTATTCAGCAACTCGGAAAGGCTCCGGCTCCCCAATCCGCTGCGGCAAGCACATCCGGTCTCTATACAACGGCCCTGACTCCGGAGATTACGGACATACTGGGAAGGCTGCTAAGGGTACTGCAGAGTGAAGAGCAGAGCCGGATTTTGGGCGAGGGTATTTACCGGGAGCTTTTATATACCTTGCTGAAGACCGAACACGCCGGGGCCCTCATAGGCCTCACCATCAAGAACAGCAATATTTGGAAAATAGAAACCGCCTTGAGGGAAATTCACCAGCACTATCAAAAGGCCCATCAGATTGATGATCTGGCAAAAATGGTAAGCATGAGCTCTTCCTCCTTTCATCAGGTCTTCAAGGAGGTCACCGCAACATCCCCTCTGCAATACATCAAAAAAATCAGACTCGACCGGGCGAAATCATACCTATCAGATGAAGGCTACAGGGTTAATGAGGCTGCGGGTGAAGTCGGATACGAAAGCGTCAGCCAGTTTTCCCGGGAGTTTAAGCGCTTTTACGGCGTGGCTCCCAAGGATGTCCGGAAGATTGCGGTGTAGGGAGATGCCCTGCGCCTCGGAACAGGATCTTTCCCAATATTTAGTTTTTTTCATCAGACTTTTGATCTCCCTCAGAACTGATGTCTAAGCTTCATTCCCGCAGCTCGGCGATAATTTCATCTCCGTCCCTCGTGCTGAAGGCAATTGCGTAGCCTAAGTTCGTGGGGATCAGCAGGATGTGTTCCTCGTCTGTAACATAGAGCTTGTATTTCTCCCCGTTTCCCCTGAACCAGCCAATGTGCAATCCCGGCAGGGCCAAGCCGTTAGTCCGTAGCGATACCCCGAGGTCACTGTATTTGACCATGCGCAGTTCATCCGTTCTGATGTCCCCCCGGGAGATCGAGGTATTGTAGAATACAGACCGTATTCTCACCCTGTCGGCATCAATGCGCATGGTGTAGGTGCGGGACGAGATAAACATTACCACGACAACAAGGGTCAAAAAAAACAGAAAGGCGATTATTAAAAGCATCACCAGCAGATTGCCATTACCCGCCGGGCGGATCATTTCATATGTCACTTCACAGCTCCTCATTCACAATATAATGCATATTGCATTTCAAGGCTTTCTTATTCTATTCTTATGTAATATAACAGTATTAAGGATGAATATATTGAAAACTCTAAAAACAACTAAGCCCTTTTTTTTATTAGCGCTTCTCGTGCTCGGAACGGGTTTTTCAAGCTGCGCAACCTCGGCCGGAGGCCGATACTACCAGATTCCAATTGATGCTGAGTCGAGGGAAGCGGCGAGGGCCCTGTTTCTTGAAGTCGTTGAAAACTATCAGGCACTTGAGTCATATAGCGATGTGGTCATGGAGCGTCGACCCCAGACATACTCCGTTTATGAAAACGGAGAAGAATCCCTGGTAACGGAAGTTGCTGAAACAAACCGAATCAGATACCGGATATCTGAGGGCGCCCGTTTTACCAGGAATGACGACTATCGCAGGGTTGTCAGTGACGGCCGGACAATATGGTTTGAAGACGGCTATCTGCTGCGCTATTCGCAGAGAGATTTTTCCGAATATGTTGCCGAACTATTCGATGATGATGATGACGATGATGAAGAGGATGAAGATATAGAAATTGAGAGCTTCCCGATTTTGACATTCCATCCGGTGACGATAGCTCAGCTCATCAACGGAGATGATTTCACTCACATCCTGCCGGGACTGTATGATTTTATTTCGGTCGAGGCTGATGTCCTGGACGGAAAACAGTCCAGCCGCATCGACCTGCTGTTTGATTGGGATAAAAATCCGCGCAACGGATACGCTCTTTCGCGGCTTTGGGTGGATCCGGCGACGCTTCTGATCCAACGATTCGGGGTGTACTACGGTCCGTTCAGCAGGGCTGCGGATTTAAATGACCTCAAGAAAAACGAGTGGGTAGAGTACGATTTCACTGCCATCGAGATCGATCCTTCGTTCGCAGCGGATGAATTTACCTACAATCCCCCGCAGGGCAGCAGGGAAGTACTCTACGTCTATGACCGCTATGAGCTTGAAGCGGACCTGCATGCTCAATTGGGTTCAGTATTACCTGATCCGGGATTTATCTCCCTCGAGGGAAATGAACTCAGCCTTCGGGAATTCGACGGCAATCCGACGCTCCTCATGATTGAGAGCTTGGCAAGCCACAACCTCGAATATAGCAATCGCCTTCTCTCAGAGTTGCGACGGGAGTTCACCGCCGACCAGTTGAGCATTGTACGGATGGTGTTTGATGTACCGGGGAGCAGGAGGATGGAAGAGATTTCCATAGAAGAGTATCTTGCCCGTTTTCCCGGCAGCGGCATGGTTACCCGCTTCAGCCGGCAGAGCGATCTGGCAGAAGCTTGGCTCGAGCGCTATGATCAGCTGGCCATTCTGCTCGATGAGAATGGTGTGTTTCAGGCCATGCCAAGCTGGTATTCGGGATCAGACTCAGTGATTGAGCAGCTTGAACGGCTAGCAGCAGGGGAAGATCTTTTCGACCCGGCAGGGGTTGCCAGGGCCCGGGCGCTGACGGAAGTCCGCAGACAAACTCCCGTCACGGACGTATCGATCATCGATCGCAACAGCGCGGTTGTTTCCGGCTATTCCGGTGAGCTAATCAGAGGCAGCCGGAATATAAATCCCTCGTCTGACCTCCGTTTTGATATCGATTCTGACGGCATCGATGATTACGTCAGGGCACATGACCGCATATCTCAAAGTCTTACTATCAGCGCCTATTCGGTTATTGGAAATGAAATCTTTTCCTTGAGTGTGCCGTGGGTTTCTGGAAACGCGTGGTTAGAGCTGTTGTCGGTTTTTGAGGGAGATGCCGACGGTATGCTCAATTTCCTTATCCTCGAACGGAAAACCAACAGGTTCGATGATACCCGGGAGAGCAGCCTGCTGCTTGTTTCTGAAAGCGGAGAATTGTTATGGGCTGTCAAGGTTCCTCCCGGCGAGCTGTCGGCGGCAAATCTTGTGCCCGACACGAGAGTTGATGTGGTTGTGGACGACTGGAATGTCGACGGGATGACGGATATCGTCCTCATACAGCAAACCATCCTCATGAGTCCAAGCAGCGACGGCGGATATTTCAGTGATGAAGATTCGCCTGCACAACAGCGGATAATTGTTCTGGATTCGAGGGGCTCAGTTCAATGGCAGGCTGAAGCAAATTTCCCGATACATCCCACGATCGAACTGACTCCGCGCCTCCCGGATTTTGACAATCGAAGAGCGTTGAGCTTGAACAACTATGAGCAATTTACCTTGTTTTTTTGGCCGGAATAGTGCCAAAAGCATGCCTCAATCCAGAAGAACCCGGGGGCTGAAGAGCACGGCGGGGCTTAGCTCCCCGCTTGTATTCCCGTCCGGGAGGAACAGCCAGCTGAGGGCATCTTGCTCCATGTCTCCCCGGTGGTTTTCCAGTTCAAACGCGCCGATTTGAAAGAACGGATAGCCTGGAGGATCGGAATACAGGATTTCACCGAGGGGTTCTCCGTCCCGGATTGTATGTCCGGTCTCTATATGCCGGATATCGATATTGTAGAATGCAAGGGCCCGTTGTTCGTCGATCTGAAGCACCACCAAGGTAGTCACCCGGTCTGATGTAAAAATCGGGCCGCTGGTGAGAATTTCCGGAGGGATAACATTATCCGAGGCAGCCATTACGATACGGCTCGACACCGGGGCCCGCAGAACTGACCCGGGCACGCTTCTCACCCCCATGCCCCCGGTAAAGTACCTGCCGTCCTCATGTTCGCGGGGTACGAGTGCCTCATATATAATTTCGTACTCCGCCCCTCCCAGCATGGCGTCAAAATCGATTCCCGCTATAGGAGAGCTCGCGAGGAGCACAGCAATGAGCACGGGGAGCCGGCGCGGGAGGGAAGACCGGTTCATCGGTATTCTTCAAGTAGTTCGACGAGATTGCGCATTATGTCGGATTGCAGCGTGTCCCGGGAAAACTTGTCAGTTTGAGCGTCGAAGGTTTCCTGCCAGAGCAGGCGGTCCGGGGCGGAAACCTGGTGCACATCCAGGCCGTATTCCTGCATGAGGGACAGGGCCTCCTGCTCAAGCTCGTAGAGCTCACGGTTCATTTCAACTCCCACTTCCCGGGATATGGCCAGCAATTCCTGGTGATAGCGCCGGGGGATGCGGTTCCAGGCCCGGGAATCGATGAGTACGCAGCCGATAATCGGGGAAATCTGGTACTCCAGCATGTGATTGCTGATGCCGAACCATTGGTAACCCGCCACACCCAGCGGAGGATACACGACGGTATCGATTACGCCGCTGTTCAACGAGCCCAGGGTATCCCGGGTTGAAACCGCGACGGGGGTCATGCCAAATTCCCGGAATATAAACGTCACTTCCTCGGGAAGTGTTCCGGTTGCCACTTTTCTGCCCGGCAGGTCGTCGGGTGTGCGGATATCCGCATTACTGAAAAACTGCAGCCAACCGAGTTTGCCCCAGGTCAGAACCTGGTACCCGGCTTCTTGTACTTTTTCATCGAGGAAGGGCTCCATTTCTGACAGCACAAAATCCAGCTCGTCTTCGTTGCGGATGACCCCGGGAATGGAAAAGGAAATAAACTCGGGCATAAGCAGGGCTAATCCCGCGCTGGTGATAACCGTTCCGTGGATCTGCCCGAGGCGCATTTTGCGGATCGTGTCTTCGTCGCTGCCGGCGATTGCCCCGTGATAAATTTGTACCCGGACCCGCCCGTTGGTAACTCTCGACCAGTCCGCCGCCATGCGGTTCAGTGCCACGCCCCACGGCGATGCTTCCGGGGCCATCGATGCGATTTTTATAACCTGCGCGTGAATCGATGCGCTTATTAGTAATAGAATCATGACAGACAGGATTTGTACCGGCCGTTTCATTTGATCTCCTCAGCTACTAAGAATAAATGGTTTTTGCCGATCCTTCCACGAAAAATCTTGCAACAATGTAAAACATGTTTTACACTAAAAATGTAAAAGAGATTTTACATTGGAGGCGAAATGTACAGAAACAGATTTATCGGAGTAACTCTCGCAGCCATGGCGGTGACGGTTGTCGTCCTCATGATTGTGGGGCAGCTTCGTCCGGAAATCGGAAACTGGATGATCGCTCTTGCGGCGTTGGGCTCAGGCCTTGTTTTCCTTTTTTCCGGCCGGTTGAAAATCAGGCTGAAGGAGCCGATAAGCGATGAGCGGGTCGCCCGAAATAATAAAAATGCGCTCTGGATTACCGGGCGGATTGCCTTCCCGTTCCTACTTACACTTGGGATAGTCGGCATGTTTGTTTTTCCCGACCCTTCAGCCCTTCGATACATCTCCATGGGCATCTGGATTGCGGTTTTTATTAGCATCCTGATTTTCTCAGGCGCATATCTTTATATTCTTCGGTCCGAAGGATGATAGAAAACCGTGTACAGGAGCTCCGCCTTGAGTCCGGGATGACCCAGGCGGAGCTGGCTTCAGCCCTGGAAGTAACCCGGCAGACTATTATATCGCTTGAAAAAAACCGCTACATACCTTCCCTTGAGATGGGGTTCAAGGTAGCGGCGGTTTTTTCACTGCCGATTGAGAAGGTGTTTATCTACCGGGCGGAAGGCGCCTCCCGATGACCTGCGGCTATCCGTCAAAATCTGCCCCGGTGAGAAAATCGATTTCAGCCCGGACGGTTTCATACTCCAGGAGCTGCGCCAACCCTTCGAGGCGGGCGCCGATTGACAGCAGTTCGCTGCCCAGAAGCTCTTCACGGGTGAGTAGATCGTTGTCAAAACTGACTCTGGCGTTTTTGAACTGCTCGTCCAGATACCGCCGGTTTGCCAGATTCTCTGCGTAGCGCGCCACTGCAAGGTTATGGCGCTGCACCAGGTTCCGCAGGCTGAGCTGCTGCCCCTGACGCAGCAGGGCCAGACCGTTTTCGGCCCGGCGGCTTTGTATGGATGCGGACAGGGCGTCATTTTCCGACTGTCCCCAGTCCCACAATCCGCCGCTGACCCCCAGCGAAATGGTGGCCGAGCTGTCCCAGGTTTCCCGCCAGTTCGGACTGAACGGGATGCGCTGGCCGGAGGTTTCGATCTCAATGTTCAGCCCGACGTCGGGCCGAAGGAGCCTCGATGCCTCGCTGATTTTTTCATTGAGGGAGGCCATCCTGGCGGACAGTTCGAGGCTGAGGATCTCTCCATTTTCCGTCTCAAGGAGGCTGAATAGTTCCCCTTCATCGCTGCTGCTGATGGCGTACTCTCCGGCCGCCGGCATGGAAATCTGACCGGTTTCGTCATACGCCCCCTCCATTTCTTCCAGGTCAAGAGGCGTGAATCGGGGCTCCAAATTATCGAGGCCGAGGCCGGAAGCAGCTTCGAGGGCGTTAATGGCGCTTGCCCGGGACTCGCGGATTTCAGTCCGTCTGCTCTCAATTCCCGCAAGCCGGTAACGGGCTTCCAGAACTTCCTGGAAATTAATCAGGCCTTGCTCGAAATTAACGTCCTTGTCATTGACTATTTCCCCGTATATTTGGGCCATTCGGTCGATGAGCTCAAGGCTTCCTTCGAGCATCCGCAGCGCCGCCCAGGCTGAGCGGATATCGCGCACAACCTCACTCCGGGCGGCATTGGCCTCCACACGGCTTTGGGCGCGCTGGAGCTCGGCAATGTGGCTGGCGTTTTCCAGCTTTCCCCAGGTAAAAACCGGCTGGCTCACCGTTGCCTTGAGCTGGAAAAACGTCGGTTCGGGGTCCGGGACCAGCACCACCGGCTCATCGGGAATGGGCGTCGGAAACAGGCTGCCGGGGGCGGCGGTGCTGCCGAAGCTTCCTTCCTCAAGCCGGATTCCCTCCGGCGGATTGGTCAGATAGCTGGCGCTTCCCTGAAACCGAATCTCCGGAAGCCGGGCGGATTGGGCATTGTCTGCTTCCAATTCGGCTGACCGCACAGCCAGATCGGCCGATGCTATCCGGAGGTTTTCACTCAAGGCCGCCTCAATGATCTCCCCAAGGCTCTGGGCAGAAACCGGCAGCGCCCTGAGAACGACAAGCGCTGCGAGGGCGGCGGCGACGGGTCTTCGCGTATATGCCATAACGTCAGGGATTCGGATCGAAGCGGGGCAGATTATGCAAGCCGCTTAAGGAGCTGACCTCCCGTCCGCCGGATCCGCTCCAGTCGAAGGCGCCGTCAGGAGCCCCTCCGGCCAGGGTGCCGTCGCTGTTCATATCGAAATCGATTCGATTGATGGTTATTGACGATTCGTCCACCGCAGCGGCCTCATCCCACTGGATGACGAACTCATAGGCGCCGTTCGCCCCGCTGAAATCCGTTACCGTCTGGGTGCCGTCGGGATCAACATATTCGAGCTGTACGAATATCCCCTCAAAGGGGATTATACTTCCTTCGGCGGTGCGGTCTTCAATGACACCCCGGACCGTCAGTTGGAAATTGGTGCGGGGAATCCGTGCAACGGGGATGTCGGGACTCACGTCGCTTTCCTCATCTGAACTCAGTGTCAGGGTTCGGGTCTGGGCGGATTCCCATTCGTTATCGTCTACGCTGATAGTTACGGATTCACTGCTGCTGTCGCTTGCGTTTTCGTCGCTCCAGGTCACATCGTCGAACTCAAAGCGCCCCGGTTCGCCGTCGACGGTGCCGGTGAATGCCACGTAATCCTCGCCATCGTCAGGGGTTGAGGAGAGGTCCAGCACCAGGCGCACTCCGTTTACCCCCTCGCCGGCGGCGTTTACCACCCTTCCGGATACCGAGGGCGATCGAAAGGTCGTTCTCGTCAGCAGAATGTCTTCCAGGTTGTTGGTGCTGTCGGAAAATACACCGGTTATCAACAGGATTTCATCGGCGTAATCCGGATGGGTGATTCCCAGGTGAAGTTCGCCGCTGTCCCCTTCGGGGCCGAACTCGCTGATGAAGCTCTGCCAGTACACCCGGCTCGTGTAATAGCCCGGGTTGCCGTTGAAATCCGCCGTGGAGGTTTTTGCGAACCAGCCGTCCTCGCCGGCGGAATCCGGTGCGTTCTGATAGAAATACACCGTGGCGCCGTTGATCCCCCCGTCGTTTTCCGAGTCCCTCAGGTAGCCCTGTACCTCCGCACGGTAAAAGTTGCCGCAGGCGCTGAGGAATGCCAGGGTTGCCGCCAGCGCCAGGAGCCATCGGCCCATGGGCACTAGGTTCCAGGGAAAACCGCTGACCGGTAGAGGGCGCTCGGCGGGGAGCAGCGGGGATTTACTCGTTGATACCACTGTGTTCTTCATGCATTTTTTCCTTTCTCCGAAGCCGGTAGGACTCGATGAGCCAGTATACCGTCGGAATGAGTATGAGGGTAATTAGGGTCGATGTGGTCAGACCGCCCACCACCGCCTTCGCCATAGGCGCCCGAAGCTCGGACCCGGTTCCGTAACCCATTGCCATAGGAATGAGGCCGAGGAGGGTAGTGGCGGTTGTCATGAGTATGGGTTTAAGCCTGGTGGTTCCGCCGCGGATGATCGCCGAGGCCAAATCGAGCCCCTTGTGGCGCAACTGATCTATATAATCGATGAGCACTATGGCATTGTTTACCACGATGCCCGTGAGCAGAATGGCTCCGGTGAAGCTCAATATGTTAAAGGTGGTATTGGTGATCAGAAGGGCCGCCACCAGACCGAAAATAGAAAACGGCACTGAGAACATGACAATCAGGGGATTGAGGAAGTCTTCGAACTGACTGGCCATAACCATGTACACCAGACTGACCGCCAGGGCCAGGGCGAAAAGAAGGCTCGAGAATGACTCGTTCATCTCCGAGGCAGAACCGCCGATTTCCCGGTCGATGCCCACCGGGGGCGGTCCGGCGGCCTCCAGAAGGAGCTCCATGTCGTCCACCACCCGGCTGAGCGGACGGCTTCCGTCGGTATTCCCCCGGATGTCGACCACCCTGCTGCGGTCCTGGCGGATGATGCCCACAGGCCCCTGTTCCTCCACAATGTCGATTACATTCTCCATGGGAATGGCCGAGCCCGCCGGATTGATAAAAACCAGGTTGGTGATTTTATCGAGATTGTTCCGATCGGCGTCGTTGAGAATGAGAACCACATCGTAATCCTCTCCCGCCCGGGCGAAGCGGCTGACGGTATACCCGTTGTATGCCGCCCGGATGGTGGCCGCCACTTCCAGGGGGCTGAGGCCGAGGCTGACAGTCTGCTCCCGTTTTATGCGGAACTGCAGTTCGGGCCTTCCGCTGGAAAAACTCGATCGGAAGTTCCTGGTGCCCTCTATGCCCTCGAGCCGGGCAATGACGCTGTCCGCATGATCCTGCATCGCCGGCAGATCGTCTCCGGTGAGGCGAACCACCAGGGGGCTGCCGCCGCCGCTCGCCTGACCCGCCAGGGAACTCATACCGGTGATGGTCAGGTTGTGCCGGATATCCAGAATCTCCGCGCTGATGCGGCGGTTTATCCGGCGGGTGATGGTCCAGATATCCTCGCTGCGGTCATCCTTGCCGATCAGGGCCACATCGACGTTGGCGAAATTGCTGCCCCCGTCCCCCACCCGGGTTGACATGGTTTCGATGGCGCCGGAAGCCTCCTCCCGGATAATTTCTTCCAGCGCCCGCACCTTTTCCGTGGTCAGGCTGTAATGCGAACCAGTGCGGGTCTCGATTGAAATTTCAAAGGTTCCCTCATCGGCTTCCGGCAGGAACTCCATACCTAAAAGAAGAATCGAGCCCAACGAGAAGGCCAATAGCAGCAGGGCGGAAATAACCACGGTCCAGCCATGCTGTATGCTCCACCGGATTACCGCTTCATAGCTCTCATCGAGCCAGTGAAGTCCCGCCTGAATTCGGGCGCCGAGCCAGTCGAGAAATTTGTTTCCCGTGTGGGTGGTGACGTCCGCAAGGGACAGTTCGTGAAGCTTGTCGGGGTGGAGGCCGGTGAGTTTTTCCACCTTGAGGAAGCGCGAGGAGAGCATGGGAATTAGAGCAAGGGCGGTGATGAGGCTCATGCCCAGGGAGAAGCTGATGGTGAGGCTTAAATCCCTGAACAAATGGCCCGCCAGTCCCTCCACAAAGAGCATGGGGACGAAGACCGCCATGGTTGTCAGGGTTGAGGCGATGACCGCCGTATTGACCTCCTCGGCTCCTTCGATGGCCGCGTCGTGGCGGTTGAGGCCCTGAAGCTGTTTGCGGTAGATCGCCTCAAGCACGACAATGGCATTGTCCACAAACATCCCGATGGCAAGGGTGATGCCCAGCAGGCTGGTGATGTTCAGCGTCATGCCGCCGAAGTCGATAAGGCTGAAGGTGGCAATGACGGAAACCGGTATGGCCATGGATACGATTACCGTTGAACGGATGTTCCTGAGAAAGATCATCAGAACGATGATGGCCAGGAGGCCTCCCTGCCATGCGGTGTTTGCCACGCCCCCGATGCTGCCCCGGACCTGCCGGGCCTGGTCGTACTGCACCTCGAACTTTATTGACGGGGGGAGCCGGGACCTGAGCTCCTCTATGCGGTCGAGCACGCCCTGGTTCACGTCCACCGTATTAAAGCCCGATTGCTTTTGTATGGCGAGGTTTATCCCCTCGAAGCCCTCGACGTAGACGTATTCCTCCTGGGGCCGGTAGTCGAATTCGATGTCCGCCAGATCCTTCAGGTACACCGGAACATCGTCCCGGTAGCCGACCAGAGTGTTTCCGATGTCCTCGGTTGTCTCGTACTCGCCGATGGTCCTGATGATGATCGTTCTGTCGTCGGCAGTGATGCTGCCCCCGGGAAGGCTGACGTTCTCACCCTGGAAAATCTGGATCAGCTGGGGAATGGGTATCTGAAGCTTGACCAGGCTCTCCAGGTCCAGGCGGATCATCACCGCCGCTTCCCGGCCGCCGAAATAGTCCACCTGGGCGACTCCGGGGATGCGCTCGAGCTGGGGAACCACCTCTGATTTTATGAGATCCCTGATGTTGATTCCGCTGCTCTCGGTAAAGGCATTTATCCGCAGGGAAGGAAGGGTGTTGCTGGAAAACTTGAATACCAGGGGCCTCTCGGTCCCCTCGGGAAATGAGGAGCTCACGGAGTTGAGGGCCTCGCGAATTTCGGGAATCACGCTGTTCAAGTCGGTTGACGAGACAAACCCCACCTGGACGATGGACATGCTTTCGTAAGATTGGGAACTGATGCTCTCAACGCCGTCGAGGCTGGCGAAGGCTCCCTCAATGGGCCGGCTTACCCCGCTTTCAATCTCGAAGGGGCCGACCCCGGGGCTGGTGGTGAAAACGATGGCGGTGGGTAGATTGACCTCGGGAAACAGCTCCTGACCGATGCGGGTCAGGGACAGGATTCCCAGGACGAAAAAGGCGGCGAAAACCATGGTGGTGGTTACCGGATGCTTGACCGCCAGGCGTGGTATGCTCACAGAGGCCTCCTACTGCACCGGCCGGACCTGCTGTCCGTCTTCCAAAAATGAGTTTCCCTCCACCACAATCTGATCGTCAATGGAGATGCCCGAGCGAATTTCACTGGCCAGCCCGTCGCTCATCCCCGGATCCACATTCCTGAGGCTGACCGTCCCGTCCTCATTGTAGAGGAACACCACCGGCTGACCGTCCCGGTAGACGATTGCCGAATTGGGAACTTTGACGACGTCGGTGAGCTCGCTCATCAGGAAGTCCACAGTGACGAACATTCCGGGTTTCAACAGGGAGCCGATGTTATCGACTGCGACGTCGACCTCGAAGGTCCGGCTTCCGGCGTTGATAACTTCCGCTATGCTGGTGATGTAGCCCGGGAAGGGCGGGTTGTCCGGGTAGGCGATTGGTGAGATCAGGGCGTTGATGTCGTCCTGCCGGGTCCTGAACAGTCCGTAGTGTTTTTCCGGGATGGCAATCCTCGCATAGATCAGATCGTCGCTCACGATGGCCATCAGCGGATTACCCGGAGCCGCGGTGTTTCCCTCGTCGCTGTAGATATCGATAATTCTGCCGTCTACCGGGCTGGTGATGCTGGCGTACTCGATCTGAAGCTGGGCCAGTTCCAGCTGCTGCCGGGCGGCGTCGGCCTGGGCCTGGGCCATTTCGATATCCTCCGGCCGGGCGCCTTCTTCCATCAGGCGCACCGTGCGGCGGGCGTTTTCCAGCTCGGTTTCCGCGGCGCTGACGGCATTCCGGGCGTTTTCGTACTCGCTTCGGGAGATGGTGCCCGCTTCGAAGAGATTCCTCGTCCTCTCAAGATTGCTGCGCGCGGTCTCCAGCTCGGTCCCGGCCTGGGAAAGGCTGGCCTGGGCGCTTTCCAGTTCCTCGGGGCGGGCTCCCTGCCGGGCCTTGCGAAGCTGAGCGTCGGCGGCGGCCCAGTTTGCCCGGGCCTGTTCCGCCTGGAGCCGGACTACCTCATCGTCCAGGCTGGCCAAAAGCTGCCCTTTTTCGACAAGCTGATTCCTCCCGACTGGGATGTCCAGAATCTCCCCGCTGACCAGGGGCATAACCATGGTGGTCCGCTCAGGTCTCAGGTTGCCGTTATAGCTCAGCCTCATGCTGATATCTCCCAGCAGGGGTCCACCTACCCGCACCGGCGTAGCCGGTACTTCGGGTTCTTCCGCCAGGCTTTGGCTGATGAAGCGTATGGCGACGATGCCGACCAGGACGACGATGATCAGCACCGGAATGATCTTTTTTATCACGGAAATCTCCAGGGCTTGTGCCCGAGCACCCCCCGAGCGGCTGAAGGGCAAAAAAATAAAAGAACGATCGTTCTATATCTATAGCATCGCAAATTCCGCTGCCGGCGACAATCTTTTTGGGAAATAAACGGCGATATTTACCCGACCCCTTCCCGTCTTGAGCCCCGGGGGAGTCCCTGCTATCCTCAGGAATATGAAAAAGCAATCAGCGATCTTTCGCAGATCTCTCGTTTCTATTATATGCATTTTTACCGCAGCCGCTCTGTTTGCCCGCGGCGCCGGAGAGCCCTCGGGAGTAGCCGGTTCCGCCGCGGCGGAAGCAGAAGCGGCGACGCCGCTTATGGAACTGCGGATCGGCCTTATGCCCGCAGTGGACAGCGCGCCGATGTATCTCGCCGCCCACCGGGGCTACTTCAGCGCTGAGGGGCTTGATGTGGAGATAACCCTGTTTACCAGCGGACAGGATCGCCAGAGCGCCCTCCAGACCGGTCAGGTCGACGGCGCCATGACCGACCTGGTTGCCCTTGCGGTCAACAATGATGCGGGGTTCGAACTCCGGGCTCCCATGCTCACCGACGGCGTCTTCCCGGTTCTGGTCCGGGCGGGAAGCGAAGACCGGGATGTTTTGCAGGTTGGCCTCATGGAAGTATCGGTGACCAACTTCCTCGTCGATTCCTGGCTCGCCGGCGACTACGAGCTGGAAAAAACCTATGTCAACGCCATCCCTGTGCGTCTTGAAGCGGTGCTGGCCGGACGGCTCGACGCGGGAATCTTTCCCGAACCCTTTGCCAGCATCGGAGAGGCCAGGGGGTTGGAAAAATGGCTATTTGAAGCTCCCGGAGGATTTAGTCCCGACGTCATGGCGTTTACCTCTGCTGCCCTTGGGGGTCGCCGTGAGGCTATCGGCGCATTTATCCGGGCATATAACCGGGCGGTGGCTGATATCAATCAGGACCCCAGCCTTGCCAGGGACATGCTCATTGAATACATACCCAATCTTCCCCCACAGCTGCGGGACAATATCATCCTGCCCAGCTACCATCCGGCGCGGCTTCCCGACGGAGCGTACCTCCAAAGCATTATCGACTGGACCTCCGGCATTCTCGGACGGAACCTCAATGTGACCCCCGGGGATCTCATTGCCCCGGAACTGCTGGAGGGAGCAGAGCGCAATTGATCCGTCTGCGCAGTCTTCGATACGAGTACCCCGGCGGCGGTGGCGTCTCGGGAATAGACCTGGATATTCCAAGCGGCGGAGCCTGCTCGGTAATCGGGTCATCGGGCTGCGGCAAGACCACCATGCTTCACCTCATTGCCGGGCTCATCACTCCCCAATCCGGCAGCATTGAGACGTCATCAGGGAAGCCGACGGGATCTGACAATGCCAATCCCGTCACCGCCGGCGCTGCCCTTCGGCCACAGCTTACCCGGCGGCCGGGCCTGGTTCAGCAAAGCGACGCCCTTTTCCCCTGGCTTACGGGCCTTGGCAATGTGCTGCTGCCCGCGCCCCGGGAGACCGGCCGGGCCGGTGAGCTGCTGGAAGAACTGGGAGTGGGACATTGCGCCTCCCGCTACCCGGGCCAGATGAGCGGCGGTGAGCGGCAGCGGGTTTCCCTGGCCCGCAGCCTGATGAACAGCCCCGAAATATTACTCCTCGATGAACCCAGCGCCGCCCTGGACGCGTTTACCCGGGAATCCCTGCAGGACCTTCTTCTCGCGGTGCAGCAGGAGCGGAAGGTAACCTGCATATACGTCACCCACGGAATCGAAGAGGCCCTGTTCCTGGCGCCCCGGGTATACGTCATGGAACGGGGGCGCCTGGCGGCGGAATACGATAATCCCCTGTTTCCCGACCCTCAGGCCCGGGAACACGGGGACTTCTACCGGCGCGCCGTGGAGCTGCGGAAACTTCTCGGCGGACACAGCAGCGCATCCGCAGGAGGCGGTGCAGGGGCGTCAAAAATAGGGTATCCGATAAAAGAGCGGGAGGGCACAGAGCGCCGGTCCTACGGTGAAAAAACACGGGGGGCAGAGTGAAGGGCCGGGCGCTGCGGATTATCTACGGAATACTGGCTCTGACGGCCCTCTGGTGGGTAGCGAGCCTGATTATCGGTCCGGCGCTGGTGCCTGCGCCACCGGCGGTGATAGGTCAGTTCATAAAACTGACTGCCGACGGAAGCCTTCCATCCCATGCCCTTGCCAGCCTGCTGAGGCTGTTCGGCGGCATTGGCGCTGCAGTTCTCGCCGGGCTACCCATCGGCATCGTATTGGGAGTGAACGCCGCGGCCGACCGGAGCCTGTCCCCTCTGCTGTATCTGTTATATCCCCTCCCGAAAATCGCCTTTTTGCCCTTGTTTATGCTGTTGTTCGGACTGGGCGACCTGTCCAAAGTCATTCTGGTATTTGCGGTTATGATATTTCAGATTAGCCTGGCGGTTCGGGATTCCATGAAGGCCATCCCGCCGGAGTATCACCGGGCGGCGTTTAGTCTGGGGCTGACAAAGCGGCGCAGGCTCTGGAAGATGTACCTGCCGGCGGCCATGCCGGGCTTATTCTCGGCCCTCAGGGTGTCCGTGGGCATCGGCATGGCGGTGCTCTTTTTCGCGGAGAACTATGCCACCGAGTACGGCCTGGGGTACTTCGTGATGAACAGCTGGATTATGGCCGATTACCGGATGATGTTCGCCGGCATTCTTGCCCTCGGCATTACCGCAGCGGCCCTGTTGGCCCTGCTCGACCGGCTGGAAATCCTGATATGCCCCTGGATCAGCCGGTCGGGGACATTTGCCTAAGGCTGCGCCGCCTCAATAAACAGGCGGCGCAGCAGTCCCAAAAGCGGGGCTTAGTAGGCCTGCATGGCGGCGGCCGCTTCGGTTGCCGTCAAGGTGCCGTTCAGGAAGTCGGGGTAGACGTTAAGCATGGCCTGCCACGCGTCATCCATTCCCTGCGATCGGGGCAGGGGATTATCCGCCGGAAGCAGATTTACCATGTCCTGGTACAACGCATCGCCCAGATTGTCGTGGGTCAACAGGAGGGCGGGAATCCTCGGTATTTGAATGACGTCGGTCACACCGGCGTAGGCCGATTCGATTGCGGTCTCATCCTGAAGGGCAAGAAGCATATCGGCCAAAGCCTGCTCAAAGCTCGGATCGCCCCGATCCACGATGTAGAAATTCAATGATTCGGTGAACGGAACCGACGGGGCTTCAAGGGCCGGAAGGGCTGCGACGCCAAGGTCGGGTCCGAAATGTTCACGGTAGGAATCGAAGGTCCAGTCGCCGTTGATTATCATCGGCACTTCGCCGTTGCGGAACATATCGTCCGCCGCCGTGTAATCCGTATCAGGGGCGAGTATGCCGTCGGAGAGCAGGGAATCCACAAAGCCCAGGGCGTTAATCATTTCCGCGGTGTTGAGGTCCTTGTTTTCCGCTGCGTCCAGGGGGAACCCGGCGGAGCCGGTAATCCAGGGAATGAGCCAGAATGGTTCAAAATAATTATAGGCAAGCCAGTGGCTGCTTCCCGCCGGTGTCGCTGACGGGTCAAGGGCGAGAAGTTCCGCGGAATTGATGGGAACATCAACCTGGCTGATCAGCGAGCTATTGTAGTAGAGCATAAGATGATTTCCCGTGTAAAAAGGCATGCCGTAGAAGCCGCTGGGATGCTGGTAGGCCGGCTGATAATCCGCTTCCACAATGCCCAAGGCGCCCAGTTCCCGAAATCTGCCTGAGGTAATGAGGTCTGTGAGATTCACCACCGTTCCGCCGCCGTAATCAATGTGATAGTTCGTGAACGTCATAACGGTTTTGCCGTGAAGCGGATGGCTGTTGTCCGAGAGGATGTTGACGATTTCATCGAACTCCCGGTATTCGTTGCGTATCCAGTCAATATTCCCGAATGCTGCCGTGTTGTCACTGACGTATTGGTTCATTTCAGCGACCCAGTCGTAATGCCCCCAGCCATGGTGCTGAATGAGGATAACCGGCCGATCCAGGTCGTAGTACCATGTTCCCACGTCCTGATTTCCAGAGACCGGAACCGGATGTTCCCGCCAGAACATATGATACTCTTCGCTGTTCCACAGGGTCTCAAGGTGATAGTCATGTCCTCCTGATAAACCTTCGAAGATGAAGTCTCCGGTTGACGGGTCAAAATCCGGGTGGCTGCCATCCAGCTGGATGCCCGGATGGCTGTATATCCGGTTGCCGTCGCCGTCTTCGAAACTCAAGACTGAAATGAAGTCCGCTCCGTCGCCAGGGACGAGGGGAGAGTCGACATTGTTTACAATCTTGTACAAGGCGCCTGAGAGGCTGGCTCCGGTATTTACCGCCAGTTCGAAATTCTGCGTGTAGAAATTATAGTTGAACAGCGCAAGGTAGGCGTACTCGAGCGATGCGCTTTCCAGTTCGAGCCCCAGGAGTACATCCCCGCCGTTGGCCACCGCCATCGAACCGTCCGAGTGGGGAATAAGCAGATGACCGGCTACCGGAGCATAAGGATCGCTTGACATGGGGTCCCGCTCATAGAGGGTGAACACCCCGTCGTTGACCACATCAGCCTGCAGGCGAACCTGAGGAATATCAAAACCCGAATCCTCGAAATCCCTGCCGAGGTCGATGAAACCCCGGTGGACGATCAGCTCTCCCGCGTCGCCGGTCTGTCCGGTATCGGGATGGCGGTAGCGAAAGAGTATGGAGTTCTCACCCTCCAGCAGTTCGAACTCATCGAGTTCGCAGTACACATCCCCGTTGGGTTGCACGGGAAATTGCAGCCAGTCGAGGGTGTTGATCATTATCTCCACATCGTATTGCTGACCGGGGATCAGCAGCTCAATAATGTTGTTTCCCAGGGTGCCCTGGTTCGGATACATCTCGGTATCCTGTGCCAGGAAGGCCGGCATTCCCCCGTCGACCAGGGTAACAGCGGAAAGCTCGGGAACAGGAGTGAATTCGCTTTCACCTCCGGGTCCCGTGGCTTGGATCTGGTAGAAGTATTCGGTTTCCGGGTCCAGGGTTCCGTCGATAAAAAAGCGGTCGTCCTTTCCGGGCTGACCGATGGTTTGAAAATTCGTCTGATCCATGCGCCGCCTGATGACGAAGCCGTCCAGGTCCCGACCGTCGCTTTCCCAGTTAATCCGTATTTGGGTGGAAGACAAGACCTGGAGCTGGACGTTGAACGGGGCGTCGGGGGGATCAGGATCGTCCCCGTTTACGATCGGACCGAGCAAATCGCAGCCGGCAAAGAGGGTGATTCCGGCAATCAGGAGCAGGGAAATCCTGCGAAGAATCCGGACTGAGGGTTTTAATGACTTCATGTTGCCTCCCCGGGATACCTCTCGGTAAACAATGCGGTGCGGGACACAGGGAAGCAGAACCCTCGAGGGATCCGATAAGTTAATATTAATTATCCGTTAAACAGAATTAACAATACTAATTGTATCACTCAAAAGATGGATTGCAAGGCCTGTCCGGTATTTTTTGAGGTAATCCCCAATCTTGACAACGGAACCGAGCGAACCTACCATGTTGACCGGAGAGTTTCATGAAGCTGCTGGTTTTCGTTTTGAACAAGGAAGAATTTCTCGAAGATGTGCTCGAGGCCTATGTGGAAGCCGGGGTGGCCGGGGCGACCCTCCTGGATTCCGAAGGTATGGGGCGATTTCTGGCATACGAGGTTCCCCTGTTCGCCAGCTTCAAGGAATTTATGAAGGGCAATAAGCCGTATAACAAAACGATAATTTCCGTTATTAAAAACGATTCAGTCGTCAGCCGCGTAAAGGAACTGGTAGACCGGGTGGTCGGAGGAATTGAGAATCCGGGTACCGGCATAATGTTTACCGTTCCTGTAGACTGGGCAGCGGGACTGGTTCCCGAAGATGAAGAGGTGTAGCCATGGGTGCGATGTGCAGAATGATTCAACCGGAGCGGATTAAACTCGACGCTGCTGCGGAAAACAAGGAGGATTGCCTCAGGCAGCTGGTCGCCGCCCTCGAATTGAGCGGAACGGTTACCGACAGCGAAGTACTTTTTTCCGATGTAATCGCCCGGGAGAAGCTCTCATCGACGGCCCTCGGTTCGGGCTGCGCGGTGCCCCATGCCCATTCGGACGGCGTGAAGGAAACCATAATATCCGCCGGACGGTTTTCAGGCGGACTGGATTTCGCTGCGGAGGACGGCTCCGAGGTTACCCTGGTCTTCCTCATGGTGGGGCCCAAGCAGAACACCGGCCTGCATTTGAAGGTGCTTTCCAAACTCGCCCGGCTGCTTCACGACGGAAATACCCGCGCCGCCCTTCTGGAGGCCGGCAGTCCCGAGGATTTCTATTCCGCGCTCTGCGGCGGAGATGAGTAGCAATGCAGTCCCGTCAAATGTGGCGGCTCATCCGATTCCTGTTGACCGCCGGAGCCCTGTTCTCCGTATGGCTGGTGTTTACCGCGAGCTTTAATCCCTTTTCGCTTGTCAGCGGGGCTCTCGGCGCAGTTCTTATTGCTGCCCTGACCTATGATGAGTTTATCGCGCCCCATGAGGCTTCGCTTAATTCATTTATGCCCCGGCCCTTTTTCCTCATTATCTATATTTTCTACCTGATGGGGGCGATGTACCGCTCCTCCTTTATTATGCTTCTGGCGGTTTTCAGCGGCAGGGTAAATCCCCGAATCGTTCATTTCCGCACCCGCATGAAGTCCGACCTGGGCAGGATGGTACTGTCCAATTCGATCACCTTCACCCCGGGAACCATCACCCTCGACCTCAACGACGACCACCTGATTGTCCACTGGTTTTTCTGCGACACTGCAAACTCCCGGGCCGCCGGAGAGGCCGTAAAGGGTCCGATGGAGAAACTGCTTCGGAAGGTATGGCAATGACCGGGCAGCTGTTGGAGTGGGTCCAGTGGTTTATCGCCGCAGCGGGGGCCGTAAGCATTATCCGTTTGATCATCGGTCCGAGCTCGGCCGACCGATTGGTGGCCCTCAATGTCCTGTCGGGCCTTGCGTTGGCCTTTCTGGTAATTCGCGGAGTAAGCGAGGCGCGGGTGCTCTATCTCGATGTTGCCCTGGTCTACGACATTTTCGGTTTTCTCGGCTTTCTGGCCATTGCCCGGTTCCTGCGCGACCGGATGGGGGAAGAGGAGGATGCCGATGACTAATGCCCTTGAATCCGCTCGAAGCCTGGGGGATATCCTGAGCCTCGCCGCCGAGTGGCTTGCAGCGGGCTTTCTGGCTGCCGGAGTGATTTTTACCATAGGCGGTCTGATAGGCCTGTTCCGCTTCCCCGATCCATACTCCCGGCTTCAGGCCGGTTCGCTGGCGGGAACCACCGGCGCGATGTCGTTTTTTATTGCGGGGCTGCTGATGGCTCCGACTGTGGCGATGGCTCTGAGAATTTTTATTATTATCGTGTTCTTTCTGTTGTCCTCGCCCACCGGCGGTCATATTGTGGCCCGCTTCACCTGGAACTCGGGAATACAGCCCTGGCGACCCCGAGGTGTACTCCGAAGCGGCGACCGGAGGGGTGGAGCGCCGCCAAAACGGAGGCGCCGCCGGGGCCCCGGCGCGCGGACGGACGGAGAAGCCTGATGGTTATTGCTCTGCTTCTGCTCATTTTTGCCATGGCCGCATACGCCCTGTTCAGCGGCGATCTGCTGCATGGAGTAATCGCCCTTTCGGGAATCAGCCTCATCTCCGCCCTCTTGTTTTTCTATCTTCAGGCGCCGGATGTTGCCATTACCGAGGCGGCGGTGGGGGCGGGAGTTTCCACGGTTATCTTCGTCTGGGCCATTAAGTCTACTGAGAGGGGCGGAAATTGAATCGAATCAGACGAATCGCTTCGGCATTGTACCTTGCCCTCACCCTGGCGGCGGGCGCCCTTCTTCTTCTGCCCTTGATTCTCGAATCCTCTCCCTGGCCCCGCATAGCCGCCGACTATCTCCAGGAGTCGGCAATAGAGGATACCGGCGCCAGGAATACCGTCAGCGCCATTTATCTTGGCTACCGGGTGTTCGACACCCTGGGTGAAACCATAGTCCTGTTGGTTGCGGTGAGCGGGACCATCGGCATCATCGCCCAGGCCGGAGCAGCGCTGGCCCGGGGATACGAAAATCTGGACGCTCAAGGCAGTGCTGCCGGCCGTAACCATTCTGGCGCAGAAGAATCGAAGGCCACGGGGATATCGGTCGGCATGGGCAGCCGGGCGCCGTCGTTCCCAGAAGCGGACGCAAAACCTAAAATTCAACCGGTACATCGCCGGCTGCGCACCGTCCTGCTCGAAGTGGTGACCGGCAAGCTTGGTCCCGTGGTACTGGTTTTCGGCATCTACGTGATGCTCTATGGTCATCTTTCGCCGGGCGGCGGATTTCAGGGCGGCGTGGTCATTGCCTCGGGTATCGTGTTTTTGGCCCTGGGGGGCCGCAAAGGCGCTTCCACCCGGCTGACGGAGCCGACGGTTCTGGCCGCCCTGGAAGGCGCGGGATTCCTGCTTTTGGTGTTGGCGGGCTTGGCGGGAATCGTCACCGGCGGGGGCTTTTTCGCCAATGTCCTCGAGCTGGCCGGTCTCCCGTCGGTTGCTTTTATCATCCTGCTCAACGCGGTTATCGGCATTAAGGTCGGCGCGGGCATCGGCTTTATGTGCATCGCCATGCTCGGGAGGGTGGATCATTGATCGAGCGCATACTCTTGGGAATGATTTTTCTCCTGGGATTCGCCGGAGTGGTGGCCCACCGCAATATCATAAAAAAGATTTTTGGGCTGACCATCCTCAATACTGCTGCGGTTATCCTCTTCGTGCTGGGAGGAGCTGAAGCCGGTGGCGATTCGCCGATACTCAGCGACGGGGTGCGGTTCATCGTCGATCCGGTGCCCCAGGCCCTGATGCTCACCGCCATCGTAATCGGCGTATGCATAACGGCCCTTGCCCTCGCCCTCGCCTTTCGGCTGTACCGCAAAACCGGCAGTTTTAACATCGATGAGATATACCGACAGCTTCGCCAGGAGGAATCCCGTGGGTCCCTCTGATATGGTCTTCGCCCTGGTGGGACTGCCGCTTCTCGGCGCAGCCCTTGCCCTTCTCTCAAAACTGACAAAAGGCCGGACTGCCGCCGTTATAATCGGTAGCGCTACGTTCATCGGCCTGATGCTGCCATGGGTAGTTCTGGGACTTAGCGCCGGAGCCATGATACAAGGCGCAGTCTATGACGGCATCATCGGAGGGTGGACCTCCCGGGTGGGAATTGCCTACCGCTTCGACGGCCTGGCCTGGCTGGTCAATGTTTTGGGCTATCTTTTAGCCGGAGCGGCCTATATCTACACCCTCGGCAAGGGACCCAAGGGTCCGGCATTTACCTCGGTCTTCCTTATCCAGACCTCGGCCCTTGCGGCCACCAGCCTGACCGCCGATTTGTTCAACCTTTTCGTCTGCCTTGAGATTATGGGAATCGCCAGTTACGTTCTGGTGGCGTCGTCGGAAAAACCCGGAGCCTTCCTGGCGGCGTTCAGCTACCTGATGGTAAGCGCCACCGCCATGGTGTTCTTTCTATTGGGGATCTACGGCCTGTACCGTCTGACCGGATCCCTCTCCTACGAGGGTATCCGGGCGGGGCTTGCGGCGCTTTCGGACGGCGGCGGTTTAAGCGCATTGGTGTCGTTCGCCCTGATTATCGGCGCCGTCGCCATCCGGGTAGCGGTGATGCCGGTGTACGGCTGGCTTCCCGACGCCCACGCCCTTGCTCCCCACGGAATATCCGCGGTACTCTCCGGCGTCCTGATCAAGACGCCGTTGTTCGCCCTCACACGGGTTATTCTCATGATTCCCAATCGGGCTCTTGGCGGCGCTGCAGTTGCCCCCGATGCCGGCGCATATTTCGCCGATGCGGCCCAGGCGGCGTTGCCCGCCGGGGCTGGAGGGCTCATCGGTATGGCCCAGCGGGCCGGTCAGCTCCTGGGCTGGGCGGGTGCCTTGACGGCCGTACTGGCGGTAATCGTCGCCCTCAGTCAGAAAGACGCCAAGCGCCTGTTGGCCTACCATAGCGTCAGCCAGATCGGGTACATCGTCGCGGCCTGGGGCACCGCCCTGGCCCTGGGCCCCTCAAGCCCCGGGGGATCCCTGTTGATGACCGCCGCCTTTCTCCACGCCTTTTTTCACGCAATGTTCAAGGGGCTGCTCTTTCTGACGGTCGGAAGCGTCAGCGATGCGGCGGGCGAACGGAACGTGTACCGGCTCAGGGGCGGCATCGCCAGGCTCCGAACCGCCGGGGAAAGGGTTCCCGTAACATTTATATGCTTCGCCGCGGCAGCCCTGGCCATTACCGCGCTGCCGCCCTTCAACGGATACATCAGCAAACAGCTCATCAGCTATGGCCTCAAGGGCAGCTGGATGTATGCGGCCCTCTATGCCGCTGCTCTGGGAACCACCGCCTCATTTATCAAGCTCTCGCGAATATTTTTCGGGCCTGTGCCGAACGCAAACCGGCCGGCGGATACCGACCGGGCAGCAAACGCAAACCGGCCGGCGGATACCGACCGGGCGCCGAACGCAAACCGGGCGGCGAACGCAAACCGGCCGGCGGATTCTGACCGGGCGGCGAACGCAAACCCGGCGGCGAACGCAAACCGGCCGGCGGATACCGACCGGGCGGCGAACGCAAACCCGGCGGCGAACGCAAACCGGCCGGCGGATTCCGACCAGGTGCCGAATGCAAACCCGGCGGCGAACGCAAACCCGGCGGCGGATTCTTACCGGGCGGCGTCCCGGCCCGAGCTGATGCCTGCATCGGTATGGATCGCTCAGATCCTGCTGGGGGCCGGGGTGCTGGGTACCGGACTTGCCGGCGGGCGGATAACCCGCTGGGTCCACATCATGCTCTCTTCAGGAGCAGCTGCCGGAAGGTCGTATGACGGCGCCATGGCCAGGCTGCCGGGGTTTTACGGCAGGGACAACCTGCAGACAAGCCTCATCATCCTGGCCGGCGGAATACTGCTCTATGGGGCTACCAGGCTCGCACCGGTTAGCCGCGGCCTCGAACTGGTACGGGAGCGTCAGAGGGCCTTCCACGGGCTCTTTTTCTCGTTCGCCATGGGCACCCTGGTACTTGCCTGGTGGATGATGGGTTGAAAGACTATTCGTCGGGAAGGTAGCGCTCGATGGCCTCGGCCACGCCGGCCTGATCGTGATTCCGGGTGGTGATGTACTCCGCCGCCTGCTTGATTTCTTCCCTGGCGTTGGCAATGGCCACCGGGTGGCCGGCGAAGGTAAGCATGCCCAGGTCGTTCATTGAGTCCCCGATGGCAACAACATCCCGGGAGTCTAACCCGGTCTCGCCGGCAATCCATTCCAGGGCATGACCCTTGTCTGCCTGCGGATTGAGAATCTCGAGAAAAAACGGTTTCGAAATAAACACATTCGCCGCATCGCCGAACTCCCGGGTAAGCAGGGCTGCCATGTGCTTCAGCTTCTCAGGGTCACCGGGGATGACGAGTTTTTTCCGGGGTATTTTCAGATCGGATGCAAAGTCTTGAGCGATACTCATTGGTATGCCGGTGAGCCGGGTATCCAGCTCGGAGTATTCGTTTATATCAGGAGATGAGCGGATTGCACCGTCCTCATAGTACTGCATGGGCAGGCCTTCACGCTGGGCGAGTTTCCATGCCCTGACTGCGATATCGGCGCTCAGGGTGAAGCGCCGGATGATCTGCCAGTCCCTGGTGGACAGGACGGTGGCGCCGTTATCCGCTATGAGGTAACCGTCCCGCTGATGCAATAGCAGGGTCTCGGCGAAGCGTTTCATGGCGGCCGGGGCCCGGCCGGATGCGAGCACCACCTTAGTACCCCGGGCCTCGGCGCGGCGGATAGCTGCAATGTTTTCCGCCGGTATTTCAAGATTGCTGTTCAACAAGGTGTCGTCCAGATCGGTGGCTATCAATCGTATCATCGGCTGATCCTATCACGGCAGGTGCGCGCCGGTCATGGCGCATCAAGCCAGGGCAGGTCCGCGTCGGTCATGCCGCGGAAAACCGGTCCAGGCCCGCGAACGCGGGGCGAGGCGGAGCAAAGCAGGTGCGCGCCGGTCATGGCGCGGCAAGCCAGGGCAGACCCGCGCCGGTCAGCGCTTGCGCGGAATCACGGGGACCGTCCCTGTGCCGGCATCAACCGAATACCTGATAAAAACACTCATAATAAACCTGCATTAATTATCTTGACAGATTTTAAATTCAATACTTTAATAAATTATAAACTATAAAAGTTTATAGATAATTCGTTCAATAAATCAGAAAAAAAAATCGAGGAGGCTGCATGAAGCGACTGGGAATGAGCGTAATTCTTTTCGCCATACTGCTGGGGCTCTGGCTCCTGCTTACCGCTCCGTTTTCCCTGCAGGAACTGATACTCGGCTCGGCGGTAGCCCTTTTAATCGCCGTTCTGCCATTGCCGGCGATGTCGGCGTACGGCGACATCTCGCTTATGCCCAAAAGATTGGGCTATGCGTTTATCTACCTGTTGGTGTTTTTGTGGGCGGTAATCAAGTCGAATATCGACGTGGCCTTCCGGGTGCTTCATCCCCGTCTGCCCATCAACCCGGGCATCGTGAAGGTCAAAACGAGACTCAAATCCCCTCTGGGCCGACTGATCCTGGCCAACTCGATCACCCTGACGCCGGGAACCATTACCGTGGACATCCACGGCGACGAGCTCTTTATCCATTGGTTGAGCATCGATGATGCCGATGGAACATGCTGCGACGTTGATGAGAACAGCGAGAAAATCGTTGGCGGCTTCGAAAAATATCTGGAGGTTATCTTTGGCTAGTGCAACACAGGCCCTGCTCTATGTTTCCGGGGCCATAACACTCCTGTCCATGCTGATCAGTTTCGTGCGCTTTCTTATCGGACCGGGATACATAAACCGGGTGGTGGCCTTCGACGCCATGACCATCATGTCGCTGTCCGCAATAGCCATTCTTTCCCACTTCCTCGGAAGAATGCTGTATCTGGATGTGGCACTCGTGTATGGCCTCCTGAGTTTTCTCGGGGTCGTGGCAGTGGCCCGATTCGGCGAAGGAGAACTGTAATGGAAGGATTGGCATTTATCGGGGCGGCAATCGCCCTCATCGGTTCGCTGTTTCTTTTCCTGGCGTCTCTCGGCCTTATTCGTATGCCCGATGTATATAGCCGCATGCAGGCGGGAACCAAGGCCACCACCCTGGGCACCATGCTGGTGGTGCTGGGACTCATATTCGTCGCGCCCGCTTCCTGGGCCAAGCTCCTGCTGCTGGGGATTTTTGTCCTGATGACAAACCCCGTTTCATCACATGCCCTCAGCCGTTCAGCCCATTATCTGGGAGTCGATCCCCTGGATATCAAGGTGAAAGGCCGGGAACTCCACGGGGCTGATCAGCTTCGTCAGTGGAAAGATGAACAGGGAGTCCTGGGGCCTGATAATAGCGGAGGTGTACAGTGATTGTGGAAATCGCCTTGATAATTATGGGAATCATGATTCTCGGTAGCGGCGTTATGGTCATTCTCAGCAAGGACATCGTCGGCGCGATAATCGCATCCGGCGTGGTATCCCTCATGGCCAGCATTGTCTATTTAATTGCCGGGGCTCCGGATGTGGCGATGACTGAAGCCGCCATCGGTTCGGGTCTGACGACGGTAGTCTTCCTGTTTGCCTGGAGCCGGATAAAACGGCTGAGGGACGCCGACGCGATTCCGGAGACCGACAGCGACACCGCGGGAGGCATTTCCGTCGACCCTGATGTGAATCAGAACCAAAAACTCACGGAAAATCAGGAGGGTGGCAATGCTTAAGCGTCTGTTAACCATCGCACTGATGGTCGCCCTGGCGGCATCCTTTTTCCCCCTGATGCAGAGCATGGAGGACCGCGATGAAGTGGGAGAACTGGCCGCCCGTTACCTGGAGAACGGCGATAATGACCTCGGCGCTGCGAACCTGGTGACATCTGTGGTCGTCACCTACCGTGGGCTGGACACCCTGGGCGAGGTCACGGTGCTCTTCGCCGCCGCCGCAGGCATCGCTTTGGTATTCCAGTTTATCCGGCAATCCCCCGCTGATAGTCATACCAGCGAGCCCAGCGAGGGCTGCGGGTGGGAAGAACTGCCCTGCCGCATAGAAGCAAGTGAAATTTTAAAGACTGCCAGCGGAATTCTGCTTCCCCTGTTTCTACTGTTCGGGGTGTACATTTTCGCCCATGGACATCTGACCCCCGGCGGCGGCTTTCAGGGCGGGGTCGTCATCGCCTCGGCAATCCTGCTCGCCTTTCTCTCGGGCACCCTTCACGAACTGAATCATTCTGCAGTGAATGTCCTGGAAATGTTTGCAGGGGCGGGCTATGTGGCCATCGGCCTTTTGGGGATTTGGCTTGCGGCGGGTTTTCTGGACCCCCGGTTTTTGCCCGCCGGGAGCTTCGGGCAGCTGTTCAGCGCCGGAGCAATCCCGGTGATCTACTCGCTGGTGGGTATAAAGGTCGGCTCAGAGCTTTCAGGCGTCATCGACGTCATGAGGAGAAAAGCATGATAACCCAGATCATGATAATCATAGCGTCGGCCTTGATGCTCCTGGGCATCTGGGGACTTCTGACCCGACGTCATCTGATAAAGATCATTCTCGGATTCACCCTGCTTGACACCGGCATTCATGTGCTGCTGGTGGCCGTCGGATACCGCAGGGGCGGCACCGCACCGATTTTCGACGGAGATCTGGCGCCGTCGGAAGCCCTGGCGTGGGCCGTCGATCCGGTGCCGTCGGCTCTCGTGCTTACGGCTATCGTAATCGGGTTGGCGGTTACCGCGCTGATGCTCAGCTACGCGGTAAAAATGTTTTATCACAAGCGATCGCTGATGATCGACAGAAACAAGGAGCTCAAATGGTAAGCCCGATTCTTCTTATCGCAACGGCCCTGGGCTTCGCCTTTCTCTATCCCTTGATAGAGAAACTCGGAAGACACATCGCTACGGCTCTCGGGCTTCTGGTCATGACCGGTTTTACCGCCGCAGGAGTTCTGTGGTACCTGCAGCTCGGCGCAGGCGCTGCGCCTATCGTCGTGCAGACCGCCGGTTTTTCCGCTCCCCTCTCGATAAACCTGATGGTTGGTCAGAACGAGGCGGTAATCATCGCCGTGATGAATCTCATCGGGCTGCTGGCCCTCGCCTGGCAGCAGTATCACGTTGAACAGCCCTGGAAGGGCAAGCAGGTCGTGCTGTTTTTTGTCATGATACTCGGGGCGAACGGCCTGGTGCTTACCCGCGATCTGTTTAATATTTTTGTGTTTATGGAAATCACCTCCATAGCCCTGTACGGCCTCCTGTCCACCAGTCGGGATGTCCGAAGCTATGAAGCGGGATTTAAATACATGATAGCCGGGGGTCTTGCCTCCACCTTCTATCTCATTGGGGTGGCCTTCCTGTATCGAATCAGCGGCACCCTTAATCTCGAGGCCATGCTCGCCACCGATGCGGGAATTTTCGCCGGCCTGACCGGACTGCTGGCTATGGTGTTTTTTATCACCGGGGTTGTTATAGAACTCAAGCCGGCTTTCGCGAACGGGTGGGCTCTGGATACCTACCAGGCCGCGGACCCGGGAATCGGCGCCCTTCTCAGTTCGGTTTTTACCACGGCAATGGTGAGCGTGCTTATCAAAGCCATGCCCCTGGTCTCCCATGCGGCGCCGGCTCTCACGAGGGTCATCGGAATTCTCGGCGCAATCGGATTCATCGTTTCCGGACTCATGGCCATCAATCAGCCGAATCTGCGCAGAATGCTGGGACTGTCATCCATCGCCCAGACCGGGCTGGTTCTTTTGGTGCTCTCGGTTGTTCCCGAGTCGGTGGTGGCACTTGCAGTTTTCCTCCTTCTTAATCACGCCCTGGCGAAGGCGGGGCTTTTCTGGGTATCCGAGATGATCGGCGCCGATGCATCCTCTTCAACGGGAAGCCTGCGCCGCCGGCCCTTCCTATTAATACTAATGGCGATCTCAATTTTAGCCCTGATCGGCCTTCCTCCCTTCCCGTCGTTTTGGGTGAAGTGGACGGTTATTCAAAACCTCATAGCTTCCGGCGGCTGGGCTTACACCGCCGTTATCCTGCTGGGGTCGCTGATAGAAGCGGTTTACCTGTTCAAGTGGTTCCTGTCGCTGGCCCGCAGCGAAGCCGATGACGGCGCAACCCTGGGCGAATCAGTACCCGCCGACTTCACCGCCGATGATACCGCCGCCGCCGGTGCGCCTGCCATTGAGGGCCGGGCTCGCTCCCGGTGGGCGGCGGGAATCCCTGCGGTTTCCTCAGCCCTGCTTGCGGGCTACGGGCTGTGGATGTCGCTGTTCAGCATTGCGCCATGGATCCTGTTGCCCGTAGCGGCAGTTCTGGTTTTTGCCCTGCTTGATCTCTTTCGAATTCCCCAGAAGCTGCAGATTATCCTGGCTATTATCGGAATCGGAGCCCTGGGGTACCTCACGGTTCCGGGTCTGGGCGGTCTTCCGCAGATTTTTATGATTGTTTTCCTGGGGGGAACCGCTGTGCAGCTACCGGCCTTCCTGACCCGCAAGGGCAGGGGCGACGGGCTCATGGCCCTTATTGCGGGCTTGAGTACCTCGCTTGCCGCGCTGGTAATGGCCAGAACCGGCCTCGAACTCTTCTTCGCCTGGGAAATGATGACCGTAACCAGCTTTTTCCTCATTGTGCGCGGAAACAAAGCCGCCGCAGGGGCCATGCGCTACATCGTTTTCTCCCTGTTTTCCGCCTATGCCCTGTTGGCGGGAATACTCATTCTGCAGGTCGCCGGAGCATTTTCCGGCGGCAATCCCTGGATAATGGCATTTGCCGGAAGCGGAATAGAAAATGCGCCGGGGGTTCGCCTTGCCGCCCTTATGATCGGGCTGGCCGCCCTGATAAAACTGGGCGGAATCGGCCTCCATCTGTGGCTCCCCGCAGGCTACGCCGAGGCTGAGGACGATGTCAGCGCCCTGCTTTCCTCGGTGCTCAGCAAGGCCGGCATTTTCCTTCTGATGCTCTTTGGGGGAGTTCTGGCATCCAGGTTGGTTCCCGCATGGTCGGGCAATGCCACGGCCGGCATACCAATGGCTTCTCTTCTGGGGTGGATCGGGGCGATAACCGCCGTCGCCGGAGCCCTTATGGCCCTCTTTCAGGAAGATATAAAGTATACCCTGGCGTATTCGTCCATGGGTCAGGTGGGCTACATCGTCCTTGCAATGGCCACCATGAGTCACATGGGTTATGTGGCAAGCCTCTATTTGGCCATCACTCACCTGATGTTCAAGGGAATGCTCTGGCTCGCGGTACTGGGAGTCATCCAACGTACCGGAACCCGGCTGATGTACAAGATGGGCGGGCTGATTAAAACAATGCCCTTCAGTTTCCTCTCGGTGCTGTTCGCGATTATCGCCGTGTCGGGGGTTCCCCCGCTGAGCGGATTCGGCGGTAAGTGGCTCATTTACACCGCCCTCATGGAAAAGGGCTGGTACCTTCAGGCCGCCGTCGCCATGTTTTCTTCAGGGGTCGCCTTTCTCTACCTGTACCGGCTGATACACTCAATCTTCCTCGGGCAGCCAAAAGACAATCTTGTACATGTAAAGGAAGCTCCGGTGATTCAACTCATTCCCCAGTTCATCTTCATGGCGGGAATTATGGCCGTCTCCATGTATCCCAATCTCATCATCAAGCCGCTCCAGGCCGCCGTCGAACCCCTGTTCGCCGCCACCGTGAGCTGGAATGGCTATGAGGTCATTTCAAGCCTGGGTTACTGGAACGGCAATGCGGTCATGTACGTCACCATGGGAGTCTTCGCCCTGCCGCTCGTTCTGCTTCTCGTGGCAAACTCGGGCAAAAAACTCGTGAAGGTAAAACAGTTCAACATCGTATACTCCGCAGAACGGCCCTACAAGCCGGAAACAACCCATTACGCATTCAACTTTTTCTCCCATTACCAAAAAGCCCTGGGTTTCCTGGCTTCGCCATGGGCCACCCGCTTCTGGTCCGGCCTGGGCGATGTGACGAAGTCGCTGGGCGACGGACTTCGCCGGTGGAATACCGGCAATGCCCAGACCTACGGTTTCCAGATTCTGCTGTATCTGCTGCTGGTGTTTCTGTTCACCAGAGGAGGGATGTAAATGATCGGTCAAATTCCGATAAAAATACTCTACGCCGCGATTAGTCTCTTCGTGGTGCTCAACTACGGTCTGCTCTTGATGGGTACCATGGCCCGGGTTCGGGCCAAGGTCCAGGGCCGAATCGGTCAGCCGGTGTATCAGCCGTACATCGATATCATAAAGAATAACGCCCGGCGCCACGCCATCAATCACGGCGTCATGTTCTATTTGGGCCCGGTCTTCCGCCTGGCCGGCGGGATCGGTACATATATGTTCATTCCGGTGATCTACGGGTCGGCGCTGTTCGCCAATCTGTCTTTTTCCGGCGATCTGCTGTTGGTGATGTATTTTATTTTCTTCGGACAGCTGGGGATGGCTCTGGGCGCCAGCGAGAGCGGCCACCCCTACAGCCCAATCGGAGTCAGCCGCGGGCTTGCACAGATGACCGCTTTCGAGCTGCCCTTCGCGCTTGCGGTGATCGCCATTGTCGCCCAGTACGGCAGCTTCAACATTACCGAGATCGTCGCTGCCCAGCAGGGCTCGGGAGTCCTGGACGTGACAAGGTGGACCGCGTTTACCAATCCCCTGGCCATGGCCGCCGGCATGCTTGCCTTCCTCGGGATGAGTATGGGCAACCCTTTCAGCGTCGTCATCGCCCCCCAGGAAATCCCCATTGGTCCTCCTACGGAAATGCAGTCCAGCTTTCTGGGAATGCTTCAAACCAACCGGGCGGTTTTCCAAGGCGCAAAACTGGTGCTTTTTATGAACCTGTTCTGGGGCGGGGCGCCGGTGCTGACCCTGTTCGAGGGAGGCTGGGCCTTTATGAATGTCGTCGGAGGCCTGGGGATTATGATCCTCAAGACCTTCCTGATTTATCTCTACACCGTCATCGTGGGAGCCAGCTTCCCCCGGTTCCGCACCGACCAGTCCATCCGCTTCTTCCTCGGGGTTCCGACCCTCATAGGAATCGCCGCGGTGGTCCTGCAGATGATTTAAGGAGTGAAATGTGAGTACTGAACTGGTAAAAGACCATGACGGACAGCGTCTGAGCAAAGCGGGCAATCCCCTGGCAACCCCCGAGGTCCACGGTTCCCGCATTCCCGATATGACAAACTACCTGGGAACCCCGGTGGAAAACCCCGACCTGAGGACCCTGCCGAAAAAATGGGCCGACGGCAATTCCGCCGACCATCGGTCCCGACAGGCCGACCTCTGGGCAGCCGGCGGTGAAAACGTTCCTCTCTATGATGAAAACGGCCGCCTGCTGAACCGGGACCTGCCCGACTGGGACCGCATGCATTTCTGCGACCAAAAGCCCGAAGTCGCCAAGCCCTTCCGGGGCATCTGGGAAAACTTCCTGAACTGGGCGCGGAGCGAATCCCTGTGGATTCTGGGCTTCGGAACGGGATGCGGCGCAATCGAATTGCGCCCCCTGATGACCAGCCGCTTCGACATGTATCAGTACGGGGTCCAGGCCCGGCCCACTCCCCGTCAGTCCGGCCTGTTTATCATCGGCGGATATGCCAGCGTAAAAACCATGAAGCGCATCGTCCGATCCTATGAGCAGATGCAGGGACCGAAATTCGTCATGGGCCTTGGAAGCTGCACCATTAACGGCGGAATGTACTGGGACAGCTACAATACGGTAAACCGTTTGGATCACTACATACCGGTGGACGTGTACGTCACCGGCTGCATGCCCCGTCCCGAGGCGCTCCTTGCGGGAATCAATCAGCTAAAGAACAGGATCCGCGACGGCAAGGGCGAGGGGGCGAACCTCTACGCCGAGAATTTCGATTGGTACAAAGCCAACCAGAAGCGGATCATCAAAGACTGGAATATGCCGGACTACAACTGGTAGGCGGAGCGAGGAGAACCGGATATGAAACAGGAATTTTTCAACAGGCTGGCGCTGCGCTTCGGAATCACCCAGGTGCACCGCCAGCGGGAGGATCAGGCCTTCATCGTCGTCGATCAGTCCGATGCTGTGGCTCTGATCACTCACCTGAAGCAGCTTGAGGGCTTCACCCATTTGAGTTTTTTCTCTGCGGTCGACCGCATCGAGGAGGGGAAGTTCGATCTGAAGTACATGCTCCATAGTTATGACGCCAAACTTGACCTCTGCATCACCGTGCCCATCGACAGGGAGCGGGCAGAGGCGGACAGCATACATCATCTTTGGCCCGCTGCAGTCACATATGAGCAGGAATTGTTTGAGATGTTCGGCGTCAATTTTCCCGGCAGTCCGAGGGTGGGCGAGAATTTCATTCTCGAGGGCTGGGAGGGCCTGCCTCCAATGCGGAGGGACTTCGATACCCGGAAGTATTCCGAAGAGACCTTTTACGAGCGTCCCGGACGGGTAACCCACGACCCCCGGGAACACATGAGGAAAGAACTGTACCCCTCGGAGGCTGAGAAATGGTAAGTAATCTGGCGAATATAAATAGCGATCCCAAATTGCCGCCTTTGGTAAACGGAAAGGCGAGCTTCGACCTGGAGAGCGGCAAGTATCTCAAGGTCTGGCAGGGACCCCAACACCCGGGCATTACCGGCAATATGAGCCTGGAGCTGGTCACCTGCGGCGAGGAAATCGTCGAATGCACCACCCACGTCGGCTATCTGCACCGGGGTTTCGAGAAGCTGATGGAGCGGCGAAAATTCATTCAGTGCTTTCCCATCGTGTGCCGCATCGCAGTACCCGAGCCGGACTTTAACGAGTACCTCTTTGCGGAGGTCACCGAAGAGCTCGCCGGGGTTTCGATTCCCGAGCGCGCCAAATGGATAAGGACCCTCCAACTCGAAATGTCCCGGCTGACCAGTTTCCTCATGTGGCTTGGCGGTCAGGCCGGTTCATTCGGTATGGGAACCCTGGGCCAATGGACGGTCACCATGCGGGACTACATGCTGGACCGCTTCGAGGAAGTCTCCGGTGGCCGGATTTATCATATGTACATGATTCCCGGCGGCGTCCGGGCCGACCTGCCCATCGGTTGGACCAAGCGTCTGCGGGAAACTCTGGATACTGTCCAGGGCACCCTGGACGATGTGGAACTGGCCATGTTCCACAATGCGGTATTTAAGGCCCGGGCGAAGAAACTCGGCATCATCGAACCGGAAATGATCGACGCCTACGGAATAACCGGCCCCAATGCCCGGGCTTCGGGCATCCGCCGCGACCTGAGGAAGGACCAGCCCTACGGCGTATACGACCGCCTCGATTTTGACATAATTACCGAGGACGGCGGCGACGCCTTCGCCCGCGCCCGGGTCCGGCTGCGGGAAATGTACCAGTCGATCGATCTTATGCGCCAAATCATGGATCACCTCGACAGTCGCTCAGGGCAGGGAGAGTTCCATACCCAGCTTCCCAACGTGCTTCACTGGCGCATCGAAGCCGGCCAGACCTACCGCAAGGCTGAATGTACCAGGGGGGAGTACGGATTTTATTTGAACACAGACGGTAGCGACAAACCCCGGAGGATCTACGTTCGCGGACCCAGCTACACCCATGCGGTTGCCCTCATGGAGCGGCTGTCCATCGGTGTGAACATCGCCGATACCGCGGGCCTTATGGTGTCCCTGCACACCTATCCGCCCGAGGTTGAGCGTTGAGGCGGGTTTCCGGCCGCTGCGGCGAATGCCCATCGGGGTCCGGTTCCCCAACCCTCAGGCATCGAGCCTGTAGATACGAGGAGATAAGCACATGAGTTTGAAAGATATAGTTGCGCCGTTTTCCGTGTGGAAG
Source organism: Salinispira sp. (assembly GCA_965602015.1). Taxonomy (GTDB): domain Bacteria; phylum Spirochaetota; class Spirochaetia; order DSM-27196; family Salinispiraceae; genus Salinispira. The sequence continues at coordinate 2,903,552 of OZ271918.1, read as the reverse complement.
CGCGCCTTTGCCAAGCCCTATACAAACCGCCGGCCGCTTGAAACCCGTCCCGGAGCAGACCGGTACCGGGGCTTTCATCAAAATGATATCGACAAATGCGTCGGCTGCGGCACCTGCGAAACTATCTGTCAGAACGAGGCCATCGATCTGGTTCCGGTCAGGGATGCCCGGCATGGCGACTCCGGTTTGCGCCCGAAGGTAGATTACGGCCGCTGCTGCTGGTGCGCCCTCTGCGTGGATGTTTGCCCCACCGGCAGCCTGGGCATGAGCAATGAGTATGTCTGGATAGACAGCGACCCCGAAGTGTTCCGCTTTGTTCCCGGCCATGACGCCAAGCCCTGGGATAACGACGAGAAAGGTTACTTTCGGGCTCCGGGCTACGAACTTCTCGAAGGCAAGCGGGTTGAAATGCCCATGCTCTCCTTCGAAGAAAGCCAAAAGAGCTTTGTCGAAATGGTGCAGGGGTACAGTAAGGAACAGGCCATGGAAGAGGCCGACCGCTGCATAGCCTGCGGTATCTGCATCGCCACCTGTCCGGCCCACATGGACGTTCCGGCGTACATCGATGCAATCAGGAAGGACGATATGGGCGAAGGTTTGAAAGTGGTGTACAACGCCAATCCTCTTCCGGCAAGCTGCGGACGGGTGTGTTCCCATTCCTGCGAACACGTCTGCACGGTAAAACACAAGGGCGAAGCCATCAGTATTCGATGGCTCAAGCGATACATCGTCGATCAAATCTATCTCAATGATTACCAGGGCATTCTGGAAAGCGGAGAGAAGCCCAACGGAAAGCATATCGGAGTCGTCGGTTCGGGACCGGGCGGTCTGGCGGCGGCATACTACCTGCGGCTTCTGGGCTATGACGTAACAGTGTACGACGCCAACGAAAAAGCCGGCGGCATGCTTCGCTACGGCATCCCGGAGTACCGGCTACCCTATGATCAGGTGGACAAGGATGTTGAGTATATCCGAAGCCTGGGAGTTGTCATTGAGCAAAATCTGCGCATCGGCGTCGATGTGGATTTCAAGGATATCTACGATAAGCACGACGCGATCTTTTTTTCGACGGGCCTTAACGACCCCTACGGATTGAATATCGCCGGTGAGGAAAACAAAGGGGTGATTTCCGGTTTAAAGATCCTCGACGATGTGACCAACGGCGTCACCCCCGACATCGGAAAATCCGTCGTGGTGGTTGGTGGAGGTAACGTGGCGATGGACGCTGCACGCACCAGTCGACGGTACGGCGCCGAGGTTACCATCCTGTACCGCCGGCGGGAGGAAGACATGCCCGCCGATGAAGAGGAAATTCACGAAAGTCAGGGAGAGGGCTGTGTTCTCACCACCCAGGCCATTCCCTTGAGGATTGAAAAGGGTGATCCGACTCAGGGCGGGACCCGACTCAAACTCTACTGGGGCAAGGCTGAAATGGTCGCCGATCCCCGCGGCGGACGGCCGCGGCCCCAACTCATCGAGGGCAGCGAAGAGCTCATCGAATGCGATACGGTGATTCCGGCCATCGGCCAGGCGGCGGATTACAGCTTTATCCCCGAGGAGATTGCGGCGAATCTGGTCTTTCCCAAAGGCGGAATAGTCGAAGTTGACGAGTATAAACGCACCGGCGATGAAAAGATTTTCGCCGGGGGGGACATAACCAACTGGAAACGGGATGCCATCAGCGCCATCGCCAACGGACACTCGGCCGCCAAGGGAATTGATTTATACCTGACAAATAGGCCTATCAAATAGTTGGGGCGCAGTTTTCCGGGCCGTGTTACTCTAACCGAGAGACCGGCGGTTTCCCCGGCTGGATTTGCGTACCAGGAACCAGGGTCCGGGAAACCTCACAGGAGGCAAGGGATCATATGAACAAGATCGTAAAAAAGGAACAGCTTTCCGCCGACGTATTCAAAATGGTGTTTGAAGCGCCGTTTATCGCCGAAGGCCGGAAAGCCGGGCAATTCCTCATTATTCAGCTCGACACTAATTTCGGGGAGCGCATCCCCCTTACCATCGCTGATGCCGACGAAAACGCCGGCACCATCACGATTATTTTCCAGGCGGTTGGCAAGACCACCATGAACCTGGCGGCCCTGAACGAAGGCGATCATATCAAAAACGTTCTCGGTCCCCTGGGCACCCCGACGAAAATAGAAAAGCTGGGGACCGTGGTCTGCGTGGGCGGCGGAATAGGCGTTGCGCCCATGCATCCCATCGTTCAGGCCTATAAAAAAGCTGGCAACAAGGTCATCACCATCATGGGCGCCAGGAATCGCGACCTGTTGATCATGGAAGACGAGATGAATACCTGGTCGGACGAGGTGATTATTTGCACCGATGACGGTAGCTACGGCCGAAAAGCTTTGGTGACCGAGCCCCTCAAGGAGCTCTGCGAAGCCGGCGTTCCGGCTGAAGTGGTCGCCATCGGCCCTCCGATAATGATGAAATTCTGCGCCGAAACCACCCGGCCCTTTGGAGTCCACACCTTGGTCTCCCTCAATACGATTATGGTCGACGGCACGGGAATGTGCGGGGGCTGCCGGGTTACCGTCGGTGAGGAGACAAAGTTCGTCTGCGTCGACGGGCCCGAATTCGACGCTCACCTTGTTGATTTCGACAACATGATGCTCCGTCAGAAAGCCTACAAGAAGCACGAGCAGGAAGCGGCCCATAAATGCAATATCGGGCTCAAGGGCAATGCGGAGGGCAGGATCGAAGCGGGAAAATCCCCTGCCGCAGCGGGTAACGCCGGATAATCCGGCGGACAACAGATGCCGAGCCGGCCGGAGCATTGCCTACCGACCTTTCGGCGCGTTCAAAAGAGGAACATAATAATGAGCACTGCAATGGAAAGCCACGAATATAAAACCCCTGAAGCCCTTGCCGGAGAGGCGAAAAAACTCTGGAGCGAGTTCGGCGGCCGTCAGGACGAGCTGAAGGTAAAGGACCGAATCTCGCTGCCCCAGATGGACATGCCCGCCCAGGACCCGGTAGAGCGGGGGAAAAACCAAAGCGAGGTTGCCCTGGGCTATTTTGAAGACCAGGTGAAGGTTGAAGCCCTCCGCTGCCTCCAGTGCAAGACCGCCCCCTGCATAAAGGGCTGCCCGGTTTCCATCGACATTCCGGCCTTCATTCAAAAGGCTCTGGACGGCGACTTCCAGGGGTCTGTTAACGCCATAAAGGCCAGCAGCCTACTCCCGGCAATCTGCGGCCGGGTCTGTCCGCAGGAAGTTCAATGCATGGAGTACTGCACCGTCGGCAAGAGTCTCAAAGATCCGATGAAGTCCGTGGCCATCGGTCGCATCGAGCGCTATGTTGCGGATTGGGAACGGGAGCATGGTACGGTCAGCGTTCCTGAAACCGGCCCCGACACGGGCTTCAAGGTCGGGGTTGTGGGATCGGGACCCGCGGGACTCACGGCGGCGGCGGATCTTCGCAAGGCGGGACACCAGGTTGAAATTTTCGAGGCCTTCCACAAACCCGGCGGGGTCATGATCTACGGAATTCCCGAGTTTCGTCTGCCCAAGGCCATAGTGGAGAAGGAAATCGCCACCCTGGAGGCTATGGGCGTCACCTTTCACCTGAATTTTCTCATCGGCAGAACCCGCACTATTGAAGATCTGATAAAAAAGGACGGATTTGATGCGATTTTTATCGGCTCCGGCGCAGGACTGCCGCGGTTTATGAACATTCCCGGTGAAAACCTGGTCGGGGTTTTTTCCGCAAACGAGTACCTCACCCGCAGCAATCTCATGAAGGCCTATGACAGGGATCACGTGGACACGCCGATTTATCCGTCGAAAAAGGTTGCGGTGCTCGGCGGAGGCAATGTCGCCATGGACGCCGCCCGAATGGCCCTTCGCCTGGGAGCCGAAGAGGTCAATGTGATTTACCGTAGAACCAGGAAAGAAATGCCCGCCCGCGCCGAGGAGATTGAGCATGCCATGGAAGAGGGTATACGCTTCCACTTTCTCCACAACCCCACCCGGATTCTCGGCGACGAAGAGGGCAAGGTCCGGGCCATAGAGGTTCAAAAGTACGAGCTCGGCGAACCCGATGACTCCGGCCGGCGTCGGCCCGTGCCGATTGAAAACAGCGAATTCGAGCTTGAAATGGATACGGTCATCCCCGCCCTCGGCAATGTGAGCAACCCCCTTATCCGGCAGACCACAGAGGATCTGGGTACCAATAAATGGGGCAATATTGTGGTCGATGAAGAGAACCGCAGCACCATGGACCGCGTGTATGCCGGAGGCGACATTGTCCTGGGAGCAGCGACGGTAATCCTCGCCATGGGCGAAGGTCGCCGGGCTGCGGAGGCAATTACCCGGGATCTCAAGGATGGAAAATGGAAGTAAATCAGACAGGTGACGCGGGGAATGTGATTAAGCATATAAAGGCGCGCTTTGCGGACATTCGCTGCTCACGGGTTGAACAGGTCATCGGGACCATGTCAAATCCGGTGCGCTTCCACATTCTCTGCGCCCTGTCCGAGCAGCCCTTCACGGTTTCCCAGCTGGTGGAGATCTGCGGAGCCAATACATCCAACGTCAGCCAGCAATTAAAGATGATGTGGATGGCGGGCTACCTGGATAAAGAACGCCGGGGCAAACAGATTCATTACCGGTTGAAGGACGACCGCATACTGCAGATCATCCGCTTCCTCGAAGGGCTGTTTCAGCCCGAAGATCCGGGCTGCGTCGACCCCGACGAATAAGTTCGCTCAATAGTTGACGGGCATTTACTCCACTGGTACTATCTAAAAAACAGAAACAAGGAACGGTACCCCATGAAATCCAGATTTTTCCTCTTTCTCTTTGCCCTTGGGGCATTTATGTCCGCAGGATGTAACTTTCTATTGCCCGACCTGGTCGAGCTCGAAGCCCCATACAGCGTGTATGCCGAAGCCCGGGAGGGGGCTATTTATCTGTCCTGGTATGGCGACTACCAGAGCGAAGGCTATTATGTGTACCGCTCTGCGGGAACCGACGGGTCCTACTCATTGCTGCAGACCCTGGATTCCTGGGAAGAGTACTATGAAGATACGGAAGTGAGTATCGGCTCGGAGTACCATTATTACATCACTGCATATTCGGGAGGCTTCGAGAGCGCAGCCAGTGAGACAGTGTCGGCATCACCCAGGATCCCCCAGGTTACCGGGCTCACCGCCGAAATTATCGGCAGCGATGTCCATCTCAGCTGGGACAGCATAAGCGGCGTTTCGGGTTACCGGGTAGCCGGCAGCTCAAGCTCATGGACCAATGAAGATAATTACAGTTTCATTGCCGAGGTAACCTCACCCGAGTACGTTATCTACGGCGCCAGCCAATCGACATACTACTATGCGGTCAGCGCATTCGCCGGCGACCAGGAAGGGGATGCCAGCGACAGAGTTGACGGGAGCATGAGCGCCCTTCCCCGGCCCCAAAATCTCGTAGAGGTCAGCGCCAGTTACTCCGAGGTCGAACTAAGCTGGGATCCGGTTGACGGAGCGGTGAGCTATTCGGTCTACCGGGACAGCTATTCTTCGCTTTCCGAATCAGACCTGTTGATGGCCGATGTTTCCGGCACCAGCTTTACCGATACTGCCCTGCCAGGCGGCACCAGGGCCTATTATGCGGTACGGGCGTACCGGGCCAACGGCGACTCGAGTTCCATGTCCTCGTCGATTCAGGTGACCTTCCCGGTAGTTCCCGTGCCCACCGACCTGATGGTGAACACCAGCGCTGACGGCAAGGACCTCATGCTTTCCTGGACGGGTATCGACGAACCGGGGGTAAGCTACGAGATTTACCGGAACACCTCGTCCTATGTGAGCACTTCCAGTTCCTACCTTGTGGCGACGGTGGACAGCCCCTCTTTTATTGATACTGAACCTGCACCGGGCGACCGGCGGTATTACAAGGTTATTACGGTCCTGGGCAGTCGGGAATCGTCCGCCAGCAGTACCGCTGCCGGACGGGTTCTCACCGCGCCTGAGGACGTCGCCGTCGGCGAGTCCGGAGGGACAGCCGAAGTTTCCTGGTATTACAGCAGCACATGGCCTTCCTCGGTTCAAGCGCGAATTGAGCGTACGCTGGCATTCGTGACGCCGTCGTACAGCGTTTTGGGAACCGTTGATGCCAGCACCCGGAGCTTCACCGATGACACGGCGGTCATCGGCGGCAGCTATGTCTACCGGGTGACCTTCGTGGACGGTGTCGGTGAGACATTTACCGATTCGGCGGATACCACCATCACCGGAAAGGTCGGCGGAGTTTCGGCGAGCAACGAAACCGAACTCTATGAGATACATATCAGCTGGGACGCCTTTCCGGGCGCCGATTCCTACACAGTTTACCGATCCACCTCTGAGGGCGGCAGCTACACGGAAATCGGTACCGCTGTGGCAGAAAGTTACGTCGACTCATCTCTGAGCTCGGCATCGACTTATTACTACCGGGTCAGCGCCACCGTTGGAACCGATACCTATCCCATGAGCGACCCCGATCAGGGCCGAACCTGGGGAATCGCCCCGCCGGCACCCTCGGTTGTGAGAGAGTATACATCCCAGAACGGATATTTCTTTCATATCACTTGGGGGTCTAAGCCCGGATCCGACTGGTACGAAGTTCATTTACAGGTCGATACAGACTTCAATGGGGCACCTGATCTCGCCGGTCATCTCATCAATGATGTTACTGGTAATGGTAATTTCACTGTTCGTGATGTTGGTTTTGATCCTGGCTTGAATGAATTTGGCGAATACCGTTTTTACATCGTCGCCTACCGGGACGGCGTCGCCTCTGCGCAAGGTTTATATACCACTTGGAGATCTCACTTCAGTAATTAATCTATCCAAATGCACAATAGAACGGGGCGGCCAAAAAGGTCGCCCCGTTTTACATTAATGCTCCCTTACACATCGGCAATTTCTGATTCACCCTCAGGATGCCGTTATTCTAAACAGTTTCTTTGTTACCAGTTTCGAAATCATCAGCTGAAGTGCCCGCGGGGCGAACCGGGCGGCGAAAATCTGCAGTTTTGTCGACGGTCCGGTTACGATTCGCGGTGTTTTTCCGATTGCCTTCAGGGCCTGGCGGGCGACGGCCTGCGGGGAGTGGAGCCGCGATTTATCTTCCGGGCTCACGCCGGAGCTCAGGTGTATGTCGGTGTTGGTGGGGCCCGGGCAGACCGACAACACGTCAATTCCCCGGCCCTTGAGCTCGCCGTACAGGGAACCTGCCCAGGCGTCTACGAAGGCCTTGGTTCCCGAATCGATGGAAAACCAGGGTATGGGTACAATCGCATTCGCCGCGGCCATGACTATCATTCCGCCGCCGCCGTTTTCTATCATTTCCGGGAGCAGAAGGCGTGCAAATTTCACTGGAAAGTTCACATGGAGATGTATCAGGTACTCGTGGGCCGGGATTTCGGCTGTGAGAAAGGGCGCGGAATCGAATCCTCCGGCATTCTGAATCAGCAGGCCGACGGGCTTGTTAATCGCCTTAAGCTTGCGGTACACCGTTTCGGCCGCGTCCGCCCGGGCAAGGTCACAGGTAATGACCGACACCGCCACGGAGTACTGCCCCTCCAGCTCCGCCTTGAGGCTTTCCAGCTTGTCAGCGTTTCTCGAAACCAGGATCAGGTCGTAACCCCTTGAGGCCAACAGCTGGCTGAAATAAAAACCGATTCCCGAAGTAGAGCCCGTTATAAGCGCGGCTCCGCTGTACTTTTTCATAAATCCTCCGATTCTCCCTTTTTGCCATGGACGCCGGGTCAAGGACAATTGCCAAAGTCCCGATGAATGCGGGTTTTTTGCCCGCTAGTTCCTTGCTTAATCACTCGGCTTTTATCTATATTTATACACTTAAGGAGGTAGTATGCGTAAAACTATGCATATCCTGAAACTTTCGCTGTTGATGATGTTTATCATGACTGCAGCGCTTTTTGCAGCGGGCGGCGCTGAAGCCGAACCTGAAGTGCGGGACACCCTGACAATCGGAATGGGTGCCGAACCCGAGTCCCTCGACCCGGTCAACATGACCAGCGCTCCGGCGGCGACCGTCGGCGAGCACGTCGTCGAGCGTCTCATCTACATGGAAGAAGACGGCAGTCTGACTCCCATGCTGGCGACCAGCTGGAGCGCCAGCGCCGACAGTACTGTGTGGACTTTTGAGATCCGCCAGGGCGGTACCTTCCACGACGGCACTCCGCTGAATGCCGAGGCCGTCGCCGTCAACCTGAACCGGTTTGTCGACCCCGAAGTGGGTGCGGCCTACGCCTTCCTGCTGGGTACGGTAACGGACATCGAGGCGATCGGGGAGTTCACTCTGCAGCTCACTCTGAGCCAGCCCTTTGCGCCGATTCTTTCCCACCTGTCCCATTCCTTTGTGGGCATTGTGTCCCCCGCACAGTTGGCGGAACTGGGACCTCAGGACAGCTTCGAGCTTCCCGTGGGAACCGGTCCCTATGTGATTACCGAGTGGAACCGGGGCGAGAGTATTTCCCTGACGGTCAATGAAGACTACTACGGAGACATTCCCGCCATTCCCAATGTCAACTTCCGATTCATTCCCGAATCCTCGGCCCTGATTGTCGCCCTTGAAACCGGCGAAGTAGACGCCATGATGCGGGTACCCCCCCAGGAAGTTGCCCGTCTCGAGGCCGATCCCAATATCGAGATTGTCCGGGAAAACAGCGTCCGCCAGATTTACATCGGGTTTAATAACGAGCGCGAGCCCTTTAACAATCCTGTGGTCCGCCAGGCGCTGAACTACGCAATCGACAAGGAAGCCATCGTCAACAGCCTGTTCGAGGGCTTCTCCGTTGCTGACGCGCCGGTGGTTCCCGCGGTATTCGGTCATGCGTCCGTCGGGCCCTACGACTACGATCCCGATTTGGCCAGGGAGCTACTTGCCGAGGCCGGATTCCCCGACGGCTTCTCCATGACCATCCACCATCCCACCGGCCGCTATCCTCTGGATGCTACCGTGGCGGAAGTTCTCCAGAGCCAGCTCGCCGAAGTGGGCATCGACGTCACCCTGGAAACCCGGGAATGGTCGAGCTATCTGCAGTTCACCGCCCAGCCTCCGGAGGCCGCAGAATACGACGCATTTATGCTCGGATGGGGAACCGTCACCCTGGACGCTGACTACGGCCTGTATGCCCTGCTTCACAGCAATCAGTGGAACCCCAACGGCAACAACCGGGGTTTTTACCGCAATGACCGGGTCGATGAAATCCTCGACGAGGCACGGGTAACCACCGACCAGGCGGCCCGAGCGGCTCTGTACGGCGAGGCGATCGCCCTCATTTGGGAAGACGCTCCCTGGATTTACCTGTACAACCAGGGTCAGGTTAACGCGAACTGGACTTATGTGGACGGGCTCATCCATCATCCCCTGGAAAACCTGAGCGCATGGGAAGCGAGCTTCGAGTAGGGGTTCTTTACATTCGGCCATGCAGCCGTAACTGAATGCATTGCCGTTCTTTTTTGTGCGTATCCGGCGCTCCCATAAGGAGCGCCGGCTTCTTTTCCCGGAACGGTCTGCTTTGGCCGACCGCTGCGGGAAGGGATTATCCATTCCAGGAGGCTTGCGTTGTATCAATACATCCTGCGGCGCCTTTTGCTCACCATTCCGGTGGTCATCGGCGTCTCAATTATCGTGTTTTCCATCATCCGTCTTATTCCCGGAGATCCTGCAATAGCAATTGCCGGGGTGAACGCGACGCCCGAGTATATCCAGCAGGTGCGGGACCAGTACGGGCTTGATGACCCAATTATCGTTCAATACGGACGTTTCATGATCGATCTGGTCCAGGGAGACCTTGGTCAGTCGGTTTTCAGCAAGCGCCCGGTGAGCGTGGAGATCGGGGAGCGGTTTCCCCGCACCCTGTTGCTGGCCAGCGTGTCGCTATTATTGGCGACGGTAATCGGCGTTTCGGCGGGCATTGTGTCGGCGACCAGACGGAACTCAATATTCGACAACACCAGCATGTTTGTCGCATTGGTCGGGGTAGCGGCTCCGGTGTTTTGGATGGCCCTGATGCTCCAGCTTCTGTTCGCGGTCCAGTTGCGCATACTGCCGGCCACGGGAATCGGGGGAATACGCCACCTGATTCTTCCCAGCATAACCTTGGGAATGGCAAGCGCGGCCCTGATGGCGCGGATAACCCGTTCGAGCGTACTCGAGGTGCTTCGCCAGGAATTCATCACCACCGCCCGGGCAAAGGGGGTATCCGAGCGGATGGTCATCTACAAGCATGCCCTGAAAAATGCCCTCATTCCTGTGGTTACCGTGTTGGGACTGCAGTTCGGCATCCTCCTGGGCGGCGCGGTCCTTACGGAGACGGTGTTCGCCTGGCCGGGTGTGGGCCGGCTCCTTGTGGACGCGATCTTACGGCGGGACTACCCGGTGGTTCAGGGGACAGTCATGCTGCTCGCCTTTTTGTTCGTGCTGATAAACCTGGTGGTCGACATTATCTACGCCTACCTGGATCCCCGCATCCACTATCAATCATCCTGATCTGGAGAGAAACCGAATGAGCGAAGTCATACAAGAGCAAAACCCCGGCGGGGAGCAATCCATCGAAGGCAAGAATAATGAGCCGGGTTCGAATTACAGCGAGCTGCGCACCGTCGTGCGGCATCTTCTGCGAAATCGAGGCGCGGTTATCGGGTTGGTTATCATTGCCCTGTTTATCGCGGTCTCCGTCGGCGCTCCTCTCATCAGCAGCCAGGATCCCGTCGGGGTCAACCTGCTGAACCGGCTTCAGGGACCCAGCGGTCAGCATTTGCTGGGCACCGATGAGCTCGGCCGGGATCTGTTTACCCGGATGCTCTACGGCGGACGGATTTCCCTGGGAATCGGCCTGATTTCCGTGGCCATCGGCATCAGCATCGGGGTTCCCCTGGGAGCGGTGAGCGGGTACTACGGCGGCAGGTTCGATATGATCGTCCAGCGCGGCATCGATATCATGATCGCCTTTCCGGGAATCCTCCTGGCGATTGTCGTGGTGACGGTACTGGGGGTTGGCGTGAGCAATGTGATGATAGCCACCGGCATCGCCAGCGTTCCGATTTACGCCCGGCTTGTCCGGGGATCCATGCTGGCCGCCAAAGAACAGAGTTACGTCACCGCCGCCAAGGCCGCTGGAGTCGGCGATTTCAGCATTATCTTCCGCCACATCCTGCCCAATACTCTGGCTCCCATCATCGTACAGAGCACGTTTCAGATCGCCACCGCAATTCTCTGGGCCGCCGGCCTGGGATTTCTGGGGCTCGGGGCCCAGGCACCGACGCCCGAATGGGGAGCCATTCTGTCCAACGGACGGGAGTACATTCGCACAGCCCATCACCTGACCACGTATCCGGGGCTGGCCATACTGTTTATGGTCATCGGATTCAATTTGCTGGGCGACGGCTTGCGCGACGCCCTCGACCCGAAAACCCGTTAGGCACAGGCAAAGAGGAACCATGAAAGATCTTGTAGAAATAAAAAACTTAAAAACCAGCTTCCGCACCGACGACGGAATCGTTCAGGCCGTGGACGACGTGTCCCTCAGCATCGGGGCGGGGGAGGTAGTCGGCCTGGTGGGAGAAAGCGGCTGCGGCAAAACCGTTACCTCGCTGAGCATCCTCCGCCTGTTGCCCAGCCCGCCGGCGTCAATTGACGGAGGCGAAATCCTCTTCGACGGAGTCGATCTTCTCAAACTCAATGATGAAGATCTTCGAAAAATCCGGGGCAACGAGATCGCCATGATCTTCCAGGAGCCCATGACCAGCCTCAATCCGGTCTTTACCATCGGAAATCAGCTCATCGAGGCGATAGTTCTGCATCAGAAACTGAATCAGCAGGACGCCAGGACCCGGGCGATTGAAATGCTCAAACTGGTGGGCATACCCCGGGCCGAAGAGGTCATCGACGAATATCCCCACCGGTTTTCCGGCGGCATGCGCCAGCGCGCCATGATCGCCATGGCATTGAGCTGCAACCCGAAACTGCTCATCGCCGACGAGCCGACCACTGCGCTGGACGTCACCATACAGGCACAGATTCTGCGGCTTATGCGCGACCTCAAAGACCGGATAAACACCGCAGTTCTGTTTATAACCCACGACTTGAGCGTCATCGCCGAAATGGCCGACCGGGTTCTGGTTATGTATGCCGGCAAGGTGGTTGAAGAGGCTGACGTGTTTGCCCTGTTCGACAATGCGGCCCATCCGTACACCAGAGGACTCATTGCCAGCCGGCCGAGCTTCGGCGAGGTGCAGGACCGCCTGGGTTTTATTCCCGGCAATGTTCCCAACCCCCTGGAAATGCCCGGCGGATGCCCCTTTCATCCCCGATGCCCCAACGCAATGAGCATCTGCAAGTCTCAGATGCCGCCCCGGCGAGAGCTGGCCGAACACCATGCGGTTCGCTGCTGGCTCCATGAAGAGTTAAGTCAGGAAGACCGCCAGCCCCTGGTCCCTGCAGCCGCCGCAGGTTCGGCCCGAATGGAGGCGAATAATGAGTAATCCCGCAGAAAAAACCGCGCTGGACCGGGTGCCCCACAGCAGCCGCGAAGATATACCAAAAAACTCCGAACCTCTTCTGTCGGTGCGCGATTTGAAAAAACACTTTCCCATCCGCGGAGGGGTATTCGGCAGGGTACAGGGGGCGGTAAAGGCGGTGGACGGGGTGAGCTTTGATATTTATCCCGGAGAGACCTTCGCCCTGGTGGGGGAAAGCGGCTGCGGCAAGAGCACCACCGGACAGGTCATTCTCAAGCTCCTCAGCGCCACCGAGGGCAGCATTAGATTCAAGGGCGAAGACATAATTGCAGCCGATCCGGCGCGTATGCGCCAGCTTAGAAAAGACATGCAGATCGTGTTCCAGGACCCGTACAGCGCACTGAACCCCCGCCTGACCGTGGGGGCTGCCATCGCCGAAATACTCAAGGTTCACGGTATCGCCGAAGGTGAGGCGGCCCGAAGGAGGGTGGGCGAGCTGTTGACTCTCTGCGGGCTGCAGCCCTACCACGGCGACCGCTACCCCCATGAGTTCTCCGGCGGTCAACGTCAGCGGGTGGTGATTGCCCGGGCGCTGGCTCTGGACCCGACCTTGATTGTGGCCGATGAGCCCATCTCGGCCCTGGACGTCAGCATTCAAAGCCAAATCATCAATCTGCTGCAGGACCTTCAGGCTGAACTCGGCCTCACCTACTTGTTCGTCAGCCATGACCTCAGCGTGGTGAAGCATATCGGCGACAGAGTGGGAGTCATGTACCTCGGTAAGCTGGTGGAGGTTGGTGAAACCGCATCGTTTTTTGAAAACCCCCGGCATCCATACAGCCAGTCCCTTTTGTCCGCGGTCCCGGTGAGCCATCCGTCTCAGCGGCGGGAGCGAAGCGTGCTCTCGGGGGATGTGCCCAGCCCGGCAAATCCTCCATCGGGCTGCGCCTTCCACACCCGCTGTCCGGTGGCCATGGATGTATGTAAGTCCCTGACCCCCAGACTTATCACCGGGGAGGACGGACGGCAGGTGGCCTGTCATCGGGTGAATCCGCCGGAAGAGGCCAAGTCCGGCGCACAGCCCTCGACCGCCGGGCAAGCCGGCGCACAGCCCTCGACCGCCGGGCGAGCCGGCGAACCGTGAGAGAAGAATCCCGCCGGCACACAAAAACGCAAGAGCCCCGGAAGTCACGGGACCCTCAGAATGCTTCGTCTGCCGACACCGGGGCGGCGGAGGATTCCCGGAAAGCCTCTGAGGCTTCCGGGTTGAGCCGCCGGTCCGATGCCCGAAAGAACCTGCCCATGTCCGAGGTGTTCCTCATGGTGATCATCGGGATTCGGGTGCTTATTCCCTATGTGCTGGTGATTCTCGTTACCGCGGCGGCGGGATACGGGCTGTTCGCCCTGCTATTTCTCTGAGGAAAAGCTAACTGTCACTCACGGTCCTCGGGTTCTCCAATTTCCTCTGCTTCTTCATCGGAAAGTACGAACTGCTGGAGCTGCTGGCCCGCCCGGTCTATGGCCGTCGCAAGACGGGTGGCCTGTTCACGCATTTCTTCCGATGAACCGGAAATTTCGGCGATACCCCGGCGGATTTCCGTACTCGCATTCGATACCGACACCGAATTGTCGGCAATGCGGTTCATCTCTTCGCCTATGCTGACATTGGCATTGCGAATGCTTTCAGCTTCTTCTTTGACCGTCAAACTCTGACGGGAGAGATTGTTCATGGCTTCCAGAATTTGCTTTCCTCCGGTATTCAGCTCAAGGGTGTTTTGGGTAATTTCCTCGAATGCATCCATCAACATGCTGAATTCCTTGATGATCTGCTCGTACAGATTGCTGGTGAACTGGGAGGCCTCGGAGGCGGTTTCTATATTCTGTACAACCCGGGACAATACCTCATTTATCGATTGCGACTGGGTTCCGGTTGTTTCCGCCAGTTTGCGTATTTCCTCGGCGACGACGGAGAACCCCCGGCCTGCATCTCCCGCATGGGCGGCTTCTATTGCCGCATTCATGGACAGCAGATTGGTTTGGGAAGCGATGCCGGCAATCAGTCCGGTCATTTCAAGAATACTGTCTATATCTGCGTGGATGGCCTGGACCGCGTCGTTGGATTCTGCGACCCGAGTATTCCCGTCGTGGACAATTGTCCGAACGGCTTCGGTGGCTTCTTTCCGCTTTTGGGATATAGAGGCTAAATTGTTAATCGAGGCGATCATTTCGGTCACCGAAGCGGTAGACTCTTCCACCATCGCGGCCTGGTCGCCCACTTGGCCTTCGAAAACGCCGATGGACTGCTTCATTCCTTCCATGTTTGAACTGATCGAGCGGATGCTTCCATCCAGGCCTGAAATCTGATCGGTGATCGAGGCGATGTTGGCGGAGATTTCGGTGGCGCCCGCGGCGTTCTCTTCCACCGAGGCGACCAGGCTCGCCTTTATTTCATTGGACACTTCCGCGGTATTTCTCAGACTTATAAGGATCTTTTCGGTCTTTGCAATGAAGGCATTCAAATGCCCCGAGAGCATGGCCATCTCGTCGCTGCCCTTCATGGGCAGACGCTGGGTTAAATCGCCCTCGCCTGAACTTAATTCCTCGGCGCTTATGCTCACCTGGGAAATCGGTCTGAGAACACGGCGGATTATTAGAATAACGATAATTATCGAGGAGATGACCCCGGTAATGGTGAGGGCGATATTGACGATCTCGATAAAAATTACCGAATCCTCCACCTGTTGGTGCGCCGCAGCGGCGGCATTCTGGCTGAATTCCGTGAGAACATCGATGTCATTTCTCAAATCATCAAAGGGGGATGCATAGTCCCGTGAAAAAACCGCCACCGCCTGTTCTATATTCCCGGCTTCGTATGCAGCCAGCACCTGGTTCACAACCCGAAGCCAGCGGTTGTATTTTCCGTCAAAGTTCGCGATACGTTCGGCGGTTTCCTGTTCCGCATCGGTCATGAGGGAGGCGAATACCCCGAATCTCTCGCTCACCTGGGCGGCATTGTCCCGCACATCTGCCAGATAGCCCGATTCCGTGGCTCCGTCCAGTTCCCGACCGGCGCTTCCGGCCCACAGCAGGTACACCAGCGCCAGATGCGACTGATAAGCGTCCCGGTCCGATTGAATGAGGTAATCTATGGAAACCAGCCGTATCTCATAGATTTCCCGTTCAAAGGCTGCGATATTTATGGTCGTAATGATTGAAACCGTTGAGGTTGCCACAATTAAAAGACTCAAGAGGCTGACGCCCAAAATCAGAATGCCTCGGATTTTCACTCTGCTCTCCTATTGATTGGCTGCCTCGAATAATTAAGGCTGCCGATGGCTTTTTTATCTAGTTCAGCCTGTATTCGCCGCTTCCAGTGCGGCGCGAATTTCTTCTATTCCATATGGTTTGTTGATAAAGGCCGCCATGCTGCAGCTTGCCGCCCGTTTTCGAATCTCGTCGTCGCCATAGGCGGTTGTAAAAATCACCGGTATTCCTGAATTGATGGTCAGCGCAGCGGTGATTCCGTCCATAGCTCCCTTGAGCCTGATGTCCATAATAATTACATCGGGAATGGTATTTCTGGCCGCTTCGACGGCTTCTTCACCGCTCATCACCGCCGCGCTTACGCGGCAATCCAGGCTCTTCATGAATTTCTTCAATAGCAGAAGCAGAATAGGTTCGTCCTCCACAAGCATTACCGTCATTGACCTTCCCCTTCCGCTTTAATTGTGACCTGCGCGTTCAAGGGAAAAGTGACCCTTAGATGCACGCCTTTGCCGTCAATAAAATCGTAGCTGCCGTCGAGCTGAAGTTCGATAATCTGATAGATGGTGCTCAGTCCTATGCCCTTGACTTCAGCTTCGGGATTTTCAAAGCCTCTTCCGTCATCCCGGTAGTCGCAGGTCAGGGCTCCTGAAGACCGGGAAATAGAAATATCTATGGACCCGCTGCTCCGGCCGGTAAAACCATGTTGTATCGAGTTGATGATAAGCTCGTGGAGGACCAGGGACAGGGGAACTGCCTGGTCGATGGGCAGTAGAATCGCCGGTGACTGCACCGCAACGACTACCCGGCACTCGCTTGAGCCATAGGCAATCGATACGTGGGAAGCCAGCTTTTTGAGGAAGCGCTTTATGTTGACCGCGCCGCCGCTAACCTGATTATCCGTTAAGGCGTACACCATGCTCAGGGCTTGAATGCGTTTTTCCGTATCGGAGACCAGTTCGCCAACTGCGGAATTCCCTTCGTGACGGGCGGCCTTTAAATTCAACACTGCGGCGATGATTGCCATGGAGTTCTGGGTGCGATGGGATATCTCCCTGAGCAGGATGTCGCGGTCGGCCAGAGCCTTTTGCAGCTCAGTTAATAATATCTTCTGTGCCCGGTCACGGCCCTCCAGCTCGGCGGCGTACCTGGCCAGCCTCTCCTGGTTGCGGGTATCCAGGTATGCCAGGAAGGATAACAGCGATACGACAATTACTATCACTGTCAGACCTGCGGCCAAATCAAATCCGATATGTGAGTAATCATAGCGATCCGGAACATAGGTAAACACCAGGGGGAAGGGTAGGTCAAGCTGATGTTCCGCCGCAAATCGATCATCCTCCGGATGAGCTGATTGAGGCCTGATTTCGTTCATAGATCTGCCGAGGATTTCCCTGTCGTACGGAAGCGAGGTGAGAACCGATTCCCTGGAATGAAGGACGATCTTCCCTCCAAAACGGGGATTACTTATTCTCTCCAGAATCCGGGACACATAGCGCGGTTCAAGGGAGGCTACCGCAACCCCGAGAAAAACACCGTTGGAGGAATAAATTCCTTTTGATACGGGCATCGACCACTCGCCGTTGACCCTGCTGACCACGCTTTGAAGAAACACTGCCTGATCTGCGTTGCCATCTCGATGCGCCAGGAAGTAATCCCTGTCGGATACATCAAAACCCAGGGCGCTCCGCTCGAATCGGGACTCGGCAATGACGATTCCCCGGTCATTGACAATAAGAATCGTCCGTAGCAAATCGGCTCTGGAGTCGGCGATATCATTCAGCCAGATTGAAAGATCAGTCAGTTCCCGCAGTCCGTATTTATACGCCTCTGAAACAGAAACCAGATTCGAACGAATCCCCCGGAATACCTGCTCCAGGCTCGAGGAGATCTGCTGTATTTCTATACTGATTGCCTGTTGAAGTTCGTCATCCATGGAGGTTCTGTTTTCTCTGATCAACGTGATCAGCAACAACAGCGATACGGTAAAAAAGAGAAGGATGCTAAAAATGAATGCCGCCCGTCGTCGTCTGAGGCCAGCGATTCGCTCCACGTTGATTCCTCGATTGCACTATTCAGATTATTAAACTATTGGGCATTTGCGGGCAAAACGCAAATTTTCCGGCTGCATGGTAGGAGGTCACCGTACTGTCGGGAGAATGGATTACTAAGCTGCAGCAGCCGCAACGCCGATAGAATCTAACGTAACAGGGAGGTTACGAGAGGTTTGAAAACTCGGCACTCACACAGCGCACATTTGATCGCTCCTCAAATCCTTCTTTCTCTGATGACCGGGGCCATGTTCCTGCTGCTCGCCTATCCATCTCAAGCCCAGGAGCTCCCTGCACTTTCACCGGCGGCATTGCCCGCCCAGACTGGGCAGACAGACGCCGAACGCCCTCCGATACATCCGGCGCCGCGTACTTCAGTCATTTTTCCCAGCCCCAAACCCTTTACCCTTGATGCCCAGGCAGCACAAACGGCAATCGATCTGCTCCGTTTGGAAGGGTTTCTGCTCATTGACGACGGCGGGGCGGGACCTCCTGAAATTCTCAGCGTCAAGGAGGTCTATGCATGGTTTGTCGCCATCGACCGGGCCATGCCGCCGGGCCACCGACGCCGGTACGACATTCACGTCAATGGCGCGCCAGTCGACTGGCGGCACAGCTATGTAGAGTGGGGCGGTGAAATGGTAAATCTTCAGATTCTCTTCACCTATCGAAATCAGTATCCACCTGCTAATTTGCTCTTTCGCAGCCGTGAGTAAGCTTCTTTACATCAATAAAAAACCGGCGGCAATCTACTGAGTTTCTCCTGTCCCTGAAAGATTTTTCCATGTATCGTATAGTGAAGAACTATCCGAGCTTCCATTTGGGGGCGTAGCGGAGTCCCCGCGAATGCTCGGTTTTAAAAGAAAAGGAATACAGGGTGAACGAGCATCATAATCGGATTCGCGATATACAGCCGCAGCATGAATGGTTCATCGGCATTGATTCGGACGGCTGCGTGTTCGATACCATGGAAATCAAACATAAGCGCTGTTTTTGCCCGGCCTATATACGGGAATTTGACCTCGGAGAAATAGCAGAACCCGCCCGGCAGGTCTGGGAGTTTGCCAACCTGTACAGCAGAACCCGGGGAATAAACCGCTTCAAGGGTCTCGCGTTGAGTATGAAGTACCTGGCGGCACATCCCGATGTTCTTTCTTCCGCCGCTGCGGTTCCCCAGCTTGGGGATTTTATGCAATGGGTCGACGGGACTGAGGTGCACGACATACAATCCCTGGAGCAGGCAATGGGGAATACACCCGGACCTCAGCTCGAGAAGGTCAGGAATTGGTCGGTGGCGGTCAACCGGGCCATCGAGGAAGTCGTCCGTGGAGTCGATCCCTTTGGCGGAGTACGGAACGCCCTGGCCAGGATGTCCGGTCAGGCGGACTGCATGGTCGTCAGCTCCGCCCCCATCGCCCAGATTGAAAAGGAATGGGGAGAGCAGGGGCTGCTGAAGCTGGTAGCCCATGTGGCCGGACAGGAAGCGGGCTCCAAGAAAAGCAGTCTTGAGTCAGCCAGCGGCGGCAAGTATGCTGGCGATGCCCGGCTTATGATCGGCGACGCTCCCGGCGATTTGGCGGCGGCGCAGGCTGCGGGAGTGCTGTTTTTTCCCATTATTCCCGGGAAGGAGGAACAGTCCTGGAAGCGTCTGACAGATGAGGGGCTGGACCGATTCTTCCAGGGGAACTTCGCCGGTGAGTATCAGCGGCGTATTAATGAGGAGTTTCTCAAGGCTCTGCCGGAAAATCCGCCGTGGGAGAGGTCTGCGCCATAATAACGGCCAGTGCCTGTGGTTGAACAAAAGAGGGGGAATCCCCGGGGAGAAGCGGATGAGCAATGCTGATATAGGGCTGATCGGACTGGCGGTGATGGGTCAAAACCTGGTTTTGAACATGAATGACCACGGCTACCGCGTTGCGGTATACAACCGTAGCGTCGAAAAAACCGACGCTTTTATGAAGGGTCCGGCCTCGGGCAGGGAAGACAGTATTTTCCCTGCGCGAAGCGTCGAGGAACTGGTCGGCTCGCTGAAGCGGCCCCGGCGGGTGATGCTCATGGTCAAAGCCGGCGACGTTGTTGATATATTTATTGAAAAACTGCTTCCCCATCTCGAAGAAGGGGACATCATCATCGACGGGGGAAACAGTCATTTCCCCGATTCCAACCGCCGCACACGGGACCTGGCGAAAAAGGGAATACTGTTCGTGGGAACCGGGGTGTCCGGAGGCGAGGAAGGGGCACGGCATGGCCCGTCCATTATGCCCGGAGGCAATGAGTCTGCCTGGCCTCAGGTCAAAAATATCCTCCAGGACATCAGCGCCAAAACCAAAGACGGGCAGGCATGCTGCGACTGGGTCGGCGACGCCGGTTCCGGCCACTATGTGAAAATGGTTCATAACGGCATTGAATATGGAGACATGCAGCTCATTACCGAGGCTTATCAATTAATGAAAGAAGGTTTGGGACTCAACGCCGAGGAAATGCACCGGGTGTTCTCGAAATACAACGAGGGACCCCTCGATTCCTACCTCATTGAAATTACCCGGGATATTATGGCTTTCAAGGATGCTGACGGGCAGCCGCTGGTGGAAAAAATCCTGGACAGCGCGGGACAAAAGGGAACCGGGAAATGGACCGGTATTTCCGCCCTCGATTTGGGAGTTCCGGTCACGCTCATCGGCGAGGCGGTATTCTCCCGCTGCCTTTCCGCCTTAAAGGAAGAGAGGACCCGGGCATCCGCTATTCTCCCGGGCCCCGGAAAGCCCTTCGACGTTGACCGCGACGCTTTTATCGACGATCTGGAAAAAGCCTTGTTATTTGCGAAAATCATCTCCTATACCCAGGGCTTTATGCTTATGCGCGAAGCTGCGAAGGAAAACGGGTGGAAAATCAACTACGGTTCAATCGCGCTGATGTGGCGGGAGGGCTGCATTATTCGGTCGGCCTTCCTGGACAAAATCAAGGCAGCCTACGATAAAAACCCCGAACTCAGCAGCCTGCTGATGGACGGGTACTTCCGATCGGTGGTCCTGGACAGCCAGGACGCCCTGCGCCGGGTTGTGGCCGCCGCGGTTTCTTCGGGCATCCCGGTGCCGGCCTTAAGCACCGCATTGGCGTTTTTCGACGGTTACCGAAGCGAGCGCCTGCCGGCCAACCTGCTTCAGGCTCAACGGGATTACTTCGGCGCCCATACCTACGAGCGGATCGACAAGCCGCGGGGCGAGTTTTTCCACACTAACTGGACCGGAAGCGGCGGCCAGGTCTCCTCATCCACCTACGATGTCTGATCCGGTGATGAATCTCAAATCAGAAGCGCGATGGTCCCTCCTGGTCCCCACAAGCATGGGAGTTCGTCTTACCCCGGAAGCCGGCCAGCCGGTTCATGCCGGAGGAAAGTTCACCATGCAGGTTACCAGCGCCGAAACCAATGCGGCGTCTGTCGCCGCGAGCCTGGGCATGCCTGTTAAGGTTCTTACCAACTTCGTACAGGATAGCCCGGTTTCACGTCTGATCCGTGACGATCTGCGTAGGCGTGGAATGAGTTTCGAGGGGCCTGAGCTTCGGCAGGGCGGGCCATGGGGCTTCCGCCATCAGTTTAACGTTGCAGATTCGGGTTACGGAGGTCGGGGGCCCAGGGTTCACAATGACAGAGCGGGAGAAGTCGGCCGGGAGCTTAGGTCTGACGATTTTGACTTCGATAGAATTTTCCGGGACGAAGGGGTTAAAATCGTTCATCTGTCGGGACTCATCGCCGCCCTCTCAGAAAAGTCCGGGCAGTTTTGTCTCGAAATCCTTCGGGCGGCGAAAAACAACGGCAGCCTTATATCCTTCGATCTCAATTATCGGGCATCGTTCTGGCAAGACCGGAGTGAAGAACTGCGACAGGTGTTCCGGGAAATCGCGTCGGAAGCCCATATTTTGGTTGGCAATGAGGAAGATTTTCAGCTTTGTCTCGGCTTTGAGGGTCCGGCAACCGGCGGCGAGGATCTCAGGGAAAAAATAGCCGGGTATAAACAGATGATGGAACGGGTGAGTGATGAGCTTCCCCAGGCCCGGGTAATCGCCGCCACACTCCGGCAGGTTATTTCCGCCAACAAACACCTGTGGGGCGCAGTTCTCCGGGCCGACGGCGAATGGCGCAGTGCTCCGCCCCGGGAAATCGGAGTGCTCGACCGCATCGGCGGCGGCGACGGTTTTGTCGGCGGATTGCTGTATGGAATTCTCCGGTCATGGAGCGGGAAGCAATGCATGCGTTTCGGCTGGGCCGCCGGAGCTCTGGCTGCCAGCCTGCTTACGGATTACTCCCAGCCGGTCAATGAGGATGAACTTTGGAGCATTTGGGAGGGAAATGCCCGGGTAATCCGCTAAAACAGGAAAAAACTCCTTTTCAACGGGCTTTGTATGGATATAATTGTTTGCAGAGGCGGATATGAAGGAACAAATAACACTGCAGGAAATAACCGAAGATACCCTCAAATCGGTGCTCGAACTCAAGGTTGCAAAGGACCAGGAGCACCTGGTTGCCCCCAATGCGGTGTCCATTGCGCAGGCTCATTTTTCCCACGAAGCCTGGTTCCGGGCAATATATGCCGGCGATAATCCCGTGGGCTTTGTCATGCTCTCCCTGAACCCCAAAAAACCTGAATATTTCCTTTGGCGATTAATGATCGACAAGGACCATCAGCATAAGGGGTACGGAAAGGCGGCCATGCTTCAGGTCATTGATTTTGTTAAGACCCTTCCCAACGCGAAAGAACTGCTCACCAGCTATGTCCCGGACCAGAAGTCCGCCAAGGAGTTCTACGAATCTCTGGGCTTCAGGGAAACCGGCCTGGAAGAGGACGGCGAACTGATAATGAGCGTCCCCCTGGAGTAGAAAAGCGATTTACTCGTTGTAGAGACAGAAAATCAGCTGTTTTTGTGGCACCCGCGTTTACTCTATCCGGACTGCGGGTCCCACTTCGCGGCGTTTGTAGTATATTTACCTCACTATGGCCAATTGGCAAAGCACAATGTTGTATCATCTCATGCACCGTTTGAAGTTCAAGCGCTTTCTCGCAAAACCCCGGGGCCCCAGTAATATCGAGGGCCTGCTGTCCGGATTGCAGTTTTTTTATTCAATTGAACGATTTGACAGGGAAGAGGTGAACTGTATTACCATTCGCCCCAAGAAGGACCGGGTAGATATCTCGCTCTTCTACCTTCACGGCGGAGCATTTGTGAACGGCCTTCATCCCCTCCACCTGGTCTTCATCAGATATTTGGTCGACAAGCTTCGCTGCGAAGTCTTTATTCCACGATACCCGCTGGCTCCGGCCCACAATGCCGACGATGTTTTCCTCAAGCTGGAAGCATTGTACACCTCATATGCCCTGGAGCGAAGGCGGCGGTGTATCATGCTGATGGGAGATTCCGCCGGGGGTAATCTCGCCCTCCGCCTTAGTCAGCGCTTTTCCCGGTCCCCTCTCCTGGCGCCCCAGGCGGCCGTTCTGCTCTCGCCATGGCTTGATTTGAGCATGAGTAACCCGGAAATCATGGCAGTCGAGAAAAGCGACCCGGTTCTCGGGCGGCAGAATCTGCTTAAATTCGCCCGCTGGTATGCCGGGGGGCTCGCCCTGGATCACCCCAAGATCAGTCCCCTGTACGGCGAGCTGTCAGGGCTTCCGCCGATACTGCTGTTGACCGGAAGCGCCGACATCCTCTACCCAGATGCGAAGCGCTTTTGTGAGATGATAAAAAAAGCAGACTCCGAGCTGGTTTTCTGGGAGTACGAGAAGATGATTCACGTGTGGTTCTTTTTTGATTTCTTTCCCGAAACCCGGGAGAGCAGGGAAGTGATGCTTGAGTTTATCAGGCGCACTCATACCGACTGGAAAAATGCCATGACCCGGTTATAATCAGCTGCCCTTTTGCGCCTTCTGCGCTTCCTGATGCCAGCGGCGGTTGAGCTTTTTCGCGTATGCGGGCATGCGGGAGTAATCCGCTTCTATTTTGGAAAAAATTTCCTCGGCCTTCGAGGTCTCTCCCCGACGACGCAGAAAATCGCCGTAGGCAAACTGGTAGTACAATCCGCTTCCCCGGCGCGAAGCCGATTCGAAGCAGGCGGCGGCTTCGTCATTGCTGCCAAGCGCCTCGAGTATCCGCCCCTCCAGCAGGCTGTTGTCCGGATCGTCTTGCCGATCGGCACTCTCTTTGGCAGCCCGGATGTGTTCCAGGGCTTCTCTCGGACGTTCCAGCTTGAAGCACGCTTCCGCCAGCAGGCTGAGGCTCCGGGAGTCGGGACCCAGGGGGCTGTTTGCGCTTTTTTCCAGTAAGGGGAGGGCATCTGCGGCACGATCGGCCGCAAGATATGCCGTTGCGAGGGCCCGCATGTTTTCCACTGTGGGGGACAGGTCGTTTTGCTTTTCAAGTTCCTTGATTTTGCCGCCGGGGTTTACCATCTCCCCGAGCTGACTTGCCCCCCGCTGAAGGGTGCTGCGGTGGCGGTCGCGCAGGTCAGGCAGCAGCTCGACTACGGCGTAGGCCACGCTGCCGATGAGCGGAACAAATATAATGAGGAAAATCCAGAACATCTGTTTTCCGTTGCGGATTGCATGGATGACCAGCGCTATCTGGATAATAAGAGATATGGAAATATACGGCATCAACGGCTCCTGACCGAAATATACCATGGGCCCGTCCGGCGGACCAGAATAAACGGATTATCCTCCGGCCAGCAGTTTCAGCGGAGCCTCAAGAAGCTCCCTGAGCTCTGTTAGAAACAGGGCTCCCTGGGCGCCGTCGATGAGCCGATGATCCAGGGTGAGGCTTAAATCCATGAGTTGACGGTCCACGATTTCCCCGCTGACTTCGTCCCTTGCGAGCTGTTTGCGTATGGTCCCTATGCCCAAAATCCCCGCCTCCGGCGGATTGACCACCGGGGTGAAGGTGGTGATTCCGTACATACCCAAATTGCTGACCGAGAATACGCCGCCGCTCATGTCGTCCATGGAAAGTCTGCCGTTCCGGGCTTTATCCGCAAGATCCGAAGCTGCCTCGCCCAAATCCACCAGGCTGAGGCGGTCCGCATGCCTGATCACCGGAACTAGAAGGCCCCGATCGGTGGCCACCGCCATGCCGAGGTTTACCGCTTCCCGCTGTATAACCTGCCCCTCCGACATGCTGACCCGCATCCAGGGGCATTGCCGGAGAGCCCGGGCTACGGCCTTCAGCAGCAGCACATTCACCGATAGTGCAATCCCGTCGGCCTTGAGTGAGGCCCTCAAGCTGGAAATCTGATTCGCCTTTACCTCGCAATGCAGGGTTGTGGGGGGAATCGTGAGTTGGCTGGTTATCATTCTCTGGGCGGTCACTTTCCGGATGCCGCTGAGGGGCTGGCTCGTATCGCCCTCATGTAGGTGAACCGGCACATCCGCCGGAGGAACGAAACCTCCCAACCCCTCCAGCATTGCCATGATGCCCGAGAGCTGTTCGTTGACGTCCCGGCGCAGTATTCTTCCGCCGGATCCGCTGCCCGTAAGGCTTGCGGCGTCATGCCCGCTTCTTTGAAGCTCACGGCGGGCAAGGCTGCTCATCCTGGGTTCATTTCCAGAATCCCGGCGGCTTGAGGATGCGACCTCAATATCGGGTGAGTGCAGGGGGAGGCTGCCGCTGAGCGCATCTTCGAGGCGGACGCCCTTCTCTCTTGCCAGTCGAACGGCTGCCGGGCTGGCGGCTATTCTGGGCGCGGCGGCCTCTCCTGAGGCTATCGGGCCATCGGTGCTTTCGCTCTGTGCTGGGGCCTTGGTGCTGCCGGCGCCGCTGACCTCGCTGCTAATTTCGCCGCTCTTCCCGACGCTAGCGCTACCTGCGCCACCGCTACCTGCGCCACCGCTACCTGCACCACCTTCATCGTTACCGGCGGCGGGCATGCTCTCGCCCTTTTTGCCGATGTATCCGATGGTTTGGGTCACGGGGACCACGTCGCCGGGCTCCCGGGTTGCACCGAGGAAGTATCCGCTGACTTCTGCTTCCACCTCCATACTGACCTTGTCGGTTTCGATCTCCAGGATAATGTCTCCGGTCTCCACCTCATCGCCGGGCTGTACAAGCCACTGCACGATGGTGCCCTCTTCCATGGCCACTCCGGCTTTGGGCATAATTATTTCCGTTGCCATTTACGCCCCCCGGCCCATGGCCGCCAGTTCCTCGCACTTCGCCATGATTTTCTCCGGGGTGGGAACCGCCGCCGCCTCAAGCTTCGGATTGTATGGAATCGGGGTATCCGAACCGCCCAGGCGCTTTATCGGCGCTTCCAGATACCAGAACGCCTCTGAGTCGGCGATCCGTGCGGCAACTTCGCCGCCGAAACCTCCGGTCTGTACAGCCTCGTGAACGATGAGCAGTCTGCCGGTTTTTTTGACCGATTCGATGATGGGCGCGGTGTCCAGGGGAAGGATGGTCCGGGGATCGATGATTTCAACTGATACATTTTTTTCCGACAGCGCTTCGGCTGCTTCGAGGCAGCGGTTCACCATTCTGCCCCAGGTGACCACGGTGAGATCATCTCCCTTCCGCTTAACATCGCTGACGCCAAGGGGGATGCTGTAGGGTTCTTCGGGCACCTCGCCCTTTACCCGGTACAACAGTTTCTGTTCGAGAAAAACCACCGGGTTGTCATCCGCCACGGCGGCGGCCAGAAGTCCCTTGGCGTCCGCGGGACTCGAGGGAATTACGACCTTCAGCCCGGGAACATGGGCATACCAGGCCTCCATGCTCGAGGAGTGCTGTCCTGCGGCCCCGGTGCCGCTGCCGGCGGGAGCCCGTACCACCAGCGGCACCTTTGCCTTGCCGCCGAACATGTAGCGGATTTTCGCCGCCTGGTTTACCAGCTGATCCATGGAAATCGTGAGAAAATCCGAGAACTGAATCTCAGCAATTGGCCGCATGCCGGTAATCGCCGCTCCGATGGCGGCTCCCATAATTGCCGCCTCGCTGATGGGCGTGTCGCGAATCCGCTCTTCGCCGAATTCCTCAATCATCCCCACCGAGACGCCGAAGGCCCCGCCGTACACGCCGATGTCTTCGCCCATGAGAAATACGTTCTCGTCTTTGCGCATTTCTATGCTCATGGCCTCTTTTATTGCTTCTGCGTATGTTATCTCTCGCATTTATGACTCCTTCCGGGGGTTCTCAGGCGTACACGTCGTCGGTCAGGCTTTCCACCGGCGGTTCAGGGCTGTTTGTGGCAAACTCGACTGCGGCCTCCAGGTCTTCCTGGGCTTTTTTTTCGATGGCGTCCAGTTCGTCTTCGCCGAACATGCCGCTATCTATCATGTCCTTCCGTAATCTCGGGATGGGGTCTTTTTTCTTCCACTCGTTAATCTCTTCCTTGCTGCGGTATCGGTTCGCGTCGCTCTTTGAGTGGCCCAGGTATCGGTAGGTCTCGCATACCAGGAGGGAGGGGCCGGTTTTCCGCACGTGCTGCAGAGCTTCCCGGGCTTCCTTGTACACAAGAACAACGTCATTGCCGTCTATCGTTTTGCCCGGAATGCCGTAAGCCTTTGCCCTCTCAGCCAAATCCTGAAGGTTGATGCTCTTGTGCCTGCTCATGCTCATTCCGTACTGATTGTCCTCGCAAACATACAGCACCGGAAGGTCCCAGACAGAGGCGAGGTTCACCGATTCGTGAAAGCTCCCTTCGTTGATGGCCCCGTCTCCGAAAAAGGACACCGATACCCGGTCCAGGCCCTTGAGCCTGCTGGTAATGCCCGCGCCGGTGGCGATCGGGATGCCGCCGCCGACTATTCCATTGGCTCCCAGATTTCCGCGGGTCAGATCGGCAATGTGCATCGATCCGCCCTTGCCCTTGCAGTAACCGGTCTCGCGGCCGAACAATTCGGCCATCATCCGGTTCAGGTCTATACCTTTTGCGATGGTGTGTCCGTGACCCCTATGGGTTGATGATATCCAGTCGTCGTCCCGCAGGGCGGAAATAATGCCCACGGCGGTGGCTTCTTCCCCCACGTACAGATGGGTGGTGCCGTGTATCATGCCGCGGCTGAAAAAATACGCGACCTTCTCCTCGAAGTTGCGGATTTCATACATTCGAGCCAGCATGTGAGCTGCCAAATCCTTGGAGATTTCCGCCTCGGCAAGTCTGCCTTTGCCGGTTTGTCCGGTATTTTTCTTGGCCATATTTACGCTCCTCGACCATCGGGGTATGCTTCCGGGGATTTTTCTTTTGACTATAAGGTAATTGCATCTGAAAAAAATTGCAATACATGAAAGAAATTGCCAGCGGTCAATAGTATACTAATTACGGACGGTCAAGATGTCGGATTTAAAGCTGGAACATAAAATCGCACGCCTCTATTACATGGACGGACTCTCCCAGAGTGAAATCGCAAAAAAACTCAGCGTTTCCGTGGCATCGGTGTCCCGGGGTTTGTCCCGGGCCCGGGAATCGGGCATTGTCAAAATCAGCATCGCCGAAGTAAAAGACAACTTCGATGAGCTTGAAGCCGCAATCGAAAAGCGCTACGGGCTAAACGAATGTCTTATTACGCCGGGTTATCAGGGCGACGATCTTGACCGGCAAAATCTCGCCGGGGCTTTGCGGGAGATGCTCCCGAGAATACTGCCTATGCACGGAACCCTCGGAGTGAGTTGGGGAGAGACCATGAAGGCCGTGGGAGAAGCGCTCTCTGTTCCCACGCCACTTGAAACCGATGTTATTCCCATGGTGGGAGCCATGGGAACCGTCGAAACCGGAATTTACCCCAACAGTATTGCCCGGATTTTTGCAGACAAGCTCGGAGGCCGGGCCTTCCTGGTCAATGCTCCGGCAGTCAACGATAGTCCTGAACTATGCAGGAGCCTGTACGACAGCCGAGGTTTCGCATCGGTAAGGGAAATATGGGACCGCATTGATGTTGGGCTGGTGAGCTGTTCGGGAATCGAAGTTGAGTCGAGTATGGCCCGAAATGCCATTTTTACGTCCGCCGACTTAAAAACCATGGGCGAGGCAGGGGCGGTGGCGGCAATAAATTTCTCCTTCGTCGATGCAGAGGGACAGGCGGTAAACCGGGAAGTGACGGACCGCATCCTCCATATTCCCCTGGAAGAAATGAAGAAGCTCGACCATGTTGTTCTCATTGCCAGCGGCGACGCTAAAACCGGTGCAATCCGCGCGGTTCTCAAGGGCGGATGGGTTACAGCCCTGATAACCGACGCGCACAGCGCCGAACAGCTTCTGTAGCCCGCCGGCGTACCCGCAGCCATACACGCTAATATTCGCCAAAATCACAAAAAAGCTCATTATTCGCCACATGTATAGAGAAAAAATTATCAATAACCGAACGGCATTTAGAAAAAAATTGCAGGCTTGTAAAATATTTCCTTGACAGCGCTGTTATTGGGGTTTAGCGTAATACCAGATGTGAATAACGATTCACATTTGTGAATGCCGATGAAACAGAGCGAAGTGCTGGTACAGGTAGCCAAATGGTACTTTCTCGACAGCTTGAGTCAGGCTGATATTGCCCGGCGGATAAAGAAATCGCGCTCCATGGTTTCAAAGATGATCAGCGAAGCCCGGAGTCAAAAGATTGTCGATATCCGTATCGCATACCCCATTAGCCGGCAGACCGGCCTTGAACAGCGGCTGATTCATCACTTTTCCCTGGCGGACGCCCGGGTGGTTCAGAGCCTGGAATCCCCTGATTTGAACCTGACGGTTCTCGCCAAGGCCGGGGCCGAATGTCTTGCTGATTCCCTCAAGGACAGGTTCACAGTGGGTATGGCTTGGAGCCGGACGATTCGCGACGTCATCCGCCAGCTTGAGCCCCAAAGCCTGAAGGGTGTGACGGTGGTGCAGCTTTCCGGCGCCGCCTCCCTTGATGATCCTTCGGCCAACGGCAGCGAAATAGTCCGCGAACTTGGCGAAAAGACCGGGGCCGCCGAGCGATATTTTCCCGCTCCCCTGGTTGTTCGTCGGCCTGAAGTGGCAGAGGCCCTTCTTGCGGAGCCGGTGATTCGGCAGAGCATCGAGTTGGCTCGTGGCTGCGACCTTGCACTTGTCGGTATCGGTTCCATCGATCCGGCAATCAATTCCCTTTTGCAGGCGAAGCTGATAGACCGGCGCACCCTCGACCAGTTTGCCAAGGAAGGCTCGGTGGGAGATATTCTGGCTCATCAGCTGGATGGAGAGGGCGAGATGCTCAGCCTGGATTTTAACCGCCGGGTCATCGGTATGGATATTGCGGCGCTGAGAAGTATACCCCGGGTAATCGGCGTGGCCGCCGGACGGAAAAAGGTCGACGCCATCCGGGCGGCGGTGGCGGGCTGCTATGTCAATGTGCTTGTCACCGACAGCGACACCGCCGGCGAGCTTCTGAAGAAGGCCCCCGCCGGAACAGATTGTACGGATAGGAGTCAAAAATGAGACCCATGTCACTGTTTTTCCTGGCCTTCGCCTTTGTGTGGATGCTCCAACTCATTCTCTCCCTGCTGCAGACCAAGCGTTTTCATCAGCAGGTGGCGAATTTGCGCAAGCTGGGGCCGGCGACGGCGGTGGGCCAAAGCGGCAGAAACTGGACCCTGAAAAAATACGGAGTTCTGGTCTGCGACGATGAACGTAATGTGGTCAGAGCTCAGAGCCTGACGGGATTTACGGTATTCGCGAACCTGAAGGACGTGCCCGAGCTCGAAGGACTTCATCTCAGCAGGTTCGAGCAGGACGACCCGGTCCCCGGCGTATCTAAGAAACTCTGGAGCGCATTTATGAACGCCGCTCAGTTCATCGCCCGACATGACCGCAGGCTGGCTGAGGAAGCGGAAGAGGCCAAAGAAACAGAAGAGACCAAAGAAACAGAAGAGGCCAAAGAAACAGAAGAGGCCAAAGAGGCCGGATCAGGCAAAAAAAATGAAGTGGCTGCCGGAGCATAAGGGATTCAGGCAGGCTCATAACACAGTGCAAACCCCGTCGTTGACGGGAAAAAAATTATAGGAGGAGCTATGGAAGCCTTAGCTAACTTCGCGAATAATTTTATCGGGGTATTCCAGGAAGGCGGAAACACGTTTTTAGGCCTGGTGACTGGAATCATCCCACTGCTCATCGTTCTGATGACCGCGGTAAACACCCTTATCGCGCTGATCGGTCCGGACAAGATCAACAAGGTCGGTGAATGGGCCGCCCGCGACGGGATTCTTTTTTACCCCATCCGGTACATCCTGCTGCCGTTCCTGTCGGTCTTCTTTCTGACCAACCCGATGGCCTACACCATGGGTCGGTTCCTGCCCGAAAAGTTCAAACCGGCGTTTTACGATGCGGCGGTATCCTACGTGCATCCTCCGTTGGGTATCTTCCCTCACATCAATCCCGGTGAGATTTTTGTATGGTCCGGTATCGCCGCCGGTATAACCACCCTGGGTCTTAATCTGGGTGATTTGGCGATCCGCTACCTGTTGATCGGTTTGGTGGTAATTTTTATCCGCGGTATTGTTACCGAGCGTATCACCGCCATCATGTGGAAGAAGGACTGAGGAGGAAGATATGGCAAATCCCGTAGCAAAAGTACTTGAAGTCATCGGCCGCGCGGTTGGCGGCGTCGTTGCAAAGCTGTATCAGGCCGGTCGTGATTCGGTAGATCAGGTCGTGAAGAACGTCCTGCCGTTCATGGCATTTATCTCCCTGATCATCGGTATCGTATTGGCCACCGGAGTTGGTAACTGGATTTCCGAAGGTCTGACCGGTCTGGCGAACAGTTTCGTCGGTCTGTTGGTGCTCTCGATAATCGTCGGATTCCCGATTCTCTCCCCGCTGCTGGGGCCCGGAGCGGTTATTGCCCAGATTATCGGTACCCTCATCGGTGTTGAAATCGGACGGGGAAACATCGCCCCCCAAAACGCCCTGCCCGCACTGTTCGCCATCAACCCCCAGGTAGGTTGTGACTTTATTCCCGTAGGCCTCTCATTGGGAGAAGCTGAGCCATATACCGTCGAGATCGGCGTGCCTGCGGTGCTTTTCAGCCGTATGATCACCGGTCCAATTGCCGTGTTGCTCGCATGGGCAGCCAGCATCGGAATGTACGCCTAAGGAAACAGGAGTAGGAAATGGGATTCTGGGACAGTGTAAAAAAAGCATTAATCGGATCCGCGCCTGAAAAACCTGCGGCGAGCGCATCGTCCGCAGCCAGCTCCGCCGGCCCCGCCAAGCCCGCACCGGACATCAAACCCGGTGAAGGCTTCAAGGCCGCCGTGGTAGAAGCTGGAACCAAGGGATGGGGTGGTCCTCTGACCATCGCCCCCAACAGTACGCGGAGACTGATATACTCAGTTACCGGTGGGGGCATCCATCCCGTGGCCCAGCGACTGGCAGACCTCACCGGAGCTGAACCCTTTGACGGATTCAAATCAAAGGCGGATTTCGGAGAAATCGCCGCAGCGGTTATAGACTGCGGCGGAACCGCCCGGGTCGGCGTGTACCCCATGAAGGGCATACCGACCATTGATATTCACGCAGCAACGCCTTCCGGGCCGCTGATGAAATACATCACCGAAGAAAACTTCGTGTCCGGCGTCAAGCCGGAGAATATCAAACCCGTCGAGTAGGCGACAAGTCAAAAACGGCCGGGGTGTAGTCCCGGCCGTTTATCGCACAACTTTGATGAAATAAAGCATTGCCTCATACCTTATTGGGATGTCGAGGAGACGTCATGACGAAATACCGCGCTGAGATACAGTCCGTCGGCGAGCTCGCTCAGGAATTTGTCGACGAGGGCATTCTGGTTTTTTTCGCCGTTAATGCTCCCGAAGAGCTGCAGGAAACCGCCTTTGTCCATTCCACCACCGATAAGCCCGCATCTCCCGTGGTGGTCGGCGATTCGGTTGTCATCAACGGAACCGCCTTTCCGGTACTGGCAGTGGGTCCGGTGGCCAATGAAAATCTGGCCAACCTCGGCCACCTTGTATTGAAATTCAACGGACTAGCGGAAGCGGAAATGCAGGGAGACATCAACCTCCCCCAGCAGCCGGTGCCGGATCTTGGGCCGGGCTCAGTGGTCGAGATTACAGGAGCGTGAGATGGAACTGATAAAATCCTTGCGGGATTACGCCGCACAGGGAAAAACCATAAAGGTCGGGTTAGTCGGGGCCGGACAGATGGGCGAAGGACTTGCCTGCCAAATGGAGCTGATGACCGGTATGCGGGCATTTGCCGTGGCCGATGTGGTGCCCGGGCGCCCGGAAGCCGTACTCAAATCCATGCGTCTTGAAAAAAGCGATTATATTCTCACAGATGATCTGGCCACAGCAAGTCAGGCGGTTCGGGACGGCAAACATGTGGGAACCGCCGATGCGGGAATTATCAGCCGCATCCCCGATCTTGATATCGTTGTCGAAGCCACCGGCATACCGGAAATCGGCGCGCAAATCGCCTACGAGGCCATTCTCAACCGAAAGCATGTATTGCAGATGAATGTGGAAACCGACGCCACCGTGGGGTACATCCTCCGGAAAATGGCCAGGGCCGCCGGCGTGGTCTACACCCTCACCGCCGGCGACGAACCGGGAACCACCATGGAACTCTACGATTTTGCCGTGGGTCTTGGCTTTGAAGTCGTCGCCGCGGGAAAGGGAAAAAATAATCCTCTGGACCGGAGCGGCAACCCCGAAACCCTCGCCGAGAAGGCGAAGGCCCAGCAAATGAACCCGAAAATGCTCTCCAGTTTTGTCGATGGAACCAAAACCATGGTTGAAATGACCAGTCTGGGCAACGCAATCGGTTTCGTTCCCGACGTCCGGGGGATGCACGGTCCCGAGGCGGGCCCAAAAACCCTGCAGGACGTCTTTATACCGAAAAAAGACGGCGGAGTTCTTTCAAAAACCCAGGTGGTGGAATACTGCCGGGGAATTGCGCCGGGAGTATTTGTCATATTTACAACCGACCATCCGAAGCTCGCCCGTGACCTGAAATACCTCAGCATGGGTCCCGGGCCCTACTGGGCTCTTTACCGGCCTTATCATCTAACCAGTCTTGAAACCCCGGTCTCCATCGCCCGGGCCGTGCTCAACAACGAAACCACCATCGCCACGGACATTCATCCGGTGTGCGAAACCGTCACCTATGCCAAGAAAGACCTCAAGGCGGGTGACGTCATCGACGCCCTCGGAGGGTTTACGGTGTACGGCATGATTGAGAGTTCGAAGATCGCTGCAGAACAGGACCTGTTGCCCCTGGGCCTCGCGCCCAATGCGGTGATAAAAAACGATGTAAAGGCCGGCGAACCGGTAACCTACTCCGATGTGGATATCGATACGACCACCACAATATATCATCTGAGAACCCTTCAGGAGAAAACCATCAAGCGGGAGGGCGCATGATCACCGCCACGCATACCGTGCTGTTCGCCGTCGGGCTTCACGCCCGGCCGGCGGGCAAATTCGTTAAACTCGCAAAATCCTTCGATGCGACCATCAGGATTCGAAACCTCACCCGGGATGGTGAACAGGTCGACGCAAAGAGTCTGGTAAAGGTGATGAAAATCGCCTGCGCCCAGGACCATCAGGTAGAACTGACCCTCGACGGTCCGGACGAGCAAAAAGCTGCCGACGCCCTTGGCGAGTTTCTCGCCAGTAGCGAGGAATAACGGATATCCGCATACGACAGCCGTGTAAAACAGACATTCTTTTATACATTACATTTATATAATAGAGGGCGGAGCGAGGATGACCGAATACAAAGGAATTGCCGCAAGTCCGGGCATTGCCGTCGGTCCGGTTTTTAACTATGTAAAGCAGGACCTCAAGTCACTGATACTGCGCGATCTCTCCGGGGACCGCCAGGCCGAACAGGACAGGCTGGAGGCGGCCATGACCCGGGCCTCCAGCGACATTTCCGGTCTGGTGGAACTGATGGAGGAGCGGGAGCGCTATGAAGAGGTGGAAGTATTCGCAATCCAGCTCGAGTTTCTCGAAGATCCGTCCTACGGAGAAGAAATCCGCCGTTTGGTCGCCGATGAAGCTTACCGGGCGGCCCACGCCGTAGAAGTTGTGTCCGATCAGCTCTGCGCCGAGTTTGGCGAAATCGAGGATGAGTATTTTCAAGGCCGGATTGCCGACATTCAGGACCTGGCCCGCCGCCTGCTGGCCCTTCTTCTGGATGTGCAGGATGCCAGCCTGGCCGACCTTTCCGAGCCCTCGGTAATCCTCGCCGACGACCTCACCCCAACTGACACCGCCCATCTCGCACCGGGAACTTCCCTCGCTATCTGCACCAGGCTGGGAAGCGCCACAAGCCATACGGCCATTCTCTCCCGGGGGCTGGGCATTCCCGCGGTGGTCGGCATCGGCGAAATTCACGCTGAGAACGGAAGCCGCATCGCCGTCGACGGCAGCAGCGGCGCGGTCATTACTTATCCCAACGAGCAGGTTGAGGAGGAATACCGGCGAATGGCCAAGGAGTTTGGCGAGCACCGGCAAAAACTAAAGGCCCTTGCCAGGAAGCCTGCTACCACCGCCGACGGAAGCACCATAGAAGTGGCTGCGAATATCGGAAACCTTAATGACGCCAAGCAGGCAAATGAGTTCGGTGCCGACGGGGTGGGGCTGTTTCGCACGGAGTTTCTGTTTCTCGAGCGTCCGTCCCTGCCGGGCGAGGAAGAGCAATACCGCCAGTACCGGGAGATTTTTGCCGAAATGGGCACGCGTCCTATCGTCGTACGGACACTCGATGTGGGGGGAGATAAGCAGCTGCCGAGTATTGAAATGCCGGCGGAGCAGAACCCCTTCCTGGGCGAACGGGCCGTCCGGCTGGCCCTGACCCACCCGGAAAAACTCCTGTTTCCCCAGCTCCGAGCAGTTCTTCGAGCCGGCGCCGGATGCGACCTGCGGATAATGTTTCCCATGATCGCCCACTTCGAGGAATTCATCTATCTCAGAAAGATAGTGGGCGATTTGCTCGCCGAACTTGGCAATGCGGGAATTGAACACAACGCCCGTCCCCAGCTGGGGATAATGATTGAGATTCCCTCCGCCGCCCTGGCCGCGGATCTTTTCGCCCCCCATGTGGATTTTTTCAGCATCGGCACCAATGATCTGACCCAGTATACCCTCGCTGCCGACCGGACAAATGAACGGGTTGCCCCCCTGGCCGACTACTTTCAACCGGCGGTCATCCGGCTTATCGACATGGTTTTACAGGCCGCCCACGCCCGCGAGCGTTGGGTCGGCATGTGCGGGGAAATGGCGGGAGATCCCCTGGCGCTCCCGCTGCTCCTCGGG
The DNA here is from genome assembly GCA_965602015.1 of Salinispira sp. Lineage (GTDB taxonomy): Bacteria > Spirochaetota > Spirochaetia > DSM-27196 > Salinispiraceae > Salinispira. The sequence goes on along the minus strand of OZ271918.1, from coordinate 2,867,495 downwards.
CTTGGGCTGGATGAGTTCAGCATGGCTCCGGTTTCGGTTCCGGAAATCAAGGAGCGGATCCGCGGCCTGTCCCGACGGGAGCTGGGGGAAACCAGGCAGCAAATTCTCGCCGCATCCTCGGCGGACGAACTGCGGAGCCTGGCAGCCCGCCTCGGGGGCGGATAAAAAAACCGCCGGAACATGTGTCCCGGCGGCATCTGCATCTTTAGGGGTCTTGTCCGTTCTCAAACGGTCAGGGTTGTGCGATCATACTTCAATGTCCACCATCTGACCGACCATGGGGTCTTTTATTTCCATCATCTTGATCAGTTGTGAAGCCTGTTCGGCGGCCATGTCGAGAGTGTTATCTAAAACATCCACGCTTACCTCCTGCTTGACTTCCGGTGCGGCTGCCGCAGGATTCTGTATGAGGGGATTGTGTTCTACTTTCATACTGATAATATACTATCCGATGGAGAAAACGTCCAATGCACCTACTGGAGGGCTTCTCTGAGGCTCTCGACGGCTTCGAGGTTTTCCGAGCCGATGCGGGACACATCTTCTGCAGCGCCTCGAATGGTGCCGGCGGTGCGGGTGATGTCACCGATGCGTTCTCCGATCAGTTTTGCCGATTCTACGATTTTCTGTATGCTCTCGCCGGTGGAAGCGATGGTGGTCTCCATGGTTTCCAGGGCACGATCGACCTGATCGTGTCCGTCTTTGAGCAGAACGGTGGATTGTACGATCTCCATGGTTCCGGTTTGCAATTCCTGGGTCGATGAGAGGATCTCCTGAAATGCCTGGCTAACCTGTACGACCTCACTGGTTATCGCTTTGAAGTTCTCGCTGTTGGCCAGGATGGCCTCCTGGGTTTGGCCCATGAGTTCCCGGTTTTCCTCAATGGAAGAGCGGATATTCGCCGAGTTCACCCGGGTCTCCTCGCTGAGCTTGCGGATCTCCTGAGCCACCACAGCGAATCCCCGACCTTGTTCCCCCGCATGGGCCGACTCGATGGATGCGTTCATGGCCAGCAGGTTGGTGCGGTCCGAAACATCCTCGATTACTGTGATAATGTCCAGCATGCTTTTCATGGATGTATTCATCTGTTCGATGAGTTGACGGGTCTGGGCCATTGAACGTTCACCGTCGGACAGCCGCTTATTGAGCTGGTCGACGAACTGTTTTTTCTCTCGGGCGGAGTTGGATATGGATGCGATGTTCGACGACATCTGTTCTATTGATGCGGAAGATTCGGTTACCGCCGCGCTCTGTTCACTCATCTGGTTTTTCACCGAGTCATTTGCCTGAGTTACCGCATGCTGGGACCTGGTGGTGAGTTCCGCCTGTTCCCGAAGGCTGTGGGTGTGTTTTCCCATTTCTTCAAGGCTGGCGCTGATTTTTGCAGTCATTTCCTGGGATAAGCCGGCTTTTTCCCGGAGGGCGCTGCCGGTATCAAGACTCTTTTCCACATTTGCAAGCAAGGCGTTTTGCCTGTTGATCTGCAGCTGCAGTTCTTCGGCCTGCCGGGCCACATCTGCGATGAGGCGCTCGGAATTTCGACTGGCGACCAAAAGGAATGCGAAGAGGGTAAGGAACACCAGGGAAGAACCGATTACGGGCCCCAGCACTTGCGCGGTTTCCAGCCCCATGGGGAGGATCTTCACGATGAGCGCAAGGACGTACACCGCGACGGTTTCGCCGAGGATGATAAAATACTGATAGCGTTTCATGCCGAACAACACGATGGAAAACAGGGGAATCATTGCGTATAAGGCCACGGAGTACAGCGCCGCCGGATCGCCGCTCACCCCTTCATAGGAAATTGCCAAAGCCCCCGTGCCCGCGGCAATAAGAAGAATATTGCTGGCAGCAACCGCCCTGCCCCTGAACAGAAAACCCATTCCGGTCCAGATAGCCGCCAGCGCCGATGCCCCCAGCAGGGCTACCGCGAAGTTACCCGTTATGAGGCGAATTGCCAGGCTGATAATAAGCAGGGCAGAGGACGCCAGTGCGATGACAAGCATGGTCCTGGCCTTTATGCGAATTTGGGGATGCTCCGACGAGTAAATATCCGAAACTCTTTCCAACAGTGGTTTCATAGCATTCTCTTCAAAAAACTCAAATATAGTCTGGTCAGAATATAGCTATTTTTTCACGCCTATTCAAATTTTCCCTGATTTTGGCATAGCAAGATCTTGCTAGCAATACATTGCTATATACGGCACAAGACAACGGAGTTAGGGTTCATTGAGGAAACTGCCGACCCGCGGCAGTTGCAAGTAAAAATACAGGAGAATACCGTGAACACCGCCAGCACATTTTTTCGTATAGCATGTATTGTCATTGCAGCCGTTTTTATCAGCTCGTGTACCGAGCCGTTTATGGACCCGGACCACCAGATGGAGATTTCCGAGCTTCCGCCTCCTCCGGGAAGCGTCATGGACATGAGCGTCAGGACGGAAAGCGCCAGCAGGACCCTTTCGCCGGATTGGATTTACCAGGCCCGTAAGCATTACCTGAGGCTGTTTTTCGAGCTCTATTCCCGGGAGCACTTTCTCACATCCCGGTTTTTCGTCCGGGGCTCCGAACTTACCATCACCGGCCTCGCCGGGGGGCGGGTGCCCCTTTCGGGGGAATACAGCGGAGGCCGCGAGGTTGACCGCTACTTCAGACAGTTGTGGAGGGAACTTGATATCCGGGAGGTCGACGTTCAGTATCAGCTCGCCGAGAACGATTACGTGAGCAGCCACGTTCAAATACGCGCGGAGGTGGTATCTACCGGGGCCGAAATCGATCTTGAGACCGTATTCCTTTTCCGCTTCGGCCGCAGCGGCTATATAAGCGAAGCGAGGATGTATTACGACACCCAGGCATGGACCCGGGCATTCGGCGGCAATGCCGACGGACGGCTTTTTACCGACATCCGCAACCCCGACGATTCCTATGAAATCGGCGTTAATGTGGACGGCGTCGCTGAAAAAGTCGACACCCTCTACGATCTGTTTTACGCCGGCGATATTCCCGCTGTGTTCGAACTCTTGTCCGATGATGCCGCAGTGTATTTCAAGGGAGATCCTCAGAGTTATCCCTTTGCGGGTTCCTACGAGGGTAAAAATGAAATTCTCAGTTTTGTGGGCAACCTGGGGGGCACCGCGGAGCCGGTTTTTGTCGAGCGCTTCATAGTCAGTGAAGGAAACCGGGCCGACGTCATTCTCTACGAAGAGTGGCGGGTGTTTAGCACGGGGAAAATCTACCGGGTGCACACCGTGAATTCCTGGACCGCCGATGCCGAGGGAAGGCTTTTGGGCTTCTCCAACTTTCCTGACAGCCTCGAAATAGCCCTGGCCTACATTCAGTAGGCCGGGCCGGAGAGTCTATGACCCAGATGAAAAAAAGCAATGTCTCCATCAGGATAGTAAGAAATACCGTACTGGTGTTCCTGCTGCCCCTGAGCATCCTGACGATTACCGACCACGTAATCGAACAGGCAATTATCGGCATCGATCCGTTGAGCGGACTGTGGAGCTACTTCTCCACATTTATGCTGGTGAATGTTATACCCATCCTCCTGCTTTTTTCCGGAGCGATATACGCCTACACCCTGCCCATTACTAAAACCTACCGCCGACTACTGTCCGGCGGAGGAGCGCCGGCTGAGGAAATGAAGTTGGCGAAAAAGCGCATGTTCGCCCTCCCGGCATTTATTTTCCTGCTGAACTTTATCAGCTTTTTCCTGGGAACCCTGCTCTTCGCATGGAACCGGGGACTGTTTTCCAATCCCGACAGTCCCCGCCTGTGGTTCCAGCTGGTTTTTACCCTTTCGAGTTCCGTCGTGTATGCCTTCGTTCAGATATCCCTCAACAATCAGGTGCTGACCCCGGTCCGAAGCGTGATGAAAATAACCAGCATCGGCGAGGTGAGGAAGTCCGGCGGGCTCCGGGCGAAAACCGTGCTCATCGGCAGCCTCCTGGCCCTCTACGCCGTGAGTTATTTCATTCCCAAGCTCTATTTCGCCTGGGAAATCGAATCCACGGTAAGCGCGGAGATTTTGGCCTCAGGGGGCAATATGCAGGCAGCCCGGGCTAACTTCGACGGCCTTTTTTCCCGGCTGGATCCGGCGCCGTCATTTGAGCGGATTATTGCAGCCGGGGAAGCCCGCCGCAGGGCGGTTCGCTTTGGCGTGTATCTCGGCTTTATCGCCATTGCCGCCATCGTGTTAATCGTCATTGCCGTGTACGCCAGGGAAATAACCCTTCAGCTCCGGCTTCAGCAGCGGAAAATCCGGGGAATTCTCGACGGAAAGGACCGTCTCACCGAACGGCTGTTTATTACCGCCTACGACGAGGTCGGTGAGCTGTCAGACCTGATAAACCGCTTCATGGGGACCCTTGAAAGCATTCTCGTCAGCGTGGCCGGAGGAAGCCAGCGCATATCCCTTTCTTCGGTCAGCATGGACAGCGCCGCGGAACAGGCTTCGGCAGCGATGCACGAGGTCGTCAGTTCGGTGCGGCAGATATCGTCAAGCGCAGAGGAGCAATCCGGCTCGGTAACCCTCGTCCGGGACCTCATAGCCCAGATGCAGCAGGATATGGACCGGGCCAGGATTGATGTGGAGAACCAGTCGTCGTTTATTGAGCAGACCGCCGGCGCCATGAGCGAGATGGCCGGCAACATCGCCTCGGTCGCCAAAAACACCGACCTGGCAAATGAGCTGGGCCAGAAGCTGGGGAATACTGCCCGGGAGGGTGAAGAGCAGCTGGGGAAAAGCATCGAATCGATCCGGGTCATCAGGGAAAGCGCGGTCCGGGTTGCGGAGTTCGTCAAAATAATCGCCGACGTATCCGAACAGACAAACCTCCTGGCGATGAACGCCGCCATAGAGGCCGCCCATGCCGGCGAGGCCGGCCGGGGCTTCGCCGTCGTGGCGTCGGAAATACGCAAACTCGCCGAAAGCAGTTCGTCCCAGTCCCGTCAAATATACGAGCAGATTCAACAGATGTCAGACCGCGTTGAAAGCGGCGTCGAACAGACCGAAGAAGCCGGTCGGTCTTTCAGAAGCATTCTCAAGGGTATTGAAGAGACCACCGGGCTCATCGATCTGGTGTCGTCGGCCATGACCGAGCAGCGGGCGGGAACCGACGAGGTGCTCGCTTCGGTTTCATCGGTGGTTGACGCCACGAACAGCATTAAAGAGCTGATGGATAACGTCAACGGCAAGAGCCGGCACATTGAGAATGCCATGGCCGATCTGGTCCACATGTCGGACTACATCCGCGGCGCAACCCTGGAGCAGCACCGGAGTAACGAAGATATCTCGGCCATGCTTGTGGAACTGAGAAAAACTTCGGAATCGAACACCGCGGTTTCCAGGGATCTCGAAGGCATCTGCGATCAGTTCTCGCTCGGGGAGGAAGGCGATGGATAGGCTTGTTGACCGGCGGTTGGTCCATAAAAACCGCGAAAGCAATGTATTATTGGCGAATCTCAGGAGAATGCTCCCGAAGAGCATTTCTCCTGATGAAATGGATACCCTGGCGTCCCGGCTCAACACTGAAGAAAAAGATGCCCTGTATTCGGTGTACCGGCTGGTCGAATCGGGTGGACTCCTGGGCGATGGGCCGGTGTATGCCCACCGGGAAATCCTGGGGGTAATGAAACTCAGCCGGGAACAGTATGAGGCGGTCCGGATTTCGCTCAATGAAGACCTCGCGGGTCATCTGGACGACCATTACGGCGGTGAATGCGATGCCGCGGGAACCCGCTATCTGAAAAAAATTCCCGACGATGATCTTTTGAACCGGATAATCAAAACCGCCGACAAACGGGAGTATTACACGGACAACTCGCTGCAGGCTGAGGTGTCCGCCATAGTCGAGAAGGGCGATGCCGGATATCGGGAAGAAGTGTATCTGGCGAACATGGTTGTGGAGACAAGCCACCCCTTCTTTTTTGAGCATCCCAACGAGCACGTGCCGGGAATTATGCTTCTTGAAGCATGCCGCCAGATGATCATCGCCTGCGGTCACCAGTACGGGGCGGTCCCCCTGGAGGGCTCCCACATGATACTCGACGTGTTGGAAGCCCGGTTCAGCGGTTTTCTCGAGCTCTATGCTCCGGTGGTACTGAGAGCAGAACTGACCCGGAAAAAGCTGCACCGGGGCGTGTGGTCCTTCGTCAGCCTGGATATATCAATCCATCAGAACGGACAAAAGAGCGGAGTGGTAACCTGCGCGGGCAGCAATATCGGAACCGGGGTATTCCGGCGGATACGGCGTATGAAGCGCGATGAACTGCGCTCGCTGCCCTTTATTCCCGCGGATCACCGGGATTACAGTCTGCTTATCAGAACGGATCCCCAGAGCCGCTGGATCGAACGGGAAGTGAATCTGATCAACCTGTCGGGAGCCGAAATAAAGCTCGGATCCGGCGGCGAGCTGCCGGAAAGCGGGGCATGCGAGTTTATTCTGCTCATCTCAGGGCTCGGCACAGCAAACGGGAGCGCCACGCTTATATCGGCGGGAAGCCGGGGTCAGCGCCTGGTATTCGGCGACGAGTTTGAGAGCGAGGCACTCGAGCTCTTTTTGAAACGCTCGTGCAAGGTTCCCGAAGAGGCCGTCTTGTGAGCAGGTCTGCAGCCGTTCTTACTGGCAAGGTCATTCTGGTTACCGGCGGAACTTCGGGTATCGGCAGGGAAGCCTGCCGGCTCATTGCAGCCAAAGGCGCCCGGCTGATATTTACCGGGCGGCGGCGGGAGCTCGGTTATGCGTTCCAGGATGAATTGAGGGACTTCGGATACACCGCTGAGTTTCACCCGTCGGACAGCTCAAAGGTCGAAGACCTCGACCGCTTGTTCCGCCACATCGGGGATCAGCACGGCGTCCTGGACGGGGCATTTAACAATGCGGGTATCGACGGGGAAAAGGCCGAGATTCTGGAAACGAGCATAGAGGAATTCGACCGCATTCTCGACATTAATCTCCGGGGGACCTTTCTGCTCATGCAGAGGGAATTGGCCATGATGCTGCGAAACGGCGGCGGGAGAATTGTGAATATGTCGAGCATATGCGGATCGGTGGCCCGGCCGGGCCGATCCGCCTACAATGCGAGCCGCCACGCGGTCAACGGACTCACCCGCACTGCCGCCCTGGAATATTCGTCCCGGGGAGTATCGGTAAACGCCATCGCCCCGGCCTCCGTGCGGACCGACATTTTTAAGCGGAGCACCGGAGGCCGTCCTGAGATAGAAAAAGCCTACGGTGAAGGCCACCCCATCGGCCGGATTGCCGAACCCGAAGAGGTCGCATCTGTAGCCCTCTGGCTTCTCAGCGAGGCACCGGTGTTTCTCACGGGGCACATCCTGACGGTGGACGGGGGTTTCACCGCCCAGTAGTGCCGGCTGACCGCCCGGGTTCGTCAAAACCCCGCACCAATGCCGACAGCCCGAAGTGGTAGTCGAACAAGCCGTCGTATTCTCCCCGGGCAACCATGGCGGTGAGGCGATTCAGATGCGGAAGGCTGTCCGGAGGCACCAGGTCCAGGGATGCTTCCGCGACCGCACCCATGTTCTCGTCGGCTATGGGGAAATTGATTTTCTGCAGTACAAAGCCGTAAGTGAAACTGTCCGCCGCATTGAGTATCCAGTCCGCTCTGTCGAGGCTGAAGCCCGCATCTTCCAAAAAGCCGAAACTCCGGTCCATAAACTGCAAAAATAACGGCCCGTCGTAAAAGGTGGACATAAGCGTCATTGAAGACCAGGGGTGCTCCACCAGGCCCTGGTACATCGACTCGCCCCTTTCAAATAAAAATTCCCTCCATGTCAGTGGTTCCTCCGGCAGGGAAAACTTTCCGGTAACCACATCGAGCATTGCCTTGGTGAGGGCTTCCTTGTTTTTCACGTGGTTGTACAGGCTCATCGCCTCCACCCCCAAATCACCTGCGAGCTTTCTCATCGATAGGGCATCTATCCCCAAGCGGTCGGCATACTCGACCGCCGCCGCCACAACCAGTTCCCGACTCAGACCTGCCCGGGCTCTGCCTTTGCGGGTTTTCGCCATCGAATGTCTCCTTTGATAAAATGCTTGACTAACTTACAGTGTATATATAAAGTATATCTCATGCAAGTTTACACTGTAAGTTTAGGAGATTGATATGAAGGCAATTGACGGAACCCGGAACGGAGCTTTGAGGCTGCGGGACTTCCACAGGTCCGAACCGTCCGAAGGAGAGCTGCTGGTTAAGATGGCGTACGCCACGGTCACCCGGGGTGACGTAATTATGCACAATATGCCCCGGGCACTGACCGCAGTGCTCGGCGCTTTGTTCGGATTCAAGGCCATGGATATTCCGGGAGTGGAGTTTTCAGGGACAATCGAAGCAGTCGGGGACGGGGTAGGGGATTTTTCTCCGGGAGACCGGGTGGCCGGCACCGCGACGGGTTTGCGATACGGGGCAAACGCCGAATACCTCTGCGTACCCGCCAGGAGCAGAAGCGGGGTTCTTGCGAAGGTAGACAAAGCCCTTGCCCTCGAAAAGGCGGCTCCCCTTGCGGTGGGCGGCATGACCGCAATGCAGATTCTGGGCCGGCTTTCCGGCATAAAAGGGAAGAGCCTTATGGTATATGGCTGCTCCGGCTCGGTTGGGAGCTACGTCGCTCAACTGGCCCAACATAGGGGAGCCCGGGTCACCGGTGTGTGCAGCAGCTCGAGCATTGCGGCGGTTCGGGGTCTTGGTATGGACAGGCTGCTGGATTATCGGGAAGACGAGTGGAAAAAACAACGGGTAGACATCCTCATCGATGCGGTGGGCAAACTATCAAGGAAACAGGCTAAACAGCTCATCAATCCCGGTGGACAGATCGGCAGCGTGCGCCGGCCCACAAAAGAGATAAACACTGAACTGGAAGAGCTTCTTGAAATGGCGAAAGAAGGAAACGTAACTGCAATCATCGACCGGGAAATCACCCTCGAAGGCGTTGCCCAGGCCCATGCCTACGTGGCAAGCGGCAGGAAAAAGGGCAATATTCTCGTGCGGGTCCACGGGGAGTGATGGGGTTTAGTAAGCCCGCAGCTTGGAGATGCTTAGCGTTTAGCAAGAGTCTCGTCGATTTCCCCCAGGCGCCGTTCCAATAGCCGCCGCTCCCCGGGATTTACCGCGAGTGAGAGCGCCCTTGATAAATCGGCTGATGCGCCGGCCGCATCGCCGGTTTTGGCTCGGAGCTCGCCCCGGACTGAGTAAAACCAGCGGTAATCCTTCAAGTGGGTATGTAGATCGAACTTTTTCATGAGTTCCAGGGCGATGCGGGGAGTGCTGCGCTGGGACTCCGCGCCAATCCAGGAAAGCAGCACGACGGGGTTTGGGTATGCGTAGTAGTAATCGGCGTAGAGCCGGCAGATTTGCGGCCAATTGCTCTCCTCATACCCCGGAGCTCTGGCGTACTCCCTGGCTATGGCCGCCTGGAAGAAATACTCGTTCGGCTTATTGGGGGTGGCAGGAAGCAGGGCTTCAAACAGTTCATGTGCTTCCCGAATCAGGTCCCTGTCCCACAGGTTCCTGTCCTGATCTTTTAAGAGAATTGGCTCTCCATCGTCGCTGAAGCGGGCTCTTCTCCGGGAGTTCTGGTATAGCAGTAATGCCAGAAGAGATAGCGAAGGATGGGAATCGGCTCCCGACAGGGTCACAAGCAGCCGGGCGAGGCGGATGGCTTCATTGCATAGGTCGGGCCGTTGCGTCCCCTGCCCCGAGTTGCTGTGGTACCCCTCATTAAACATGAGATACACCGTCTTCCGAATGGCCGACAGACGATCGGTCAGATCGCCGTCCTCGGGAGTCCGGAATGGTATGCCGGCTATCCTTATTTTTTCCTTTGCCCTGGTAAGTGCCTGTTCGACGCTCTTTTTTTTCATCACCAGGGCGGCGGCAATCTCCCCGGATGTGAGGCCGGCCACCAGCTTCAGGGTGAGTAGTATCTGTACCCGCTCACCCAGAGCCGGATGACAGCAGAGGCACATGAGACGAAGCTGTTCATCAACCTGGAAGGGATCAGTTCCGCTTTCACTCCCGCCGTGTATTTCCTCGGCGTATGCCACCAACTGTGCCGCCTTGCTTTTAAGGGTGTCGAGGATGCGGTTTTTCGCCGCAGTGTAGAGCCAGGCGAGGGTATCCCGTGGAGGATTCCCCCGCCGGCCAAGAAGCTTTTCTATGGCATCCTGAATCCCATCTTCAACCAACTCCATGTCCCGGAACCGGGAATACAGGGAAGAAAAGAGGCGTGAGTAGGATTCTCTGGCAAAATCCGCAATGCCGCCGCCCATTTACTCGTCGGGCATTTCGAACACCGGGCGAATTTCCACCGTGCCTCCGTGAGCCACGTGGGGAACCTGTGACGCCCACTTCGCCGCTTCGTCCAGATTGTCAACATCGATGATGTAATATCCCGAGAGGACCTCCTTGGTCTCAGCGAAGGGACCGTCGAACATTTCGTAGCCCTTGGCGGCCTTACCCCGGATCGTCGTTGCAGTGCTGATTCCTTCAAGGGCTTCCCCTCCGATGAGCACCCCGGCGTCCTGCAGTTTCTTTGTATATTCGAACCACAGAGGCATTTCCTCTTCCTCGAGTTTGGGGTCGATTTCCGGCTTGTCGTAGAGCAGGAACATGTACTTCATTTCTTTCTCCTTCGGCTTTCGCCAACAGTATTTACCAGAAAGACGATACTCACGATTATAATTCTACATCAGCCGGAAAAAAAATTTCGAATTTCCGCATCTGGCGTCATTCAGGACCATTAAGGCGAGGTATGACGCACTTCCTGATTTCGAAATTCACGCTCTGGGGTTGTCAGACAAGGAACGGGCCCAGTTGAAGGGCCTTGAAGAGAAAATGGAAAACATCCAACAGCTTCGGTTCATCGGGGAAAGCGTTGATGACCCGGACGATTAACTCCGTCCGGGGAACCGGGAGAGCACAAAGCCTTCCGATCTCCGATGAAAAGCCAACGATTGCCAAGTAGAGAACAAATCAGCGTCTTTAAATCAGCTGTTTTGGGGGCACGTCATTCAATCTCCGGAAATTGCTTGAGGATTCTGCCCAGATAGCTCTCCCATCCGGCGCTTCTGCACTCCCGTACCGCCCTCTGCACATATGTCCTACCGCTTTCCCGTTTCGCATGGTCGGCGGATGCCATAAGTACCCGCCCGTAGCTGTAGAGGGCGGGAATGAGGGTGTTTATGTACTTAGGATTGCGGGATTCCTCAATGGCCTTGCGATACAATGCCTGGGCGCTGACGAATTTCATTCCCGCCAGACGGGCGATGTGCTTTACCGACTGCTTGTTTTTATCGCTTAGGGGAAGCTTGCGCTCAAAAAGTTCCCCGAGGGATAGGAAAATCCTTCCGTGTTCACCGTCTTCACCGAGCTCATGAATTATTTTTAGCAGTTCCTGGGCCTCATCCAGAGCTTGATCAACCTCGCCCATCCGCACATTGGTGGCGACCAGGTATGAAAGTGGGTAACTGAAATAGGTCCGCAGGTCGATATCCCTGAATATTTTGAACGCATCATTCAGATAGGAGATTGCCTGGGTATACTCCCCCGCCTTGTACGCGCTTGAACCCAGGCAGAAGAGGGCATAGCCCAGAGCCGGGGCTTCCTCGATTTCCTGGGCGATGTTCCGGGATCGGCGGTAATGGTCACTGGCCGCCTGGAAGTTACCCACCTGGTCTTCAATGGCGCCTAGATTAATGAGGGCGGCTGCCAGTCCGCTTTTATAACCGATCTGGCTGTAGGTTTCCAGAATCTTTGAAAATGTCTCGCGAGATTCTCCCAGCCGGCCGCTGTTCATATATATTTGCCCGAGATCGTATAAAGGATTCGCTATTTCGCGGATGAGGTTGAGTTCGACGAACATCCGGTGGGATTCCTCGAGGGCCTCGACTGCCCGCTCGCTTTCGCCGCTGCTTCGGTAAATCTGCCCGAGGTGATAGAGGATTTGGGCCTCCTTGGCCCGGTATCCCTTTTCCCTGGCGAGATCCCGGGATTCGAAAAGCCGGGAGAGCGCTTCTGCGTTGCGGGCTTCCCGCATGAGGGAACGCGCCAGACCGAGTCGGACTTCCACCATGGCCTCGGTCACCTGGTCATATTCGCCCCGGCGAAGGGCCTTTTCGAAATAGGACTTCGCCTGACCGGTGTTTCCCCTTCGGAAACTGATCTGGCCGAGCATGGAGAAAAACTGTTGATACATGCCCTCTTCGCCGGAAATGGTTGCCAGCCCGACCCCAAGTTCCAGTCGCCTCCGGGCCTGATCCCAGTCGCCGGTGACTTCGAGAATCTTAGCCATATCCAGGTAGACCTCCGCCTTTTCCCGGTCGTCATTCGACAGCTCGAGAATACATTCCAGGTAGCGCATGGCCTGACTGTTCTGATAATTATACAAGGCGGCATCAGCTGCCAACCGATAGAATTTCCTGGCCTCGTCGGGTCGATCGGATCGTTCCAGGTGGTAAGCCTTTTGTGCCGATCTGTCAGCGTCTTCGGGATAACAGCTCAGGAGGCTGTCCGCAGCAGCTCCGTGCAACTCCTGAAGCCGCCGGTCGAACTGGAGTTTGTACAGCGAATCCCGCAGCAGACTTTTGGTAAACTCGCTGACCCCGTCGTCAATGGCATTGAGTATAGACGCGCTGGCCAGGGCATCCAGTATATCTTTGTTCTCCTGTTGCCCCGCCGGAAGGCTTTTGTCGCCGGAAGCATTGAGGATTGCTATCATCTCGGTCAGAACCGGGTGCTCAATCCGTTGTCCGAGAACCGCAGCGGCGGAAAGCACCGCCTTCGTCTTTTGGGGAAGCCGATCAATTTGGCTCAGAATGAGGGCCTCTAGGGAGGAGGGCAGTACCGATGCATCGACGCTTCTTAAGCGGACAGTCTCGGCCTCGGTGTAGAGCAGTCCCTTCTCTCTGAGATAGCGCAGTAACTCCTGGAGGTAGAGGGGTACTCCGTCGGTTCTGGTCGCCAGAAAATCGATGAGATCTCCGCTGCCGCTGAGTTTGAAGCGCTTCTTGACCAGTTCGGCGATTTCATCCCGGGTGAAGGCCTGAAGCCTGATGAACTGGGATTTGGGAACCGTCATGCGGGCAAAAAAATCCTCGTTTCGGGTGAGAAAAAGCAGCGATATCGGCAGTTCCTTCGCCCTGGACAGTAATCGGTTGAACAGCTCTATCGAACTCTCGTCCATGTCCTGGGCGTTTTCCACGACGATCAGCCGCGGACTGCCAATGGCCATGAGGGAGAAGACCGCGATCAGCGCCTCCAAAACCCGGTCGCTTTGGGCCTGGGAATCGAGCTGTGAATAATCCGACATTGCTCCCGAAGGTTCAGAGGGATACCATTCGTCCTTCATGGACATCAGCGGAGGGAGGGCGCGATTCATCTCATTAATGAGAAAATCCGGGACTCCGTCCCCGGCTTGTAAATCCAGACGAAGCTTTTCGAATGCCTTTTGCATCTGCTCAGGACTCCGGCCGGCATCGTCAATCTGGTACTCTTCCAGCACTCCTCCGATGTAGTCCGCAACAGGGCGCAAAAATCCCCGGTTGAGATCGTCATAGCGCAGAAAAATTGTATGAGGTCGGTCAGCCTCATCGAGTCCCGACATAACATCGGACAGCAGTTGACTCTTCCCGATGCCGGCCTCGCCGCTGACAATAATTGTGCCGAATCCGTAGCCCTGAGCCAGCCTTTGAACTGCATCGCTGAGAAGCTCGTTTTCCGTCCTTCTTCCCACACCGGTCTCCCGGGAACCCGACGCAACGTGCTCGCGCTTCACAAACCTGGCCAGCGGCTGGGGTTCGGCAAAACCTTTCAGTGTGAGCGGCTTGAGCGCTTCAAACCCGTAACCCTCGGACACTTCCCGGATGAGCGACTCCTGCACCAGGATCTCTGGTCCTTCGGCTGACATGGCCAAGCGGGCAGAGAGGTTAACTACTCCTCCCAGTGCGGTATACGTGCTCCGCAATTCAGATCCGACATAGCCAGCATAGCAGGGACCCCGGGAGATGCCGATCCGGAGCTCCGGCACCTCGGTTCGCAGATTCCAGGTAAAATCCAGGGCCTGTTGTACCGGGAATTCAAGGCTGACCGGAGCGCCGAAAAGCACCAGGGCTACACCGCCCTTGTCGCCGAAGTCGATGAGGTTAAAATACCCGCCGCTGCGCTGGACATTGCGGGTAATCGAAGAAAACAGGGTATCCAGGTCTATCGAACGGTCGTCGAAAGAAATAAACACGCTTACGATTTCCCGAAATTCCCCTCCGCTGCCTCCCGGGAGAAAGCGCAGCGGCATAAAAAGCGATGCGGTCTCCTGAGGGAATCCGATCTCCAGGGCAGCACGGGCATCGTTGGAGAGCCCGCCCTCAGCGGAGGCTGCCCGGGAAAAATCCGGTTTGAGCACCAGGTAATTACCCAATTGGCGGGGCAGCTCAGAGCCGGCCTCCGATATATCGACTTCGAGGTCTGCTGTAATGGCCAGGTCGCCGGGCTGGCAGTGATGCTCGGCTTCCGCGGCCGAATCGATGCCTGGACCCCGGAAGTAATATCCTGCCGAATCATCATCCTGGAGAATACCCCACTGAACAGATCCGCATCCTATCCCAACCTTTGCCTTGAGAAGGAATTCTCCCCAAGGCGTCCGGTGAAGGGGCTTGTCGTGAAACTGCCTGAGCATTGCCGCAGCGGCGGCCAGCACCTGTTTTGCGTCCGGATTGTTTTGACCGGACAGAACAGCTGTGCCTTCCAGGGGAAAAACCGCGGTGAACGCATCCCCGGCGAAGGTGGTGACGAACCCTCCTGCGGCGTACACCACCGATAGAAGGGGTTTAAATACCGAATTGATTATCTGGGAAAGAGTTTCAGTTCCCGACTTGCCCCGTGAAATAAGGGAGTCGGTCATCGCAGTGAAACCCGAGATGTCCAGGAAGAGGGAAATGACCCGCATTTCACCGTTTTTCCTGCCTTCAACATGGTTATTTATTATAAAACGGGGAGTGAGATACGCCATACTGCCACTGTAAACCGATATGACGGGATGGGGAACAGGTTTTATCGATCGCGCAGGAACCTCATTGAAGTGCATAACTGGACGGTGTATACTTCACCGGGGGAGTTAATATGAATAAAATATACCGTCTCATGAGATTCATAGCGGTGGGCAGTTTTTCCCTGATTCTCACCGCCTGTTACGGGGTCATTTATCAGATCATGTACGGGGTTCCCTACGAGATGAAGCCCGGTACGGTTACCGCGCGCAATGTGGACGGCGAACCCATTCCCGGTTTAGAGGTAACCGTTAGGCCCGCCGACGATCCCGACGTTCTGATGTTGCAAACCGAAACCGACTGGGCCGGCGAGGCGGATTTTATGATTGAAGATTATTACGAAACCAGCTACACGCTTGCCCTGAGGGATACCGACGGCCCGGCGAATCTCGGGGATTTCGATTCGGAAACCAGGACTATTTCCCGGGAAGACATCGATGGCGATGAAGATATTTCCATCGATGTAACCATGGAAGAACGGTGACCGATGGGGCTTATGGCTGCCCTCCGACAACGGCTTTATCATCTCTATACAGCTTCAGAAATGCGGGATTCCAGTCTCCGCTATCTGTTTTTTGAACTGACAAGGACATGCAACCTGAGCTGTGTCCACTGCGGTTCGGATTGCGAGAGTTCGCCGTCCATGAACGAGCTGACCACCGACAGTTGGATCAAAATCATGGACTACCTCTGCAGGACCTTTTCCCCGCTTCCGGTTATCGTGCTCACCGGGGGCGAACCGACAATCCACCGGGACCTGACAATCATTACCAAGGCCCTGTCTGACCGGGGCTTTCCCTGGGGAATGGTCACCAACGGAATCAGCATGAACGAAAAACGGCTGCAAACCCTGACCGACTATGGCATCGCGAGCATTACCGTTTCATTCGACGGCAACCGGGAATCCACATCCTTCATCAGGAATTCCTCCCGAGCCTATGACAGGATCGTGAAGACGATTTACCTGATCGGCCAAAGCGATATCGCCGTCAGGGACGCGGTAACCTGCGTGTGGCCGGGAAACCTGGGACAATTGAACGACATAACTGATTTTCTCCTGGAGAACCGGATGAACAGTCACCGCCTTTTCCGGATTTTTCCCAAGGGCCGGGCGGAAACCCGTCCGGAGCTGAAGCTCGATTTCGATCAGTCCCGGCAACTGGTCCGATGGATTGCCGAAAACCGCAAAGCCTATAAAAACCGGGGAATAAACCTCACCTTCAGCTGCGAGGGCTACCTGCCATTCGATCTGGATACCCAGGTCAGGGATGAGCCGTTTTTTTGCCGGTCGGGAATCAACATCGCATCAATTCTGTGCGACGGCACCATCACCGG
Organism: Salinispira sp.; assembly: GCA_965602015.1. Classification (GTDB taxonomy): domain Bacteria; phylum Spirochaetota; class Spirochaetia; order DSM-27196; family Salinispiraceae; genus Salinispira. Next base: position 2,851,101 of record OZ271918.1, on the reverse strand, counting down.
CTGCAACAACAACGGTCCGGAGTATTATCAGGGAAATATCTTCACCGATAATTTCCTGAAGGTCTGGCAGGAGGGCTTTGAGGAGTATCGGGATAAAAGCTGGCTAAAAACCGGTCTTTGCGAGGATTGTTCTGAATGGATCTACTGCCGCGGCGGATCGATCCACCTTCGAAGCAAATCCGCCAATGGACCGGATTTCTGTTACATCAAGGACTGCCCGGGCTGACGGAACCTCGGGAAGCGGTTTTTACCAGAACATGGTTCCCGGCTCTCCCTTGAAAGGGCCGACGATGTCTTTGGTGATCCATCCGCCGTAAAACCCTCCTGACTGGGGAACAGCCTGTTCTCCGTCCACCAGACAGCGCTGCATTTTGCCCGGATAGAAAGCCACATAACCCTTGAGCGGCAGATAGTCCGGCGACGGGTTCTCGTAGGTCCAGGCTGCGGCCTCGGCGCTTTCGTTCGCGACGCTGACGGTGAAATAGGAGGCCTGGCCTTTCCACTCGCAAAAGCTCCGGTTGGACACCGGACGGAAATACTCCATTTTGACATCCGCCCTTGGTAGATAGTATGCCGGCGGGTGGCTGGTCTCCAGGAGCCTGAAACTCCTGCTGCTGGATGCGATCTCCATCCCGTTGAAAAAAACCTGTATTCGTTTGGCGCTTGCTTCAAGTTTAGGAGGCCGGGGATAATCCCACACCGACTCCTGGCCAGGTCCGGGCACGATGCGGTTTTTCGGACCGCTCATGACTCAGCTCCGTTTTGGCTCAGGGGAGCCAGGTTGTCGAGAACCCAGGGCATAAGTTCGGCGACCGTTGGGTGGGGAAGCACCATTTTCCGGAAACTGTCCACGGAGATTCCCTCATAGACAAGAGGCGCGAACATGCTGATTATTTCATCTCCGCCCACGCCGAGGAGGGAGACTCCGGCTATGGTGTTTTTTTCCTTGTCCACTATGATTTTAACCAGGCCGGCGGTTTCGGACTTTTCCCTGGCCCGGGATATTCCCGACATTGGCATGGTTGCCATGAGGTATTCCCCGTCGGATTTTCCGGCATCTTTTTCGTTTATCCCGATTCTGCCCAGGGGAGGGTCGGTATACAGGGCATAAATTGGGTGACGGTCGGGGATTCGTCGGTCCCCCCCGCGAAAGTAATGGTCCAGAAATACCTGGCCGTCGTTCACCGAGCTGTGGGTGAAGGCACCTCGTCCGTTTACATCTCCAAGGGCATAAATGTGGGATGCGCTGCTGCGCCCGAACTCGTCTACAGTAATGTATCCACGCTCATCAACGTGTACCCCGGCCTTGCCCAGATCGAGGGAATCGCTGTTCGGAGCCCTTCCCACGCCTACCAGGAGGTGACTCGCATCTATTGATTCATCCTTACCGTCCGCTTTTACAAAGGCGGTGAACCCGGCTGCGGTTTTTTCCAGCCGGGTTATCTCGGAGTTCTCTTTTATTACAATGCCTTCTCTCTGGAGAAAGTCCTTTGCCGATGCGGCGATATCCTCATCCTCGCGGAACATTATCTGGGAACCCCGCTCAAGAACAGTCACTTGACTGCCCAGACGCCTAAAAACCTGCGAGAATTCAAGCCCGATATACGATCCCCCGACCACCAAAAGGTGCTTAGGAAGGGATGCCAAATCCAGCAGACCGGCGCTGTCCAGCCATTCTATTTCTTCTATTCCCGGGATGGAAGGAGCAATTGCTCGTGCGCCTACGTGAATGACCATGGTGTCGCCGCTGATGGTTGCGTCGCCGACGGCGATGCTGTGATCATCGATGAATCGGGCGTGGTCCCGATACAATGCCACCCCGTCCATTCCCTCGAGCCAGGACTCAAGTCCTTCAGATCCCTCGTTTCTTACGGCGTTCATGCGCTTCATTACCGCTTGGAAATCAACGGTGACCTCACCGGTTCCGATACCGAAATCCGGACCCCTGCGGGCCATGTGGGCAGCCCTGGCGCTTGCTACCAGAGTCTTGGTCGGCGTACAGCCGTAGTTCACGCAGGATCCGCCGAATCGTCCCCGCTCCACGACAGCGACGGTTTTTCCCGCCGCAGACAGCCGCGGTACGGCGGTGGCGGTGGCCTGTCCCGTTCCTATCCAGATAACGTCGAAATGGTCCATTAATGCTCCTTACGCCGGGATTTGCAAAGCTGGGTTTCTTTGAGACAAACATCGGGAATTTCGCCGGGGAAGGCAAGCTGTATTGAGTGCCCCCAAAACAGCTGATTTTTGAGTAGTACATCATTGTGTGAGAATGATACACGGTGTTTTTTTTCCAGTCGGATACCGTTTAGACAGGCCCATGTAAAAAAAGCCCACGAGGCGCAATTTAACCTCGTGAGCTTAATTATCGGGCTGGGGAGATTTGAACTCCCGACCCCTTGTCCCCCAGACAAGTACGCTAAACCACTGCGCTACAGCCCGATGGCCGGAGACGAGCTCCGTCCGTTTTGAGAGCCCAATTATAGGGATTTTTGCGGTTTCGTCAACTGCTTTGGTTCAGAAGCTTTGCGGGGCGCTTTAGAGAAGGGAAGTGGACCACAGAGAAACGGCTTAGGAAAACCAGCCGCAGATACTGAGTTCCGGCAGCTATTGCAGGCCACGGATTTTCGAACTAAGCTAGTCTTATCAGTAATATTTACTTTCGGATTCTGAAGAGATTTTGGAGGTAGCTATGGACGCATCACTATTTATTGTGAACTGGCTTGGTCTTGCCGGGGGGATCCTATGGTCCCTGATACTAGGCATGGTTTGGTACAGTCCCAAGGTTTTTTTCAAAATATGGCAGGAAGCCGAAGGTATCACTGATGAAGATATGAAAAACGCCAATCCAGGGAAGGCCATGGTATTCGGGCTGCTCGCCAACTCCCTGTCTGTGTATGTCCTGGGAACTGTTCTCAACCTTGCTGGAGTTGATACGATACTCGGTGGAATCGCCGTGGCTGCTCTGCTGAGCCTCGGACTTATCACCGCGTCTGAGATAAACAACGGTGCGTTCCGCCTTACCAAACCGGTGGTATATCTCATTGACGGGGGCTACCGTCTGTTGATGATGATCGGGGCCGGAGTGCTCTTGACCCTATAGCCCGGTAGCTGAATGTAGGAAATCAACGTTTATACAAGATGATCTTTGCGCCGGTCTGCCCCGAACTCATCAGCAACGTGGAGAGGCAGGGCTGGGTAACATCCGGCTTTGTTCAACCCTGTGCGCCCGCGCAGGCATCGTTCTGGACAGACCGAACCGGCAAGGGTACAGTGACCCTATGGAACCCCATTACAGCGTAGAAGATCAGGCCCAAGGCCGCCGTTGGTGGATGGCCTTTTCATTTATTAACAGTTTCGCCTTTCAGTTCCTGGCGGGGAATGTAATCCTGCTGTTTATTATTCGACTGGGAGCGAGCAAGACCCTGGTCGGTTTTGTGTCATCGTTTTTTCACCTGTCGTATTTTATTATGCCCCTCGGCCGGGCCCTGTCCGCGCGGATCGGCATAGTCAGGGGGTTCACCTGGGCGTGGTTCGCCCGGTATTTCACCATTTTGCCCGTGGTGTTCGCCCCCCTGGTGATCCTTTCTGCTCCTGGAAGGGAAGCTTTGGCCATCGCCATGGTGGTCGGAGGCTATCTGCTCTTCCAGATGGTGCGGGGCGCCGGCCTAGTCAGCTTTTCCCCGGTGCTTACCGAAGTGAGTCACGGAAATGACCGGGGGCGATTTCTGTCGCAATCCCGAATTGTCACCGATGTTGCCATCCTCTTGGGCACCCTGGCTGTGGCCTCATTCCTGGGAGAAGAAGCCCCGTTTATCCGATACTTCATCAGTTTCTCCCTTGGGGTCGGCATGGGCTTTTTGGCGGTGTTTAGCCTGTCAAGAATACCTGAAATATCCCGGCCCGAGGGGCACGTGGACCACGGCCTCATTCAGAGTATACGGGACATTCTCTCGGAAGAAAGTTTCCGGCGATATTTCACTGCCCTTATTTTTGTGAGCATGGTGCTGGGTATTCTTCGGCCCTTTATTCTCGTCTATGTAAAAGACATCTACGCCTTTCCGGACAACCGGGTTTTGTATCTGACGGTGGCCGGCAGCTTCGGCGCCATTGCCATGGGGTTCTTCAGCCGGAGATTCCTGGACAAGGTCGGGGCGAAACCCATGTTGATGATCTGGATCATACTCATGCTTGGCGCATCCTTGGCTGCGGTGCTCACCGGGCGCTTGTCGGGATGGATGGTAGTGGCCTACACCGTGGTGTTTTTCTTTGTGGCCAACATGGGGATAGCCGGCGCCTTTAATACGGTTCAGACCTACTTCTTCGGGATGATCAGCCCACAGCAGCAGATGAGCTACGGTATTTTATATTTTCTTGTGACGGGAATCAGCGGGGTGATCGGTTCCAATGCCGCGGGAATCGCCCTGGACATACTGCAGGGTCCTGCAGGGCTGGATGGGCTGGGGAGTCAAAGAGTTCTTTTTGCGGGGGTAACAGGGATGCTCATCCTTGCATTTATCGCGTCGGCCCGTATGAAGCGCCTGGGAGCCATGACATTGAAGGGTTCGCTCTCGGAGATTTTTCGCCTTCGGCAACGGACCCGGAGCCAGCTCTAATACCGAGTCACCCGGTCTGCTCGTTTTCCGCCCCTAGCTGGATTCGCCCTTGGTCTGCTCTGAGTTTGCTCGTGGTTTGCGCGTGGTTTATTTTTAGTTGGAACCGGGGCCCTGACTTCCCTTGAGCAGCATGTCCCGGTACAGCCGTTCCTTCTTGTGAAGGAAATCCATGGGTACCTGGTAGGCTGCTTCCAGGACGTCTTTCTGGCAGACATCCGCTGCAGCGCCCAGGACGAAGTTGCCGTCCTTTCGCATCAGCAGGGTGTTGTCGGCGTAATCCCTGCACAGATGGATGTTGTGAGCCGAATAAATGAGGCTGCGGCTGGTCCGGTGGCTGTAATTCTTCAGAAATTCCAGGGATTTTTCTTTCTGATACGCCTCCAGTGCGAAGACCGGTTCGTCCATAAACAGGATGGAGGAGCCGTAGGCCACGGCGATCGCCATGAGGGCCCGCTGCATTTCACCCTTCGAAAGCTCCTGAAAGCGCCGGGAGAGAAGGTTATCCAGTTCGAATACCGAACGGCTTTCGGTGAGCACCCAGCTGGCTGCTTCCTCGTGAAGCCCTCCGGAAAACACCCCGTCAATCATGTCCCCGAGGGAATCATTGCTTTCGAATTCCATGTTCTGATACAGCACCGAAGCCAGGGCATTCCGACGGGCTTCCAGGGCGGGGGTCTGATTAGCCTGCCTGAATTCCGCGCTGTCGGTTCCGAGAATTTCCACCGACCCGTTCACCGGGAATAGCCTGCCGGCCGCCAGGAGCATGAGGGTACTCTTGCCGATGCCGTTTTCCCCGATTACGCTGAGCACTCCCGCCGGCAGATCAATATCCAAATCCTGGAAAACGAAGTTGAGGTCGTCCTCGCTGAGCTGCTTCAAGTCCTGAGGGGCGTCTTTATCCAGATAGAAAAAGGAGACGTTTTTAAATCGAATGAGGGGATGATCCATGAGTGCACTATACCCGCCGGGGACCGGGAAATCAACAATCTTATGTTGCCGCCGGGTCCAATGTATTTGACTTTGCACTACCATGGCCCTAGAATGTCCTTGTACCAAAATCGTTAAGGAGCGACCATGTCGAAATTGCATACGAGCTATATGGGTATTCCGATGAATAATCCGCTTATCATTGGAGCCTGTAGCCTGACGTCCAATATGGATGCAATCCGGAAAATCGAAGAGAAGGGAGCCGGAGCCCTCATAATAAAAAGCCTCTTCGAAGAGCAGATCCAGTTTCAAAAACAGAGCCACGATGAAGATCTTCACATGTACGATAACTGGCATGCGGAGATGCAGAGCATTTTCCCCGAGGTTGAGCATGCGGGTCCCGACGAGCACCTCATGTGGACACAGCGGGCTGTCGAAGCTGTGAACATCCCGGTCATAGCCAGCCTGAACGCAATCAACACCAAGACCTGGGCCGAATGGGCCAAAAAGCTCGAGGACACCGGGGTTGCCGGACTCGAACTCAACTTTTTCGCAATTCCCAATGACCGGCTGGACCCGGCGGCGGACATAGAAGGGGATCAGCTTGAGGCCATCGCTGCGGTTAAGAAGGCCGTCAAGATTCCGGTTTCCGTCAAACTGAGCCCATATTATACAAGCCCGGTTCAGTTCATTACCAAACTTGCGGATTCCGGAGCGGACGGACTGGTGCTGTTTAACCGCTTCTTCCATCCGTCCATCGATATCGATAAAGAAAGCAGCCGGTATCCCTGGAACCTGTCCAGCTCGGAAGATAACCGCCTTCCCCTTCGCTTCGTCGGCATGCTGGCGGACAAGGTGAAAGCAGACATATGCGCCTCAAACGGAATTCACAATGGTGATGACGCTCTTTCCATGCTTCTCGCCGGCGCCGGCTCATTCCAGGTTGTCAGCGCAGTGTACAAAAACAAGCTCGACCACATCGGTGTCATACTCAAAGGCATTGAGGAGTGGATGGATAAAAAAGGGTATGCCTCAATAGCCGACTTCCGGGGCAAACTGTCAGAGCGCAACAACGAAGACAAGATGGCTTACCGCCGGGCCCAATACGTCCGTATGCTTCTTCGCAGCAACGATTATGTAAAACGGCCGAATCTCATTTAATTCGAAGGGGCCGCACAGGAATTTCTGCCTGCGGCGGCGCAATTTTTCGTATAATTAAGGCAGCGTCACCCGACGCTGCCGTTTTTTTGTCTAAGCGGCCGGGCGTATTGGTGGACAAAGGCGGCCGAGCCTGAAGCCAGGAGGGAACATGAAGCTATCGAGACTGCGTTTTGGCACCACCGGCGGAGGGGAAGGCATAGACCGCTGGGAGGTCAATGACGCCCCCGGGGTCATCGAATCCCTCAGCCTGACGGACTACGGAGCGAGCATTCTGTCCCTTCGCTGGGGCGGACGGGAAATCTGCCTGGGGTTTGACAAGCTGGTAGATTATGAGAACCAGATCGCGCTCATGGGTGCAACCGCCGGGCCGTATGCGAACCGGATCGCCGGCGCATCATTCCGTATCGACGGCACGGACTACAAACTGGAGGCCAACGACGGACCCAACAGCCTGCACAGCGGCTCGGCCAACCTTGCTTACCGGCGCTGGACGCCCTTCCCGGTGGAAGATCCTCAGGGGGGGTATGCCGGTGTGAGCTTTGAGATCCTCAGTCCCGACGGCGACGGCGGTTTCCCCGGCAACCTGACGGCCCGGGTCAGTTACATTCTGGCTGCGGGTCAGGATGGCGAGAGCTACCTGTTTATGCACTACAAGGCTGAAAGCGATGCCCCGACCCCGGTCAACCTCACCAATCACGCTTACTGGAACCTGGCGGGAGAAGGGGCCGGGAGCCTCAGGGGGCATCGGATCGCCATTCCCTCCAGGCGCTATGTGGATGTGGACGGGAGCGGTATTCCCACCGGCACCCTGGCGGACGCCGGCTGCGGAAACGGCATGATGGATCTGAGCTACCCCGTCGAACTTTCCTCGAGAATCTACCGGCGTCCCATGGCCGGCGGGCTAGATCTGGAACCCCTGATGCCCTCGGGCTACGACCACTGCTACGAGATCGACCGGAGCCAGGCGCCCCTCAAATTGATTTCAGCCGGGAGCAATTCAGCGGAGGGCTTGGAAAGCGCCGGCGTCGTTCCCCGTGATCTGGCCGAGCTTGCGGACCGGCATCGCCCGCGATTGGCGGCGCGCCTTGATTATGCCCCGGAAGATGTCCCCGGTGGCGAACGCCGGGTTATGGAAGTCTACAGCAGCCTACCGGGGCTTCAGTTTTACACCGGTAATTATCTCAATGAAGAAAACGGTAGGTCCGGGGCTTCTTTTCCCCGTCAGTCCGGCGTGTGCCTCGAGGCCCAGTACTATCCGGATTCGCCGAATCAGCCGGGATTCCCCGAGTGCATTCTCCGTCCGGGGACAGCGTATGAAGAGCTGACTGTTCACCGCTTTTATACTGCTGCAGCCGGGTAGCCGATATCTTCCGGCATGGGCCCGGATAAATTCAGATACGGCGCCCGGCTTACATCGGGTTCGGTGCCGGGCTTAAATAAGAATCGGGAGTTCGGCGGGCTCGTCGATGATCCAGCGGGCGCCGCTCTGCTCCAAAAACTCCCGGTCACGGTAGCCCCAGCCCACAGCCATAAACGGCATGCCGCTGTTTGCCGCCGTCATGGCGTCAACTTCCGAATCTCCCACGTAGAGCACCGACTCCCGCTCTTGCCCCATTAGTGACAGGATTTGAGCCCCGGCCTCAGGGGCGGGTTTTGCCGGGAGACCCGGGCGGCGGCCGGCGCAGACCGTAAAATACCCGGGAAAGAGCTTTCCGCAGATTGTTTTTACCAGATTCTCATCCTTGTTGCTCCACACCGCCATCGGCAGACCGCGGTCCTTGAGAGTGTCGAGCATGGGAATAATGCCCCGGTACGGGCGGCTGACTCCCACCGGGTCGGCGGCGTAATGTTCCGCCAGTTCCCGGTAGATCGCATCGGCTGTTTCCTCCCCGGTCCCCTGAGGGAGGGCATCCCGGGCAAGCTGCACAAGACCGTGACCCACAAGGCTTCTCACCTTCTGCAAATCCAGCGGCGGGTAGCCGTGAAGCTCCAGGGAATGGTTGAGCGCATTGCGGATATCGTCCAGGGTATACAGCAAGGTGCCGTCAAGATCAAAAATTACCGCGTTAATGCTCTCGCCCATTACACTGCCTTCTCTTCGAGCTTGAAACTCGCCAGTTTCTCTTCGATACCGCTCATCCCCCGGAGATTTTCCTGGGCGATGACGGCTACCTGCTGTGATCCGTCGGAAATATGACCGATGGCCAGGGTGATTTCTTCTATGCCCCGGGTGATGTTGGATACCTGGTCATCCATGGACCTGCTGCTGTCGAAGATGTTCCGGGTTTCTCCGCTGATTCCCCTGCTCCGCCTAGACAGGGCTTCCAGCTCATCCTTCATCGACTGGGAGGCTTCGAGAACCTGGGTGGAGCCCACGGACATTTCGTTCATCGCACTGACAATTTCGGAGAACGAATGGGTAAAACTTTGAATTTCACCTTCGATGGTATAAAAGGTGTTCGCGCTTTCATGAGAGCTCGATGCCACCGTGCGGATCCTCTCAGTAATGTGTTTCAGCATCTGGCTGATCTGTCCGGCATTGGCTCCGGTTGATTCGGCGAGTTTCCTGATTTCATCGGCAACCACCGCAAAGCCCCGTCCGGCATCGCCCGCATGGGCCGCCTCGATGGCGGCATTCATAGCCAAAAGATTCGTCTGGGCGGCAATTCCGTTAATGACCGAGGTGATATCCATGATGTTTTTCGCCAGGCCGGAAATTTCTTCGGCGGTGCTGTTGGTGTTCTGAATCTCAACCCCGTTTTTCCTGGTCATTTCCAGGAGCGTGTTGATGCCCTCGGAGCGCTGGCGGGAAATGCCGCTGACGTTCTGAATATTGGCAATCATCTCCTCGATGGAGGCAGTGGTTTGAATAATTCCCGAAGACTGATGCTCCACCAGGCCGTTGAGCTCCTGAATGCTCTCGTCTATCTTCCGGACTGAATCGAGGTTGTGGCCGCTTGAGCTGCGGAGGGTTTCAGCCATCGCGCTTATTGAACGGAGATTCGCCTGTATTTCGATGATGGCCGCCTGGCTTTCCTCACTGTTTGCCGCCAGTTCCCGGCTGAGCTCACCGCTTCCCCTGGCCAGATCGGCGGATTCCCGAATGAGGACCGACAGGTTGCTCACCGCCGTGCCGATTCCCGAAATGATCCTTCCCAGCTCATCGTTCCGGTCGCTTTTTACCCGATGAGTAAAATCGCCCCTGGACAGGTACTCGGCGCTCTCAAGGGCCTTTTGAACCGACCGGCGAATTGCCCGGGTAATGAACACAGCGATTACCCCCGCGAGAAGCAGGACCGCGCCGGTCACCGACAGTAAAAACACATTTAGGGAGCTGATGAGCTGTTCTATCCCGGCAGTGGCTTCCGCCAGGGTTTCTTCTGCCTGCAGCCGTTCCCCGGCGAGGGAAACCGTCGTGAGAGTGAGAATCTGCTGCCTCCGGTCGTAGAGAAAATCCAGATCGTCCTGCAACCTCATCAGGGCGTTAAATGCACCGCGGTAATTTTCCAATGCGGCGGTCAACTGAAGCCTGTCGGCTTCCGGCCCCCGGAGGTTCGCCGCGAGGATGAACAGGTTGTCGAGGATTCCACCGTGGAGAGACAAATTTTCTTCGCTGCGGTCCAGCAGGACCGTCCGCTCGGCAAGGCGCAGGGCGAGAACCCGGTTTTCCAGCTCCGAGCCGCCGAGTCGGGTTACCAGATCGCCGAGGGATGCTGCGGCGGTCTCCAGGCTGCCCGACAGCCCTTCGTTCCGGGTTAGTCCCTTCTCCAGGGTTTTTTCATAAATCTCGTCACTCACATTGCGGAAATTGGAGGCCTCAGCGGCGAGCTTGTTCACCTGCTCCAGGGCGTTTTCATCAGGCGATCCTGAAGCCATGGCGGATTCTATGGAGCGCAGCCGGTCTATTTCATCCTGCAGGCACCGGAAAACCCGGCCTGCATTGACGTGATAGCTGGTTTCAAGGGTGAAATCGAATCGGGAGTCGAGGGCGAGAAGTTCCTGCATCCGGGAGGATATATTAGCCACCGCCACGGATTTTGCCATGGCGCCGTCCAACAGATTTCTGTAGCCGCTTTGCACCAACTGGGATGTGTAGAAGTTCATCCCCGCAAGGTTTAGCAGCAGGAATCCCATTACCCCGAAAATAAGCGCGATTTTAGTAGTGAGCTTCATGTTTTTCATATGCTGTTTAATATATTGAATATAAGTATTAATTGATACCAGCCGCCAATGTATTGAGTCCACAAGTTGGACAGAAATCATGCCCTGTATTACAATAACAGCCCTTTCTTTAAAAATAGCGCACCTGGAGGCCCCATGAACATTACGCAGCGGATTCGCGCAGTTCAGTCCGAGCTTGAAAACCGAAACGCCTATGCCCTGATTATCCCGTCCACCGACCCCCACATGTCCGAGTACGTGGCTCCTCGCTGGGAAGGGCGGGCGTGGATTAGCGGATTTCACGGTTCCGCCGGCACCGCCGTCGTAACCCTGGACGGAGCAGCCCTGTGGACCGACGGCAGATACTTCCTGGAGGCCGGCGAGGTTCTGGCCGGAACCGGGATTGAGTTAATGAAGATGGGACTGCCCGATACTCCGGAAATCGAGGAATGGATCGCCGCCCGGCACAAGAAAAGAGCCGGCGCATCCGATCAGGTTCTGGTCTCCGCCGAATCCTTTCCCCAGGCTATGTTTTCCGCCATGGCCGCCCGGCTGGTCAGGTACGGGCTGAAGCTGATTGCCGGAATCGATCCTCTGGAAGCCGTGTGGAAGGATAGGCCCGCTCTTCCCGCCCGGCCCTTCTACGAAACGTCGTCGAAGCATACCGGAGAGACCCGCTCCCGGCGATTGGAGCGGCTCAGGCTCTGGCTGGCCGACCGGCCTGAGGATTTTGTGCTGGTCACCGCCCTGGATGAAATCGCCTGGCTGTTGAACCTCCGGGGAAGCGACGTGGAATGCAATCCGGTGTTTTATGCCTACCTGCTTGTTTCTCCAGACGAGGCTTCCCTCTTTACCCATGGCGAAGACATGAGCAGGGAGATCGCCGCCGGGCTCGAGGCCGACGGAATATCCGTTTTGCCATATGCCGGTTTTATTACCGAACTGGAAAAGATTGAAGGGAAGGTGTGCGCCGACCCCGGCACCATCAATATGGCGGCTGCCCAGGCGCTCGGCGACGGCTTTGCGCCGGCGGAATCGCCGGTGAAGCTGTGGAAGGCGGTCAAAACGACGGTGGAACTGGAGTCCACCAGGACGGTGATGGAGCGAGACGGGGCGGCCATGGTTCGCCTGCTTCACTGGATAGAAAAACGCGTTGAAAACCGCGAACCCCTCGATGAAATGATGATTAGCGGCAAAATCAGTGAAATACGACGCGCCGGAGAGGGGTACATCGGCGACAGCTTCCCGGCCATCGTCGGCTTCGGGGCACACGGGGCAATCGTGCATTACCGGGTCAACGAAACAAGCTCCCTGCCGGTGGAACAAAACGGCATGCTGCTTATTGATAGCGGGGGTCAGTATGCCGACGGAACCACCGACATAACCCGAACCCTCGGCATACACGATGTAAGCCAATCCCAGATCGATCATTTTACCCTGGTCCTCAAGGGGAACATCGCCCTTTCACAGGCGGTGTTCCCCCGGGGAACCAGCGGGCTTCAGCTCGACGTGCTGGCCCGCCAAGGCCTGTGGAGCCGGGGTCTGAATTACGCCCACGGCACGGGTCACGGAGTCGGTTTTGCCCTGAATGTACACGAAGGCCCCCAGAGCATCAGTACGCGCTTTATCAAACAGGAACTGCTGCCCGGAATGATCGTGTCGAACGAACCGGGATATTACGTGGAGGGGTCCCACGGCATCCGCATAGAAAACCTCGAAGCGGTGGTCGAGCATCCCGAGCTTTCGGGTTTCCTGATGTTCGAGACCCTCACGCTCTGCCCAATCGAGCTGGAGCTGATCAATTCCTCGCTGCTTACTTCCGACGAGCTGGCATGGCTGAATCAGTATCACCAGACAGTGTGGCGCCGATTGTCTCCCCTGCTGGACAGCGAATTACGGCTCTGGCTGCAGCACAAGACGAGAAAGCTCTGAGTCCTTGTGGAGGAAGCGCAGATAGTCTGAACGGGTGACCATTCCGACGACCACGTCGTTTTGGACGATGGGCAGGTGGCCGATGTCGTGCTGGTAGAAAAGCTTCTCGATCTGCCTGATGGTGGTGTTGTTGTCAGCGGAAATTACCTTCCGGGTCATGTAAGCCGTTACCGGCGCGTTCATCTGCTCGGCCCGCCGTCCCTTCTGAATGTCCCGTAGGGTTATCATGCCGGTCAGGCGCATGTCCTTGTCTATCACCGGTGCCCCGGAGTTGTTTGTTTCCTCCAAGTGGAGGGCGGTTTGCAGCAGGTTCCAGTCCTCGGGTATGGTGGTGGCCGGCCCCATCAGCTCAATGCTGGTCAGGGCGTGATTGAGGCGCTGATTCAGCACGTTCACCAGATGTCCGTAAATGGGAAAGCCGCCGGAGTTTTTTACCAGGGCGCTGGCCGCCTGTGGATGGCCTGCACCTCCGAAGCTGTTCATAATCAGATTCAGGTCGATGCGCCGGTTTCCCGCCCTGCCGATGAGCAGGTGGGACTGTTCCTTTTCCATTTCGAAAACCGCGATGTACGCATCGGCATCCTCCACCTCGAATACCCTCTCTATGACCGCCGCAAGTCCGGCTACCTGCCCCTCGAGTTTGAGGTAGCTGGTAATCAGGGAAAAGCCGTGAATCTGCCGGAACTCCAGGGCGTTGAGCAGCTGATGGAAGATATCCATCTGGTGGTCTTCCCGCAGCTTGGACAGGAGCTTTCGCACTGCGGTGAGGGATGCTCCGTGGTGAAGCAGATAGGATGCCGCGGCGAAGTCGCCTTCGGTTACGGACTCGTGGGTGAAGTTACCGGTGTCGGCATAAATACCTGCCAAGGCTATGGTCGCATCGATGTCGTGGACCGCTATATTCCGTTCCCGAAGCATAAGGGCCATCATGCTGGTATTCGAACCGTAGCCCGCCGAGTGAACCTCGGCATTCTTGAGATCGCAGACTGTCTGGTCATGGTGGTCGTACACCGTTATCTTCCCGTCGAAGTTCGGCATAAACCGGAAATATTCCTTCACCCTGTCGAACTGCCGGGTGTCGAGCACGACAATTTCCGATACATCAAGGGTTTTGAGTTCCTTGGCGCTGATCATCGAGAGATGTTCCCGGTATATGGTGTACAGGTTTTTCGCGACGGGGTGGATGCGCCCGCTTCTCACGAGCTGATGTTCGGGGTACAGGTATCGGGCCATGGCCATGGATCCGAAACAGTCCAGATCCATGTTGCTGTGACCGATGAGGATTTTATCCGCCATGTTTACTATTCTATTGTCAGCCCGGTTCCCTGTCCAGAAAATCGACTTCGTTGACGCCGGTGGAAATATTTATCATAGTTGCCAGTATCAGGAGGCAGCCCCATGGACGGGACTACGCGCTACCCCGGGCCGGTTCTCGGCATTATCGGCGGCGGACAGCTGGGACGGATGATGTGCTGGGAAGCCCGGCGCCTTGGCATTACGACGGTGGTCCTCGACCCTTCCCCTCATCCGCCGGCCTTCGGACTGGCTGATCACTGCATCCAGGGCTCCCTGACCGACGGCGATGCCCTCAGGCGACTGTCCGACCGGGCGGATGTTCTCACCTACGAAATCGAGCATATAGACGCCGCGGAGCTCCAGAACATACAGGCTTCGGGCAGCACAATCCTGCCCGATCCCGCCGTCCTTCTGAACATCCAGGACAAGCTCCGACAAAAAAGGCTTCTTTCCGATGCGGGACTGCCGGTTCCCCGATTTACGGAATTCGCCGGACCTCGGATTCTCGGGAATAGCGGCGGCTCCCCTGAAGCCCAATCTCTCACATCGGCGCCATCGGCCAACAGCGACGAAGCCAGGGCCGCCTTGGCGGAATTCGGGCTGCCCTGCATTCAAAAAACCCGAAGGGGGGGGTATGACGGCAGGGGAGTGGCGAAAATCTCCCGTCCCGATGACCCCCTGCTGCCCGGTCCGTCTATGCTCGAGGAATTGGTGGATTTCCAGGTGGAGCTGGCGGTGCTCCTGGCCAGAAGCCCGTCGGGCCGGACCCGGGTATATCCGGTTATCGAGATGGTGTTCGATCCCCACACCCAGATCTGTAATTCGGTTTGCGCCCCGGCCCGGATTCCCGAGGACCGGGCGCTGCGCGCCAGGGAGATTGCGGTGGCCGCCGTTGAGAGCCTGAACGGCGTCGGCATCTTCGCCGTGGAGCTGTTTCTCGACTCATCGGGAGCCATACTCATAAACGAAATCGCCCCCCGGCCGCACAATTCGGGTCATTGGACCATCGAGGGAGCGGTTACCAGTCAGTTCGAACAGCATTTGCGTGCGGTCTGCGGCTTACCCCTGGGCTCTACCGAGCTGATCCGGCCCTCGGTCATGGTGAACCTGCTGGGAGCTGCGGGGGCTGAAGGCACGCCGCAGATCCGGGGATACCATGAACTTCTGGCGGAAAAGAACGCATTCCTCCACTGGTACGGCAAACGGGATGTGCGTCCGAACCGCAAAATGGGACACTTCACGGTACTCGACGACTCCCTCGAGTCTGCGCTGAGCCGGGCTGCCAGGCTGGAGCGGACCGTGAGGATTGAAGGAGATAAGTCATGACGGGCAAAGACGGCAATTCCCCGCTGGTGGGGATTATTATGGGAAGCGATTCAGACCTTCCGGTTATGAAGGATGCGGCCCAGGTTCTCGATGAGCTCGGTCTGTCCTATGAGCTGACCATCGTATCGGCCCACCGTACGCCGGGGCGTATGTACGACTACGCGCGGCAGGCCGAGGAACGGGGCCTTCGGGTGATAATCGCCGGCGCCGGCGGGGCCGCCCATTTGCCGGGAATGGTGGCAAGCCTCACCAGCCTTCCGGTAATCGGGGTGCCGGTGAAGACCCGGAGCCTCAACGGTCTGGACAGTCTGTTGAGCATCGTCCAGATGCCCGGGGGCATTCCGGTGGCGACGGTGGCGATTAATGGTGCCAAGAACGCCGGTCTGCTGGCGGCCCGGATTGTGGGGTCAGCGGACCCGGCGGTCCGTTCGAAGATACATGCCTACCGGGAAGACCTGGAGGGGCAGGTCAGGGAAAAAATAGAAAGCCTGGAAGAGCGGGGATACCGGATGTACCTGGATGAAAGCCAATAGGCCCGCCGTCAGTCCAAAATTGACTGTTCGAATTTCCGCCATGTCCCGTTCATCGGATGGGGAGCCGGGTCGTAATACTGGGCCAGGCCCCGGCCGAGAAACAGTTTGTAGTCCATCCTGCCATCCTGCCGGATGACATAGCCCGGGTAGTACCAGCTGATGCCGTTGTTGCGGCAGTAATCCACCGTCAGAAGAATAAGGTATTTTCCCAGGCTATAATTCCGGTAGCCCGGATCGTAGAAATGGAGTATGGAGGCCAGTGCCCGGTCTCCCTGATGGAAAAGCCCGCATGCAATAATCCGCTGATTATCCCTTACCAGAAAGGCCCGGCTGCTGTAGATGTTTGCCTCTCCGGGATTCAGGCTCGCCGCGGCAATGGTGGGGTAGCCGTCGAAATCCACCGAGTCGAGATAGCGGGAATACAGCTCGTCGAGCTCATCGGAGTGAGTGAAGGGGTCGAGCAGTTCAACGGAGAATTCCCCATTGCGCCGGCGGATACGACGGTGGGACTGGCGCTGAGTAATCTCAGCCACCGGATAGCGCAGCCAGTGGACCTGCCGGACCTGGCCTTCCGGGCTTTCGATGTGCGACGTGGTAAATATCGCCTGGCGCATGGGATACCAGCCCCGGGAAAGGAGATAGTCAAAGGCCTCGGGACTGAGGTTCTCCGGATGTACCAAGTCGTAGTAATGCAGATTCGCCCCCCGCTTGCATTGTATCGGCTAAGGGTCTCCCGGTAGAAGCCCTAGGCAAACACCATCCGGTGAATCCGGTCAATAGCCTGCCTCAGCTGATCTATGTGGACGAAGCGTGCCTCCCTGATGCTCTCCCGGCCTTCTGCAAACACCAGGATACCCGGAAGGGAAAAAATACTGTGCTGGGCGGCCGCTTCTTTCTGAACCCGGACGTTGATATACCGGGATTCGATATCAGGGTAGTCTTCGAGGATTTCTATGATTTTTGGTTTTAACGCGCCGCATACCCCGCAATCCGGAGCGGAGAAGTAGGCGAGCAGCATGCGGGATGACTGAATATCCCGGGCAAGATCGTCAAAACTCGTCGATTCCTGTAGTATTCTATTCACAGACTATATATATAAATTATCATATATAAAGTCAATAAGTCGGGCGGCATTATTGATAAGGCCGGCATAACGCGGTACACTGCAGCAATTTTTCAAACCGGTACATGCCTGAATTATAATAGTTAAATACGCCGGGTTCGGTCCCGGATGAAGGAGACTCCATGCCCCTGAATTGCGGGATCGTCGGCCTGCCTAATGTCGGCAAATCGACCATATTTTCTTCCCTGACCTCGGCCCCTGCCGAGGCCGCGAACTATCCTTTTTGCACCATTGAACCGAATGTGGGCCTGGTGGCGGTGCCAGACAAGCGGCTCAAGCGCATCGCCGAAATAATCCCCCCGCAGAAAATCATCCCCGCGGTGGTGGAGTTCGTCGATATCGCCGGTCTTGTCAAAGGGGCCAGCAAGGGGGAGGGTCTGGGCAATAAGTTCCTCAGCCATATCCGGGAAGTCGGGGTCATCGTACATGTGGTGCGCTGCTTCGAAAACGAAGATATCGTTCACGTGGACAATGCCATCGACCCCGCCAGCGACATCGAAACCATCAATATCGAACTGGCTCTCGCGGACCTGGAAACCGTCGACAAACGGCGGGCCCGCCTGGAGAAGGAGAGCCGGTCGGCGGACAAAAAGGTGCAGACCACCGCCAAGTCCCTGGCCCCAATCCTCGACATGCTCAAAAGCGTCCTCGAAGAGGGCAAACCCGCCCGCAGCCTTGATCTCGATGAAGAGCAGCGGGCCCTGATTTACGATATGCATCTCATCACCATGAAAAAAATGCTCTACCTCTGCAATGTCGATGAAGACGGAATCGGGAAAGAGAACGACTATGTAAAAACCGTGAGGGACATCGCGAAGACCGAAGGCGCCGGGGTCGTTGTGCTCTGCGGCCAGCTTGAACGGGAAATTGCCGATCTGGAAACCGAGGAGGAGCGCAGCGAATTTCTCGCCGATATGGGCCTGGAGGAAAGCGGTTTGAGCGCCCTGATTCATGAAGGTTACGGACTTTTGGGTCTTCGCACCTATTTTACCGCCGGCGAGAAAGAGGTTCGGGCATGGACATTCCATGAAGGCGATAAAGCGCCCCGGGCAGCGGGAGTAATCCACACTGATTTTGAAAAGGGGTTCATTAAGGCTGAGGTCTACCATTGCGAAGACCTGTTCGAATTGGGCAGTGAGCAGAAAATCCGCGAAGCTGGGCGATTGCGAATGGAAGGAAAGGAATATCCCGTCAAGGACGGCGATGTGATACATTTTAAATTCAACGTGTAGTACAATAGTGGTTTCCAGGACCGCGGACCGGTCCGGGGGAGGCGGCCGATGGATATGCCTATGGCGGGCGCGCATACTGAACTCGAAACAGAAGGGATAAAAACCGGCGTCCTCATAGTGGAAGACGAGTTCATTATCGCCGCCGCCCTTCAGCGAAGTCTGCAGCGCCTGGGGTATTCCGTCGAAGCGGTGGTTGACCGGGCTGATGAGCTGGAAGCGGTAATGCACCGGCATAAGCCCGACCTGGTTCTTATGGATATCGAGATCAACGGCACCGTTGACGGCATTTCGGCGGCAACCCTTCTTCGGGACCGCTATGATGTTCCGGTGGTCTATGTCAGCGGCGTCATAGAGGAGGATATCCTCCGGCGAATACCCGAAACCCAGCCCTTCGGCTTTCTTGCAAAACCCTTCACCGACCGGGAGCTCTCAACTGCCGTTTCCATTGCCATGTACAAATTCCGTACCGAACGGCGGATCCGCGCCCAGGAGCTTCAGATTCAGCGCCTGCTGGAGCATATGAATCAGGGTTTTTGCCTTCTGGACGAGCGGGGCGGGGTTCGCTATGCGAATATCAACATTCTCAAGACCCTGGGCTGTGCCCTTGAAGACATCCAGAACCTCCCGGCCTCCAGCTTCCTGCTTGATCCGGAAAGACTCGAGGGATTCTTCTCGATATTCGACTCTTCACGGGCACCCAGACGCTTCGGCACGAAATTCCGTCCCGAGCCCGCCGTCACCAAAATTGCCTACGGCGGCAGGGTGTTTGTCTGTTACATGATTCCTCAGATCATCTCCGATCCCGACAGCGGGTATTTTCAGGGCTGCTTCCTGTCCATCATAAATATCGATGATTTGGAATCAAAAACCTTTCGCGATGTGGTAGAATAAAAAGCAGATGATTCACGTCAGCCTACCCCCGAAATCCAAAATGGAGCTCGAGCAGGAATATCTGGAGCATGCGGACAGCTTTGAGCGGGCCATGTACGAGCTCCATCGCCGGCTGAGGGTGCTGCTGGAGCAGCGCAGAATCCGGGCGACGGTGAAATACCGGGTAAAGAGCTTCGCCAGCTATTATGCGAAAATCCAGAAACGCATGGGCGAGGTGAACGGCGACACCACCCTCCTGATCAGCGATGTGTTGGGCTTGAGAATTGTCTGCCCCTTTCTCGACGACCTGGAATCTGCCGAGAAACTCCTCGATGAGAATTTCACCATCACCGAACGGGAAAAAAAAGGGGCCGAGTTTTCTTTCAAGGAATTCGGCTACGATTCCCTTCATTTTCTTATCGAGCTGCCCGGCGACGTGGTTGAGAGCTTTCATTTAAGCGGCAATTTGGTTGCGGAAGTGCAGCTCCGGACCATTCTTCAAGATGCCTGGGCCGAGGTCGAACACGAAATGGTATACAAGTCCCAGATTACCCCGTTCGACGCCAATCTCAGGCGGAAGCTGGCGGCGTTAAACGCGAATCTCTCCCTATCGGACATGATTTTTCACGAGATACGGGTCTATCAGCGGGAGCTTCAGCATCAGCTGGACCGCCGGAGAGTGGCCTTTATGTCCATGGTTCAACACGATGAAATGGTCGGCGGAGAACAGCTGCCTCCGGTGAAACCCGACAGCCTGGGCTCATTTCCCGATCATCCACTGCTCAACAGCATTTCTACGGAGACCCAGGAGAGCCAGCTTCTCAAGGCCCTCTACGCCCATAACGCCCACCATTACGAGTCGGCCATAAGCATATACAGCCGAATTCTCGACGAGAGCGCGCCGGAAAGCATAATGGCCATGGTCTTTCTCCACAGGGGTATGGCGCGCTTTGCCACCGGGGAGTATCAGGCGGCCGAAGAAGACTTCCGCTCCTCCCTGAAAATCAGCGCTGAAGGGGAGCGGGCGCGGCTGTATTTGGGGCTATGCCTCAGGCAGCGGGGAAATGACCGGGCAGCCATCCAGGAATTCAACCGCTGCATCGAGCACAATCCCCGCAGCGAAGACGCCCTTCTGTCGCGCAGCCAGCTCTACCATTCCCTGGGTGACTACAGCGGCGCCATAGCCGACTGCGACGCCGTCCTGGATATCGACTCGGAAAACCGTCACGCAAAAAAGTTCCGGGAATATCTCAATTCACAGATAGGCATGTGACGGCCGAAGCCCTTGCGTTATATACTCTCGGGCATGGAAATCTCCCGTTATTTTGCAAGCGACAACTGTTCTTCCGTACATCCAGAGGTCATATCTGCGCTGGACGGCGCCAACCGGGCCGGTCACCGCATCAGCTACGGAGACGATGATTTTACCGCCTCTGCCCACCGGCTCATGGCCGAGCTGTTCGGCAGTACGAGCCGGACCTGGTTCGTCTACAACGGCACCGCCGCCAATGTGGTAGCGGTCCGCAGTCTGCTCAAGGGGTATCAGTCGGTATTGGCCCCCAGGACCTCACATATAGAAGAAGATGAGTGCGGGGCCCTTGAAGCCATGGGCGGAATGAAAATCGAATTCCTCCCGGAAAGCGGGGGCAAGATCAGCGCCGCCGACATTCCCTCTATGTTGGGCAGGCTGGGTTTCGTCCACAGCGTCCAGCCGGCCATGGTGTCGGTTACCCAGAGCAACGAGCTTGGCCGGGTATATACCGTTGAAGAGCTGCAGGAAATCGGCAGGGTCTGCCGGGAGCATGGCCTGCTTTTTCATATGGACGGGGCCCGCATTGCCAATGCCGTCGCCAGAATTCTCGTCCAACGGGAGCCCGGCTGGGAGAGCCTGTCCGACTCGGCCCTCACTCAGCGGGGGCGGGAAATACTTTCCGCCATGACGGTGGAGGCCGGGGTTAACGCCCTTTCCCTGGGAGGTACAAAGAACGGTCTTATGTTCGGCGAGGGCATCGTTCTGATGAACGGCTGCGGGGAAAACGGCGACTTGCCCTTCTACCGAAAGCAGACCGCCCAGCTGGCAAGCAAAATGCGCTACATTTCCGCTCAGTTTGATGCGATGTACGGCGGTTCGCTCTGGCTTCGAAACGCCCTCGCCGCGAACTCCCTGGCCAGCCGGTTGGCAGAGGGAATCGACGGGCGGCGGGAACAATTCGCCGCCGCGGGCCACCGGCTCGAACTCAAGCAGGAGCCCGAAGCCAACGCGGTTTTTGTCATTATGCCGCCGGCCATCGCCGAAAAGCTACAACAGAAATACAAATTCTATGCCTGGGATGAGGATTCCTATCGGCTGATGACCAGCTGGGACAGCGGTGAAAAAGAAGTGAATGAGTTTCTGTCTGATTTGGACGGGTTACTCTGAAGTCCACGCCCCGGGCAGACGCCGCGGCCTGAGGTTGTTAATCGTAGAGATCTTCGGGGCGGCGGTCGGGAATCTGGTTGAATTCCCCGCCGTTCTTCTGGTACTCCGGGTCAAAAAACAGGCCGCAGAAGCAGTGGCCGTATTCTTTTTGATCCGGAACATTGTACACGCAGGGACAGATGATATCCTCATCTTCTTTTTTCACCCCCGAACCGTCCCTGCAGGGGCAGAGGAAGTATCCCTCCCGGTTGTGGGTCGTTTTGAGGCCTTCCTTGATGGTGTTGAGGAACTCTTTATCTTTGTTGAGAACCCAGCCCTGCTTGTCCGCAACCTGGTTGACGAAGCGGTCCACCTGTTCGCTGGTTTTTTCTTTCTTAGCCAAGATTGAGAAGCTCCCGCCATTTTTCTTCGGTGAATCCCGAGACGGCGGTTTCACCGTCGACTACCAGCAAGGGAAAGAGGGGGATGCTGCCGTGTTTCTCCTTGAGTTCAGACTTTATGCTCCGTTTGACTTCCCGGTCTATGAGATCCATAAAAAGATATTCGAATTGATAGTTTTGCTCTTTGAGAAAGTTCATTGCTTTCTCGCAAAAGGCGCATGTGGAAAGGGCGTAGATTCGCAGATGGCGGTCAGCGCGCGTCCCGTCAACCTTGCTGTACTCCACTGATTCTACGTAGCTCATGATATTATACTCCCTGTTCCTCAGTATACATCATCCGTTCCAGTTCGTGTTCAATTTCTTCCAGCCGGCTGCGCAGGCTGGTCAGGCTTTTCTCAATGCGCCGTTTCTCGCTTTCGAGTTTTTTCTGGGGATCGATTTCCCTCACGGGACTCCGCTCCTTGATTCCCTGCTTCACCATGTCCGGCGAGTACCCTTGGCGAAATGACTCTATGGCCTCGCCCCGGGCGTCTTTGTTGCGAACCCCGGCCAGGGTTTTCATGTTTTCAAAGCCGAGATCCGGAGGCAGGTCGAGGGCTTTGACCTTCATGAGGGTGCTGGCGGTGGATTTTGGCAGCTGCAGCACCCGCTCGACGAAGTCCTCGAAGCGGGCACCGTGTTTGCGGCAGAGTTTCTCCGCCTCCATGAGGGCGTGTCCGAATTCCTTCATCAGTTCACCGTTGGTCTGGATAAAACGCTGGCGCATGGATCGGGCCAGCTCCTGCAGTTCATCTACCCGGTCCAGGGTGTTTTCATAAATCCCCATGGATTCGGCCTTCTGCAGCAGGCGGTGGAAAATGCTTCGAAACGCGGTGGTGTGGGCCCGGTTGCTCACCGGGCTGTCGCTACCGGTGAAATGGATGTGATGGGCGAATTCATGGATCGCGGTGTACATCAGCGCGGAGTCGTGGGTGAAGTTCCGGTTGTGTATTATGATTTCCCGGGTGTCCGGATGGTAGAGCCCGTGAACCTTTTTGCTTGTCTTGCCGGAAAATATCACCTTGAACTCCTCAACCTCGGATTCGAGGCGGAGAAGCTGTTCTTTTACTTGGTCCTGATTCATGGATCGTAATATAGAGAAGCGTCTCCTACCTGGCAATGGGTGCCGCGGTAAAAAACCAGCTGGTCTGTTCCCGCCGGTCGGGGGAGCGCCGCACGCCGGTGCCTGCCGCATGTCGGGGACTGGTACATTCCGGGGGCTGCCGCTCGCCGGGGCCTGGCGCTCGCCAGGGCTTGTTGGATGTAGGGGACTGCCGCCCGCCGGGAGCTGGTGTATGCCGAGGCATGGCGCATGCCGGGGGGGCTCCCCCGTCATTGACAAAGCTGCCGTGAAGCGTAAAATAAGGGCAGTTTTCATACAAAATCGCTAATCAGGAGTATCCCATGGCAAATCTCAAGCTCAAACCCGGTGTCATCACCGGAGCCCAGCTCGATGAGGTCCTCGCATACTGCAAAGAGCAGGAATGCGCCCTTCCCGCAATGAATGTCATCGGCTCGAATACCATCGCCGCCGCACTGCAGTCAGCCAAAGAAGCAAAGGCCCCGGTAATCATTCAGTTTTCCAACGGCGGAGCCCTTTTTAACGCCGGCAAGTTTGTCGACAACACCAATGAGCGCGGCGCCATCGCCGGTGCGGTTGCCGGCGCATATCACATCCGCCGCATGGCCGAACTCTATGGAGTGCCGGTAATTCTTCACACCGACCACGCCGCCAAGAAACTCATCCCCTGGGTGGAAGGAATGGTAGCCGAGGGCGAGGAATTCTACCGTCAGCACGGCGAACCCCTGTTTTCCTCTCACATGCTCGACCTCTCCGAAGAGCCCCTGGAAGAGAACCTGGAAATATCCGCTAAAATGCTCGAGCGCATGGCAAAAATCGATATGACCCTGGAAATCGAGCTGGGCATCACCGGCGGCGAAGAAGACGGGGTGGATAACAGCGACGTCGATAATTCCAAGCTCTACACCCAGCCGGCGGAGGTTCTTCAGAGCTATGACGCCCTGGTAAACGTGGGCAAGTTCACCGTAGCCGCCGCCTTCGGCAACACCCACGGGGTGTACAAGCCCGGAAACGTCGTCCTGAAGCCCTCAATCCTGAAGGACAGCCAGGACTACATCTCCAAGGAGCGCAACCTGGGCGCAAAGCCGGTTAATTTCGTCTTCCACGGCGGATCGGGTTCCAGCCGCGCAGAAATCCGCGAGGCTGTGGGTTACGGCGCAATCAAGTTCAACATCGACACCGACACCCAGTGGGCATTTACCCAGCCCATCGTCAAGTACGTCGAAGAAAACTCAGCCTACCTCCAGACCCAGATCGGCAACCCCGAAGGGGATGACAAGCCCAACAAAAAGAAAATCGACCCCCGCGGGTGGCTCCACCTCGGGGAGAAGGGCGTGGCCAAGCGCATGTATCAGGCCTTCGACGACCTCAACGCTGTTAACAAGTTCGACTTCTAGTTTTCCCGTCAATGCCGCCGCTCCATTGCGGGCGACGGCCCTGCGGGGCCGGGGTAATTCCCCGGTTTACCGACGGCGTCCCGAGGATTATATCCCGCGGACGCCGTTTTTTTTGCTATACTCCCTCTTATGAAGGAACAGCGGCCCGCCTGGTATCCCCTCGATCACTCCGCCAAAATCTGGCCGGCGGTGCTGTCGCAGCGTTTCACCAGTCTTTTTCGGCTTTCTGCGGTGATGAAAGACGATTTGGTCCTCGAAGATTTGCAGCTGGCTCTGGAGCGCACCAGAAAACGCTACCCCTACTTCTCGGTCGAACTCCACCGCGGTCTGTTTTGGTACTACCTTGAAGAGCTCAAGGACTTCTCCGACTTTCTCACCCACGACCGCTATTGGCCTTGCATGGATTACACAAGCCTGATAAAGGACCGAAAGCTGTTGAGGGTTCGGGTCTACGGGCGGCGCATTTCCCTTGAAGTGAGCCATGTTCTCACCGACGGAATGGGAGCCATGGAGTTCCTGCGAACCCTGGTGTATGAATACCTGCAAATCCGCTTCGCCCTTTCACACGCCAAGAACGATCCCGCCGCTCCGCCCACGATTGATCAGCTTGAGGGTGGAGCCCCGCCGGAGGACGAGTGGCAGGATTCGTATCTCGACTACGGTCTCAAAGGCGCGCCGCTCAAAGCGCTTCCCGAGCGGGCCTTTCATCTGCCATTCAGGAAACTCTCCAAGGGCGAGTACCGCATCATCAGCGGACACCTCGCTCTTTCATCGCTCAGGAGTGCAGCCCAAATCCATAGTGTGAGCCTCACCGAGTACCTGGTATCGGTCCTCTTTATGGCCTTTCAGGATTACTGGCTGGCCCTCCAGCGGGTGAACCGGCGAACCCCCAGGCGCCTCTCCCGGCCGGTGCGCATTTTGGTTCCGGTGAATCTTCGCGGCCTGTTCGGAAGCCGGACGATGAGGAATTTTTTCGTCTATGTGGATCCGGAAATCGACCTGAGGCTGGGGGAGTACAAATTCGAAGAAATCTGCGCCTACGTTCACCATTATATGCGCGGCGAAAAGCACCGGCAGAATCTCCGGCGGCATTTCGCCCGGCACGCCCGTACCGAGAGGATCCTGCCGGTACGCATGATCCCCCTGATTATCAAGAACCTGGTGCTGTCACTCAGCTATCAGCGTCAGGGCGACAGCAGGTTCACCACCAGCTTTTCCAACATCGGCGCCTTCGCTCTGCCGGAACAATGGATGGAGCGGATCGCCTGGGTGGACTTTTACCCTCCGCCCAGCCCGGTGATGAAGCAGGCGGTCAGCGTGGTGAGCTGCGGCGATGTGCTGTCGATCAGCTTCGGCAAGATGATCGGCGAAACCCCTATCGAGACCCGGTTTTTCCGGTTTCTCGCAAAACACGGCCACCAGGTTGAAATCCAGACGAACTTCACGAGGAGTGAACAGTGAACTATTGCCCCGATTGCGCTGTTGCGGTAAAAGGCGATCATCCATTGTGTCCCCTGTGCGGCAGCCCTCTCCAGGAATCACGCCCGGAAGTGCCCGCAGATGTGCTTGCCCGGCCCGAATTGCGCTATGAAGGAGTCGCTGAGCGGGTGCGCAAACGGCCCTGGATTATCGCCCTGGTGACCGCCGGCGTAGTTTTTGTCCCCGCCGCAATATCTCTTATTGTCGATTTGCTGATAAATCAGCGGGCGAGCTGGTCGATTCTCGTAGTCGGTGCCTTGGGGCTGTTATTCCTGTATATCAGCATGCCTTCGCTGGTTTTTTACCTCAATGCGAAACCTGGTCCGCCATCCCGCCGGCGCGCCCGCCGCAGACGGAGATTCTGGCTCCTGATGCTTCTCAATGCCCTGGCCACCTGGGGATATCTGTTGTATGTCGATCAGGTCGATGCGGACCACATGCTGAACTGGGCGGTGGATTTCGGCGGCCTTTTGACCCTGGCGACCCTGGGGGTGATTATGGCGTTCTTTTATACCCTCCAGCCCCCGGGATCTGTCCGCCGCGGTCCCCTGCTGTTTCTCTGGATGAGCGCGTATGTGGTAATAATCGACGCCCTTGTCAGCTCGTTTCTGCTGTCCGGCGAGTATTTCGGGTGGGGCCTGATCGTCGCGGCGAGCCTCGTTCCCCTCGGCGCGCTGTACTGGATTATCGAATATCTGGTGAGCCACAGCGACCGGGTGCGTCGCAGACTGCATGTGTAAAAAGCCGCGCCATGCGGCTTGTGTTCAGATTTTGAGGATGCGCAGGGGCTGGCTCAGCTCAAGGGCCTTCTGCCGGCAGAACACCGTCAGCTGCTCCTGCAGCTCGCCGGCGGCTTCCCTGGAAGCGGCGTAGAGGTAAAAGGCGCCTCCCCCTCCGGCTCCGCTGAGCTTGCCGCCCGGGCTGCCCAGGCGTTGGCCCCGGTCGAGAATTCTGTCCATGTCATCGGTATTGAGGTTCAGGGTTTCCAGTCTGTCCCTGGCCTTGACGGCCAAGGCGCCTAAAGATGCGGTTTGGGTGTCCGCTGCGCAGTTCTGAAAACATTCTATGGCCTGGTGAGCCAGCTCACCCAACGCTTCCATGGCTTGAACAACCCGCGGCGTCTCTTCAAGCATGGCTTTTTGCAGATCTCCCACCAAGCCCATGGTGTTGCCCTGACGGGGAACCGCTGCGTATACCAGGTATATGCCGTCGCCGGCGCTTGAGAGGGCCATGGAATCCGGCAGTTTGCGCGACCGGGGGAAGAACGCCTGAATGCCGCCAAGGGCGGCAAGTCCGGTATCGATGCCTGAGGGAGAGCCGTGAAAGACCTTTTCCAGTTCGTTGGCGATGAACCACAGCAGATACTGCCGCTGCTCCTGCCGGGGCCACTGACTTGCATGCTGGAATTTCGGCAGCAGGTGCTGCAGATCGGCGCTCTGCGCCTCGGCAAGGTGCACAAGATAACGCGCCAGGTTTACACACAGGGCCGCCGAGGAACCGAAGCCAGAGGAGCGGGGCACATCGCCGAAAAAGCGGTATACGCCGGAAGGTATGGACAGCTCAGGCAATAGTTCAGCCGCCTTTGCCATAACCGCAAGCGCCAGATCGCGTTCCGGGGCTGTGAGTCCCGGGAACGCCGCAGTGCCTCCGCGGTCATCCGATGGGCTGATTTCCAGGGTCAGGCTGCAATCGAGGCTGACGCCGACTGCCGGATAGCCGTAAACCGCGGCGTGTTCACCGAATAAAAGGAGTTTTCCCGAACTGGAGAATTGCAACGGAGGTTCGACGGGTTCGGCGTGTGCTGCCATGGATGCTCCTGTGGCGGTTCGTTGGGCTGCCGGGCAGCGCTACTGAAGTATAGCACTGCCTTCGGGACTGAACAAGCAAACCCCCGAATCGCTCATTTCGAGGGGGGCGTACTCTTGGGGCACCGTAGATGTACTTGCGGAGCTCAGGAACAGCAAGCCAAGTTCATTTCCCGCACCGCTGCCCTTCCATGCCGCCCGCTCATAGAAGGGGCTCGGGGGAGAAATCCAGCTCTCCACTCCGATTGAATCACCCAGTTCGGCGGAAAGCAGCCGGGATTCGTTGATGTTTCTGATGAGGTCTTCCTCGCTCGTGCTGGAGGAGAGATTGTGTACCAGTTCCTGTGACCGCCGGATAAAACTGCTGTAGTACTCGTCGGCGCTTTCTTTCCAGCCCATATACCGGCGGACCGCATCACGGCTGTCCACCTCCTTGGGACCGGGGAAGCTGAATTTTTTTATGCTGTACAGGGGGTGGTTAATTTCGAGGGGCTGCCACCCGGGAACCTCCCCGCCGGTGAACACACCCGATGCGCCGTAGCAGCTTGTGAGGATATCGTAGCCGCTTCCCCGCTTACCCTGGGCATCACGGTGGGCGTTTACTGCCATGTGGCGGATTGCATCGCGGCTGAGTTTATCGGCCGGGAGGCTCTCTGCGCATATCAGTGCGCTGAGGATAACTGTCGCCGCCGCCGAGCTTCCGAACCCCAGTTTTCGGCCCCGGTGATAAAAGCTGCGGGTGTCGATCTCCAGTTCGAGAACCGGCGCGGGATGACCTGCCTCGCTCAGCTGCCGCTGAAGGGAGCGGAAGGCCTTGATAATAAACGGCGGCTCGCTGACGTCGGTAGCGGTATTCAGGCTTATGGCGCCTTCTCCTGTGATTGCGTGAATGACCGACCATTCGGTTCGTCCCGCCCAGCTGCGACCGGTGGCCCGGGGCCCGCACGCCATTGCCAGGCCTTGGCCGCCGTCTTCCAGAATGACGTATTCCCCGCTAATCAGCAGGTTGCCCGGCGCCTCTGCGCGGATTTCCCTAGCTTTTTCCATCATGATCCTCCGGGATGACTTCCAGTCCGCCGCCGACCGAGCTCACATACAGCTCCCGGTGAGCTCCGGTATGTCGTAATTCTTCGAGTATCCGGTCGCTGAATTCCGCCAGGGTTATGAGCTTAACCTGGGGGCCCGCATCCATGGTTTCGTAGACCGGAATATTTTTTCTGCGAAGATCTTCGGCGAGGGCGATAATGCGCAGGCTTTCGGGCTGCCAATAAATCAGGGGCTCTGCGGCGCTGAACATGGTGGAAAACATACGCAGATAGCTGTTGCGCATAACCGGTCCCAGGGCCTCAATGTCCCGGCGTTCAAGGGCTTCAATGCCCCGGCGGTAGAGCTTCCTGCTGTCCTCTATCCAGGAACCGTAATACGGCGAAGTGCTTCGGCTTGCCTCCATGGCCTTGCGGCTGGACACAGCCTTGGTCCCGTCGCTCACCCGGACGATGATGCATCGCAGATCGGGCCAATGTTCTGCGGGAAACAGCTGTTCGGCCCGGGAAGCCCCTTCGGGGTAGGCGACAAAACCGGGGAATACCGAGCGGGTCGCCGACCCCGAGCCGATTCGGGCCAGAGACGAGAGCTCAGCCGGATTGAGGTCCAGTCCCAGAGCGGACGACGCGGCTCCGGCCAGTGCGGCGAAGCCGCTGGCTGAGCTTGCAAGGCCCGCTGCCGTGGGAAAGTTATTGCTGCTTTCCACATTCAGGGTCATGGGCGGCCCGGCGTACAGTTCTCCGAGCTTGTGGAAAAAGGGCGGAAAGTTGCCGCCGGACTGCAGCTCACCGTTTATGCTGATGGTCCAGGAGAGTCCGGCAGCGCTCCGGATGCCGTCAAATTCCGCGGAAGCAGCGCCGCCCGAGCCTTCCATTGCGCGTACCCGGGTTTCCGTAACAAAGGAGTCAAGGCTTATTCCCAGGCTGCCGGTTGCCGGGAGATTTTTTTCCGTATCCTTTTTTCCCCAGTATTTAACCAATGCCAGGTTGGGATGGGCGGATGCTCGTACCCCGCGGTTCATTTCCCGTCTCCACGCAGCTCCGAGAGCAGTCGCTTGGCCTCTTCGGCGTTGAAGGTGCCGGATTCCTGCAAGGCGGCGGAGACCCGGGCTATCTCTTCGCCACGGGCGCCGGCGGAAAATGCAAGCCTGCCGGCGTGCAGTCTCATGTGTCCCTGTTGTATGCCCTCGCCTGCCAGGGCTGAGACCGCCGAGAAATTCTGGGCAAGCCCAAGGGCTACCGCATAGCGGGAAAGCGCCGGAGCCCCGGGGCTTCCAAGGATTTTTAGCACGCTCCGGGCTACCGGGTGAAATGATATGCCTCCGCCGACGGTTCCGAAGGCCAGGGGCAGATGAAGCCTGCCCCTGAGGGTCTCGCCTTCTATCCAGTATCGGCTGAGGCTTCGGTAACGGCCGTCCCGGGCCGCCCAGGCGTGGGCAGCCGCTTCTGTCGCCCTGGTATCGTTGGCGGTGGCCAGGGCCAGGGAGCTGATGCCGTTCATGATTCCCTTGTTGTGGGTTACCGCCCGCGCGGGATCCTCATCGGCTATTTCCCACAGCCGGACTATGCGCTCGGCCAGTTCCCGGCCTTTGAAGCGTCCCCGCTGAAGAGCGCCGAAGGGCAGGGTGAACTCGGCGGCCGCGGTGCGCATTTCCGCCTGGTTGCTGAGTATCGCCATGAGTTTGGTGCCCCCGGTCAATTCCTCAAGCAGTGGGGTCACCGCCTCCGCGGCGGTATTGACCAGATTGGCGCCCATGGCATCCCGCACGTCTATGGTTATTTCGACCCGAAGGCAGCGGCTGTCGGGCAGCCAGCTGACCTCCAGCCCCCGGTATCCCCCGCCGCGGCGGGTCATGGGCTGGAGAATATCCTGTAGTTCATCTGCCAACTCGGGCTCGGCCTGAATAACCGTTTTGCATACCCGGTCAATGTCTTCATCTCCGGGAATACCCTTCAGGCTCAGGTAGACATAGGATGAGAGCAAGGGTTCGTCGGCTTCAGTTCGAAAACCGCCGTGACGGCCGATTATGCTCGCGGCGTAACTGGCTGCGGCGATTACCGAGGGTTCTTCCACGGCCATGGGCAGGTGAACCGTCTCTCCGTCGATGATAAAGTTCCGGGCAATGCCAAGAGGCACGGGCATGAACCCGACGGCGGTTTCAACCATGACGTCTGCCAGATCGAGGAGTGCCGAACTGTGGCCGCTGGCGGCAAAGTCCTCGCTGTCCAGGGCAAGAGACCGGTCGGAAGAAAGCAGCTCGCGGCGCCGGGCGATTGAGTATTTGCGGAATTTCCGGTCTGCCAATGCGTTGTTGCCGGGTTCCGCGGACTCGGCTAAATCCGCCGAACCTGTATGACCGGCGGATTCTGTTTGCCCGGATAAAACGGCGTCAGGGACAGCCCGGCCCACGTTGACCGACCGGGAAGCGCTGAGGATTTGATCCTTCTGATAAGTAAATTCCCGGCTGTAGATAAGCGGGGCCCGGCGCAGAGCCGGGATGTCCGGGGAAGCGCTGAGCAGCATGGCCTTGTGGATTCCCCGCATAAGGCGTTCGCCGTATGCCACGGCGCCGTCGAACCCGCCTTCCTTGGCTGCCCTGATAAACGGCAGGGCTGCCCCGGCAATATCAGCTCCAAGGGCGACGGATTTGGCAAAATCCACGGCGCTTCGAATGCCCCCCGAGGCGATTATGCCGCCGTCCGACGGAATAACCCCGGCGGATGTGCAGCGCTCTACCGCGGCCGATAGGGCGACGGCGCTGGGCAGGCCCCAGTGTGCAAAGTCACCCAGCTCATCTTCAAGGGCCTCGGGGGTTTCCCGGATTGCCTCAACGGACATCCAGTTGGTTCCCCCTGCGCCGGCGATATCCACATAGCGGACACCGGCGCGAAAGAGGGTTTCGGCCTCCGCGGGCCCGATGCCCGCGCCGGTTTCCTTTGCAATTATCGGAAGCTTAGACAGCCCAACCAGCCGGGCTATGTGGTCTACCAGGCCCCGGAAGTTCCGGTCCCCGTGATTTTGGAAAATCTCCTGTCCGGGATTGAGGTGGACTGCCAGGGCGTCCAGGCCAAGGGACTCAATAATTTTCAGGAAGCGCTTTATTTCGCTGCCGCCGTCGCCGAAGAGCTCTGGAAGCTGAACCGCGCCGATATTTCCGATTACCGGCACATCGGGGGCCAGTTCCTTCAGCCGGAAGTGATCGGTTACTTCGGGCTTTCTCAGGAGTATGCGAAGGCTCCCGGTACCCACGGCAAATCCCAGCTGTTGGGCTGTTCGCGCCAAGGTGCGGTTCAGCTGGTACCCCTCATCCGAGCCGCCGGTCATGCAGGAAATGAGTACCGGGGAAGACAGCCGGATTCCCAAAAAATCCACGCCGCTGTCGATCTGATGGACGTCTATTTCTGGAAGGCTGCGGTGAAGAAAACTAACCTGGTCGTACATGCCTCGTCCGCCCTCGACGGGCTGACGGGGATCTACGCAGATATCGATGTGAGCCTGCTTGCGGGCCCCTAAATTTTCACCCGCAGGATTGCTCTCTGCGGGTGATTTCGAGATGTCCGAGTTGCTCATGAATGTCCTATCTTTTGAAGCTGTATTGGCGGTAACCGTCTTCCCGTATTCCCTCGAGTACGAAGATATCCTCGGGGAGCTTCGATTCCCGAATCATGCCGTTAATTGTTTCGGGATCGTTGGGCAGCTGAATCCAGCGCTCGTACTCGTCCCAGGAGGCGGCACGATCGTGGTTCAGTTGGGAATGGATGTTGCGTTTTTCCAGCAGAGCCGGCGCCTGGGAAGACACGGTGCCCGACATGACGATCATGGTATTTCCGCTTCCGTAGCTGGTGAGCAGGATTTTCTTTCCAACGATGTCTTTGCCGTAGAGCCGGTAATTTTCCGCCAGCTGCGCTGCCAGGTTGAGATACATGGCACCGGTGTAAATGTTGCCCACCTGTGCGGTGGCGTCCAGAGCCCGATAAAAGCCCCTGGCGTTGAGGAAATTCTCCGCCTCATGTTCCCTGAGATCCAGGTGCTGGTTCAATAGCCGCTTAATCGCGTTGACCGCCATCTGGGCGAAGGGAACGTGGAAGACGAACATATCGGTTTCGCCCATGATTTCCTTGAGATCCATACCGCGGCGTTCCGCATGATCCGCCATGGCCTCGTCCAGGGCAGTGTGATAACACTCTACCGAGTACCGGCCTTTGACCTTGGCGGTGGTGCTCCCCAGGGGCCGGAAAAAGTCATCGACATCCGACGAGGAATAGCCCTGGGTTTCCAGGTCCAGTTCGACCAGTTTGGGATTCTTTTCAATAAGAAGGGTGGCGGAACCCGCTCCCTGGGTAATTTCGGCGGTGGACGGGGCGTCGTAACGGGCAATATCTGAACAGATAACCATGCCCGCTTCATGTTCCCGCGGGCTGGCCTTTAAGAGGGCCGAAACCGAGAGCATGGCCAGGGTTCCACCGGCGCAGGCGTGCTGCACCTGGAAGCTGCTGAGCTTGGTCGGCAGTTTGTACCCGGCCCTCTGGAGCATCCCTTCCACATAGGCGGAAATCGGTTTACTCATGTCAACGCTGGTCTCGGTTCCCACCGTAAGATAGCGGACATTATCGAGGTTCAGATCGTTGTTTTGATCTAGCAGACGCTTGGCAGAATTGGCGGCGATAGTGGCGTTGTCTTCAAAAACATCGGGAAAACGTATGGCTTTCTGACCGGTGACGTCGATGGCCCGTCTCAGACGGCGTTCAAAGTCCGGATCCTGTTGAACCCGTGTCGAAAATATCGTGTCGAGGGTGATTTTCGGCGACGGCACGTACAGCGCGATATCGCTGATTCCTACAGTGTTTTTCTTCATACAAGCTTCCTCCGGAACTCCGTTTTATAACCCCACTAAAGTACTCAGCTTATCCTGCAGCCGACAACAAAAAAAGTTCACATTATGAAATATAATTGCAGTTAATTCACATAACGTGATAAGTGTGGTATCTCCGTGATATTTTGAAAATATATCACAAATCGAAGGGAAAATACAGTGGTCGGGCTTCAGTGCGGGGAATTATTACATACTGCCCCGAAAACAGCTGATTTAAATCATCTACATTACTTACCAGACAGGACTTGCCCGCCCTCCACTGCAGGTATCGGCAAGTATTCCGGCATATCATTCTCACACGGTGTTTTAACACCGGAAAATCAGCTGTTTTCGGGGCAGTTCAAAAATATCAGGATTCCAGAAAATCACGGTATGCGGCAATCTCGTCAGGAAGGGGAACGCCGGACTTCTCGAACTTTTTTATGCGGCTCTCGAGTTTGAGCTGATCTTTGCGCAGCCGGTTTTGAAACTTTGTTTCAAGGTCCGTGTACAGAGGTTTGGCGGCCATGGTCTCCCTCATTTCCGCACTAAAATGGATAAAACGGTAAAAAATATCCCTGACCACCGGGTTGAACCGGAGCTTGCCTTCGTATTCGTACAGCAGCCAGGTGATGTAGTCGCTGCAGAACCGGTCCCGGTCGGAGCGGGTTTTTTTTATCAGTTGCTGGATTTTTTCCTTATGGGCCGAGGAAAGTTTAGGGTTCTTCTTAAAAAATTGGATGTAATCGTAGTATGCCCCGGCCAATCCGCCTTCTACGGGATCCATCCAATTCGCGCCGGCAGCGCTTCTGGAAATCTCCCAGCGGAACTGACCGAGCAGGTTGCCGATCTGCTCCCGGGGATTTTCAGTGAAATACAGGGGGAGCATAAAGCGCGCCGGCGTGTCCTTCCGTGGTCCGTCAAGCTCCTGCCACATCATCATCCGGCTTCCCGAGAGGGGGTAAAGAACGAAATGGGGCAGTATCTCCTGACGGATGATATCGGTACCCAGTTTGTGACGAGATACAACCTCCCGGTAAAAGAGGGAAATATCCCTGTCGCGGTAGAATTTTGCATGTTCCGCGCAGGTTTCCGGATCGAGTAACAGCCGTTCCAGGCTTCCCGCAGGCGTCTGATTGCTGAGAATCGGTAGATTTTTCGTTTTTGATCCCGAAAGAAGTCCGCCCATGTCTCGGGAGACCATCTGGATTTCGTAACGAACCCGATCCTCAGGGGTGTCGGTAAAAAAGAGCTCGGTGGCGTCCCGTTCCTTTTTGCTCATCTTGTCCTGTTTGGCCAGAACTTCCCGAAAACTTCTACCCATTTCATCGATGCTCGGCTGGATTTCGCCGGTGTAAATCTTCTCAAGGAAATAAGGAAGGGTCATGACGTGAACCGGCTCGGTGATGTACAGCATTTTGGAGTACGCCCGGTCCAGGACGTCCAACTGTTCTGGTGAGAGGAGGCTTTCATCCACCAGTCCGAAATGCAGCATTATGCCCGGTATAAAGGCCTTGAGATCCGTATCGATAACCTTGAGAAAACAGACTTCATATAACCGCCAGTACAGGGCGGTGAACTGGGTGCGCAGGGCAGTGTGCTCGCCCTCGTCGGAGAGGTAATCCGGTAGATTGCGGATAGCGCCGAGGCAGGAGCGGAATTCTGTACAAAATTCCCGGCTCATCTCGGAAAACTCAAGGATGCGCTCAAGAACATTGCCGTACTTGTCGAGTCTGCCCCCTTGGGAATCTTCTATAAAGATGTTTTCCCCACCGCTCGCCGCCGGAGATTCCTCTCCCTTGGCGGGCGGCGTCCGGAATTCAGTCAGGGCCTTGAAGGCCGGGTAGTCCAGGGTAAAATCCCTATGAAGAAGCTTTATGGCATCCCGATGACATCTCCAGCTGAATTTCCACAGATAGTGGCGGAACAGCCGGTACGCCTGATTATCTTCAAGATTCAAGGCGCAGATCCGCTCGACCCACCCGCTGCCGGCATACAGCTGATCGCTGAGTTCGCTGATGTGTCGGGCAATGCCTAGGTTATAGCGCATCATCGACTCAAGGCAGTTTCCCAGGAACTGGAAGACATAGAAATTCGTCGGTTCATCCTGATAGAAAATTCCGGCAATGATTTTATCGTTCTTGCGCAGAATCCGCTTAATAAAGAGGTACTGGGAGTTGTCGATCATCCGTTCGAAACCCATTGAATCATATTCCATGTAGAGGTCCAGCTCGTTTTGGATTCTGCCGAGGAAGACATTCGGATCCCAGGTTTCAGGACTGCGAATGCCGATCTGTTCCATTTGATACAGGAGGTAGTTGCGGTACTCTTCCATGCCCGCGGTGTAGCGGTCCGGAATGGTTTCGGGCTCGGCGCTGTCGCCCAGGTCGGCGGCCAGCGCGATGCCGTCCTGAATTGAAGCCAGCTTGTGCCAGAGGTATTTGTAGTTGCTGAACAGGAAAAACGCCGACTCGATCCGCTGAACCAGGGCCTGGAGCACCTGGATGTTCAGACGCATGTTTTTCTGGAGGGTGGCGACAATCATCCGGTCTTCCACAACGGTGTTGCTGATGATGCATTCGCTCACGCAGACTACCGAGTATTCCAGCGGGCTCCCGTTGTACAGTCCCAGTATGCCGCAAACCGACTGGCCCTTCACCAGACCCACACGAATACTGTCTTCCAGGAGCCGCTGATGATCATCCTTCATTTCCGGGCGGAAATCCTGGCGGGTCATAAGTTCGGCCATACCGGAGTGAAGAATCAGGATGGAATCCACGGTGCTGCCCTGGAGAATAAGAACCGTGCCCGCCTTCACGGTTTTTTTCTGTATGCTCGAACCCAGATTGAGGATGTCCATCAGTTCCCCCTGCCTCTATTCTCACATTGCAGGGGCGCTTTTGCAAACCCCGGTTCCCGCTTATCGGATTTTTAGCCTTCTGCGCATGGCCGGCAGTAAAAGAAGGGTGAACAGTACGCCGCTCAGCGCCGTGGCGATGGCGCTTACAAGGTAGCCCGTGTGGGTCCATGCTTCACCAATGACCGCATTACTCAGAAGGACAAACATCCAGTAATTGGGAAGCGGATAGAAAATCCACTGAAGCGACGCCGGAACGAAAATGCTGACCAACGGTAGTGACATAAACACCCCCATCAGCAGTTTTACCAGCGCAAAGGCAGTCATTTGGTTATCGGCGAACGAGCCGATGATAAACCCAAAGGGCAGGGCAGCCAGTAATGAAATCATCAGCGCCGGAGCGAACGAAGCAAAGCTCACGCTGAATCCCGTTATAATAACCAGGGACAGGCTGCCGGATACCGCGCCGATTATCAGCGCGAACGTAGCCCGGGCAATGAGGTATTCCCTGATTTTTATCGGGCTGATTGCCAGGGCGCGGATTACCCCGCTCTCTTTCTCTTCCACAATGGAGAAACCGATGAGCAGGCCCCCGATTAGCAGCCCCAGCATCACCATCAGCACCGCAGCATACCCGGCAATGGGTGCCCCGTCTCCGCCGAGGCTCCGGGTGCTCTTGATAAAGCCCTCGGGAGTTCCCCGGGCTGATGTCACCAGACTTTTTATCAGCAGCTCATCAAAGCCCCGTTCATTTCCCTCGAGCACAACCCGAATGCCCTCCGAGGAAGACAGGATTCCCGCCGCATCGTCGAATTCTCCGACTCGCAGCCGGACGGCATCCGCGTCATCGAGCAGTTCCACCGGCCCGTACTCTTCGAGGCTGCTGATCAGCTCCTGCGGAAGGCTGGCCTCCGCGGCAAAGCGGATTGTCTGTTCCTGAACTCCGGGAAGCACCAGGGTTATCACGAACGCCAGGGCCAGGGGGCTGAGCAGACTGTACAGCGTAATGCTGTCCTTGACTGAAAGCAGGGCGTCAAGCTTCATAAACGTGAATATCCGCTTCATTTATTTACCCTCCTTTAGCATATTGCGGCGCACCGCGGGCACGGCAAAGGCCAGGGCAACGGCGAGGTATGCTGCCAGGTACAAAAAGGTCTCGCCGGGCGCCCAGATATTTCCTTCGGGATACAGAATTCCGCTCATGGCCGAAATCATCTGGTACCCTGGGAGGATGGTGATAAATGGGTTGGCATAGCCCGGCAGCTGATAGGGCAGAATGGACAACATATTGACCGAGAGCAGGACAACCCCCGGAGCGAACCATTCGGATAAGTTTTTAAAGTGGACCGCGACGCCCAGGCCCAGGGTGGTCATAAACAGGCAGGAGGCCAGAAGAACCGCCGCAAGGCCAATCCAATTGACTGCGGGCCCTCTGGTGAACAGCACCATCAGAAGGCCGTAAAGGGTGCTGATCAGGCTAAATGTTAGAACCTTCGCCGCCACGTATGATATCAGGCCTCCGGGAGAAACCCGGTATGCCCGGATGCTTCCCTCCTGTTTTTCCTGAAAAACCGAGACCGCGACAAAGAGAAAGCCGAGAATCATGGCCTCCAGTGCAAGGGTCACCAGAATCAGCCTTCCGCTCAGGTTTATGGGCCGGGAGCCTGGTCTGAGGATTTCATGCCCCAGGTCCTTAAAGCGGTCGGAATCGCCGAGTGAATGGTATAAATCTTCGGCCAGCGCCTGTACCCGCGCTTCGGCACTTCCCGACGGAGGAGATGAAAACACAAGGATAAACTCCACCCCGCCGCCCGGCGAACCGCTGTCCTGGACGATGATTCCCGAGCCCATGGTTTGCTCCACGTACTCTTCCAGTTGTTGTTCACTTCCCAGCGGGAGAAACAAACCCCTATTCCCCTCACCTGCAAGATGTTCCGAGACGAGGCCGGCCGTGCTGGCGTCGTATACTGCGACGGGATTCGGGCCTTCGTGATCCGAGGAAACCATCAAGGGCAGGGTCCAGTACAGGGCTACGATGATGGCCATTGTCACAAGAGTCACCAGAATAAGGCCGTTTCGCCAGCTGAGCACCATATCCTGCCGCAGCAGGGGTAAGAACCGGTTTTTCATCAGTTCAGTCCCCGCCCGGTCATCTGTATAAAAATCTGTTCGAGGCTGGCTTCCCGGGAATGAATGGTGAGCACCTTCCGGCTGTTGATGTGAGCGTTGAGGTCCACCCGTTCACTGTCGTCATCAAGGGAGAAGACTTTCGAGACCGGCGACTCGCCGTCCAGGAATTCCAGCTCAACCGCGCGTTCTCCGTAGGCGAGCTTTAAGGCCTTCGGACTGTCCATTGCGACAATGCTGCCCTCATTGATAAACGCCACCCGGTCGCAGAGCTGGTCAGCGCTGAGCATGTTGTGGGTTGTGAGAAAAACCGTGGTTCCCGCGTCCCGGCGTTCACGGATAAGGCCTTTGATGGTTTCCGCGGTGCTGGGGTCGAGGCCGGATGTGGGCTCGTCCAGGAAGAGAATTTCGGGCCTGTTGATCAGCGCCCGGCAAAAAACCAGCCGCTGCTTCATCCCCTTGGAATAGCTGCCCGCTCTTTTATGTGCATGGTCGGCAAGTCCGACACGTTCCAACAGCAGCATGGGATCCTCGCAAGGAACATCGAAGAGTCCGGCGTAGTAGCTGAGGTTTTCAAGACCCGTCAGTTTTGCATACAGATTCGGGTGCTCGAAGGAGACTCCGATGCGGTTAAAAAACGAGGACTTCAGCGCAGTTACGCTCATATCGCCGTAGCGAACTTCGCCCTGTTGCAGGTCCAGAAGCCCGGTCAGAATGCCCTGAACCGTGCTCTTTCCCGCCCCCGAGGGTCCGAGAAATCCGAAGATTTCCCCCTCGGTCACCTCAAAGCTGATGCCTTTTACGGCAGGATTACCCTGTCCGGTATAATCATGGACGAGATCGCGTACGCTTATCATCTTACCTCCGGGTTTATGTGAAAATGCTATTTAATGACCATGTGGTCACTGCTATTCAATACTATAATCCCGAGTGACCGGGTGGTCAATAGCAAATTTAAAAGTTCAACAAGCTTTGGGGCACTCGGTCAGGAATAAATACCATGGCGGAGCAGCTCAACTACCTCATCGAGTTTTGCCATAAAGGCCCTCTTGAGCTCAGCAGGGTCCTGCTGAACGCTGGTGAGCTCGAAAAGTTCCTGTTTGATTCCGGCGAACAGCCATCTGATGAGCCGAAATACCGACTCTCCGCTGAGGCGGAACCGGGAGTTGTCGACTCCGGTGAACAGATCGAGGAAACTCAGGTTTTCGGCGTAGCGATGCAGGATTTCCGCTTGAACTTTGCGCGCGCCTGAATCCAGCATACCCATGAACAGCCGGTAGTACAGCGGATTAGCGATATAGATATCGATGACATTTTCAGATAGCAGAACGACCCGCTGGGTGATGTCCGTCGGGAGGGATCGGGATTTTTCGAGTATAACGGGAATTACCTGTTTCATGGTGATATCCACAAGATGCAGATATAAATCTTCCTTGGAAGAGAAGTACTTGAACAAGCTGCCCTTGGATATTCCCGCCGATTGAACTATCCGGTTAGTACTGGCACCGTCAAAACCCCACTCGGCGAATTCTTCGAGGGCGGCCTGCTCGATGGTGTTTCGCTTTTCCGGGCTGAGCCTGAGAAAACTGTGATTCATACAACTCCTGCCGGATGGAACCGGATCAATTGTGACCGGGTGGTCAATTCGCAATACTGTACTATGGAAGCCGGCGCTTGTCAAAGAAGCCGGTCCCCGTTAAAACGCAGATGCGACAGTTGGCCGTTTGTCCGGTATTTATCTATATTTTTAACAAGCTTCCAGGCACTATACACATACAATCAGAAGCAACCCAACAGGAGAACACATGTATTACCAGCTCGACCTCAGCGGAACATACTATGAAACCGGCTCTCAAACCGGCGGTTTGTTGAACAACATCAATGCTCAACCCCGCTTGCGCTTTGACCAGCTCTACGGCTTAACGGGAATCCTTGTCAAAAACAAAAGAATTGACCGCGTACTGGTAAACTGCGAGATGGATTTCTCTGCGGGCAATCTCTCAGGCGCACTCTCTATAAGGAGCCAACTCATGCGCTTGCGGGAAGCCAGCAAGACGCTGATTTTTTATGCCCGGCAATACGGCATGACCGAACTCATTTTAGCCTCGGCCTGCCAGGAGCGGGTTATTCACCCACTGGGCGGAGTTATGCATTTAGGCATCGGTAGGGAATTCCGTTTTTTTAAGAATCTCATGGACCGGCACCGCATCAAGGCGGAAGTTCTCAGGGTTGGCCGCTATAAATCTGCGGGAGACAGTTTCAGGGTCGCCGAGATCGATGAGAACAACAGACAGCAGTATCAGGCGATCCTCGATTCGGTGGTGAGCGAGCACGAAGCGGTAATCGCCGAGGGCTACGGAAAATCGACGGAGGAACTTCAGGAGCTGCGCTCGGGGCGAATACTCTACGCCCGGCATGCGG
Organism: Salinispira sp.; assembly: GCA_965602015.1. Taxonomy (GTDB): domain Bacteria; phylum Spirochaetota; class Spirochaetia; order DSM-27196; family Salinispiraceae; genus Salinispira. The sequence continues at coordinate 2,810,026 of OZ271918.1, read as the reverse complement.
TGGAAGAGGGCTGGGCTCATCGGGAAGGCAGCCTCGATGACCTCATCGCCGAGTTTCGCGACGCAAAAAGCAAACCGGCGCGGGTAAAAAAGATTCCCCTCAAAAGCGGAAAGGGGCCAAAGGTGGCGGTGCTGGTTTTCGAGGGGGGCATAAAGGACGGTCACAACGAGAACAGTCAGCTCTACGGCCAAATGATCGGCTCCAACGACTATGTCCCGGTTATACGAAAACTCGTCAAGGACAAGTCGGTAAAGGCCGTCATCTTTCGGGTTAACTCCGGCGGGGGCTCGGCCATCGCCTCGGAAGACATTGCCCGTGAACTGGCCCGCCTCAGGGAGAAAAAACCCGTGGTGGTGTCAATGGGCGCGGTGGCCGGTTCCGGAGGCTACTGGATTTCCACCGAGGCTGAGCGCATCTTCGCCGAGCGCAGCACGGTGACCGGTTCCATCGGCGTGATAAATATCCACTTCAACATCGCCGAATTTCTCAGGCATCACGGCATAACCCATTCAACGGTAAAAACCGGGGAATCAGCAGATCTGATGTCTGCGCTTCGGGATTTGACCGAAAAGGAGCGGAAGCTCCTCATGGACTACATTCGCGATTTGTACGATATGTTTCGCTCGCGGGTGGCAAAAGCCCGCGGCATGAGTGTTGAACAAGTGCATGAACTGGGCGAGGGGCATGTGTTTGCCGGCCCGGACGCACTCGAAAACCGGCTTGTCGACGAGCTGGGGGGATTGGATTCGGCCGTCGAATGGATGAAGAAGACCCTCGATGCCCAGTCGCTGACCGTCGAGTTTGTACCCCAGCGCCGGCGCAGCCTGATGAGCCGGCTTTTGGGAGGGGGAGGCAAGTCCTCGCCCTACGCCGGAGTCTTTCCCGCGGCATTTACCCCCGCCGCGGCGGCCCGGGCAATGAGCTCGGTCAACAGGCAATATCTGGCGGTCATGCCGGGTTTTCTGGGATACGGCGGGGAATTAGCCGGTGAATTAACCGGAGAGTAGGAAGGGAAGGCTTTTTGCCCGACGCGCGCCTCGACCTGTGGGCATGGGGCTGCGCCGGGCTTCCAGTTTTTTTTATATGGTTAGGAGACTATATGGCTTACGGAAGAACATCAATGAAGGTATTTCTCATTGTTATTGCGGTTATCGCAGTGCTGGTTGTGGGGGGATATCTGTTTCTCCGTCTTGCGGTGCCGAATATTATTGCTGCGGTCATCAGTAATCCGGACAGCAGCATGATGGAGCAAAGCGACCGTCAGGCCATAACCGAGGCCTCAAACCGGGTTTTGGCCGTGTTGGAGCGTTACGGGCTCGGGCGGGAGGAGGCGATTGAAGAGCTTCGAAAAATCCGAACCCGGGACTTTACTCGGGCCTGGGAGGCTTTCTCCGCCTCGCCTCCGCAAAGCGCGGGAGAGGCCTCCCGATTCGCCCTGTCCGAACTGGATATCCGAGGAGTGGACCGCGACGCACTTGCCTCGGATGTCGACGGTTTGGTAAGTCCCGGGGAGTACCGGCGTTTCATCGAGTCGGAGGAATTTGCCCGAATAGACTCGCAGTTTCTCGGGCTCATGTTTCCCGTATTCCGGGACAGTGCAGTGGCCTTCTTAGAGGCCCAGGAGTGATTTAGCTTCTAGGTACACCGTAAGGGTCAATCCGATATAGCTCAGGTTATAGATAAAATCCTCCAGCGGGATGGTGCCGACCCTCACGCCGAGAATTGCGTTCTCGTTGTAAAAAATGGTCGGTATGCTGGTGTACAAGCCGTTTATCAGCCCGAATGCGACGAATATAAACAGCATGGAAATCAGGAATCCCGAGGCTCCGAAAATACCGGGAGTAAAAATCGCAGATGCCAGAAAGTAGATGACCGCCGACGTCATGGCGAGCATGCTGTATCCCTTACCCCGAACAAGGAAGATCAGGACGGCAAATACGCCTGCAAGGGCATACTGAAGCCAGACAAGCGAGGGTTGCGCGCTGCCTTCTCCGAAATAGGCGGCAATTACCTCATAGATAAAAATACAGGCATAGGGTATTAGAAGGAAAAACAGCCACTCTCCCGGAGGAAGGTGTGCGATCCTTTTGGGTCCCACGGTCTCGTCGTTGAAGCGCCAATGCCCCTTTTTGGTCACCATCACATCCCAGATGATGTACAGAGCGCCGATACTGAGGGTGGCTATGAGAATGGGGACCAGGTACTGGATGAAATACACCCTCCGGTCGAAACTCATGGCGAAGGGGCCGGCAAAACTAAGCAGGGCGATTATGGCGTAAATGTGTTTCTTCAAGGCTATCCTCCGTTTGCAAACCCTGTATCTTGTGCAATGTGGGAACGTTCAACAAGCTTTGGGGCACTCCGGAAATAATAACACCGGGAGTAGAAGCGGTCCAGCGATAAACAGAAAACCTCGTACAGGCCGGTCGGTTAACCGGGTACTCCACCCGTAGCCTAATCCCCGGGCAGTGTGATGATCACCTTTCCCGTCAGGGGGCCGTCCATGGCGTGACTGATTGCTTCCCGAGCTTGTTCGGCCGGCCATACGCTGTCGGTCACCGGTCTGATAACCCGGCTTTCGATCAGTTCCCTCAAGCGGGTCATTCGCCGGCCGCTGGGGGCTGCAAGAAAGAGAGACCGGTGCCGGTTTGTCATCCACCACAGCGGGCGGCTCAAGAAATTGGAAATGATGAGGCTGTTGGGAACGTACACCGGAGCATACCATCCGCCGGAAGCCAGGAGCCTTCGGGGATGCTTTTTGTGCAGAACTCCCGGGGCATCGATTATCGCATCCCATGATCCGCCCCTTAGTTCATCTTCCCAGGCCTCCCGTGAAATGAAGTTCGAGCACCCCAGGGATTCCAGGACGCTTCGCTGCCTGCCCTCCCGGGCGACGGCGTGAACATCCCAGCCCCGCTTCAGTAATATTTGCACCGCCAACGAGCCCACGCCTCCGGCGGCTCCGATGACCAAAGCGCTACCGGTGACCTTGTGGTCCGCAAATCCCGAGGCGAGGATGGCGGAGATTCCCGCGGCCGGCAGCCCGGCGGCGTCTTCCAGGGTCATGTCGTCGGGGACCGGAATGCAGTGAAGGGCGGGAAGCCACACTTCGCGTTGGCCGCTTCCGCTGTGCAGCGGCGATATCATTCCGGCGACTCTGTCCCCCGGCTTATAGCCCGAAGCGGGACCCGACTCTATCACCCTTCCGGAAAAATCCGAACCGAAGATCCGGGGAAAATTTTTCCCGGTGAGAAGCTTCTGCTCCCCTTTCATTATCTTCCAGTCCACCGGATTAACCGAGATTGCCGCCACCCTGACGCGTAAAAACCCCGGGGGAATGGCGGGCAATCGGCCGGGGGGAAAGCTGCCTTCCCAGGAAAGCTCCCCGGGACCGCCCCATCGGCGGTAGATCAGAGCGCCGCCTGACTGCTTTGCGTCGGACTGTTTGGCGTTGTATGAGGGACCTGCCGCGGAATTCAAAAGGAAAAAGACCCGCCGAGGCCAATGCTCAAGCCCCGCAGTACCAGCGCGACCTGTTCGGTCAAATCAGTGTTTGAGGTGACATTCCCTCCGTCGTCCAGCAGGAGAAGCCCCGCCCGGAACATGCCCTCATGAGAAATGCTGCGGTAGGCGGCGCTGATCTCAACCTCCAGGGCGTCGATCCTCATTCCTATGGCTCCGCCGGCGGTCCATCCCCATCCGAAGCGGTAATCCGTCGTCAGGCCGGAAATGTGCGCGTCTGCGCTGCCAGCGGTGTTTTTGTAGAATTGCTCTATGCTAGCGGAAAAAGGCGAAAGGCTTATCAGCCAGCTGCCCGCAGCCGCGGCCTGGGCCTTGAAGTATAGCCCTGCGAAGTCCGCCCTGGCCTGTATGCCGAGATGCGCCACAAGCACATCAGCCAGATACCATGAGCCGTCGGCGGATTCATAATTATAGGCCTGGCTGCTGCCGTCGGGTCGCAGTCCGTGGGCCTTGAGATAGGTGAGTCCGAAGGGCAGGCTGATAAGGCTCCCCAATCCCAGGGAACTGTCCACCCCGTTTTCCAGGCTCACCGAGCCTTCGCCGGATTTCCAGAGTGTCTCCGGAATCCAGACGGTTAAACCGGTGCCGAATGACTGGGCGGACAGTCCGGCGCACATGATAAAAAGCAGGAACATGAGCGTCAGCGTTTTTTTCATAGCGGGCTCCTGATGGTTCACAGATTGCCCGGCTGAGCCGGGCAGGGGTTTCTTTATGCCGGGTACCTGAGGTTTTCATCCTTGAGGTTTAGAAGAACTTCATCGAGAAATTTTTTGCTTTCCCAACGGCACATGGCCAGGTCGTGACTCAGGAAGTTCCCGCAGTCCTTCGCCGCGGCGCCCGGTACCTCATCGGAAAAGTTCGCCATGAACTCGAAGAGTTCAGTCACCAGGGGGGCGATTTCACCGCTGCCGCGCTTACCCTTGAGCAGCAGGTAGCATCCCGTTCGGCAACCCATGGGGCCGAAGTACACAACATCGTCCTTCCAGGATTCCCGGTTTCGAAGAAAAGTGGCGCCGAGGTGCTCAATGGTGTGAATCGCCGGCACATCCATTACCGGTTCCCGGTTGGGCTCCTTCATTCGTATATCGTAGGTGGTGACGAAATCGCCACCTACTTCGTCGATTCGCGAGACATATATACCCCTCAGCAGGGTGTTATGGTCGATGGTAAAGCTTGGTATTTTGTCCATGGTTTTCCTCATTCATTTTGATATGTGCTTCTTATTCGTACCATAATATTGACGGGAAATATAATCAAATGATATGCGGAGGGTTTTTCCTATCCGATGTGTTCGGCATCGTAAATTTTTAACAGCTCCAGGACGGTTTTTGCGGAGTTTTCCGAGGCCCGGTGTAGATTCTCGGTGAAATCTCCGGCGGAAGATGAGTCTGCCTTGTCCGATATTGACCGGATGATAAGAAAGGGCAGATCGAACTGATGGCAGGTTTGGGCAATGGCCGCGCTCTCCATTTCCACCGCCAGGCTGCGGGGAAACTCTTCCAGCAGTTCGCGAATTTCATCGGGATGATCGAGGAAGGTATCTCCGGAAACGATGGGGCCCTCGATGGCCTTGTACGTGTGTTCGGTTTCCACCACCCGGTGCGCCAGGCCCAGGAGCTTCCGGTCGCTGGGGAAGGTGGGGGGCATCCGGGGAATCTGGCCCTTGGCGTATCCGAAGGCCGTGGTATCCACATCGTGATGGCCGATCTCCGTCGCCAGAACCACGTCTCCGATGTCCAGAGCGGGGACCAGTCCTCCGGCGGATCCCGTGTTGATGATAAATCGGGGATGAAACAGTTCTATCATCAGGGTGGTGCCGATGGCCGCATTAACCTTGCCGATGCCCGATTGGAGAAGCACCACATCGAGGGATGCAAAGGTCCCGGAGATAAACACATAGTCGCCTCGTCGGGTCTCGCCGCTGATTCTTAACGACCGGCGGACAATTTCCACCTCTTCTTCCATCGCTCCGATTATTCCTATCATGGCTGCTCCTGTGGGTACCACTGTATGACAGGCGAATAGGCTGCGCAAGATTAGGAGCAAAAAAAACCGCCGGGCGAGAACCCGGCGGATAGCGGAAATACCGCCGGGGGAGAACCCGGCGGATAGTGGTAAAACCGCCGGCGGTGCACCGGCGAAAAAGATTACTGCTTTTTGAGGAACAGCGCGCTGGCAGGCTCCACGCTGATGGTGCCGCCCTCCATTGTCCCGAGTACCTCGGTTCCCGCCCGGGTCTTGTCGACCAGGATCTGGTAGCTTCCCGGGGGAATGACGAACTCTGCATCTTCATCCCTGCCGGCGTTGACGAAGGCGTACATGGATCCGTCAATTTCGACCCCCACTGCTTTGCGGTTTTCGCTTTCGATGGCGGTGAGAATCACCTGAGTCGCCCCGCCGAGGAGGGGTTCGGCCCGCCGCAGGGCGATGAGGCCCCGGTAGTAATCCGTGAGCTCCCGGTTAACCTGCGCCAGGTCGAAGTCGATGTAGTTGGTGGCGTTATCGGCGCTGTAGCTGTTCGGCGCCGGCGTGCGGTAGACAATGTTGTCGCTGCTGGCGCCAAGCCCGCCGTTTTCCGTAATTTCCGGGGGATTTCCTCCCAGATCCGGGGTCACCTTTCCCCGCGCCCACTCCTGTCCCAGGTGCAGCATGACCGGTCCCTGGCTGAACATGAGGCTGGCCGCGGCTACCCGGTTGGCATCCAGCAGTTCGGGAGTCAGGCGGTGATAGGCTTCCAGATCGTCGATGCGGTTGATGTTGCCGTCCTCATCGTAAAATGAATAGAAGCCCGACTGAATCCTCAGGTTGTCCCCCAGGGTGGAATCGTCATGGCTTTCGATGTACTGGACGTACTGCCAGGGTTCCGCCGGGTTGATGTCGGCCCACCAGGGGATGAGGTTGGCGGCGCCGTCGGTGTCGCCCAGGACAAAGACCGGGCCCTCCCGCGTCGGCCGGTTCTGAGAGCGCACGGCGTCGCGAATTTCCGAGTTCCACTTGCTCCAGCCGAGTTCGAGGAACTGTTCAGAGCTGGTGGCCCCCTCTCCGCCCCATGGTTCTGCGATGAGCATAACGTCGGGGTTGATTTCATTGGCCATCCGGTAGATTGCCGCGATGGTTTCCGGGTCGTGGCTGGCCGCCAGGTCAAAGCGGAACCCGTCGATGCGGTATTCCTCCATCCAGTACCTCACCGAATCGAGGATGAGGCGACGGGCCATCTTCCGGCGGGATTCAAGCTCGTATCCCGTTCCCGTGCCGTCCTGATCCTTGAAGTAAAAGTCCCGGTCGATAATCAACAGGGGCTGGTTGTCGTATTTTGAAGTGTGGTTGTAAACCACGTCCATTAGCACGGCAATTCCCGAGCGGTGCAGTTCCCGAACCATGGTCTTCATTTCATCGACCTGCCGGCCGTCGGTACCGTTCCAGGTGCCGGGTTCCAGGGTGCCCCCGGTGGCGTAGTAGCTTTCCGGCGCGAAGAAGTTCATGGTCATATAACCCCAGTAGTTTTCCTCGTATCCGTTCCAGGTGTTGAAATAACCCAGGGCATCTTCCTTGTACGGCGCTTCGATGTTGCCGAAGTCCTGCAGGGGAAGAAACTCGACAACGTTGACCCCCAGGCTCTCCAGCCACGCAAGGCCGCCGGTCCTGGCATCCACCACGCCGAGATAGCTGCCCGGATTGGCCGAGCCGGCGCTGTCGTCCATGCTCAGGTCCCGCAGGTGGGCTTCCATAATGATGGCATCCTGGATTTGAACCCCGAGCTGCGTGACACCCTGCCAGTCGAAGGAGTCCAGGTCCATAATCAGCGTCAGGCCGATTTGCGGATAGTCGTTGCTGCTGGCCAAGGCATATGAATAGGGATCGGGGAACACCGTATCCATGGGGATGTCCAGGGTGAAGGGTGTGGGATCCACGTACCGTTCGGTTATCCGGTAGCCGTAAAAAGTTCCCATGAGGTCGCCGTCGACGAAGGCCTCGAACACCTGGTTGCCGTCGTTTTCCATGGCGATTACCGCGCTGGGCGAGCCGACGCTGCCCACCGACGGACCGTCTTCCACCGAATCGTAGATGAGCAATTCCACGGCCTTTCCCCGAGGAACGAAGAGCCGGAATGCATTGCTGCCGTTTTGAACACTGTGGCCCATGGGCTTGTCAGAGAACATCTCGTTGAACAGCAGGTCCTCGAGCTTGTCCGCCCGGGCGGCAACGGTGGCGCTAAAACCGCTTTCGGCGTCGGCGGCGGTTACGCGGTAGGCCGTGTTGAGCTCGAAATCGGCGGCGCCGGTGAGAGTCACCACGTTGCGGTTGCGCTCCACGCTGACAACCTCGACGGCCGGATCGATACTGAATTCCCAGCCTGAAATGTCTTCCGGCAGTCCGATAAAGCGCAGGCCCACCTGGTTTACCGATGAGATTTCCGCCACCGACAGCCGGGTTTCCGCTGCCGCCGGCGCGCTTGCGCAGCCCGCGGCGAATATTAGCGCGGCAGCTGCCAGGGCCGCGAGAGTTACGCGGCGAATAGTTTGTAATTTCATAAAGAATACCCCCTTGATGAGTGATGTCATTATAAAGTCCTGTACGGCGTTTTCGCAAGGAAAGTCGTCGTCCGCCGCTGGTCAGTCCTGGCTATGGAGGGTATTCTTGCGCCCATGACCAACCGAAATGTGAAAACCTTCTATGCATTCACGGGAATGCAGAGCCTTGGCCGGGGCATCTGGATGGGAAACATCCTCAGCCTGTACATCGTCCTTCTCGCCGAAAGCTCCAGCGGCATCCTCGGCCTGACCCCCAACGAGCTTCTCGGGGCCACCTCTGCGGTAACCGGTGTTGCCCTGCTCATTTCCGTACTGCCCGGGGGCATTCTGGCGGACAAGTGGTCTATCAAGGGAACCCTGCTACTGGCCGCCGGGGTGGGGGTGGCGGGCCTAACGGTTCTGCTACTCAGCGCTGAGCTGGCGGGCATAGTTGTCGGCCTGTTCCTCTGGGGCATGTTTCAGGGTTTTTCCCGGCCGGCGGCGGAGTCCATGCTTGCCAACAGCACGGTGAGTGGCGACCGCTCGGGCATATATTCCAAGGCCCACCTGATCGATCAGCTCGGCATGGGCACCGGTCCTCTTTTAAACATCCTGCTCTTTCTTTTTTTAGGAGACCGCTGGGACATCGAGATTCTCCGTTCTGTTATGGCGGTGGGAATCGTGTTCTCATTTATATCCAGCCTGATCATTCTGAATGTGCGAAGCGAGGAATCCCTGGGTGCAGAAAGCGAGGCCCTGCTTTCCAATATCGGCCATCAGGATGAGAAATTCGGCCCGGCTGCCGACTCGGCGGACACCAGCGCCCGTTCGCGACGCCGGCAGCGGATGGACGCCGTTCGCCGCAAGGGCGCCAGGTACATTCCCCATATCTTCCTGGCATCCAGTTTTATTATCGGTTTCGGCGCCGGAATGACGGTAAAATTCTTCCCGGTGTTCTTCCGGGCGATTTACAGCCTTCAGCCCATCGCGGTCCAGGGAATCATGGGAGCCGGGCTGTTGCTCACCGGAGCCGCCACCGTGGCTGCCCAGAAGTTCTCCCGCCGCCGGGGCCGGGCGGAAATGATCCTCATCCTCCAGGCGTTTTCCATCGCCGCCCTGGTCGCTCTGGCATTCTACCCCTCACTCTGGCTGATGATTCCCCTGTTTCTGGTCCGGGGAGCCCTGATGAACGCCACCAGCCCCCTGAGCCGGTCAATAGTCATGGACTATGTGAACAAGAAACAGCGCGGCGTCTGGAGCAGTCTGCAGACCGTTGCCTGGGGCCTGTTCTGGAACGTGTCGGCCCTGCTCGGGGGCTTTCTCATCGGCGACGACAACTTCCGCCTCTGCTTCCTCATTACCGCCGGAATCTACGTCATCGGCATGGCGATAATCATTCCCCTTGTTCCGGTGATCCATCGGGAGGGGAGCGAGGCGGTCGTCGCTGTCAGGGAATAATCTTTGAGAATAGGTCGGGATTAAGAAATTTCAAGAATTATTCCAAATGCTTTAAATAATCCGGAAAGGCGATACCGGACCTTGTTTTTTTCAGACTGGGATATAAAATGATAGGTGAGTACAAAACCACGGAGGTACACATGAAGCGACTTGTATTATTTCTGGCGATTTTTGCCCTCTTAGGCGCATCGCTATCAGCCCAGTACGTGACTGGTTCGCTGCTGGAAAGGTTGACGTTCGATATTTTCAGCAACGAGTTGGATTACTCTCTCAATGTTGATGAAACCCTGTATGGAGGGTCATTCAGCGGTCTGGAGAAGAAGTACTTCTTCGGCGGTCTTGAAAACCTCGATCTACGGGCAAACACTTTCGGCCCCGGGGGCAATCTGCCGTTTATCGGGCTCTATTTGCCCGGCGAGCAGCCCATGTCCGTAGTCGGCACCATGAATGCCACAACCATTACTGCGGTAGATATCAGTTCTGATACCGACACCCTCGCAAACGACGGCGGCGGTCAGTACGTCGGTAGCAATACAGCGGTCAACTTTCAGGCACAGGCATTCAATACCTTCAGCACCGAGGCACAGTTCCTCATTGGTCTGGGCGGATTGAACGTAGGTGCCTACCTGGATATTTTTATCGATGACAATGCTGCGGCAGCCAACAACTTCGATGAAACATTCACCCAGAATTACAACGGCGCCGCCGCCCCGGCGGTTGATACACCGTCACAGCAAACCGATTATGTTCAGGAGACCAAGGAACGGGACGCCGGCGGTACCGCGACGGTAATTACCCTTGGTGTTCCGGTGTTTTTGACAACCGGTGATTTAGCCCATCTCATAACCTTTAACCTCACCTACGACAGGCTAAATAATTCGACATCTACCGAAGAGACGTTGACAACCCTGCCGGAAATTGCAACAGCGGGCCTTGCCCTTTCAACCGACTCCACGAAGGATGTTACGACTGAAATCAACATCAGTCCCAACTACATTCTCACCCTTCCTGCCCTCTTCGGAGAGCACGAAATGAACGATTTCAAAGTCGGCGGTGGTTTGAGCTTCACAATGCATTCCCGTAATTTTGTCATTGACGACGTGACAGTGGTAAATGACTATGCGGGTGGACGAGCGGCAGGAACCTTTGTTGCCGGCGGCACCAGTGTGGATCAGACTCTCACCTATCGCGGCAATCTCGATATGAATTTCAACGTGGGAGCCAGCCACAGCTTCTACTATAACCCTGCATCATTCCTCACTGTGGGAATTGAGCCGTCTCTTGGATTCTTTCTCGATGTGACTCCCGAGACAAACCTGACCCTCACCGAGAACGCCATCAAATCTGTTTCAGATACTACCGGCGACGGGGCATATGACAACATCGTCTCTTACCAGACTACGACTTTTACCGAAGTCGCTACGGATGATTCCACTGTCAGTACGACAATTGCTGCGAACATCCCCATGGCCGCAGTTGTGGAACCCGAAGGCTGGTTTTTCGGAGTCATCATGGGCGCCGATGCGAGCATGAGCTATACTCGTGAGGTAGTCAGCAACGATACCAATGCGGCTTCCAGCGTCGAAACCTTCGACATCAACGATGTCAGTCAGGGTACGACTCCCACGACCACCGTTGGCGGCGGTAATACCACCAGGGAAGTGGATCATTTTTGGGCATTTGATTTTCAGCACAGCTTTGGCCTGACCTTCGATTTAGGAGAAGGTGTTCGGGCAGATCTTCAGCTTAACGGATCCAACCTCTTTGTGTTTGATTCTCTGGACGTTCAACTTATCGTCGGACTCGAGTAATTCGACGCTTGCCCTAATGAGGCGCTCCCTTTGAGGGAGCGCCTTTTTTTGGTCAATAGCCATTGATTCTCATGAATACCGCTAATTTACCTATACGCCCAGACGATAAATGGCTAAGCTTAAGCGGGAGACAACAATGAAAATCCTCATCGTCGACGATTCTGGCGTCATGCGCCGCATTCATAAAAACACCCTCCTGGAGCAGCACATCAGCGAGGACGATATCACCGAGGCGCCGGATGGAAAGAGCGCCCTGCTGCTGGCGGAGGACAAGACCTTCGACCTCTTCCTGGTGGACTGGAACATGCCCAAGCTCGACGGGCTGAGCTTCGTCAAGCATCTGCGGTCGTCCGACAAGTACGCCAAGACGCCTATCATCATGATCACATCCGAATCAGCGAAGTACAATGTAATGGAGGCCATCAAGGCCGGCGTCACCAACTACGTTGTAAAACCCGTGCGGGGCAACACCCTGTGGGAGAAAATCAAGGACTACGTTCACTAGTCCCCGCCGGCCAGCCTGCTCCGGCACCAGTCCCGGGCAGAGAAGAGAAAGGATTTGCCTTTGAAAGCCAAATACATCAACCCGTTTATTCAAGCCACGCATAATCTGTTCACCGAGTTTCTCGGGGTACCGGTGGTTCCCGGGGCGCCATTCCTCAAGACCGATGACAGCAATCTCCTGGAAGTTTCGGGCATTATCGGACTCGCCGGTGAAACAAAGGGGGCGGTAGTTCTCAGTTTCAGCCGGGAAACCTCAATCGAAGCGGTATCCAAAATGGAGCAGCGGCAGTACCGGGCATTGAGCAATGAAGTGATAGACGGCGTGGGCGAAATGATCAATATCATAGCCGGCAACGCCAAACAGGGTCTCACGGAATTTCGCATCGAAATATCCCTCCCGGGGGTGGTCACCGGCAAGGAATACAAAATCCACTGGCCAGAAGGAATCCCGGTCATCGTTATCCCCTTCGAAAGCGACATTGGCAAGTTTTCGGTTAACGTGTCCCTGCGTGACATCGCGTAGGCCGGTTTATGAACAGGGTATCGATCCAATTAAAAATCCTTGCGGGAATCGTCGCTGTCTTGCTGCTTTCCGTCAGTCTTTCCATTGTCATTTCGGTGGCCAACCAGCGGACCGCATTGCTGGACGTCAGCCAGCGGGACGTGCGGATCACCAACGAAATTCTCAATGCGGTCATCCGCAATATCATGCTGGACGGCGAGGCTCCACTTGCGGTATCCACAATTGAGGATCTGCAGCAGGTGCCCGGGGTCGATCAGCTGCAGATTTACCGAAGGGACGGCAGCGTCGCCTTCAGCGATTTCGAAACCCTTGATTTCGTGAATGAGTTTCAGAACTTCATGATGTTCGATGAAACGCCCAGGCAGGAGGACGTGCCGGTCAGCCAGGCCGCATTCCAGCGTTCGGTCAACAGCTCTACCCCACAGGTTGTGGAGAGCATCGAAGACCGGCGCCTCGAGTTCTTTTTTCCCATTATTAATACCGCCGACTGTCGGGTATGCCACGGCGATGATCACCTGGTGCGAGGGGTAGCGTATTACAGCATCAGTCTGGACCGGGTGTTCACCCAGATCGACCGGGGACGGAACATCCTCATACTGTTTTTTCTGGGAACCGGCGCGGTCATTGCCATGGTGCTCTTTGGTCTTATGCGCCGGGTGGTAATTTCTCCGGTGCGAAGCATCGGCGCCGTGGTTCAGACAGTGGGGCAGGGGAATTTGGACGTCGCCGCAGATATCCGCACCCAGGACGAGTTCGGACTGCTGGCCGGTCAGATCAATACCATGATTTCCGGTCTCAAGGACCGGGACCGTCTGGAGCTGGAGAACCAGGTAATCGATGCCCGTAACCAGGAAAACCAGAAATATCTTGATAACATCGGTGAAGGCCTCCTGCTCATCGGGCCGGACCGGAAAATCAGCTCCCAGTATTCGGCATACATAACCCGGCTTTTTGGTACCGAAGAAGTGGCCGGCCGTTTTCTCGATGAGTTCGTATATCCCGATAAATCCGATGACTCCCAGGCCCGTCAGGAATTGCGGGAATTCATCGATGTCATTTTTGAGAGCCTGAGCACTGAAATGGACATGATAATGTCTATCAATCCGCTGCAGGACATGGCGCTCATGGTTCCCGACCATCAGGGCGGAGAAAAGAGGATAGTCATCGACGCGGCGTTCTACCGCATTATGGACGGGGAATCGGTGGAGAACGTTATGGTTATTTTTACCGACCGGACGGGAATCGTCGAAGTCCAGGAAGAACTCGAACGGGAGCGCAAGCGAAGCGACGCCGAGCTCGAGCAGATCGCGGCGGTGCTGCGCATTGGTCCGCGTTCCTTTGCCGAGTTCAGCGAGGATGCCAAGGACCTGATCGGACGGCTGGAGCAGCTCGCCGATGGGGGCAAACCGGATATGAACTCCCTTTCCCGGGACCTTCACAGCCTCAAGGGCACGGCGCGTTATCTGAATTTTGCGGCCATCGGAGACAGCATTCACGCCCTGGAGGACTCGCTGCCCGCGCTTACCGGCGGCGGGGATGGAGAGAAGACCTTCCCGCGGGAACTTGAACGCCTGAAGACCGATATCCGGGGCATTGAAGACATTCAGTCCCGTTTTATGGATTTTTCCCGGGCAGGCGGACAGACCGGCGCCGGGAGCCCGGCTTCGTCTCCCGGAGGTGGCAACCTGGCTGAGTTTCGCCGGGCGGTGGACCGGATGGTCGCCGAGCTGGCGGACGAGCGGGAAAAGGTAATCAAGACCTCTTTTAGGAGCAACCTCAGGGATTTTCCGGCGTTTCGGCAGCTCAGGCCCCTGCTGATTCACCTGGTCCGCAATGCGGTGGATCACGGTATCGAGGAACGTTTCGAAAGGATAAGCGCCGGCAAGAGCGAACACGGAACCCTGGAGTTCCTCTTCAACGGAAAGGCCGACGGCAGCTACAAGATTATCGTCGCCGATGACGGCGGAGGAATTGATTTCTCTGCAGTGCGACGGCGAGCCGTTAAGGCCGGCTTGATTGCCGAGGGTGATAATCCGGATAACGCCCAGCTGACCCGCCTGCTGTTCAGCAGCGGATTCTCTACCCGGGAAACCGCCGATGATCTTTCGGGCCGGGGCGTCGGCCTCGACGCGGTGCAGGACGGAGTCGCCGCCCTGGGCGGCCGCATCAGCGTGTGGACCGAAGAAGGCAGGGGAACCCATTTCACCATTACATTTGCCCGGTCGCCGGAGATCCGGCAGGGAGAAGAATAATGAACACAATGCATATTCGGCGAAAAACGCCGCATGCAAATAAAAAAGCGCGAGCCAGGGCGCTGGTTGCTGTTATAGCGGCGGCGCTCCTCCTTGCGGCCGGCTGCGCCGAATACCAGGAGCCGGAACTGCCGCCCCTGAGCGCCTCGGAAATCAGCGCCGCCCGGTTGTGGGAGCGGATGACCCAGGAGACCGATTTCCGGCGCTATGATTATTGGCCGGAGCACGACGGGCTCCGCCTGGGCCAAAGCCCCCACGGGGCTTTCCACCGAATTTTTGTGAATGACGCGCTTCTGTCCTCAATTCCCGTCGGCGACGGCCGGGCTCCTGCGGGAACCATCATCGTCAAGGATAATTACGATATAGACGAGCGGCCGGGAAACCTCACGGTCATGGCAAAGGTGCCTGGTTATGATCCGGAAAACGGCGACTGGTTCTGGGCAGTGTACAGCCAGGACGGCGAGGTCATTGCCGAGGGCAGCCTCATGGGATGCATTACCTGTCACGCCGGCGCCGCATCAAACGATTTTGTCATCGTCGGAAACCTCAGGGGTAGCGGCGCATCCGGACCTTGAACAATATAAGTCTTTCTGTCATAAATACTTCCCTATGAAAATCGCGGTACTTCTGTCCGGCGGTGTAGACAGCTCGGTGGCTCTCCATCAGGTGCTGCGCTCCGGGAACCATCAGGTAACGGCATACTATCTCAAAATCTGGCTAGAAGACGACGTCAGCTTCCTGGGCGAATGCCCCTGGGAGGAAGATCTGTCCTATGCCCGGGCGGTCTGTCAGCAGGCCGGTGTTGAACTGCGGATCCTGCCTCTGCAGCTCGAATACTACGACAAGGTCGTGTCCTACGCCCTGGCCGAACTCGAACGCGGCCGGACACCCAGCCCGGATATTTTCTGTAATCAGCGGATAAAATTCGGAGCATTCTTTGATTCGGTCGATGAGCACTACGACCGGGTCGTGACCGGACACTACGCCCGGGTGGAGTTGGGGGAGGACGGCAAGCACCATCTTTTCCAGGCCCCGGACCCCGTTAAGGATCAAAGCTACTTCCTGTCGCACCTCAGCCAGGAACAGGTTTCCCGCCTGTGGTTTCCCCTGGGAAACATGCAAAAAACCGAAGTCCGCCTCCTGGCGAACGAGCTCAACCTGCCGAACAAGGACCGCAAAGACAGCCAGGGCATCTGCTTCCTGGGTAAAATAAAGTATCCGGATTTTGTCCGGCATTACCTCGGTGAAAAAGACGGCCCGATAATCCGCCGGGAAACCGGGGAAGAGCTGGGGCGCCACAAGGGCTTTTGGTTTCACACCATCGGACAGCGAAGCGGGCTGGGGCTGGGCAACGGCCCCTGGTACGTCAGCGACAAGGATCCGGATAATAACATCGTCTTTGTCTCCCATGCCGACGACATCCGCGATGCCTTTCATAAGCGCTTTCTCTGCGCTGAGCTTACCTGGATCTCTTCGGTCAGGCCGGACTGGATTGCCGGCGGCACGCCCCCCGAGGGGCGCCGCTTCAGCCTCAAACTGCGGCACGGGCCCCGGATGGATGCCTGCGTTGTCCGGCCAGCCGAGAGCACGGACCTGGCCCTGGCATCCCTGCCCAGGGCAGTCCGGAAAAACGGCGACTTTCGCCTGGCGGTTGCCATGGAAGAAGGCGACAAGGGACTTGCCCCCGGCCAATTTGCCGTTTTTTACCTTGATGACGAGTGCATCGGAAGCGGCAAAATAGAAAAAGCCCTTCCCGATGAATCGACCCTCCCTGCCGGAGCTTCGGCCGGCACACCCGGCGATGAAGCCGCCGGCAGCCAGGACGGCGGCAACCAGACTGGCGGCGGGACCGGGGACCAGGCCAGCGGCGCGACCGGGTCCAGCGGCGGGACCGGGGACAGTGGCCAGACCGGCAGTGGCCAGACCGGCGGCGGGACCGGGGACAGCGGCCAGACCGGCAGCGGCCAGTCCGCGAGTGATCAGACCGCCAGCAGCCAGGACGGCGCAGGGGCGGCGGTTTTATGAAAACCCTTGTGCACGCTCCGCTCTCGGTAGCGCCGATGATCGATAAAACCCATCGGCATTTCCGCTGGTTTCTCCGCCAGATGACCAGGCAGACCCTGCTGTACACCGAAATGATCACTCCGTCGGCGATTATACACGGCGACCGCAGCCGTCTCCTCGATTTCGACCCCATTGAACGGCCCCTGGCCCTCCAGCTCGGCGGCGACGATCCCGATGAAATGGCCGAGGCCATTCGCATCGCCGAAGACTGGGGTTATGACGAATACAATCTGAACGTGGGCTGTCCCAGCGACCGGGTCCAGAATAAGAATTTCGGCGCCTGCCTCATGGCCGACGGCCCCCGGGTCGCTGAGCTGCTTGAGGCCATGGACCGGGCGGGAAGCAAACCGGTAACGGTAAAACACCGGATCGGCATCGAGAGCCGGACCAGAAACATCGATTTGAGCGATTACCGGGACATGGTTGACTTTATCGAGCGCATCAAGGACGGCCCGGCGATGCGCTACTCGGTTCATGCCCGGATCGCCATCCTCGAAGGGCTGAGCCCCAAGGAGAACCGCACGGTTCCGCCCCTCCGCTATGAAGATGTGTACCGGCTCAAACGGGAATACCCGGGTCTCCACGTCGAAATCAACGGCGGCATTAAAACCTATGAGCAAATCGATGAACACCTGCGTCACATCAACGGGGTGATGATAGGACGCTTGAGCTATGAGCGTCCCTGGATGTTCGCACTGATGGACCGCCGATACTACGCCGAGCGCAGCTGGAATGGCAGTCCTTCGACCGAAGCCGAGCTTCTTGCTCCCACCCGGCGCCAGGTCATCGAAGCCTATTTCGATTACATACGCCGCTGGAGCGACCCTGAAGGTCCCGGGCTCAACTTCCGCAGCCTGATCTGGCCGGTGCTTGAGCTCTTCGCTTCTCTTCCCGGTGCCCGCAGGTGGAAACAGGCCCTTTCGGGACCTAAGCCCGCGGCGATGAGCGTCGACGAGTTTCTGAATAGGGGATTGGACGCGGCGCCCGCGGACCATCTGGACAGTCCGGCTGAGGCCGAAAATATTTTCCAGGGGGTTCTTCGGTGACCATCGGCCCGGGACCGGCCCCGGCGGATCCCCTGGAAGAAACCCTGCGATCGGTTCTTGAGGGCCGGAACCTCGGTGCCCTGCTTGACCTCGGCTGCGGCGACGGATCATTTATCGACGAGCTGTTGAACATTTCCGACGCCCGGGAGGTGTGGGGGTTAGATCCTGATGAGGATGCTGTCTCCGAGGCGAAGCGGTATTTTACCAAAGCCGGTCCCCAAATCCCCTATTATCTGTTTACCGGCTCAAGTCTTTCGCCCGGCCTTCCCCGGGATAATTTTACCACCGTTAGCTTCCAGGATATGCTTCATCACCTGTCCGGAGGAAATTTTTCCCATCAGCCCGACGCCGGGCTTCACTCCGCTATAGAGGCCCACTTCGACAATGCTGACCGGCTCCTCGCTCCCGGGGGAGTTATGATTATCTCGGAGTACATCGTCGACCGCCGCAATCCGCCGGCCCGGGAACTGCGCGTCGCATTGCATAATTTCAAGGCACAAATCGACAGCCTTCACGGGATTTCCCACTCTTACAGCATTTCCGCGGCCTGGCTTGAGAATTTTATCGGGTCCTGGATGACGTCCCGAGGCTACGAAAGCCTTGCTCAGCGGTTCATTGAGAGCCAGGCTGCTCCGGTTCTCCCCGGCAGGAAGGACGGGGCCGTGGAAAAAGCTCTGGAGTTTTTTACCGGGTACCTTTCCACCATTGATGACCCAAAACTCGGCCTGGACGTTTCCCCGCAGCTGCGCCGTCGGCTCGATGATGAACTTGAAGGAATTCGAAGGGGCGCATTGGAACATGGGCTTCAGGGGCAGCGGCGCTTTGTGTGTGCTGCCCGGAAACCCGGAGGGAAAACCGGTGTTTGAGCATTCGTTTTGGCATGCTCTGCGGCGTCCGGTAACCGTGCTGGCTCCCATGGAGGACGTGACCGATGTGGTATTCCGAGATGTTGTTCACCGGGCGGGCAGGCCGCAGGTCTTCGTCAGCGAGTTCGTCGCAACAGGGGCTATGAAGCGCAACGACCGGGAAGCCCTCCGGCGCCTGGAGTTTCGGGAAAACCATCGCCCCATGGTGGCCCAGATCTGGGGTAATGATCCGCAAAATTATTTCGATGCCGCCGTCGAATTGCACCGCCGGGGATTTGACGGCATTGATATCAACATGGGATGTCCGCAGAAAAAAATAACAGCCAAAGGCGCGTGCTCCGCCCTGATTCAGAACCCGGCTCTGGCCGCCGAGCTCATAGCCGCCGCCCGGGAAGGAACCGAGGCCGCCTATCGGGAACGGGGCGACGCTCATGAAGGCCCTCCGGGCAGGATGCAGAGCGGCGGGCCCATGCCGGTGAGCGTAAAAACCCGCATCGGGTTTTCCCGGGTGCAGACCGAGAGCTGGTGCGGTTTTTTGCTGGAACAGAATATCCCGCTCCTGACGGTTCACGGGCGAACCGCCGCCCAGCAATCCGAGGGAGAGGCGGACTGGAATGAAATTGCCCGTGCGGTCAGGGTCCGCAACCAGATCAATCCCCGCAGCCTTATCTTCGGAAACGGGGATGTGGTCCGCCCTGATCAGTTGTCTGAGTATCCCTCGCGCTACGGGGTGGATGGGGTCATGGTCGGGCGGGGGATCTTCTCAAACCCGTTCATTTTTGCCGGAACCGAATTTCATCAGCTTCTCCCCGCAGAGCAGGTGCAGTGGGCCATTGAGCATTTACTGGAGTACCGCAGGGTTTACCACAGCCGGCGGAATTTTGAGGTGATGAAGAAATTCTTCAAGATTTACCTCATGCACTTTGAAGGAGCCGACGAGCTGCGGGACCGGATAATGCAGACCCATGATTATGACGCAGCCGAGGACGTTTTAAGGAGCTTTTTATGAGAACTTCCATTCTGTTTCTTGCAGCTGTCGCTCTTTTTATTCCTCTCCGGCCGGCGGCGGCCGACCTGTTCAGCGAAAATCACACAATGATGCAGATAGAGACCGATCACTTCGTCATTATCTACCCCGAACAGTCGGCTCCCGAGGCCCGCTATCTGGCTTCCATCGCCGACGATATGTACCGGGACGTCGCCGCAGAGTTGGGGACCACCACCTGGTTCCGCCGCTTTCCGGTGGTCATAACCCCTGACACCGATCTTTTAAACGGCTCGTTTACCGTGTATCCGTCCATGCGCATCCGCATATTTCAGGCATACCTGTCGCCGGGCATGGGTTTCGCCCGCTACAACGATGTGCTGGGAAAGCTCTTTCTCCACGAGTTAACCCATGCGGTATCCCTGACAATTGCCGGACCCCTGTACTCCGCTGCCAGAGTGCTGATCGGCGACATTGTTTCGCCGGCCTTTTTTGCGGCTCCGCCGTTTTTTATCGAGGGGGTAACGGTGGCCCGGGAGAGCGCCGACGGCTACGGCCGGGCCGCTGACACCCCCTATGCGGCGGTGATTCAGCAGGATATTTTGGAGGGCCGGCCCATGTCCGTCATGGAGAGCAACGGCATCCGCGGAGCCTACCCCTCCGGTGCATGGTACATATACGGCGGCTGGTTTTCCCGCTTTGTCCAGGAACGCTACGGTCATGAGGCCTATGCAGAGTTTTGGGCGGAGCTGGGCAGGGGACAGCTCTACCAGGACGGCGTGTTTTTCCCCGGGGCGTTCACCCGGGCCTTCGGAGAGAACATTCAGGTGGTGTGGGATGAGTTCATCCAATGGATGGCCATAGACCGGGAGGTCATAGACTATTCCGCCAATCTTGAAGACCGCTACAGGAGGCTCAGCGCTATTGCCGCAGGCGACAGGCAGCTGTTCATTAACGACAACAGCGGTTTGTATCAGGTGAGTTTGAAGGACGCAGCTGGAGATCCGGTTATTACCCGACTTGGACCATCGGATTCCCTGGTCAATAGCCTCTCGCTGTCGGCTGACGGTCAGCGCCTGTTGTTAAGCGGATTTCGTCTGGATTCCGAAGGCCAATTCGCCGCCGAATTACGGCTGTTCGACCTGACAAAGGGAGGCTATAGCCGGGATTTTCCGACCGAGCTTCCGATGGGAGTCGCCCTCGCCGAGGCCAGCTGGGCTGAAGACTCTCGAGGTATCTTCGCGGTCCGCCTGGACGGCTACAGCGGGGATGTCGTGTATGTGAATGACAGCGGCGAGATAGAGCTGGTATTTGACGGAAGTTACGGAATTGCTCCCTCCCAGCCGGTTCAGCTCGGTGACCAAGTGTATTTTATCCTCCAAATCGACGGAGACAACTTTTTGGCCCGCCGGTCTGTGAACCATGACTCACAGGCAGACGTCCGGATACTCGTCAGCTCTTCACCCTTGACCACTGTCCGCAATCTGACGGTTGACCGGGTCCGCCGGGAACTTCTTTTTACCTATGATGATGACCTGACCCTCAGCAAGCTCGGCCGTTTTTCGCCGGATGCTGGTCTAGGGCTGCAAAGGGAAATACTCAGTGGGGGGGTGCAATTCCCGGCATCCTTCGGCGAGACCGCGGCATATGTCGCGTATTTCAGCCGTGGGCCCCAGCTTATGATCCTTCCCGACGAAACGAGTCTCGAGATGTTCTGGTCAGATGACCTCCGCTGGGAAGCCGTGGATGATGTCTTTCCCGGCCGAAGGGATGCTTCTCCTATCCTCGTCACTCCCGACTTCGTTGCCGAAAGCGATTACCGCATTCTGCCCTGGCTATTGCTTCCCCAACTCCGCTATCCCCTCGTCCAGCTTGACGTCGGCTCGGTGCTCAACGGCGGAAATCCCCTGATAAGCGCCGGGCTGGGCTTCATCAGTGAAGATCCCGGCGGCTCCTATAGTCTATCAACTTCAGCTTCATATCGATTTGACCGGCCATTCGCCCAGTGGTCCGTCGATTTTGGAATTAATACCCTCCCGACCGCGGTTACCCTCGGGGCCTCCGACCGGCTTTTATTCTTCGACGGCGTCGAAAGTCTCGATGTTGTGAGAAACCTGTCCCTGCGGGCGTCGGCGAGCCGCAACCTTCCGCTCTTCCCGGTCTGGAAGCAATTCTACGGCGCCGTCGGAGGCGGAGGAGAACTGTATTACTTCGACAATGGTGACGGAGCCGGGGTCTACCGCTGGCCCCTGCAGAGCGTCCTGTTTCCATTGTCCCTACGTCTCGGATATTCCGCGGTGCGGGATAATTCCCTGGACCCCCGGGGTCCCGAAGGCATAGCGCTGGAAGGCAGCAGCTCCCTGCAGTTTACGAACCGGAGACCCGGTTTCGCAGGCGGTTTCGCCGGTCTGCGATTCGACGGATACCTTGCTCCCGCGAGCATCCGCATGCGCTTGTTTGGCTCATCGGCCCTTGGACCCGAGAGCGCAGTAGGGCCCGGGGGATTGACCCTCGCCGGGGGACTGCCCCTGGCGGTCGGCGGGCTTATCGGCCACCCGGGCTACGAAGATGCAGCTTCTGATCGCTTGTACGGACTGGCGGAGCTCCAGATTTCTCCCACAATACCCATGAACCTGCGGTTTTTGCAGCTGATCTACCTCAGTGAAATCGAAGCCGCCTTCGGTCAGCGGGTTTCATATGCCGGCGGAGAGCTCCTGCACAGTACATTCTTCCGGCCGACCCAGCGGTTTTTTGCTAATATTGGAATTCTTGCCATGATTGAGCTTTTGTTATACGCCGAACTGCGCTATCTCTACAACAGACCAGAGTCCCCGTTCTCATTCAGCCTGTTTTTTTCCCAGGAATAGAGGGAGCACAGTCAGCACCGTCGCGCTGGAAAAGCGCGGAACGCGCTAGTACACTTAAGTATGTGGAACCGGTAGACAAACGCCTTCAGATGCTTCAAGCCGCCATTGAGCGGAAGGACGTCGAACTCGGCGCATTCAAAAAAATCGCCAACACGCTCACCGCCCATCTGGATCTGACAGAGGTTCTTGAGTTGGTGGCCGCCGAAGCGGTTAGTCTTATATCCGATGTAAGCGATGTAAATATATTCCTGGTTGATGCCGGCGGTCTCAAGTTCGGTGCCACCTACGACCGAAACGGCACCGCCAGGGAAGCCTTCGCCCAGCCCCGGGAAGGGGGGCTCACCAACACCGTCCGAAAGACCGGGGAAATGATTGCCGTAGAGGATATGACCACCCATCCGCTGTTCAGCGATGCGCCGAAGGCATGGACCGGTTCGATAATCGGGGTTCCGCTGATAGTCCGGCAGCGGGTCATCGGCGTCATGAACATTGCCCGGGATCTTCCCGGTGAGTTCGGCGAGGACGAGTTGGCATTGGTCCGCATGCTTGCAAGTCAGGCGGCGATTGCCATATCCAATGCCCGGCTGCATCAGGCTGTCAGCTCGCAGAGTTACGAACTGGAAAAACTCGTAGAGGAACGCACTGCCGAGCTATACCGGACAAACGCCGAGCTGTCGGAGAAAATTACCCAACTGCATCAGATGCAGGAACAGCTGGTGGAGCAGAAAAAAATGGCTTCCCTTGGATCTTTGGTTGCGGGAGTGGCCCACGAAATAAATACGCCTGTCGGATCGAGCATTACCGCGATTTCTCATATGCGGAATTTGCTCGAACAGCTCGATGAGCGCTACAACTCTGGTATGCTCAGCCGCAGCAGCTTTGTTCAGTTCGTGGAAAACAGCAGCCACACCCTGGAACTAACCATTTCAAATCTGCACCGCGCAGCCAAGCTCATCGACGCATTCAAGCTGCTTTCATCAAACCCCGACGGGCAGAAGCTCATCGATTTTGACCTGGGCGAGCTCATTTCGAATTTGATGATTACCTTTACGTCCAGGCTGCACGGGCGGAATATCCGATGCGAAACCACATTCCCCGCCAAAATACCGGTTCACGGGTATCAGGCGAGCACGGTTCAGATAGTTACCATTCTCGTCATGAACAGCCTTCAGCACGCCTTCCCCGAGGATGAAGGCGGGACGATACATATTTCCGCAGAGGAAGATCGAGGCCTCATCCGATTGCACTATCGGGATGACGGCAAAGGCTTGAACGACGAGGAACGCCGGCGCATCTTCGAACCGTTTTTTACCACCGCCCGGTCCCGCGGCCGGCTTGGCCTCGGCATGTCCGAACTCTACAATCTCGTCCACCACCTGATGCAGGGGAAGGTTGTCATTGACCCGCAGCCCGGGAAGGGCATGGCATGCACCATCGAGTTTCCCGCCCGGATTGCCGATCTGTCTGACGACTAGAAAATTCTAAGCAGCAAATCTTGCTCTAAATTTGCGACCCTGCTAAAGATTCCTTATTCTGTGAGCGGAGATAAATATGAAAAATATATTCACTGTTGTGCTTTTTGCTTTGTTGCTGATAACCGCCTTGAGTTGTAATCTGCTCGGTGGCGGGACCGGTGATCCGGCGGAACTTGCACCGGATATCGGCCCAATCGGATTACGTGCTGACCTTACCGGTGATAACGCGTTCACCCTTTCCTGGTCCTGGTCTGGTGGGGACATTTCGGGGTTCCGAATTTATGAAGGTCAACCCGATGGTATTCCCGAAGGTGCCACCGACGCCGATATTTTTTCCATAACCTCAGAGACGCTTAACTTCAGCGGTGAAAGCCGCGTCGAAACCAGCTACAGCGTGGTCGCCTGGAATGCCGGGGGCGAGTCTCCCTCGGCGACTATTACCCTTACCCCCCTCGGGTCCTTCATTACCCACTGGCAAACGGACAACTCCGGGACAAGCGATGATAATCAGATTACTCTTCCGCTTGTGCCGAACGGAGTATACGATTTCACCATCGATTGGGGCGATGGCAACAGCGATATCATTTCAGTCTGGAATCAGGATGAGGTCACTCATACCTATGCGGCCCCGGGGGATTACGAAGTCGAAATATTCGGGCTTATAGAGGGTTGGAGTTTTAATAATGGCGGTGATGCTCAAAAGCTTTTGGAGGTCCGCCAATGGGGTGCGTTGAGCTTCGGCGATACGAGCGGCCAGTTTCACGGGGCGCAAAACATGGTGATTAGCGCTTCCGACTCCCCGGATCTGTCCAATACAACAAGCCTTGCAAACGCCTTCAACAATGCCAGGGCGCTAACGAACCCGAACGGTTTGGAAACCTGGGATACCAGCACAATAACTTCTCTTTTTCGAACATTCCGGGATGCGGTCCTGCTCAACACGAACAGCTTAAATGCCTGGGATGTTAGTTCGGTCAGCACCATGGCAGGTACCTTCCGGAACACATTTGCTTTTAACGGAGATCTCAGTGACTGGGACACATCATCGGTGGAAAGCATGTGGGGGATGTTCCAGAATGCATTGATTTTTAACCGGGACATAGGGGGGTGGAATACAGCCAATGTCCTTACGATGGAGAATATGTTCGCAGGGATGGGCGTGGCAGGTACTCAGCAGCATATGTTTAACCGCAATATCGGAACTTGGGATGTGACGAGCGTTACAACGATGGATGGCATGTTCTCTTTTAACTATGGTATGAACGAGCAGAATTGGTCCGCAACGGTCATCGGCTGGGAATCCCAGGCTGTGCAAAACAATGTGCCAATAACCGCCCCCGCGGGTAATCCCCTATCAGCTGCAGCAATAGAAGCCCGGGACAGGCTCATTTCAGATCACAGCTGGACATTTTAATTGAAAGCAGATATTCATCACATCTGACCGGCATGAAAATTTAGCGCATAAAAAAACGGCGGCAGGAAAATCCCCGCCGCCGTATTGATTCCAAGTTTGTGCCGCTGCGCAGATTAGCGGATGGAGCGGTAGATGTCGTCTCCGTAGTTGCCCGCTGACGAAACGGTGATGTTGTCTGGTCCAGCATTGTCGACAACATCGATATTCAAAATGTGAAGCGTTTCCTCGAAACTGTTGATGGGTATGGTCCATGTTCCGAACCATTCATCGCCGAACATTACGTGCATCTGCGCATATGCCGGCTCGTGTTCGCCGGGACTGCCGTCAAGAAGACCGGTGAGAGAATCATCGCCATTCTGTCCGCTTGTGGAACCCGGGGTTCCGCTGTTGAAATAGTCGGCATAAAAGCGGATTTCCAGTGGTGCTGCAGGGAAGCCCACCGTACTCTGAGACTTAAGCTTCATCGCTTCGACCCGGGGTACATCTGAGGCAGTTGTAATCTGGACATCCCGTTCGAGCTCCAAGGTTATGCCGTTGCCCACATAGTTTTCGACCGGAGTGGGATTGCTTCGACCGGCTGGGGTTCCCACCAGGGTAGCACCGGTTGCAACCCGATCAACACCGCCGACAGTGGCAAGAAGGTCGAGGTCGTAGCTCTTCTCGGTCCAGGAAAGAATGACGTTTACGTCACCGGCCTGGCTTGCCGGGTAGGCATACATGTCGGGGATAGTAGCGAATGTTCCGCCGATAAACACTTCACGGGGGACAAAAACCCATTCGTTTTTACTTCCGGTCACCCGATATCGTCCGGCTTCCAGGCCGCCGACCGAGAAATAGCCCTCGGAGTCAACAGATGTGGTTGTGCTGAACGACGGGTCGTCGATGTTGGTCAGGGTAATTACGGCGCCTTCAAGGGATTCGCTGGTGAATCCGGATTTCCAGAATTCCGCAGTACTGCCCTCTGCGAATACATTTACTGCGTTGCCGCCGACTAACGAGCCGACAAGCCAGTCGCAGCCGCTAATTCCCAAAAGGGCGAGCATAATCAGCGCGATGGCCGCTGTTGATTTGATCTTTTTCATGGGGACCTCCCGATCCATTACATATGGTATGCAACAAAGTATAGTGCCGCATTTGGTGAATTCAACAACTCAGCAAATAAAAAGTGTCACATAATTTGAGGGCCTTCGAAAGTTCGGTCTGCCCCTTGTGGTATTGACCGGGTACTATTCATATTGGTAGATTACCACTGGTAATTAAAACATTCTGCTGTCTGCAGGGGAATACCGAGGGGAGTGGCGTTGAAAATCAGCAAACACAGTCTCATTCAAAGCTATATGGAAATGATCGACGCAGGGGTAGAGTACAAGGACCTCAATTTGAGGAAGCTTGCCCGAAGGGTCGGCTGCGCCCATACCAATATGTACAATTATTTTTCCAGTTGGGATGAGCTGCGCTGGCATGCCATAAGCAGCGCCCTCGCCGGTTTACTGGATGATCTACCCCGAAGCTCCGGAGAAATCGACTACCGGCGCATCCCCGGCCCCTCAGAGCGGGGAAACCTTTTTGATACCTATCTTCAGTATGCCGGCAGATACCCGCACCGGTACCGCCTTGTATGGCTGGATCCGTTGATGGGGGATGCACCGGAGTCCACCGCCCTTGAGTTACAGCGGGCCTCAGTGGTGTTCTCCAATTGGATACGGCGCTGGATGCCCGGACCAATGAAGAACGAGTCGGATATCAACCGGCTGGCCCACATTCTTCACTGCTACATGCACGGAGAACTGGTGTTCATAAGCGCGGGAAGAAGCACTGGGCGTCTGGACCAGGAAAACATCGACCGGATTTCCCGTTGCTGCAGCAGCATATTTGCTTCGTTTACCCGTCAGGCGCAAAACGGCGGCTAATCGCCCGGGCGCTGTCTGGCGGATCTATATACATCAAATGATAAACGGGAGATTTTATGAACCACACAGAACGCAGCACGAGGATTCTCATGCTCATCATCGCCATTGTTGCCGCATATGCCGCTGCAGTCGGAATATTTTCAGTAGGCGGACCGGGTAATTTCTACCATGAGAGCGTGCGCGGAGAGCAGATCCTAATCTACGGAACCGGGCTGTACCGGCACATGTCCGCCGATGTCGCCATACAGGGAATCGCTCAGGATTACATTACCCTGTTTTTGGCTGTACCGGCGCTGATAATTGCCGCTTTGCGTCTCAGTAACATTACTTTGCGACGAAGGCTATTTGCCGGTGGAACACTGGGGTATTTTTTTGTCAGCTACACCATGTACCTCTGCATGGGGACCTACAACGCACTTTTTCTAGTTTATGCATTCCTTGCAGGCGCTTCGCTTGTTTTGCTAATGCGGCAGATTATCGCTTCCCAGATACTGATGACCGGGCTTGAGCCCGGGGCGGACCTGGGATTCCGTTTTCCCGGAATTTTTCTCATTATAAACGGCGCGATCATCGCCTCGCTCTGGCTCATGGAAGTGGTTCCGCCGCTAATTGACGGCAGTCTCTATCCGTCCGGGCTGGACCATTACACCACGCTTATTGTACAGGGGCTTGATTTGGCGTTTTTCCTGCCCCTGTCGATCATCTGCGGCTGCATGCTGCTCAAGGGGCGTGTCCTTGGAGTACTGGGATCGGCAATCTACCTGGTGTTTTTGGTTTACCTCATGACGGCCCTGACTGCGAAACTCATTGCAATGGGCATAAACGCTGTGGAAATCATGCCGGCCATCATCATCATCCCATCCATCCTTGTCATCGACATCTTCGCGGCGCTGATTATTTTTCACCGCATAGGAGCATATGGGATCAAATAGGAGTTCAGTTTCGAAATGAGGTCGTGTTCAATATATTAAATATTTTCTGGCGCCCTGAGTAAAGCGGGGTTACAATTGCTATCAGAGGGGTGATACGCCGGGTACCGACGAACCGGTCCTGCGGACCGCCGGCTGCCAGATACCCCTCGGGGAGACTTTATGGAACTACGTACCAAAGCCATACCTGATAGCTTTAAACAGAACATTCCCAAGGGAATGCGTTTGTTATGGAAACAGGACGTCGAAGTCCTGCTGGTGGAGTCCCTGTTTTGTCCCAATGGACATAACCTGCTGGTGGACAGCGTAAGAATTCACGATGAGCCCTCCATCAAGTTAAAAATCCGCATTGATGACCAGCCCGGATATGTGTTTCTCGACTCCATTTGGGGAAGCCATGCCAATCTCTTCACCTTCATGGGGCACGGGCTCGATCCCGATGCGAAAGTGGATGCCTACTGCCCTTACTGCGATGTTCACCTGAACATTGCCGAGGGATGCGCCGACATCGATTCGGAATGCCGCTGCGACGAGCAAATTGTGCTCTTTCTGCCGGGTAAAAAAAATAAAATCATCATCTGCCCGCGCATCAGCTGTCCTCATCACGAACTGATCGTCGAAGAAATTCCCATGCCCGTTCTCCAGGAGTTAAGCGACATCAATTACTTCGGCACCGGTCAGGAAGATATTTTCGGCGGAATTTAACGACCATCTCATCCTCAGGAGGAAACATGAACTACGTGTATGTCGAACCTGATGAATGCAAGGGCTGCCGGCTCTGCGTTCATTATTGTCCCAATAACTGCCTGACCATCGGGTCTACCATTAACAAGCTCGGGTATCAGGCGACGATTTTCCGCAGCGACAAGTGCACCGCCTGCGGCATCTGCTATTACGTCTGCCCCGAACCCGGCGCCATTACGGTTTATGCCGACGAAGACTCGATTCCCGATGAATTCGCAAAGGGGGCAAGTTATGCCTAATATCCAGAAACAGCTGATGAAGGGAAACGAAGCGGTGGTCTACGGCGCTCTTTTGGGCGGCGGAACCCATTTTTTCGGCTATCCCATAACCCCGGCAAGCGAAATCGCCCACGCGGCGGCCGATCTGTACCGGAAAGCCGGCCGGCATTTTCTCCAGGCGGAGAGCGAAGTTTCGGTAATCAGCATGCTCTTTGGCGCAGCCGGCGCCGGCGCCCGGGTCATGACCGCGAGCTCGGGACCGGGAATCGCCCTGATGGCCGAAGGCCTGAGCTATCTGGCTGGGGCCGAACTGCCCTGCGTCATGGTCGATGTGCAGCGCGCCGGTCCGGGTCTTGGCAATATCTGGCCTGAGCAAAGCGATTACAACATGGTGGTAAAAGGCGGCGGTCACGGCAACTACCGGAACATCGTTCTGGCGCCGAATTCCGCCCAGGAAATGTGCGACATGACCTACCGGGCCTTCGAGCTGGCGGACACCTACCGCATGACTGCGTTTATTCTTTCCGATGCCTATATCGGACAGATGATGGAGCCGGTGGCCTTTCCCGAGAAGGTGCTGCACGGCAAGCGTCATGACTGGGCCCTGTACGCCGACAACGACAGCTTCAAGAACCTGATCACCTCAATCCATATGAACCGTGAACTGCTGTCCGATCACAATAAGCACCTGATGGCAAAGTACAAGTCCCTGGAAGAGATTATCGATTTCGAAGAGTACCAGGTGGATGACGCTGATTTTGTGTTTATCGCATACGGAATATCAAGCAGGATTGCCCACACAGCCGTGGACGAACTGCGGGCCAAGGGGGTACGGGCCGGTCTGCTGCGGCTCAAGACCCTTTTTCCCTTCCCGAAAAAGCGGATTTCCCTGCTGGCCGATGCCCTGGCGAAAAAGGGCGGGCGTATCGCCGTAATGGAACTAAGCGACGGGCAAATGGCCGACGACGTGGACCTGGCGGTGTCGTCCATGGTGCCCGTTGAACGCTACCTGTGGATGGGCGGAGTGGTTCCCCCGGTGGAAGAAGTCGTGTCCCGGGCGGAAGCCGACGCGGCGGTTGCGGTATAGGAGATATAGAACATGGTTAAATATAAAAAACCCGACAGTTTCTACGATACGTTCGAACGCAAGGGTCCCGGGCAGAAAGTGACCCACTATTGCCCGGGCTGCGGGCACGGCACCGTACATAAGCTCATTGCGGAGCTCATCGATGAGATGAAGATCCAGGAGCGCACGGTTTTCCTTTCTCCCGTCGGATGTTCGGTCTTCGCCTACTATTACTTCGACACGGGCAATATTCAGTGCTCCCATGGCCGCGCGCCGGCGGTGGGAACCGGGGTAAAGCGGGTGCACGACGATTCCATCGTCATTTCCTATCAGGGGGACGGCGACCTGGCGGGTATCGGAACAACCGAGATAATCCACGCGGCGAACCGCGGGGAAAATATGACGGTAATTTTTATCAACAATGCGATTTACGGCATGACCGGCGGCCAGATGGCGCCGACGACCCTGCCGGGTCAGAAAACCATGACCACCCCGGGCGGCCGGGAACTGTTGAATGATGGTGCGCCAATCGGCATGGCGGAAGTCATGGATGCTATCAAGACTCCGGTTTTTATCGAACGGGTGTCGCTCTCGAGTCCCGGTAAGGTAAAACGGGCCCGCAAGGCCATTCAAAAAGGCCTTCAGAATCAGGTGGAAAAGAAGGGGTTCTCATTTATTGAAATTCTCTCACCATGCCCGATCAACTGGAAGATGGGGGCCGTGGAGTCCCGGGAATGGATCAAGGAAACCATGGAAAAGCGCTATCCCCTGGGTAATTTCCGCGATACCGATGTGGCCACCCCCCATTCGTATGAAGAAAAACCCGTCAGCGATGAAGAGCTTATGAAGCTCTTTACCGGGCAAAAGGCCCTGCCGGCAGTGGAGAAAAAACCCCTGGTCAGCGATCAGCTGGTAAAAATCTCCGGCTTCGGCGGTCAGGGTGTGCTGTCGGCGGGAATATTGCTGGCCAACTGCGCCATTGCCGAGGGCATAAACGCCACATGGCTGCCCAGTTATGGGCCGGAAATGCGGGGCGGCACGGCGAATGCCAGCGTCATACTCTCGGAAAAAGAAATCGGGTCTCCGGTAGTGGATTATCCAACGGCCCTGATAGCCATGAACCGGCCAAGCCTGCTGCAGTTTGAGGACAAGGTGCGCCCCGGCGGACTGATTATCGTCAATACCTCGGTTGTCGAAGACAAGGTGCAGCGGGATGATGTGCGGACCATCTACGTTCCGGCCACCGACATGGCTAAGGATGCCGGACTCATCAATGCGGCGAATATGATTGTATTGACCATATATCTGCTGGCCATGGACGTGGTTAATGTGGACACCCTCAAGGCGGTAGTGCCTTTGAGCCTCAAAAAGAAGGAATTCCTAGACGTGAATCTCAAGCTGATCGATATTGCGGCTCAATTCTATCAGGAGAATGGAAAATGACGAAGGCGGCCGACGCCCTTGTCCTCGTCATCAATCCCGGTTCAACCAGCACCAAACTGGCGCTGTTTTCATCAAACGGCGGCGGCGGTTCTTCCGCGGGGCCATCGGGTTCCGCGGAACTCAAGGAGGTCGCCGCCGCCACTCTCTCTCATGCCGCCGATGTAATCTGCAACTTCGACGGAGTAGCGGAGCAGAAGGGTTTCCGCGCCAAGGCGGTGACGGACTTCCTGCAGGACCATGGCTACGGAGACAGCGGGCTCTCGGCGGTAATTGGCCGCGGAGGCCTGCTGGCTCCCATGAACGGCGGGGTGTATGCCGTCGACGAAGTGATGATCGACCATCTCTCCCAGGGATTTTACGGCGAGCATGCCAGTAATCTCGGGGGCATTATCGCCCGGGAAATCGCCCAGCGGCATTGCTGCCCCGCCTATATTGCCGATCCGGTGGTGGTTGACGAACTGATGGACGAAGCCCGTATTTCGGGGATGCCGGAAATCTCTCGGCGAAGCATTTTTCACGCCCTGAACCAAAAAGCCTGCGCCCGTTCGGTGGCTCGCGAACTGGGCCGTTCCTATGAGGACTGCAACTTCATCGTCGCCCACATGGGCGGCGGGGTATCGGTAGGCGCTCATCGAAGGGGCCGGGTCATCGACGTAAACAACGCCCTGGACGGCGACGGACCATTCTCGCCCGAGCGCTGCGGCGGACTGCCCACCGGCCAGCTCATGGCCGAAGTCATGACTGCCTTTGCAGATGAGGGACAGACCCCGACGGTCGGCGGACAAATTCATAAAACCTTAAAAAAGCGTCTGGTCGGCAAGGGCGGAATGGTTGCCTACCTCGGGGTCAATGATTTGCGCGACGCCGAGGCGATGATCGCTGAAGGCGATGCCAGGGCCGACCTCACCCTGAGGGCAATGATGCATCAAATCAGCCGGGAAATCGCAGGGCACGGCGCGAGCCTCAGGGGCGAGATCGACGGAATTATCCTCACCGGCGGCATGGCTCACAGTAAGCGGGTGGTGGAAGAACTCAAGGCCCGGCTAAGCTGGCTCGCGCCGCTGTTTTTGCGCCCCGGCGAAGGCGAAATGGAAGCCCTTGCGGAGAATGCCTTCTCAGCCCTGAACGGCAGCCGGCCGGTATCGACGTACCGGCCTGAGTCGGCGACCAAATGAGCGGAGAAACAGCGCGATGAATTTAGACGATTTTTTTAAACCCGCCGGTGAATCGGTGGTTGCCATTCCGTTTCCCCAGGAACGGGCAATAATGACTACGGTTGCCCAGGCCTGCGAACACAGCTGGGCCCGATTCCTCTTAATCGGCGACCCGGAGGGCATACTGCAGGCCGCGGATGAGTACCAGGTGCCCCGGGATCGGATAGAAATTCTCCCCGCCCAGCGGGAAGACCAGGCCTGCGCATTCACTGCCGAAGCCCTGCGGGACGGACGGGCGGATGTGGCAATGAAGGGATCGGTGCACACAGCAAACTTCAGCCGGGCGATATTTTATAAAGAATACGGATTGGTTGAACCCGGCAGGCTCGCCAGCCACATTGGCGCCTGCGAGATGCCGGCCTATCACAAAATCGTCTTTCTCAGCGATTGCGCAATCAACATCCAGCCGGATTACGAAACGAAGATTATAATCCTCAAGAACGCCCTGGAAACCGTCCGGTCCCTGGGTATTGAAAAGCCCAAGGTCGGACTGGTTGCGCCGGTGGAGACGGTAAACAAGAAAATTCCGGCCACCATCGACGCCGATCGGATGGTCAATGAGTACCGCGACGGCATCCTCGTCGATGAGCTGGGTTCGGCGGTCATCGAGGGACCCTTCGGTCTCGATGTGGCCCTGTCCGCCGAGGCTGCGGCTACCAAGGGCATAGAAAGCGAAGTGGCGGGAGACGCGGACATCCTGCTTTTTCCCGACCTGAACAGCGGGAACGTAGCCTATAAATCCTTCACGTATATGGCAGGGGCAACCATTGCGGGAAATCTTATCGGGCCCCGGATTCCCGTAGTTATGACCAGCCGGGCCGACGACGACCGGACCAAGCTGCTTTCATTAAAAATGGGGGCTAGCCTGGCTCGTAAAGGGTCGGCAGAGTAACTCTTGGCGGTGAATCTCGACGGTGACACCCGGCTTTCGAGAGTTTCCAACAAGCTTCCAGGCGCCATGCTTGCTTGTCCTCTATAACTACTGTACTCTGAGTAATACATCCGGGAATGATTCACCGGAAATGCGGAGAATAGTTCAAGACCGCATCAATGAGCCGCATCGACCCCGGCAGATTCGCTGCCGACATCCGCTGCAACAATCTAATTCCCGCCGGAATATCTGGCTTTGTCCTTCGCTTGCCGGTGCGCATGACCTGGCCGGTGCGCATGGCCTGGGCGGCGCGCGTGGACGGCGCGGAGGACAATTCTGGTTTACCGGCCCGGCGAGTAAGAAAAATATAAGCATGAAAGAAGAAGAATAATGAGTGAAAGCAGATCACAGAAAAAAAATGGCCCTCCTGAGGGCGAAAACATAAAAAAGAAATCATCCCGGCGCCGCCGTCCCTCGGCAAAACACAAGAACCGGAGCGGCGGGGAAGTCACCCCCAGAAAGGACAAGGCTCGGGAGAAGGACCGCCGCCCCCCCCGAAGAGTCCGGGGAAACAGAAGTTCCTCCGGGCAGGCGCCAGCAAAAAACGCTGCTGCGGGTCCGGAAATCCTCAGCGGAAAGCTTTCTGTCCATAACCGGGGCTTTGGTTTCGTCCTTGTGCCCGGAGGCACAGACCTGTTTATTCCACTTGAAGCAATCGGCGAGGCCCGCGACGGTGACACGGTGCGGGCGAGGGTTATTAGCAGACCGCAGGGCCGCAATCCCATAGGGCGAATTGACCGCATCCTCGAGGTTTCGGATTCCTTCACCGTAGGCGTCCTGAAAAAGGCAAAATCCGGTGCGCTGGTACTGGTCCCGGAGCAGGGGCCTGCGACAGACATTCCGGTCAAAGTCCCGGGAACTGCCAGGGTCGGCCAGGTCGTGGTGATGGACCGAAGGGGAGTGGTAACCGAGGTTCTGGGCAAGGCCGACGATCCGGGCATGGACTTAAAAATTATTTCCCGGGTTCGCGGGCTTCCGGGCAGCTTTCCCGAGAATGTTGCCAAGGAGAGTCAGTCGCTCGGCAACCCCGACTTTCGCAAACTTAAGAAGACCCGTTTGGACCTTCGCCGCGACAATGTTCTCACCATCGATCCGGTCAGCGCGAAAGACTTTGACGACGCCATCTCAATAAAGCAGTTGGGAAACGGCTATTTCGAACTGGCGGTACATATTGCCGATGTCAGTCATTTCGTCGCGTCGGGCAGCGCTCTGGATCGGGAGGCCCGGGAGCGGGGAACCAGCATTTACTTCATCGGAAGCGTCATACCCATGCTGCCGGAAAAACTGGCGAACGACCTGTGCAGCCTGAAACCAAAGGTCGACCGCCCGGCGTACAGCGTGATTATGACCCTGGATTCACGGGCCGAGGTGATCGGCTACCGAATACGCGAATCCATAATCCGCAGCAAGCGGCGATACAGTTACGAGGAAGTGGAAAATGTCCTCAACGGGGCCGCTGACCCCAACGCCCGGGAACTCAATCTTCTTCATGCGGTAACGCTTTTGCTGCGGCGTCGAAGGGAAGAGGCTGGCAGCATCGATTTCGACGCTTCGGTACCGGTTATTACCCTCGATAAGCGGGGCCTGCCCCGTCAAATACGGCCGTCGCAGCGCCTCGACGCTCATCGACTGGTTGAGGAGTGCATGCTTCTCGCCAACAGGGTGGTGGCCTCGCATGTCCAATCCTGCGGCTCTCCGCCGCTGATTTACCGGGTGCATGCCCAGCCGGAAATATCCGACAGCCAGGCGCTGCTGGATCTGTTAAAAAGCTACGGCATCGATTACCGAATTCCCGCCGGAGAACTTGAAAGCGATGACTACCGGAAACTGCTGGGTATTATAGAAAACTTCGAATATCGGGATCTGGTGCAGAGCGTTGCCCTGAGGTCCATGAGCAAGGCGGTGTACGACACGGAAAACCGCGGTCATTTTGGTTTGGCTTTTGATGCCTACACCCATTTTACCTCGCCGATACGCCGCTATGCCGACCTCGTTGTCCATCGGCTTCTGAAGAGCTACGCCGCATCAGGTATGAGCATGGAAGGCAGCCTGTCACCCGGCGCAGCCAGCCCCCGTAAATTCCGCGGGAATGCGAACGCGTTGTCAGAACTCCAGGCTATTTGCGAACACGCCACCCGCATGGAGATCCGCGCCGCCGATGCGGAACGGGAGTATGTCCGCATCAAGAGCATGGAATTTCTGGTGAAGCGTATCGGTGTCAAAGCATCCGGCGTCGTTTCCGGAGTGACGAGCTTCGGACTCTTCGTCAGGCTCAGCGAATACCTGATAGACGGTCTCATCCATTTGAGCAGCATGAAGGATGACCGTTACGAGTTCGACGAACAGCTGTATCAGCTTCGGGGCCGGGAGAGCGGAAAGATCTATCGCCTCGGAGATCCCATCGATGTGATAGTTTCCGCCGTGTCGGTGGACGAACAGAAGGCGGATTTTGTACCCGCCGGTTCGTAGAAATTTCCATTAGGTAAAAAAGCGCTGACATTTTCTTTTCAAAAATCCAAAAAAAAATTGCTGCATATGGTTTTTTGAATATGATGGTGTTAATTTTCCGCTCATATCATTCGAGAGGAGGATGATTATGAAACGAATTATTACGCCGTTGGCGATGCTGCTATTGCTCGTCATTACCGCAGGCTGCAGCCTGTTTAACTCGGAACCCGTTGTCAGTACGAAATTCGTACTGCACCCCAGCGTAACCTCACGGGCTTTGACTGAACTGCCGGTGTGGACCACTGCCGAAGCCCGAATTACCGAAATAGTATTCGATTACGATGGACCTGACGGTTCGGTTTCGGTTACCGAGCCTTCGCTGAGCGTAGTGAACCTGTTAACCGGTGTGTCGGAACCGGCGCTTCCGTCTTTTGTGTTGACTCCCGGGGTATACCGAAGTGTTAATTTCGGAGCCGAATTACTCGATGACGGTTCGACTCCCAGCATTCTGCTCGAAGGCACCTGGAACGGCAACAACATCCGGGTGGTGTTTATTTCCGGGGAAGTTTTTGAAGCGGTGGCCGGAGAGCTGACTGTGGAAGCCGGCCAGAATTACGAAATCCAGGTAGTGCTCAATCCTGACGACTGGTTCAGCAGCATGACCGATGCGGACCTGCAAAACGCCGATGTGGGAACCGACGGTTTTATTGAGATTTCGGACAGCCGGAACAGCGCCCTCTTCGACACCCATTTTGCCGCCCGGGTCGATGATGCGACCCAGACCGTTCTTCCCGGGGGAACGCCGGAATAGCCCGTATAATCGGTACGTGCCCCCGCGTACGAATCTGTCGCCGGGGTACAGGCATTGTATGCAGTATTAAGAGACCGGCCGCCGGCCGGTCTTTTTTTTATATATAATAGAGAAGGTGCACCGGAATATAACAGAGAAGGCGGAATGCCGCATGTATGCCCTGCGCTGTGCGACTCTGAACCCGATTCGGCATACCTTGCCAATTTTTGAGAATTCCCCGTATACTGCTGACCATATTACACCGGAAACCTTGAGGAGCTATTCATGGCAGTTGAAGTGAGGCCGTTAGACGGCAAAAAGGATTTTTCACGCTTTATGAAATTTCCTTATCGGGTGTACCGCGGCCAGGCGACGAAATATGACGCCTGGGTCCCGCCCTTAGATATGGATGTGAAGCACCTTTTCGACCGCAAGCATAACGGACTATTCGATCATGCGGAGCTGCAGGAGTTCCTCGCCTGGAGGGACGGTGAGGTTGTGGGCCGCATCGTCGCCATCGTGGACCGCGCTTTTTGCACGTATCAGAATACCAAAACCGGATTTGTGGGCTTCTTCGAGGCCTACGACGATGAAGAGGTATCTTCCGCGCTGTTCGCCGCCGCAGAGGATTGGCTGCGCGAGCGGGGAATGGAAAAGGCCATGGGACCGGTTCACGGTTCGACCAATTATCAGCTTGGTAACCAGATAGACAGTTTCGAAACCCTGCCGGTTATCGAGATGCCCTACAACCCGCCGTACTACGGAAAACACTATGAGTCCGCCGGTTACACCAAGGACCAGGATCTGTATTCCTACCGCATGAAAACCACCATGAAACTCAGCGACAAAATCGTCCGGGTTGCCGAACTGGCCCGGAAACGGAGCAGGGTGGAGATCCGCAATGTCGATATGAAGAATTGGAAGCGCGATCTTGACTACGTCCGGGATATGTGGGATGACGCATGGACTGACAACTGGGGATATGTCCCCTGGAATAAACAGGAATTCGATCAACTGGCCGACGGGTTGAAGATGGCGATAATGCCCGATATTACCTTGTTCGCCTATGTCGACGGCGAGCCGGTGGGTTTTGCCTTCCCCATCCCCGATCTAAACCCGGTCTTCCACGGTTTAAACGGTAAAATTCTTCCTTTCGGGGTCTTTAAGCTTCTGGCGGGCAAGAAAAAATGCGAGAACATCCGCATCGCCGCATTCGGCGTGCGCAAGGCCTACCAAAAGAAGGGAATCGACGCCCTGTTCGTCTACGAACTGTACAAGCGAAGCGTCGGCATGGGCATAGCGGGGGCGGAGTTCAGCTGGATTCTGGAATCCAATCTCGATCTGAGGAATATGCTT
This sequence comes from Salinispira sp., assembly GCA_965602015.1. Lineage (GTDB taxonomy): Bacteria > Spirochaetota > Spirochaetia > DSM-27196 > Salinispiraceae > Salinispira. The sequence continues at coordinate 2,771,679 of OZ271918.1, read as the reverse complement.
GAAAACTGGGGAGCCGAGCATTATCGGACTCACCGGGTATACGGCAAGTCATTGTAAGGGACGGTTTATATGAGCACGGTTTTTTTATTTCCCGGTCAGGGAGCCCAGTATCCGGGTATGGCGAAAGATTTGTACGAGGCCAGCGATGAGGTCCGGGGGCTGTTTGCCTCGGCTTCCCGGGTGCTGGGAAAAGACATGGCGGCGTTGATGTTTGATGGAAGCGAGGATGACCTCAAGCAAACCGACAATACCCAGGCGGCTGTCACCCTGATGAACATTAGCGCGGCAGCCCTGCTGCGTTCCAAGGGATTCACACCCGACGCGGTCATGGGTTTTTCCGTCGGCGAGTACGCCGCCTTGCACGAAGCCGGTGTGCTTTCGACTCAAGACCTCTTTGAAGCGGTGGCAATCCGCGGCGAAGTGATGGAAAAAGGCTCCCGGGCTGCCGACAGCCCCGTGGGACCCAGCGCAATGTCAGCGGTCCTGGGCCTCCCCTTTGAAGATGCCCGGGCTGTGGTAGAACCCCTCGCGGGAAAGGGTGTATTCATAGCCAATCACAGTTCTCCGGTTCAGATGGTGATTGCCGGCACCGCCGAAGGCCTTGATGCCGCCGAAGCCGCCCTTGATGAGGCCGGCGCAATGAAAGTCGTTCGGCTCAAAGTCAGCGGCCCCTTTCATTCGCCTCTTCTGGAGAGCGCCCGAAAGGAATTCCAGCAGCGCACCGCGAACCTACGCTTTTCCGATCCTAAGCTGCCCATTATTTCGAATGTTACGGGAAGGCCGCTTGAGAGCGGAGACAAAGCCCGGCTGCGGGCCGGTGAACAGATCGTTTCAACGGTGCAATGGGTTTCATCCATGCAGTACCTCATCGACAACTCAATCATAACCGGCGCAGAAGACGATCTGGTTCTCGAGGTCGGACCGGGCAAGGTTTTAGGCGGCCTGTGGAAATCTTTCTACAAAGAATTACGGGCAAAACCCGCAGGCACCATCGAGGCAATCGACAAAATCAGCTAGTAGCAGTCAATTTATAAATCCCGCTCGCGTTTTTATGGCGACGGGCAATGGAGTTAACAAAGTATGAGCACTCGAATAGTTATAACCGGTATGGCAACAATCAATCCCTTGGGAGATGACGTTGACCAGTATTACGATAACCTGCTGGCCGGAAAATCCGGAGTAAAAAAATGGGAGAGCCTTGACCTCGATGCCTGTGAAAACCGGGTTGGAGGGGATCTGGGAGATTACGACACCGCCGCGGCCCTGGAGCGCATCAAGGACAATATCGGGGAGGCAAAGTTCAAGAGGGTCCGCAAACTCTTCCGCAGTGCCACATTCTCGTCCCGAACTGCCGTCCTGACGGCGCAAAATGCCTGGCTCGATGCCGGTCTGGAAGCACGGGATATCGATCCCTACATGACCATGGTTGTAGTCGGCGGTCATAACCTCAACTCAAAGTACATATATAAAATGAGCAAGCAGTATCAGGAGGAGCCCGAGTATCTCGATCCCCTCAGCTCCGTAGAAGCCATCGACAACAATGTGCCCGCCCTGATCTCCGAAGTTCTGCAGGTCCACGGCCCCTGCTACACCGTTGGCGGCGCCTGCGCCAGCGGTAACCTGGCTCTGAGGGATGCCTTCAGGGATATTAAGTCCGGAGAGGTCGAGCGGGCCCTGGTCAGCGGAGCCCTTTTCGATGTCGCCGAGCCTGATATTCAGGCTTCAGTCATCATCAATTCGGTGGTGATGGATAAAGAGCTTAATGATAATCCCGAAAAGGCCTGTCGGCCCTTCGATACCGGACGAAACGGATTCGTGTACAGTCACGGATCCGCCGCTCTGGTGGTGGAGACCCTGGAGTCAGCCCAAGCCCGCGGCGCGAAGATATACGCGGAAATCTTAGCGGTCCGGGCAAATGCCAACGCGAACCATCTGCCCATGCCTGGATCCGAACATCAGGCCTGGGTCATGCGGAAGGTCCTGGAGGATGCCGGCGTTAAGCCCGAGCAAGTCTCCTACGCGAACTGCCACGCGACCGGCACCCCCGCCGGAGACGTGCAGGAGTTCACCGCGCTCAAAAACGTGTTTGGCGAGCATATCAAGAACATGAAAATCAACGCCCCCAAATCCATGCTTGGCCATACCTGCTGGGCCAGTCCCCTGGTAGAAACCATCGGGGGCATTATGCAGATGAATCACGGTAAACTGCACCCGACCATCAACGTCGATAACCTGGATCCCCAGATCGAGGCCGATGTGTGCGCCGACGGTCCCGTGGAGTGGGAGGTGAAGTACATGCTTAAAAATTCATTCGGATTCGGCGGCCTTAATTGCTGCAGCCTGATCAAAAAGTGGGAGGAATAATGCCCGCAGCATTTATTACCGGGGGATCCCGGGGAATCGGGCGGGCCATCGTGCTCCGTTTTATTTCAGAGGGATGGGACGTGGGTTTTACCTACGCATCCAACAGTAAAGCCGCCGACGAGACTATAGCCCAGGCCAAGGAACTGCGTTCCGATGCCGACATCCGATCCTACCAGCTCGACCTGGTAGACCACCACGCCATTGAAGAAGTGTGCGAAAACGCCATCAAAGACTTCGGCAGCGTGACCGCTGTGGTAAACAACGCCGCCACTCTCAGGGACAACGCGGCTGCCCTGATGAGCGACGAGGAGTGGAAGACCGTTATCGATGTTGACCTGACCGCGCCGTTTATTGTGTCCAGAAGTTTTCTCCTCCACTTCCTCTCCAACAGAAAGGGCCGGCTTGTCCATGTGTCTTCCCTGGCGGCCTACGGTTCAAGCGGACAGGTCAATTACGCGGCGGCCAAAGCGGGTCTTCACGGGATGAGCCTCACCATCGCCAAGGAATACGGGAAAAAGGGCATAACCAGCAACATCGTAACCGTAGGCTTCGTTCCTACAGACATGACAGACGATAACATGGCTCATCAGCTTAAAGACTATTGGGTCAAGCACTGCCCCGCCCGGAGAGTGGGCACCGCAGAAGAAATTGCCTCCGCGGTATACTACCTCTCCACCGATGAGGCGGGATTTATTACCGGCGAGGACATACGGGTTGCCGCCGGACTTACCTACGCCCCATAGGACCTTGTCTCTGGAGCGTGAACATACAGGAGCAAAGCATGAATAGAGTAGGCATAGAAAAGCTGAACATGTACGGCACATCCATGTGTCTCAATCAGGCCGACCTGGCCGTTGCCCGGGGCAGGGATCCCGAGCAGATCAAAAACGACTATCTCATCGAAACCCGAAGCCTCAATCCGGCCTGGGAAGATACCGTAACCATGGGGGCCAATGCCGCCCTTGCCATACTGAGCGAGGAAGATAAAAAGGATATCGGCATGCTCATCGTCGGTACCGAAGGTTCGGTTGATTTCGGTAAACCCATATCGACAAACATACACCGCGCCCTCGGCCTGGGATCAAACGTCCGCAACTTCGAAACGAAGTTCGCCTGCTACTCCGGGGTTGCGGGAATCGATGCGGCGGTGAACTGGATCGCTTCCGGGCTCAATAAAGGAAAAAAAGCCCTGGTTATCGCCACTGATTTTTCCCGGCAGCATCTGGGCCTCATGGAAGAATTTGTGCTCGGCGGATGTGCAGCGGCGGCGCTAATCTCCGATACGCCGAAAATACTCGAATACTATCCCGAGAAGAAGGGATCCTGGACAACCGACATCTACGATACCTTCCGTCCCTCCGCTCAGGCAGAAGTGGGAAACAATGAAGTAAGCCTGTTCTCCTACATGGATGCGGTCCAGGGAGCATATGAGGATTACCAGCGAAATGCCGGATCCACCGACTTCGACAAGGATTTCGCCTATTTCGTGTACCACACCCCCTTTCCGGGAATCGCCTTCCAGGCCCATCGGGCCCTGACCCGGGAAAATGCTCCAAAAAAGAAGGCTGAGCTCAAGGTAGACTTTAATGCCCGGGTATTGCCCGCTCTGGATTACAGCCGGCGGGTGGGATCGACATACGGCACCAGCAATCTCACGGGGCTGGCGGCACTGGTGAACCATGCCGACGATGTGGAGGGCAAGGACATCGCCCTGTTTGCCTACGGATCCGGGGCTATCGGCGAATTCTATTCGGGCAAAGTACTTCCCGGCGCAAAGGCCGAACTGGCAAAAATGAAAATAGACCAAAAGCTCGACGCCCGGCGGGTATGCAGCGTCGAGGAATACGAAGAACTAGAAAAACTGCGGGAAACCTATATCGAAAATCCCGATTTTGAACCAGACTTCACGGTTCTCGACGGCTGGTACAAAAAACATTACCAGGGCTCGGGGCTTCTGGTTCTCAAGGCGGTGAAGGACTGGTACCGCAGCTATGACTTCGCCTAAAACCGTCAGCTCCTATGAAGATAGCGGGCTTGCGGTTATTCACATGTCCGATGGGCGGGGAAATCGTTTAAACTACGACGGCATTGCGGCCCTGTCTGCCGAAATTGAGTCGTCCTTAAACAATCCGCGGGTCAAACTAATCCTGATACGATCCGGAGAGGAAAGCTTTTGTCTCGGAATGGATCTGGATAATCTTCAGCAAAGCCTTGAAGAACAGGGCGAGGGCTCCAATAGCGCTGCCGCTGCGCCCGGCGACCCCGATGCTCCGGCGGCGGGCAGCCAGAATGCTCCGGCGGCCGGCGACACAAATGATCCGTCGGCCGGCGACCCGAATGATCCATCGTCCGGCGACCCGGTCGCACTGCGTCGGAAGGCGGTTGATGCATATGCCCGGCTGCTGGCCCGAATAATGAAAGGCGGGAAACCGGTAATCGCACTGGTCGAGGGTGACGTAAAGGCCGGGGGGGTGGGGCTTGCCGCCGCCTGTGATGTGGTTATCGCGTCGGAAACCGCAAGTTGGGAACTGTCGGAAGTGCTGTTCGGACTTGTTCCCTACAATGTGCTTCCCTATGTGTTCTCCCTGAGGATGAACCCTCAGCGATTTCGCTATCTCGTTCTCAGCGCTCAGCGCATCGGAGCCGAACGGGCGAGGGATTACGGACTGGCAGATGAGGTCTACCCCGCGGATCAGATCGAACGAAAAGCGAAAATCACAATCAAGACCATGATGCGCGCCGAACCCGGGGCCCTGGCCTCCGCCAAGGACTTTTTCTCTGCTGCGATAGACAGCAGCTTTGAAAGCAAACTCTCGCAAGGTAGAGACGCTCTGTTAACGCGGATGGAAGATCCTGCGGTGCTTTCGGGGCTTGAAGCATTTGCCAACGGAGAGGCTCCCGGGTGGTTCGCCCGGTTCAAGCCGGAGAATCCCATATCGGGAAAAGGAATGCAATGATGAGCAAAAAAGCAGAAATAAGCGAATACCAGGAGGGGAGTTCAGCCGAGGAGCTTCACGAGCGCTACGGCCGGGTCTCCTGGGCAATCGACGAGAGGGAAATTGCGACCCTGTTCATGCATGATGTTCCCGGGCAGAATGTATTCTCCCATGATTTTGTCGCCGACTTTCTCCTGGCCCTCGATGAAATTGAAGAATCGAATCCCCGGGTTTTGATTCTCCGTGGGCTGGACAGCACATTTTCCGGCGGTGCTGACAAGGACAGCCTTATGGAGCTGGCAAGCGGTAAAATCGTTGTGCGGGATTTGGTGATTTCCGAGCGGCTTATCAACTGCCGGTTTCCCGTGATTTCCGCCATGGAAGGACATGCGATGGGAGGGGGCTTTGTCATCGGACTGTGCTCCGACATAATCATCGCCGCCCGCGAGGCCCGGTATGGAACGGTGTTTATGAACATGGGATTCACCCCGGGAATGGGAACCACCACCCTGCTTCAGCAGGCCGTGGGATCCTACATTGCGAATGAAATGATGTTTACCGGGAAGCGGTACAAGGGACGGGAGCTGGCGGAAAAATCCACCAATATCAATTACATTCTTCCGCGCTCCGAGGTGCTGGAAAAAGCCCGGGATATCGCCATTCAGATCGCCGAAAAAAATCCCAAATCTGTGCAATTGCTTAAGTACTCCCTGGCAGCAGTGAAAAAAAAGCTGCTCATCGAAGCCCGCCTTCAGGAGGATATGATGCATGCGCTGAGTTTCGGATATCCGGAAACCAAAAAAATAATCGACGATTTGTACGCTGGCTAAAAAAATCTCTATACTGCAACGGCAAAATTATTGATGTATCCGTCTGCGATGGGCTAAGCCCGCAAATCATAGCGAGGCTCAGCGCCGGGGCGGAGATTAGGCCTGAGAGGAGAAAACATGATTACAATAGACATGAGCGGAAAAACAGTTCTGATTACCGGCGGCACCAAGGGCATCGGTCTGGCATCGGCCCTCTATTTCGGGAAGGCCGGCGCCCAAACGATCCTCACCTATAAATGGGGATCGGCGGACATGGACGAATTAAAGAAGCAGTTTTCCGATGCCGGGGCACCGGAACCGCTGTTGGTTCAGGCTGATGTTTCCCACGATGATGATACTGACGCATTGCTCGAGAAAGCCGCCGGGATTGCCGAAGGCATCGACATATTTATCAGCAATGTGGGCTATGCGGCAACCATGAAGAATCTCGACGCATACAAAAAACGAAGCCTGTATAAAACCCTGGACTACTCAACCTGGCCGATGATTGAATACACCCGGAAAATAAAGGCGAAATTCGGCAGATATCCGGCGAAGGTAATCGGCATATCGAGCGACGGCCCCGATCATTTTTATCCGGGGTATGATTATGTCGCGGCCTCCAAGGCATTGTTGGAATTTTTCGGCAAGTATATGGCCGCCCATCTTCTGCCCGAGGGTTCCCGGGTTAATGTCATTCGATTCGGACAGGTGAAAACCGAAAGCTTCTCGGCCATTTTTGGGGAAGAGTTTTTCGATTACATTCGGGAGCAGGGGCTTGCGGATGAAAGTCTCATTCTCACTCCCGACGAATGCGGAAAGGCGGTATTCGCCTTTGCAAGCGGATACATGGACGGAATGAATGGTCAGGTGGTGAATGTTGACTACGGCCATCCTTTTTCAGATAATACCATGCACCGCTTCCTCCTCTGGAAGGAGAAGCGGAACCAAACGTCCTGATTCGGTCCACGGGTTTTTCGCCCGTGAGTTTGCCGTACTGAGACGGATTTAATAGAGGAGAGACATCATGACGAAGAACGAAGTCATTGAAGTCATCAAAAAAAACATCGTCGATAATCTTGATGATATCGAAATGGATGAAATTGACGCCTCCAAGTCCATGAAGGATTACGGCGCCAACAGCCTCGATATTATCGAAGTTGTCAGCTGTTCAATGCGGGACCTTGATATCAAGATCCCCCGTTCCGAACTGGCTGACATCGGTGACATCGACGGACTCGCTGACAAATTTATGGAGCACGTCGAGTAGTACGCTCCACTTTCACCACCGGCGGCTCGGGATCATTTCCGTTCCGCCGGACGGTGACGTTCCGGCAGGGGATGGGGCCTCCGGTCATACCTGGATATCATCCCGTCTTTCTCATCATCCACCCCACATCCGGATCTATCCCAAAATGAGGAATTACCATGGCAAAAGCTACCGATTTTAGTCTCGCGGATTTTCATTATAACGACAGTCCCAATGTTCTGGACCCGCCTCGGGATTTCGAGGAATGGTTCCTGGATCCCGAAGTTCAGACTGCATTCAGTTTTACCGGACAGAGCCTGTTGAAGGCGCCCAGCGCGGAGACTGAAATACTCAGTAATCTGGATGGGAAACGCCGGAAGATGATAAACATGACCAGCTATAATTACCTGGGTCTGTCCACTCATCCGGAAGTGCTTGAAGCGGTGAAGGAAGCGGTGGATAAATACGGCATGAGTTCCTCCGGAGCACCGCTTGTATCGGGCACATTGGATCTCCACCTTGAGTTCGCTAAAAAACTGGCAAAACTCAAAGGCAAGGAAGATGCCCTTTTATTCTCATCGGGATACGGCGGAAACGTGGGCGCCCTCCAGGGACTGCTCCGTAAAGGCGATGTGGTCATCTTCGATGAAAAAATCCATAAAAGCCTGATCGACGGAGGAACCCTTTCCGGCGCCAAGATGGTCTTTTTCGATCACAATGATATGAACAGCCTCGAGCAAAAGCTCGAGCAGTTCAAAGACAAGAGAAAACTGATTTGCGTCGAAGGCGTGTATTCAATGGACGGGGATCTCTGCAAGCTCCCGGAAATCGTCAAGCTCTCGGATGCGTACAACACACCGGTTTACCTGGATGAGGCTCATTCAACCCTCATGTTCGGAGACCATGGCGGGGGCATCGGCGAGTACTTCGGCCTTGAAGATAAGGTGGGAATGTCATACGGAACCCTGAGCAAGAGCTTCGGCGGAGTCGGCGGATTCATCGCCTCAAATTCATCCATAGTCCGCTATCTCAAAGGATATGCATCCGCTTGGAATTTCTCCTGCGCCCCCAGCCCCCCTGTTGTAGCAGGACTCATCAAGGCCCTGGAAGTGGCTACCAGAGATTCAAGCCTGCGGGATAAACTTTGGTCCAATACCCGCTACCTCAAGGAAAACATACAGGCTATGGGCCTGGACATCGGCGACAGCGAAAGCCAGGTCATCCCGGTGATCATCGGGCCAAGCGGAGAAAAACTCTTTCGCTTCGCCGCCGAAATGCAGCTGCGGGGACTGTTTCTCCAGCCCATTGACTATCCGGCGGTTCCCGCCCATGCCCGACGGTTCCGGATCTCAGTCTCATCCCAGTTCAACAGGGAAGATATGGATACAGCACTCAACATAATGGAAGACGTCATCGCGAAGGGCCTTAAAGCCTAGTTTGCGCCGTAAAGCACAATTCAAGTGCCGAATGATAGTACAAGCGCCAAAAACATGATTGCGCAAAAAACATGATCGCGCAAAATTAAACGAGCGCGCAAAAAAAAGGACCGGACAACAATGAACGATCCCGATAAGCTGCTTCGCAGTTTCCGAAAAAAAGCTCTGTTCGACCCGTCTACGCTACCGGTCAGCTGCGACTATGGAAAAAAGGATATAGAGAAAATCATTCCCCATCGGGAACCTCTGCTATTCATTGACCGAATCACCGGTCTTGACCTGGATGCCGGACTTATCGCCGGAGATCGTTATATCGATCCCGGCGATCCGGTATTTCAGGGACATTTCCCCGGCGCTCCGCTCTATCCGGGGAATTTTACCCTCGAGATGATCGGTCAGCTCGGCCTATGCATGTACTATTTCGAGACCCGGGGGAAAACCGATATTGCATCCGATGCGGTTCCAGTCCCGGCCCGGGCCACCCGAATCGCAGGCGCATATTATCTCGAGCCCATCCTGCCAGGCAGCACAGTCACCCTCTTGGCGAAAAAACTCGACTTCGACGGGTATTTTGCATCGATGATCGGTCAGGCGCTCGTTGATGGAAAAGTTGCAGTAACGGTGATCGGAGAAGTAATAATACTGGGTGATTAGACCTCCGGGTCGATCATCCCGCTTTGCCTACTGCCTGACGCGGGAATGCGAAGTTCCGCCTGAACTCCCTCATTATTATCCAAGTTGGAAAAAATCAAATCCCAGTTGAGTTCTCTGCAGACCGTTAGCATAACCATCAATCCAATGCTTGAGGCATTTTCCTGTTTCGAATAGAGATTATGACGTCTATTCAGATATTCTGCTAAATCAGAAATAAAATCCGGAGCGAGAGCATCGCCCTGATCTTTGATCCGGATATTGATGAGCGTTTTATCATCCCTGCTTCGCACGGCCTGAAGAAGAATAAAACTGTTTTTCGGACTCCTATCGATGAAGAACTCAAGAAGATTGCGAACCACTGCCTGTAAACCCTGTTGGTCAGCCAGCACCAATAAATCTTCCTGAAACTCCTGAATTATTTCAATATTGCGAAGCTGAGCCTCGACCTCCATCGATTCAATGGACGACCACAGTAAAGGTGCAAGGAGGGTTTCCCTTGGACGGGGAAGTGCCCGGTGAAGCTGATACTTGCCAAGATCGCTCACATTTTGCAGAAGGCGATTACTCGAACGGCTGACGTCTACCATAACGTCGACAAACTGACTCTCGGGTATTTGACCGGCGCGAAGTAAATCTCTCAGTTCCACAAGAAGATTGTGCAGGCTGCTCAGGGGACCGTTCAAATCATGACTGATTACCCTGTTCAGGAACCGCTGATTATCAAGGAGGAGTTCTTCAGCATCCCGCTGTGTCTTGTCCTCTTGCCGATTATCCAAGCCGCGAAACTCAAAGTACCCGCCGACCAGGACAAACATCCACAAATAAAACATAAAGAAGTAAAAACTATTGATAAAACCATGATTACTAACCGTGATGGTCTGGGAATCCGCAAGAATAAACGCAAGACTGATCGGCGGAGCCAATGCCAGCATAAGATTTAAAAAACCAAAAAGACGGACCGCGGTCTTGGGTAGTACCCTCGCTTGGGCAAAGCAAAGTAGCGACACCCGAATCAAGTAAAAAACGAGAATGCTGTTTACCGCCACTGTGCGGAAAATAAAACTATCCCAGATCAAGGTTCCCGCTGCGAGCAATGGAATGCTTAGCGAAAGGGCAATCAGGGGAACCGCAGGCCGAAGCGGTCTGCGAAAAATATGACTGAACCCGAACTCATAGACCATAAACCCGGCAAGAAGCGGAACAGTTGAAATAAGCTGTTGAACCAAAGCCGGCAAACGGCCATCAAACAGGAATGAAATAATACCAAACGAAACGAGGAGCAGTGCAGTCCCAAACCAATGCCCCATCCTGGTTTTTGTCATTGTGCCGTGTACCAGAAGCGTAATTCCCATTGTTAGGCCCAGCATGCTGCCGGCGAGAATCAAACTGGGGGTGGAAAAAAACGGATTCATGGCCTGGGTGGCTTCCTTCTGTTTGGTTGTTTCTGCCTGGTTCAGTTAAATCTTAATTCAGTCGGAGTGGTAAATCAATTGGAGTACCCCAAAGCTTGTTAAATGAAGCAAAGCCAATAACCAGGTGGTGTTTCTAATATATGAGATAGCGCCAAGGAGATGATAATGAGCAAGTTGCCACACTGCCCGAATCCAAAGTGTACCTTCTTTTGCTCACCTCCTAGCACAGGCTCATGGTTGAGTTCTCATGGCGCATATTGGACAGAAATTGATGGAAAGATTTCTCGTGTTCGTTGCAAAGGTTGTGGACGAACTTTTTCCAGTAAGAGTTTTAATATTGATTATTATGCAAAAAAGAAGGTCGACTATCTGATGATCTTCCATCACTGTCAACGCCGGAATGAAATTGCAGTTTTTCACCGGAGTTAAATTGCAGACTTCCGGCAAATTTTTTAGAAGTCAACGACTCCGATTTTCATTCGATCCTTCATCCGATACGAGTCTCCTTTCAGGCTGATCACATGGGAGTGATGAAGCAGCCGGTCCAAAGTGGCCGTAGCAACTGCGTCATCAGTCATGATTTCTCCCCACTTCCCGAATACTTTGTTGCTGGTCAGAATGATTGATCCATGCTCATAGCGGGTATTGATCAGCTGGAAAAACAAGGCTGCCTGCTCAGCATTCAGGTTTTCATACCCAACTTCATCAATCAACAGAACGTGGGGTTTGCCAAACCAGGTCAGTTTGTTTTTCAATCTTCCCTGATCCCGGGAACGCTGTAATCGTTCAAGCAAATCAAGACAGCTGATGAAATAGGCCGTATACCCATTCATACATGCCTTCTGTCCAAGCGCTGTCATGAGGTGCGTTTTACCCAATCCACTGGGACCAAGCAGAATGACATTCTCTTTACGTTCAATGAACGCAAGGGTGGACAGTTCGTTGAACTGCTTGTGTGTAAGACCGCCTTTCGGCCATGACAGATCAAAGGATTCAAGATTCTTTCCCTGGGGAATTCCTGAAACCTTCAAGCGGGTTTTGGCCATTCGTTCCTTTCGGGGAATCAGTTCCAGATCAATGAGTTCTCCGATCGCTTCAATCAGAGGCGCATCCTGATTCACCTGGCTTGAGAGAAAACTGTCCAGACCGGCAGCCATGAAGCTCAAACCCAACTCTTCCATACGGGCTGTAATCATTGTGCTTTTACTAGTCATGAGGCCGCCTCCTGCAGTGCAAACAAGCGGTCGTACTCCCCAGGTGAGCGGACATCAACATCGGTAGAAACCTTTATCCGTTTTCTTCTCTTGGGTATCCGGTACTGCCTTTTCCAGAGCTCGGTCAGCGCCGCTGAGTGTTCAGCCAGGTAGAACCGTTGATTTCGCAATTCGAGGTTAAGCATGAAGGTTCGGATGATCTGATCCTCTGATGATACTTCGGCCTCACCGGTGAGCGGATCGATACGTACAATTACCTCTGCACCAATGAATTGCGGGTGAACGCTGTACCAGTTGTTTCTCACCCGTACCAGAGATTCACCGGAGACACGCACATTGGTCGGTTTCCGGTAATCAAACGGCTGCGTTGGTAAGGGGGTAAGGAAAGCCTTTTCATGCGTAAAGCGTTCTGATCGGCTTTCATTGAGCCCGCCGATGACTCTGTGGCTGATATCCTCGCACCAGGTGATGACTGCTTCGTTTAACTCAATCAGTCCAGCTGGCAGTGCTTTGTGCTCGATCCAGAAGTTGTTCTCGTAGAACTGGATGAACCGTTCGACCTTTCCTTTGGTCTGAGGCCGGCGGACCTGGCATCGGCGGGGTGTGAATCCATAGTGCCGGGCCAGAGACAGCAGGTGCTTGTTGACCTGCCATTTCTCCTCTGCGGCCTGGTAGATAAAGGCGGTTTTCATGTTGTCGTACAGGATTTCTTCCGGCACCCCGCCAAAATATGTGAATGCCAATACGTGGCACATCAGAAAGGTGGCCATGTCCATGCTCGTGGTATGAATGACAAACGGCATTCTCGAGTAGCCGAATACCATGACAAAGGCATAGAGTTTCTGCCACCGTCCGTCCACCAGCTGTTTTCCCAGGATTTTCCAATCCACCTGAGCCTGGTAGCCCGGTTCGGTTTCGAACCGGATAACTGCCTGTTTTGTGATATCTGCAGCCTTCCTGGCAGCATAATCCCTGAGGATTGTGACCCCGCCATCGTATTTCTGTTTTCGCAGGTTCCTCAACAGAACCTCCCGATTGAAGGACGGGTCTTCCTCGAGTATAGTGTCGATGTAGGGTTTGAACGGATCGAGCTTGCTCGTGTAATTCCGCTTCTTTCGAGACCTTGAAGGCTCTGCAAGGTAGTAGTGAACCATGCGTTCACTTTTTCCCAGGGCTTCGGCGATCTGACCGATTCTCTTACCCTGTTGTTTCAACATCTGTGCTTCATGCATCAGTAGCTCCAGCATTTTAGGGCGTGCTCCTTACTTGAATGATTGTGTGGTAACAACCATTACAAGGTAGCATCGCCCTTTTTTTCAAGCCGGAGTCTGCAATTTTAGTCCGGTGATTTCCTGCAATTTAGCACCGGTGATGACAATCACTTGGTAACCTGCTCGGGGCTATGGGATTTGACACGATTGCTGGGTGTCAGCGTTGATGTGATTCAAAATCGAATTGAAAGGTTATCGCGCTCAGCCCTCGGAATCCTCAGTTTTCTTCAACCCTTGCTCAAATCGAAGGAGAATTTTTGTGCAGATGGCTTTGAATCTTTTTCTCGAAGCCAATTCTTCCCTAACAATATCAATATCTTGGTTGGTTCTGAAAGCGAATATCTATATGCGATTGGATTATCAATACTCAGACGTAAAGGTAAAATGACAAAAGCACAGAAAAGGAAGCGGAAATTATTAGAAGAAACAGCAGTTGCAGACTCCAGATCTACAAAACGATCAATGAAGATGCTCTTCGATGTGCTCCTTAAGCTGATTGCTCAAAAAGAGCAGATCGAAGCGCGATTGTATACAGATGAACACCACTGCTATCCCGAAGCATTTAATGAGGTCAGGGGGTTATCTCGATGTATGCATCATTCCAGGATCTCTTCAAAAGAGCTTAGAGCTCGTTCAAATCCTTTGTTTCCGGTGAATTATTGTGATCGGCAATTCCGGAAAGACTTGTCTGATCATGTGCGCGAGACGGTTCAGTTTGCTCGATGTCCGTCGGCAATGATGAGCAGATTGACGGTATACCAGCTTTTTCATAACTGCATTATCCCTCATCGGGTAAGGCAGTATCGAAAAGGAACACAAACTACTCGTGCCGAGATAGCAGGTGCGAATAGGGAGTTAATCCTTGACAATCTATCCAAAGGCATGATGCGTCGGGTATTTAGATCAAAAATCGAACTTGATGATCAAGCGAATAAAACCTGGTTTATGGCATGGAGAAATCCAGGGATTTCAATGAAACGCTATGTCCCAAAGTATATTTATGACTGAAACAAGAACTCAACAAGCTTTGGGGCACTCCTTAAAGCTGCCGCTTGAATACTACGCATGCGTTTTGACCACCGAAGCCAAAAGCATTCGATAAAAACACCTCCGCTCGTTTTTCCAGGGGTTCTGTGATTATGTTGTAATTGAGCTCAGGGTCTTTTGTGAATTGATTTATCGTATGGTGTATCACGCCCTGTTCAAACGACATAATACCTGCTATTGCTTCGACCGCACTCGCAGCCCCGATCAAATGGCCCGTCATGCTTTTGGTGCTATGCACAGGTATGGTGGAGGCTAAATCGCCTCCGATGGCCTTATTAACTGCCATGCATTCGGCTTTGTCGCCCAGTGGAGTACTGGTCCCGTGAGTATTTATAAAATCTAATTCATCGGCATTGACCTTGGCCGCCTCGAGGGCCATGGTGATCGCTCGGGATGCGCCTTCTCCATCCGGATGAGGGGCAACGAGGTCGTAGGCGTCACTGGTAAATCCGTATCCTGCAATTTCTCCGTATATTTTTGCCCCGCGTTTTTTCGCATGTTCGAGTTCTTCGAGACATAGCACGCCTGCGCCTTCTCCCATTACGAAACCATCACGGTCGATGTCAAATGGACGCGATGCGGTAAGGGGGTCGTCATTTCTTGTTGATAGGGCGCCGATCTGGCCGAATGCGGCGATTGAGGGCTCTGTAGCTACTGCTTCCGTTCCTCCGGTGAACATCACATCAGTCATGCCGCTTTGTATCATATTTACTGCGAGACCAAATGCATGATTTGCTGACGCACAAGCCGAGCTGACCGAGAAGCTGGGACCGCCGAAACCAAATTCCATACTAATCATGGCGCTTGTCGAGTTAGGGATCGCTGCTGAGATATAGAAGGGGCTGACCGATGAAAGTCCAGTCTTGTAAATCCGGCCGATTTGCTCAAAGTGGGTGATCAACCCTGCATCGCCGGTACCGATGAGGACCCCGATCCGCTCAGGCCTATCAGCCTCTTCAAAGCCGGCATCTTTCACGGCTTGAACCCCTGCGATATGTCCGAGAACAATATGTCGGTCCAGCCTCCGTGCCATTTTTCGTTGCTTAAAGAAGTCCCGAACATCGGGCAGATCAATTTCCGCAGCAATCTGGACATGGAAGTCGTCCAAGTTCATATTTTGGGCTACTCGGGCGCCGCTTTTACCTTTTACTAGATTATCCCAGAATTCACTGACGTTCATTCCCAGGGGGTTTACGGTTCCTAAACCGGTAATCACGACTCTGCGTTGCTCTGCCACTTGTGCCTCCAGATCTATTTCACTTCGGATTCGGATAGAGTACTATACATGACCTATGTCCGCCAGGGAAGATGTTTTTATTCAAAGTGAAAGTCCTCAAGATCCCGCCCTTTTATTATTCACTGATATTCCAGAGCTAATTCCTGATCCTTGGAACGCTTCAAACCTATCACCGGTAATCATGCCGCGTCCGGTTGATTTTGATGCGACAAAGGCTTATGTCAGAACCGATGATGCTAAGGATTATTTACGGCGTAGGATATGTCTGTATAGCGGACTGGATAGCTGGTTTAGTTCTCAGGGCATGGAACCATTAGATATAGGAGATGAAATTGAGAACGGTCCTCTGGGTAAGCCACGACTTCGAAGGATGAACGGACAAAAGTTCGAGTTTTTCAACATGAGCACACGCTCGGATGCTTTGCTTATCGGCCTGAGTGCGGAGTGTCATATCGGGGTCGATCTCGAGGACACGAGACGCTCATTGCTACCCTCGAGTATCCGTGCAGTGATGAAGTATTATTTTAACCCAAGCGAAAAGTTGATTGTCGAATCTGACACTTTGGACAAGAAGAAGTTTTTATCAATTTGGACGGTGAAAGAGGCAGCAGTTAAAGCTCTCGGTTTGAGCATCGGAAGCCATGGATACCTGGCGGATAGCTGCAGCGTCCCATGGCTTGAACACGACGGCCATCGGGTCAACGGTACAAGCGACGGTTATGGTGATCACCTTCTATGGAGTGTGGCTCTCGAAAATAAAATACCGGCGGACATTCAAGTTGATATTTGCCCGGCGAATGCGTTGCTATATCGAAGCTAATGATTCGAGTGCCTGAAAGCTTGTTGAAAAAAGAAAAAGGGACCAGCCGACGAATCATACTCGTGCTCAGTAGGCTAATCGTACGTATTAACAAGCTTCCAGGTACTAGGTTAATAACTATGCGGATATGTCCTTTGCCACTTCAGCGTTTTTTGCTGCTTTTTGTAGCTTTTTCGAATTCCGAAGAATCCCAAACATCCATCGGTTGATCGCCTGCATCCATTTTGGCAAGCCCTTTTCCCGAAGGACGTCGATGAATAGAACTACTCGTCGTTGATCCGTTTTGTTCCATACCTCATGTTTGTAGGTATCATCGAAAAGAACATGATCTCCCTCAACCCAACTGTACTTCTGGCCATCAACCAGTATGTAGCATTCGCCCTCGGGGATGATCATTGCCAGGTGGTAGCGCAACACTGATTTGAAAAAGCCGTAATGAGGAGGGATATGTTTACCTCCATCAATAATACTGAACATTGCCATGGATACCCGGGGTATCTGTTTGATCAGTTCAGTAGTTTTTGGCACCTGTTCGCAATTGTTCTCCAACCATTCGTTAAAGCCTTTTATAATAAAGGTCCTCCATGCTTTATCATCTTTCGCAGAAATAAAGCGTTGCAGATTGTCAACTTCGTGGAATTTGGGAATGTTCTCAATATTCCTTAAGACCACATCAAGCTCTTCCCTGATAACCTTCCAGTTATCTTTGAGCAGTTTACCTTCAGGAAACTCTTCTTCCACATCCACATACGGGGGATTTTTCACGAATAGCGACAGTATCCACGAAAATAGTAGGGCGATAACAAAGGGTTCTATAAAATAGATGATGATAAATAGGGCGATTAAGGACCCAAGAACAATCAAAGCTATGAGCATGTGTTCCTCCTGATTGAGAGTCTATGCCCATAGCCGGAGCTAAATCAAGGGATTCCTTACCTCAGTCCTACTTGTGGGGGCGATTCTCCTTCAGGAACAAAAATCATTGCAGCAGAATTCATGCAATAGCGAAGCCCTGTTGGTGCCGGTCCATCGGGGAACACATGTCCCAAATGCGAGCCGCTTAAGCTATCGACAACTTCTACACGGATCATGCCATATGAATAATCGGGAATAAGATGTACTGCATTTGAATCGATGGGCTCCCAGAAACTCGGCCAGCCAGTTCCCGAATCATATTTTGTCTCTGAGCTAAAGAGCGGCTGGCCGGTAGCCTTTGAGTAATAGGTGCCCCGTTCTTTATTTCCGTTGTACTTGTTCAGCCAGGCCCGTTCCGTTCCCTTTTCCCGAAGGATAATGTAGTCGAAATCACTGAGAAACTGTCTCCACTCTTCTTCGCTATACTGGATCGGATACTCGAAATCGTCCTCAAACCTGGTGATCGGTATGCCCTGGATCTGATCGGGCCATTCCTCCTGAGAGAGCGCATCGTTCGCGTCTTCATTGCCTCCTGATGCCAGTAGACTCACGCTTGAGACAAGCAATATAAAAACAACCACTATTTTTTTCATGTGACATACTCCTTATGCGAGACATACAGTACCCCAAAGCTTGTTGAAGCCGTTGCCTGAGAGGGAAAAACTGGTTAACGGCATTCCTCTTGCCCCATTCACTGACAACAATCTGTTTTTCAACAAGCTTTCGGGCACTCTATAAGGTAAACACTGGATGGCCTCACGTGTAGTGAAATCCCTTGACCCTCACAAGCCCTAAAAGCACAATAAGCAGCGTATGCGATTCTCCCGTAGGGCAGCTGATTTCATCGGTTCCATGAATTTCACCCTCATTATCCTCGTTGCGTCATTTTTTCTCGTACTTACCGGCACCCTGCTTCAAATACGTCTTGGCATTTATCAAGTTCAGCAGCAGCTATTCTATGCCTGGTACGGCGGTGGGCTGATACTGGCCCTCTTCCTGGTCAATATGCTTTTCTCGATTATCAGAAGGTTCCCCGGTGTCAGACGGCCGTTCGGCTTGATAATCGGCCACATCGGCCTTGTTGTTCTGCTGTTCGGAGGCTTTTCGGATGTCTTTTCCGAGTATTTCGTTTTGGGTATTTGGGAGGGCCAGCAGGCTGACAGGATCTTTTACAGCGACCGCTGGGAAGTGACGTATCGGATTTCGGGTCCAGAGGATGCCCTTCCCATTGCTGATCGGGATGCGGTGTTGGGAAGCTTTGTGCTCGGATCGCATCGGGGAAACACTGTGTATACCTGGGAAATCGGGGCTGACGATTCCCGCCGAACATACCGCCTTGAGATCGACCAGGTCATTGCAAATGCCCGTCCTGATGCCGAGGCTCCCGGGATGTACCTCCCGGTGCCCTGGGCGGACAGCGCAGCCTCTAACCTTCCCCTGCTTTCCGGACGTCTAATTTCTCCCGGCGGCGGAACTAATGCAGTTGATATTTGGGCGGGATCGGCTATCGGGACCGGTTTGACAATCCCGGTGGGCGGCCGTCCTGCAACCCTCGAGCTTGCGCTTCGGCCTGCAGAAGAGCCGCTTCCTTTCACCATCGGCTTGCTTGACTTTGAAGCGGAGTTCTTTCCCGACACGGATATTCCGCGCTCCTTCGTGAGTCAGGTGGAGATTCGCGACGCCGGTCCTGCTATCAGGCGCAGCATCGCTATGAATCGGCCCCTGAGGTATCGGAACTATGTCTTTTATCAGAGTTCATATCAGTTTAATAATGACGGCACTGCAGCTTCTGTGTTCTCTGTTCAAAAGACCGGAGGCGCTCTCTTGCCCTACATAGGAACGGGAATCAGTTTTTTCGGATTTCTGTTCCACTATTTCAGCCGCGGTGAAAGAAGGCGGGGGGAGAAAAAGCGGAGAGCCAAACTGTCCGGGGCGAAGCAAAATCCATCTGCAGCAACAGTGATGCCGGCCGCTGGAGCTGAACGCCGGAGCGCTTCAGCAGTGATGCCGGGTGGTGGAGTTGATCACCAGACCGCTGCCGCTGTGCTGCCGGATAGGATAAAGCCGGTCATGAAATCAGCTTTGATCCTGCTCATGTTCTGCGCATGTATCGCGCTTTTTGTGCTGATCGGCGGCGCGACTGGAGCTATGACAGAGGATCTGGCGGTGTATTCCGGTGGCCGATTGATGCCCGCCGAGAGTTTCGGCGGCATCCTCCTATATGAGCTTTCCGGTCGCCGACGGGCCGCCGGATATGACGGTGCGGCGTTTATCGAAGCTCTTCTGTTCTCGCCCCTGGATGCCCTGAGGGCCGATGTGATCAAGGTCAATCATCCGGACTTGTTTACCCTTATCGGCCTTCCGGATCGGCCGACCGGGCGTTACTCGGCGGCGGACTTTCTTCCGGCAATCGAGAACATTGCCGCGCTGGCTGCTGGGCTAGCTCCGGGAGAGGATCCTCTTTCCGATGAACTGTTGCTTTTGGATGCCCGGCTCGAAACTGTTTTGCGATTGGCGGGGAGTCTCGAGTTTCTCAGGATCGATAATCCGGAATCGATTGAGCCGGATTTTTACCGGGGGCATCCCCTCCGGGTAATGCCCGGCGGAGACGGTCTGTGGTATCATCCCCTCGATCCCTCCCTGCCTCCCAGCGATAGAGACTCAATCCTCCAGTCCTCAGGGATTTTATCCCCCGACTATATTTCCCGCATAATAACGCTTCAGGCAGACAGTACCGACCTCTCATCAGCCAGGCTGCGGGCCGAGGGATGGTATCGAAATCTGCGGCCATACCGGCTTGCGGGTTTGCTATTTGCCGCCTCGGCGCTGATGTACATCTACCTGGCTTCCCGCAACAGGGCTCCCGCGGCATATACCTCCGGAAGCCGATGGTTGGTGAGGGCAGTGCAATCTGCGGCTCCTGCCGGGGTCGCCCTTGGGGTGCTGCTCAGCTTGTCCGGACTGCTGCTGCGCATTTTTATTACCGGAAGGCCGCCGGTCACCAGTCTTTACTCCAGCCTGCTGTTGGTCGGTTTTCTCATGCCCGTAGCAGGGATCGTGTTGGGGGTACGTAATTCGAGGCAGCAGGCGGCGGTACTTTTGTGCGCTTCTCTTGTCCTTCTTGTTTCACCGGGATTTATTTCCGGCGGAGATGACCTGGCAGTTGTCCAGGCCGTTCTCGACAGCAATTTCTGGCTCAGCGTCCATGTACTGGTAATTATCACCGGTTATGCCCTGGTTTTCCTTGCCTCGGCCATCGGGCATGTCCATGCGGTTTCCATTATCAGATCTCCCGACGGTCCGGGAAACGCCGCTGCCAGATATCGCGGTCTTCTGCTCAGTCTCCGCCTGGCCCTGCTGTTTATGTTCGTCGGCACCATGCTCGGCGGAATTTGGGCCGACCAAAGCTGGGGACGCTTCTGGGGTTGGGATCCGAAAGAGAATGCCGCACTTCTTCTTATCATCTGGCTCTCGCTCCTTCTTCATGCCCGCCCCGGGGAAAAATTAAGCGAGTATGCCCTATCACTGAGCTCGGCCGCATCCTTGATTGTGCTATTGTTTTCCTGGTTCGGCGTCAATCTGATGGCTACAGGTCTTCATAGCTACGGCTGGGATCCCAGGGCTGGGGGCATTTTGGCGCTGGGCGTGGGCGGAGAGTTGTTATTTCTTGGTGCAGCCTGGTACTTCCGAAAAAAATCAGGATCATCCGATGTGCCCGTGCTCTATCGAATAGATTACATAGAGCGATTTGGCGACGAGTTCCTGCGGGTCGGCATTTCCCGGTCAGACGGTTCTGCGGTGATTGCCAAACCGGGACAATGCATAACCTTCCGCATTACCCACCGGGGCCGTTCGTTCCTTCGCGCCTATTCCGTCGAGACCTGTCCCCGGGACGCAATCGTCATCCAACGGAGGGAAGGTGGGCTTGCATGGGAGTTCTTTGCCGAGGACGCCCGGGTTGGCCAAAAGCTTCGGGGAGGACCGGCTCACGGCGATTTTACCCTCGGAGAAAATTCGATTTCCGGAGAACTGTTTATCGCAGCGGGAGCGGGATTCGCTCCCGTATTGTCCATGCTGCACGCCAGAAGCTTGGAGGCTGTCCCTCAGAAGGGAGGCAGATTATTGGTCGCCACCGGCGATCTGGCATACTGGCCGTTTTACTCCGGATTGGAAACCATCGCCAAACGACTGCCTCGGCTAAAGATCGACCTGTTTGTCGGCGCCGGGAGCCCGGGCGCCACAGCTCCGGGCTATGCTGCCCCGGACGCTGCTGCCCCGAGCGCCGGGAGCCCGAGCACCGCAGCCCCGGCCGGCGGGAGTCCCGTCTGGCTGTCTGCGTTTGAGGCAGGAAGAGTAGGTGTTCACCAACGGCGAATCGATGTTTCCGATGTGCAGGATCTCAGCGGAGACTTGTCCACGGCGTATATATGCGGCGGAGCGGATTTCGTCGAAATCATGAGCGCGGGACTGTCCGCAGCGGGCAGCGATCTCGCCATTCACCGGGAAGCATTCACCCCGGCGCACAGCCGCTCCCGGCGTCCGGCTCACAGGGCTGAAATGCGGCTTTTGCCCGACAATTCGTTCGTGACCATAAATCCCGGAGAGAGCGTATTGGACGGACTCACAAAGGCCGGCCGGAGGCTGCGCGGCAACTGCCTGGTCGGACGATGCGGCGAATGCCGCTGCACATTGGTGTCCGGCCGGGTAATAATGGATGAACCGAATATTCTCGACCGACGGAGCGCTGATTCGGGAACCATACTGAGCTGCTGCTCCTATCCGAACGGTGACATCGAAATAGAAATCTGATATTATTCGGCCATTCTGCCGGATAGCTGCCGATACTTGTAGCGGAGGCCGGTGGGAAATACCTTCGCTGCGAGATGCGGTGGCAGCGTACTTCATCGGAACGTTTTTTCGTGAATATATATACTTTTTTCTCCTCGGGCGGCATCGGTGCCATAATCAGGCTGTCCATACAGATTGGGCTTCTCCTCTTCACCACGGCGTTCTTCAGCTACCTGCTGTATAAATCCCGCAAGTGGTTCCATTTCGTCGCTGTGCTTATCAGCACTCTGGCCGGCGCATTTCCATTGATTAAAATGTACAACCTGTTTCAGGCCGCCGGCGGCACTCCCTATTCGTCATTGCGGCTTCACAATCTGGAGCACCTGCTCATTAATTCCATGCTTCTACTGTTCGCGCTGCTGGTGTATCTCCGTCGGGAGGATCTGTTTACCGCCGAATTACAGGTAGCGCAAACAGGCTCCCTGATCAGCTCCGCGACGCAGACCGTCATGACCGGATTAGACAAGCTGGTTCTGGTGACCGTAATGATCGCGTCCGCCGTCCTCATCGGCGCCGGGGCGGCGTTTCCCCGTGGTATCGTGACGATTGGCCCTGAGGGTGTGGCATCACGGGGAGTCCTTGCCTGGATTCGCGACGCCCTGCTTGTTTCAGGCGCCGGCTACTACATGGCCATAAGCCTGTTCCGCAAGGGCTTGAAAAGGGACCTCCTGCTGCGCATCAGCATCAGCGTCGGCCTGGCCCTCCTTTTGACCGTCTATATTCTGGACATGTTCCCCGTGAGAGGGCTGGAACAGAGTTTCCTCGGCGCAGCCTTCACCCTGCTGACCATCATGATGGCCTTCATTCTGGTGAGGGAGTACCTGGACCGGGCGAGCCGTACGAGAAATATCGAGTCTGAACTTGCCTATCTGGAAACCCATGACCCCTTGACCAGACTGGAAAACCGGCGTCAGTTTTTCAGCGCACTGAATGAAATATGCCGTAACCAGGGCGCTATTGGGGGGCAAACACCGCTTCACGCCGTTCTTCAGATAGACATTGATTATTTCGGAAATATCAACGAAAGCCTCGGCAATGACGCGGGAAATGAAATTCTTAATGCCATCGCGAAGCGCTTTTCCGCTTCCCTGGGGAATCAGGGACGGTTGTACCGCACCGGAGGCGACGAGTTCGGAATTCTCATTTCCGAGGTCGGCAGTGAACTTGATGTGGCGATGATAAGTGAACGGCTGCTTGAAGTTTTTCAGAAGCAATTCGAATGGGATTGGCACAGCGTCTATCTCAGCGCCAGCATTGGTATTTCCATGTTCCCCCGGGACGGCCTTTCAATTGCGGATATTACCAGTCACGCCGATCAAGCTCTCCAGGAAGCGAAACTCGACCGCAACACCTACCGTTTTTACACTCCGGCAATGCAGGAGCGGGCGGTGGGCAAGATCCAGATGATTAATTACCTGCGTCAGGCGGTCGATCGCAGAGAGCTCAGCCTTCATTATCAGCCGCAGCTGGACGGTGCCGGCAATCTTGTCGGAGCCGAAGCACTGCTGCGCTGGAACCATGGGGTTTTGGGGTCCGTTAGCCCCGCGGAGTTTATCCCCGTAGCCGAGGAAACCGGACTGATTATCCCCATCGGTACCTGGGTCATCGAAGAGGCCTGCAAAACCCTGGTGCTTTGGCGTTCGAGGGGGTTGAGCATTCCGGTGAGCATTAATCTGAGCCCCCGGCAGCTGCGGGACGGTAAGCTCCAGCGCACTCTTATTTCGAACCTGAGGATGAACAGTCTCGACCCCCGGTCGCTCCACCTTGAAATAACGGAAAACTCCCTGGTTGAGGATCAGGACGGTCTGATCAGCAAACTTCAGAACATGGCGGACATCGGCCTCAAATTTTCCATTGATGATTTCGGCACGGGCTATTCAAGTCTTTCATACCTCAAGCGCCTTCCCATTGCGGCGGTGAAAATCGACCGCTCGTTTGTCATAGACCTTCCCTTCGACAGCCAGAACAGCGCCCTGGTGCAGGCCATTATTTCAATGGTGCAGGGAATGGGGTACCGGGTCGTGGCCGAAGGCGTGGATAATGCCGAACAGTTGAACTTCCTGCTCAACAATAATTGTGATATTATCCAGGGGTTTTATCACAGCAAACCCTTGAGCGGCGATCACTTCCTGGAATTCGCCCGGGAACGCCAGAACGCCTGACCCTCAACCCCGGCCGCTGCGGCCGGTACCCAGGAGTACCCACAGTGCATTTCCCCGTAGACGACCTGAGAATCAAACAGCTGAAGCCCCTCATTCCCCCGGCAATACTGATGGAGGAAATTCCCCTCAGCGAAACCGGCGAGCGGACGGTTTCGGAAACCCGAAAGGCCATCGAAAATATCATGGATGAACGCGACCGCAGGCTGCTGGTGGTCATCGGGCCCTGTTCGATTCATGATACCCGGGCTGCAAGGGAGTACGGGAGGCGTCTCAGCGATCTTCGGCATCGCTACCGGGATACCCTGGAAATCGTCATGCGGGTGTACTTCGAGAAACCCAGGACCCGAAAAGGGTGGAAGGGTCTGATCAACGACCCCTATCTCGACGATAGTTTCGAGATCAACAAGGGGCTGCATCTGGCCAGGCAGCTTTTGGTCGATCTCGGTGAGATGGGCATGCCCTGCGGCTGCGAGTTTCTCGATACCATAACTCCGCAGTTCATTGCCGACGCGGTTAGCTGGGGAGCCATCGGCGCCCGCACGACCGAGAGCCAGATACACCGCGAACTGGCATCGGGATTGAGTATGCCCGTTGGTTTCAAAAACGGCACCGACGGCTCGGTGACAACGGCAATAGATGCCATACACGCCAGCGCGGGTTCCCACCACTTCCTCTCAGTCACTAAACAGAGCGTCGCAGCAATCGTCGAGACCAGCGGCAATGATTATGCCCATCTGATTCTCCGGGGGGGCGGAGGGGCCACCAATTTTGATCGGGAGTCTATTGCAACGCACTGTGCGTCCCTCCGGAGAGAGGGGCTTCGCCCCAGACTCATGATCGACTGCAGTCACGGCAATTCCATGAAGGACCATTGCCGTCAGATGGACGTTGGCCGGAATCTGGCTGAACAGATCGCCGGCGGCGGCAGCGAGATCTTCGGACTAATGATTGAAAGTAATCTCGTCGAGGGGAAGCAGCCCCTCGCGGTGCTCGACCAGCTGAAATACGGTCAGAGCATCACAGACGCCTGCCTTGGTTGGGAAGACAGCGAAGCGCTCCTGGAGGAGTTATCCGGTGCTTCGCTTAAACGCATGGAAGGGTAGTTCGTTGATTTCTTCCAGCTCCACGGGCTGATCCGCCCGTCTCCTGAGTTCCTCCAGGCGTTGGCGGTATTCGGGATTGCCGGGCATCCGCTGCACCAGCTGTTCGAAAAGCTGGAGCCCGTCCCGAAGTTCGCCATTTGAGACCCGGGCCTCCGCCAGGTGGGCCAATATCCAATCCTGGGTGTCCCGGTCGTAGGCATTCGAAAATGCAAAAACCGCCTTGGGGAAGTGACCCTGTTCGAAGAACAGGATGCCGATGAGAAGCCAGGCATCGGCCTTCGCCTGTTCGTCTGCCGCGGTGCCCAGGTACCTGAGGAAACATCGGTATGCGGAAAAGGGCTTCCCCTCTTCTTTGCGCAGCAGGCCCCGCTCCTTCCAGATTCTTGGAATGTAGTTATCCGGCATGTTGAGGAAATCCCGGGTTCTGATCTCGTGCTTTTCCAAATCGGCGAAAAGATCCGGTTGCAGCGATAATCCGCTGTCCTCGATGGTGATGATCCGGCCTTCCCGGCCGGATTCCCAAAAATGCTGGGCTTTTTCATCTTCTGTGAGGGGTTGGGGATCCTCCTGAAGCATCCGCAGGTACTGAAGCGCCGCCGCAAGCACCAGGGCCTTCGGTTTGTCCGACAAGGCCTCCAGGGTTTCGCCGTCCGCCGGCGAAAGGTGGAACCATGCGTTTCGGGCAATTCCTGCCCGTCTGAGCTGATCCTTTATAAACCACCAATACGGACCGAACAGCCGGTAGTCCTCGGGAAAAACCTGGAGTTCATCGGCGATTTCCTTGAGGAATAGTTGCCGCCCCTTAGGGCCGTCGAGCTGGTATTCGTCGATGATGGAGTTGTCAATATCGCGATCATAAAAAAACACCGAAGGTCACCTCTGGCTGTGTTGTTGAACTGCGCCCGGCACGCCCAATGGGCCCGGAGTTTTCCGGGGAGCCGGAGCCGATGATGGATTTTTAACTCGGAACTCATCCAATACTGACAGAATCCTTCTAGGCTGTCGAGCGGGTAGGCAAAGATAAATCGAACGCTTAGCCGAACCGAGGTGAATATGAAGATCGGACTTGCCTGCAACGGAGAGGGATTCGGACATGTTTCCCGCACAGTGGCGTTTTACGAGGCTCTTTGCGGGGATTACCAGGTGGCAATTCTGGCGCCCCCGACGGTTCACGGGTTTCTATCCCAAAAGGCCCCCGACGCCCTGGTCCTCCCCGTTCCCCATATGCATCTGGTGAAGATCACCGACCGCATCGACTACTACCGAACCTTCACTGAAAACCTGCCGACCCTGCTCACCTTAAGAACAAAAATCGTGAGGATGAGCCGCATGCTAAAGGACCATAATATTTCGGTGCTGATAAACGACTATGAACCCTTCAGCGCGGTGGCTGCAAAAAGGATTGGAATTCCGGTGCTGCAGTTTAATCACCCGGGAATCGTAATTACCAGTCCGTCTTTTTCCCCCGACGCCCTTGCGGTTAAGGCCGCCGCCCGGTTTATGATGCCGGTGTTTGACAAGCGGATTTTCTGTTCGTTTTACAACGGCGATGTGGGGCCCATGATCCGCCGGGAATTGACTGAGGTTCGCACGCGGCAAGGGGATTATTTTCTCGTGAGTTTGAAAGACAGTTACCGGCCCGCGGTTCTCAAACGGCTTCATCAGATGGGAATACACAACTACCGGCTTTTTCCCGATCCCCGGGAATCCTATGCCGAGGCTGTGGCCGGTTGCCGAGCAATAATTACCAGCGCAGGCCACCAGACCCTCAGCGAGGCCATGTATCTCAAAAAGCCGGTTTTTGCCATCCCCCAGAGGGGTCAGTACGAACAGCGCCTCAATGCCCGCATGCTCGCGGCCTCGGGCTGGGGCAGCTACTCAAGCATACGAACTCTCAAGACCCGGCTCGCCGCTTTTATCCGCGACCTCGACGCGGGGCGTTACCCACAAAAACCACATCCCTTATTTCGCTTTAGCTTTGACAATGACAGTGAGCGGATAATCAGGAAAATCCGGAGCTTCATCCATCAGGCGACCAAGCCCCAAATAATTAATATGTGGAGTGTTATTTTCCCCGATGATGAAGCGCCGGAAGACCTGCGTAATTTGTGGGGCCGCCTGGCCCGGCGAACCCCGGAAATGGAGGATTTGCGGGAAAGCAGCCTTCGCCGGCAGTTCCAGGGTGAAAACCGCAGACGGCTATCATAAATCCCTGAAAATCTTCCGCGCACCGCCGATACTGTAACGAAGGGCATGGGTTCACAATGAAATTTCGGGCAAAAATCATCGCAGTCGTCTTCCCAATCATCTCGGTGTCGGTGCTGTTAGTCGGCGCTTCCAGTTTTTTCCTCGCATCTGCGGGAATAAACCGCCTTGCCAGGGACTTCCTGGGCTTTAAAGTCGCCGAACTTGAGAAGTATGCGCTCAGCCAGTATCAGCTCCTGGTGGAAAATGACCTTCAGCGTTCCGATGACTATATCCAGGCAACCAAGGGCAGCATAGGCGTCTATGCTGACTCCATCATTCGCAGCGACACTGAACTGATTTTTGCCGTTGATCCCCAAGGCAGGCTCCAGATGACCAGCGGAGAGCTATTGCTGACCGAAGGAGACAGTCAGCGGCTGGCGGATATCTACGGTACCGAAGACAACGCCCTGTTCGAGATAACTATCGCCGGAGTTCCCCGGGTTGCCAAGGGTTTTGTGTTCGAGCCCTTCCAGTGGTTCCTGCTGGTCACCGAGAGCCGAGCCACATTCTTTCAGGATATAAATCAGATCACGACGCGGACCATTTATCTGCTCATCGCATCGCTCGTACTGACCAGCGTCATACTTTATACAGTGACCACCAGGCTCATTCGGCCCTTAAATACCGTCGTGGACACCATGAGGGATATTATCACCACCAGCGACCTGAGTAAAAAAGTTCCGGTAGAATACGATGACGAAACCGGAGCACTGGCGCACACCTTTAACATCATGACCGGCGAGCTCGACCGGGCATATACGGAAATCAAGCGCTTTGCCCGGGATGCAGCCCTTGCGGAGCACAAAGAGAAAAAGGTGCGGCAGATTTTCCAAAAATACGTACCCCAGGAGCTGATAGACCGGTTCTTTCAGAGCCCCGAGTCGATGCTGGTCGGAGAGGACCGGGTTCTGGCTATCCTTTTCTCGGATATCCGTTCGTTTACCACCATTTCCGAATCCATGCACCCCAGCGAACTGGTGAATCAGCTCAACACCTATTTCACCATGATGGTCGACATCATCATGGACCATCAGGGAATCGTCGATAAATATATCGGCGACGCCATTATGGCGATATTCGGCGCTCCGGTGAAACACGATGACGATGCTTACCAGTCAGTGAGCGCCGGCCTGGATATGGTGGAAGCCATGAGGTCCTTCAACGCAAAACAGCAGGCTAAAGGATATCCGCCGTTTTTAACGGGGATCGGAATAAATTACGGCATTGTTACCGTCGGCAATATAGGCGCAGAGAAAAAAATGGATTATACGGTAATCGGCGACATGGTGAACCTGGCCAGCCGCCTTGAGGGCCTTACCAAAGAGTACCGGCAGGATTTGATAATTTCCGAGAGCCTTCAGCGTAAAATATCCGAAAACTTTCCCACCAGACTCCTCGATACCGTCGCGGTTAAGGGTAAAAAACGCGGGATTCGCATTTACGGGGTTGAACGCGAACTTGATTCCGCCACTGAGCGGGCCTGGAACCTGCATCACCGGGCGATGGACGCCTATTACGCCCAGGATTTCTCCCAGGCCATCGAAGGCTTTGAGTCCGTGCGATCCGTCCTTCCGGAGGATCACATCGCCGTGGAAATGATACAGCGCTGCCGCGACTTTCAAAAAGACCCGCCTCCCGATCAATGGGACGGGGTAAAAATCATGAAGACCAAGTAAATTCACGCTATACTATGGCAGTGATGTCTCCCAAACGCCCAGCTCCGCAGATATTTCTGCTCATCCAGACTCTGCTTCTCATTTCCGGCTCACTGTGGGCCCAGGATGTCGATGCTCCGTTGGAAGCGCCGGCGGAACCCGACACCCGGGACATTGAAGTCCTGGTATTCCCCGCCTGGAATCTCGACGGTGAGCCTATGGACGGGGAAAACGGCGGAGAAAACGCGGATTCCGCCCTCGATGCGGAAAGTAAAGAGTACCGGAGAATAATAGACGATATCGTGGTGAACGAGGTAATCGGACGGGGTTTTACCGCCGTTCCTTCGGATTCCTGGGCCGGCTATATGCAGCGCAGCGGGAGGGACGATGTATTTACCCGGCTGCCCGTGGATATTGCCGCCGCAGATGACCGGGATGTGGCCTTGAGCGTGTATTTCCGTCTGGAGGAACGGCGGGTATTTCTCATGGTGAAGGCCTACGATATCCGTTCGGACCGCATCATCGCCGGCGATGTGAGGATCGCCCGCAGCGGTCTGCTGCTTCTTACCAGCATGAAGGAGCTGATGACCGAGATTATGGATCAGATCGGCGATGCTGCCGGACAGATTCTTTTTATGAAGCAGAATCCCGGAATACTGGTGGGGACCTCCGCGGCCACCGTGGACTTTGCCTCAACTGACGAAGGGACGGTACTGAGCATGCCCGGTTTCGGCGTCATCGGAAGGATTGAAAACGGCAATGCCAGACTTCCTTATCAGCCGCTGGCATTAGGCCAGCAGCTTGAGGTTGAGAAAAGCCTCGATGGGTACTATAGCGCCACCCAGGCCTTCGCCCTTACCGGCCGGACTAATCAGGTCACCCTCAGTCCCCTCTATCCCAAAAGCAGTTTTGCCACGGAGTTCGCCTATAATCCGTGGTTTTTCCTGGGCCTTCAAAGCGCTTTGCGGATGTATCTTTTAAGCGACACAATGTATCTGCGGCTGGCCAACCAGTTCTACTTCAATTTGCCCAGGGATGATTTGCCCGAGGGGGGGCGCACCCTGGTTCACGATGAAGTCAGTCTCGAGTACGGCAATTACCTGTTTTTCCCCCCGGAATCCCGATACCGGCTGGCTTATGCCGCGGGCTTCGGCCTTGCCTTTTCCCCGGTCAGCACGGGAGCCACCGCCGTCGACAGTTATATCAATCTCATCGTCCTGCACCATGAACTGAATTACCCGCATTTCGCATTTTTTCTCCGCCAGGAGCTTCGCTATAATCTGCCTCTGTTTTCTCCCCGCATTTGGAGTAACGGGCTCGGCATGACGCCCGAGCTGGTCCCGCTGACCCTGGGAGTGATGGTAAAATGGTAAATTTGCATAAGTCAGCCTTGGTAATTTTGATTGTGCTGCTGGTTCCCGCATGCGGCGGCTATTTCAACCTTCGGGGCGGAATGCCGGGATACTTAAATTACGTTCAGCGCAGCGCGGAACTTGGCAGAATTGAGGGGCTGCCGGAGGTATATGAGGAATCGTCAGTCGTACTCCGCTCCGTACAGCCCGAGGATGGGTTTGCCCGCTACCTTCTTAATCGCAATACCGATCGCTATACCGAGCTCCTTGTTCTCAGTTACCAAAGCGGCCCCATCGAACCCGAAAGAGCACTGGTTTTCACTCCGGATTTGGAGCTGATTTATGACAGCCGCTCCCTGGACGATGTGTTCGGCCGCTATGACAGCTGGGTGTACTCCGGGGGAAATTTCGAATTTCGGATACTCGGCGGCGGTTTCCTCGACCTCGGCCGCAACGCCCTGGGATTTACCGAAGGCGCCGCTGAACCCGAATACCGCTTCTCCGGCCGTTGGGACAGAAATTTTCAATATGCGACGGTATATTCCGACGCGGAGGCCCGCTATCGGGACTACGTCGTGGTTGCCGGACGGCTGCCGGCCTCCCATCCCCATGTGGTCGGTCCCGAGGAGGAACTGCGCCTCATCCTGTTGTACAGCGAGGACGAGAACGGAGACCGGCTTCCCGACGGAACCGGTGGAGACAGCAACTTCCTCTACGATGATTATGCCGACTTCGATGCCAGAAGCGTGCATCTTATTACCAGTCCCCTCCAGGTAACTCAACTGGAAATTAACAAGCTGGGATGGGAGGGCTTTGAGGATCGATTTGATTTCGACTTCCGTCTGGCCGAGGTCATTACCGATCGGGCTAATGACCGCATTATGCCGGTCATAGCCGTGTCGACCGGCGGACAGCAACTGTTCTATCTGATGTTTTTTCTCCCCTACGGAGATTTGGCGGATCAGGGGCTGTTCCCCTTTCAGGCCGCCGACAGCCTTCCTGATGATGTTTCCGGGGATCTGCCCGGCGGCATAATTAATCGATACGAGTACATCGTCATCCCCGCCCGTCAAGACATCGACAGCGACCTGCCGGTATTCCAGTTCGACGGAGAGCTGTTTGCCGTGCAAAACTGGCCGGCTGATGACAACGGCTGGTTATCGCCCCTTAATGCCCGGCTTGAGCTCTATCGTCTGAATCCCGGAGGTATCCAGCCTCTGAGCAGCGAAAATACCGGAATCGATGCAATCTCGTCTTTCTCGCTCTGGGATATGTTTCACAGTCCGGATTTCCTGCGCGATTACTCTCTCACCTTCGCCGAGGCCGCCGGCCGCTGGTATGTCTACAACCGGGCAGCTCACAGCATCTATCAGCTCGGAATAGGTGCAGGGGAGTGGGAATGATTGTGCGGAGAATGTTCTTTGTATTCATGCTTTTTGCCGCTGCCTTCGCCTACTCACAGGAAGCCCGGCGCAGTCTCTACCTTTCGGAATTCGACGGGGATTCATCCTTTAGCGAAGAACAGCAGCAGGTCATTCGGGAAAGCCTCTTATTGCGCATGCAGAATGAGGTGGAGTCCGTTGATTTTATTCTGGACCGCCGGCTTGAATCCGCCGGAGAGCTGGATTCGTTCCAACGGGCTGTTCTTAACGGAGCGGATTCGGTTCTCGAGGTGAGGTTTTCCGGTGAGATGCAGGATCTATCCGCGGATTTCACCCTGTTTGATGCCCTGCTGGGCAGCGAAATATCACGGTTCAGGGTGAACGGCGAAGTTGATCCCCAATACCGGAACCTTTTCGCGGGCTTCTGGTATGAGGCAATTCAGGAGCTGGATGCCCGGCTCAATCCCATTACGGATTCTGCCCGGCTGAGAATCATCGCGCAGGAGGGCAGCAATCTGCGAATACCCTTTGCGAATCCCGACGGCAGCGAACTCAAGCTGGACATCGGAGCTGAGGGCTTCGCGATTGTCGAGTTGGCGGTTCCGGCCTCATACAGCATTTTTGCGGAGAAAAGCGGGTACTTCCCGGAGGAAACCGAGCTCTTCCTCCAGAACAGCGCTCAAATCGACTTGTCCTCCCGCCAGGAGCCTCTGGATGTCATGTATCTGTACGCCGGTCTTCACATGATTTCATTTCCCCGATTCGGGGCAGGAGTTCTCCTTTTGCAGGACCGGCTGAGACTGGGACTGGATGTGGTCGCGTATCAGCTGGGAATTCAGGCCTATGATAGCGGCGACCGCAGGGATGGTGATGATGCCCTGCTTGTCAGCATTCCGCTTCTTAGTGCGGGGGTACAGGCGGGGCTGCGGCTGGATATCCTCCCTTGGCCCCTGGATATTCAGCCGGTTCTTGATCTCAACGGATCTATCCGGATCCTTACCGAAGAGTCCTGGCTGGTGGACCCCCTGTTCCCCCTTGAAATCCGGCTGGAAAACGGACTTGTGTGGCGAATCGGGAGGCACAGCGAACTCAA
Source organism: Salinispira sp. (assembly GCA_965602015.1). Classification (GTDB taxonomy): domain Bacteria; phylum Spirochaetota; class Spirochaetia; order DSM-27196; family Salinispiraceae; genus Salinispira. The sequence continues at coordinate 2,738,473 of OZ271918.1, read as the reverse complement.
TGTCGCCCTGGCGTTCCCTTTTCTCGTTTTATTCGATCCCCAGCTCAGCGAGTTTCTCACCCGCGGCGGTGGTTCGAATGTCATTCCCCTTTCGCAACTGCTGTATCTGAGCCCGCCGTTTCTGACCCTGGGCATGAGGTTTGGATTATGAGAACTACTATTCGGAGTATCTTCCTGGTCCTTCTGTTTTTCACCCTTGCCGCATGTTCCCTGCCCCCCTTCCTGCCGGACGTCAGCTATGCGGCCCGTTTAATTGATACAATGAGTCTGGAATCGAACTTTGTGCTTCGAGGGGTGGACTCGGGAGTTTTGAACCGGGGTTACCAGCCGTTTTATACCTATCATTCGCCGTATTCCGGATATAATCAGCTGTTTCTCACCATACCCCAGGGTTTTGACTGGGTCCGCATAGTTCAAGCCGACGGGAGCAATGCCAATCTTCAAGTCACCGGGGAAGATCCATTCGAAATCAGCTATGATATCAATGAGTTTGAACAGACCCTGGAGCAGGGGTTCCTGGACGGCGGGCTTGGAGCTCAATGGGATTTTTTCGGCATTACCGGCGAGGGCAGTGATTTTGGTCTGCGATTCACCGGGGCCGTGCCTATTTCACGGGAGGGACTGGGAGACGGTTTACTGCTGGTGCGCCGTAATTTCGACGGAGAAACCGGCGGATGGGCGGTTTCCCCGGTGGTGGCTTCCGATGCGTCTGTTTCCGGGGACCAGTATCAACCCCTGAGGCCCTTCGTCCCCGCCGGCGCTCAGCGCTGGACGTTTTTCCAGCCCCTTCTTCCATTCGCCGCCGAATATCCCGGGGAAGGATTCGACGGCAGCTCCGCCGCCCTCCTCGGTGTCGATGCCGAAGATCCCGAAAGCGGCTCTTTCGGCTATCTAATGTTTTACTATCGAAACGGCGCGGTCTACGAAGCCCTGCAACAGTATACTTTCGATTTTTCGGTTCCCGCCGCCGCATCCTTTGCCCTGGACCCGCCCTTTCTCGAAACCAAGATCGAATTCAGCCTCGATGAGTTCGACGGAACGAACCCGCGGTATTCCCGGGAGGGACTGTACCACCGGGGACCCGACGGCGATGTCCCCAGAAGTTATCTGTCGGTAGTGGAACTGGAGAGGGCAGAATACGCCACGTTCGGCTGGGACCGCGGGCAGGCAGCCCCGGGGGGCATGATCGAAAGCTCCTTGGAGGCAATCGCCGACGATGAAGGCCCGATTCCCGGCCGCCTGCTGACGGTGTTAAGCGACGGCACCCTGTGGTTCCTCACCGACGAGGGAATGTGGGTGTTCTACCGAGAGGGCGATGCCTCCAGACTGGTACAGAACCCAGGCCTGTTAGAGTTCCTCCGGGAGTATCGGGATGTGCGGGACGGCATATACATGCTGAGCTTCCGGGCCCTGTTCTCCGGGGGCGATGAAGACAATCTGGTTCTGCAGTCCCGCAATTACAGCATTCCCACGGCGGATTTTCTCGAGATAATGGGATACTGATTCTGAAGGTTGTCAGCGGTTCTCGATGATATCCAGGAGAATCTGATAGAGCTCAGTCCGGGCGGGATCATCGCTTTCAGATATTTGCTCTCTTACATATTCGGCCTGAGCCCGGGGGCTGGGATATGACTGCACCGCCGCCAGTTCGTCAATCATGAGAAAGAGGACTTCAGCCTCCCCGGCAGTCTGGAAGGCCTGATTGTACGCTTCGATGCGCTGGTAGATTCCGGGAAACGCCGCCTGTACATCTTCCTGCCCGAGGAAGCGGTCCAGGGCGATTCGGGCCTGGAGCAGCGACAGGCTTCCGGCCTGTCCTGAATCCCCCAGAAGCCTTTCTTCTTCACTGCGAAAATTCCGGTAGGAAGCGACCATCTCATCATAACTGTCGGCGATGCGCTGCAGAACATCGATGCGGGTTTCGAGTTCGGCTATCTGCTGGGAAGCCGCCCGGGATATCCTGGAGCCTGCGGTGGTAGCCGCGTCGAGCTGGGAATCCAGGTCACGGTTCTGCTGTTCCAGGGCGGCTATTCGTTCCTCCAGATCGTCGCGGAGAGTTCTTATCTCGTCGAGATCCTGTTGAGCGGCGTCGCGCTGGCTCTGGATGGCGCTCACCTGGTTTTCCAGGTTTTCAAGCTCGGCAACTCTGGTTCTCAGGGATTCCAGCTCGGCTTCCTGGAGTTCAGTGAGCCCCGCCTGGTCGGCAGCGGCGTCCCCCTCCGCTGCGGCGGACTCCAGCTCGGCAATCCGGCTTTCAAGGTCGGCGATTCGCCCGAGGTTTTCCTGATTTTGCGGCCGGAGGGCGGCGAGCTCATCCCGGGCTGCACCGAGCAGGCTGCGAAGCTCTGCAATGATCTGTTCATCATCCTCTCCGTCAGTCTCGAGCTCCTGAAGATTTGCCTGTGCCGCTGACAGTTCTTCCCTGCTGCTATCCAGGCTGGCCTGAAGGCTGCGCACTTGTTCTTCGAGGGCGGATATTTCTTCGTTCTGTCCGGCGATCTGCTGATTTCGGGCGAGAATTTGAGTCTGCAGGGTAGCCACGTCATTGCTCAGGTTTTCCGCCTGGTTATCGATGGCCCTCCCCAGGGCTTCGAGTTCGCGATAATCTTCCTGGAGAGCGAGTAAATCATCCGTCCGGGTTTCCAGCTCTCCCTCCAGTTCGGCGATCCGCTGGCCGAGACTGCCAACCCGGTTCTGAAGTCCGGTTATGCTGGCGTTCTGGGATTCTATTGTTGAAATTTGACCGTCAATGGTTTCACGGCTCTCGGAAAGCTGAGTGCTCTGAAGGCTGATAAGCGCTTCCTGCTCGGCAATTCGTTGCCGCCCAAGTTCGATTTCCTGAGTGAGGCGGGCTTCCAGCTGCCTCAATTGATCGAGATATTGCTCTTCGAGATTCCGGGAGGTCTCGGATTCCCGCTGCGCCACCGCTTCAGATATTTCGCTCTCGAACTCCCGCCGGTTTTCCAGTTGGACTTCCTCGTACGCCCGGGAGATTTCCGGGACCAGGCTGATGGCTTCCCGATAGAGTTCGAGGGCCTGCTCCCGTTGACCGGCGCTGTCCAGATTCCGGGCTTCGCCGTACATTTCCCGAATCTGGGTAACCAAGGATGCGGTCTGGGCCAGCGAAGCGGTTTCTCCCGACCTTCTGCGGCTGGTGGTTATCAGTTCCGACAGGGCGTTGGCCAGGAACACCTCGGTTTCCCGGCGCTGGGCGAGGTTCTCGGATGAAAGGAACTGGGGGGAATTCAGGAAATTCTTAAGCTGGCCGATGGTGGCTTCGGCCTGCTCATAGTTTTCTCCGTTGACCTGGGTTCGAATTTGGTTGTACAAGCCGCTGAGTTGGGAGCCCAGCGCCTGCTCCTGCTCCCGGCGGGCATTGAGCTGTTCCAGGGCCGCCTGGGCCTCCCGGACCTGCTCGCTGGCCTGTTCGAGTTCGGCTCGGTTTTCCCGCCGCGCTTCTTCGAGCTGAGCCTGGAGTTCGGCTTCCCGCTGACGGGCCTCGGCTTGAAGTTCGGTTCGTATCGCATTGGCGGCGGCCAGTTCGGCCGCGGCTTCGGCTTCGACCTGGGCGAGGGCTGCCTCGGCCTGCTCGCGTTCAGTTTGAAGATCGCTGCGGTATTGGGCCAGGGCCTGGGCCAGGGCGGTCTCTTTCTCGGCCCGCAAACGGGCGATCTCCGCTTCAACCTCGGCGGGGCTCAAGCCCTGTTCCCGAAGCCTCTGGCGCTCGACCTCCAGTTCGGCCTCCAAAGCCGAGCGCAGCTGGGTCTCCCGGTCCGCGATGCGCTGCTCGAAATCCCTGGCAAGACTGTCGCGTTCTGTTTGAATTCGGGCCAGCTGTCCCTGAATGGCGGCGATTTCCGCTTCTTTGGCCGCAAGGTTCGCCTCCGCTTCCTGACGGAGAACTTCAAGCAATCGGCCTTCCGTCGAGCTCAGACTACGGATTTCCCGTTCGAGGTTTGTTTCCGATTGCTGGAAGAACAGGAGCATGAGGCCTACGCCGGCGGCCAGCACCAGTAGGCTGCCCAGATTGACCAGCACCGGCAGTGCCAGGCCTTTTTTTGCGGCGGCGATGCGGAAAGTGTCGCCAGAGACGTTTATCCTGTTGGCGGAGGCTACCTGGTCTATTTTCCTGTTTATGCTCTCGAGTTCTTCCTCAGACACCCCTTCAAGCCCGTCGCCGCCGGATCGGGCCTGATCGACGGGTACGGATAAGCCGAGTTGTCTGCGGAGTTCCTTCGCGCGGGAGAGAAGCCCCGTCATGTTACCTCCAGGGTACGTCTCTTTACTTCATCGATATATTCCCGCAGCTCCTTGAGCACTATCTTGCCCCGCACTCCGGTGGCCGGATCATCGATTTTACGCTGTATTTCCCGCTGAACCTTCTGCATATCCATGGCTTCATCCAGCAGGGGAAACAGGATGCGGTTCTGACAGAATTCACGCCAGCTCTGGGCGCTGCGCTCGGGCAGCCAGGGGCTAAAGCTCCGGCCAAGAACCCGGCTGATGAGCTTGGTTATCCTGTCCCGGTCTTCAAGGGGCAGACGCTCCCGGTCAGCCAGAAATGAGCGAACCAGGGAGGGCTTGTCGGAATCCGAAGCCAGGAGTATGTCTTCAAGTCCGCTTCTGACGTAGCTCAGGGTTTCCCTGTCTTTGTCGCTTATGAAGCCGCCGCTGTAAATCTGGTAATCCGGATCATTCGGGAGGGTTGATTTCGGCGGTTCATTAAAGACTTCGCGGATCCGTGCGCTTAAATCCCGGTTGGCCAGAAGTATTTCCCGGTGTCTCAGGCAGGCGTCGACGTCGATGCCAAGGGCCGAGGCCCGTTTGTCGCTCAGGGTGTTTAACGGGGCGATGAAGGGGCCCTTGTTTATTTTTATCTGATAGAGGGGGAAGCGGCGATGACGTTTGTCCTCCCGGGCCGACGGCAGGAAAACCCTGTCCCGAATCTCTTCAACCGATAGCTTGACCAGTTCTTCGGGATTGTAGCGCAGGTCGGCGCAGACCAGGGTGTCCCGTCCCTGGCGCGCCCGTTCCCCCGGTACCCCCAGCGGGCAGATCAGCGTAGTGGTGCCTTCCTCCCGCGTGAGATAGGCCGCGCTGTGCACCAGGGCCGGCCGACTGTTCAGGTCGAACAGTTTTCGCAGTTCGGTTTTGTAGCGGGTTTTGAATGCCCAGTGGAACAGCCGGGGTTGTTTTTCCTTAACAAGACGGGCCATGTCGATGGTGGCGTACACATCTGCCAGGGCATCGTGGGCATTTTGATGACCGATGCCGTTGGCTTCTGTAAGCTGCTCGAGTTTGAACAGGGGCCTCCCGTCCTTGTCCTCGGGCCATTCGATGCCCTGGGGGCGAAGGTCACGGGTGGCCCGCATCAGGTTTATCAGGTCCCATCGGCTGTTTCCCTGGCTGTATTCCCGCAGATACGGATCAAGCAGGTTGCGGTAAAACAGATTCCTGATAAACTCATCGTCGAATTGAATGCTGTTGTACCCGGCAACGGTGGTTCCCGGTACCATCATCTCTTCGAAGATGCGGAGGGCGAACTGGTACTCGGGAATTCCCTTTTCCCGGCAGACTCCGGGCGTTATGCCGGTGACCAGGCAGGCTTCGGGGTCCGGCAGGTAGTCGTCAGCGGGCTTGGCGTAGAGAACCAACGGTTCGCCCACTGGTGCGAAGGAGTAATCCGTGCGCAGCGCGGCGAATTGAGCAATGCGGTCGTGATAAGGGTTTCTGCCGAATGTTTCGAGGTCGTACCAGAGTATCGTCTGTTCCATATATGCTGGCCTAATAATAGGTGTTGGATTGCGGGCGTTCAAGGGCCTTCGAATATTTCCCGCGGCGGCGGGTACAACAGCGCATACGAAGAAAGAAGTGCAGGAGGACATGTGATTGACTTGTTAGAGGTCACCAAGGAATTTGGAGACGTCCGGGCCGTCGACGGGCTCAGCATAAAACTTGAAAAAGGGCGAATTTTTGGGCTTCTCGGACCCAACGGAGCCGGCAAGTCCACAACCATTCGGATGATTCTTAACATCATCGCGCCGGACAGCGGCGAGGTGCGCTTTCTCGGCCGCCGGCTTCAACGGGAGGACCGGGAGCGCATAGGCTATCTACCCGAAGAGCGGGGGCTGTATCCGAAAATGAAATGCGCCGAAGCCCTGGAGTATTTCGCCAGCCTGAAAGGCCGGGGGAAAAGCGAGGAGTTAAGCCGGGACATCCGGGAATGGCTCAGTCGCTTTGGTCTCGAGGAATATGCCGGCCGTAAAATTGAAGATCTCAGCAAGGGCATGGCCCAAAAACTGCAATTTATTATCTCGCTTATCCACAAGCCCGATCTGATAATCCTGGATGAGCCGTTCAGCGGTTTGGACCCCATAAGTCAGAACCTCATGCTCGAGATCTTGTCGGAAATGAAACGCGAAGGCCGGACAGTCCTCTTTTCCACCCACATCATGGATCACGCTGAAAAAATCTGCGACGATATCTGTATTCTCAATAAGGGCAATCAGCTGGTGAACGGCGAGCTCTCATCGATAAAACGGGAATTGGGAAACAACACCCTCTACGTTGAGGCCGACGGAGAGTTCCCGCCCGCCGGCGAACTGCCGGGGGTACAATCGGTGATCAGTTTCCCCAAATCCCGAGAACTGACTCTTGAGCCCGGAGCCGACAGCAATGCCATTCTCGCCAAACTTATGAAGACATTGAATATTCGCCGCTTCGAGCAAAAAAGCCCGTCGCTCCACGCAATTTACTCAGACCTCCTCGGGGAGAAGAAGGGAGAAGAGCATGAAAACCACGCTTAATAAAATCCGCATAATAGCCGCGCAGCATTTCCGCAGCACCGCATTTACCAAGGCATTTTGGCTCAGCACCGTCCTTGGTCCGCTGTTTATCGTGGCAGTCTCGGTGCTTCCCAGCGTCATCGCCAGCGATCCGTTCAGCCTCGACGATAACACCGTTCTGGCCATGGTGAGCCCGCCGGGCTCCGAGCTCCCGAATCGCATACAGGATCAACTGAATCTCCAGGGGGGGTATATCGATCTCATCCCGGTGGGGAGCCAGGAAACAGGCCGGGGGCTTTTGGCGGAAGATGAAGTTGACGGAGTGATCCGGGTTAATGCCGATCTCGATGCCATCTCCTATCTGGGCACCACCGACACCCAGTACCACATCCATCAGGCCGTTCGTTCGGCGGTGGGAAGCCTGGCATACGAAGAAAAGCTTGAGCGCTACGGTATATCCCGGGAGATCGCCGCCGATCTGACAGCTCAGCCGGCCTTGTCCGTCAGCACCATGGGCCAGGGCGGGGAGGAGACCGCCAGCGATGCCAGTCCGGACGATACCATCTTCCTGGTGATTACCCTTTCCATGCTCCTGTACATGACCATCCTGTTCTACGGTCAGATAATCGGCCGGTCGGTGGTGCTCGAAAAAACCAGCAAGACCGTTGAACTCATGATGAGTTCGGTTAACGCCGACGAGCTGATGCTGGGAAAAATACTGGGAATCGGGGCGGCAGGCATCTTCCAGTATCTTTTATGGATATCCGCGGTTCTCCTGTTGGGCGGCGCGGTTAATCAGCTTTTTGGTATCGGGCTCCCTGCGGGTGTCGGCCTGGGCAGCTTGGGAATCTTGCTGCTATTTTTCCTCCTGGGTTTCCTGCTGTATGCATCCTTCTACTCAGCTATAGGGGCGGCCAGCCGGGACGAGCAGCAGGTCGGTCAGCTGGGCATGCCCCTCATAATATTCCTCATCGTACCCTTGATGATGTTCGTGCCCATTGCCATGAATCCTCAAAGCAACCTTGCGGTGGGACTCAGCCTCTTTCCCATGACCAGCCCGCTCGTCATGGTAATGCGCTCTACTTCCGCAGCGATTCCCTGGTACCAGATTCTGCTTTCTGCTGGTATACTGATGGCATCCATCGTTCTGGTCGGTCTTATGGCCGCGAGGATATTTCGAACCGGCATTCTCATGACGGGAAAAAAGGCGAGTCTGGGGGAAATTTTCAGGTGGATCCGGGAATAACACCGGTTCCTGCCCCGGCGATAGAATGGACAGAAACAAGCGTATTTTAGATGAAATCCAGCGCCAGCCCTTTGTTCAGGTGCAAAATGCCCTTATGCGCATGGACGACCTTGATCTGGCGCTGGCCATGTATTATCTGGCTGCGCCTGACCGGGCGCTTGTTCTCAGTTATATTGCTGAGAGCAAGGCCCGCCGGGTCAACCTGCAGCTCGGCCGCCTGGAACAGGTAAAAATCCGGGACGAACAGGTCGATTCGGCAATCTCCATAATGATAAACCGGCTCAGCGGAACCGGGCCGGTCTCATCCACGCGAAAATACTACCGACCCGATGCGGCCCTGCGCCGAAAATACCGAGGAAATTAATGAAACAGGTCCTTACCTTTGATCAGAGTGAATTTGTCAGCACAAAGCACCTGGGCGCTTCGCTGAGCGGCAGCCCCGAAGAAGGCTTCCGGGGCAGCTTCTGCCTCTGGGCTCCGGGTGCCGACGAAGTGCGCCTCATTTTTGCCGAGGCGGCGAAGGTTGCCAGGTCATATAACAGCCCGGAGGATGTATATCCCGCGGGGCGGCTTGTCCCGGACCCGGCGGACGGAAGCTGGAGTATAACCGCAGACATTCCCGGCAGCCCTGAAAGCCTGGGTTACCGTTACATCATCGTCCGCGGCGGGAAAGAATATCCTTTTTGCGACCCCTATGCCCGGGCGCTCTTGCCCTTTCCCGGGGTACGGGCCGAAAAGGAGGAAGGTGAGCTCCATGGCTGGGCCGTGCTTACTCCCCCGGAAGGCCCGATGGCCCATAGACTATTGGATCCCCCGGGAGGGTGGGAGAATCACCGAAGGGTAAACCTGGAACAGGATGAAGGCGCAGAGAGCAAAGCCTCCGGGGACAGTAGCGGCAATATCGTCATTTACGAAGCCATGGTCAGGGACTTCACCATTCATCCCGACTCCGGGGTCCCGCCGGAGATAAGGGGAACCTACCTCGGCATGGCCCGGAAGCTCGACTACATCGCATCCCTCGGGGTAACCCATATTCAGCTGCTGCCGGTAATGAAGGCGTATTCCGCCGACGAACGAAAGAGGGAACACGACGGAAACGGCGACACCACCGGGGGTAATTACAACTGGGGCTATGATCCTCTGAGCTATTTCGTTCCCGAGGGCTGGTTTTCCGCCGACCCCGAGGACCCTTACGCCCGGATTCGTGAACTTAAAACCCTCATAAAGGAAGCGCACCGCCGCGGGCTGGGGATAATTCTCGACGTCGTGTACAATCATATGGCCAGGACACACAGCCTCGAAGCGAGCTGCCCGGGTTATTGGTTCCGGCGAAATCACGAGGGCAATTTTACGTCGAACTCCGGCTGCGGCAATGATTTCGCCAGTGAGCGCCCCATGGCCCGACGGCTGGTGCACGACAGCCTCCGCTATTTCCTCGAGGAATTCTGCGTCGACGGCTTCCGCTTTGATCTGATGGGCCTGATCGACGACCGGACCGTTCTGGAAGTCGATGCAATGCTCAGGGAAATCAATCCGGACATCGTTATGCTCGGCGAGGGCTGGAGGATGTACAACGGGGCCGAGGGTACCTCTGGAATGGATCAGGATCGGGCATCGGACAATATCCCCGTGGCCATGTTTTCCGACGAAATTCGGGACCTCCTGAAAGGTGGAGGGCTCAATGAGGCCAGCCCCGGGTTTGTCAGCGGTCTCGAGGTGGACAAACACCACCTTCTCCACAACCTGCTGGGCAACCCGCAGCATAATTTTCGGACGTTTTCTCCCCGTCAGGTGGTAAACTACCTGGTGTGTCACGACGGGCTCACCCTTCGGGACTCGCTGGCCTATAATGGCGGGCTCGATCCTGAGAACCCCGCAGACCGGCGGGAGCTTATTCAGCGCATCAAGGCGGCGAACCTCATGCTCGCCACCAGCCAGGGAGTTGTGTTTCTTCACGCCGGCCAGGAGAGGGGCCGAACCAAGCCGAACCTGTCGAATTCTGCCCGGGAAACCATAGGCCCCTACGTCCATAACTCCTATAATTCCGGCGACAGTATAAACGCTTTCCCCTGGCAGGATGACGATATGTCCAGGGAAATCCTCGAACATGTGAAGCTGCTGCTCGCGTTCCGAAAACGGGAAAATTTGCTTCATCTGGGCGATCACGGTGAAATCCACAATCGCAAGCGCATAATCGACACTGAAGGCCCCTGGACCCTGGCCTATGCCCTTGATGACGGGCACCGGGGACTGCTTATCATGGTAAATCTCGAACACAGCGCCCTGCGAACCTCGCTCTCATCGGTTCAAAACTGCGACTGCCCGCTGCGCTGGATAATCGGCTCGGGACAGCTTGACGGTTGTGAAATCGTTATTCCCCCCATGGAAAGCGCGGTAATTGAGTTCAGCTGCGGCACCGGAGATTGAGCCCTGTTCAATATATTGTTTTTATAATGTTGTTCAGAATCCTAGACCGGTGTATAATACGCCGGTACCAGAATCATACCGGGAGTTTTCGGGGATTTACATGACTCAACATTATACCAGCTCCGGTTCCCAGGCTCGGACAGTCAGCCAAAGAGGCGTTGTCGAGAGCGTGGAGGGTAACCGGGCATTTGTCCGTATATATCAAGACTCAGCCTGCGGCAGTTGTCATCTGCAGGGGGGCTGCGGCAGCAAGTCCCTGGGCGGCAGTACCGGCCGCCTGGTAGAAGCCGTCGCCGAGGACGGCGTAGGCGTCGGTTCTGCCGTCGATTTGCGAATGAAGACCGCCGACGGCATTTTGTCGGTGCTGCTTTCCTTCGTGATGCCGCTGGCTTTAGTTTTTACCATCATCCTGTCATTTCAATCCCGGGGAATGTCGGAAGAGTTACTGGCCGCAATGGCTCTCGGCTCGATCGCCCTGTACTATACGGTGTTGAGCCTCTTCCGAAAGGCGTTAAAAGCCCGCATCAGCTTCACCGCCACCCTTCTCAACGATTCTGTTACCGAAGCTTGTGAGCTGCACTAGGCAGTAGATACAGAAACCACCTGAGGGGTGTTGTATGACAATATTGTACTCACTGATAAGTCTGGGCGGAATAGCCGCGCTGTTCGCCGTCCTGCTTTTCGTCGTCGCCCGCCGCTTCCATGTTCAGGAAGATCCCCGGGTCGCCGAAGTTGAAGCGCTGCTCCCGGGCATTAACTGCGGAGCCTGCGGCTTTCCCGGTTGTCCGGGAATGGCCGAAGCCCTGGTCAAGGCGTCGGAAGAAGGCGATATTTCCCATCTCAGCTGTCCTCCCGGCGGCCCAAGCACTATGGAGGAAATTAGCTCCTATTTCGGTCTCGAGGCCGGAGTAATCGATCAGAAAGTTGCGGTGCTGCGCTGCGGCGGAAGCTGCCAGGCCGCTCCGGCGAAATCACAGTACGACGGACCGTCGAGCTGCAGCATACAGGCAATGCTGCATTCCGGCGAATCGGGCTGCCCCTTCGGCTGCCTGGGGCAGGGTGACTGCCAGGCGGTCTGTGAATTCGATGCCCTCCACATGAATAAAGAAACCGGACTGCCGGAGGTCGATCCCGAGAAGTGCACCGCATGTAACGCATGCGTCGTCGCCTGCCCCCGCGACCTGTTTGAGCTGCGTCCTGTGGGCCGGAAAGAACGGCGGGTCTGGGTCAATTGTCAAAGCAGGGAGAAAGGCGCCCAGGCAAAAAAACACTGTTCGAATGCCTGTATCGGCTGCGGAATATGCGTGAAAACCTGTCCGGAGAAGGTCCAGGCCATTAGCATGGAAAACAATCTGGCATACATCGATCCGGAAAAATGCATTATATGCGGAAAATGCGTTCCCGTATGCCCCACCGGGGCCATTCAGGCGACGTTTGAAGTCAAGCCGCCGAAAGCAAAGCAAGCAGAATCCGAGGAGGCCAACGCATGACGGCTTTCAAGACCTTCCCCATGGGCGGAATACATCCACCCGAGGAAAAACTCACAGCGGGCATCCCTATCTACGAGCTGCCCCTCCCAAAAGAAGTAACGGTGCTTTTGAGCCAGCACCTCGGAAAGCCCGCCAGCCCGCTGGTAAAGCCCGGTGATGCGGTAAAAACCGGCACCCTTATCGCCAAGGCCGAAGGCTTCATCTCCGCAAATGTCCATTCTCCCGTATCAGGCACGGTCAAACGATTGGCCAGCGCCTACGATGTGGCCGGTTTCCCCCGGCAGGCGATAATAATTTCCGTCGACGGAGACGAATGGGAGGAAGGCATTGATGCGTTCTCAGCGGAAATCCCGGCCCTCCCGGAAGAAACCCCGGGTATAAACGAAAAGCTGCTGGAAATGGGCGTTGTGGGGCTGGGGGGAGCCACCTTCCCCAGCAATGTTAAATACTCCCTTCCCCCGGGCAAAAAAGCGGACACCCTCCTTATTAATGCCGTCGAGTGCGAACCCTATCTGACTTCAGACCACCGGATAATGCTCGAGTACGCCGATGAAATCATCCTGGGCACCGAGCTCCTGAGGCGTAATCTCTCGGTTGATCGGGTTGTGATGGGCATCGAGGCCAATAAGCCCGATGCCCTCGAGCACATGGCCGAACGGGTCGCCCGTCTCGGCGTGGGTATAGCGGTGCAGCCCCTGAAGGTTAAGTACCCCCAAGGCGCCGAAAAGCAGCTTATCCGTGCGGTTACCGGCAGGGAGGTCCCCTCGGGAACCCTTCCGATAGAGGTGGGATGCGTAGTGAACAATGTGGCCACCGCCAAGGCCGCCTATGACGCCTACATGCGGAACATCCCCCTGGTGCGCCGGGTTGTTACGGTCACCGGCCGGGGGGTCAAACGCCCCGGGAACTTTCTCGTGCGTATCGGCACGCCCCTGCAGGATGTAATTAATGCCGCCGGCGGGCTCAGTGAACAAGCGGGCAAGGTCATCCTCGGGGGGCCGATGATGGGCAAGGCAGCCCAAAGGCTGGACATCCCGGTCACCAAAGGAACCGGCGGCATTCTGGTGCTGACCGCGGAAGAAGCTGCCCGGAGCAAGGTCGAGGACTGCATTCGATGCGGCCGCTGCGTACATGCCTGTCCCATGGGTTTGGAACCCTATCTTCTGCAGCAGCTCAGCGAAATGAAGCGCTACGGCGACGCGGAAAAGCGAAACATCCTGGACTGCGTGGAATGCGGCAGCTGCTCCTACACCTGTCCTTCGCACCGTCCGCTGGTGGACTATATCCGCCTCGGCAAGGCGGCGGTTATCGCCGCCAAGAGGAAGGGGAAATAATCATGGCAAACACAACAGCGCACAGGTTTACCATTTCACTCTCGCCCCATGTGCAAAGCAGGGATTCGGTTTCCTCGGTAATGTGGGCGGTAAACCTCGCCCTGCTGCCGGCTCTGGCAGTCAGCGTCTGGTCATTCGGGATTCGGGTTCTGGCCATTGTGGCGGTAGCCGTGGTGACGTCGCTGGTCACCGAATGGGCGGTGACCCGGTTCCTGCTCAAGAGGGAAAGCCGCATATCCGACGGCTCTGCACTGCTGACAGGACTGCTTTTGAGCGTTAATGTTCCGGCGGGAATCCCCCTGTGGATGGTGGCCGCCGGCGCGGTATTCGCCCTCGGCCTGGGCAAAATGGCATTCGGCGGGCTTGGACACAATCCCTTTAATCCGGCGCTGGTCGGACGGGCATTTATGCTGGCTTCCTTTCCAGGCCATATGGCCACCTGGCCGCAGAGAGGGCAGGGCTTGTTGACCTGGAACATCGATGCGGTGAGCAGTTCCACCCCCCTCGCCCGGCTTGCGGAGGGCGGCGCAACAGCCGATCTCCCGGGCTATATGGATCTTTTTCTCGGACGGATAAGCGGATCTGCCGGGGAAATCTCGGCCCTGGCGATACTCATCGGAGGGCTGTTCCTGCTCTATAAAAAGGTCATCAGCTGGGAAGTTCCCCTGCTGTTCCTCGGCAGCCTCGGTCTGTTTACCGGAATATTCTGGCTCATCGATCCGGCGAGCTATGCAGACCCGCTGTTCCATCTGCTGGCAGGCGGCGCAATGCTCGGCGCATGGTTTATGGCCACCGACATGGTCACCAGTCCCATGACCTTCAAAGGCAGGGTTATTTACGCCGCATCTGCGGGAACCCTGACGGGATTGATCAGGCTGTTCGGCGCGTATCCCGAAGGGGTGAGCTACGCCATTCTCATCATGAATGCATTCGTCCCGGTTATCGACAAGTACGTGCTCCCCAAGCGATTCGGCGCCCGGCCCGGACAGGCACCCGCAGCGCAGAAATCCCAAAAAAAGGAGGCCGGTACATGAAAAAACTCGAGTCGAGCTTCGCGAACATGCTGGTGGTGCTCCTGGCCATCGCCCTGATTTCCGCCGGCCTGTTGGCGGCCACATTCGAATACACCCGGGAAGCTATCGCCGCCCATCAGCTGGCGAAGCAGTTGTCGGCCCTGGAAGCGGTTCTCCCGGATTACGATAACGATCTCCTGGCAGACCAGACCGAAGCCGGGGGGTATCGGCTTTACCCGGCATACCGCGACGGCGATCTGGTGGCTGTCGCCGTCCTCGGCATCACCGATCAGGCGTTCAGCGGAGAAATGCAGGTTATGGCGGGCTTCACTCCGGCGGGAGAGCTGATAAACGCCACCGCAGTCCGCCACGCGGAAACCCCGGGACTGGGAAGCAAGGTCAACGATGAGGCCTTTGCCCGGCAGTTCCGCGGGCTGTCGCTGGGAGCCGATCAGTCCCTGGCGGTGGGAAAGGACGGGGGCGCTATAGATTCGGTTACCGCGGCTACCATCAGCTCCAGGGCGTATGTCGATGCGGTTAATCGCGCATGGAAGTCCGCAGAAGGCTATTTCGGAGGTGTTCAATGAGTCTGACTAAGACCTTCAGCAAGGGATTCTTCCGGGAAAACCCGGTATTTGTCCTGCTTCTGGGAATGTGTCCCACCCTGGGCGTTACCAACTCGGCGATGAACGGCCTGGCCATGGGGCTGGCCACCACTTCGGTGTTGCTGGGTTCGAATATGGTCATCGCCGCCATCAAGAATTTCATCCCCGACAAGGTGCGGATTCCCGCCTACATCGTCGTTATCGCCAGCTTTGTTACGGTAATTGACTTGATGATGGCCGCCCGGCTACCCAGCCTCCACGAGCAGCTCGGACTGTTTATTCCCCTCATAGTCGTCAACTGCATAATCCTCGGACGGGCGGAGGCTTTTGCCGGGAAAAACGGCGTGCTGTCGTCCCTCTTCGACGGGCTCGGAATGGGCCTCGGTTTCGCCATGGCGCTGACCATGCTCGGTTCAGTGCGGGAAATCCTCGGCAACGGTTCGCTGTTCGGCTTCAGTTTCGTCGGGGAGAATGCCACCACCATGCTTCTGTTTATCATGCCGCCCGGAGCATTTATTGCGCTGGGGTTGATTATTGCTTCGGTAAATGCCGTAAAGGCCCGCTCGGCGGGTGCCCGGAGCTAGGAGGGTCTATATGAATTTGTTCAGCCTGTTTATAAGTGCGGCACTGGTAAATAACATCGTACTCGTTCAGTTTTTGGGGATTTGCCCTTTTCTCGGGGTGAGCTCCCGGATTTCCACCGCTCTGGGAATGGGGGCGGCGGTAATGTTCGTCATGACCCTGGCGAGCATCGTCACCTTTCTCATTCAGAATCTGATACTCGTGCCGCTGCAAATCACCTTCCTCCAAACCGTCGCCTTTATTCTGGTCATCGCCGGTCTGGTTCAGATGGTCGAACTGATTATCAAAAAGGTATCGCCGGTGCTCTATCAGGCCCTCGGCGTTTTCCTGCCGCTCATAACCACGAACTGCGCTATTCTCGGCGTTGCCCTCCTGGTCGTTCGCAATAATTACAATCTCGGAGAAGGGGTTGTGTTCGCCGTTGCAAGCGCCATCGGATTCACCCTTGCGCTTTTTATCTTCGCCGGAATCCGCGAACGCCTGGAGTTTGCGAATTTGCCCAAGGCCATGAAGGGGGCTCCCATTTCCCTGGTTACCGCCGGACTGCTGGCCCTGGCCTTTATGGGGTTTCAGGGCATCGGATAAAGGTAGCGGGGGTAGGTGTGCAGCCCCTGCTCATCAATGCGGATCAGCCGCCAGCCCGGCGGCACCGCGTCGGGCACATGGGTCTCGGCGAGGGGGCTGATGGCCGTAAATGCCGACGGACTGGCAAACGCCGTGCTGAGACCGATATTCCGCTGAACATCGCAATGGTAATGGCCGCTGAAAACCCAACAGCACCGGGTCTCAAGCAGGGCCGACAGTTCGCGGTGGTTTTTCAGAGGATAGTTCCGATCCATAAACGGGACACCCATCAGGGCAGGGGGATGGTGGATGAATACCAGTGGCGGGAGCTGTTCGGCCACAGTGCCGGATTGGGCCGCATCCTCCGCCTTATCCATCTCTGCGGCTAGCCAACGGAGCTGACTGCTGTCCAGGTCACCGGGAGAACTGTCAAGGAGAAAGCAGCGTACATCTCCGGCAGGGCTGGAAACCAGTTCAATCCGGGGCAGCTGACCGGCTACACTCACCGGTCCGTCTGTCTGCTTCATCAGAGCGGGATCGTCGTGATTTCCCGGAAGAACCCAGATTCTGCAATCCGCTGAAATCTCATTCAGGATGCCGGATATCCAGCGGTATACCCGGGCATCGCCCTCCCAGCGGCATAAGTCGCCGCCCAGGACGAGGACCTCCGGCTCGAAGACGGCGATATCGCGGATCAGCCTGATGAAGTTATTCCTGACATCCACGCCGTGGGGAAGCTCCCCTTCAGCGCCGATATGAATGTCTGAAAGCCATGCGATATGCGTGCCGAATCCGGTTTTTGTCATTGCTGCATTCTAACTTCTTACTAGACAGGAATGTAGCAGAAATGTAAAAAAATACAGAAAAAAACGCATTTTTTCGAAATTTATAACCCAATTCTCATAATATCGGTATATAGTTATCGTATGCGAGCTGGGATACTTCAAGATGTGTACGTTGGCAATCAAGGGACCTCGCATTTGGTCGAGGTTCTGGAGCACTGGCAGATCGGCAAACCGCTGATCCTGGCTTCGAAAAAAGCCTGGGATATTGTTCCCTTCACCCAGGTACTTTCAAATAGCAAAATCAGGAAACAGCACTATCGGCTGTATTCTTCATTCACGTATCCCCTTTCCAATGCAGAAATCGGCGATGCCCTTCATTACTACATGGACAGGGATTTTGATTCGATTATTTGTCTCGGCAGGGAAGGGGCCATTGATCTGGGCAAGATGCTCAGGCATTACCTCTATGATGCCGACGAAGATGAGATTTACCTGTTCGAATCATTTCTTCATCCCGACGCTGAAGACGACATACTCACGAAAAAAATCATGAGATTCCGGGCGAGCCGGGATGCCAGACCAAAAGTATTCGCGGTTTCAAGCGGTTTTGGCAGCGGCTCGGCGGTAAGTTCGAGGGCCTACTATCTGCGCGGCCGGAAAACCTGCGAGTTGCAGGATGACCGGCTGGTGCCGGACCTCGCCTGTTTCGACCCCTTTTTCAGCATCATGCAAAGTCCGAACCAGATTGCCGGGGAGGGTTTTGACAGCATCGCCCATGCCATCGAGGGAATATGGTCGGCGAAAGCCGATGCGGATGCCCATGACGAGAGTCTGTCCGCCCTGGAAGAACTCTATCGGGCCCTTCCCGAAGCGGTTGCGGGAAGCGAGGAAGCCCTGCTTTCCCTGGCCAACAGCTCTATTCGTGCAGCCCGGAGCCTGGATCAGTCAGGCCTCACGGGACCCCACGCCCTGGCATTTTATCTAACCAGCTTGTTCAAAGTGCCCCACGGCATGGGTTTGGCCGTGCTGCTGCCGGGATTTATCGAATACAATTATCAGCTTGACGACGGCGACTGTCAGCATCCCAATGGGGCGATGTGGGTCCGCCAAAGCATTCTGGAAATATGCCGGGCCATGGGAGAGGAGACTCCCCACGAAGCGGCGATTCGCCTGAGCCAGATGAGGAATGATTTCGGACTTCCGGGGAGTCTGCATGACCTTGGGGTGAGCACCAGGGATGACATCCATCGGCTGGTAGACGGAGGGTTCAATCCCCGCCAGGCCCGGAATAACCCCCGGAAGCTGCAAAGCGAAGCGCTCAAAGCCATGCTCTACAACCTCCGGTAATCACAGGCTCCTACTGACCGTCCTTCGAAGGGACGAGGATGACCGGTTTGCCGGTCCGTTTGAGAACTCCCTCGGCCACCGATCCCACTACAAGGTGGTACATGGCACCGTTCCCGTGACTCCCCATCAGGATATAATCCGCCGAAAAATCAACGGCTTCCCGGGCTATGGCTTCGGCTACGCTTCCGCTTGGGGTTGAAACGCTGCAGGGAATATCCGCGTCCTGCATATCGTCCCGAAGATCCATGAGCCGCTTTATGAGTTTCCTTCGTTTAGTACCCTCTTCCTCGAGGGTGTTGTCGTGGACCACCGACTGGGGCATCGACGGTTTTTCCCCGATCACGCTGACGAGCATGACCGATCCGCCGGTCGCCGCTGCCATTTTTTTTGCTTCCTCGGCGATTCTTTCTGTAAGGGGTGAAAAGTCGATGCAGGCGAGTATCCGGGTATTCATCGCATGTCTCCTGGGTATGTGGTAGAGCCCTCGGCTTGGGCGCTTAATTGTAAGCCGGGGCGGCTTCTGGTACTCTTTGATTATATACGGGAGGAAGTATGCCTTGGAAGCCCGCTGAAATTGCAGGCCTGTTGGGCGAGTGCGGACGCCTCGCCCTCGATATACAACATTCTGCAAAACGCAGCATCAAAAGCGATAATACCATTGTCACCGAAGCCGACACCCGCATCGAAGATCTCATTGTAAAACGGCTATCCGGACATAAAAATAGCTATTTTATCGGAGAAGAAACGTCAAAGAAGCAGGGCGATGAATATCACCGAAAAGCATTAAACGGAGAGTGTTTCATTACCGATCCTGTGGACGGAACGGTGTTGTACTCAAACGACCTGCCGGGCTGGGGGATCTCCCTTGGCTATATGGACCACGGACGGCTGAGCGAGGGAGCAATACTGTTCCCCTCTACCGGCGAACTGATAATGAGCGATGCAAGCGCGGTTCTTTACGGAAAAAGCCACGAGGGCTTCCCCTCACTCAATGATCTATCACCCCTCGAACCGCCGGAACCGAGAAAAAGCAGTCCGGTAATTACCGTGAGTCAGACCGTCGTTAAATGGGGGAGATATAACGGTCGATTCTCCGCCCTTTCTACAGGATCCTGCGTATCAGCCATGTTCTACTTAGCCACCGGAGGAAGCATCGGATACCTCACCCGGACCCGACTTTGGGACCTGGCGGCGGGAATGCCCATCCTGCAAAAACTGGGAATGCGGGCGTATTTCGACGACGGAAGGGAGTTCACCACCGAGGTGCATGATGAGTTTTGGGACATCCCCCCGGTTGAACCAAGGAGGCACTGGCGCATGAAGCGCCACGCCATTTTCTGCCGGGACCGGGATACATTCGAATCCATCATGGCCGACAGCCGGGTCCCGGAGTAAAAGGGCGGGTATCACCCGCCCTGCGAAGTACTGTCAGGTATAAACATGTCTTCAGGGCGGGTATCACCCGCCCTGCGAAGTACTGTCAGGTATAGACATGTCTTTATGGCGGGTATCACCCGCCCTGCGAAGTACTGTCAGGTATAAACATGTCTTCAGGGCGGGTATCACCCGCCCTGCGAAGTACTGTCAGGTATAAACATGTCTTCAGGGCGGGCTATCACTTCCGGGCTACCGGGACCCAGGATATCGGAAATCTCGGTGCTGAATTTGCCGATGATTTTTTCCAGCTCGCCGCTGTCGAAGGCGCTGATCAGTTTAACCTTTTCGTTTACCGTCACTACCGACCCGCGGGGGAACACCCCGTCCACCGCCACGATGCCTCTAGGCAGAAGGCTCCGGTGCTTGAGGATTGCGTCGAGGGCGCCGCTGTCCACCGTAATGCTCCCGGCGGGAGCGGCGTTTTTTATCCAACGGCTTCGCTGGCGAATCGCCTTGCTCGATTCAAAAAGGGTGCCGACCTGCCGGCCGTCGATAATCGATTCGAGTATTTCCGGCTCGCGGCCGTTGGCCAGCAACACCCTGCAGCCCGCATCACGGGCGATTTCGACCGCTTTGAGTTTGGTGGCCATGCCGCCGGTGGAGTGGGCGCTTCCCTTGCCCCGGGCGGAACGGTGATGGCGGTCCTGCAACTCGGGAACGTAGGAGATAAACCGGGCGTCGCTGTTCTGCCGGGGATTGCTGTCATACAGTCCGTCTATGTCGCTCAAAAGGATGAGCAGCTCCGCATCGATTTTACTGGCGACGTGGGCTGACAGCTGATCATTATCGCCGAAATTCGAGCCGATTTCTTCGGTGCTGATACTGTCGTTTTCATTAAATATCGGCACGGTGCCCAGTTTGAGCAGCTTTTCGACGGTGTTCTTCAAATTGTTGAATCGGTCGCGCTGATTGAACAGATCCCTGGTAACCAGTATTTGCGAAGTGATGATGCCGTAGCTGAGAAATGCTTCACGGTAATGCTGCATGAGCACGGGCTGGCCTATGGAGGCGCAGGCCTGGCGCATGCTCACGCTCTGACTGCGCTGTGTGAGGCCCAGGGCCCGGGCCCCCATGCCGATGGCGCCGGAGCTGACGATCAGTGGCTGAATGCCCCTCTCCCGCAGCCCGGCTACCGATGCGGCCAGCGACGTGAGATACGGCACATCGATTCCCGGACCGTCGGCGGAGCTGATGGTCGCCGTACCGATTTTGATGACAACCCGCCTTGCCCCGGCAAGGCGTCGGCGGCTCTCCTGCTCCTCGCTGCCGCTCTGCATCACATCAGCTGAAGAGTTCCGACTTTGTGAAGCCACGCTTATTTCCCTTTGCCGTGAAAGGGATACCCAGCGGTATCGATGGGTTTGTGGGTATAGCTGCGGCGTCCGTCAGAAAATTCTCCTACGGTCTGCCCCTGGCCCATTGCCTGCCACTGATAAATTGTCAGGCCGTCCATGCCCACCGGCCCCCTGGCGTGAATTTTATGGGTGCTGATGCCTACTTCGGCTCCAAGACCGTAGCGGAATCCGTCTGCGAACCGGGTGGAGCAATTCCATAAGGCGCTGGCGCTGTCCACAGACGAGATAAAGCGCCGGGCAGCCCCGGGGTCTGCGGTGATGATGCCGTCGGTGTGTCCGGACCCGTATCGGTTTATATGCTCGACGGCGTCCTCAAGACTGTCGACGACCTTGATTGATAAAATATAGTCGAGGTATTCGGTGGACCAATCTTCTTCCGCAGCCGGGGTGATTTGCCGCAGGATTTCTCCGGTCCTGGGGCATCCTCGCAGTTCCACAGACTTTTCCGCCATTTTTTCCGCGATGACCGGCAGAATGCGCTGCGCCGCATCGGAATGAATCAGCAGGGTTTCCATGGCGTTGCACACCGCGACGTATTGGGTCTTGGAATCAACGGCCAGCTCGACGGCCATCTGCGTGTCCGCATCCGAGTGAATGTATTGATGGCAAATTCCATCGGCATGACCCAGCACGGGAATATTGCTGTTGCGCATGATATGCTGAACGAACTCGTTTGATCCCCGGGGAATAATCAGGTTTATATACTGGTCCAGGGTGAGGATTTCAGAAACCTCTTCCCGGGTCTCCAGGACGCCGACCCAGCCTTCGGGAAACCCGGCGCGTACCGCCTCGTCGTGGATAATGGAGCACAGGACATTCACGGTTTCCCGGGCTTCGCGCCCGCCTTTAAGCAGGACGGCGTTTCCGCTTTTCAGGGCAAGGGTGGCGATTTGAACTGCCGCGTCGGGCCGGGATTCGAATATCATGGCGATGACGCCGATTGGGCAACGGACCTTGTAGAGGTTCAGGCCCTCAGACAGCTCCCGGGCCTCGAGCACTTCTCCGATGGGGTCTGGTAGTTCGATGAGGGCCCGGATTCCCGTGACAACCTCTTCGAGTTTTTCTGCGTTGAATCGCAATCGTTTTAAAAGCGGAGCGGCAAGCTGCTCTTTTTCGCTGCGCAGTAAATCGGCCCGGTTTGCCGCGGCAATTTCATCACGGCGTTTTTCCAGGCCGTCTATTATATTGCTAAGCGCGCGGTTTTTTACCGCTGAATCCAGACCGGCAAGGCGTATTGCCGCAGTATGTGCTTTATGAGCGATATCGCTACTGTGCATAGTTCTTCTCCCGGATTACCCCGTCCGACCGGCCTAAAAGGCAAGATCGTCATCGGGGTCGAGCTGGGGCTCAGTTTTCCTATTGTATTTTAGTTCCGAGAGGCTTTCAATAAAGCGGGCCTGGGTCTGGTTGAACAGTTCGGGCACGGTGAGGGAAAAGCAGCGTCCCTGGGAAGGGGTTTTCTCAAGTTCTTCGATGAGATGACGGCTGAGTCCCTTTGGTACGGTTTTCTCGCTTTGCAGTTCGCCCTTCTCGTGGACAAGAAGGTTGACCCGGTCCTCAGCTGAATTGATTTCAACGCATTTGATGTTCAAATTATCGTATGAAGCAGAAAGATAGGACGACACCGGATCGATAATGCTTTCGCTTGAGAGAATATGGAGGATTACCTTGAACTCCTTGTCGACGAAGCACAGATTTATATGAAGAAATTCCAAGTCTATGCTGCTGCGAACGCTGAAGTAGCGCTCTTCCCGGGAACGGATTAAGGCGATCAGCTCGTGAAGCAGGTCATAAATAGGTCCCGCATCCTTGATTTTTGAGATAAAAATCGTGTTGCTGATCCACTGTACAGCCATTGCGCAGCCTGCCTTTTCAAGATGCCATTACCATAGCAGTATGGGCTTAGCTTGTCAAAAAAACCGAAGAAAACCATGCAGTCTCTCCGGCGATGAAGTAGCATATACAATATGAACGGGAATGAACACAATAATCCCGAAGGCCCGGGCATTAGTTCCGATCTTCTGCAATGGAGCGCAGCAAAGGGTATTGCCGGAGAGTTGGAGTCTCGGCGCCATATCAAAATTGAAGCGGGGCTCATCATGCTGCAGCTGCCCGGTTTGTACGATTCCCTCCTCGAGACCGGGGAATCCGGGCTTTTGCCGCTGCTGGAAACCGTGCACAGTGCCTTGGAGAACGCATTTTCCGGTGAACTGGTCTGCGAGCTGTCCCGAATGGGAGAAGATTTTCTATTCCTGGTCGACGGCGAAGCCGGTTCCCTGGCCGGCGTCGCCAGATCGCTTTTTGCCCATATGTCACAGGCCGTTTCATCTGCGGACACGCGCGGCTCCCTCAATCCGCGCATTGCGTCGAGCATCCAACCGGTGCGGATAGTGAGTTTTGCAAACCGGGGTGCCGCCCTCTGCCTTCCTTCCTGCCCTGATTATCTGCAGGCTCTTTTGGAGGAGGGCAGAGCCTGCCGGGCAAGGCTGATTCTCGGCGAGCGCTGCGCCGGGGATGCGCTGCTCAATGCAGACTGCCGACTGATAGGCATGCGATCCGCCGGGGACGAGTACGGCGCCCGGGGCATATACGAGGATTTGCATACCTATCCCGAATACGAGGGAAGGATTCTCAGGGTAAACCGCCGATTAACCGACCGGGGCATCTCGGCGTTTCACGCCGGGCTTCTGGCTGAATCACGGAAGCTGTTCTTCGACGCTCTTGAAAAAGCCCCATTCGACCCGCTGCCCGGGAGATATCTGAATCTCATCCAGCATCAGGGGTGATAGGAAAGGGAAATGCATTAATTTTCCCCGGAGAAATTTGAAATGGGCATAAAGCATCATCTATGCTTATAAAATAAAGGTAGGAATGTGTGGCAGCAGAAAAAAATGATGACCTGCTCATCTTCGCCGACGAGCCGGAAAAAGCTTCTCTCCAGCGGGGTTTGAAACCCTGGCTCGTACTGGTCGTCGATGATGACGAGGAAGTTCATGTCATTACCAAACTCGTTCTCCGGGATTATGAACTCGACAACCGCAAAATCGAACTGCTCTCTGCGTACTCTGCCAAAGAGGCCAGAGAGGTGCTCAGCCGGGAGAACGACATCGCAGTAATTCTTCTCGACGTGGTCATGGAGACCGATGATGCGGGTCTCAAACTAGCCAAGTGGATCCGGGAGGACCTCAGCAACAGCCAGGTTCGCATCATTCTTCGCACCGGCCAGCCAGGGGCTGCGCCTGAAAAGAAAGTCATCACCGACTATGAAATCAACGATTACAAATCAAAGACCGAAATTACCGATATCAAACTCTACACGGCGATTACCGTCGCCTTGCGGGGGTACAGAGACTTAAAACGCATCCGAAGAAGCAAGGAAGGGTTCGAGAAGATAGTCGCCGCCAGCGGGGAGCTGTTTCGCAACCGTTCGTTCACGAATTTTTACTCGGGCGTCCTCCTCCAGCTGACATCTCTGTTAAAAATGGACGACGACAGCCTCTACCTCAGGGCCGAAGGCATTGCGGTGCGCCGGACCCGGGATGAATACCGCATTCTCGCGGGAACCGGTTCCTATGCCGATGCCACCGGTGTGCGCCTCGATGAGTTCCGCGATTCCCAGGTCGTTGAACTGATCGAACGGGCCATTGAACATCGCCGATCGTTTTTTGAGGACGGGGCCTATGTGGGGTACTTTGAAGTGGACGAGGGCACGGAAAATATCATCCTCCTGAAGACCAACGACCGGCTGTCGGAGGTTGACCGTGAGCTGATAACCGTGTTTTCCACCAATGTGGCCATCGCCTTCACCAATCTCTTTTTGAATCTGCAAATGGAAAACACCCAGAAGGAAATCATTTTCACCCTGGGAGAAGTTGTGGAGTCCCGCTCGAAAGAAACCGGCAATCATGTTCGGCGGGTCGGAGAAATGGCGGCCTTGCTGGCTTCCCAGCTGGGATTCAGTGAAACCGACACTGAACTGATCCGGCTGGCGGCTCCCATGCACGATATCGGCAAAATCGGCATTGATGACAGGATCCTGCAAAAACCCGGTAAATTAAACGATACGGAACTCATCGACATGAGAAAGCACACCCTCATCGGCAATGAAATCCTGAAAACCGGCAACAGGGGGGTATTAAAGCTCGCCGCCGAAATTGCCCTGAGCCACCACGAGCGCTGGGACGGCAGCGGGTACCCGAAGAACCTGAAGGCCGATGACATTCCCATGACCGGCCGCATAGTGGCGATTGTCGATGTGTTCGACGCATTGGTGCACGACCGGGTATACAAGCCCGCCTGGGACGTGGATGAGGCGATTGCGTACATCAAAGAGCATTCGGGAACCCAGTTTGATCCGAAGGTCGTGGACATTTTTATGGCGAACAAAGAGCGAATGCTTCAGATCCTCGAGCTCTACCGGGAGTAGCACGGCCAATTCATACAATTCTTAAAACTTCCTCACGCTTTTCTAACACAAAAGCAGGCATTATCTGGCCATACATTTCCTAAGGAGGAAGTTATGAAAAAAATCATTGCCGCACTTATGATTCTGTTTGTAATTGCCGGTGCAGTATTCGCCGCCGGTGGTACTGAAGAAGGCAGCAGCTCTGCCAACGATGCCTTTGCATGGGTCGAGGACTCCGGAGAAGCCTTTCCCCAGGTTAATCCCCTGCTCGTACAGGGCAACGTGGTTACCGCGGGTAGCTCCACCGTCGGCCCCCTGGCTTCGGTAATTGTCGAGCGCTACAAGGAAGACGGCCTCCGGGGAGACGTTACCATTGACGTTATCGGCTCCGGCGCCGGATTCGAGCGGTTCACCGTTGCCGGCGAAACCGACGTATCCAACGCATCCCGGGCAATCAAGGACAGCGAAGTTGAGAATGCCGCTGCCATCGGCCGCACACCCATCCCCTTCCGGGTCGGCACCGATGCCCTCTCCGTCGTAGTTTCCGCTGAAAACGATTTCCTCACCAATGCCACCGCCGAGGAACTGGCCCTGATTTTCGGAGGCGCAAACCTCTGGAGCGAAGTGAACCCCTCATTCCCCGCTGAGCCCATCCAGCGCTACGTTCCCGGAACCGACTCCGGCACCTTCGACTTCTT
Source organism: Salinispira sp. (assembly GCA_965602015.1). GTDB lineage: Bacteria > Spirochaetota > Spirochaetia > DSM-27196 > Salinispiraceae > Salinispira. The sequence goes on along the minus strand of OZ271918.1, from coordinate 2,712,400 downwards.
TGTCGAACTGGTGTACGATGAGGACCCCTCGGTAATTCTCTCGGCTGATAACACCCAGTTCAGCGAAGACGACAACATCCTCGTGCAGGGCGTATCCGGCAGCCCCTATGCCGTTGCGTTCTTCGGATATGCGTTCTATGTGGAAAACCAGGATATCCTGAACATCCTCTCCATCGAAGGCATCACTCCTTCCCTCGAGACCGTAGAAAAGGCGAACTCCGACAGCATCTCGGGCAACGTCGCCCTCGGCGGATACCCCATCGCCCGCCCGCTGTTCATCTACTCCGACGCGGAAATCATGCGCAGCAAGCCCCAGGTTGCGGCTTACATCGCCTACTTCCTGAACAACGTCAACGACGTTATCGACGAAGTCGGTTACTTCCCGGCGAACATCGATTCCGCCAAGGAAGCCTGGCTCGAAGCAATGGAAGGCGCATTCTAATAAAGAATCAGCGTTCTACCCCTCGGCGCGCCCTTTGTGGCGCGCCTTTTTTTGTGACGAAAACCCCTTCAAAAACGCGGGTTTAACCAAACTTTAATATTACTAGTCTATTGTGCCCGCGAATCCCGCTCTTCGGGGAACTTCCCCTGCGGGAGACTATGTAAAATCGGAGCGAAGCATGTCTGATGCGACAAAACACGCACTCTCCGCCGAACCGGATGACATCGCCAGCGGTATATCGTTTGCGAAGAAACGGCGGCCCCATGAGCAGCTTATCCAGGGGATACTGTTCTTTATGGCCAGCCTGTCGGTCCTGGTAACAGCGGGAATCGTCATTATCCTCACCCGGGACTCATTTCTCTTCTGGAATGAAGTGAGCGTATGGGAGTTCTTCACGGGCACGGTCTGGCAGCCCATGCTTGGGCGCATCGGAGTGCTCCCGCTGTTAAATGCCACCCTCATGACCAGCAGCATCGCCATGCTCGTGGCCATGCCCCTGGGGCTTTTTGTGGCTATCTACCTCAGCGAGTACGCCGCCCCCAAGGTGAGGTCGGTGCTGAAGCCGATTCTCGAAGTCCTGGCAGGTATCCCTACGGTGGTCTACGGCTACTTCGCCCTGACCTTTATGACGCCCCTTCTGAAGGCGATTTTTGGTCCCGATGTGGTGGATATTTACAACACTGCGTCGGCGGGAATTGTCATGGGTATACTCATTCTCCCGTATTTCGCTTCCATGGCGGAGGACGCCCTCAACGCGGTTCCCGACAGCCTCCGTCAGGCTGCCCACGGTCTGGGAGCCACCAAAATGGAAACCTCGATGCAGATAGTCCTTCCCGCGGCGTTTTCGGGAATCGGCGCGGCGTTTATCGTCGGGATATCCCGGGCAATAGGAGAGACCATGATTGTCGCCCTGGCCGCCGGTGCGGGACCGAATTTCACCTTTAACCCCTTCGAAGCCGCGGAAACCCTCACAGGGTACATCGTGCGGATAAGCGGAGGTGATGTGAGCTATAACACTGTTGACTACAACAGTATTTTCGCCCTGGGTCTTCTGCTCTTTCTGTTCACCCTGGTGCTCAACATCATTTCCCGGCAGATCGTAAAGCGATATCGGGAGGTATACGATTAATGAGTAACATGTTTTCTACTCCCCGGGACATCGCAGCGGAAAACCGGGACAATGATAAAAACCTGACGGACCGCCGTCGGGCCGGAATGATTTGGCAGGTTGTGTTTTACATTTCCATGACCATCGCCATAATTGCGTTGATTACCCTTTTGCTGAATATTTTCAACAGCGCCTTCGGCTATGTGGCCATTGTTAACACCGTGGAACCAGAGGTATTGGTCGAGCAGGTGCGGCCGGGGTCACAAGTCGAACTCGCCGATCTCGAGAGGGACGAACTGCTGACCATATTAAATGAAAATGTTCGGCGGGGACTGATACGGGCAATGAACGCCGAGCAGCCCCTGGCGGACCGAAGTCAGCAGGAGCTTGTCCGCCTGACCGTCGACCGGGTGGTAATTCCCCGGGTTGAGCGAAGCTGGCGGCTGTGGGAGTCCATCAGCCAGCGGGAAGAAATCTTCCGCTTCGCTGAAGAAAATATTCCCGGTTCATGGGTTCAGTTCCGCTCCTGGGTGAGCTTCGAGTTTCTCACCAAGGACCTGTCCAACATCCCGGAAAACGCGGGACTGCGGATTCCCATTCGGGGCTCGGTCATGGTTATCCTGATAACCATACTCTTTTCCTTTCCCGTTGGAGTCGGCGCTGCGCTCTACCTTGAAGAATTCGCGCCGGATAACCGGCTAAACCGCTTTATTCAGATAAACATTTACAACCTCTCCGGGGTGCCGTCGATTATCTACGGCTTGCTGGGCTTGGCGGTTTTTGTCCGAATCCTTGAGCCTTTGACCTCGGGCTTTGTGTTCGGAGCCATTGAGGATCACTCCAGCGCCAACGGCAGGACCATTATCTCCGCCGGGCTGACCCTGGGCCTGCTCATCCTCCCGATAATCATCATCAATGCCCAGGAAGCCATCCGGGCGGTGCCTCAGAGCCTGAGGGATTCGGCATTTGGGCTGGGCGCCACCCGCTGGCAGACCGTCTGGCATCATGTTCTGCCCGCCTCAATGGACAGAATCCTGACAGGAACCATTATCGCCGTCAGCCGGGCCCTGGGCGAGACTGCGCCCCTTGTGGTGGTCGGCGCCTCGGCCTTCCTGACCAACGCGCCGACGTCGGTGTTCGACAAGTTCACCACCCTGCCGATTATGATTTACCGCTGGACCGCCTATCCCCAGGCGGAATTCCGTAACCTTGCGGCGGCCGCCATCATAGTTCTGCTGGTGGTCCTGCTGTCCCTCAACGCATCTGCGATTATTATGCGCGACCGTATCGCGAAAAAAAGGAGATTGGGCAAATGAGCAACGCCATGGCCAATGAAACCGAAATCAAAATAGAAAACCTGGATTTCTTCTACGACAGTTTTCAGGCAGTAAAAAACATCAATATCGAAATCCCTCGAAATCAGGTTACCGCCTTTATCGGCCCCTCGGGATGCGGAAAATCGACGGTGCTGCGCAGCATCAACCGGATGAACGAACTGATTCCCGGCACCAGGACAGAGGGCACCATCCATTTCCGCGGAGTGGACATCTACAACGAAAAGGTCGATCCGGTGGAAGTCCGGCGCCACATAGGCATGGTGTTCCAGAAACCCAACCCCTTTCCCAAAAGCATCTACGACAATATCGCCTGGGGCGCAAAGATTAACGGGTACAAGGGCGATATGGATGAGCTGGTGGAGACCAGCCTGAGGCAGGCCGCATTGTGGGGTGAGGTTAAGGACAAGCTGAAACAGAATGCTCTCCGTCTTTCCGGGGGTCAGCAGCAGCGTCTGTGTATTGCCCGGGCGGTTGCCATTAAGCCGCATATCATTCTGATGGATGAACCGGCGTCCGCCCTTGATCCCATTTCTACGACAAAAATCGAGGATCTGATCAACGAATTAAAGAAGGATTATACAATCATCATTGTTACCCACAATATGCAGCAGGCCGCGCGGGTTTCAGACCGGACGGCATTCTTCCTGGTCGATGAGAATCGCTCCGGGTATCTCGTTGAATATGGAAAGACCGATGAGATTTTCTTCAATCCGAAGAATAAGGAAACCGAAGATTATATTTCCGGCCGCTTCGGCTGAGTCTGCCCGCGGTTGAGGCCGCGTGGGCTTGGGCATTCCGCCCGGCGGCGGTGGAAGAGGGTTTGAGTTCCCCGTGCTATACTTAACTTATGATAACAGGGCCGGATACCGCCGGCCGAGGATGTTTATATGGAATGGCGTGAAAAATATCATCAGGAATTGAATTCCCTCCATCAAAAGGTTCAGCAGATGGGGACCATCACCGTCGATCAGCTCCACGCCGGTCTCGAGGCCGTCGAATCCGGCGATGAAGACCTGGCGGCCCGGGTCATCGAAGGCGACAAAAAAGTCGATGCCCTTCAAATAGAGATTGAAGATCTCGGGGCCAAGCTCATCGCCATGGAACAGCCGGTTGCCGGGGAGTTGCGGGATATCGTGAGCGCCATAAAAATTGTCTCCAGCATTGAGCGCATAGCCGACCACGCGAAGCATCTGGCCAAGGGTGCACGGCGGATTTCCGGTTCCGGCGCCAGGGAACATCTCCCGGTTATCCGGGAGATGGCCGAGCGGGGCATAGCGATGCTCCAAAAAGCCCTCGAAGCCTTTGCTTCCGGCGATGAGGCCCTTGCCCGGGAGGTCGCCGCCATGGATGAGCGGATTGACCGCATGAAAAAAGACCTGACGGAGAAAATTCTCGCATTTATGAAAGCCTCGCCGGATAACGTGGAAGAAGGAGCGGCCCTGCTTTTTCTCAACCGCTTTATGGAGCGCCTGGGCGACCATGTGACCAATCTCTGCGAATGGGTCTACTTCACCAAAACCGGAAATCATATTGACCTGAACTAACTGCGATCAGCCGAGATAAACAGCCTCCGAAGAGGGGAAAGCCGTGATATTATAGCGGTATTCCCCTGTGAGGAGCTTTCATGGCTGAATCGTTGCCCAAGAGAATGGCATTTGTCTATGCCCTGGGACAGCTCGGCTGGAGCCTGCTGTTCGGGTTAAACTCAACCTGGCTGACCTTTTTTTACAATCCGACGGACATTTCCGGCATACCGGTGCTGATACCCCAAATCGCCCTCTTCGGATTCCTGACGGTGCTCGGAATTATCAGCATGGCCGGGCGGGTGGTGGATGCCATAACCGATCCCTGGATTGCCACCCTGAGCGACCGTTCCAAACATCCGAAGGGACGGCGGATTTCCTTCATGCGTTTTGCCGCAATTCCGGCGGGGCTCAGTATGGCCCTGGTCTTTGTTTCGCCGGTGCAGGGAGTAAGCGGCTGGAATGTGTTGTTTCTCACCCTCATGCTCCTGCTCTTCTATCTCTTTTACACCGCGTACGTGACCCCGTATTTCACCCTCATTGCGGAGTTCGGCCATACTCCCGAGGAAAAACTGGATCTTTCCACCTATATATCCCTTACCTGGTTCCTCGGTTTTGCCATATCCACCATGGCCTCTTTTATCTGGCCGGTTTTCGAAGGGATGGGAATGGACAAGGTGAGCGCCATGAGACTCACCTTCGGCGTACTTTCACTAATCGGTACGGTGTTTATGCTGCTGCCGGCGTTTCTCATCGACGAAAAGAAGTACTCCCAGGCCAGTCCCAGCCCGGTACCGATGATAGAAAGCCTCAAGTCCGTGCTGTCAAACCGCTGGTTCCGGCCCTTTATCATTTCCGACTTCTTCTATTGGTTCGGCATTACCACCTGGCAGACCGGCACCATTTACTATGTCACCATTCTCCTGTTGCGCAGCGAACAGGACGCGTCGTTTCTCACGGTTTTGGCCGGGGTTCTCAGCTTTCTCACCTATCCGGCGGTGAACCTCATTGCAAAGAAAATCGGGAAAAAGACCCTGATGATTATCGGGTACGGGATTTTTATCTGCTCCTACATCATTACGTCGATGCTCGGTCTTTTACCCCTTTCGGGGGCATTCCAGTACTACCTTCTCGTGCCCCTCCTGGGCCTGCCCTTGGCGATTTTCGGAATCCTTCCAAATGCGATAATCGCCGATGTGGCGGAGTTCGATGCCCATAAGAGCGGTGTGTACCGGGAAGGCATGTTTTTCGGGTCCCGCACCTTCGTTCAAAAACTCGGACAGGCCGTTGCCCTCCTCCTGTTTAACAGCCTCCTGTTACTGGGAAAGACCAGCGCGAACAGTCTCGGCATCCGGATGACGGCGGTTACCGCCGCGGTTCTTATGACCCTGAGTCTGGTGGTGTTTCTCCGCTACCGCGAGCGGGAAATTCTCCGCCGGGATGCCGATGTCTCGGCCTCTCCCGATGGCGATTAGTGTGCCCGTGTGCTCCGCGTTTTTATGATGGAGGCTTGGCACTCGGGGACATTGTTCCAATGCCCCCGAAAGGATATAATTAATCGGGGAGCCGCCATCCATGCACAATGAGTTTAAATCCCTGTCGCCATTGTTGAGAACCCTGTGGTCTGAAGCCCGCAAGGGAGGCGGCTCCATGCTGTTTTGCCAGGCCGACGATCAGGAAGCATTGGCCGACAGCATACTAAGCCAGCTCGAGAGCATGGGAGACGGGGAAAAGCCCCAGATTTTTCATTTCTCATTCCCGGGCTACAATCCGAAACCCTATGCCCCCTTCCTCGACACCTGCAAGGATCAACTCGCCGGAGAAAGCGCCGGCGATATCCTCAGGCAGATAGATGAGTACGATGTGTATTACTATCACGCCGGAGTGCTCGCCGAGTACCTGTCCAGCGGGACGGTGTTTCGCCGCGAGAGCCTGGTTCCCGGGGAACTGGATTACGAGTCCTATCGGATGCAGCGATCAATCTGGAATATACTTTCGGGAATGTTTACCGGCCGGCCCGCGGTATTCCTCATCGAAAACGCCCACTACCTTCCCCGGTCAACCCTGCGCCTGCTCAAACTTGTTCTCAAGTCCTCCTTGAAGCTGCCCTTCCTCTGCGTGCTCTGCGCCCCTGAAATTGTTCAGAACATCACCGATGCCGAGGATTCTCCCTGGAGCCGCCTGCTCGAACTGGCGGACCAACGGGGACTGGTATTGAATTTTCACCAATCCGACCGGAAACCTCTGAGTCCCGGGGCCTTCCAGCCCGACCGCCAGATCCTCGACGACCCGCAGTTTTACGACGGAATCAACGCCTATTACTTGCTTGCCCTTGACGACAGCGCGAGAATTTTTCAATCTTTCATCGATCTCCAACTGTACCACCGGGCCCTTCCTCACGTGAAATACCAGGTGTGGAAGTACCTCGGGCTCATTGACCTGCACCGGAACTTTCATGAAACCGCCCGTCAGCATTTTGAGAATGCCCTGACCATCGCCCAGCAAATAGATGAAGAACAGCTTCTGTCCGAGGCCTATCAGCTTCTGGGCTCGGCCTATCTCGGGCTTGGGCTGTCCGGGTATTCCCTGAAGCTTGCCAAACTGGCCTATCGGAATGCCGTTGACTCCGGCGACCGGGACCGGCAGTTTCAAGCGCTTTTTTTATACAGCCAGATTGACAACCTCACCCATCCCGACGACCTGATTACCGAGCGTAAAAAGCTGGACAAGGCCATAGCAATGGCTGAAGAGCTTGGCATGGAAAACAGCTATACCTACCTGATTTCCAGTATCTATGTGGTTTCCCGGGCCTTGAACTCCGGCAGCTTCTCGGAAAAAGACTATCCCTCGGTAAAAATCGCCCGGAAACGGGACAATCTGCAGCGCCTGGGTAATCTGTATCACATCATCGGCATGGCCTACATCGGTACGGGAAACTATGAGAAGGTGCTGCAGTATTACCGCAAATCGAAAAAACTGAAATCCCAGCTGCCGGACCTGAGCGAACAAGCCAGTACCAACAACGGCATCGGCTTTTACTACTTTTATCAGGGCGAGTACCGGAAGGCCCAGAACAGCTTTGCGGCCTCCCTTGATATTCTGAGGAACAACAGTCAGTTTCACGAGGTCGCCATGACCCTGTACAACCTGGCACTCAACGCTTTCCTCTCCCGGCGATTCGAGGACGGCGTCGGTTATGCCGACTCCTGTCTTAATATTCTCAAGGTCCTCCAACTAGATACCCTTTCCTTTCACTCACGGGCAGCCATAATGCTGCTCCAGGTGCTGAATCTCCTAAAATCCGGCAACCGTCTCAGGGCTTGGCAGGTAAAAATGCAGGCCGAGCTTGAAGACCGAAAGGTCTTTGCGCAAAAGTCCGAGGAAGTGTTTATGTACTGCCTGGCTAGCGCCTTGACCTATCAGGACGAGGGGGACTATCCGTCAGCCTACCGGGAGTATTGCCGGGCGGAGGAAGCCTTGGTAAGGGAGCCGAACAGCAACTACTATCTGTATCCGGTTTTTTTCCTCGAATTCGGCGACTTCTACCTGCTGCAGAGCAAAAAAGACGATGCTCAGGTGAGCTTCGAGCGTGGCTTGAATGCCTGTCGGGAAATGGGAAACAGCTATTATGGTGAAATCCTCGAGAAGCGGAAACGATACCGGAAGCTCGATGCGCCTAAGCCCTATCCCCGGATTTCCCGACTGGATACCGGCTGGGCCCTGCACGGCGCCCGAATGAAAAGCAGCCTGGTTTCCCTTCGCAAGCGCCTTGACGATATAAACCAGCTGAACATGCTTTTTTCCATAATCGCAGAGGAGGATAACCAGAAAGATCTAGCGGAAAACACCCTTGACCTGATCTACAGTTACTTCGAGCTCGATTTCGACGTGATTATATACCTGAGCCGCAGGCGCCGGGATTACCAGCAGATGGCCATTCGGGAAAAAACCCCCATACCCAAAAACGAGGAGTTTTCCCTCCTTATACGCCATCTGGCCAACCTCAATGAAATGGTCCGCTTTACTCCAGCCGGGGAACTGAGGGATTTTTCCGGAGTTATGGAGAGCTACGGCGGCGTGCTCAGCATCAAGGTTAACCCCAAAACCGATCCCGGAGGACTGATTCTCTGTTTTAGCCGCCTGGGCGAAGCCAATGTGCGGCCCGAATCCCTTCAGCTTTTCAGCCTCATCGGGCAGCAATTCGGGCTTGCCATGCAAAAACTGCATCAGCAGCAGACGATAATGATTCAAAATCAGGAGCTGAAGCAAAAAAACGACCTGCTCAAGCAGTCCTCCACCACAGACTATCTCACGAATCTGGGCAACCGGGCCTCGCTGTACGACGTGCTCGATTACGAGCTGTCACGGCTCCAGCGCTATAACCGGGGTGGAGAGAAGCAACTGGCCCTGCTGTTCATTGATCTGGATAACTTCAAGTTCTTTAATGATACCTACGGTCATGCAGCCGGCGATACCCTGCTGATTCAGGTTTCCCGCACCATAAAAAAAGTGGTGCGGCACATCGATACGGCTTTCCGCTATGGCGGAGACGAATTTGTCGTTATATTACCGGAAACCGATGAAGACGGAGCCGGGGAACTCGGCCAGAGGCTTATCAGGGAAATCGAAGAATGCGATTCCTACCGGGCGGTCCTTGAAGAGGTCCTCGGACGAAGCATCGTCGTGCCCGATGATAAGCGATTGTCCTGTTCAATCGGCATTGCCGCCAGCACCAGGCTCGGGGACGCCGCCGCGGATGTGGACAGTTTTCTCAATATCGCCGACAAAGCGCTGTACCAGGCGAAGCTGCTTGGCAAGCACCGCATATATCTGGCCTGAACGGGATACAACAAAACATGAAAAAAACACGATATCATACCCTGAGTCTCCATGGTGGCGGAAAGGCCTCCCGGGCCATGGCTAATCACAGCAAAACCCCGCCGATTTTTCAGTCTTCGGTATTTGCCTTCGACGGGCTTCCGGAAGTGGAGCGCTACCTGGAGGGTGATCCGGACCTGTATATGTATACCCGCTTGGGGAATCCGAATGTCCGCGATCTTGAACTGAGGGTCGCCTCAATAGAGGGGGCGGAGGACTGCACAGCCGCCGCCAGCGGAATGGCCGCGATTTATGCGGGAATACTGGTGCTCTGCGAGGAGCTTGAGCAGCCTCGTCTCATTGTCCCCCGGCGGCTCTACGGCGGAACCCGGGCATTGCTCCACAGCGAACTCGGCGCATCGCAAATAGAAGTCGAGTATGCGGACCTGGATAACAGAAAGAATCTGGAAAAAAGCTTGTCCCAAGGGCCCGCCCTGGTCTACGGGGAGACTGTCAGCAATCCCGCAATGACCGTCGCCCCCATCGAATCCCTTGCGGATTTGGTCAAGGGCAGCGGCTCCCGGCTGATGCTGGACAACACCTTCCTGAGCCCCGCGCTGTTTCGTCCCCTTGAATACGGCGCCGACCTGGTGGTTCACTCGAGCACCAAGTACATCAACGGCCACAGCGACGCCACCGGCGGAGTAGTATGCGGCGGCAAGGAGCGGATCGGAAAAATCCGCCGGCGGATCTCCACCCTCGGAAGCCATCTCAACCCCTTCGAAGCCTGGCTGACCCTTCGGGGCATCCAGACCCTCGCCCTGCGTATGGAGCGGCACAGCGCCAACGCCGAACGGGTCGCCGAATATCTGGGCTCCGCCGGAGAAGCTCCGGGGCTTGCGGTAAATTACCCCCTGTCTGCCGGTAATCCCCGGCACGAAGAAAACCGCCGGCTGTTCCCCCGGGGTTGCGGCGGAATGCTTAGCTTCGATCTGGAGACCAGGGAGCGGGCCGCAGACTTCATCGGGGCCTGCACGATGATTCAGTTCGCCCCGTCGCTGGCAGGGGTACAAACCACCCTGAGCCATCCGGCTACCACCAGCCATCGCGGACAGAGCCGGGAAGAGTTGGCCGCCCAGGGAATCAGTGAGGGAACCATTCGGCTATCGGTGGGGCTGGAGGATCCGGAGGACATCATCGAAGACCTGCGCCGGGGCCTCGAGGCCCTGTAAGCCCGGCGTCCCGGCATCCGACGCAGTAACCGGAACGCACAAAACGAACGCAGAAACCGGAAAGCACATATGTGAACGAAATAATTGTACCATTACATCTGCAACCATATACGGAGTAACCCTATGTTCGACAGTCTTGATCTTCCCCCAACCCCCGGAAAGCCCGATTATTCCCTTCTGGCATCACAGGCCCGATCCCTCATCGAAGGCGAGAGCGATTTGATCGCCAATCTGGCCAATATTGCCGCCCTCCTGTATGCGAGTCTCCAAGACATTAACTGGGCGGGGTTTTACCTGTGGAGGGAGGACCGGCAGGCCCTGGTTCTCGGACCGTTTCAGGGCCGCCCGGCCTGCGTAACCATCGCCTCGGGCAGCGGGGTTTGCGGCGCCGCGTTTGCCAGCGGAAAAACCCAACGGGTAGCCGATGTTCATGCTTTTCCGGGACACATCGCCTGCGACGCCGCCAGCAAATCTGAAATCGTCGTTCCTGTATCCGTCAGCGGAAAGGTTTTGGCGGTTTTGGACATCGACAGCCCGCGCGCCGGGCGATTTGAACAGGCAGATCAAACGGGCCTGGAGCAATTCTGCAGGTTGCTTGCCGAAGAGCTGTCCTGGTGAGCCGGTAATATATCCGGATGAACTTGATTTCGATGGAGAATTGAACAATAGTTGATACCAGGAGGCTGAAATGTCCGATGTCCAGCAAAGAGTCGAAAGCGCTGATGATGAGATGTTCCTGGTTGATGACGACGATGAAAACACCCAGCACAACAAGTATCTGCTTTTCCAGCTCGGAAATGAGGCCTACGGTCTTAACATCATGACTGTCACGGATATTATCGAGCTTCAAAAGATTACCAAGGTACCCGATCTGCCGGCCCATATCAAAGGCGTTATCAATCTTCGGGGGCGGGTGATTCCGGTGATGGATTTGCGCCTGCGCTTTGGCATGGAAGCCCGGGAGTATGACGACAGGACCTGCATCATTATTGTCGGCCTGGAGCAGGGCTCCATCGGTTTCATTGTCGATACGGTGAGCGAGGTGCAGGATATTACCGAGAATCAGATAGATTCTCCGCCCAGTTTCAAATCCACATCGCAAAAAGAGCGCTACATCCGGGGCCTGGGAAAGGTGAATGATCAGGTGAAGATCATTCTGGATGTCTCCAAAATCGTCGGCGATGCGGACTTTCCCGACGATAATCAGCTCGCCGAGTCCTGAAGATCGGCGCGGCCTTTGCCGATATTAGTCTGGTAGCCCATTTCTCCAATCGGAGGCCGACGGAGCCATCATGACAGCCAACAGCGTACGACATCAGCGAATTCTACGGGCCTGCGAACTACTGTTCGGACCGGATGTGAGGGTAAACGAGAGTTTTATCGGGTATCTGCAGCCCGGAGGGGTAAAGGCCGCATTTCGCAAACGAGTCAAGGAACTGCATCCCGACCTCCGCAGGGGCAGCAGCGACGATTTTATCCGGATTAAAAGCGCCCATGACGACATCGTCGAATATCTGGAAAACCTTCTTCCGCCCAAGACGCATGCATTTCGAGACCTCAGGAATACCCAAACTGACAGCAATGAATCCGAGCCCAGGGCGACCGGAGGCGCTTTCCGCTCAAAGAATTCTGCCGGACGTCCGCCCTTCACCGAACAAGCCGGGGATGGGAAAGGTTCGGTCAAGCGATACCGGGGCAAGGTGCCGGCATGCAGCCTGCGATTCGGCCAATACTGCTATTACCGCGGACTGATTTCCTGGAATACCCTCATCGAAGCGGTGTGCTGGCAGCGCAGCCGCAGACCGAATTTCGGCAGTATCGCGATGGACATGGGATTCCTCGACCGTGACCAGCTGGGCGAACTGATTAGAATCAAACGGCAGGGTGAGTACCTCGGCGACTCCGCCTTGAGAACCGGCATCATGGAAGACCGGGATGTCAGGCGGGTGTTGAATTATCAGCGGCGTTTTCAAATGCCCATCGGACGGTACTTTCTCGATATGGGAATTTTCCGAAACGATCAGATGGCCGACCTGCTGCGAAAACACACGGCGCACAACCGTCGCTACGCCCGCCCGATAGCGGAACCCCTGTGATGCCGGGGGCAGGCCGTTGATGCAGATAATTCCCATAGCCAGCGGAAAAGGCGGGGTGGGCAAAACCATCCTGGCGGCCAGTCTCGGTTATCTTCTGGCGAAAAAAGGGAAGACCGTCCTGATGGTCGACCTTGACCTGGGCGCCAGCAATCTGCACAGCTGCATCGGGATTCCCAATACCAATCCGGGAATCAACGCATTTATCAACGGCGAAGAACAACAGCTGGAGAATCTCATTGTCGCTACCGACTTTCCCAGGCTGTATCTCATACCCGGCGACCAGATGGTTCCCGGAAGCGCCAATCTTCCCTACTACCTTAAAATGCGGCTGCTTCGCGAACTGGAGAGGCAGGTCGCTGACTACATCATTCTCGATCTGGGGGCCGGATCATCCTTCAACACCGTCGACTTTTTTCTCTCTTCGCCTGCGGGCATCATCGTTTCAAGCGCTGAGCCAACGGCGATACTCAACGCCTATGTGTTTGTCAAAACCGCCTGTTACCGTCTTTTGCTTCGAAGTTTCCCCCGCAAAAGCCCCGAGCGTCACCTGATCCGAGAATATCTGAGCAATCGCATCGAAGGCAGCCACCTGAGCTTTGCCGGACTGATCAGGGAGTTGGGAGGAATTTCCCGGGAATCCGAGGCGCTGGCCCAGACCCAGCTGCAGAGCTTCTACGCCCGGGTAATTATCAACATGGGGCGGAGCGAGAGCGATCTGCGCCTGGGTGCCCGGCTTCGGGAGGTCTGTGTAAAAAACGTCGGCGTAGCACTGGAATACCTCGGATTTGTTCCTTATGAAACCGAGACCTACAAGTCGATCCTGGTAAAAAAACCCATGCCCGACTTCTTCCCCGATAGCCCGTTCGCACACAGTGCGTCCCGGATTGCCGATGGAATTATCCGTGACGGTCGGGGAGGCCTGCGCAAGCTGCACGAAGCCGATGAGGATATCGAGATGCTCCGGCAAATTTACCGGGAGGAAGGGGCCGGTGTTCAGCGGATCTAGTTTGATTTCTCCGAGTCGGTGATTCATACTTTACTCTGAAACCACGGAAATTTCTCAAACTGGATGGATTATGAGTAGTATTGTGCTTTCTCTCGCGTCCCTTATTCTGCTTATCTCATCAATTGTATTTCCCACCGTTATGTTGTCCGGTTCTGCGGCGCTGCTGCTGGCCGGGGCTATTGTCTTGTCTATTTTGTCATTCAGGAGAAAATCTGCAGCTGCCGTCGATCCTCCGGCATCCATGGAGAGGGGAGAGCTGTCCTTGCCCGGACAGGCCTCGGCTTCAGGCAGACCGGCGGCGGAGAATACCCCCCCACAGCTTCATGCATCACGTAATGAAGGAACCTCGATTCCCGCCCCGGCGGAGGTTCTCCACCTGGCAGGCTGTATGTCCGACCTCAACCTGCTTTTTGCCCTTCACGATGAAATGGTCAACATTAGCACGAGCCTGGGACGGCTCATCGATATCAAATCCGGTGAGAGCACCCAGGCGGCAATAGAACAGGTCTTCGCAATCGGCAACAAGAGCAAGGAAGTGGGAAACAGCATTAATGAACTGCTTGAAAAGGTGTACAGCGGGGACACCAGCCTTGAAAGCGACATCGACGAATTGGGCCGGGAAATGGAGTCCATCGCCGCGGTCCTGACGGATTTCGGCGCAATCCGCAAACAGCTGCAGGATATTGTGGCGGGAATGCACGAGGCATTGAAGCAGGTGACGGGCCTCAGCAGAGAAATGAATGAAATCGCCGAACAGACGAATATCCTGGCGATAAACACCGCCATCGAAGCAGCCCGCGCCGGCGAGGCGGGCCGGGGATTCTCGGTGATTGCCGGGGAAATTCAAAAACTCGCCGGACGGAGTCAGGAGTTCGTTACTCGGATCAATGAAATCATGCTGGCGACCGTCAAGGACAGCAGTCAGCGCTTGGACGGTCAGAATGAGGTGATAAACGGAAACATCGATACCCTCATACAAGGGCAGTCCAATCTGTCCGGGTTGATCGAGCAGCTCAGGTCTCAGAACCAACTGATTCACGGCGGGGTGGAAGTCGCCCAGGATCTGAGCAGGGCGGTATCGGGTTCCCTGGAGAGCATCGTCAAGGAGCTCCAGTTCCAGGATGCGGGTTCCCAAATCCTCAGCCACATCATTCAGTCCATCCGGATTTCCCGGGAAAAAAGCAGGGAAATCGCCGGCGTTCTGGGTATGGACCGGGAGGATAACGATTCGGAGGTTGATGAAAAACTTGCCGAATACCGGAGCGCGGTTAAGGCTATTTTAACCGTTCGGCAGGAATTCGAGGCCCTGGGTTTTGACCTGCCGCCTCAGGCACTGAAGGGTGAGGCAGACCTCAGCTCCCATAAAGATTTACAGGGCGATGTGACCCTGTTCTGAGTATTCAATGTTGGAGGGAAACAGATGAGCAAGACGGTTTTTTGCGTAGATGATTCGGCAACCATACGGATGCTGGTAAAAAAGACTCTCGAGGGATCGGGCTACGAGGTACGAGAGGCTGAACACGGGGTGGATGCGCTGGCCAAGATACAGGCCGACGGGAAAGCTGACCTTTTTATCGTGGATGTGAATATGCCCGAAATGGACGGATTCACCTTTGTGAAAGAGTTAAAGGGCTTGGCAGCCCATGCAAAGACGCCGGTGGTGTTCCTGACCACCGAGGCTGGAGCGGACAAGAAATCCATGGGCAAGGACCTGGGGGTCAGCGGTTGGATTGTCAAACCCTTCGAGGAACCCGCCCTGGTTAAAATAGTAGAGATGCTCACGGCGTAGAGCTCAGGAGCTGATATGGATCTTGCAACAATTCGTTCGGAGATTGAGGCCTTTGCACCGGGCGACCTCCTCAGCGGCATCGGCATCGTCGATGCAATCAAACAGCTGGCCGGGGAGGGGCCTCCCGGGAAGCATAAAAAACTCTTAGGGGAAATCCTGGCGAAGACTGAGGAACTGGTCTCGGGAAGGGCGAAAAACGACCAGCGGGCTAAAACCGCTATTCTCAAGCGCGTCGACAGTCTGCTCGAATCCCAGGCGGATGAGGCCTCCGATGATGGGCCGGCAGCTCCGGCAGCTCCCCCGGAAAGCGAAGAACTCAGTGCCAAAACCCGGGAGCAGATGGCTACCGACCTTGAAGTGCTCTCTTCATTCCTGGTCGAAGCTGTCAGCCATCTCGACGATATTGAAGAGCGGATTCTGGCATATGAGAATGATCCGGACCCGGTGCTGGTAAATGACATATTCCGTTCGGTTCACACCATCAAGGGCGTTTCATCCTTCCTTAATCTGCCGGAAATCCGAATGCTGGCGCACAGCATGGAATTCATGCTCGACGATCTTCGCAACGGGAAAATGGGAATGGATTCGTCGATCTGCGATGTGCTGCTCGAAGCCACCGACGTGCTCACCTCCCTCATCACCGAGCTTCAGGACTGGTATGAGCGCATTGACCGGAGCAAGGTGAGGCAGTTTCTCAAATCCTCCATTAATGTGGAGCCCATGATCGCCAAAATAGAGGAAGGCCGAAGCGCCGCCGCGAGCGGTTCTGCCGAAGGGGATACTTCGACGAAGGAAATCCGGCCAGCGGATGCGGGCTCAGGCCGGGTGGTGGAAACCCCGGTGGATCCGGGCTTTTCCATCGTAAAACCCGCGGCGCCCGGAATGCCCGAGGGATACGGGGATTTGTTCACCGACGAAATGATTCAGGGGTTTATATCCGAAAGCAGCGATCTCATGGACGAGACCGAACACGCCATTCTCAACCTCGAAAAAGACCCGGGCAATATATCCTTCGTCGACGAGGCCTTTCGTTCGGTCCATACCGTAAAGGGCAATGCGGGCTTTTTCCAGTACGCCGAAGTGGAGCAGCTTTGCATGGGGCTGGAGAGTTTTCTCGATACCTTTAGAAAGCATTCACGGGAAGTCGATCCCGCAAGCATAACGACTATTCTCAGCGCGGTGGACGCTATCCGCTCGGGACTTGTCCTTCCCGGGGAACTGTCGTCGCCGGGGGAGAGGAAAAGCGGAGATGGCGCGTCCGGCGAATCATCGGGTAAAAGCGCCGCCGGCTCCCCAACGGCCGGCGGAGACGCCCCCGGGGCGTCGGCGGGTAAACCGGCGGGCGCCGGGAATCTCAGTCCCGCCCGGGCCGAGCAGCATGAGCTGGGTGAAATCCTCGTGGAGATGGGAGTAGTCGATGAAGAGGTGGTAAAGGAGGCCCTGGAGCAGCAGCATATGAAGGTCGGGGAGCTCCTGGTGCAAAACGGCGCCGTATCTCCGGGCGACGTGGCAAAGGCCCTCGAGCGTCAGGGAAAAACTCCCAGCGCGAGCGAAGTGAACATCCTGAAAAAGCGCAAACGCCAGGATATCAGGGTGGATACCGAGCGGCTGGACATGCTTTTTAACATGGTCGGGGAACTGATTACCGCTGAGGCCATGGTGGTGAACAATCCCGACATAGAGAAACTGAATCTCGAAAATTTCCGCCGGGCCAGTTCCACTCTCAGCAAGGTTACCCGGGAAATCCAGGAGATTACCATGGCCATCCGGATGATCCCCCTGGAGGGCCTGTTTAACAAAATGCGCCGCCTTGTGAGGGACCTCTCCCGGAAATTCCGCAAGGAAATACTCCTGGATGTGAGCGGCGATGACACGGAAATGGACCGGAACGTCATCGACGAGGTATCAGACCCCCTGGTTCATATAATCCGGAACGCCATCGACCACGGAATCGAAGAGCCGGCGGCCCGGAAAGCCGCTGGAAAAAAACCCGCCGGTCAGCTGACCCTGGCGGCCCGTTATGAGGGCAATGAGGTGTGGATATCAATCGTCGACGACGGCAAGGGCCTTGACCGGGGTAAAATCCTCAGCAAGGCCGCCGAACGGGGAATCGTCAGCGATGCATCCCGGGATTTCAGCGACGAGGAAATATTTCAGCTGATATTCGAACCGGGTTTTTCGACTGCCGAGACGGTCTCGGAAATTTCCGGCCGGGGCGTCGGCATGGATGTGGTCAAGAAAAATATAGAAAAGCTCCGGGGCAAGGTGAGCGTGAACTCAGAACCCGGTCAGGGCACCGAGTTCATTCTGAAAATCCCGCTGACCCTGGCGATTATCGAGGCCATCGTCTTCACGGTGAAGGATATGCTTCTCTCCCTGCCCCTCATCGATATCCTTGAATTCCAAAAACCCGGTCCGTCGCAGTTTGTGGAAACCGAACGGGGAAAAACCGTACTCAATGTCCGCGGCAAGCTCTATCCGGTTATCGATATCGCCGATTTCTACGGCATAGATCCTGGTCCGTCGGCCGGGGGCGCAGAACCGGATGCCGGCTCCGGCCCGCATGACGATGAGCACGGCGGCCTGGTGATTATTGCCCAGGGGCGGGGAAAGCAGGTGGCGCTCAAGGTGGACAATATCATCGGAAATCATCAGCTGGTTCTCAAGGCCCTGCCTGAGTACATGGGCCAGGTAAAAGCGGTTTCGGGCTGCAGCATTATGGGAGGGGGGGAAGTCTGCCTGGTGGTGGATACCGGAACCCTGGTGAGCATGGAGCTGGAGTAATTCGATGGTAAACAGCATCGTACAGATCAGCCAAAAGGAATTTCAGATGATCGCCGAACTGGTGTATGAAAAATTCGGCATTCATCTGACGGACAAGAAAATTTCCCTGGTGCAGGGACGGCTGAACAAGGTGCTCCGACGCAAGGAAATGAACAGTTTCGCCGAGTACTTCCAGGCCCTGAAAGACGATGCCAGCGGCATTATGCTTACCGAACTCATCGACCGAATCTCGACGAACCACACCTATTTTTTCCGGGAACCGGCGCATTTTGAACTCCTTCAGGAACGGGCCCTTGACGACGTAAACTCCCGCCTGCTGGGAGGCCAGACTCAAAACCTTCGCCTGTGGTGCGCCGGCTGCGCCACCGGCGAAGAGGCCTATACCCTGGCCATCGTGCTGCGCGAGCACTTTACTGAACTGCCGGTGAAACCCGCCCACCCCCTGATTCTAGCTACCGACATCAGTACCGAGGCCCTGAGCCACGCCCAGCAGGGCTGCTACGAGGCCGGGCGTCTGGAAATGGTGCCGTCCAAGCTTATTGGCAGGTACTTCGACCGGCTGGCCGACGGCAGGCTGGCGGCGAAACCGGCGCTCAAGAATCTCATTCTGTTTCGGCGGCTGAATTTTATGTCGGAACGATTCCCCTTCAAAAACCGCTTTCACATCGTGTTCTGCCGGAATGTGATGATCTACTTCGACCAGCCAACCAAGAATCTGCTTATCCGCAAATTCCACGGCGTTATGCACGATGCGGGATACCTGTTTATCGGACACAGCGAATCGATCACCCGGACGAGCGACGAGTTTTCCTATATCGCGCCGGCGGCATATCAGCGCAGGGGCTAGCGAAATGATAAAGGTGCTGATAGTCGATGATTCATCCCTGGTTCGGCAAATACTAAAAAACGGACTTGAAAGCGACCCGGACATAGAGGTGGTGGGAAGCGCTTCGGATGTGTACCAGGCCCGGGATCTCATCGTGTACAAAAAGCCCGATGTCATGACCCTGGACGTGGAAATGCCCCGGATGGACGGCGTCGAATTTCTCAAGAGGCTCATGCCCCAGTTTCCCATCCCGGTCATTATGGTTTCAGCCATGACCGGTCCCGGAGCCCACACCACCCTGGAAGCCCTGGAGGCCGGAGCGGTGGATTTTGTACTCAAGCCCAGTTCGTCGTTCGGCGCCGGCCTGAGGGATACCATAGGCCTGCTTATTGAAAAGGTGAAGGCGGCGGCGTTGGCCGACGTGTCGATGTACAAGCAGCAGAACTTCTCCATCCGGAACATTGAGAAAAAACGGGTCCTGGTCGGGGGAACGGACAAAATTATCGGAATCGGGGCCAGCACCGGCGGAACCGTCGCCCTGCGGAGAATGCTCCAGACATTTCCCGCCGACATGCCGGGAACCGTGGTGGTCCAGCACATGCCCCCCACCTTTACCAAGCTTTTTGCGGACAAACTCAACGAGGTGTGCGACGTGGAGGTCAGAGAGGCGGCGGACGGAGACCGGATTATCCGGGGCAGCGTTCTGATTGCCCCCGGTGATCTTCACATGCGGGTCAAGCGCTCAGGCGGCCGCTATGTGGTTGCCGTCTCAGGCGGGGAAAAGGTGAGCGGTCACCGCCCTTCAGTTGATGTGCTGTTTTCATCGATGGCCGAGCAGGCCGGCGCAAATTCCATTGGGGTAATCCTTACGGGAATGGGCTCCGACGGGGCGGAGGGTTTGCTGGCCATGCGCAGCGCCGGAGCCCGGACCCTGGGGCAGGACGAACAGTCCTCGGTAATTTACGGCATGCCCCATGTGGCCTTCGATATCGGAGCGGTGGAAAAACAGTCGCCGCTTCACCTGATGACCGACAACATCATCGAAGTTCTGCAAAAACTGTAGCTGCTGCATTACACTGATACTGAGCGAGGTGAGCATGAGGCATGATGTGGGCATAGGGGATATTAAAGCCAGCAAGACTCCGGGCGACATTATCAAGACCTATGCCCTGGGTTCCTGCGTGGCGGTGATGATGTACGACCCCCAGCGGAAAATCGGGGGCATGATCCACGTCGCCCTTCCCGAGGCCTCCACCAATCCCGAAAAGGCCCGGAAGCTTCCGGGTTACTTCGCCGACACCGGGCTGCCGGTCCTGCTGGAGGAAATGCAGAAACTCGGCTGCCCGGTACGGAGTCTGAAGGTCAAAATCGCCGGCGGGGCGAGCATTATGGATGACAACAACACCTTCGATATCGGCCGTCGGAACGCAGTAGCCGTCAAACGCTTCTTGTGGAAGAACGGGCTGGGAGTTCTCAAAGAGGACATCGGCGGTAAAATCAGCCGTACCGTCAGCCTGCACATCGACAGCGGTGAGATTACCGTGTCAAACGCCAAGACAGAATGGAAGATTTAGGAGGAACCATGGCCCTTTCGAGAATACTCATCGTAGATGATTCAAACACGTCCCGGATGATCATTAAGCGCTGCTTTCAGATGGCCGGTTTATCGGAGGTCGAGTTTCTCGAGGCTGAAGACGGACTGGATGCCCTTTCCGTACTGGACAGCGAAACCGTCGATCTGGTGGTTTCCGACATCAAAATGCCCAAGATGGACGGTACCACGTTTATAAAAAAGCTCAGGAGCCATGAATCGACAAAGGCCGTGAAGGTCCTGGTCGTTTCTTCCCTGGGAAATGAAGCCCTGGAGAATGAACTGAGCCACTTCGGTATCGAGGGAATCATGAAAAAACCCCTCTCGCCGGAAAAGGTCACCGAGTATCTGGAGGGCAGCCTATGAATACCGTAATGAGCATTGAATCGGCCATAACCTCCGCGGTTGAGCAGACCTTTATCAATATGGCCTTCATCGATGTTATCCGCACCGAGAGTCATGAAATCTCCCCGGATGTAAGTCAGCTCATCGTCATCGACATAACCAGGCCCGTTCGGGGCACCATCCTCCTGCGGCTGCCCCTGGCCCTCAAGCGCCAGGTGGTGGAAACCATTCATGCGGAGAATTGGGACTCCCTCAATGCCCGGGAAATAGACGACTGCCTTTTGGAAATACTCAATGTTTTGGCGGGTAACTTCCTCCATTCTTTGTTCGGAGGCAACACTAAATACAATATCACCTTTCCCCAAATAGTTTTTGATGAAGAGGAATTCGGTGACGAAACCGGGCTGGAAAAATTTTATTACGACGCCGAAGGAATTATCTTCCAGCTGTCCATCGGCATGGAAGGCTGATGGTCCGGGCGACGGAGCCTGCATTTTCAGAATTGCGAGGAAACCCACCACATGTCTAAACTCGTTCCAACCAGGCACATAAAGCTGCACAGCATTCCGGGTTCGATCCACAGCCTGGACGGGGTAAATGAGGGTCCGGCTGAAATTACGGGCTACAGCTGGGACGCTGCGGGCTGGGAAACGTTTTCTCTGTCTCATGCCGAGCTCGGCGCCTGGCAGCCCGACCCCCGCCGGGTGTATTGGATAAACATTACCGCCTTTCGCAACTCCGAGCTGCTTGGCACAATTCAACAGCGTTTCGGAATCCACCCCCTCATCGCCGAGGATATCGCCAATTTTGGTCACCGGCCGAAAATTGAGACCTACCCGGGCTACCGCTTCGTTATCGCCAAAATGCTCAGGATGGAAAAAGAAACCATCCTCACGGAGCAGATCAGCATGGTCCAGTTCGATAATGTGCTTATGAGTTTTCAGGAAGCTCCGGGAGACGTGTTCGCGCCTATCAGGCGGCGAATCGAAGACGGAAGCGGCAGGATCCGCTCCGGCGACGCCGAGTATCTTCTGTTCGCCCTGCTGGACGCGGTGGTGGACAACTACATACACGTAACGGATTTTATGGGCGGCGGCATTGAGGATTTTGAAGACCGGATATTCGACCGTCAGGATTCGGGGGTAATCGGGGAGATCCGCAAGGCCAAGTCCACGGTGGCGGAAATACGCCGCCATGTCCAGCCCCTGAACGACGCCCTTGCGCTTATGCTCGGGGCCGATGGGCCTGAAATAGATTCGGATGTTCTGCCGTTTTACACGGACCTGAGGGATCACCTGGAGATGGTCAGTTCCGCCGCAACTGCATACCGCGACATGCTCCGTGATCAGCTGAATCTGTTTACCGCACTCCAGAATTACCGGCTTTCGGAGGTTATGAAAATCCTCACGGTCATATCCACTATCTTTATTCCCCTGACCTTCATGGCCGGCATCTACGGGATGAACTTTGCTCACATGCCCGAACTCGCCTGGCCCTTCGGCTATCCGCTGCTTCTGGGCATTATGGGAGCCTTGAGCGTTGTTATGCTCATTCTCTTCAGGAGGAAGGGCTGGCTTGGCCGTCTCCCCCCTGCGAGACGAGGGAAACTGAGGAAAAATCGCCCTCAGCCATAAAATCCCTGGACCATTCACGGCTTTCTGATATTATGGACAGAAATATTTCCGTTTTCCCCGGGAATACGTTCCAGAAATCAGGAGGCCCCAGTGTACCGCACTATCCAACGGCTGATTGTATCATTGCTCATCGTATTATTCGCCGCAGGCATGATCTCCTGCGCCCGGGATGACGATCCTTTCGCAGACCTCGATCGTGAACTTTCATCGGGATCCCGTAGCCGCGAAACCCTTCATTTGTACTTTCCCGGGGAGGCGAGTCCCCATGTGACCGAGCTGTTTGACGAGATTGAAAAGCAGTCCCGAAGAGACCTGAACCTCGAGCTCGAGGTCACCTTCCTGCCCTTCGGTGAGTACCTGGAATCCCTGCCCGAACTTCTTGAAGGCGGCGGAGAAATTGACGCCTTTTTGTACTTTCCCGACATGATGTTCAACGGAGTAGCCATCGGGGATTTGATTTCCCAGGGTCTGGTAGCGCCGTTGGGCGACCTGTTGCAGCAGCACATGCCGGCCTATACCTCAGTAATTGAAGGCGAACTGCGCCATGCCCTGGCCCGACGGGGCGATGTGTATCTGATTACCGGGTATCTTCCCTATGCGCCGAAGCTGACCGTAATGGTGAGGGAGGATTTTGTAAACCGCTTCGATATTACGGGAATTCGCAACTGGTCCGAGCTGGAGGCCCTGCTGGCCAACATCGCCGAGGCTGATTCCGATGTGTTCCCCCTGGCGCTGAGCGCCAATCCGACCGCCCTCTTTGCCGCCAGTTCGGGGTACAATATTCTCGACACGGGCATGCTGCTGGTGTACCGGGCCGATGATCCGGAAATGCGCATCACCGCCTGGGAAAACACCGATGAGTACGAAATGGGCATACGGAGAATTATGGACTGGATGGACCGGGGCTTCCTGGACCGCCGGTCCATCGGCCTCGATCCCTACATGATTATCAATTCCGGCCGCTGGGCGGTTATCACGACCCAGAGGGGCAACGATCTGTTTCTCAGCTCGTACATAAGCTCCGAAGGTTCAGAATGGAATTATGTGAGCTTCACCCTGTTTCCCGATCAGCGGGCCCAGCGAATCGACAATCTCGATCTGGGTATCGCCGTGAGCAGCAGCAGCGAGCATCCCGAGCGGGTGCTGCAGTTTA
Organism: Salinispira sp.; assembly: GCA_965602015.1. Classification (GTDB taxonomy): domain Bacteria; phylum Spirochaetota; class Spirochaetia; order DSM-27196; family Salinispiraceae; genus Salinispira. The sequence goes on along the minus strand of OZ271918.1, from coordinate 2,688,716 downwards.
TCGACTGGTTTCACCGAAGCCAGGAACACTACGACCTGTTAATGTACGGCATCGAGGGGAAGCACTACCGTCTCGATGGCGAGAGGGTTATTCCCGATGCCGAACTGCCCGAAGGGGCCCTGGCCTTTGCGGGCAAGGACAGTTTTCTCAACATCGCACTCGAGCGCGACAGCGAAGATATGGAAGCCGGAAGCATCGAAACCTACCGCAGCTTCATCGCCGACAACAGCTACTTTCCGCCCCATTTTTCCATGGTCTTCGATTTTTCCGGGGTTATGGACAACTTCAGAGCGCGGTTTTTCGCCTTTGACAACAGTCCGATGTCCAAGATTCGCACTGGAGTATTCAGTGAAAAGGATATTCAGGAATACCGGGATTTTATGGAAAGCCGGGGAACCCGCCGCATGCTCTCCCTGATTCAGGAGCAGATTGACATGCAGCTTCCCGCCGATGCAGACCGAGGCGCGAATTGACACGGGCAGCCGTCGGGGTCCTGGCAGTTCTGATAAGCTTCAGCGGCTGTTTTTTCCTGCCCCGGGAGCAGGAAATGCTCCCTCCTCCCCTGGTCGAACCCCAGCAGGCCCAGTACCGAAGCGTGGAAGTTCAGCGGGGCGATATTGAGCGCAGTGTTCGGGTGGTAGGCAACCTGGTTTCCACCCGGCAATCCCAGCTGTCTTTTCCCGAGAGGGGCGGCTATCTCAAGGGGCTCTACGTGCGGGTCGGCGATCAGGTGAGGCCCGGTCAGTTGTTGGCCGAGCTGGACACCAACGAGCTCGAGAGCATGATAAGCCAGGAAGAGTTAAACATCGCCCTCTACGAGGATCAGCTTGAGAATCTGACGGTCAGCGCGGAGCTGGAGATCGCCCTTGAGGACCTCACCCTTGCGGAGCTGGAACAGGAGCACGATCTGGCCCAGCAGCTGGGCGACAGGCCGCGCAGGGAACTGGAAGCCATGCAGCGAGCGGTGGAAAAGCAGAAAATCCGCCGGGATTTGAGCGTGGCAGGGCACATGAGAAACCGCATGAACACCTCCCATTCACTCCAGCTGAGCCGGATACGACTGGAAGAATACCGCCGGCAGCTTGTTTCTTCCCGGCTTTACGCACCCATCGGCGGCCTGGTGGTTTTTCTCGATACCTCGGAAGAAGGCCGGTATATCCAGGCCCGCCAGCCGTTTATCCGGATTTCAAGCCCCGAAAGCCTCATTGTCCAATACACCGGCAGAGAGCATCAGTCGTTCAGCAGGGGAATGGAAGTAGAAGTCAGCGTTCTCGGCGAGGATTACCGGGGACAGGTGGTGAGCACCCCCCGGGACGTGCCGACGGATCAGTACCAGGCCTATCGGGAGAGTGTTCAATTCAGGGTAGACGGGCTGCCGGCTGATATCGGAGAGGGAAGCGCTGCGGATATTTTCGCGGTGATCGCCAGGAGGGAAGGGGTACTGCTTCTTCCCAAATCGGCAATTCAGCGATTCCAGACCCGCAGATTCGTACGGCTGCTGGAGGACGGGGTAATCAGGGAGCAGGATGTCAGCCTAGGGCTCGAATCCGACCGCTTCTTCGAAATTCGCGACGGCCTGGAAGAGGGCTGGACTGTGCTGTATTAGAGTGAAGCTGTGGTTAAATCTGTAATCCGGAAAATCCTTCACAATCCCGAGAGTTCCCTTCCCCTGCTGATTGGTTTCATCCTGACCGCAGCCCTGGCTGCCAGCATTCCCCTGTACTCCGCGGGGAGCCTCATGGAGCTTCTGGTCCGCGATATGGAAACTCTTCAGATCGAGGAAAACCGCTTTCCCGGTAATTATGTGCTCGATGTGGATTTGCGCTTCGGCCTGGACGATGATCAGCGCCTGCGGGTTTTTGATATTATCGACCAGAGCATAGGGGAGCGCCTGTCCGGGGATATTCCCCTGCCCCTGCTGTCCATGGCCCGGGAAGTGAACACCAGGGAGCTGCGCCTTGGACGGCCCGACCTGGGAGAGTCGGCCGACCGCTGGTTCCAGTTGGCGAGTCTCAGCGATTCCCAGTCACATGTTGAGATGATTTACGGCCGGGCCGCTGAGGACTATGCGGTCGGCGGCGTCCTCGAACTGATGGTCAGCGAACGGGCGCTGCTGGAGGCGGAGCTGGTCGCAGGCCTGACATACGAAGTTCATCTGCCCGGCGAAGCGGCGCCGATTCCCGCCCGGGTCGTCGGGGTGTTCGGCGCTTCGGATCCCCGGGATCCCTACTGGTTCCGGGGAATGGATCATCTCGGCCGCAAGCTGGTGGTCAGCCCCGGAAGCTTTGAAACCCTGTTTTTGGGAGGCCAGGGCGAGCTGCTGTCCCGGGCCTACTGGGCCTACGCCTATGATTACCGCGTCATGGACACCTCCATGGTAGCTCCACTCATGGGTACCTTGGACGCCCATCGCCGCCTGCTTTCCGACTTCCAGGGAGCCATGGAGCTGGAGTTCGCCGCCTCACCTCAGCTCGAGCAGTACATCAACCGGAGGGGACGTTTCAACCTGTTCCTGGCGATGCTCATCCTACCGGTACTGATTCTGCTGGCGTTTTACATCCTCATGCTGTCCCGGCTGATTATCGAGCGGGAACGCAATGAAATCGCCATGCTGCAGGGCAGGGGAGCCGGTCCGGCACTCATCCTTCGCCGTTACCTGCTCGAGTACGGGATTCTCGCCGCCGTCGCCGTCCTCATCGGGCCCTTCCTCGGCCTGGCCTTCTGCCGGCTGCTGGGCTCGAGCTCGGGTTTTATGGAGTTCGTCAGCCGCAGCATGATGGATTTCCGGCTGGGCGCCAGCGCCTTCCTGTTCAGCGCCGGCGCTGGCCTCCTTCTGGTGCTGCTGGTAAGCGTTCCGACCTACCGGGCGGCCCGCACCAGCATCGTGGAATTAAAAAGCCGCACTCCCGGTGGTTTGGGGCGCCCGGGGTGGCAGCGCTGGTTCGTCGACCTGGGTGCTTTGGGAGCTTCGGCATACGGCCTGTACCGCTACCGGGCCCAGATTGAGCTTCTTCGAAGCAACAGCGCCGACGTGCTGCTTGAGAATCTCGATCCCCTGCTGTTCCTGCTCACTACGGTGTTTATTCTCGGTGCGGGATTACTCTTTCTCCGCTTTTTCCCCCGGGTTATCAGTCTGGTTTTCCGTCTGGGCCGGGCCCGTTGGAAGCCCGCTTCCTATATGGCCCTGCTAAATCTCAGCAGAATGGACGGGAGGATGCAGTTCCTTATGCTTTTCGTCCTGTTCTCCATTGCGGTGGGCATGTTTAACGCCAATGCCGCCCGCATCCTCAATGCGAATCTTGAGGAGGACATCCGTTACCGCATCGGCGCGGACCTGCGAATAATGCCCGAGTGGGTCGATCACCACGATGTGGGCGACAATCCTTGGGCGAGCCAGCTCGACGTGCTTACCCGTCCCCGGTGGGAGGAACCGCCCAGAGACCAGTTCCGAACTTTGCCGGGCATCAGGGAAATGACCCCGGTGTATCTCGATTCCGGCGGCCAGGCCAGCATCGACAATCAATGGCGGCAGGATGTGCAGGTCATGGGGCTGCGGCCCAGCGAATTCGGGCGGATCGCCTGGTTTCGGGACGACCTGCTGCCCTGGCATTGGTTCCATTACCTGAATTTACTGAGCGCCAGCCCCGATGCCCTGCTTGTTTCCTCGGATCTGTCATCTCAGCTGCAAGCAGGACAGTCCCTGGTTTTCCGCTTCGGCGACGGGCAGGAAGCCGCAGGGACGGTGTACGCCTTCGTTGAACACTGGCCGGGCTGGGACCCCGGAGAATCGTCAATCGTGGTGGCAAATCTGGAATATCTTCAGAACAGCGCCGGATTGACGCCCTATGAATTCTGGCTCAGCAGGGAAGAGGCCCCGTCCGATCGGGACCTCTACGAGGCAATCGAAAACCGGGAGATCGGCATTACCAGGATGGAGAACAGTTCCCAGGAGCTGGTGAGGCTGAAGAACGACGCCCTGGTTCAGGGCATCAATGGCGCCCTCACGTTGAGCTTCCTGGTGACCATGCTTATCTGCTCGGCGGGCTTTATTCTTTATTTGCTGCTTTCCCTGCGGGACAGGCGGCTTCAGTTCGGCGTGGTGCGCGCCATGGGCCTGGGACCCGCCGAGCTCAGCCGGGTGCCGGCCATCGAAATGCTCTCCCTGGTCGGCAGTTCCCTGGTTACCGGGGTTTTCATTGGCGCCCTTACCACCCTGCTGTTCGGCCCCCTCATGGAAATCCTGGCTGGCAACCCGGTTCTTCCCTTCCGGGTGCTGGCGGACTCACGGGATTACCTGCGCATTTACCTGCTGGGAGTTGTATTGGCCGTGGGAGGATCGGTGCTTCTTCAGATTCTGATCCGCAGATTAAACGTCAGCGCCGCGCTGAAACTTGGTGAGGGTTAGATGATACGGGCGGAGAATATCTCCAGGAGTTATGTCAGCGGATCCCGCCGAACGACGGTGATCAGCAATCTCTCCTTCAGTATTTCAGAAGGAGAGCTCTGCGTACTGGAGGGGCCCAGCGGTTCGGGAAAAACTACGCTTATCAACCTGCTGGGAGCCCTCGACAGGCCGGACAGCGGTAAGATTCTCCTCAAAGACGACGACATCGCCGCCATGAGCGATGCAAATCGCGATGACCTTAGGCGCCGGCGAATCGGATTCGTGTTCCAGTCGGTAGCCCTGCTGCCCGGAATGACTGCACGGGAAAATGTCGAGTTTGCCCTGCGGATCGCCGGGATTCCCTGGAAGGAGGCCCGGAAGCGGGCGCGGGATTACCTGACAATGGTGGGACTCGCCGAGCGCATGGATCACTTCCCTGCGCACATGTCCGGAGGCGAACAGCAGCGCACCGGCATAGCCCGGGCGGTCGCCCATCATCCCGATATTATTATCGCCGACGAGCCGACCGCTGAACTGGATTCCCATACGGGGCTTCAGATAATCAGGCTATTCAGCGACCTTGTTGAAAAGGAAGGCCATACGGTAATCATGGCCACCCACGATCCCCGCATGACCGACGTGGCCCAAAACCTCATCGATCTGACCGGAGGCAACCATGGCTGAGCAGCTGCGGAAAAACATTATCAGTTGCCGGAATATTGTAAAAATCTACCGCAGCGGAGAGAGCGAGGTCATGGCCCTGCAGGGGCTCGATCTGGATATTCCCGAAGGCGAGATTTGCGCTGTAATCGGAAACAGCGGCAGCGGGAAGAGCACGCTCCTCAACATGATTGGAGGACTCGATCAGCCGTCGGCGGGGTCTCTGACGGTTGACGGCCGGGAAGTTTTCACCCTGAGCGCCCGGGAGCTGGTGGAATACCGCCGGGACAGCGTGGGATTTGTCTGGCAGAACAATGCGAGGAATCTCCTGCCTTATTTGAGCGCCCGGGCTAACCTGTCGCTGGTGATGGACATCGGCGTCCTGGCACAAGGCGCCATGGGCAAACAGGAGGCCCGGGAGTGGGGCGACTGGCTGCTTGAAACCGTGGGACTCTCCCACCGGGCGGAAAACCGCCTGACCGAACTATCCGGCGGAGAGCAGCAGCGGGTGGCCATCGCCATCGCACTGGCAAACCGGCCGAGAATCCTCCTGGCCGACGAGCCCACGGGGTCGGTGGACCGTCCCACTATGGAACGGATAATGGAACTGTTCAGGACGGTAAACCGGGAACTGGGCTTAAGCATCCTCATCGTCACACATGATATGATGCTTACCCGCCTGGTCGACCGGGTGGTGGCCATCCGCGACGGGAAGGCCAGCAGCGAATTCGTGCCGAAGGCGGCCTTTTTACGCGAACTTCAGCAGATCAGCTCCGATGAACTCATGCAGCAGGAAAGCCACGAGGAACTGGTGATGCTCGACAGGGCCGGACGGCTGCAGCTGCCCGAGGATTACATAAAAGAAATCGGCGATGCCCGCTCCTTGAAGCTGGAGCGCGAGGGCGACGCGGTCATTCTCAGGCCCCGGGCTGCAGACAGAGATACGCCGGGCACAGGCCGCTGATGCCGGCCGCAATACCCGGCGGATTCGACGCGGTTACGCTGCCGGCACATTACCCGATCTGCAGTTCGAACTCAAGCCGGCCCATGTATCGGGCGTTTACGCTTATTTCGACGAAATGGGTTCCGGGGTAAAATCGCTGGTTTTTGAATGCACGGAATTTATGCAGTTTTTCCACTGTTAGTTCTCCGCCGGCGGGAATTGTCTTCTCCGCCAGGCGGAAGATTTTTTTGGAGCGCTTCCCGTTTGCCTTAACGAAGTGAATGATGTAATTGATAAGCAGCTTTTGCTTCTCCGGTGCGGCATTGGCAATGCGCCAGCGAAAGAGCAGGGACCCGCCCAGCTCCACCGCCGGAGCGCTGCAATGCGAAGAAACCAGATCGATGCCGCCCGGGGAATAACCCAGGAGGGACAGCGCTTCCGGGTGGCCGCTTTTGACCAGGCTTCGGAGGCCGTGGCGGATAATCCATTCGGTCTCCTTTCCCGGCCCGGTTTTTCTCCAGCGGCTCAGGGCTTCGACGGCGGCGTCGGGATTATCCTTGCTGATATCGTTGATATTATTCGCCACTGACCGGCGCACCATGAGATTTTCGTCCAAAAAGAGTCTGTCCAGGAGCTCGATTACCGGCCGGGGATTCTGCTGGAAAGCCTTGAGCCTTGAGGCAAGGGGCAGCCGCGGCCTGGTGCCTTCGCTCGCCAAGCGCCTGGCGAACGGGCTCGGGTCCTCACAGATCACGTGAAGAAACTTCATGGTCTTTCCATAATGCTGTTCGATAAACGGCCGGACGGCGAACTCCGCGCTGAACCGCTTGGTTATTTCATACAAGGCACCTAGCGAGGTATCCGGATAGTCCAGTCCGTGCCGGTAAATATATGTGGACAGGGGTATGGTGTAAAACCCGTCAAACCCCTCAAGCCGGTCGCTTATTGGTTCGGGCCCCAGGCTGTTCACCAGAATTTCAGCCGCCCGCAGAAAATCCGAAGGCAGGACCGCTTTTAAGGCGCGGTAGATGTTTTCCCCACGGTCGCCAAAGCTCAAGTCTTCAAGCCCTTCGTTGGCCATGCCAATAAACAGCCGTGAATCGATACTCGGATCGGCCCGGACGAGGCCATCTGCAATATATGCGATGACCTCTGAGTTGAAGGCTTCCCTGAACAGTTTTCCGTCTTCCATTTGCATTTCCTACTGCCCCCAAAACAGCTGATTTAAATCAGCTGTTTTGGGGGCACTACATATGTATTTAAACATCTTGCCTTTTGAAACCCCGGGCAATAGGTTTCAAAAACCACCGTAAAAGCGAGGTCTTCATGAAAAAGCTACTGCTCATTGCCCTGATGCTCACAATTGCCCTCTCTCCCCTGGCCGCTGAGGGAGGCGAATCCGGTGACGGAGAGCGGGGAGCCGCTGGTCTCGGCCAGGTAATCCGCCGGAATGATCTCCATCAAATCGGCGGCTATGTAAGTCTCGGCCTGGTAGCCGCCACCGGCGTCAGCGGGCTGCTCGGTTTTGAGTATCATTCCATAATCGGCTATGCCGCTCTGGGCAGCGCCTTCACCAGCTCCCTGGCCGGAAGCATCGCCTACCTTGACCGCATTGATGAGGTTTGGCCCCACATGCTTTTCAGCGCAGTGGGAATTGGCGCAATGGTTGCCAACGCGTTCATCCTGGAAAAAGGATCCCTGGAACATCGCTTATCCGGCGTGGCCGCCACCGCGAGTTTTGCCGCAGGCTATGTGAGCATAATACTTATCACCCGCTGATTGCGGTTCATCACCGCTCCTTATGCGCCGCTGCATTCCCCCGGGCGCGGTTCCGAAAATCCCGGGGAGAAAGACCGCAATTCAACGAAAATGCCCGGGAAAAGTATGCCGGAGATGCATAGCCGCAGTTCCAGGCTATTTCCGAAATCCGGTAGTCTGTGCCCCGGAGCATATCCATCGCCCTTTCCATACGCACCTCTGCTATGTAGCGGCTCAGGTTAACTCCGCTGTGATGGTGGAAAAGCCAGGACAGGTAATCGGGAGAGAGCTGCAGCTGCCCGGCCAGGGATTTGACGCTTAATTCGCTGCTCTGATAACCAGAAAGAACAAGCCTCCGGGTATCTTCGACCACCGGGTTCACCAGCGGCCGTTCGGGAGCCGACTCGAGGGCCCGGCGCACGCAGCCCAATAGCGCCAGGAGAATGCCCGAAACGATGCCCTCCCGGTGCTCATCATTATACTCGCCGGCCTCCACGAGAGAAATAAAAAGCCGTTGAATTTCCGCCGGCGGGGGGCCTTCCTTGCGCTCGTAGTAGCTGATCAGCGGCACCATTCCCTTCCGGTCGCCCAAGTAACCGGCTTTCGAAAGGTGGCATTGGAGGAAGCGCTCTCCCGGGGTAATGACCAGATGGCCGAATTCCCCGGCGGTATCCGGTATGGCCCGCTCTCCATGGGGAAGCTCCGGAGCGATAATAAGCATGCCGCCGGGGGTCAGGTCTATGCTCTCCTGTGGAAGGGAAAAACGGTTCACCCCCTCATACTGTATAAACAGCTCGTGGTATTCGTGAAACACCATTCCGGGAATGATTTTTTTCAATCCCCGGCGCCGGGGAATGCTGCAGCGGAGCTCACTGGAACTGCGTACCGAGTCAATGCTCTCGTCGATTATCCGCCTCAGAAACTCTCCGTTGTCGCGATGCTGCGCTCCGCCCATGACCATGGTATACATCCGATCTAAGAAAAGTGCAAGAAATCCCGGAAGATACAATGTCAATGTGCTGGAAAACCCGGCGGTTCGACAGTACTATCCCATCCATAACATAAAACAGGAGTGACAGATGAAGATCGTTTTAATCGGCGCGGGAAGCGCCCAGTTCGGTTTTGGGACCATGGGCGATATTTTTCAGAGCGCCGCCCTCGAAGGGGCGGAAATATGCCTCATGGATATAAACACAAAAAGCCTCAAGAAGGTGGAGGAGATCGGGAAAAAGTTTATCGAAGACCGGGGGCTCAACTACCGACTCAGCGCCACCACCGACAGGGAACAGGCCCTGAAGGGGGCTGACCACGTCATCATTTCGATTGAAGTGGGAGACCGCTTCGAACTCTGGGATCAGGACTGGAATTACCCGCTTCAGTACGGCCTGAATCAGATATACGGTGAGAACGGCGGGCCCGGTGGACTGTTTCACTCACTGAGAATTATACCCCCCATCCTGGATATCTGCGGGGATATCGACGCCCACGCGCCGGGCGCCACGGTGTTCTGCTATTCGAATCCCATGACCGCCATCACCACGGCGGTGCTGCGCAAATATCCAAACATGAAGTTTATCGGAATGTGCCATGAAATCGCCTCGCTCCAGCGCTACCTGCCAACCATCCTCGGAAAGAATTTCGATGAGCTGGAGCTCAAGGCCGGCGGATTGAACCATTTCTCCGTTCTGGTCGAGGCCCGCTACCGCGACGGAAGCGATGCATATCCGGACATCCTTTCCAAGGCCCCGGATTATTTTTCCCGGGCCATGGGTTACAGTGATATTTGGGATTACGCGCAGCGCACCGGTCACGCACCGGAAACCGAGGGAGCCACAAGACAGCCGATCATTGACCGGGATGAGCCCAGCCGGGCATGGTCTGACCGGGGGGTTTTCAGGGAAATACTAGAGCGCTACTCCCTCCTGCCCATAACCGTCGACAGCCACATCGGAGAGTACATACCCTGGGCCCGGGATGTGGCCGACCATCAGGGAATCCGGGATTTTTACGAGTTTTACCGGAGGGCCCTGGCCTCCGCCGACCGGGCGGAAATCGATACCTCCAGCCTTCATGAGCGGGTGGTGCCCATGATTGAGGCTCTGTCCGGTCTGGCTCCGGCCTACGAAGAGATGGCGGTAAACATCATGAACAACGGCCTGATTCCGTCGCTTCCCGGCGATGTTGCCGTGGAGGTTCCCGGCCATATTTCCGCCGAAGGGGTGAAGGGCGTGGGCTTCGCCGATTATCCCCGGGGTTTCGCCGCCTTGCTGAGAAATTATACCGGAGTCTATGATCTGATTGCCGAGGCGGTGCTGCACAAAAACCGGAACCTTGCGATTCAGGCACTGTTGGCCATGCCGTCTACCTCCGCGGTCAAGGAACTTGATGCGTTGATGGACCATATGGTCGATGCCCAGAGACCCTGGCTCGATTATCTGAAGTAGCATCCGGCTATTTATACTTGTCGCCGGAGATTATATAGTGGTCCCAGGACCTATGATCCAGCGAATGAAACGGAATTTTCTAAAAAAGTACATGGGGAGCTCGGCCCTCACTTTCCGCCGCGCGGGGGCCCTGCTCTATGTACATCTGCTATTTCTGCTGTTTTCCCTGTTGTTTGTAGTCAGCATGGCCTTTGTCCAGGGATTCACCACCAACGTCGTAGCAGTTATTATTCTCAGCATCCTGCTCTGCATTAATTTGCTGATAATCCGCCAGGGGGCATTCAGCACCGGAGTGCTGACCGCCCTGCTCGTCGCCATCGCCATGCTCTCTTCCACCGTATATTTGGCGGGCAACCGCAGTCATATGTCCCTCTATAACCTGGGGTTTTTTCAGGTATTCGTCCTGCTTCTTGCAGGGCTGATCAGTCAGCGCAAATGGGACAGCATTGTTCTCGGCGCCGTATCGGTGCTGCTGACCTTCCATTACTTCTTTTTCGAGATATTCCCGTCGGAACAACTGCCCCTGACTTTCTATATTCACGACTATGTCGCAGTCAATTTCGTAATTATTATTTCCACCTTTATTGCGGCCTACATTAATTATCAGATAAACCGGCTGTTCGGCGATCTGGAACGCATCAACGTCAGCCTTGAGCAGACAGTCACCGAACGTACCGATGCGCTTGTTGAATCGGAGAAGCTGGCGGCCCTCGGTTCCATGGTGGGAGGAATCAGCCATGAAATTAATACCCCGGTCGGCAACAGCGTAACCATTATCTCCCATCTCCACCGGGAGTTCGAGGACGTTACCCGGCGGCTGGACGAGGGCAGCCTGTCAAAAAGCAGAATGACTGATTTTCTTGAGGTCGGGATGGAGGCAGTCACCGCCGCCGAGCGGAATCTGGATATTGCGGCCAGCCTGGTCACCAGCTTTAAAAAAATCGCCGCCGAGCTGCACTATGACATGCCGGTTGAGCAAAATATCCGTGAAGAGATGGATATGATTGTGGGCAGCATGCAAAGCATCTTTAAAAAAGCCGACGGCGTTGAAGTGGTCATCCTCGGCGATAAGGACATCAGTCTTCCCATGTATCCCGGCGTGCTTTGGCATGTGCTCACCAATCTCATCAACAATAGCCTGACTCACGGCCTTTCCGAGCAGCCGGGCACAATCCGGCTGAGCTACGGCATCCGCGGCCGGGCCCTGTACGTCGAATATGAGGATGACGGGCGGGGGATGGATGAGCAGACACTCAAGCAGCATCTGGAACCGTTTTTCACCACCAGGCGGGGGCAGGGCGGCACGGGATTGGGGATGAGCATAGTTCACAATATTTTGCTGAAGATCGGCGCGCACATCAGGGCCGAGAGTTCCCTCGGGCAGGGTGTCCGCTACCGCATCGATTTTCCGCCTATCGCCTAGAGCACTGTGCATCTATGCGCATCAGCGCAGCTGCCACTCCAACGATGAACTCCAGAAAGCCTTGAGCACTTGACCTTTTTTTTATCTCTTAGTATATACTTTTTTATATATAACAAAGTATATATTAAGGAGTTGTAATGAAAACCGGATCCAGTAACGAACAAAAGAAGATACTGATAATCGGCGGCGTTGCCGCCGGAGCCACCGCGGCCGCCCGGGCGCGCCGCCTGGACGGAAATGCGGAGATAACCATACTCGAGGCCGGCGATGACGTGTCCTTCGCCAACTGCGGTCTGCCGTATTACATAGGCGGGGACATCGCGAACCGTTCGGACCTCATTCTCGCAAGCCCACAGACCTTCCGGGACCAATACCAGGTCACGGTGCATACCGGCACCGAAGCCCTCTCGATAGACCGGGAGAGCCGGCGGGTTACCGCGGTGAAGGGGGCGGATCGCGAAGAGATGTCCTTCGAATACGACCGGCTGATTTTGGCCCAGGGCGGCAAGCCAATTGTGCCCCCGCTGCCGGGAGTAGAGCAGGAAAATGTTTTCCAGCTCTGGACCCTTGACGACATGGATGCGATCAATCGTCACATTGAAGAACATGAGCCAAAAAGCGCGGCGGTGGTTGGCGGCGGGTTTATCGGCCTGGAAATGGTCGAAGCCCTGGCGAAGCGGGGTATGAAGGTGAGCCTGGTTGAAATGGCCCCTCAGATCATGCCCAATCTCGAAGGGGAGTTTGCGGGCTTTCTCACCAGGGAGCTCCTTGATTTCGGCGTCGAACTCCACCTCGGCAAATCGATGACCGGTATTTCGGGGAATCGCCTGAGCATCAATGACGGCAGCGTTATCGAGACCGACATGCTGCTGTTGTCCGTAGGCGTCCGTCCCAGTCTCAAGCTGGCGGAGGAAGCGGGCTTGGAAATGGGTGAAGCTGGCGGGCTGCTGGTCGACGAGCGACTCATGACCAGCGACGAGGCCATTTACGCCGCCGGTGATATGTGCGAGATCCGACACAGCATTAACGGCAAAAAGGTCCGCATTCCCCTGGCGGGCCCGGCGAACCGCCAGGGCCGTATGGCGGCGGAAAACGCCCTGGGGGGAACCAAGGCTTACAGGGGTTCCAGCGGAACGAGCATTGTCAAAGTCTTCAGCGCCGTCGCCGGTTCCGCCGGCATGAGTCTCAAGGCCGCCCGGGAAGCGGGCTATGATGCCGACGCCGTGGTGGTACACAAGGCGAGCCACACCGCATACTACCCCGGCTCAGAAAAGGTCAGTCTGATGCTGGTGTTCGACCGAACTAGCGGGGCTGTTCTCGGCGCCCAGGCTGCGGGGCGGGTCGGCGTTGACAAGCGGCTCGATGTTATCGCAGCGGCCATCGCCGGCGGGTTGACCATATCCGATCTCGAAGAGCTCGATTTGGCCTATGCTCCGCCGTTCAACAGCCCCAACGGACCGGTAAACATGGCGGCATTTACCGCCGTCAACCACAAAAGCGGTTTCAGTCCCTCTATCCTCGCAGCGGATCTGGAAGATTTCGCCGCCGAGAAGCAGCCCATCGCCCTGGACCTGCGGGATCCCATCAGCTTTAAAAAGGCGAATTTATACGGCAGCAGCAATGTCAGCCAGAACATACTCAGGGACAATCTCAGTCAGCTGCCGAAAGACCATGCAATCCTGCTGATCAGCCATGACGGGCAAAAGGGACATGTGGCCTTGAGAATGCTCAAGTCCGCGGGCTTTGACCAGGTCTGGAACCTCAGCGGTGGTTATCTGTCCCTGGAGCGTTTTGCCCGGGCCTATCCGCTTGAGAAGCTTTCGGTGGGTCTGTTCCCTGTTGAGCGCAAAAGCATAGAAGACCTGGAAGCCGGCGGCAACACCCCGGACGAGACTGACCGGGAGACCGCGGGAGATTCGGGAGTCACAGGCAACGGTCCCCTGGTTATCGACGTGCGGACCCCCGGAGAGTTCGCCGGCGGCGGGTTTCCCGAAGCGGTGAATATTCCCCTGGACGAGCTGCCCGACAGGATCGGCGAAATCGGCGACAAGGGCAGGGAGATCATCGTCTACTGCGCATCGGGAGCCCGATCGTCGTATGCCCAGCGCATACTGGCCCAGTCAGGCTATGAAAATGTGGAAAACGGCGGCGGCCTTCATGACATGATGGCCCGGGTATGACGGGAATGGGGCCGGCTTTTAGGCCGGCTCTGCTTCGGGGAGCATGGAGAAAAAATCCGCATAGGAGTCTATGCTCCTGCGCCAGTTTTCGAGATGAATCCGTTCGTCGGCTCCGTGGATATTGTCCTCAACCGCCGCGATTCCGGTGAGCACCGAGGGAATACCGAGAATTTGCTGCATATAGGCAATTACCGGTATTCCACCGCCCCCGGGAACCATGAGGGGCCGCCTGGAAAAATGCCGTTCCATGGCCCCGGACAAGGCCTGTACCCCAAAGTGGCTCCGGTCTATCCAGGCGCCGGGGTAGGACCCGCTTCCGGTTATTTCGAGGGTCATATGCGGCGGACAAGCCTTCATAAGATGAGCCTCCAGGGCTGCCAGCGCCCGCTTCTCATCCTGCCCGGGAACCAGCCTGACCGAAACCATGGCCGAGGCCTTCGCCGGAATGATGTTCATCGGCTGTCCGCCCTCCATGTAGGTGACCGTCAGCGACGGTCTGTGGAAGACTCGCTCGGCGGGACTGTATCCCGCCTCACCCCACAGGCTTTTTACCCCGGCTCCCGAGCAAAAGTGTTCCTCGTCCATACCGAGTATCTCAAGATCCCGGCGCTGCTCATCGGTAATTTCCGGAACATCGTTGTACATCCCCTCCACCGTTATGCTGCCGTCTTTGTTGTGCAGCCCGGCAATAATGCCGGCCATGACGCGGTTCGGGTTGTCTATGGCGCCGCCGAAGGTTCCCGAATGCTGATCCCGTTCCATGCCCGTTATTCGGAAGTTGACGGCGCAGAGGGCCTTCACGCTTAACGTCAGGGAAGGCTGATTATAGGAATACATGCCTGCGTCGGCGGAGAAGGCGAAATTCGCCTTCATGCGCTCGGGGTGTTGTTCGATGATTTTCCTGATGCTCCACGAGCCCCCTTCTTCGGCGCCTTCGAACAGCAGAATAATTTTCCATGGATATTCATCTCCGGCGGCTTCGACGGCCCTGATTGCGGCGAATAGGCTGGCCAGCAGCGGTCCCTTCATATCAGCGGCTCCCCTGCCGTAGAGAAAGCCGTTCCGTTTATCGGCCCGGAAGGCGGGGCTGTGCCACTGCGAGGTTGCTCCTTCGGATACCACATCGTAATGGCCGTAGACCAGAACGGCCGGGGCATCGGGGTCCATGGAGCCCATTTCGCCGTAGACCACCGGGTGGGGATCGTGGGGGATGAGCTCGATATTTCTGCCGGAAGCGCCGACGGCATCGGCGAGCCAGCGGGCGGCCCGGGCACAATCTTCGCTGCGCTCAGGGTCTCGGGACACCGACGGTATGGCGATGAATTCAATAAGCTGATCGAGGTATGCCCGGTATTCCCGTTCTGTGCATGGTTTTGGCTTTTCCATGCGAACAGTATACCCTTATTATCGGTTTTCCTGCTGAGGTACTTCCGCCGACGCATCATGCACCGACCCATCGAGTACCGACCCATCGTTCACCGGCGCTTCGTGGCCCGATACCACACGGATTCCGGGGTAGGGGATGGCTATGCCTTCTTCCCGAAAGCGGTTTTGAATTTCCACCATGATGCTGTTTTTCGTAGCCAGATAGCTGGCCTTCTCAAACCACACGCCGAAAAACAGTTCAATCGCGCTTTCACCGAAGCCTTTGAAGATAAACAGCGGCGCGGGATTATCTAGACAGTTGGGATTGGTGGAGCTGATTTCCATGAGCAGCTCCTGAACCCGACCGACATCCTCGTCAAAACCAACCTTGAGGTCGATATCCAGCCGGCGTATGGGAAAGCGGGTTATGTTCGTCACCTCGGAGTTGATTATGGTTTCGTTGGGGATCCTGATAAATTGGTTGCTGAAGGTGCGGATTTTCACCGACAGCAGGTCGATTGACAGGACGATACCGCTGGTTTGACCCACTTTAATGACGTCGTTCACCTCGAAGGGTTTTTCAGAAATGAGAAAGAGGCTGCTGATGATGTTTGCGATGCTTGTCTGACTGGCGAAACCGATGGCGATACCCGCGACCCCCGCGGTACCCAGCAGGATGTTGAGATCAAGACCGGCCTCCCGAAGGGCGATGAAGATTACGAAAAAACCGCCGGTGTATATGATTATTTTTCGGGTCAGCATGACCGTCTGAGCGCTGAGCCGCTGGCGGATGTTTCGGATGACGATGACCTTGATGATGTTGAGAATGGCGAATCCGATGACCAGGATGACCGCGACGCCGAGTAATTTTTCCAGGAAATCAGGAGTAAACACGTCCTCTCTGAGAGTCGTCATCATTCCTTCAAGATTTAAGGCTTGCATAGTTCGTTCCTCATGACCGCTTAGGCGGTGAAGTTCTTCAAAAAGCTGTAGCTCTTGGACAGGGGATCCTGCCTGATTTTGATCCGTGGACCGCTGTGTTCCCTGCTTGTTTCTTCGAAGGTCGGCCGTTTCTCCACGTATAAAACCTTGCTGGGCTGTTCGCCCCCGAAGTAGCTAATTTGGATTTCGTTGGTCCAGTTTCTGGTTTCGCCCCGGTATACCCGCAAATGTTCGCAGTGGATGTTTAGGTCCTGAAGGGACAATAGTTCCTGGGAGCGGTTTCGAAGGGACAGAGGGGTGATGATCTGCAGTTCCCCCGGAGTGGGAAGCGAGGAGCTTTCGCTGCGGCGAATGGCCGGTGAGTTAAGACTGTAGCTCAAGATTCCGTCCAGCGGTCCGCCGAACCAGGTGGCGGACAGGAGTGCCGACGGGATTTCGCTGAGCACCACTGGACTGGACTTTTGCACCGACACTTCGATCCAGGCGGGAAGCAGGATAAAAAAGCGGGCGCTTTGCCCCGGAAGAATCTGCACGGGATACTCGGGGTTTACCACCACAGGTTTGTCGGGGGTAAGGGGAGTAAAGCGGATTACGATTTCCTCGCTGCCGGTTACGAATCGCTGCCAGGGAATATCGTCGTCGTCCAGATCCTGATCCTCCGGGCCCAAGCCGGCGAGCATTAGCTCGTCACCGTGCCTGCTGATGATGATGTTGAGATTCTCAGACTGTTTTTGCAGCCTCCCGCCGTCTTCGATTGGGTTATCTGTCCAAAATATGTCCATAGTTCAACAGTATAATCGAAGGAGCTGGAGAGGTCTGCTATGTACCGGAAGGAGGGTTTATTTTCTCCCGCCGGTATTTGGATTTTTACTTAAAAATGACGATAAGCGCGTGTACCAGACCGGGAATGAAGCCAAGCAGGGTCAGGATTATGTTGAGCAGCAGGGCTCCGCTGACTCCCCGCTTTATCCCCACGGCCAGGGGCGGCAAAATAATCGCCGCGATCACCAGAAAAATGCTGTTATTGTTTTCAGACATATGTGCTCCTTGCTATTCGTTGTGCCTGTATATTGTGCATTCCCCGCCGGGATTTCTCTACCCCCTGAGGGCCTTGTAGTAATCCCGCCGGAAACGCTCTGAAAGATTGAATGCAGCCCGTTCGCTGAGCCTGCGAAAACCATCCCGCAACTCCTCATCGCTCATGGCATCGAGGGTGGCGACGTTGATTGCCGTGCCAACGTATTCATTAATACCAAAAAGCGAGGGGCTGGCGGCCTCATCAACCGAGAGCCGGCGCCTCCAGACGATTTCTCCCGAAGCGTTGTGAATGATCCGGGCCTCCAGACTGATATTGAGATACACCCCGCCGGAAGTATAAATTCCGTATTCCCGCACTTCAACATCGAGTAAATAATCGGCTCTCGAGGTCGAGCTAATCGTCATGGCGTCCAGGGTGACGGCGGTTTCCGGTACGAACTCGGTCTCCAGCGCCACTTCCAGGTCCTCGCCCCTGAGGATGCTGTTGAGCCGTTCTTCGAGCTTTTGCTCCTGCACACCGACTGCCACATTTGCCCCAATTTCAACGATTGCCAGAAGAGTGCTGTTTTCGGATCCGGGAATAGTGCCCCGCTGTAAATTCACCTCGGCGAATGGGGGGGTGTATATTCTGGGCGCCATGCTGCTGCCGCTGAGGGTAAATTCATCCAGGCGGTTTACCGTCACGCATGAGCTGAGAAAAATCAGTGCGGCGGCGGCAACGGAAAGGCGGGTAACTGGGCTCTTCATAAGGACCTCCGAATGTCTATGGTAAAAAGCTTGGAATCGACTGTTGTCTCGTAGTATAACAGTCGGAGCCTGGTTATCTGTTACTGAATTTACGAACATTTCAGGCTATATTTAAAAAGATCTCCTCAACACGGGGTCCGGAGCTCACATGGTAAAAATAGTACGAAACACAGCGTTGTGCATCATCTGCGCCGCTACCCTGATCAGTTGCGATCTCCTCGGCAATCAAAAGCCCAACGCTTCGGCTGCGGTAACGGGGTTCACTTCTGATGAAATATCAATCACCCTTGGTGATGAGCTTATCTTTTCCGCCGAAGAAAGCAATGATCCCGACGGGACAATCGAAGGGTATTTGTGGGATTTCGGCAACGGCGACGAGCGGACTGAAGAAACCGTGACCTACCGGTTTCCCGAAACCGGTTCATTTACAGTCACCTTAACGGTTACCGACAATGAGGGAGCCCAGTCAAGCGCCATTCTTTACCTGTCGGTTTCTCCGGCGCTCATGGAAAACGAACATCCAAACGCCCAATTCACCGCCCTAGCCAGCAGCTATGTCAACCTTCCGGTCAGTTTTGACGGGGGCGCGTCCTCGGATGCCGACGGGGATATTGTCAGCTACCGCTGGGACTTCGGAGACGGTTCCCAGGCCCTGGGCCGTACGGCAAGCCATCGCTTCGAAGTTTCCGGCAATTATGAAGTGATTCTCACGGTGCGCGATGACGACGGCGCCGAACACAGCACATCCCGGACCATAGCCATACAGGCCCCCGCTGGGACCCCCCCGGCAGCCGATGCGGGCAGCGATGTAATTACCCTGGTCGGCCGGGAAATCACCTTTATCGGTTCGGCATCCGCAGACAGCGACGGAGAAATCAGCGAGTATATCTGGGATTTTGCTGACGGGAACATGGCATTCGGCGAGACAGCGACCCACAGCTATGACGAGCCGGGCAGCTATACGGTGGTTTTGAGCGTTCTGGACAACGAGGGAAATATCGCGTCTGACAGCATTACCGTGCTTATTCAGGCTCCGCGGATAAATCTTCCTCCCACCGCCGTCATTTCCTCGCCTGCCGACGGTTTCTTTGGAAACATTGCGACGCCGATCACCTTCGACGCCGCCGGGTCTTCTGATCCCGACGACGGCATCATATTATGGGAATGGAATTTCGGTGACGGCATTGTCAAAAGCGGAGAGCAGGTAACCCACGGGTATTCCGCAGGCGGCAGCTACACCGTCGTCCTGACGGTGCTGGACGCCTACGGCGTTCAGGACCAGGCGGATATATCGATTAATATAAACTTCCCCCCGACGGCCATAATTTCCTCGCCGGCCGACGGGCACACGGGCACTGTCGGAGTCCCGGTGATGTTCGACGGCTCGTCGTCTGATGATTCGGACGGTAGCATCGATCAATGGCAGTGGAGTTTCGGAGACGGTTCGCCTGCCCTGACCGGCGCTTCTGTGCAGCACACCTACGTTGCTGCTGGAACCCGGACTGTCCGGCTCACCGTCACCGATAATAACGGCGTACAGGCCTTTGCGGAAATCGATATCATCATCAATCCCTGACGCCGGTCGGGCGCTTGACCTTCCGGTGCAGAAGGGGTATACATCCGGCACTAACTCTCTGTGAGTTAAAAAATTACGTACTGCCCCGAAAACAGCTGATTTTACTGCAATAAACCATTATGTGAGAACGACTAGATTGAACGTGGGCGATGCTTGCATTGAAACAGGGGTAAATCCTCTTCCACAAACGGATAAGATGATTTAAATCAGCTGTTTTCGGGGCAGTACAAAAAAATAACCACACTAACTCAATGCGTACCCTTCGGACATCGATGCAGCAGAGCCTGGCAGCCGGAACGAACCGGACCCGTATGCATCAGGTGTATTGAAAGGACGCAATCATGAAATTTAACGAATTTTCCCTCAAACCCGCCATCCTCGAGGCAATACAGGACATGGGATTCCAGGAAGCAACGGAAATCCAGGAAAAAGCCCTGCCCATGCTCTTGGAAGACGGAAAGCGGGATTTTATCGGCCTTGCCCAGACGGGCACGGGAAAGACCGCGGCGTTCGGCCTTCCTATCATCCATAAGGCACCCTCAGCTGCCGGAGCCCCCGCAGCCCTCATCCTCAGCCCGACCCGTGAGCTCTGCCTGCAGATCAGCGGCGAGCTGGAGCGTTTTTCCGCGAATATTCCGGGAATCCGGGTGACTGCGGTGTACGGCGGCGCGGATATCCGCTCGCAGATCAGCTCGCTGCGGCGGGGCAGCCAGGTGGTGGTGGCCACTCCGGGCCGGCTGGCGGACATGATACGCCGGGGCGCCGTTGACCTGACGTCGCTGAATCAGCTGGTTCTGGATGAGGCTGATATCATGCTCAACATGGGCTTCAAAGAGGAGCTCGATCAGATTCTCGAATCCACCCCGGAGGACAAGCAGGTCATACTGCTTTCCGCCACCATGCCTCCTGAAGTTGCCCGGATTGCTGAAACCTATATGAGCGAACCCCGGCAGGTTACTGTCGGGAAGGCCAACAGCAGCACGGGCACCATTGAACACCGCTACGCCATGGTGCACAGCAAAGATAAATACCAGGCCCTCAAACGCTTCCTGGATTACAGTCCCAACATCTATGGCATCGTATTCTGCCGCACCAAGGCCGCAACCCAGCGCACCGCAGAGCAGCTCGCCGGCGACGGGTACAACAGCGCTGCCCTCCACGGCGATCTCAGCCAGGCCCAGCGCGATCAGGTGATGGCATCCTTCCGCGAGCGAACAATCCAGATACTGGTTGCCACCGACGTGGCCGCCCGGGGGATCGACGTCGATGCCATTACCCATGTGATCCATTACGACCTGCCCGACGAGCCGGAGAATTACGTTCACCGCAGCGGCCGCACCGGCCGGGCGGGGCGCACAGGAATTTCCGTCGCCATTATTCACATGAAGGAGCAGGGTAAGCTCAAGCGCATCGAGCGCATGATGAAGGGTTCGGTGGTCAAGGTTCCGGTGCCCACCGGCGAGCAGATCTGCCGCCAGCAGCTTATTCACCTCATAGACCGGGTTCACGAGGTGAAGGTCGATGAACAGCGCATCGGGCCGCACATGGCGCTCATCGAAGAAAAGCTCGCGGCTTTCGACAGGGAAGAACTGCTGAAGCACTTTGTGTCCCTGGAGTTTAACCGCTTTCTTTCCTACTACCAGAATGCCGCGGACATCAATCCCTCCCCGGAGCATCGGGATTCCGGCGGTCAGGAGCGGCGGCTTCACGGTTCATCACCGGATTTCAAGGGGCGGGGCCGAAAAGGCAACGATTCCTTTCTCACCATTAAAATCAGTCTCGGCCGCCGGGACCGCATCAATCCCCCCCAGATAATCGCTCTAATAAACGAAAGCACCCGGATGCGTGACATTGAAATCGGAAAAATCACCATCGAGGAGCGCTTTTCCCTGGTTATGATCGACCGGAATTATGCCGACCTGGTTCTGGCCAAGATTAACGAGTTTCACTTTCGTGGACGACCGGTACAGGCCGAGCCGGACCGGCGCGGCGGGGGAAAAACGTCGAAGTACGTTCCTCAAGGTGGAGGCAGTAAGCGCCAGGGCAGGAAAAAACATCGCGGCGACTTCAAGGGCCGGCGACCATAATGTCCACAGGTTAACAGTCTATCAATGCACCAGAGCGGGAAAATCTCCCGCTTTTTTTTATTTCTCCTTCGAATCTCACTGGAAATTGCTATTTGAGAGATATATGATTGGAATAGTAATAAATTTGCACTCCTGTTTGGAGATGAGAACCTGGGGGAAATATGAACCGTAAAACCCGTAAAAACCTTCGTATTACAACAATCATTCTGTCCGTTGCGATGATCACTCTGCTGTCGTCATGTGATTTCCTGACGACTCTGGTCGGCGCCAATATTTCACCGGTGGCCGACGCCGGAGAAGATCAGACTGTTGAGCTCGGGCTCATCGTCGAACTCGACGGGGGAAACAGCAGCGATGCCGACGGCGACAACATTGAGTATCTCTGGGAACTGGTTTCTTTTCCCACGGCCTCAGCCCTGAGGTCCGACAGTATTACTGGTCAGGCAAATGTCCGGGCCAGTTTCTCCCCGGATGTTGTGGGTATTTATGACGTCAGGCTTTTGGTGTCTGATCGGTTCGACACGGTTACCGATAGCGTGAGAATCACCGTGGTCGAAGGCACAAGCAGCAATCTGGTCAGCATCACCGACTCGAGCCACCCTGAAGGCGCTACCGATGCCTCGGTTAGCGGCACGTTGATATTTTATTTCTCGGAGAATATGACATGGTCATCCTTCGAAAACCAGGTTTTTATCAGCCGGGAAGGAGATACCACCGAGTATATCGCGACGGCCACGGGGAATGATCCGAATCTGCAGGCCATCGGCTTCCTAGTTCCCGCGAACCAAAGAACTGCGGATAACAAACTGTACGGAAATGAGCAGTATACCGTGCGCTTCGCCACGGGAATCCGGAATGCCGCAGGGGATAACATCAGCGAGGAAATCATCCACAGCTTTACCACATTTGAGTACGGCCAGGTGTATGACGATTCGGCATTTATGGACGGCGATACCTGGGGGCTGGTGTATCATGAGGCGTCTAATTCCCTGTTTTATGACGGCGAGAACGTGGGAACTCCAGTCGTTCGAAGGCTCGATCTCGATACCCTCAGTCCCACCACCGAACTGACCTACACCGGCGGCCAGGTGATGTACGGGGGCGTGGACCTTTACGGCGATACCCTGTACGTCAACAGAACATACGACAGCCAGGTCGCAGTCCATCCCATAAACCCCGACGGGACCCTGGCCGCAGCCGCTGCCACGTATTCGGCTACCACCCTCGCGGCACCGGCCGACAGTCTGAGTGAAGTAATTGATACCGCAGTCATCGGATCAAGCCTCTATTTCACCACCGGCAACTTTCACGGCGGTTCGAGCTTTACCGACATTATCCAATATGACGGAACCAGCTGGTCGGTATTCCGAGATGCCTCGGTTCAGGGCTTTGATTTTGATGAAGATGCCCATATCGTAGCGGTGGACAACGCAAGCGGTGCGGATTTTATATACCTGGCATCCCCGAGCGCCGACACCTTGTACCGCTTCTCGACCGCCGGCGATAACCTCAGCATTGATTTTCAGGTTGGCTGGAACAGCGATCTGGCGGTGGACAGCGACGGAAACCTCTTTGTCATAGGATCCGACGGAGGAATCTACAAGTTTGATGCTGCCCTTAATCTGATTTCCCAGCGGGAAGGCTTAGGTGCCGGACGTCTGGCGGTCAGAGATCTCGCGGTCGGCGAGCGGGTATACTTCCTGGAATATCGGGATCCCGCAGTGATAGAATACGTCGATTTTTAGGTCACTCCGAATCACGGCGCGACTCGGTCGCGCGGGAGCCGGTCCTCACCGGTCCTCCTCCGTTGCTTCGGATCGGGAGGTTTTGGGTGAGGATCGAGCTCGTCGTCGGTGACATGGATAGCGGAAAGACCGCCTTCATAAAAAAGTTCGCCGAAAAACATGGAGCCGACGGCATCCTGAGCGTCAAGCGCTTTGAGGACCGTCGGTTTCTCGGTTATGACGCCGTAATTCTCCGGGGCGGCCAGCCCGGCGAGTCGCATCCGTTTCTCCGGGAGGCCGGCAGTGGTTTTGCCAGCCCACCGGGCTCGACGGAAAGCTCCTGGTTTGCCTACCGCCGGTTTCTGTTCAGTTCCCGTGTGTTTTCCCGCTGCATGGAGCTCCATTCCGCCTGGTCGCCCCCGGTGATCATCGACGAGATCGGGCCCCTCGAGTTTGAGGGCAGGGGCTTTTCCGCCCTGGTTTCCGCTTTGAATATCTCACTTGCCCGTAGATCTGCCGGAGGGTCTGACGGCCGGGTTTACGCAGACCTGGTACTTTCGGTTCGCCCGTCCCTGGCCGACCGGCTCTGCAGTGAGATGCTTCCCTCTCAAGCCGTTATTTCACGAACAGAAATTTAATTGCCGGGCCACGGGACCTCTCCGCCGAAATTCTTGTGATAGTCCTCAAGGGTATCAATGTCGCGGTAGATGCCCGGATCATCGACCTCTACCTCGGCGGGGTGCAATGGCATGATGATTTTCATGGCCCGTTCTTCGGGCCCGCCCTCCAGAATGAGCCGGGCCGCCTCCCGGCCAAAGAGAACCGGATGGCCACGTCGGCCTCGGTGAACCGGATAGGCCGCAGGCACGGAAATATCCAGCTCGAGAAGCCGGTCCAGGGTCCGGGCCCGAATGAAGGGCAGATCCGCCAAAACCACCATATACCGCTGAGCTTGCTCCGCTGCCCGAAGTCCGGTCTGGAGAGAACCCATCTGCCCATCTGCCCAAATCGGATTGTCCACCAAAATAATTCTACGCATCACCGGCTCGAGGGCTGCCCGCAGATCAACGGCCCCCTGAACAACCACCGCACGGGAAAACCGGCTGAGCGCGGTCTGCACGCTCCGCATGACCAGAGGCATGCCGCCGGCATCCATGAGCTGCTTCGCCCGGCCCATTCTCTTCGAACTGCCCGCCGCCAGGATAATGCATACGCTGTTTTCCGGCCTGCTATCGCCGGTATATTGATCTTTCGCTGATTCGGACATGGCCGTATAATACTATTCACCAAAGGCCGGGGGGGCCAGCCCCAGAAGCTCTAACCGGGAAATTTCCTGGAGAGTCCGGCCGCAGGAGCATGTATGAGCACTTCTTCGCGACCCATGCGTGGGGCGTTTATATTTTTTATTGTGCTGGTCGTCATTTCCGGCGTTATAGCTGCGGCTCCCTCCCGGGAGACCGGTGGCCAGAGCGCTGCGGCGGAGGTCGGAAGCGCACCGGAGATCCCCGAAAGAATCGCCGCAGCCGGGCGGGGACTTATTCAGATTATTGACGTGCTCGGGCTGTTTCCCGGCGCCGTCGATTCGCTGGTTGCGCTGGGAGTCACCGACCAGGGCATGGGAGACTTTTATCAAGTCATCGACGGGAATCACCGACTTCGTCAGCGCCTTGGCAGATCCCCCGGCCCGGAGGAGATTGCGGCAACCAGTCCCGATTACGTTCTGTTGCGCAGCTATCTGGCCGACGGCCTTGGCGAGCCCCTGGAAGCCCTGGGAATTCCGGTACTCTATCTCGATCTTGAAACCCCCGCTGATTTTGCCATGGATATCCGGCGCGTCGGCGCACTGTTGCAACAGGGTGAGCGTGCCGAGGAGCTCGTATCCTGGTTCGACCGACGGGTCGAAATTATCGAATCTTCTGTTCCCCGTCCTGCGGAAAATTCGCCCCGGGCCCTGATCCTCCAGGTGAGCGGTTCCCCCGATGAGCCCAGACTCGCCGTGGCTCCGGGCAACTGGATCCAGAATACCCAGCTGCAGCTCGCCGGCGCTCAGCCGGTGGGGGAAGAAGCCGCCGGTTCCGACGGCTGGGCGGAGGTCACGTTTGAACAGATCGCTGCCTGGAATCCGGAGTACATATTTCTGGTGTCATACCGCAGCAGCGCCGAGGCGTACCGTGAGGCTCTGGAGACTGAGCCATTATGGGGCCAGCTTCAGGCAGTGGAAAATCAGCGCCTCTACGCGGCTCCCGCGGACTTTTACTCCTGGATACAGGCGGACACCCGCTGGATCCTCGGCGCCGAGTGGTTTGCCCGGATACTCCACCCAGGAGCCTTGCAGAACGCCGGGTTTGGATCCGACATGGAGCAATCCGCCAGAATGTTTTTCGCCGATCTGTACGATCTCGACGAACGCGCCTTCGACGAGCATATACGCCCCCGTATCAGCGGAGATCTCTTTGGGCGATAGGGTTCGAACCCCGTTGACGATGCGGGTCGGGATGCTGTGTCTCCTGATGCTCGGGGCCGCAGCGCTGTCCCTGTTCATCGGCCGGTTTCCCCAGCCGGGGTTCACCAACCCCGCCGACCTGGCTCCGGGAAGCCTTGGCGCCCGGATTCTGATAAATCTCCGGGCGCCCCGGATTGTCGCATCGCTGCTGCTGGGAATGAATCTGGGACTGTCCGGCGCTCTTTTTCAGATGCTTCTCCGCAATCCCCTGGTCGAACCGGGGTTTCTCGGAGTCAGTCAGGGCGCCGCCCTGGGAGCCGCAGTCGCTATCCTGTTTGCCCCCGGATGGGGCATCCATGTACTACCTTTGGTATTCGCCGCCGCCGGCCTGCTTTTGAGCTTCTACCTGGCGCGGGCAATTCGCTTCGGCGGGTGGATAATCCGATTGGTCATATCCGGTTTGGCGGTCTCCGCCCTGATGACCGCGGGAATCGGGCTGGCAAAGTATCTGGCCGATCCGGATTCCCAGCTCCAGGAACTGACCTTCTGGATGCTCGGCGGATTGGGCGACGCCCTGTGGGAACGCCTGCCCCTCCCGGCTGCCCTGTCGCTGGTCAGCATGACGATAATTCTCATTTTCCGCTGGAGGATGAATATCCTCAGCCTCGATGATCTGAGCGGATTTTCCCTCGGAGCCCGGCCGTCCGCGGAGCGAATGGTATTTTTGCTGCTGGCCTCCCTGGGAGTCGCGGCAATGACCAGTATCGCCGGAATTATTTCCTGGGTGGGACTTCTGGTGCCCCATCTGGCCAGAAGGATAGCCGGAGCCGACGGAAGAACTCTTCTGCCGGTCTCCGCCTTTCTTGGAGGCGCCTTGGTTATCGCCTCCGATACCCTGGCGCGCAGCCTTCTGGTGAGCGAAATACCTCTGGGTATCATTACCTCATTGTGGGGCGCCGGGTTGTTCATCCTCATCCTCACCAGGCGGGGGGCTTCCCTGTCATGATACGCTGCTCGAAATTGTGCTTTAGTTACGACAGCGGAAGCCCGGTCATTGGTCAGCTGTCCTTGGAAATAAATTCAGGAGAGGTTCACTGTATTCTCGGACCGAACGGCAGCGGCAAAACCACCCTTCTCAAGCTGATTTTGGGGTATGTGGAACCGGATTCCGGCGAGATATATTTTTCAGGGCGACCGATCGGCGAACTGGACAGTCTGGAGCGCTCCCGGCTTATGGCATACGTCCCCCAGGGGGATGACCATTCATATAATTACTCGGTAATCGACGCGGTCCTTATGGGGCGGGCAGCCGGTCGACCGGGCTGGTTCATACCCCGAAGGGAGGATGAACTGGCAGCCGAATCGGTACTTTCCCGCCTGGAAATATCCCATCTCGCGCGCCGTCTGCTGCGAAGCCTGTCCGGCGGAGAACAGCAAATGGTGAGCATCGCCAGGAGCCTCTGCGCCGAACCCAGCGTGCTCATTCTCGATGAACCAGAAAGCCATCTGGACCCTGCCAGGGATATGAGGCTGCACCGCATTCTCGCCGACCTGGCCTCCGACGGGATTACCGTCGTGCTGACCAGCCATAATCCGCTTCTGGTCAGCGAATACGCCGACCAGGTGAGCTGTCTTCATAGGGGGAGCATAGTAACCAGCGGTCTGCCGGCGGAGGTGCTCACGGCGGAAACCCTCGGGCAGTTGTATGGTATTCCCTATCGGGAGATAAACTCCGCCCGGAGGCGTTATCCCCTGCCGGATTACCGGGGCCTGAAGGAGTAATAAATGTCGAGGGTTCACCCCTCGATGGGTATATGCTCGAAGCGATCGACATCAAACAGCCCCTGGTCCGTGAGCTTGATGGAGGGAATAACCGGTAGCGCGAGAAATGAGAGGGTCATAAACGGATCGATCTGTTCACTGACACCCAGTTCCCGTCTCGCCAGCTCTGTCAGGGCAGCGAGCTTCCGGCTAACCTCATCGGCAGTTTTATCGCTCATGAGGCCTCCAACCGGAAGGGGCAGACTTCCCAGCAGGCTGTTATCTTTTACCAGGGCAATACCTCCTCCGCATTCCACCAGGGCCCGGGCCGCCGCCAGCATGTCCCTGTCATTCCGGCCGATCACCAGCAGATTGTGGGAGTCATGGGCGATGGTGATGGCCACCGCTCCGGCCTTGATGCCGTAACCCTCCACCAGGCCGATGCCTTTGTTGCCCGTGGCGTGGTGCCGCTCGATTACCGCAAGCTTGCAGATATCCAGCAGTTCTTCGGTCAGAAAATTTCCGTTGTTATCTCGGTGAATGCGGCGAAGCGCTTTTTCGGTTATGAGGCTTCCGGGATGAATGTGAATCACCGTGGCATGTTCGGATTGTATCGGAAGGGCGAAGCTCTCAATGGAAAGCGGGGCGGTATTCATACTCGGGCGGTCATAGCTCACCGAGGGTCCGCTATTCCTGAACCGGGCTTCACCGTCCTGGGCGGCCAGCTTTCCGGCGGCCCAGGTCTGCAGAACCTTGAAGTCCTTTAGGTCCTCCACCACCGTCAGGTCGGCGTCCCAGCCCGGGGCTATGCCCCCCTTTCCCCTCAGGCCGTAGGCTTCTGCGGCGTTCAGGGTCGCCATCTGCACGGCGCGGATGGCATCCATTCCCCGGGAAACCGCCCGTCTGAGAATGTGATCCATGTGCCCTTCTTTGAGGATGTCCTCGCTACTGCGGTCGTCGGTGCAAAAGCTGCATCGCCGGGCATTTCCCGAGTTAACCGCCGGCAGCAGGGCCTCGAGATTTTGAGCGGCGCTTCCCTCCCTGATGAGGATTCTCATGCCTGCAGCCAGGCGAGCCGAGGCTTCCTCGGGGGTGCTGCACTCGTGGTCAGTCTGGATTCCTGCGGCCAGGTAGGCCATTAAATCCCTGCCGCTGATCATGGGCCCGTGACCGTCAATGGGCATGTTCCGGTTTACCGCTGCGCTGATTTTTGCCAGGACCTCGCTGTCGCCCCCGGTGACCGCCGGATAATCCATTACTTCCCCGAGGCCCAGGGTTCCGGGAATTTCCAGGAGAAGGGAAACCGCGCCGGCGTCGAGCACTGCGCCGGCGTGCTCGAATGGTGTGGCGGGGACGCAGCTGGGTACCATAAAAAAGCAGTTCAGCGGTGTGCGCTGGGCGTCGGCGATCATGTATCGCATGCCCTCTTCTCCGGCCACATTGGCGATTTCATGGGGATCGGCGATAACCGATGTGGTTCCCCGGGGCATTACCGCCCGGGCGAACTGGGAGGGGATGAGCATCGATGATTCGATATGCACATGGCTGTCGATGAGTCCCGGGAGGACGTAGGCGCCGTCCAGGTCAATTTCTTTGCGGGCCGAGTATGCCGGATCATCGGCCTGGGGTCCGCAGGCGGCAATTTTACCATCGTGGATGAGAATTGATCCGTCGGTGATGACGGAGGTAAATACATTGACGATGCGGCAGTTTTTTAAAAGCAGGTCGCTCCGTCGTCGTCCGGCCGCAGCGTCGATAAACGCTGAGAAGTTTGCCTGGTTCCGGGATGTGATCATGCGATCCCCCTCACTTTCATATTAGTCCCTGGAAATATCCGGTGCAAGCGGGCTTCCCCGTGGAGGCCGGAGGGGCTTATTTCGCCCAATGGAATGTTTTGCGCTTGACAGGCAGTTAAGCAGGATTTAACATTTTGACGTACCGTCTTACCCTACAGATGCGAGCATACATCGGGAGGCCGTCAGGCCGGTCTGATTTTTCATATTCTTTTTTTCAGGCTAAACCCAAAAAGAATAGCAGGACTCAGCGAGTTCCGCTATTCAGAACTCCTGGCTCCTATTTTGCGCCCTCAGGGGGTCAGGTTTGCTCATTGGGAATGCCAGAAGCGCAGCGCATACACAACATGTATCTCAAACACCTCGTCCTTATTTCTGCATCAGCATCAGCAATACATCCCTTCCTTTACAGCGCAAAACCGAAGCCGGGGCACAGCGAAGCCGGCGCGAATCGAAGCTTTATGCTGTCCGCAGGAGGTTACCATGACTGATCTGATGGCGATTTACCCCTTTGCCGATGTACTGCGGCGGATTTTCTCCGAATACGCCGCGGAAGGAGGGATTTGTTCAATTCCCCGCTCAGCCTGGTACCGCGGGCCTGCGGGCCGTACGATAGAGGTTTTCGGCCGGGAGTTGGAGAATCCCCTTGGCCCGGCGGCCGGACCTCATACCCAGCTCGCGGTAAACATTGTGGCTTCATATCTGACCGGAAGCCGGTTTATCGAACTCAAGACCACCCAGATTCTCGAATCGCTGGAAATTGCAAAGCCCTGCATCGATGTAGCCGACGAGGGATACAACACCGAATGGTCCACCGAGCTGTCGCTGGAGACTGCCTGGCAGGAGTACGCCAAGGGTTGGCTGCTTCTTCATCTCATCGAGGCGATTTTTGGCCTCAAAGGCAGCGATTTGCCCCGTTCCTTCACCTTCAATCTTTCGGTGGGCTATGACCTGAAGGGAATAAAGACCGAAAAAATGCAGCAGTACATACAAAGAATGATCGATTCTTCAGCCGAGCCCCTTTTTCAGCGCTGGATCGACGAAGCTCGGGACATTCTTCCCGGACTGCTGCAGACCGCCGGGCTGGAGGAGGCATTGCCAGCAGCGGAGGCTGCGCTGGATGGGATTTCCGGGGAAATTTGCAGTTCGGTGACCCTGTCCACCATGCACGGCTGTCCGCCGGCGGAAATCGAGGCAATCGCGTCCCATATGCTCAGTGCCGTCGGCCTCGATTGCTACGTCAAACTTAATCCTACCCTCCTTGGTCACGACGATGTGCGGCAGATCCTCGATGATACGGGCTACAACTATGTTGAGCTTGATCCCGAGGGCTTTGCAAAAGATCTGAGCTGGCAGCAGGCCCTCCCGATGCTCCGCCGCCTCATGGACCTGGCCAAACAGGAGAACCGGCGCTTCGGCGTCAAGCTCAGCAATACTCTGGCGAATCACAACGACGGCAAAGCCCTGCCGGGGGAGGAGCGCTACCTCTCCGGACGGGCCCTGTATCCCGTAACAATCGAATTGGCGGCGCGCATAGCCGAAGCCTTCGAGGGCGGGCTGCCCATCAGTTACTCCGGCGGTATTGCCGCATGGAATGTGGCCCAGGTCTTTGCCGCGGGCATCAGGCCGGTGACCCTTGCCACCGACCTGCTAAAGCCCGGGGGGTATTTTCGGCAGCTGGAGCTCCTGGCCGTCCTCGATGAACAGACAAAACCCGAGGCATGGAGCATGGACAGACCGAATCCCGAGGCAATCAGAACCTTAGCCGATGAAGCCCGTTCGGCCCGGGAGTACCGGAAGGATTTCCGCAGTGACGATAAGGTGCATAACCCGGGCCCCCTGCCTCTGAGCGACTGCTATGTGGCCCCCTGCGTCAGCGCCTGCCCCATCGCGCAGCAGGTGCCCGAATACCTCCGGCTTGCCGGGGAGGGCAGATGGGACGAAGCCATGTCGGTCATTCTTGAAGACAACGCCCTGCCGGGAATCACCGGGGCAATTTGCGACCACGCATGTCAGCTGCACTGCACACGGCTGGATTATGAGGGTTGCCTCAATATCCGTGAGGTGAAGCACATAATAGATGAGAAATCCGGCGCTACCCCGGTGCCCGGGCGCAGCAGTGCAGGGGCCAACGGGCCGCGCACCGCGGTAATCGGCGCCGGACCCGCGGGCCTGTCGGCGGCCTATTTTCTCGCCCGAGAGGGATTTCCCGTTGAGGTCTTCGACCGGGCCCCGGGAGCCGGCGGGGTTATCAGCTACATCGTTCCCAAATTCCGCATATCCCGGGATGCGATTACCCGGGACATCGATCGCATACGGGACCTCGGCGTTATTTTTCATTTTAACTGGAGCGATGATATCGATATCGATGCCATTAAGGCCCGGGGCTTTGCCAATGTAATCCTGGCCCTGGGTACCTGGCAGGATCGGGATATGGATCTGGGAAGCGGCATGCCGGTTTTCGGCGCATACGATTTCCTCGGCCGATTCAACCGCGGGGAAGTCATGGAACATGCCGAGGGACGGGCGGTGATTATCGGGGCAGGGGATACGGCGATGGACTGCGCCCGGTCGGCGCTGAGGATTCCCGGTGTTACAAGCTCGACGGTGCTCTACCGGCGCAGCCGCGACCAGATGCCCGCAAGCAGGGAAGAGTACGAGCTGGCCATGGAGGACGGGGTGGAGTTTTTCTGGCTTCACTCGCCAAAGTTCTCCCAGGAATCGGGCACCCTGGTAATTGAAGAAATGGAACTGGGAATGCCCGATTCCTCGGGCCGCCGGCGTCCCCTGCCAACCGGCAAAACAAGCATTATAGAGGCGGACTTCTGCGTCTCGGCGGTCGGGGACGATCCGGAATACGAGGTGCTGGAAAACCTGGGACTCCTCGATGAAAAAGGGCGGGTAGCTGCGGGAGAAGACGGCAGCACCGCCAGCGACGGACTGTATCTAATCGGGGACAGCCGGACCGGAGGCAGTTCAATTGTCAACTGCATAGCCGAGGGCCGCCGGGCCGCCGCTGCGCTGACATCCTTCCCTCTGCGCATGGGCCGAAGCGCAGCTCTTGTGCCCACCGGGGCCCAGAGCGCCCAGATTGCTGCCAAACGGGGCCGGTCGATTCCCAAGCCGGACCCCCGAAAGCCATATGACGCCGAAGCCTTCGCAGCCCTGGAACTTGAACGCTGCCTGGAGTGCAACGTGGTGTGCAATAAATGCGTGGACGTCTGTCCCAATCGGGCGAACATTGCCGTCACTGTGCCGGGAAATGGCTTTGCCAATGAGCAGCAGATCGTCCATTTAGACGGACTGTGCAACGAATGCGGCAACTGCGGACAGTTCTGTCCATGGGACGGCAACCCATACCTGGACAAACCCACGATTTTTTCTTCACCGGAAGCCTTTGAGGCCAGCTCAAACCCCGGCTGGTACGTCGACCGGGATGGTATCCTCGAGCGTTTTGGGGGTGTTTCCCGCCGCCGTCCGCCGGAAAGCCCCGAGGTGAGCGAATCATATGCAGCGGGGAGCGGAATCAGCACTGAGCGCCGTCAGTTTGACATGATTTTTACCCGGCTCAGGGCGACCAGACCCGAACTGTTTTCCTACGGCAAAGCCAGCGGGGAGGTATTGCCATGATCAGAATTCACAATGCGCGGATACTCAACCCCTTTCACGGCGAAGCCCTTGAGCATTACGACATAATTATCAACGGCGGTGAAATCGAATCGGTGGCCCCGGCGGGCGAGGTCCCCCTGGACGCCGGTCAGCAGGGCAATCCATCGGGTACGGCGCCGGGTTCATCAGCCGGCGATGCGGCTGAAACAGCGGCGGGTTCACCGCCGGGCCGGGCAGCGGTCACCGCGCTGGGCCCTGGCGCGAACCCATCCTCCGCGAAAGGGGCTTCAAACCCGGAGGTCAGAATAATCGACGCCGCCGGGAAACTGGTGATTCCCGGCATGGTCTGCAGCCATCACCATTACTACTCGGGGCTTGCCCGGGGAATCGTGGCGGATATCGGTGCGACCCCCGACTTCCCGTCCATTCTCGCTCAGCTGTGGTGGCGCATGGATCGGGCCCTCGATGAAGAGGATATCAGGCTTTCATCCCTGATTTGCTCGATGGACGCCATCCGCGCGGGCACCACCGCGGTGATCGACCATCATTCGTCGCCGAATTTTATCATGGGAAGCCTGGACGCCATCGCCGACGGCTTTATTACCACCGGCTTGAGAGGGGCCAGCTGCTACGAGGTCAGCGACCGGAACGGCGTTGAGGGAATGGAACTGGGCATTGAGGAAAACGCCCGATTCGCTGAAAAAACCGCCTCATTTGCCGCAGCGGGACGGCGGGGACCGGCGGTCCGCAGCCACATCGGAGGTCACGCGCCGTTCACCCTGCCGGATGAGGCCCTGCGCCGTTTGGGCGATCTCTGCCAGGCCAGCGGCAGCGGATTTCACTGCCATGTGGCCGAAGACCGCTATGACCCGGCCCATTCCCACGCGGTTCACCGCAAAGATCTTATCCCCCGCCTGGGGGATTTCGGGCTGCTGGGTCCAAAAAGCATTCTGGTTCACGGACTGTTTCTTGAAGATCATGAAATCGATTTGATTAACGACAGCGATACCTTCCTGGCTCATAATCCCCGATCCAACATGAATAACTCCGTGGGTTACAACGCCAAACTGCCGAAATTCCGCAATCTCGGACTCGGGACCGACGGCATCGGGGCAGATATGTTCGAGGAATTCAAATTCGCCGCGTTTAAGCACCGGGACGCCGGGGGTCCGTGGTTTCCCGGAGACATGATCTCCATGCTCGGCGGGGGAAACGAGATTCTCGAGAGGATTTTCGGCGGGAAATTCGGTCGCATCGCTCCGGGATATGCGGCGGACATCGCCATACTGGATTACGCCAGTCCGGCGCCTCTTGATGCGGGAAATTTTGCCGGTCACCTGGCTTTTGGAATGGGATCCTCCAGCGTGGACAGTGTCATTATCAACGGCGTCCTGGTCATGGAGGGGCGGCATTTCCCCTTTGATGAGAAGGCGGTCTACGCAGAGGCCGCAGAACGCGCCGGGGAAGTCTGGAAAAAAATCAACGGCATCAGGCCGTAAGAAGCCCATTGAACTACACAAGGAGAACTGAGGAATGGAACAACATGAGATGCGAATAGGGGAGTTCAAAAAGCAGGCCGCGGCCTACCGGGATTTCAGCGCAGACGTTCTCAGCCGCATCGTGAAGGTGAAGAGTTACTCCGGACAGGAAGAGGCGGTGATCCGGGAAATCGCAGCCATCCTGGATGAAAACAAGCTGAACGACTACCGGATAGACGGATTGGGCAGCCTGATTTTAAAAGTCGGGGACGGGGATAAAAGCATCGCCTTTGACGCGCATATCGACACGGTGGAAACCGGCGATGTTAGCCAGTGGGACTTTGATCCCTTCTCCGGGCATGTGGCGGACGGGTTGGTGCACGGCCGGGGAACCAGCGATCAGAAGGGAGGCGCGGCAGCCATGATTACCGCAGCCCGGATGCTAAGCGAGTCGGGTTACCGCGGGCCCTTTGCGGTCTATTTCACCTTTACGGTCATGGAAGAAGATTGCGACGGCATGTGCTGGAAGTACCTCATTGAGGAAGAGGGGCTGAAGCCCGACTTTGTGGTCTCCACCGAACCGACCAGTTGCCGGATCTACCGCGGTCACCGTGGGCGGATGGAGATGGAGCTGCGGCTAAAGGGGCTTTCGGCCCACGGTTCGGCTCCCGAACGGGGAGTGAGCGCGGCATACAAGGCCTCCCGAGCGGCCCTGGCTCTGGAAAAACTGAATGAAGAACTCCAGCCCGATGATGAGAATTTCCTCGGAAAGGGCAGCATCGTGGTTTCCCAGATGAAGGTCGCCGGTCCCAGCCAGTGCGCTGTGCCCGATACCGCCATGCTCTACCTCGACCGCCGCCTCACCTGGGGCGAGACGGCCGAATCCGCGATCTCACAGGTGCGAAGTCGGGTGGCCGATGCCACCGACGACGACCCGGCGGATATCGACGTGCGCATGCCGAGGTACGAAAAACGGGGCTGGAAGGACGCGGACTACGGCCAGGAGTTGTACTTTCCCACCTGGAAAATCGACGAGGATCATCAGATTGTCCGCTCTGCGGTTTCCGCTTACCGCAGCCTCTTTGACGACGAACCGGTTGTGGACAAGTGGACCTTCTCGACGAATCTGGTAGCCACCACCGGACGCCACGGAATACCGGCTGTGGGTTTCGGACCCGGAGACGAGAATCAGGCCCACGCGCCTAATGAAATCAACCGAGTGGCTGACCTGGAAATTTGCTCTGCGTTCTACGCCGCCCTGCCTTTGGCATTGGAGGTCGGCTGACAAATGAATTTTCGCCTGCGCTGCAACAATTGCGGGGCCAGCTGGCCCGTCGACTCCCTGGTGATGCTCTGCGGGCATTGTTCCCCCGACGCAGGCCTGGAAGCAGGCCGGCCCCCGAAGGGCATTCTGGAAGTGGAAATGATTCCAGAGCCCGCAGATACCTTACCCGCCGGATCCGACTGGCGTGCCAACGGCTGTCTGCCGGTGCCCTCGGGTTTTTTTCCGGATATTCCCCTGCCGGATACTCCGGTCTGGCCGGCGAAGCGGCTTCGCAGCCGCTACTCCCAGGCTGATTTGTGGATAAAGTACGAGGCGTCCATGCCTTCCGGTTCGCTGAAAGACCGGGCCAGCTATCTGGTAGCCGCCCAGGCGGCGTATCACGGTATCGGTGAAATTGCCCTGGCATCAACGGGCAACGCCGGGTCATCCATGGCCTGCATCGGCGCGGCCGCAGGTCTTGAAGTTACCCTCTTTCTCCCGGCCTCGGCCCCGAAGGGAAAAATCGTCCAGGCAGCCCAATACGGCGCCCGCCTCCAGCTGGTTGAGGGGACATATGACGATGCGTTTGCCCGGTCCCTCGAGTATATCCAAAGCAGCGGAGCTCTCTCCAGGAACACTGGCTACAATCCCCTTACCACAGAAGGGAAAAAAACCGTCAGTTTCGAACTCGCCGCCCAAATCGGCATTCCAGACACGGTTTTCTTACCCGTGGGGGACGGGGTGATACTTTCAGGGCTGTACAAAGGTTTTGAAGACCTGATGGTCCTCGGTCTTTCCGACCGGGTGCCCCGGATAGTCGGCGTCCAGGCCGAGGGCTCGTCGGCTATCACCAGGGCGTGGCAGGACGGAGATTTTACCCAGCGCCGGGCCTGTACCACCCTGGCGGATTCGATTTCCGTGGAGCTCCCCCAGGCGGGCTGCCTTGCCCTTGCCAAACTTCGCAAGCACCGGGGCCGAATGCTCACCGTCAGCGACGGGGAAATTCTCTCGGCCCAGCGGGAGCTGGCTTCTCTCGCCGGAGCATTTGCCGAGCCGTCGGCGGCGGCGGCCTGGGCGGGATACCTGTCCATGAGGGAAGAACTAGGTAAAAGTGAACGGGTAGTCATCTTGATTACCGGCAGCGGTCTGAAAGATATCGATTCCGCTGCGAAGGGGCTTGAACTATGACAAAACCTGATCCCGTGAAACAGCGGGCGCAGATATCCAGGAGCATCCCCCGCATTGATGCGGTTGACAAGGCCGAAGGCCGGGAGCCCTACATCGACGATTTCTCCCGGGAAGGGCTGGTGCATGCCCGATTTTTCCGGTCCCCGGTGAGTCGGGGGAAGATACGGGAAATCCGCATACCCGAGCTGCCCGAGGGATACGAGTATACCGACCGATCGGCGGTGACCGGGACCAACCGCATCGCCTTGATCAAAAGCGACTGGCCGGCATTCGCCGAGGACGAAGTCCGTTATCGCGGCCAGATAATCGGTGTGCTGGCGGGTCCGGATCCGGTGATTCTCGACGAACTGTTAACCCGTTTTGAACTGGTCTGCGACGAATTACCGACGGCCATCGGTCTGGACGCGGGACTGGATTGCGTGGGCGGTCCTATCCACGGGGAAGACAATATCTACGCAGACCTGACGGTGAAAAAGGGCGACGTCGAAGCCGCCTTTGCAAAAGCTGACCGCATTATCGAGGGAAGCTACGAGACGGGATTTCAAGAGCAGATGTACATGGAACCCCAGGGACTGGTGGTCACCCCGCTGGACAACTGTTCCAAGGTGAAGGTGCACGGGTCCATGCAGTGCCCTTTTTATGTGAAGCATGCTGTACAGCACGTTCTGGGTGAAGCGTACGAGGTGCAGGCAGTTCAGGCGACAACCGGCGGGGGCTTCGGGGGGAAGGAAGATTATCCGGAAATTATGGGAGCTCCCCTGGCGGTGGCTGCCCTTGCGCAGGGGAGGGCGCTGCACTGCGTCTTCGACCGCAGCGAAGATCTGCTGTATACCAGCAAGCGCCATCCTTCCCGAATCAAAATCCGCAGCGCCGTCGACGGCCAGGGCCGCATCCTCGCCATGGATTATGAAATCCTGCTGGACGGAGGGGCCTACGAGAGCTATACCCTCATCGTACTTCAAAGGGCCATGTTCACCTGCACCGGGGTGTATAATTTCCCCGCGGTGCGCATCCACGGCAGGGGCGTGGCTACCAGCACGGTTCCGTCGGGAGCCTTCCGGGGTTTCGGGGCGCCCCAGGCGATTTTCGCCCTTGAGCGCCACATGGATTACATCGCCTCCCGGCTCGGCGTCGAGCCCCTGGCCCTTCGCCGTCCGCTGTTTCTCAGACAGGGAGACCCCACGGTCACCGGAGGCATGATGCGCGATGAAATAATCCTCGACCAGCTTATTGACCGCATCCGCCAGCTTTCGGATTACGACGTCAAACGGGCGCAGTATCAAAACTCCCGGCGTATGCTCCGGGATTCCGTCGCCGACGCCCCGGCGGGCAGCGGGGGCAAAATGAAGGGCATCGGAATGTCCATGTTCGTCCACGGCTGCGGATTCACCGGCGACGGCGAACAGGCCATCATCAAGGGCCGGGTGAAAATCCGCAAGAGCGCCAAGGGAGAGGTATCCATCCTGGTGGCATCAATTGATATGGGCCAGGGACCGAAGACCACATTCCGGAAAATCGCCGGCATCATCCTGGGAATCGAACCGGAAAACATCCGCTTCGATAATCCGGATACCGACCTGGTTCCCGATTCCGGTCCCACGGTGGCCAGCAGAACTATCATGGTGGTAGGCTTTTTGGTCCAGCAGGCGGCGGAGAAACTGAGGGACAGCTGGAAGGACGGCGAGGTCCAGGAAACCGAGGCCCGGTATTCAATGCCGCCGGGACTTAAATGGGATCAGAATCTGCTGTCCGGAGATGCCTACGGGGCCTTCGGCTGGGGGGTGAATGTGGTCGAAGTAGAGGTGGACCCGGTGAGCTACGAGGTGGAAACCACGGGCATCTGGGCCTTGTACGATGTGGGAGTACCCATAGACGAGCGGGTGGTACACGGGCAGATCCAGGGGGGCATGAGCCAGGCCCTGGGATACGCCTACCTGGAAAAACTCGACACCGATGAAACGGGGGTTTTTCGACAGGTAAGCATGGCGGACTACATTGTGCCCACCAGCCTGGATTTTCCCCGAACGGTCAGCGAAACCATCGACAATCCCTATCAGTTCGGACCCTTCGGCGCCAAGGGGATGGGCGAAATAGTCCATGACGGCGGTCATGCGGCCTTTGCCGCCGCAGTCGAGCAGGCCATCGGCCGCAGCTGCCACGCCATCCCACTCAGTCCCGAGAAGATAATGGAGCTGGCCGCCGGCGGACCTTCTGACGCTAATACCGGGGTACATCCCGGGGTACATCCCGGGGTACATCCCGGCGGAAAAATCGGGGGAAGCATCGGGGGAAACGGAGGAGCTTCATGAACGGGAATGTCAGGAAAAAAATAGACCTGCATGTTCGCATAAACGGGGAGGACCGGGAAATCAGCTGTGCTCCCAGCCTGCGGCTCCTCGATCTATTGAGGGATATTGCCGTGCTCCCGGGAAGCAAGGAGGGCTGCGGTGAAGGCGAGTGTGGGGCCTGTTCGGTATTTTACGACGGCCGGCTGGTGAACTCCTGCCTGATTCCCGCAGTGTTGGCTGACGGCGCGAGCATTATTACCATTGAAGGTGTCAGGGAACTGCCCGCGGGCAAGATTCTGAGCAGGGCGTTTGCCGAGACCCACGCGGCTCAGTGCGGCTTTTGCACTCCGGGGATGATGATGGCCGCCGCGGATCTGCTTACCCTCAATTCCGACCCAAGCGAAGAGGAAATTCGGACCGCCATTGCCGGCAATATCTGCCGGTGTACGGGATACGACATGATAGTCGACGGCATACAGCTTGCGGCCCGAATTATCCGGGAAGAGGGAACGGAGGTCAGGCTATGAGTCAGGTGTATTACCGGCCCCGGTCCCTCGACGAGGCCCTGGAAATCCGCGCCGGCCGGGGGGCCCGGCCCTTCGCCGGGGGTACCGATCTGATGGTGCGACATCGGGGATACACCGGAACCGGGCACCGTATACCCGGGGAGATACTCTTTCTGGACAGGGTTAGCGAACTCTGCGGCATCCGCCGGGAAGCCGATGAGCTGGTCATCGGAGCAGCGCTACCCCTCAACGACATTATCGGCCACCCCGATTGTCCGTCACCCCTGCTGGAGGCCCTGGAGCTTCACGCCGCCTGGGCAATACGGAACCGGGCGACCCTGGGCGGCAATATCGCCAACGCCTCCCCGGCTGCCGACAGTGTTCCCCCCCTGGCAGTCCTGGATGCGGCCCTCACCCTGCTCAAGCCCGGAGGAAGCCGGTCGGTTTCTGTGACGGATTTCGCCACCGGACCGGGGAGAACGGTGCTGGCCGATGACGAGATCATCTCACATATCCGCATACCCCTGTTTCACCTCCCGCCGCAGCCCGTAACAGGCGGAGTACCCAAAGAGGCTTCCATAAAGAACCGTGAACCCGCCGGCCCTGCCCCATACAGCTATTACCGGAAGGCCGGCACACGCCGGGCTAACGCATTGAGCAGGGTGGCGTTGGCGGGATTGGCAGTACCCTCGAAGGACCAGCGAGAGGGATTTTCCGACGCGGAGCAGAACCGTGCGGGGGGTGCGAAACCCGACGGCCGGATAGATAATTTCCGCTTCGCCTTCGGCGCGGTGGCGCCCCGGGTTATACGCATCGCTGAGCTCGAGGAAGCGGTGGCTGCCGGCGCGGGGATTCGAGCGGCCCGCCGGATTGCCGAAGCCCATATCAGACCAATTGATGATCAGCGGTCCACCGCGGCATATCGGAAAGCCGTCGCTCTGAACGGCCTCGAGGAATTCCTGAGAATGTTAGGAGTCAAAGAATGATCGACCTCAGCCTTCACGAGAAGCAAATTGAGCGCAATGCCAGGCGATGCGCAGAGCGGAACATCATACTCCCCACCTTCGCTCAGATGCGCGACCCCTCCAGCATACCCGGCGACATCGTTTCCCAGCTTTCCCGAATCGGCCGCGACGAGGTTCATTCCCGGAATCTGTTCCGCATCACCTGGGAAAACGCCCCGGACCCGGGCAAGAACCTGCGA
Source organism: Salinispira sp. (assembly GCA_965602015.1). GTDB lineage: Bacteria > Spirochaetota > Spirochaetia > DSM-27196 > Salinispiraceae > Salinispira. Next base: position 2,647,911 of record OZ271918.1, on the reverse strand, counting down.
GCCGGTGAATACGCTGGACCGAATTACATAGAAATACCGCCGGAAATAAGCGGGGTCAAGGCACGGATTATCGCGCTGGTGGGACGTTGGTTTCCCACCGGAGCCCACAAGGTCGGTGCGGCATACAGCTGTCTGGCGCCCACCCTGATAACCGGTCAGTTCGACCCGGAGCGCAATATGGCGGTCTGGCCGTCCACCGGCAATTACTGCCGAGGGGGAGCCTATATTTCCCGGCTCTTGGGCTGCAAATCAATCGCCATCCTTCCGGAGGAAATGTCGGCCGAGCGCTTCACCTGGCTTAAAACCATGGCTGACGAGACCATCGCGACCCCGGGCTGCGAAAGCAATGTGAAGGAAATTTTCGACAAATGCCATGAACTCGATGCCCAGCGCGGCGAGTCCATCTTTATTTTTAATCAGTTTGAACAGCTGGGAAATCACCTGTGGCATCACGAAGTCACCGGACCGGCAATGGAGAAGCTGTTTCTGAGACTGGCGGAGCCGGGGCAGCGCTTCGCCGGCGCGGGCATCAGCTCGGGATCGGCGGGGACCACCGCATCTGGGGAGTACATGAAAAGCCGCTTTCCCGGCTCGGTTCTGGCGGTCAGCGAGGCCCAACAATGCCCCACCCTGTTGAACAACGGGTTCGGCGGTCACCGGATCGAGGGAATCGGCGACAAGCATGTGCCCTGGATACACAATGTTCGAAATACCGACATGGTTGTGGCGGTGGATGATGAGGCCAGCATGAGGCTGCTGAGGCTTTTTAACGAGGATGAGGGGCAGAAGTACCTCGGCGAACGGGGCGTAAAATCCGAAGTTCTGGAGCAGTTGTGGCTCCTGGGTATCAGCGGAATTTGCAATCTTCTGACGGTAATCAAAATGGCCAAGTATTATGAAATGGATGAGAACGATGTGCTTATGACGGTTTTTACCGACTCGGAGCAGATGTATACCTCCCGCCTCGCGGAACTTCGCGGGGAACGGGGTTCCTACCGGCGCGATGACGCCCTTGCGGACTACCAGCTGCTGCAGGACGTGGGAGTGGACTGGATGCAGGAGTTGACCTATCCGGAGAGGAAGCGGGTGCATAACCTGAAGTACTACACCTGGGTCGAGCAGCAGGGAAAGGATATGGCCGACCTCAACCGCCAGTGGTATGAACGCAGCTATTGGCAGGATATCTACGACAGCGCTTCCCGCATTGACCGGCTCATTATCGACTTCAATAATCGCATCGCGAGCTATTCGTAAGGGCTGATGACAAGGCCATGGGAGGTACCATGACAGCTCAGAGCAGCATAATAATCCGCAACTGCTACTATCTCTGGCAGGGGAGCCCGGCCGACGGGACTGCTATCGACGGGACAGGCGCCGGCGGAGATAATAAGCCGGGCTCAGGCATTGGTGCGGCCTCCGGTTCCGCCACCGGCACCAGTTCCGCCGCCGCCTCCGGTCCCGCTGCCGGCAAAGAAGCCGGACTGCGGCCCGGGGTCATGCGGGGAGCGGATATCCTCATCGAGGGGCCGGTGATACGCGCGGTGGGCAGGAATCTGTCGGCCCCGGCGGGCTCGGTGGAGATCGATGCGGGGGACTGCGTGGTTATCCCCGGGCTGGTGAATACCCACCATCATTTTTATCAGACCCTTACCCGAAACCTGCCGGCGGTCCAGAACGCAAAGCTTTTCACCTGGCTTGTCTACCTGTACGACGTGTGGAAGCACCTGGACCGGGACGCCATTTACTGGTCGACCGCCTTGGCGACCGCTGAACTGTTAAAAACCGGCTGCACCCTCACCACCGACCATCACTACCTCTACCCCCGCTCGGTTGACGATGACATTATGGCTCTTCAGTTCCAGGCCGCCGGGGCCACCGGCATTCGTTTTTCGCCGACCCGGGGGTCCATGAGCCGTTCGAAGAAGGACGGCGGATTGCCCCCGGACTCGGTGGTACAGACCGAGCAGGAAATCATGGACGACAGCGAGCGGGTCATCAACGAATTTCACGACGACTCCCCTATCTCCATGAGGAAGGTGGTTCTGGCTCCCTGCAGTCCTTTTTCCGTTTCCGAAGAGCTCATGTCAGCCTCGGCAGCCCTGGCCCGCAACCACGGGGTGCTGCTGCACACCCATCTCGCCGAGACCGAAGACGAAAACAACTACTGTCTTCGGGAATACGGGGTGCGGCCCCTCGAAATGATGGCCCGGGACGATTTTCTCGGGCCCGACGTGTGGTTCGCCCATGGAATTCATTTTTCCGACCGGGAGCTCGAGGAGCTTCGGGAAACCGGTACCAAGATTACCCACTGTCCCACGTCGAACATGCGCCTCGGCTCGGGAATCTGCCGGGTGCGGGAAATGCGACGCATGGAAATACCCGTGGCCCTGGGAGTCGACGGCTCGGCATCCAATGATTCGTCGGACATGCTCGGCGAGCTGAGAAATGCCCTCATGCTGCAGCGGGTTACCAAGGGCGCGTCGGCCCTGACCCTGGAGGAGGTTCTGGATATGGGAACCATGAAGGGAGCCTCACTGCTGGGATATAATAGAGTTGGAAGGATTGAAGCCGGATGGGCGGCGGATATCGCCATGTTTTCAATTGATAAAATGGAGTACGCCGGCGCCCTCTCTGATCCTCTGGCCGCCATCATCTTTTCAGGATACAACCACGAGGTAAAACACAGCGTGGTGAACGGAGTGTGCGTGGTGAAGGACGGCCGACTCTGCGGCCCCGGAGCGTCGGGACAAAGGCAGGCCGTGGACGAGGAAGAAATCCGCCGCCGGGCCGGCGAGGCTGCCCAGCGTATGTATAAAAAGGCAGGTGTCTTATGATTGCCGAATTCGTGATTGCCGAGGATCTCGCCCAGGCGCGGGAACTGATGAACAAGGGTTACATAATCCTGGCCGGAGGAACCCAGATCAACAACGGAGCCCGCATCGCCGCTGATCCCCGCTGGTTCGATGAGGAACAGCGGCTGGTCAGTCTGCAAAACCTCGATCTGGCGCACATTACCGGCGATACATCCGGCGCCCTCCGGATCGGCGCCATGGCCAGCCTTCAGGATCTGGCGGACCATGAGGATATTCCGCCGGCGCTGCGGATTGCCGCAGGCTTCATTCCCACGCGAAATGTGAGAAATCAGGCTACCATCGGCGGAAATGTTGCGGCCCGGCGCAGCGACTCCTACATAATTCCCGCACTCTTGGCGCTGGCCGCCCGACTACATGGCATTGCTCCCGACGGATCGCCGGCGGACAGGTCGCTTGAGGAGTACCTCGAAGACCCCGCTGGTTTTCTTATTCGTGAAATTTTGGTTCCCAACCCTTCGGCTCCCTGCGTCGCAGTGAAGGAGTCCCGGTCCCAACTTGCCCTCCCGGTGGTTTCCGCGGCGGTGGGCATACGAGAGACAGACGGCATTCGCCGCTTCATCGTGGCCGCCGGCTGCGTGGCCCAACGCAGCATTCGGCTCCCGGCGGTGGAGGACCTGCTTAATAAAAACGCCGGCTCCGGCGCCAGACCTAAACGGGACGTTATAGAGTCGGCGATTGCCGATTCGATTTCGCCCAGGGCAGACATTCTCGGATCGGCGGAATACAAGCGCTATATAAATGCCACCCGTATCGCCGATGCGGTGTTCGAAGTACTCAACGCCGCAGACCATTCTGCGCCGGGCGGCAGGGGAGGCAGGGCATGAACGTGAGTTTCACCCTTAACGGAAAATCAATCAGCGCACCGGCGGGCCCCGGTGAAAGCGCCCAGGCATACCTGCAGCGCCTGGGAATCTGGTCCGTGCGCAACAGCGACGACAGCTTCGGCTTCGCCGGCTCGGATACCGTGCTCCTGGACGGCCGCCCCGTAGGGGCGAATATCCTGCTGGCCCCCCAGCTCGAAGGCAGGGACGTTAAAACCGTGGAATTCCTTAAAACCGGCCGGAGCCTTCATGTCATACAGCAGTCCATGCTCGATGCGGGCTGCGTCCAGTCGGGATACAACTCACCGGCAGCCGCCCTGCTCATCTATGAGCTGTTGCAGCGAAACCCGGCGCCCGACCGTGAGGCCATTGCCGACGCCCTTTCCGGCATGTTCAACCGCTCGAACGGGTACCGGCAGTTCTTCGACGCCGTCGAACTTGCCGCCGGCCGACTGCGGGATCCGTCATACCTGCCGCCGGAAATCCCCAGTTTCGGTCCTGAACTGAGCCATGTGGGAAAGCCGGGAATCAAGCCCGATGCGGTCCGCATGGTGGCCGGCGAACCGGTATTTGTGGAGGACCGCCGGAGCCCCAACACCTGCATTTTAAAAGTTCTCCGCAGCCCCCTGGCCCACGCCTGGATCGAACACATCGACGCCTCCAAAGCCCTGGCCCTCGATGGAGTTGTGGCGGTGTTTACCCACGAGCATGTTCCCCAGAAAACCTACTCCCAGGCGGGGCAGGGTTTTCCCGAGCCCTCGCCGTATGACCGGATGCTGCTCTCCCGCAAGGTGCGCCACGTCGGTGACCGGGTGGCGGCAGTGGTGGCGGAAACCGAGGAGATCGCAGCCCGGGCCCTGACCCTCATCGACGTGACCTACCGGGAGCTGCCGGTGATGCTGGAACTGGATGATGTGCAGTCGCCCGGCGCGGCGCTTATCCACGGAGGCACGGCGCGATATATCGACGGGGCCCCCGGCGACCTGGATAAGCAAAACCGGGGAGCCGATGCCGCGGAGGAAGAGGTGCTGTACCAGTTTCCCATCGGCGGGCGGCCCTCCAGGAACATCGCCGCCAGCGTATCCGGCGGCATCGGCGATCTGGAGAAGGGCTTCGCTCAGGCCGATGTAATTATTGAAAGAAGCTACGAGACCACCCAGATTCAGTGCACCCCGCTTGAGACCCACACCAGCCTGGCGCGGATGGAGGGCGACCGGTTGATCATCCACGCATCTACCCAGGTCCCCTATCATCTCCGGCGCATTGTAGCCACCCTTCTGGATTTGCCGGAAAACCGGGTGCGGGTCGTTAAGGAACGGGTCGGAGGGGGCTACGGCTCCAAGCAGGACATCCTTCTGGATGACCTTGTGGGCTTCGCCGCCTACAAGACCGGACGGGAGGTGTACCAGAGTTATTCCCGCCAGGAGGAGTTTATCGGCTGCTCCACGCGCAAACCCATGCGCATCCGCGTGAAGCTTGGGGCGAAGAAAGACGGCACATTCACCGCAATGTACATGAACGTCGAATCAAATCAGGGGGCCTATGGGGCCCACGCCCTGACTGTTCCCATGAATGGAGTGTCCAAGAGCCTGCCGCTCTTCCTCTGCGAGAATGCGGGGTTCGATGTCACGGCATACTACAGCAACCGACCGCCGACCGGTGCCTACCAGGGATACGGCGCTCCAAAGGCAAACTACGCCCTTCAGGTTGCCATTAGGGAGTTGGCGGTTGAACTGGGCATGGATCACATGGACCTGGTGGAAAAAAACCGGGTCCGCGAAGGCGCAATGCTTGAGATTCTCCGCTGCCTGGGGGAGGGCCGGGAAGGAAAACCGGCTCCGGCAGCCAGCTGCGGGCTCGGCCCCGCCCTCGAGCAGGGCTCCGAGCTTATCAGCTGGGGCAAACCGGAAAATAGCGACGATCCAGACATTAAAATCGGCAAGGGCTTTGCCACCATCCAGCAGGGATCCGGCTTGCCCGGTCTCGACTCGGCCCATGCCACCGTGAAAATGCTGGGGGACGGAACCTTCGTTGTTCAGTCCGGCGGAGCGGATATCGGTACGGGTCTGGACCTGGTATCGGCCAAAATGACCGCCGAGGTGCTTAAGGTCGACCTGAATCTGGTCACCGTCCAGTCGGGAGATACCGACGCCGCGCCGTTCGATACGGGAGCCTACGCCTCTTCGGGAACCTACTTTTCCGGCGGCGCCGCCCGTAACGCCGCCATTAAAATGAAGGAAATGATCATCGCCGAGGCGGCGGCCATTCTGGGAGATACGCCGGAAGAGATCGAATATCTCGGCGGCTCACGGGTCCGGGGACCCGGAGGCGAGCTCAGTTTTCACGATATCGCCCGGGACAGCCAGAGCGGAGAAGGCCGGGGCCAGTTGGTGGCCACCGCCAGCTTTACCACCGGAGACTTCTCGTTTCCCTACGGCGCTCACTTTGTGCAGGTAGCGGTGAATACCCGGACCGGGCGGGTTGAGGTTCAAAAGTACTACGCTCTGCAGGATGCCGGGATGCCCGTGAATCCCGAATACGCCCTCGGTCAGATGTACGGCGGGGTGGTCAAATCGATGGGGCACGCCCTGTACGAAGAAATGAAGTTCGATAAAAACGGGCGCTGCCTGACTACCGATCTGAGAAGTTACGGAGTGCCTATGATCGGCGATATCCCGAAGGATTTCCGGGCCATTCTGGTACAGACTGACGATCCTTACGGCCCCTTCGGCGCCAAGTCCATCGCGGAGATTTCGGTGAACGGGGCCGCCCCGGCAATAGCCAATGCGATATACGACGCCGTCGGCGTCTGGATGCGGAGCTGGCCTTTCAGCCCGGAGAAGATACTCAAGGCCCTGGGCACAATTCCGGCATAGAAGCCCAGCGGGCAAAAAAGCCCAGCGGGCAAAAAAGCCCAGTGGGCAAAAAAGCCCAATGGGCAAAGAAGCCCAATGGGCGACACAGGAGCAGCCAGAATGAACAGCAGAGAACACACATCAATCGAAGCAATTATCAAACGCCTGGAAGAAACCGGAGCTGAAGGCCTTTTCCGGCAAGATTTCCTGCTCACCTGGGACAAATCACCGGCCGATCTGGAGGCCCTCTTTTTATGCGCCGACGCCCTCAAGGCCCTGCGTGATGCAAATATCAGCAGCCGGGTCTTTGATTCGGGCCTGGCCATCAGCCAGTTCCGGGACAACAGTACCCGTACCCGCTTCAGCTATGCTTCCGCCGCCAACCTGCTGGGCCTGGAAGTCCAGGATCTGGATGAGGGAAAAAGCCAGATTGCCCACGGCGAAACCGTCAGGGAAACCGCGAATATGATCTCCTTCCTGGCCGACGCCATCGGCATCCGGGACGACATGTACATCGGCCGGGGAAACGCATACATGCGGGAGGTTGCCAGGGCCCTCGACGATGGATTCGCCGACGGCGTTCTGCCCGGGCGGCCGGCAATCGTGAACCTGCAGTGCGACATCGACCATCCCACCCAGACCATGTCCGACGCCCTGCATCTGCGTCATGAGCTCGGCGATTTGAAGGGGAAAAAGATCGCCATGACCTGGGCCTACAGCCCCTCCTACGGCAAGCCCCTCTCGGTGCCCCAGGGAGTCGCCGGCCTGATGACCCGCTTCGGCATGGATGTGGTCCTGGCGCATCCTCCGGGCTATGAAATCATGCCTGAGGTCGCCGAGATTGCGGCAAACCAGGCAAAGGCTTCCGGCGGGAGTTTTACCATTGTCAACTCCATGGAGGAGGCCTTTGAAGGAGCTCATGTGGTCTACCCGAAAAGCTGGGCCCCCTTCGCCGCCATGGAGGAGCGCACCACCCTCTATGGAAACGGCAATATGGAGGGCATCAAAGCCCTGGAGGGCCGGCTGCTTGAGCAAAACCGCGCGTTTATTGACTGGGAATGCGACGAGGAAAAAATGGCCTTGAGCAATGACGCCCTGTACCTGCACTGCCTCCCTGCGGATATTTCCGGCGTGAGCTGCGCCCGGGGAGAAGTTTCGGCAGCGGTGTTTGAAAAGTTCCGGGTGCCGCTCTACCGGCAGGCGGGGTACAAGCCCTACGTCATCGCCGCCATGCTGTTCACCTCGCTGTTTGAGGATCCTGCGGGGAAGCTGCGAATGGTATTGAGGGAGAACAAAACTCGGATCCGCTAAACATGGTATCCATTCGTGGGCAGGCCGATTCCCTTGACGCAAACATCAACGAAAATGTGAGCGCCATCGAGGAAATTACCCAGATTCTCGAGTCGAGCTCGCTGCTCAATGAATCGAGTGTCAGCATCCGCGAGGCTTCAGCGGAAATCGTGGCGGCAATGTCTTCAATGCTTGATCTCAGCAAGGATCTCGACGGTGTGGTGCATGAATTGCGGGAGAACTTCGGAAAGTTCAAAACCTAAGCAGACCCGCGGCCCTATTTCCCGTCCTTCTTCTTCCCGTCCTTTTTTAGAAGCACATCGAGGAGCGGATTGGGGAAGCGGCGCTTTAAGACGACTGCATAAAAGCTCTCCTGAATTTCCGGGAATTCCCTGATCTCCCGCAGTATTCCCTGTTCCAGTTCATCGCGGACCACAATGGGAGGGACTATCGCCAGTCCCTTTGCCTCCCGAGCGAAAAGCCTGAGCATGGTCATGTCATTCACTTCAGCCTTTATGTCCACCGCTATGCCCATACGCTCAATGAGGGCGTCGAATGCCAGCCGTATGTTGCTGTCTGGACTCGGGATGAACAGCGGCTCCCGGCTCAACAGGTCTTTCAGGGGGCGACCATCATCCTTAAAATCCGCCGGGCCGATGAGCCCCACGGGCTGTTTCGAGATCAGGTGCGATACCCAGGGGGTGCCGGCTTCGCGGGTAGGGGCGGTATTGGTCAGTGCCGCGTCGATTCGGTGGGACTCCAGCTGCGCGAGAAGATCTGCAAGGGACGCCGAGCTGACCACCAGCTCGGTGTCCGGTCTGGATAGAAGCGGACCGAGAAACTCAATCTGGAAATTGCGCGAAAGAGTGGTAACAGCCGCGACCCGGAAGAGCCTTCGGCTCAGCTCCCGATGGTGGGCCAATTGATACAGCAGCTCTTCTCCGCTTCGAAAAATTCCGTCCGCGTGCTCCAGCACCAGCCTGCCGACCTCGGTGAGCTGCAGGCTCCGTCCCTGACGGGTGAAAAGCTGGTGACCCAGGTCATTTTCCAGGGTCTTGATCTGGACCGAAAGGGCAGACTGGGAAATGTGGAGTTTGCCTGCAGCCCGGGTCAGGTGTCCCTCATGGGCCACGAAGTAGAAATACCGCAGGTGGTTGTAGTTAATCCGCATACTATCATTCTATTTTATAGAACGGTTTGATTGCAATAATCAATTTTTATAAAGATGATAAAATAAGTAAGGTATGGTGAGTGCACGCTATCTACTAAGGATTTGCAGAAGGAGATGATACATGCCAGCCTTGATGGATTTTTTGAGCCGTTTCTTATCCCAATTGCAATCGCCGACCCTGGCGTTTTTAATCGGAGGCGCTCTGTTGGCTGCCATGGGCAGCAAGCTCAGTATTCCGGGGTCCATTTACCAGTTTATCGTTTTCGTTCTTCTGATGAAGATCGGCATGGACGGGGGCATTGAAATTCGACAGGCTGATATCGGGAGCATGCTGCTGCCCGCCCTACTTTCAATGCTGGGCGCCGTTCTCATCGTGGTACTTGGAAAGGTGTTCTTCGCCCTTTTGCCGGGAATAGATACCCAAGACGGGTTGGCCACCGCGGGACTTTTCGGGGCGGTGAGCGCATCGACTATGGCGGCGGGTATTGTTCTTCTTGAGGAGCAGGCGATGTACTTCGAGGCCTGGGTTCCGGCCCTCTATCCGTTTATGGACATTCCCGCGCTGATTTTGGCCATCGTTATGGCGAATATGCACGGAAAGCGGAAGGGAGATAGCGCGGAGCATCGGGTAAAGGCCCGAACGATCATCCTCGACAGCCTCCGGGGATCAGCCCTGTCGGCCATGCTATTGGGGCTTGTCCTGGGACTGTTCGCCCGGCCCGACTCGGTGGTGGAGAGTTTTTACGATCCGCTGTTCAGAGGGTTCCTGTCAATCCTCATGCTTATTTTGGGAATGGAGGCCTATTCGCGTCTGAGGGAACTTAAGGATGTGGCCCATTGGTTTGCCCTCTATGCCCTGTTGGCTCCGCTGGTTCACGGATTCATCGGGTTCGGCCTTGGATACATTGCTAACCGGCTGGTGGGCTTCAGCCCCGGCGGTGTAGTCTTACTTTCGGTGATTGCCGCTTCGAGTTCGGATATCTCCGGCCCTCCGACCCTTCGGGCAGGCATCCCCGGGGCAAATCCGTCCGCCTACATTGGAGCGTCTACCAGTCTGGGTACCCCTATGGCGGTTGCCGTGGGGATTCCGCTGTTTTACTCGCTTGCAGTCACGGTGTTTCCGTGATAGCCCGGCGTATCCTTGTGCGAACAGGAGGAAATCATGTTTCATAAAGCCTTAAAGGTAATCATAGTCACTGAAAAATTCGTAGAGCGGGAAATTCAGAAAATCATCAGCGCATCGGGAGCCAAGGGCTATACTCTGGTGGCCGCAGGAGGCCGGGGACTTCACCATTACCACTCCATAGATTCCCGGGCCTCAGTTGTTGATGATTTTTCCAATGTGAAAATCGAAGTCATCGTCCGGGAGCGGGCTACGGCGGAAACCATTGCCGAAGCCGTGGTAAACCAGGTTTTTAGCCGCTACCCGGGAATCGTATACCTGGAAGACGTAGAGGTATGGCGTCAGGATCGCTTTTAAATGCAATCACGACACAAAAAAACGGCAGCCGTATGGCTGCCGTACTGGATTTGCACATGCTCAGTTCTGAGGCAGAGTGAAGTTGCTGATGAGCTTGAAATCTTCGAGTACCGTAAGGCCCGGACCACTGACGGTGATGTTGGCTCCAGCCGGGGCAATCAGCTCGCTGTTTGGATCCCGCGGGCCAAAGAAAATGTTCTCGAGATCGGCCTCGCTGAAGGTTCCGAAGAACCCGATATATTCACCGGCGAATCCCGCATCACTAACCACGGTATCAGCTAATCCGGTGCTGGCCAAATCGCTCAGCGGGAGTCCGCCTCCGTCAATCGGCGGACCGGGTGCGTCCTGCCCAACCTGAGGCAGGGAGTCGCTGGAATCATCTATATAGGCATAGACGAAGTATTCCCCGGGGGGAACGTTAAAAAACTCATAATACAAATAGACCCGATCGGACGGGGTGAAGAACTCATAGAGCCCGATAAAGTCCGGAGTAGTGCCGGTGCTGACGGCTACAGCTCCGTTTGCCGGGTTGGTGTCGTCATCGAGGAGGACGTAATAACGGCGCAGCATGGCATTTTCAACAAACACTCCGTCGTCGTAAAAACTGAAGGTCCCCTCCACTTTAGCGAACGGCAGGTTGTCATAAGGGTTTTCCCCGTCCTGACCATCGGCGCCGTCAAGACCGTCCATGGCAAGAACATCCCATACCGATCCGTTCCAAATGTAACTGGTTCCGTCACTGGTATTATAGTATGCGTCGTTGAGTTGGGGATCGGACGGTGCGGAAGGAAGGCTTCCCCTCCAGCGTATGGAAATTCCGTCCTGACCATCAACCGGCGGCGGCCCGAAAAGCGCGTCAAATACATTGCAGGATGAAAAGGTCAGAAGGAGCAGGAGAGCCAATCCTCCGGCCATAATGGTTTTTCTTCTCATGGAGATCCCCCTTAAATATTACGGAATAAATAATATATCCTGGGGGTTTGGCTTTTCAAGCGTCTACTGAAATAAAACGTATCGGTGCGTCGGCGGCTCGGCGTATGCGCCGTTTATTTTGGCTGATATCCCTGGACTTGAACGCCAGCTCGGCAAAGGCCTCCCAGAGGAACACCCAGCCCCCGACGTGCAGTCCCTCATAGATCAGGGTGGAAAGATATTCCATGTCCGGGACAATGAAGTTGACCGAAAGGATGAACAGCAACCCGATGACCGCATAAACCAGGCTGTATTGGTGGGAACGGTGTATTTTTCTCTGTTCAGCCAGGTCCCAATGGACATAGTAGCTTTTAATGCCCCGGCGCACCCGCTCTTCCTTCTCTTCATCCCGCTTGTCGCCCGGCAGCTGAATCTGAAGCGAGACCTGGTATTCAAGGGGAATCTCCTCGGAGCACTGGTTTACATAATTGAGAAAGTCCTGGTCCAGGTCCCGGCGTCTGAACGGTGCAGGGTCCAGGTAGTTAAACAGCTCGCTATAATCATCCACCCTGGTGGTGATGATAAAAGCGCCGCCGGGACCTTCCCGTTCGTAGATGCTCTCAAGTATTTTTGCGTTTTGGGTTCTCATAGCCATGGATACTTATCAATCCCTTGTAATCGCGACAAAATCAGCCCGGTTCCAAAGGGGGGTCAGATCATCGTCTTCCGGTGCAATATCCCGATTGGGCGGGAACAGGGAGAAACTTTTTTTTAACTCTTCAACCGCTTCTTCAGGTCGCGAGGCCTGGGCATAGGCTACGGCCAAATCGTAGTGGTTTGCCGAGCGCCATGTAGGATCGTCGCTCAAACTGAGCGATCGGCTAACAAAATCCTGTACCAACTCAACCGACAGGCTTGCCAATTCATGGCGGCGGAGGATGATTCCCAAATGCCATCCAACATGGAGTCCCAGGTGTCCGGAGACGCCCCACCACAGCGGGCGAGTCCTCCCGTCGCTGTAATGCAGCAAACGGCTCAAATCCGGATCTTCGTCGGCCTCTATTATCTGTCTGATCCCTTCGACCTTGTGTGTAAAATACGACCTTGCGGTCTTCCAATCGCTTCCCCGATGTTTCTCATAGTACTCCCGGTTCATCTCTTCGAGCTCCTGACTACCGATTATGGGAATAAGTTCTCCGGGGTTTCCCAGTCGGGATTGGTCTTTTGACAGCCACTCGGCGCAATGAGTCAGGGCGTCGGCGGCGTTCCAGGTTTCCCAGCTGCTGGGACTGTCCAACGCGGAGGAGGGGAGGGCCGCCTCTGCCCGCTCAACTGCGGCTATGCTGTCGGCTGCCAAGGCTAACACGGTACTCTGTACATTCATGTGGACCTCCGTTCTCGCTACTACAGTAGTATGCCTGGAGGTTTCCCGCAATGCTTGCACTGTATGGTTTGCAGCGTATGGTTTGCAGCGTATGGTTTGCAGCGTATGGTTTGCAGCGTATGGTTTGCAGCGCGGGCTGCGCTGGGCGATACTGTAAGCATGTTCGTTCAATGGGATCAGAAACAGCACGGCATCGATATTGAAGTAATCGACAGCCAGCATCGGGAACTGTTCATTCTCACAAATCAGCTTCACGACGAGATTGAGTCGGAAAGCAGGGATAGCGAGATGATAATCAAGGTGCTCAAGCGCCTGTATGCCTACACCGGTTTTCACTTCGTCAGCGAAGAGGGACTGTTTCGGGAATACGGATATCCGGATGTGGAAGAACATCTCGAGCTGCACGAAAATTTCAGAAAAGAGATAAAACAATACCTGGACGAATATCGCGAGAAGCCCAACATGCCCCTTGAGCACCTGCAGGATTTCCTGGTCGAATGGATTCTCAAGCATATACATGGGGATGACCGGGAGTACGCCGGATATTTCGCAGCCAACAACATCGTACCGGAGCTGCATTTTTCTCCCGCCCAGAGTTCCCGAAGCGAAGTGCTCAATCTGTGGCAGCAGAAAAAGCTCGGCTTGGAAATCAAGGCGATAGATGATCAGCACAAGCAGCTCATCGCCATCCTTCAGCAAACCAACGACCTGCAGCATACCAGCGAAGCCAGGAAACAGCTGTTCCTGCCGATCATTATCAAAAAGCTTCTGTATTACACCCAGTATCACTTTTCCTATGAAGAGGAGCATATGGCCAAAAACGCCTATCCTCTCCTGCACGATCACCAGGAACTGCATAAATACTTCGTTGGAGAAGTTTCTGGTTTCGCTCAGAAGTTAAAAACGGGAAAAATCAACCTGACCGATGAAATCATAGTATTTCTCAGGGACTGGACGGTGAAACACATCCTGGAAGAAGACAAAAAGTATAAGCGCTTTGTGGACAGTATGGATCAATAGGCCCTGGCCCGCAGCCCGAATCACCGGCTCTGCGTTCGCGTGATATGTCCTGCCCATTGGCGAGGCGAATACCCTGACGGATTGTCAGGACATAATTGCCCCGTGTTTTACTGCCGATAACCCGTCGGTTCGAGGAAGCCCTGTATGATGGCCAGGAGGGTATCCTCAGGTTCAGCGGGCCGCTCCTCTACCGCTTCGAGAAACGGAATGGCATCCTCATCTTTTGTGAACGGGCAATTGCCCTCGGCGTCTATCGGGGCCGTGGTTTCCATAATGCGCACCTCTTGCACTCCTTATCGGTTCACATCGGGAAGACATAAACCCCGACGGCAAAGCGAGGTACAAAAGAAGTCCTCGTCCCCGGGCGCGAACGGCCGCCGTCGGGCTAATCGCCCCGGGAATGCTGCCCGCAGATTTAGTGCAGGAAGTAAATGTCCTCGGCGCGCAGGATTACCAGATGCTTGCCCGGTCGGCCGCGCAGAATATCCTTCAACTGCCACATCCGCTTTCTGTCATCCAGGCTCCCCTGGATAACCGTTCGGGTCTGACCGGTGAGGTAATGCTCCTTTTTCACCACAAAATCAAAATTACCTTCTCTGAGCTTTTCCACCAGATCTTCCTCATCGATGTGTTCCTCGAGGGTTATTCTGGCAAAGAACTTCCGCTGACCATCAAGCCGGTCATCGAGCTTGGCCTTTATTTTGGAGCTGATCAGTCCGCCGGCAACTGCGCCGAAGGCATAGGCAAAAATGTACAGGTAATTGCTGCTGACTTTTTGAAGGACCAGGGACAGGCCGAAGATACCGAATGCGGTTTCTACAAAACTGACCATTATGTAATAGAGTCGATTACCCCGGTTGAATGCGTCGATTTTCGCAAGGAAGAGAACGTCCATGCCGGTTTTAACGGAAAGCACCAGGATAATGGTGAGGACGACGATGATCGCTGGTTCCACAGGACACCTCGCGGGGCAAAATGGTAATTGACCCCTTTGTAAAGATTTACCGGCTTTGGAGTGCAATCGCTGTCGAACAATGCCGGTGCATAGGATTACTATAATACATGAAATCGGGCAATACCCCGGGTCTCGGAAATAGAGTGAATTTCACCCTGTCACCCGCCCTTGCCCCTGGGCGGTCGTCAGGATATTATGGTTACTACTACTATAGTCGTAATAATTGCGGGCTAGCAGCCCCGCGCGTGTATACTACAGAGAAAAATCCGGAGGTGTTACATGTTTGCCAATCCAGCTAACCCGCTGCGGCAGAGAACCGGCCCGCTTTCCCCTGCAATAGTGTTTGTTCTGGCTTCTGTTGTTCTGGCTTCTATTATACTGCCCGCCTGTTCCGGGCCCCGGCATGCTCCGGTTGACGGGTCACCTTTGGGAAGTCTGGTAATCGCCGGCGGGGCGGTAGAGGCGGACAACTCGGCGTTGTTTACCGAATTCATAGAGCTGGCCGGAGGGCCGGTTCACGCCCGAATCGCGATATTCCCCGGAGCCAGCGGAACCCCTGCTCAGTCGGCTTCGTACTACCGGGGGATTTTCTCCCGTTACGGCGTACCTGAGCAGAGGATCATCGTTCTTCCTATTGCCGACCGGGATGACATTCAAACCCTTGAACTCGACGAATCCTACTGGCGCTACGGGGGAAAGAGTGCCTCCGACGAAGTGCTCAGCATACTCACGGAGGAACTTTCCAAGAGCGGCGGAGGCGAAGCACGGGAGCGGGAGCTCGTTCGGGCCGCCAGAGCTCTGAAGCGCGAGCAGGGGGTCATGGGTTCCGATGAAATCATCTCCGCCCTTCGGGGGGTGACCGGCATCTGGTTCACCGGGGGGTGGCAGGGCCGAATCCGCGACCTGTTGATGGTTCAGGATGATTCGGGGAGCTGGAGCGACGGCCCGGTACTGGAAGAGATCCGCCGGCTTTACCGTGACGGAGCAGTCATCGGCGGAACCAGCGCCGGCGCGGCGATCATGTCCGACCCCATGATCGACGGCGGATCGAGCCTTGGAGCCCTGCTGCAGGGCGCCACCGATGACGACCCCTACTACGATGACCGGGATGACCGGGTGTTTCTCACCAAGGGGCTGGGCTTTTGGCCGGAGGTTATGGCCGACCAGCATTTTTTGAAGCGGGGGCGTTTCGGCCGCTTAATTGCCGCAATGGCCGACAGGGGCATAGAGCTCGGGGTCGGCATTGACGAAAACACCGCCCTCATCGTCAAAGACGGCAGCGTTGAAGTGGTCGGTGAGCGCGGGGCGGTCATTATCGATTTGCGCGCCGCCCAATTCGAACAACTGGCGCCCATGCGGGCCACGGGAATCCGCCTTTCGTATATCGAGGAGAAAGACCGCTTCGATTACCGGGAATACCAGTTCTATTTTGCGGACTACAAAGAGAATTCCCTTCGGGGAGACGAGTTCTCCGCCCTCGAGCCACCGGTCAATGGTAATGTTTTCGCTCCTGATGCCCTGACGTACCACATGATTCAGGATTTATTGGACAACGAAGCCGATGAAAACTTCGGTTTCGCATTCGACGACCGCAATCTCCTGAGGGGCGTCGAGCCGGGAGACGGAGTTATGCTGAGATTCTATAAGGGCCCTGACAGCAACGGCTTTTGGGGCCGCAAGGTTTTTTCCGGACGGGCTCATTTCTCCGCCTTTCATGTGTATCTGGATATCGAGCCGGTGAACGTCAGCGTGGCTTCGGAGGATTGAGATGAAACAGGCTAAAACACTGAACACCTTTGTGGTTATTTTTTTCGTCGTGCTTGCCGCGTGGATTCTCACCTACATCGTGCCGGTGGGCAAATTCGACGTCCTAGAAAACTATGTGTGGGACCCTCAGCGCATGGAGCTGGACGAGAGGGTGAGCATCGACCCCGACAGCTTCGAGTTTCTCTCCGGCGCCGGGGGCCGACCGCAGACCCGGGGAGTGCCCCTTTTTGGCGCGTATCATGGCGTCGGTCTGTTCAATTATGTCTTTCAGGGTATCGTGGACTCGGCGTCAATAGTGGTTTTTATTTTGGTGATCGGGGGCGCGTTCGGCATCATCATCAAAACCGGCGCCATTGAGGCTGCGATGCACCGGGTAATTCAACGCCTGAGGGGAGCCCGGATTGCCTTCATCCCTGTTCTCTTTTTGATCTTCTCCTTCGCAGGAGCGACTTTCGGCATGGGGGAGGAAGCCATTCCCTTCGCCATGATCGTCATACCCATTGTGGTGGCCCTCGGCTACGACGCCATAACCGGGGTCTTGGTGACCTACGGGGCAACCCAGATCGGATTCGCCTCAAGCTGGATGAACCCGTTCTCCATTGCCATCGCCCAGGGAATCGCCGGAATCCCCGTGCTTTCGGGTCTCGGGTACCGGGTCCTGCTTTTTATCCTGTTTACCCTCCTCGGGACGGGCTTCACCATGTGGTACGCCCGTAAAATCGCGAAGGATCCCGAGAGTTCGCTGAGCTGGGAAAGCGACGCGTATTTCCGCGACCAAAACAGGGGTTCCGGCCCGGGCGGTGCGGAGCAGGGCTTTACAACCGGTCACGCCCTGGTTTTGCTGATAGTCCTCGCCGGAATAATCTGGGTGGCCCTGGGCGTCACCCTGGCCGAGTATTACATTCCGGAGATCGCCACCCAGTTTTTTATTATGGGATTGCTTGCCGGAGTCATCGGGGTAATTTTCAAGCTCAACGGCATGAGCGTTTCGGTCATAGCCGAATCATTTGTGTCCGGCGCCAGGGATCTATTGGGCGCGGCCCTCATCGTCGGCATGGCAAAGGGCATACTGATTATTCTGACTCTCGGAGGCGACCCGGGCGACCCGACGGCGCCCAATATGCTCAATACCATCCTATACGGGGCGGGCAACGGCCTCAGACAGCTGCCCCGGGTCCTGTCGGCCTGGGTAATGTACCTCTTTCAGGCGGCGTTCAACTTTTTCGTGCCCTCGGGTTCGGGAAAGGCCGCCCTCACCATGCCGCTCATGGCGCCCCTCGCCCAGTACGCCGGAGTATCCCGGCAGGTTTCCGTTCTGGCCTTCCAGCTGGGGGACGGGTTTACCAATATGATCGTACCCACATCCGCCGCCCTCATGGGGGTTCTGGCGGTGGCCAGGCTGGATTGGCTGCGCTGGGTAAAAAGCCAGCTTGCGCTGCAAAGCGCCCTGTTTGTGCTTTCCACGCTGGCCATCGTCTTCGCAGTGCTCGGGGGGGCGGTGCTGGGACCGGACTGGACCGAAGCCGGCGGGACTGCGAGCCTGTCGGCACCCGGCGAACTGTCCGCCGCCTCCCTGGACGGGGTGTACCGACTGGAAGCCGGCGAGCGGCTGCGGATCAGCGTTCCGGTTGAAACCGGGCAGCCCCACGAAATAATTCTGGTCGACAGTTATAACCGGAGCTTTTATGAGAATACCCTCCCCGAGGAAGACGCCATTCGGGCCCTGGTCTTCAGGGCTTTCACCGCCGACGGCAGCCGGGAGTATTCCGATTCCTATGCGGTACAGGAGGCCGGCGGAGGGGTGACTCCGGAATCCGCCGATGCGGCGGCGCAAATAATCCCCGAAGATGACCGCATTGTCCTGGAAATCGAGGGATACCAGAGCAGCTACGCCGGCGCCCTGGCACTTGTAGTAACCGGACCCAGGGGGAGCCTCGACCCCTCCCTCTTTTCCAGCAGGAAGATCCTGTCGACGCTCCCCCAGGGCAGTCCGCTCGAGTTCCGCATCGGGCGTCTGGAAGCCGGTCAACAGCAGACCATTGAATTCCGCACCGAACCGGGTACGGCGTATCGGCTGTATTTGGTCGATTCGTACAATAACCGTCAGAATGCCTATGTCATTCCCCAAAGCGAGGTGCTGCGGGCGTATCAGTTCCATATCTATGAGGCCGATGGTCAAACCCCGTACCCCCGCTCGGTGTACCAGCAATACGATGAAGACAAGGCGGCCGGGGTCGCCCCCCTGGGCAATGAAGTTGATATTGCCCCGCCAGCAGCGGTATTTACTGCCAGCGCCGAGGTGACCGTGGTTGATATACGGGGATACAACGATGGCTACGCCGGCTCCTATGCCTATGCGCTCCTTGAAGGTGATTATCGGCTTTTCGGGGATGAGCCAGGCGAAGCGCCAGATGGCGTCAGCATATCCGCAGCCGGGCTGCTGGCTTCCCGCGGCGGAGCGCCTGTTGAGGCCCGAACCGGAGAATGGATCGCCTCGGAACTTGCAGCCGGTCAGGCCCGGCTGTACCGGTTTTCCGTTGAGCCCGGCGTCCAGTACGGACTGTTCGTCGCCGATTCCTACAGCGCCGAGGTGCTCTCCGTCGAGCTCAATACACCGGTTCAGGCCCTGTGGTTCGCCCTCTTTGATGAGGACGGTCTGCTCGATGCCGATGTATATGCTGAGCCGGAATACACAGGCGCATACGATGCCGACGGGGGCTACAGCGCAACGGATAATGAACCCTCCGCCCGGGTCATCCCCGGCTCCTCGAGCCTGACGCTGTATATCGAGGGAAGCAAGGAGGAATACAGCGGTCAGTTTGCCCTGCGTCTCGAGCGTCTGCCCTGATGATCAGGGCTTGAATTATTTTTGGCAGAAGCGCAATTATGGAGGAGCGGGTAGGGCTAACGTCCAGTCCGCCTTCTGTAATTAGGGAAGAACAGGTATGTATCCACGGAGGAAGAATGAGTAATAAGCGATTTGTAATCGGATTAATTGCAGTTTTGATACTGGCACTGGGCATTTCCGCCCTCGAAATGGAAGAAATCAATTCGGCAATACAAGGCTCACGTCAGGAAGAACTGGCACTTAATGAATGGCTGGTGGTCGACCTGTCAGCCGGAGAAACCCTAACCATCGATTTTTCCGTTACCCAGGGAAACAGCTACGCCCTGTATGTGGTCGATGATTATAATGCCGACCGTCACGGCGCTTCAGGTGTTGAGAATCCCATAGAAGCAGTCTGGTTTATGGTACTTCAGGCCGACAATGTGCCCTATGACCCGGATAGCGAACCCGCCCAGGTAGACTATGATTATGCGGAGCATACCTCGCTCTACGACGCGGTGGGAGGCTATACTCCTGACGGCAGCCGGGCACCCGCCGCAAACTTTTCGGCCCTCGGTCAGTCGATCCGGGTGTATATCGAAGGTTCAAAAACCAATTATGCCGGTCAGGTTGGCATACGGCTGGAACGAAGCCGCTAACTGCACAGAAGCCTGTCTTGCCGCGGGGCTCCTCATTGATTTCTGGGCATTTTTGTCGGGCATCCCTTATATTTATATGAGGAGCATTTCCGATGAAAATTTCGAACAAGATAATCGTGCCTGTGTCTATCCTTCTTTTGGCAGCCCTCTTCGTGGTAAGCCTTATCGCCTACACCAACATTTCCCGGGAAATCCGGACCCAGATGGAACTGGCGATGAACGGCATTCTCGACGATATTACCTCGCGGCTTGATCAATCCGCCGATGACATAGAAGTGCTCCGACAATCCCTGAATACCAATTATTTGAGAATCGCCCGAAGCATCGCCTTTATTTTCGAAAATCCACCGGAGGAACCCGATGAGGCATTTATGCAGGGCATCGCCGAACTGGTGCAGGTCGATGAAATACACGTAATCGATGAAAACGGAATTCTGTACGCCGGGTCAATCTCGGGTTTTTACGGATTTGATTTTAATACCAACGATCAAACCCGGCCCTTCCTCAGAATGATCGATGACAAAAATTTCGAGCTTGCCCAGGAACCCCAATTCCGGGCGGTAGACGGCGTGCTCTTTCAGTACATCGGAGTCCCCCTTGAGAATCAGCGCGGCCTGCTTCAGATCGGCGTCAGGCCCGAGGAACTTCAGCAGCTCATAGAAACCAGCAGTCCCCAGACCCTCATTGCCAACTACCCCTACCGGGGCGGGGCATTTTCGTACATTGTTGACCCCGAAAGTCTCGAGGTTTTGTATCATTCCGACGGTACGCTGGTGGGCGAGTCCTACTCAGACCTTGAATATGCCCAGGACATACTCGAGCAGGGAAGCGGGACCCTGGAATACAGCCTGGGAGACACGGATTTCTTCGCCAGTTTCCGCGAGACCGATGTCGGGCTTGTGGTCACCACCACCCCCACCGCCTTTTACCTTGACAGGCTGACTCCCATCGTCGTGTCCCTATTGGTGACCGCCCTGGTTTCGCTTTTTGTGCTGTTTACCAGCCTGGTCGTGATTATCCGACGGATCATCCGGCCCCTGAGACAGCTCGGCGATTCCCTCCAGGAAATATCCTCAGGCGATGCGGACCTTACCAGACGGATATCCCTGAGTTCCAAAGATGAAATCGGAACCGTTGCGGGGTATTTTAATGCCTTCGTCGAAAAGCTGCAGGCGTTAATAATCGATATTCAAAGTGCGGTACACACCATTGGCGATTCCAGCAGCGAACTGTCTCAAAGCAGCAGTACCGCCGTCAACTCAACCCAGGACATCGATGACAGTATCAGCGATATCGAAGAACAACTCAAGAAAATGAACTCGGGAATATCCGAGAGCGCCAGCGCGGTTGAGGAAATCTCATCAAACACCGTTTCATTCGACAACCTCATAAACAGCCAGGCGGCCATGGTCGAAGAATCCACCGCGGCCATCAATCAGATGATAGCCTCCCTGTCCAATGTGGGTTCCATCACCAGTACGAAGTACGAATCCACCCTCAAGCTAAAAGCCACCGCCGAGGAGGGCCAGAACAGCATCGAAGAAACCTCTAAAGAGTTTTCCATCGTGGTGGATAACGTGCAGCGCATTCAGGACATGGCAACGGCGATAAATGACATCGCCTCCCAGACGAACCTGCTCTCCATGAACGCCGCCATCGAGGCTGCTCATGCGGGGGATTCGGGCCGGGGGTTCGCGGTGGTCGCCGAGGAAATACGGAAGCTCGCCGAAACAGCGGGGAATTCCTCCAGCGCCATCTCCAACCTCATCAGTGAGGTCACATCAGCCGTTGAAAACACAAACAAGAGCGTCAGCGGCTCGATTACATCGTTCGAGCTCATCGCTGCGGAGGTTCAATCGACGGTAAACGCCTTCAACGAGATTGAGCAGTCGGTCTCAGAATTGACGCTCGGGGGAAAGCAGATCATGGATGCCACCCAGGAAATAAACAACGTCACCAATCAGGTGCATCAGGGTTCCGCTGAAATCCGAAAAGGCGTCGAAATGACCAGCAACTCCCTGACCACCATCCGCGAGCAGTCGTCGGAAGTGTCCACCGGCGTGGCGAATATTAATGATCAGGCAAGCGTGCTTGTCGATGAAATGAAAAAGCTCAAGGAAATCGGGAAGGAATTAGAAGGTCTGGCAAAGGGTCTGGCGGAACAGTTCAACTCATTCACAACCACATAGGCAGTTAGTGCCCCCAAAACAGCTGATTTTCTGTGGTCCTGACTACCCTTGTTGAGGCTCGCTGACCGATCGCCTGACTTATCTTTACGGAACTACCCGGGTCATTCCAGTCCACGGGCGATTTTACCGAGAATCTGTTGAACCTGATCCCACTCATCAGGGCTCACCTTGGATTTCAGGATTTCAATCCAGCCTTTGGCTACCTCGCGCACCTGCGACCGTACTTGTACGCCTTTTTTACTCAGACTGATGTTCTTTATCCGTTTATCTCCAGGATCGCTTTGGCGAGTAATGTGACCGGCTTTTTCGAGGCTCTGAAGCGCCCGGGTAACGTTTGCCCGGTCCACCCGAAGGCGCTTGACCAGCTCTTCCTGCTTAATGGTTTCATCGGGTCGGATCGCCAAAAGGTAGGCCTGTTGTCCGGGACCGACCTTTATGTCCCGAAGATAAAACTGGAAATAGCTCAAGGCGCTTCTGTTGATGATGGAAATCCACAAGCCAAAGCCCGGGTCATCGTCGTCGAGCCCGGGCAGAGGCATGCGGTTTTCTTGCGGACTGATTTCTTCTTCTCTCATATATGCTATCCACTATATCGTATCACAGTATACGGCGATTGGACGCTGGTTTACAGCCGGAACGAACAGAGAATACATACTGGCGAATCACGCTCTGCGGAAATGAGGCGGCTATCACTCCTGCCCCAAGAGCAGGTTTCTATTGTCCGAGATAAAATCATCGAGAGTTCGAGGCTTGCGGCCAAGAATAAGCTCTGACGTGTCGGTGCTGATATCCCCTTTTCCAAGCCTAACGATGGTGTACAGCGCGAGCATCACCAGGGTCATCGCCAGTTTTCTTCCTTTTTTACGATGATACCCAATAAAGCGCAACGCCCCGGGATTCGCGTACCTGATTTCTTCTCCCAGGCCTTCACTCAGTTTTGCAGCGACCTCCGAATAGCTGAAGCTGGTTTGCCCGGTAACCGTGTAGGCTCGGCGAATATGGCTGTCGTCAAAAAACATCTTCGCCATTATTTCTCCGATATCCCTCACATCAATAAAATTGGTTCGCCCTTTGCCGGCGGGGATCATGAGTTGCTTTTCATCCCTGATTTCATCAAGGTGGGTCGTAGTAAGATTCTGCATAAAAAAGCTGGGACGCACAAAGGTGTAGGGAAGCGCCAGTTCAAGGCATGCCTGCTCCACATCATAGTGGGGAACCATCTTGTTGCCCTCTACTCCCTGAACCGATAGAAATACTATCTGTTTTACTCCGCGTTGAGCCAGAAAACGCAAAAAGGGGTACATATCCCGTTTTATGTTCGAGATATGCGGGGGTCTCATGAGAAACACCTTGTTCACGCCGTCCATACAATCTTCCCAGGTTTTTTCATCGGTAAAGTCAAAAACGCGGTATTCCAGGTTTTCCCGATCTGTGGTGGTCTCGTGCGCCAGCTTGGCGGCGATGACATGCTTCCCTTTGGCCGTCAGGTGATAAACAACTTCAGCCCCCACATTTCCCGTTGCCCCGGTTACGAAATACTTATCATTCATACAATCTCCTAATATAGTTGCGTACGCAATAATATACGTGGTTTTGTTCTATAGGTCAATCAAATCTGCTTGACCTGGTTCCTATTTCAAACCATATTATTGCGTACACAACAAAAATAAGTAGTACCCCAGGAGTCGACATGAACATTACAGTATTCGGCTCAACCGGTAAAACCGGATTGCTGCTTCTCAAGGATGCCCTCGAACAGGGGCATAAAGTTCAAGCTTTTGCCCGAAACCCTGAGAAAATCGGTTTTGATCACCCCAATTTGCGCATCACCCAAGGCGATGCACTTCACAGCGATGATGTGGTCTCTGCCATTGAGGGATGTGATGCGGTTATCAGCCTGCTCGGAGTGAATCCGAAGGCCCAGCCCCTGACTTTTTACCGCTCAATGCAAAATGTCATTGAAGGAATGAAAAAACACGGGGTGAAGCCCCTGGTTATGTCCGCCGGAGCCGGGGTGGGTGATGAGCACGACGGTAAGACCTTTGTGGGGTCTTTAATGGGCGGCCTCATCAGGCTCATTGCAAAGTCCGCGTGGGAAGATGGGGTAAAAACCGCGGGACTTATTAGAAGCGCGAACGATATTGATTGGACTATGGTCAGAATTCCCATGCTCACCGACGAGCCGGCAGGAAAAAAACCAGTCCGCTACGGATATCTTGGAAAGGGTACCGCTCCCAAACTCAGCCGTGGAGATCTTTCGCAGGCAATGCTTCGGGAACTCGAGCAGTCCGAGTACGTTCGCCGTGCGCCGGTGGTGAGCAACTAACCTTACTCGGCGTTTCGCACCCGCCCGCTTCCGGTTTCCCGGCTGAGGATTTCATCTGGAGTCCCCAGGTAAGTAAGATTGCCGCTGCCGCTGGTCCTTGCGGCAAGCGACTCGCTCCGGGCTTGGGCGATGATGTTACCCGATCCGTTTGTGTGCAGAGTAAGATGTTCAGTTTCAATGACCTTCTGTACGGTGGCGTCTCCAGAATCGTTGACTCGAAGCGAGCGAAGTTCTGGAAGTGAAATGGATATTCGGATGTCGTCTAACCAGCCGGTGCCTGCAAGTCCGGATTTTTTCATGATGATAAGGGCGTCGCACCGTACCGCGATGCCCAATCGCCCCAGCTGGGCTTCCGGTCCGGTGACTTCCACATTCCAGTCTTCTCTGGGCTGGATAATGACGTCTGCGCTTGTTTGATTGCTGATTTCTCTGAATCCCTTCAGGTCAGCCCAGTCTGTCATTACCATCGCGCTGCCCGGAAAGTTCTCCGACTCACCGTCGGCGAAAATCGGGGATAAAAATGCAAGTCCTGCCAGAAGCGCCAGTCCGATAAATGTTTTCATCATGTCCACCCAAATAACGATCTGAATAAAGATCTTGTGTATAAACACCGGCGGACGGATTTTTTGCTACCGGTAATTAGCCGTCCATCCCATAGGCCTTCATCATTCGGTAGGGGTACAGATCGGGCAATGCGCTGACCGCGTCTAGGGTTTCCAGCTCATCGGCGTCAAGGGTGATGTCGGCTGCCCCGATGTTATCTTCGAACTGGGCCAGGGTGCGCGCCCCAATGATGACGCTGCTGACCATCGGCTGTGCCTTAAGCCACGCCAGGGAGATTTGGGGAATTGTCGCGTTTCGCTCCCGGGCTATGTGCTCCACCGCATCGAGAATCTTCCAGTTTCGCTCCGTCGCCCTTCGGGCCCAGGATTCTTCAAGGTCCTCGCCGCTCTGGGAAATTCTGCCTTCTGCAGGAG
The DNA here is from genome assembly GCA_965602015.1 of Salinispira sp. Classification (GTDB taxonomy): domain Bacteria; phylum Spirochaetota; class Spirochaetia; order DSM-27196; family Salinispiraceae; genus Salinispira. The sequence goes on along the minus strand of OZ271918.1, from coordinate 2,622,405 downwards.
CCTGCTCCCTGCGGTACTTGCCGGAGAGAAACCCTCCCCCGAGAGGGCCCCAGGGCATACAGCCCACGCCCTGCTGTTCAAACAGACTTTTATACTCGTGCTCTATGTCCCGTACCACCAGACTGTACTGATACTGACCGGCAATCATCCTCGCCCAGCCGTTTTGTCCACTCAGACCCAATGCCTGCATTACCTGCCATGCTTTGAAGTTGCTTACCCCGATGTACCGCACCTTTCCCGATCGAACCAGGTCGTCGAAGGCCTGCAGGCTTTCATCAATGGGCGTGGCCGGGTCCCAGCCATGCATGTAATAGAGGTCGATCACATCGCTGTTTAAACGTCGGAGGCTTTCTTCCGCATGCTTGATTATCATCCGTCGGCTCAGACCGCCGCCGAGATCGATTTCCGGCGAGCCGCCGAATCGCACCTTGGTGGCGATGCTCACCTGGTCCCGCTTGCCTCCAACAAGAGCTTTTGCGATGATCTCTTCGCTGCGACCGTCGGCGTACACGTTAGCCGTATCGATGTGATTACCGCCCTTGTCGAGGTATGCGTGAACCATCCTTATGGCATCAGTCTCCGGTGTGCTCCGGCCGCTTTCCTCGCCGAACAGCATGGTTCCCAGGGTAAACTCGCTGACAATCATTCCGCTGTTACCGACTCTGTTATTTTTCATGTCGTATACCTCGCTTTCTCTGAGAATCAGCCGCCTGCCGTTAATCGCATCGATACAGGCGGTATCTGCAATATACCGTCCTCATGTGCAGAAGGAAACTGCCCGGCGCCGTCCATGCAATACAACGACCCACTCACCAGGTGATTATTTTGCCTTTTTTTTGCCCACCTAGTATTCTTTTTATAGTCACAAGGAGGCTTGAATGATTTTTCGGAAAAATGATGTGAGACGTGCAGCAATGGTCTTTATTTTGGCGGCAGCTCTAGTATCTCCCCTATTTGCCGGCGGCGGCGGAGAAGCCGCTGAAGAGCTCAAGGGGCCGGTAACCGTCGGATCGAAGATCGACACCGAGGGAGCGCTCTTGGGCAATGTTATCGTCCTTATGCTGCAGGAAAACGGATTCGATGTGGTCGACCGCACCCAGACGGGAACCACGCCAATCGTATGGGAAGCAATCACGGCGGGAGAGATCGATGTGTATCCCGAATACACCGGCAACGGATTCTGGCTTTTTTCCGGAGAGACCGAAGAGGCTATCTGGCGTCAGGCCGAGAGCGCGTACAACGCCGTTCAGGAGCTGGACAATGCAGCCAATGACATTTTCTGGCTCACTCCGGCACCGGCCAACAATACCTGGGCCATCGCCCTCCGCTCCGACCTTGCCCAGGCCGAAAACCTGGCGACCCTGGAGGACCTGGCGGAGTTCGTGAACGCCGGCGGCGACGTTAAGCTTGCTGGGAGCGAGGAGTTCGTGTCAGGCAATGCGGGCTTGAAGGTTTTCGAAGAGACCTACGGCTTTGAGATGGCTGAAGATCAGCTTCTTATATTCTCGAGCGGAAATACGGCCCTCACCGCACAGGCAGCGGCCAGCGGAGAGGAAGGGGTAAACGCATCCATGGCCTACGGCACAGACGGACAGCTTGCGGCCCTCGGCCTGGTGGTCATGGACGACTCGCTGGGCAGTCAAATAGTGTATGAGCCGGCTCCCCGAATCAGAGGCGCTGTACTTGAGGCCTATCCTGAAATCGCCGACATACTCGAACCGGTATTTCTCAGCCTCGATCTGGTAACTCTTCAGGGATTGAACGCCCGCATTGCGGTCAACGGAGAAGATCCCCGGGCGGTCGCCGAGGATTACCTGCGCAGCAACGGCTTTCTGTAAATCATGAATCCGTCCGCTCAGCGGAGGAAAATCGTCATACTGGCGGCGCTGCTCTACGCCGCCAGTTTTATTTTCCCCTGGTTCGACATTCGGCCCAACAGAGTGGCGGCGGCCGCGGCGTTTTCCCTCTTTGAGGGGGGAGCCCCGTTTTGGCTTCCCGCCTTGCTCTCTCCGGCCTTCCTCATTCTGCTCTACCAATCCGCATCCCCCGGCCTCCATGCTCCAGCCCTGATAATCCAGGGCAGCATTCCGACGGCTCTCGCTCTGTATGTGCTCTCTACCGTCGAAATAGCTTTTGCCTCGCAAATAGGTGATATCGGAAGAGTGGGCATAGGCTTCGGGGTATACCTGTATATTCTCGCCGGGCTGGTGACGGTGATTTCCTCGGGGATGCGTTCAGGGGCTATTGCCGCCTGTCTGCTGGTAATTGCCTCCGCGGTCGTATTTTTTGCCGCCCGGGGGAGCTTCCAATCTTTGGGCATAGTAATGGAGGCGGTAAACCAGCGTCGAAGGCTGTTGCTCGAGTTCGGTAATCACCTGCGCATTACCCTGACATCCGTCGGCATCAGCAGTGTCATCGGGATACCCGCGGCGATTCTCGCATTTTCAAAAAAAACGGTCCGCCAGGCGCTTTTTCCCGTCATCAACATTTTACAGACCATTCCCAGCATAGCCCTTTTCGGCTTGATGATCGCCCCCCTCGCGGCCCTCTCTCAGGCCCTGCCCGCCTTACGCGAGATGGGCATAAGGGGCATCGGCAACGCTCCGGCGATTATTGCATTGAGCGTGTACGGCCTGTATCCGGTTATCCGCTACAGTTTTTCCGGCCTGTCGTCAATTGATAAAAAGGTCATCGGCGCCGGCAGGGGAATGGGGATGAGCGAACGACAACTGTGGCGGCTGATCCGCATACCCCTGAGCACGCCGGTTATTCTCCACGGCATCAGGGTTGCCCTCATTCAGACCCTCGGCAATGCGACCCTCGCGAAGCTTATCGGCGGTGACGGACTGGGGGTTTTTGTCTTCGAAGGACTCGGACAGGCATCGTCCGACATGGTGCTGCTGGGGATGTTCCTCATCATCACCCTCACCATCATTTCCGATAAGCTATTATCTATATCGATTTGGCAGCTCAGTCCCCCGGTTCTGAGGCGTCAACTTACTCCCGGAGCGCAACATGAATAATGCAACAACGGCAATTTCAATCCGGAATCTCGAAGTGCGCTACGGTTCCACCGTCGCTCTCGAGGGCATTAGCCTCGAAATTCCGGAGAACCGGGTGACGGTTTTTATCGGTCCAAGCGGCTGCGGCAAGTCAACGACCCTCAGAAGCATAAACGGCTTGGTGAAGGCCCACGGAGGCAGCATCCGTTACCGGGGAACCGATATTCTCGAGCAGGATCCCAACGAACTGCGCCGGCAGATGGGATACGCCATTCAAAGCGTGGGCCTCATTCCACACATGACCGTCGGCCAGAATGTCACCCTGGTTCCCCGTTTGCTCGGCTGGGACCCCCAGAGGCGTAACGAGCGCTGTGGGCAATTGCTTTCGCTGGTGAAGCTCGATCCGGAAATCTATGCGGACAAATATCCCCACGAACTCAGCGGCGGGGAAGGCCAGCGGGTCGGCGTTGCCCGGGCCCTTGGGGCGGACCCGCCGGTGCTGTTGATGGATGAGCCCTTCGGTGCGGTGGATCCGCTGAACCGGGAAATTCTCCAGGATGAGTTTATCAGGATACAGCGAAAGCTGAAAAAGACCGTGGTATTCGTCACCCACGATCTTGAAGAGGCGGTTCGCCTGGCTGACCATCTGGTTATCATGAAGGCCGGCCGGGTGGTGCAGGCCGATTCTCCGGAAGCAATCCTGGCGAATCCCGCCGACGAGTTCGTCGAACAGTTTCTCGGACCAGACCGGGCCATAAAACGGCTGACCCTGTTTACCGCCGACCGCTCACTTTCGAGCGCCGATTACGGCGAAGCGGAAGCTCCGGCCGAGGAGGGAAGGGTTCACTGGACGGTCGACACCGAAGGAAGACCAGTGCTGGGCGTCGCGCTGATAGACGGAACACAGGTCCGACGACCGGTGGACATGTCGGGTCAATGCGTGGTGGCCTACTCCTCGCTGAAGGAATGCATGAGCCGGATTCTGAGCCTCGGGCTGCCGGCGGTTCCGGTTGTCGATGAGAACGGCGCCCTGATAGGTGAAGTGCGATATGAAAGTATTCGAAAAATCAGCATCCAGTAAGGTCAAAGGGCCTCTTGCCGCCGGACTGCACCTGTTTCTTCTCATCTTCATCATCGTTTTTGTTGCATTTCCCGATGTGCAGCAGTTCCTGCTGTCCGCCCTGTATCCCGGGGAGGACAGCTTCCTGCACAGCCGGGTCAGTCTGCTGGAAATGACGGGCACCCACCTGGTGCTCACCCTCGCCGCAACGGCCCTTTCGGTTTTTATCGGCCTGGTGCTCGGGGTTGTGGTTACCAGAAGCTGGGGTCGGGATTTCCAGGCGATTCTTCAAAAAATCAATGCGTTTATTCAAACCTTCCCCCCGTCGGCGGTCATAATACTCGCTTTTCCATTTCTGGGATTCGGGTGGGAACCCACGCTGTTTGCCCTCTTTTTATATTCACTGTTCCCCGTAGTGGGCAACACCATCGTGGGATTCAGCAGCATTTCCCCGGCAATTATCGATGCGGCAACGGGAATGGGTATGACCGAAACGCAGCGGCTGTTTATGGTTGAGTTTCCCCAGGCCCGGTCCTTCATTCTGACCGGGATCCGCCATGCCTATATTCTCAATTTGGGAACCGCTTCCATCGGGGCGGTTATCGGAGCCGGCGGCCTGGGAACCATAATCATGAGCGGCCTGACCCTTCGAAACTCGGCCCTGGTGCTTTCGGGCACACTGGTAATCGTCTCTTTGGCCCTGCTTGGCGAGTATCTGTTTAACCTGCTGGTATCAGAAGGCACCCGCGGCTGACCGGCGCTTAGGCCGGCATTCCACAAGCTTTGGGCACTGGTTTATGTTCAGGCGAGCCCCATCATTTTGAGAACCGCGTCGCTGGTGAGATTCTTGGCCACGTCCATAGGGTCGCAGTTTTGACCCTCCTGGTTGAAATCCACCGGGCCGATCAATCGTGCAATCCGGAGAGCGTGGGCATGAAGCTCCAGGTTCCGCTTGCCTATCCCCAACAGGGCTGTGCCCATCGACATCAAAAGCGGAACGTCGGCATTTTGATAGCTATCTTCAATGTGTTCAAGATGTTTGTGAAAATACCCGTCGGAAGGGGCTGATTTCTTTTTTGATTTCGAAAGCTCATACAGCAGGCCGTATCCGCAGCAACGGCGCATCGCGTCGCTGCTTTGAATCCATTCATCCGCCAACTCCCTGACGAAGGGTGCCTTTCCGAGGGTTGCGTCGCAGGATGAAAAGACATGGGCAAGATATCCGCCTTCAAGCTGTTCAACCTGAGATTCCGCCTGCTCGCGGGTTATGGTTTTCGGATCGTCAATGAGCAGCGATATAATTCGGGCATCGTGGCAATCGCTGTCCCACAAATCGGCAGCCAGCCGGCTATCCCGTCCGATTTTTTTTGCCATCTTCCTCAGGGCTGTCAGTCCCAGGCCGTAACTGTGTAAATTCCCGTTTTTACTTTCATCCCAGTTATCAATGCCCTTCTGGTTCTTATTCTCTTCAAGAAGAGCAAACACATCGCTTTTAGTCATGATAGTTATAATGATAGAATCACTCAGGATAATCTGCAAGGATTCACCTTCCAGCGCATGCAGCTATCCTGTTTTTACGCACTCGACTGAGTCATTATTATCGTAGCTTTCTACTTGAGGAGATCATCGTGTTCGGAAAAATCATGATTACCGCTGCCGCAATTGTGCTGTTTATTCTTGGGGTTCTCTTAAATTTTATTCCCGATGAGTCGGCTTCAATCATGGGTATGGGAGAAGATGAAGCCCTAGCTTTCAGTTTACAGATTGATGCGGGGTTGAGTCTCGGTTTGGGACTTCTAAACTGGATGACGCGGAGAGCTGCAATCGGGGGAATCTATAACAAGCCGCTTGTTCTGGCAAACACCCTGTCTTTTGTTGTTATTGCCCTTGCCCTGTATCGCGGTCTGTCATCCGGGCTGCTCTCCCGGGTAATGTGGGCCCCCTTCTTCGTAATGGCGCTGCTTGCCATCGGCTTCGCCTATTTGGCTTTTTTGTACTCTCCCAAAGCGCCGGCGAGAACCGTCGATGCCGCCGAGTGAGCCCTGCCGGCTTCGGGACTTTAAGCCCGGAGATGAAGACGAGCTTTTCCTATTCATCCAGATTCGATCAATGCGGGCCGTTGATTTCTCAGGACAGCGACCATTGGTTCACTGCCTCGGCGAGACGACAGAGGTCATGGCCAAAAGTAATCCCCCGGTTAAGGTGGGAAATAAAATCGTTCGATTCGGAGTATACGCCTTCAGTCCGGAAGAATCGCAGTTCTCAGCGAGATTTTCCGATTTTACCTATCTCGACTGTATGGGGAAGCCCCATGTATGATCTGTGTTAGTCAGATACGCTGAGATTTACAACGCTTTTCGAGCATTCGCGCCCAGTTTCAGTTCGTTTATGATTTCGCCCTGGATAATTGCCCAGGGAGCAGGAGGGAGATAGAGAAGTAATGAAGTATTAACCGTCGCCGGTTCGGGCATCGGAAAAGGTATTGCCGATCGGCTTCATCAGCGGGGTTTTTCGGTCATTAGCACCAGCAGTACACCGGTCACTGACCGGCCGTACCCCATGGTCGTCATGGAGCTTGGTGATGAGGTGTTACTTCGCCAGGCATTTTCCCGGGCCGTTGAAACAACTGGTCGCTCGTATGCGCCATGACAGGAAAAAAAGCCCGGTTGAGATTGCAGATGTGGTGCGAACGGTGGAAAAGATCCTGGAAAATCCTACGCAGAGGTACGGCTATTTCGTCGGCAGTCTCGCCCGATCTCTTCCCTTTTTAAAGCTCTTATGCCTCAGAAGCGCTTCGAGGCGATAATCGAGAAACGCTTTTTACCCGCGAAAGAGAAGTACGCATGAGTTCAGCCGAGAAAAGGAGAACGATTCAAACTGGTATTGGTGATATTCACATAAGGGAACTGGGTACCCGCGGAGACATGCCGGTGGTTATTCTCTACGGAGTCTACCTCGATAGCCGGCTCTATGCCGAAGTGATCGGCGCAGTAACAAACCTCAGGATCTACCTGGTGGATATGCCCCTTCACGGAGAGAGCACTGCAGTTCGGGAAGATTGGACCCTGGCAGACTGCGAGAACATGACCGCCAGTGAGAGAATGTTAAAAGTCCAAGGTATATGACTGATAATCAAAGGTCACAAGTGAAGTCATAAAATCCTTCTGCCTTTGCGGTTCATCCTCATCCAGGTCGCTGATTGCCCAGAGTACTTCATCCATATATACAAACAGTAAAAATTGCTGCCAGGTATCCTTTTCTAGTGCCGTGAGCTGGACGTGTTGAGCGTATGCCCGGTAAAAAAACTGCCATTCCTCTGGGGTAAAGACCCTGGCGGGGGCGTAGTCTTCAGCGGTATGAAAAAGAAGCAGTGCAAGGGCCAAATCGAAGAGCCGTGGGATATGGCCCGCATTATCAGTATCGATTACGGTAGTTTTTTCACCGTTGTAAATAAGGTTGCCAGCCTTATAGTCCCAGTGGCCATCAACTGTTGGAAGGTCGACCTTGGATAGGCCGTCACACTTTTGGGAGTGCAAGGTCGATAAATCGGCAAACAGTCGCAGAAACTCAGGGCTTTGGGTCTGTTCCGCATAGTTTTTACCTATGCTTTCGATGACGCCAGCTACCTCTTGGTAAAACTCGTCGTCGTAATTGTCCCAGCTAAAGCCGTGGCTAAAAAATGCAGTAGTACTTGCCTTGTGGATGCGGCCCAGCAGGTCGCCAGCCCGCTCAATTTGATCGCTTGTTCCGGAATAATGATCGCCTTCTATAAAAGGGTAAACTACCCAGTTCTCTTCATCGACTGTTTTATAGGTGTTGCCCCTAAAACTTATGGGCTGAATGGTGGCGATTCCCGCGCCTGCCAGATGGGCCTGCCACTTGCTGAGAGCTTCAAGTCGGTCAGTCTGCTTTTTCGTTCTTTTTATTACGACTTTTGAACCGCCCCGGCTTTACCGGAGACAAAATCTTGTGAGAGGATGGAGTCATGGTAAAGAAAAACAGCAGGTTTTCTGAGGAAGTTAAGGAGCGGGCAATCCGCATGGTATTCGCCGCCAAAGGTGAATATGATTCTCAGTGGGCCGCAATTGAGTCGATAGCTGAAAAGATAGGCTGTACTGCAGAGACGTTACGGCGGTGGGTTCGCCAAGCCGAGAAAGATAATGGTAGTCGGGAGGGACTTACAACCGACGAGAAGAAGCGAATCAAGGAGCTCGAGCGGGAGAACCGGGAGCTCAAGAAAGCCAATGAGATTCTACGTCTGGCTTCCGCATATTTCGCGAAGGCGGAGCTCGACCGCCAACACAAGAAATAGTCTGCTTCATTGATGAACACCGCGATGACTATGGGGTCGAGCCGATTTGTACTCAGGTGCCAATCGCTCCTTCGGTGTACTACGAACAGAAAAAGCGAGTAAAACACCCTGAAACAGCTCCCGCAAGGGTAAAGCGCGATGAAATCCTGAAGCCAGAGATCCAGAGGGTTTGGGATGAGAATTATGAGGTTTACGGCGTTCGCAAGGTCTGGCACCAGCTGAAGCGAGAAGGATTCCAGATCGCACGATGTACCGTGGCCCGTCTCATGGCTGTCATGGGGCTTAAAGGCGTCATACGAGGCCGCAAGGTGCGAACCACAGTACCGGACCCGAAAAATGAACGTCCGCTCGATTTGGTGCACAGGGAATTCAGTGCCGACCGTCCGAATCAGCTGTGGGTGGCGGATTTCACTTATTGCGCGTCTTGGGTGGGTTTTGTATATGTGGCATTTATCATCGATGTATTTTCACGAATGATCGTCGGATGGCGTGCCTCGAGGTCCATGAGCGCAGAGCTGACGCTGGATGCTCTGGAACAAGCCCTGTGGGCAAGGCAACCTGAAAATGGGCTGATCCACCACAGTGATCGTGGGAGCCAGTATCTGTCAATCCGGTATTCTGACCGCTTAGCAGAAGAAGGCATTGCCCCATCTGTTGGGAGTGTAGGCAGCTCATATGACAACGCGCTGGCTGAAACCATAAACGGACTGTACAAATCCGAAATGATCTACCGTAAAGGACCGTGGAAAAACCTGGATGCTATTGAGGCTGCTACGCTGGAATGGGTAAGCTGGTACAACAATAAACGGATTTATGAAATCCTGGGATATATGCCTCCGGCAGAGTTTGAGAAGGCATATTATGATCAACTGCAAGACGCAGCCAGCGGGCTGTAGTCATACAAAACACTCTCCGGGATTCCCGGGGCGGTTCACCGAAAACAGCTGATTTGGGTGTGGTAACACGTTGTTCGAGAATGATTAACCGAGTTATTTGCCTTTGTGCGCAGTTGACGGCGGTTAAACTATGTCCGATAGATAAGTTAGAGGGTTTAAATCAGCTGTTTTCGGGGCACTATCTATTTTTCACCCTGACAGACTCCGGGTATGAATATCAATCGCCCAATCAACGCCTTTTTTTCTGGGGGTTCGCACGGCGTGCCTGACCATCCATCGGGCCTTTGGCGCTGAGCTTTGAAGCCACTTCTCCAGCAAGGGTAGCACCGCATCGAGGTTGTCCTTTACTATGTCCCCCAGATTATTACCTACCGAGGTGCAGACAAATGACGACAACTCGTGCTCGTAGCTCTCCAGAATTTCCAGAACCGGTTGGGGATTATTAATAAAGCGCTCCAGTTTTCTTGCCCACGGCAGCCTGGGACGGATACCCTCGCTGGCCAAGCGGCGGACATGGACGTTCGGTGAGTTGGACCATTCTGAAATCTTCGACATGGTATAATCATAATGCTCTTCTATAAACGGGCGGATGCAGTATTCTCCTGTATGGCGTTTTGTCAATTCGGCCATCACCTCGAGGGTTTTCTCAGGGGTTGCCAGGCAATGGCGCTCAAGGTAGGCGGCAACCGGCATCAGCCAGTAACCATAATTAAACATCCCCTCTTCACCCTCAAGCGGTGGGCCGAGAATCGATTGAACGGCATCGAGCCTGGCCTCCGGGTTGAGCTCCCTGCCAAAAGCTGAATGGATACGGTCGGCCATAAGGTAGACCCGCCCCCTTAATTCCAGTGCATTGAGTTCTTTTTCCAGACCATCGAGAAAACCCTTTGTATTGAACGGGACATAGCCTTCAAACTTTTCAGCCAGTCGCATCGCCAGCTCGATGTTGCAATACAGCTTGAGTTTTTTAGCCACTTAAGGCCTCCGTACTTCTAATCTATAGGGCTAATACTATTTCGCCGCCACAATCGACTCAAAAGCGCCTTGAGACCGGCTGATTGGATTCCGTAAAATCCCCGGCCAAGAGACCTGGTCTCCCGTTTAGGGACTACCAATGATTGATCGTTTTAGTTACTCCCTGATTATATTAACTATTCCCGGTACTGAGCCAAAAACTCTTCAGAGGGAGGAATGTTTTCTATAACATCAATCATGTTTCCCGATGGATCCACCATAATAAAATGACGTTGTCCAAAGGCCTCATCGCGAATTTTCAGTATGATGCTGACCTCCGGATCTTTCGATAAGCGCTCATATTCCGCCGTCACATCAGTCACTTCGAAATTATACAAGACACCTTCACCCCTCTTGCGGAATTTTTCCAGGATGGTCTCGTGATCATATTGGAGAACTGCCAATTCAAAGCTCGTCTCACCGCTGGTATTTTTCATGCTTACATACCAATCTGAGCTAAAACTTTTTTCAAACCCAAGTTTCTCAATGTAAAACCTGGCGGTTTCTTCTACTTTATCAGAAAGTAATACCGGATATGAACTGGTAAGCGCCATATGTGCCTCCTGCATTTATTGTAATATACATACAGTATGTATGTAAAATAAGTATTTCTTGTGATTTCGTCAACGCCTTATTGGATTTTATCCAGTGTTTACGAGCGAATCCGGCCCTCATGAATATGCAATTTATCTAAGGCCGTGTTGTGCCTTAATTGTCCCAGCACTCCCGGGCATGATATAGTCTCGGCATCGCACGCAGAACAGCAGAAGACGCAGAACAGACAAAACGATCCCTCATCCAGGCAGCCCGACAGCTGTTTGCCGAAAAGTCATTCGATTCGGTAGCACTGGAGGAGCTCTCCTCTGAGGCGGGAGTTACCCGCGGCGCTCTCTACCATCATTTTAACGGGAAGCAGGGCCTGTTCCGGGCAGTCCTTGAGCAGATTGTCGACGAACTCGGTCAAAAAATTATGGAAACCGCAAAATACAGTCAGGATCCCCGGGATGGTCTGAGGAAGGGGTGTCATGTTTTTATTGAAGGGACCCAGAACCCGGAATATCGCCAGATCGTCATGATAGATGCCCCGGCAGTGCTTGGCGTCGATGAGTGGCAAAAACTCGACTATCGAGGTACCACTTCAGCGCTGGAAGAAGGCCTGAAGGAACTAATTCCTCATTCGCAGAAGATAAGCGTAGAGACCTTAGCTCAGGCGCTTTCGGGGGCATTGAATCAGATCAGTCTGCGGGCCGGATCGGTTGAAGCCGGGGATCAACAGGTTTCGGTGAGCACCGCGAAGAACACCATTGATTTTTTACTCTCAAGTATTTTTATTGCTATTGACGGGTGATTTCCTTTGCATGGAGTGTTCCAACCGTGACAATGGTTATCATCTGGAGGCACGCAGGCCGGCGCACCGGCGATGTTGCCTTGGGTATTATAATATTGCAGAGTATAAAACATGTAATCGATGGTCATAACTCCGGCTCTGCTACAACCCCCGGGTAAGGGCTGTGCTTAATTCATCGAGAATTTCCTGTTTGTCTTCAGGCCGGAAGTCCAGTAGGCCGTTTGCCCCTAGTCCGGCCAATCCGTGGACATAGGCCCATGCCGCCTGGCTCGCCCTTGCGACTGACAGTCTTATTCCCCGAATACCGGTGTGCTTCTCCACTGCATCTTTCAAAAGCTCGTATGCCCTTTCAGCCAGAGTTGCCAGTTCGGGAAACTGGGAAAGTTCGCAAGCGGGAAAATAGAACATCACTTCATATAAAAGCGGATTTCGCCAGGCAAAGTCGATGTAACACTTTCCCAGATCTTCCAGAGAGTCTGCTGTGTCCATCTCATTAATCAGGGCGCTAAATCCTTCTACCCCGAGCCCGGCGATGTAATGCCGATTGTCTTTAAAGTGCCGGTAGGGAGCGCCGGAAGAGACTCCTATGCTTTCTGCTATGCTTCGCAGACTTAATTCCTCTATGCGTCGTCCGTTTTCAAGGATCTCCAAGCCTGCATTGAGCAGTGCCTGTCTGACCGATGGTTTTTTCATTCAAACCTCTTGACTACAGTGTAAGCAATGCTTACTATAGTGTCAACGTAAGCATTGCTTACAAGGGAGTAAGATATGAAGAGTGTAACGATCAGAATCGCGTTGCTGTTAGCCGCCCTCGGTGCATTGGCATCCTGCGCCGGTACTATTGAGGGAAGTATTCTCAGCGAGGGTACTCAAGATGGCGCCAATGAGCGGATCGTCTGGGTTGGAACCGGGGTAACTTTTAGATACAAAGGCGGGGAGTGGGTTCGAACCCCCTCCCAGGATTATGACTTCCTGGTGAGACAGTTCAGGTATGAAACCCACTGGGAATCGTTGAAGATTCAAAACCGGACCCACGAAGAGTACGATGGGAGCGCCGGACCAGCGGATCAGCAACATTTCTTTTTTATCGAGTATGATTTGGGATCCACCGGGGACAACTATGGGATCACTTTGCGCTCCAGTTACGGCGCAGGGGAGGGTATCTCTTCAAAGGACTTCACCAGGGCCGTGCTGGAACTCGATGCTGAGGGGGTTCACCGGCTTGCGCCGTATAACCGCTTTCGCATAACTCAGGAGTATGATTATGATGAAGGGCGGCTGTTCGAGATAGTCGAACTTTTCGATCTTAATGAAGATGGAAACGAATTACCCTTTGTCAGAATCGAGGAACGGGCTGTAATGTACTTCCCTCTGAACTGGGACGTATAATGATTACGGTTGGGTCGGCATTCCGGAGCCTGGACAGCGCATCACAGGTATAGAGCGTCAGGTCTATTTTGCAGTGGCACGACAAAGATTTAATGGTTTACCAAGTCCGGTGCGCTGTGCAGGTAGCGCCTTGTATTAGAGGAATCCATGAGGAGAATTTGAGGGCGTATGAAAAGAGAAGACATTCTGATATCTGCGGATGAACTAGTACGCCGCATCGATGAGCCGAATCTCAAAATATTTGATGCGAGTATCGTATTTGTCATCGATGATGATGATGCGGGTAAGCCCGGGGCATTTGAGGGATATCTTCAGGCTCATATCCCCGGGGCCGCGTTTTTCGACCACCGGGAGTTTTCCGACGCCGACAATCCCTACCCGTACATGGTTCTGCCTGAAAATCCCCTGGCGGATCAGGTTGGGAACGCGGGAATTTCCAATAGTGATGAAGTGGTGGTGTATTCCGCCGGCCGCTTTGAGGTCGCCGCCAGGGCCTGGTGGGTGCTTACCTATGCGGGCCATGACAACGTGAGGATTCTCGACGGTGGGCTTGATGCCTGGAAGAGGGCCGGGGGAAGGCTGGAATCCGGCGAACGCCGGTATAAACCAGGCTCGTTTACAGCGAAAATCAGGCCCGGCATGTTTGCCAATCTGCAGCAGGTCGACGCTGCCGTAGGCGATGCCAATACCGAATTGCAGTACACCCTGTCCTGGGTGACCCCCGGGGAGGGGATAATTCCCGGTTCGAGCACGGTTCCCGCCGACGATCTCATAGAAAACGGCTACTTGTCTCCGGCGGAGAAACTCACCGAAAAAATGACACCTTTTACAAAGAAAGAGCGGGTAATCACCTACTGCGGAGGGGGCATCGCCGCCACCGTCAACGCCATCGCCCTGCTCATCAACGGCTATGATAATGTCGCCGTCTACGACGGATCAATGTCCGAATGGGCTGGAGAAAAAAGACCGATGGAGATGGAGAGATAATAAGTATCCTATGTGGTGATGTGAATCCATATTATCCTTAATACTTGAAGCTCGGCATTTCCATTATCGAAGCACCGAGGGATTTGCCATATGGACAGCGTCGGATGCTTATCCAGGATCCCAGCGGCATTCTGATTGATGTATCAGCACCCACGGCTCCTGTCGATCAGTAGTTATACATAAACGGTTATCCGCCGAGGAGTGGACATGTCATCAAAAACCGATGGGCTAGTGCCCGCCGAATCCATCCATCCTCATAGCCGAATCCTACGACGTGAACTAAGGACGCGGATCAAAAATCACGCTACAACATAACATTGCCCCCTCCCGCCATCATCCGTCAACCTGCTGAAACAACTGCACTGACTCACCATACTCGCTACCGGGTACGTTGACAGTATAAATAAACGGTCCTATTATGATTGCTAACTTATTTCTTAAGTCTCATCATCTAAGGAGGAATAATGATGAAAAAGACTTTACTTATGCTGCTGATTGCAGTGCTCGTCGTTAGCAGCGCATGGGCAGCCGGTGAATCCGAAGCCGCAGCTGTCGAGCAGCGTCCGTTTATCGCCAACTCGGCGGAAATCACTGGCGAATTCCATGAGGGTTGGGGCAACTCCACCTATGACTACCGCATCAGGCAGCTGGTATTTGCCTTCGGTCTTATGGAAGATAACATTCGCGGCGAAGTCGTAGATTCACCCCTGGTGGCGAACAAGACCGTCAGCGACGATCTTTCCGTTTGGACCTTCGAAATTGTCGACGGAGTTACCTTCCACAATGGTGAAGAGCTGACTGTCAGCGACATCAAATTCACCTATGATTTCTACATGGACGACGAAGCCCTCCAGGCTACCGGCGGTACTTCGAACATGTCAGACTACGTCAGGAATATCGATATCGATGAAGCGGCCAACACCATCACTTTCACCCTCGATAAGGTTATCTACACTACTGACGCATCGGTATTCTACGAAGTTTATATCCTTCCGGAAGACACCATCACCGCAGGCGCATCCGCTGCCGGTCAGACCGTTCAAGAGTACGTGAAGGCCAACATCAGCGATGCCATCGGCTATGGTCCCTACCAGATAGTCGAGTACGTCGAGCCCGAGTATGTCGTTCTCACTGCTTTCGATGACTTCATCGGCCAGAAGCCCGCTATTACCGACGTCATCGTCCGCTACACCCCCAGCGAAACCGAACTCGACCAGCTCCTTCAGGGCGAAGTCGATTTGCTCGCTCGGACCGTAGAAGCGGAGAAAATTGAAGCTGCAAAAGCTGCGGATTTCCTCACCTACAATGACTACTACCGCCATGGCGGGGGTACCATGGTGCTCCATACCGACTTCGAAGCCTTCCAGCTCACCGAAGTCCGCCAGGCATTCGCATTCACCTTTAACCGCCCTGCGGTAATCGACCTGTTCCTCGGAGAATTCGGCCTTGCTTCCCAGGGTCCCTACTCCAAGAACCAGTGGATGATGTACGATGACGATGAGCAGGACCTTGTGGGAACCGCTGCGGTCGGCCGTTTCGAGGCTTCGCTTATCAACTACGACATCGTCGATGCCAATGGCGAATTCGATGAAGCGGCGAACATCGCCCGGGCCGTTGAGCTTCTCGACGCCGCCGTAGCACGAACCGACGGTCCGTACGCCGATTTCACCGGAAATGCGACCAGCGGTTACCTGTGGCAGGGCGAACCGCTCCAGATTCGCATCGCCTTTACCGCGTTCTGGGCGGACACCTACAACCTCGTATGGAATGACGACTATGTATCCCGTCTTCCCTTCGACGTAAACCTGGTATCCCTCGACTGGCCGGTAATGTACGGTCACTGGATCGGCGACACCACCGAAGAGCGTCAGTACCACGCATTCGTCGGCGGTATCGGTTACACCATCAAGTCCAACCCCAAAGCGGACTACGGCCCCGACACCATCATGCCCTGGGGACAGCCTTCCAACAACGGCCCCCGGTTCACCGGCGGCAATACCTACACCGAGACGGAGTGGCTGCAACTGATGGATGACATCGAAAATGCTCACCCCATCACCGGCGCCGATGAGTATCGCGAAAACTGGAGGAAGTACGTTTCTACCTTCAATGCGGAAGTACCCATCATTCCCGTTTACTCCAACAACTATCACGACCTCTACACCGCTGATATTGAAAACTTCAATACCAACGCTCTGTGGCCATGGGCACGTGCAATTCTGGATGCGAACTGGAAATAACACTTTCTCTAGCAATTAGATAGGGATGAGACCACTGCCATGAAAGTGGCAGTGGTCTTACTTTCTAGACTATGAGGACAATAAATGGAGACTAAAGATATAAGAGGGTCCAAAACGGTCCTCGAAACGTTGCTCCCCTATGTAATCTATATTGGCAAGCGCTTCCTCACCTTAATTCCGACCCTATTCATTATTACCATAATCATATTTATCCTGATAAATTCCATACCCGGCGACCCGGTTATGACGATGATAAATCCTGAAGTAACCGCCGCGATGACCATCGAAGAGCGGAATGAATATGTTGAAACCATGAGGCAATTTCTGGGCTACGACCGCTCGATGTTCGAACGGTATTTTATCTGGATGAGAGACACACTCCTTGAAGGGGAGTTTGGTTACTCAATCAGATACAACCGGCCTGTCAACGACTTCCTCGGTGTGCACATCGCCCGCTCATTCAGGGTAAACATATTCGGATTTATCATCGCCTTTTTCATAGCTATACCGGTGGGGATTACCGCGGCCATCAAAAAAAACAAACTCTACGATAAAACCGTGACCGTCACATCGATTGTGGGGATTTCACTCCCGTCGTTTTTTATCGCCTTATTGCTGATTCTGCTTTTCGTGGTGCAGCTGAGACTCCTGCCGTTCTCCGGAATGTCCGACCCCCGGGGAGTCCGGCCAGATTGGCATTATTTGGTGCTGCCGGTGACCGTTGTGGTTCTCACTTCCCTGGCCGGACTTGTGAGATACATTCGGGCCGCCATGATAGAGGTTCTGCAGGCCGATTATATCCGAACCGCCCGGGCCAAGGGCCTGGCGGAGAAAATCGTAATTTACCGGCACGCGTTCCAAAATGCCTTAATCCCGGTGGTAACCCTCATCGGCTTGTATATTCCGCTTCTGTTCGGCGGTTCGATTATCGTTGAAAAAATCTTTGCCTACCACGGAATGGGATTCCTGCTCAACGTGGCCTACGGTGCCAAGGACAGGGCAATTCTCCAGACTGCAATCCTGTTCTTCGGTCTGCTGACCCTGCTGGGCAATATTTTCATCGATATCGGCTACATGATCGTCGACCCGAGAATCAGAGAGGGGAAAGTAAAATAATGTCAAAAGCAACTCAGGAATCAACTGCGAAGGAATTCAGCAAGTCCGATGAAGTCATTCTTTCGCCGACCAGACAAATCATAGAAAAATTCAAGAGCAACAGCCTGTCAATGTTCGGATTCTGGATGTTTGTAATTATCGTTGCGCTTATTGTCGGCACCCATATTTACACCTCCATAATCGATTACGACTTTGCCTATACCGACACCTCGCTGAAGAATCTTCCTCCTAGCCTGCAGCATCCCTTCGGAACCGACCGTTTCGGCAGAAACACGATTTTTCGGGTATTTCAGGGCGGATGGATATCCCTCCAGGTTGGAATACTCTCGACGTTTATGTCCGTCACCATCGGAGTGTCTCTGGGAGCCATTGCCGGGTATTTCGGAGGCAAAATCGACGAAGTCATCATGAGAATCGCCGAGGTTATTTATTCGTTTCCGTTTCTCGCGCTGGCCTTTATCATTTCCGCGGTGTTCAGGGATGCCCCGGAGGAACTGCGGCTTTTTGTCATTATTGCCATTCTGGGTTTCATCCGCTGGACCGGGCTCGCCCGGCTTGTCAGGGGGCAAATCCTGTCGCTCAAGGAACAGGAATTCATCATCGCCACCAAGGCCCTGGGAATTAAAAAACGCAACCAGATCATGCGGCATCTGATTCCCAACGTCCTGGCTCTGGTGGTGGTTTCCGGCACCCTTACCTTCGCCGCGGCAATACTCGGCGAAGCGGGTCTGTCCTTCCTCAACCTCTCGGTTACCGAACCGATTCCCACCTGGGGCGCGTTGCTCGCCAGGGCGTCATCCAACAGTACCAGCCTTCGCCAGTTCTGGTGGATTTGGGTTTTTCCCGGAAGCATGTTGTTCCTTTTTATCATGAGCATCAATCTCATCGGCGAAGGACTTCGGGACGCCATCGACCCGAAATCCGTGTATGTCAGCCGTAAGGAGAAGAAGGCAATCAGGCAGCGAAGAAGAGATGAGAAGGCGGCGGCAAAAATGGAAAAAGCTGCCGTTAGAGGGGGCGCGTAAGTGACTGGTAATCTTCTCGAAGTTAAGAACCTACATACCTATTTTTTTACCAGCAAAGGAACTATTAAGGCTGTACAGGGCGTCGATTTTGTTATCGAGGAAGGAAAAACCCTCGGCATCGTCGGTGAGTCGGGATCCGGAAAGTCGGTTACCGCTTTTAGCATATTAAATCTCCTTGATTATCCCGGTCGTGTTGTTGACGGCAAAATCCTCTTTAACGGCAAGAACTTGGTGCGTCTTGAGGATGACGAAATCCGGAGCATCCGGGGAAATCAGATCTCCATGATCTTCCAGGAGCCCATGACCTCGCTGAATCCCGTTCACCGGATCGGCAGACAGCTGAGCGAACCGCTCATGCTCCACCAGGGAATGACAAAAGCCGAGGCCTGGAACGCCGCGGTGGACATGCTCCAGGAGGTTAAGATACCCAACCCCGAAAGCGTGGCGTACAATTACCCCTTTCAGCTCTCCGGAGGGATGCGGCAGCGGGTGATGATTGCCATGGCCCTGGCATGTGAGCCCAAGCTGCTCATCGCCGACGAACCCACCACGGCCCTCGACGTAACCATTCAGGCTCAGATCTTCAAGCTCATGAATGATCTGAAAAAAAAGCACAACACGGCCATCATGTTTATTACCCACGATTTGGGAGCCATTGCCGAACTGGCTGACGATGTAGCAGTAATGTATACCGGTGAAATCGTCGAAAGAGCCGATGTTGACACCATATTCGACAGGAAGACAAAATACTCTCATCCGTATAAAGACGGATTGCTCAAATCCATCCCGCTGCTCGATGAAGAGGTCGATTATCTTGACCAGATTGAGGGCAGTGTTCCTCATCCGCTCAAACTCCCAAAGGGCTGTCGGTTCTCCACCCGCTGCGAGTTTGCCACCGACAAGTGCCGGAACAAAAAACCCGAGCTGGTCGAGGTCGAGAAGAATCATTTGGTGAGATGTTTTTATCCGGAAGCTGGAGCGAGAAATGCCTAAAGTGCTGTTAGAGTCCAAAGGACTGAAACAATATTTCCCCACGGGGAAACGGAGAAATGAAAAGAAGAATCTGAAGAGGCTTCAGCAGAAGGCTCTCGAGATCTACCGGGAAAAGAATCCCGAAGCCCCTTCGAACAAGCGTCCCAAGGAGGTCTTTGCCGATCTCTATGAAGATTTCGAAGCCGGGAAAGTCGCCGATGAAGACCTCAAGCACGTCCTGGTGGAGTACAAGGCATTGCGCATGGTGCATGGAGAAAAGCTCTATGTAAAAGCCAATGACGGCATCAGCATCTCCATTTACGAGGGCGAAACCGTGGGTCTTGTGGGTGAATCGGGCTGCGGAAAGTCAACCTACGGGCGCACCATCCTCAAGCTTTACGATCCCACCGACGGCCGGATTATCTTTGACGGCGATGATATTTCCGAGTACTCGGAGTCCCAGATGATTCCCCTTCGAACCCAGATGCAGATTATCTTTCAGGATCCCTATTCCTCGCTGAATCCCCGTCAAACCGTGGGGCAGATCATCGGAGAGGCCCTCCTGGAACACGGCATATACGAAAAGAGGAACCTGGAGTTCGAAACCTACGTAAAAGAAATTATGCGGACCTGCGGACTCGACGATTATATGATCTACCGCTACCCCCACGAGTTCTCCGGCGGTCAGAGGCAGAGAATCGGCATTGCCCGAGCCCTGGCGTTGAAGCCGAAATTTATCGTCTGCGACGAAGCGGTTTCCGCGCTGGATGTATCGATCCAATCACAGATTATCAATCTTTTAAAAACCCTTCAGAAAGAGTTCGGAATGGCCTATCTGTTTATCTCCCACGACCTTTCCGTTGTTAAGCACATCAGCGACCGGGTCGGGGTTATGTACCTGGGCGATATGGTTGAATTCACCGACAAGCGCAAACTGTACGAAAAACCCCTTCATCCGTATACCCAGGCGCTGATGTCAGCGGTTCCCGAAACCGACCTGGAGAAGTCGAGGAAAAAACGGCGGGTTCTGCTTAAGGGAGATATTCCATCCAACATCATCGTTCCCACCGGATGTAAGTTTCATACCCGTTGTCCCATAGCCAGGGACAAGTGCAAACTGGAGGTCCCGGAGTTCAGGGAAGTGGAGCCCGGCCATTTTGCGGCATGCCACTACGCCGGTGAAAAAATATGAGTTCTGACTTCAAAATCGGCGACATTTTTAAGCGCAACCCCTTAAAATCTCCGCGGCGAACCGCCGCGGAAGAAAAGGAGCTTCTCAGGGAACTGAGGGAGAAAACCGAAACCGATAAAGGCGATCTTCCCGCCCTGATTATCGCCGCATTCACCACAATATTGCCCCTGGCTCTTGTGGTACTGTTTTTGTACTACGCCATCACCATGTGGATATTCGGCTAAGCGCTTATTTTCCTGTTTACGATTCGCCGGCGACCTCTCGGGATTGCCGGCGTTTTTATGTCCGATTATGCGGGTGGTGAAGCGGAGGCGAGTCTTCTCTCTGTTCATTGCTTTTGCGGCTGATGAACTGCTCCCACTGACTTCGATAGGTCCGCTCTTCGCTTTCGATAGCTACTTCGCTTTTTCCGGAGAAAATCACATAAAACAGCAGAAGGCCGCCCACGAAGGTGGTTAGCAGGCAAAAAAACGAGGCTGCAATGGCAAAAAAGAAACTGTTATCCTGAGCGAACTTATACAGGGAAAACAGGGCGAGCAGACCGAGCACTATTCCCGCCAATGTGGCAAACTCGCCTCCGACAAATAAATCATGGCCTTCTCTCTGGAGGTAACGGATTGCCGTGTCTCTCAGGACATTTAGCTCTTCCATTTTTGCGATGATGAGCTTGTTGCTTTCGATCATCCGATAGGTATTAAACGAGTGCAGCAGGATCACCGCTGTATTTAAAATCATGGTAAATACGATGGTAAATTTTGCCAGTCGTGAGAATTTATAATACATATAACCTTCCGCTTTTGCCGTTCATAATGAGTTACATCCGGTTGATATCAGTGAACGACGGTACAGAACGCACTATAGCGTATTGCTGATGCCCTGGCTATGGGACGGCTGGCTTAAATCGGGATACGTCAGCCTCAGCGAACAGAAATCGTTGACGATCTTTTTCTGTAACCACCCACATGCGTACGGAAAAGAATATACTGATGGTATGGAATACCGTGCAGGCAGCAAGCAAAAACGATCCGTTATGCCGTTGTGGCTGCTGGTGCTTATCTGCGCATTTCTGACAGGGCTCTTTGCCGTGCTCGTTATCACATTCGAATCGGCCATCAGCAGCGAGCAGCGGTATCAACGGGCACAACTGCGAAACAGCCTGTTTTCACTGGGAACCAGCTGGGGCCAGCAGCTCCAGCAGTCTATTTCACAGGGTATTTTCGCAACCGATGCTCTTCACATTCTCTTGGAGGAATCCGATTACGATCCCGAACGATTTGACAGTTGGGCAGCGGAAATCAGCGCCCAAAGTCCGTTTATCGGCTCGCTGCAATTGGCACCCGACGGACTGGTCACCTACATATATCCATGGGAAGAGCATAAAGGCGCATTCGGCCATGATCTTTTGGCCGATCAGCGTCGCAACGACGGCGCCCTCAGAGCCATAGAATCGAGGGAACTGACCTTCGTCGGGCCGCTGCGGCTGATTCAGAACGACAGGCTGGCGGTGATTGCCCGCAAGCCGATTTTTGCCGATGATTCCCCCGGCAGCTTCTGGGGATTTTCCACGGCGATTTTATATGTCGATGAAATGCTTCCCGATGGGGTAAGGAACACCAGCGGCGGGGACATTGGAGTGCGGATTGTCGGCGATGATCCGGATCAGGCGGAGCCCCCGCTTTTTTTCTCCAACGGCGCTGAGTTCGATAATCCTGAGGTTAGTATTTCAATCCAGGTACCCAATGGCACCTGGATTATGGAGTTAAGCAGTTCTCCGCCTCTGGACCCCCGGTTAATGCAATCCCGGCTGCTGGTGTATCCCATTGCGGCCTTCTCCCTTTTGCTTCTTATCCTCCAGCAGATACGACTCAGAAAGAGATCGCTCAACCTGGTTCAACTAAGCAGGGAACTTGAGGATCAGGCCCTGCATGACGATCTGACATCACTGGCTAACCGGCGGCTGGGCATGACCCTCCTGACTCAGCAGTGCGGGCTGGCCAACCGCCATGGCGAACCATTATCCCTGGCGATGTTGGATGTGGATAATTTTAAGGAAATAAACGATAAGCACGGTCACAATACCGGAGATCTCGTGCTGACCGATTTGGCAAAGACAGTCAACAACAGCATTCGTTCAAGCGATATTGTTATGCGCCTGGGCGGAGATGAATTTCTTCTCGGCTTTCCAAAAACGACGATGCGCGGCGCCCGGGAAATCTGTGAAAAAATCGCCGCACACATTCACGAGCGATCGGCAGGATCAGTCACTCCCGCGGCAACCTTCAGTGTGTCCATGGGAATCGCCCAGTACCTGCCGGATGAAGACCTCGAGAATGCCATTGCCCGGGCCGATGCCCAGCTCTACCGTGCCAAGGAGCGGGGCAAGAATCAGATAGCGGTTGATCAGTAAGATCCTTGTCAATCTGCATGCCCGAAGAGTTTCTTATGCCCCATCCGAAATCTTGCTGAGAAGTTCATAAGCTAGACATATTCAGACTCGGATTCACCATTAAATAAATAATTATTTTTTTTCAATTTTGCATTATCTGAACCTAACAGGATAGCAAATCACAATTTATAATTATCATATAAATCTTTAGAATTGGAGGCAATATGGCTGGTATTTCGATCCGTCAAGCAGGACTTCTCAGAAGAGAGATAAAAACGATTTACGGAAGACGATTTATTCCGTTGCGTACCGGCGATTCTACCATAAGCATCGGTGATGTCTTGAGACGTAGAAGGGATTCAATGGAAATCCTGGATGGCTCTGAGTTCGGAGTAAGCAAAGAGAATTATACCGTTGGGACGAAGGTAAGCAGAAATATCAGCTCTCTCTCCGGCGTGGATATTATTTTTAACGCCAATGGCAGCATGCCCGGTATGGACTTCCTGGGTGAGAAAGAATTGGGAATGAAAATCACCTTTAACGCAAAGAATCAATTGTTCCTAAAAGCGAAAAACATGCACCAGATCACGCTTAGCAATATCAACGATATGCGGGATAAGGTGCTGCAAGCATTCGTAGAAGGAGACCTCCCCGCGAGCACATATCTTGTACGAGGCATTGTCGTTGCTGAAAAATATTACCTGGTGTACAGCGGATCGAATGGCGGTGAAGTTGGAATAAAATACAACGATGCGAATATCCGGAATTTTCATGTCAATTCAGATTTTTCCGTGGTTTGGAAAAAATCCGTGGGTTACGAGATCGATGGTTCCGAGGGAGGAACGCTTGCTTATCGGGTATCTGTTATCAGGGCAAGAAGACATCTCCGACCAAAGAGTATTCAGCAAAAAATCTTAATGGGGAGTTCCGAGGCGGAAGCATTGGACAGTCTTTCATTGAAGGATCGAAAGCTTCTACAGAAAGATGGCGTTTTCGACATCGTTGATGCAACCGATGAACTCGCTTTGGACCTGGATGAAGAACATACTTGAGGTGATTCCATGAAACTCATCGTTTGCTTACTGTGTGTCATCGCGTTTTCCCATATGAGCTTGTTCCCGGAAGGAAATTCAGAACTTGAAGATTATGTAATACGGATTCCTACTCAGGACTTTGAATCCGAGCTCCGCGTTGATTCAGACTTCCTGCTTTTCCAGGACACTACCCAAGAAGATACATATGTAGAATGGATGCTCACGCCTAATGAAGTGAACCTATTGGCACGAAACAGATCGCTATTCGATTCGAATGTCGCAGGAATCATAAACTCTCTGGTGCAGGACCAATCAAATGAAATTCCTCGTATCGAGTTATTTGAAACCGATCTGGATTTAACACCCTTTTTTCCTTCTGAGTTTTTAGATTCTGAGACCGGGTTGTTAAATCAGGATTTCCTTCAAGGCGACTATCTTCTTGGAAATGAAGTTGATTTACTTTCCTTGGATGAACTCGAACTTGTCAGCAACAACTATTACGATTCTGGTCTATATCGAATAGGCATACGAACCGGACCTCTCCCAATTAGGATAGTTACCGGAAGCACAGTCAGTCAACAAGCCAGAAACAGTGCAGGATCCGGTCGGCCTTTCGGAATAACCGGAGTGACATACACCTATGATGGGCAGGAAGTCTCCAGATTCATCTTCCAAGCGGAAGATAAGCTTGCGCGGTATCTTCGTCAGCAGGATTTCAGATATTTGACCGAACGAGATTTGCCATATGGCGATGTTTTTGATCCCAATTTCATCCGCAAGATGTACCGAGAACCTCCTGTCATCACTGAAAATTACGCTCACTTTAAGCTAAAACCGATTTGGGCTTTTGACGATCTGGGGCTTTCCGATAGTGATCGCTGGAGGTTGTATGAAATTATTGTCGTCGCGCATCAGGACGATTTCTCTGTTTTCGTAATGACGATGATTGCTAACGGCAGTCCGCGCGTTCCGAATCAGGAAGGAAAGCAAAACTGGTGGCTTGCTGAGCAGGAAGAGAACAGATCGCTCGCTGATGTGCTCATTGAGGTTTTTGAATAAAGAGGAGGAAAAACGATGAACAGGGTGTCAATTTCATCATTTATCTCATCACTACTCGTGTTGTTTGGACATATAACCGTCCTGACGTATTTATTTTTATCAATCAATCAACTCGGGCTATCAAGGGTAATCAGCCTGGGCTCGGTCTTGTTGCCAATAATGGGGTTATATATCTCGATAACTGTGAGCTATGTTGCGGCATTGCCCCGGAATACGGGCTGGGACCTGAATCTAAAAGTAAGCGAGATATTGGTTTTGGTATTCTCTATTACTTTTATAATTGCTTTCTACGCTTTTCTTTTTATTTTCATAGCCGCTCTCAGGAGGGGTGGTAATATTATGTCAGATTCTCCTGACGTTTTTACCGCAATTTTGGCAATAATTGAGACCGGGATTGCATCGTACGGTGTCCAGGTTCTTAAGCGGGTGTATGTGCACGAAGCTCAATAATTTGAGCTTTGCATTTACTCATAGAAACTAAACCCGCCGGCAAGAGCCGGCGGGTCCTGCTTGTTGCTTAGAGACCTTTCGGCACTCGTTTAGTTTAGTTTATACACCGCAAAGGTGAGGGGAGCCAGGGCAACCCCGTTTCTCGTTTCTTCCACGCCAGCCGGATTGCTAATGGCCGTCGTTCCGGCCTGTTCCCGGTCTACCAGAAGCTCGGCTTCATCCAGCTCGATGTCCAGACTGAAGCGTCGTTCAACGGTATCGCCGTTAAACAGCATGAGGAAGCGCTGTCCGTCGGTGCCTTCGGCTGTCCACGCCATTATCAAGTCAGTGCCCCTCTGCTCTGGAACATCAACCAGCAACACGTTTTGATTTATGATGTCTCTGCTGCCCAGGCGGAAGGCATCGGAACTTCGGCGGAGAGCAATGAGGCCTGCGGTGTACGAAACTGTGGAGCTGTGCAAGGGATATGCATCGGAATCCAGCACCTTTTGCCATTCGATCATGTTAATCGCGTCGGAGCTGTCGTAGCTGTCATGCACAAAATGCGGATAGGTGAACGGCGTACCGTCGGCCAGGGTCATAGATGTTCCCTTGTCCTGAGGTCGGCCCGGAGCTCTCCATTGCTTCGTTCTTCCGTATTCCTGTCCGGCATGGAGGAATGCAATGCCCTGGCTGGTGAGTAACAGTCCGTTGCCTAATCGTATCCGTCGATGGATTTCTTCAGACATCTCGGGGACATCTGGGTCAAGTCTTGAGGATTGAGCAATTACATCGTGCAGGGTGAGGTTGTCGTGTGCCGCAATATAGGTGACCACATCCGCGGGCTCGTCAGCCACGAAGTTGCGAGGCTGAGCTTTTACATTCTCGAAAATCTGCTGGATGCTTCTCGGTCCGCCGGTGATGAACCGGGGCTGGCCTTCGCTGCCGAAGCCGGATTTTAATTCGTTTCTAAACTCATCGCTGAAAACGCCAACTGAAGAAGTGAACTGCATCCAATCCTGGTCCGCAGCCTGACGCGGGTCGCCGGCATCGCCAACATAGGTTCTCCAGCCTTCACCGACCATCACCACGTCCGGATTGATTTCCACGGACATATCCCAGATTTGCTGTACGGTTTCCGCGTCCATATCGCCCATGAGGTCGAAACGGAAACCGTCGACTTTATATTCCTCCAGCCAGTGGCGGATGGAGTCCAGAATAAGCTTGCGGCCCATTCTCCTGGTGGTGGCGACCCTTCCGCCGCCATAGGAGGAGCGTGGAGTTCCATCGGCATCGGAAAAATGATAATACCCGGGCATAAGATCCTCGAGCACCCGCATGTCGCCGGTGTGGTTGTACACCACGTCGAGAATTACGCCCATGCCGCGGTCGTGGATGGCCTGAACGAGGGTTTTGAATTCTTCAATCCTGGCTTCGGGATCCGAGGGATCCTGGCTGTACATCCCTGAAAGGGCGAAATAGCTCATCGGGTCGTATCCCCAATTAAAATTCGCGTCCTTGGCATTGTATTCGAGCTCCCGTTCGGCGTTCCGGCTTTCATCGCCGAATCTGAACGACATCACGGGAAGCAGTTGGATGTGGGTGACGCCAAGCGATTGCACGTAGTCCAGCTTATCGATAACCGCCGTATAGGTTCCGAAGCGGGAAGTGAGCATGTTTTCTATTGAAGGATCAGAGGTGACGTCCCGCACATGGGCTTCCCAGATTATCGCGTCATCCCGTTTTTCGAACCCGGCAATGTCGGCGAAGTCGAGCTCGGGTCCGATGTCTCCGATATCGACAATCGCCGCCTTCGCAAGCTCATTCGTCCGGGTGGAATTATATGCGGCGAGACTCGGCGCATAGGGATCAAGAGCCAAACGGGCCCTGCCGTCGCCGTTCGCATCAACCTTGTAGTGGTAGAAATATCCCCGTAAGTCGGCAATTCCGGTGTTGCTCTCATTGAGGGTTACTGACCACACCCCCCGATCGCCGAGAGTCATTTGGATATCGTCTCTAACTACAAATTCGGCATCGTCTTTATCGTATAGAACGACCTGAACGTTTGCCACCGTTGGGGACCACATTTTCAGCGTCGCGCTGTTGTCTTCGTTCAAAAAGACTCCCAGTTCGCCGTCGTATCCGTAGGTGAAATCAATGAATTCCCAGCCCTTATTTGCCAGCAGAACCCGGTCTTCAAAACCGACATTAAGCGGTGCACTGTCTCCTGCCCCCTCTACGGTCGCCAGAACGGTTCGCCGGTCCCGGAGGAACTCAAGCTGCGTTATTTCAAGTGGGTCGCCGCCCTGGGTGGTTACTGAAAGCTGATCGAGTACCGCCGCCTCATCGAGCCCCTGAGTGGTGACGAAGATAACGGAAACGACATTGTCGGCCAGGACCCTTGCGCCGGTAATTCCAATGGGCTTTTCGAAATTTGAGCTGACATAGACTTCATCATCTCCCTGACGAAGCCAGACCTCATTGTAGCGGTTGAGGAGCTGAAAAGTTTTATCGCCCCCGTCCTTACCCGGATCGCCCAGGAGCTTATCGACAACCACCATCCCAAGGGTTGCGGGATTCTCCGCCAGCGGAACATCGTAAAAAGCCCCGTATGGCCCGACGCCGATTTTTTCCAGACCCTCGGGCCAGCTGACGCCTTCCCAGGTGGTATCATTCCAAAGCCACAGCACCATAGTGTCGTACACCTCGTCGTTCCTGACGTAGTGCACCCGTAAGTGCCCCTCGGGAATTGGAGGCATCTGTTCAGCGGTTAAAACCGGTTCCGTAGAGCCAGCTGCCTGAGATATGTCCTGATCCGTCCCGGCGGTCTGACATGCGGTGAACGCCAGTAGGGCCGCGATTGCCGCTACAAGGCCTTTATGCGTAAAAACAGTGTTCCGATTGTTCTTTCGAATCATCGAGCCATCCTTCAGTTTTTTTTACTCTGCAGTGATGTGATTTGAAATCCTGCGAGTCCCGGCGATTGTATACTTGCATGTAACAACCGTCAAATCGAGAAAATTATATATATTAAATCCGGCGCGCATTTGCGTCAGTGCCCGGGCTGTCGCGGTTGCCTTTATAGTAAAGAATTGCCAGTTGCGTTCGGTCACGAGCCCCGGTTTTCTCAAACATTTTCGAAATATAGTTGCGTACCGTACCTTCGGACAGCTGCAGGTGCGCTGCGATTTCCTTGTTTGAAAAACCTTCTGCAATGATCGTTAGGATTTCCCGCTCTCGGGGCGATAGCAACTCCATTAACCGGCTGTCATTCGACGGGGCTGAAGTATTTGAAATCATTTTTCCGACGGTCACTGCAATCTCTGATTGGAATGTGGCTGCGCCTATGTGAGCGGTTCGGACTGCTTCGAGAATCACTTCCGTCGGCGAGTTTTTAAGTAAATATCCATCCACCGCGCAGGCCATGGCGCCACGTACATAGTCGGAATCATGGAATGTGGTGAGAATAACGACTTTTATTGTCGGATCATGGGCCTTGATTCGACTTGTTGCAGTGACACCGTCGGTACCGGTCATTCGGATGTCCATTATTACAACATCAGGTCGGTTCTTTTGGCAGATTGCTACGACCTCGTCGCCATCGGCAGCCGTGCCAATAAGGCTCATGTCATCTTGGGCGTTTACGATTGCTCCCAACCCATCGCGTACCAAACAATCATCATCACAAATCGCGACTAAAATTTTACCCAAGTGCAGCTCCTTGAAGTGGGATTTCTACATCGACCGAGAATCCCCGATTGCCTCTACAGGCCACCGTGCCGCCAAGGGTTTCTACTCTTCGGCGTAAACCAGTGAGCCCCATTCCCTGACGTATTGTCGTAGCTCCCACGCCGTCGTCGCGATATTGTAAACTCAGTCGATTGCTATCATGTTCAAAGCTTACTATCTGAATGCGCAAATGGATTAGTTCTGCCCCAGCATGTCGAGCTGCATTAGTGAGAAGCTCGCGTATTACCCCGAGGATCGCACTTTGTACCGCTTCATCAAGATTGGAAAGCTCATCTGTTATGTGTAAGCGCACCGGACATGGACGGAATGATAGACAAATCCGCCGAATTTCATCAGACAGCGGCGCTGATCGTGGCCGGAGGTCATACACCGCCTCGCGTACTGCAGTCATGGACGCGCGCAATGCGGAAATTGCTGTCTCGAGGCTGTGTGCAGAACGATTCGGATCAGATTTTGCAAGAGTTCGGGCCGCTTCGAGCTGCATTAGCACACCAGTTAGCCGATGACCAAGGTCATCATGCAGCGAATGAGCTATCCTATTGCGCTCGGAATGCTCGGTCGCCCGAATCAGTTCTCGGGTTTTCTCGTCAAGTTTTGCACGCATTTGTTCACTCCGGTACCGCAATGCTCGTTCATTGTCTATCGTTCGCAGATGAGATTGAGCTTTTTCATAGTTGGATCGTGCGAACCAACCCAGCCCAGCGGCAAGCAAGGCTGCCAATGCTGTAGGTACCCAGATCTCACCTGGAGCGAAAACAATCGCCCCAGCAATGGCAGCCGCAGTTAGGGGAACCGGTCCTTTGTGAGCAATATCGAAAGCGATTGAAATGATGAGGAGGGAAAACGCCGGATCAACCGCCCCCAATACCACAAACGCCGCACATTTAGCCAGCGTTGGTCCTTTTGAGGGAAGGAAGCGGGAGTTGGCGATTTCCGCCGCAATTCCGAACAGGATAAGCGTCAAAAGCAATCCGGGCAAGTAATCCTGGGCAATGCGCGGCTGGAGGGTGACCAATAAAGCCAGCCACACTCCGCCCTTTACAACCACCTGTGCTATAGCGGTTTCCCGCGTTTCCATGAAAACAACTCTATCTATTCCATCAGGCGATGTCCACAGGTCTCCATGAGCTCAGCAATTGAAAAACTACGCCGAACAGGAAGAGCACCGCGAGATGCGGCAGTATTTCTCCAATTCCTGCACCTTGAAGTATCTGCTCCGTGGCGTCTACCGTCCACCTGATAGGGGTGAAAGCGGAGAATCGTTGGAACAGCGGAGGCATAATCTCGACCGGCCAGAATGCTCCGCCGAGGAATACCATTGGCAATAAGATCAGATTGTAGAGAAGTTGAGAGCGCCGGATTGTCTTGCTTAGAGCGACGATCCCGAGAGCGAAGGATACGGCGACGAGGGCACATAAAAGCAAGGTAAGTCCCAAGAGAAACCCCGTGGCCGGGGTTAGCTCTCGATAGAGTATTATTGATACTGTCGCTGCGGTTGCGGTCGCCTGAAGCCCGGTGACCAGCAAGAAAGCTGCGTTTGTCTCAAACATATACCGCACAAGGGATATCGGCCCGGTGAGGGTGCGGTGAATAACTCCTGCCTTCCGGTCCTCGAGGAAGTACTGACTGAGGAAGAATGAAGAGATGAACATCGCAACAGTAACAAGGGCCACTAATTGCGCAAGGCCCGACGCTGCTGCAGTAGATAGGGTCTGCCTCTCAGGAAGTCCGGGAACGACGGTTATTATAGTTCTGCCCTCTATCATGCGGGTGAGTGACTGCTCAAACTCCCGAGAGCTGCCATTTGCTGCTGCGGCTATGGCGTGGGCCGCTGAGAAGACCGAGTCGGCGGACGCTTCGATGACCCCAGTACTGTCAATACCGAGGAGCGAGTAGCTCTGTACCACCGCTTGTTCGCCGCGGAGGACTTGTTCTTGAAGGCCCTTCGGGAGAATCAATGCATAGTCGATCCGGGCTTCGAACAAGGCCCGTTGGATGGTGGATAGGTCAACCTCAACAAACACGGACACTGGTTCGATCGCCTGGACAACTGCCCGGGAAAGCACACTGTCATCCTGGTCAAAAAGCGCTACCCGTAAGCCTGACGGGCCGGCGCTGATATTCGCGATGATGACGATGAGTGCTGGTACCGCGACTGTAAGAAGAATCATCCATGGCTTTGCGTATACTCTTTTAACATATGTGGAAAAAATTGTCACAGCGTCCTCCTGGTAAAAACTGACGTAGCGATGAGCAGCAGTCCGGCGCCGCCTAAGAAATAGAATAACGCAGATGCGATTGCTTCCGGGTGGCCGCCATAAATGGCAGCCAGGAGCGCCCGTTGACCCTGGAAGTGGGGTAGCACCTCCTGGAATGCCCGAAACCCGGGGCTTGTTGCTGAGAACGGCGCTCCGCCGCCGGATAGCACCATTGATGCGATTATTATCATATTGAGTATCCCATCGGACTTTGGTCCCTCTCGTGTTATCGAGAGCACGAAGGCTCCCAGTGCCGCTACGAAGATACTAAGGGCAAAGATCAGGGCTGCCAGCAGGAGCGGACGGGAGCCCCAATTCGCATCGAATGCAATGCCGGTCGCTGCAATAATAATCGCCGCTTGAAGAAGTCCGCTGACCACATGGGCAGAGAGCTTACCGGCAACTTGGGCACTCCATGGTGCGGCCGTTGTTCGAGCTCTCGCTCCTATAGGATCCAGAAAATCTTCACGAACCCCTTGTGCGGCATACTGCGCTATGTAACTCACAAACATAACGAGCATCGATACAGCATAGAAGTCGAATGCCCCGGGCACCTGTCCGTCTCGGCTTACTATTTGGCGTTCGAATCGCGCCGAACGAGGGGTATATGGGGGGGTGCTATGCCCAAGCGCGCCGAGAACCCGCGCCACGTCACCACCCCGAGCGTATGCATCGAGGAGTGAGCGGACAATCTGTAGTCTGGTAGGGTTGACTGCGCCTTTCGCGATGGTAATATTCTCTGGTTCGGCTGAATTGCGCAAAATGGCTGCATCCACTTCACCGGTTCTGAGAAGTTCATATGCCCGTTGCTCACTGAACACCGGGGTGACCTCCAGGTAGTTCGAAACAGCCGAACTTGAGAGGAAGGCTGCCAGCGAATCAACGCCTTCGTCGCCCGCATCACCGAAGTAGGCCACTGGGGTCGAAGGGATGTCTGTTGCTTCGAAGTTTCCGCCGAGGATGCTGCCGAGAACGAGTACCATCACGATAGGAATAATTATCATTTCGATCAGGCTCGGAACATCGCGAATGTTCCGTAACAGCGTGTAACGTAGTACCGTCAGTGCGTTTCTCATTTTTTCCCCTATTCCCGAAGAGTTCGACCGGTCAGCGTGAGAAATACTCCCTCAAGAGTTGGCCGTTCCACATTGGCGGAAAGTACTTCGCTTCCGGCTTCCGTGACCTTTTGGATCAGCCTGCCAAGCCGCACTTCAGAGCGTTGAGCGGTTATCCGCAGGTGGGTGCCGCTGGTTGAACAAGACAGCACACCTGAGAGCGAACGAGCAGCATCAGTTGCAGAGGGGGATATGTGCTCAAGTTCGAGATCGATTACTTCATTATCCGAAACAAGCCGCTTGAGCTCGTTTTGTGTACCGGATGCGATTACCCGCCCACGATCCATAATGATAACCCTCGTGCAAACCGCATCGACCTCTTCCATATAATGCGAGGTGTATATGATTGTAGTTCCGGCTGCATTAAGGGCTCGCACCGACTCGAGTATATGATTTCTCGACTGGGGGTCGATGCCGACCGTGGGCTCGTCCATTATCACAAGTTCCGGGCGGTGGGCGATCGCGCAGGCGATGTTCAGCCGACGCTTCATGCCACCTGAAAAACTTTCCGGCTTTTGATTGCGTCGTTCCGTCAGACCGGTAAACTCCAATGCAAAGTCAATAGCCTCGCTGAGCCTCGGTCTTCGAACACCATAGAGTTGGGCAAAATACGAAATATTTTCCACCGCGGTAAGATCCTCGAAAACCGCTATCTCCTGGGGCACCACACCGATGCGGGCACGGAGGGCATGGTCATTCTTCGAAGGAATTTTGCCGAATAGCCGAACCGTTCCGGAATCGAACGTGGTTAATCCGTTGATTACGTTTATCGCTGTGGTTTTGCCCGCACCGTTAGGGCCGAGAAGACCCAGTATCTCACCCGTCTCGATACTGATCTCGGCATTGTCTATTGCTACAATATCAGCATAGCGCTTTACCAATCCTTCCAATTGCACAACCATACTCATCTCCTCTTTGATTCTCTGACAAGCTATAGCCATTCCTAGAAACACGCTATTGTGAAAAGTGTCATGCTCTGCTTATGACAAATGTCATGGATCAAGAATATCTGCCCCGTGGTTTGGAAGCGGCCTTCCATAGCCGGTTAGTGAACTAATTCAACGACGCTGGTCGATATCGATTTCTTCGTGGAGGTCCGATTATTATGGGTATGAAATGTATAGGCTTCGATATTGTGACAGTGTTACCATGTTTTCATACTGGTCCAATTAAGCGTTTATGCCATGTCTTAGGATACCCCGGTAATCATCTCAGAGTAAGATAGATTCCCCTGATTGGATCTTCACTTCTCTATATTTAGGCTTTGGAAACCTGGAATGCCTTCAACTAGCAAATTATGAAGAGAAAGTGTTTCACTCGTCGTTCCGGCTGTACCCAAGAGCCGGAAGATCACATGACTCAGAACTGATGTTCCAGTGTTGTTCATGGTTACGAAAACCAGATTATTCCGCTGATCAACAATCAGCCTTTGGCCTCCCCAACCGCTGGCTATGTACACACCATCAGTATTCCTGAGCATCCACCACATATACCCAAAGCCGGTGTGGTCGTCAGCATTGGAATACAGCATTGAAGATTTGTGGGAGTGGTGTAATCGCCCCAGCTGAGTATAGTACCCTCAGAGGTGTTTACTACCGAAGCAGTAATGCCTCGACGTTCTTCTTCAAGAAAGGTTCTTGCCTCAGTCAATTTCTGCACAGGCCACTCAGCAACGGTCAGGTCATATCCAACTGATTCAGTAATGGGTGGTGCCAGACTGGTACATGCAGTTATCAAGAGCATGTACATTCCGGTAAAAAACGATAAAAGAGATTTAATGGAAAAATGCAACTCAGTAACACCCCAAATTAGATTAGATAGTACCATCAATTTTTTTTAAGTATATCGAACCATGGGTATGTGAAGCTTCCAAAACGTGCTATGAGATTTTATAAATCGGAAGCGCCGAAAAGCGTAAAGAAAAATCCTTGTAGGGTTTTCAGAGGGGCCCAGTAGGACTTGGCCCTCTGTCGCTCGGCCTCGTGCCTCGCTCCGCCGGGCCGTCTCCGGCCCCTGAAAAGCCATCCATGGCTTTTCGCGCTCCAGGTATTCGCGCCGGGGCCTACGCTTCAAGTCCTACCGGGTCCCGACCAAAAAAAAGTCGATAATCCGCCTTGCGGCGAATCATCGACTTTTTTATGGGCCCAGTAGGACTTGAACCTACGACCAATGGATTATGAGTCCACTGCTCTAACCAACTGAGCTATGGGCCCGGGTTGTTTTGGGGCTGTCTGGGAATGTACAGGCTTTGGGAGCCGGCTGTCAAGTATGGTTTTTGGGGCTGCAATTCTCTCTGCGTTGGGGTAGGATGGTCGGAATGGAGCGAAGTCTTAAAGATATTGAGAAACAGATCGAGGCTACAGAAAAGGCCCTAAAGAACGCGATAGACGGGCTTGATGAGAGGGGGCAGCGCCGGCGGCGGATGCTTATCCGGGTCGTCAAGATCATCGCCGTACTGGTCTTTGTCGCCATAGCCCTGCCGCCCTTTTACCGTCCCATAAACGGTAGCCGGACTTCCGGGTATTTTTTCAGAATGCGTCCCGAAACAAACCTGGTTACTGATATTGAGTTCCATTGGGGCGTTGATTTTGCCGCACCGGTGGGCACGCCTATTCGTCCTTCCGCGCCGGGCATTGTGGAAAGTACAGGCTGGTCCGACAGTTTCGGCAACGTGGTGGTAGTTCGCCATCTTTTTGGCCTGCGAACTGTCTATGCCCACCTGTCGGTCATCGACAGCCGGGCGGGAGCCCTGGTTTTCCCGGGAATCTCCAGCCTTGGAGATGTAGGGGCGACCGGGCGGGCGACGGGACCTCACCTGCACCTGGAGTTCAAAATAGGAGACCGCTCCCTGCCGCCGGGCCTTTTTCTATTCCTGCATAATCTGCGCCGGTTTGTCATAGGCTTTTAGCTGTGTGTTCGGGGAAATCTGCTATGAATACCTTGTCGCTTTGGCGTTCTTGCCTCGCGGTATTGTTGCTGTCCATTTTTTTTAGCGGCTGCGGCCCTGCTTCTGTCCCCCAGGAATCATTGTCGCTGCTCTCGTGGAACCTGGGGAACGAACCGTCGCATTTGGATCCTGGACTCAACAGTTCCGCCGAAGGCCGGGACATTATACTTAATACCTTCGAAGGATTGGTCCGGGAGCGCGGCGGAAGGGTGTTGCCTGGAATCGCCGAGCGTTGGGAGCTTTCTGACCACGGACGTGTACTGACGTTTTTTCTCCGGGAATCCTACTGGTCCGACGGCACGGCGCTGACCGCCCATGACTTCGAATATGCCTGGAAGCGTTCGGCGGATCCTGAACTAGGCTCGCAATACAGCTGGATTTGGGAATACAGCGGCGTTGAACATGCTTCCTCCGTTGTGAAAGGCATATTGCCTCCGGACTCTCTAGGCGTTTCTGCATTGGATAATCGAACGCTATCGGTAAGGCTTGGGGCTCCGTCCTGGCGCTTCGTATCGATGACCTCCCTGTTTCCCTTTATGCCGGTGAAACGTGAGGCCGTGGAGGCCGGCCCCCATGGCCAATGGGCCGTGGATCCGGAGTCGGCAGTGAGCAACGGCCCCTTTGCTTTGAGAACGTACATGCCGGGCCGGGGAATGACCCTCGAGAGAAACCCTCATTTTTGGGATGCCGATGGAGTCCTGCTCGAGGGAATCACTATCAGCTTTACCAATGAGTCATCTTCCATCAATGAGACCGTCCCGGCAGGCGAATATCATGTAAGTCAGGCGCTGGGCGAAACCATAGGCAACGAAGGGTATACCGAACTGCCGGGTTTGCACTCTTTCCCCCGCCTCGGAACCTATTACTTGAGTTTTAATATGCTTGAGGATGTCTGGCGTAACCCTCTGGTGCGCCGGGCTCTTAATCTCTCCATAAACCGCAAGGTCCTCACCGAATCTCTGTCCGGCCATCAGTTTCCCGCTGGTGCCGTTGTGCCTCCGGGGTTTCCCGATCATCTCGGACGGGACTTTCATGATGTGGCCGGCCACCAGGGCATGGCCGTTGACGATTCGGGATTCGAGGAAGCCCGGATTCTCCTGGCTGAGGCGGGGTATCCGGGCGGCGACGGACTCCCTGCTATCGAGCTGATGTACAATAACAGCGATCATCACCGTCAGGCGGCGGAACTGGTACGGGATATGTGGCAAGGTAATTTGGGAATCGAAGTCGACCTGCGCGGTCTTGAATGGGCGGCTTTTGAAGAAAGCAGGAAATTCGGCAACTATGTGCTCGCCCGGGGCGGCTGGCTCAGCCCCGTCCTGGATCCTGGAGCCATGCTTTCGCTTTTTGAAAGAAATAACGCCTTTAACGATCTGAATTATCGAAATGCACTGTTTGATGAGGCGATCCGACGGGCAAGGGCTGCGTCAAACCCTTCGGGATACTTTGAAGCGTTGTATGAAGCTAATCAGATTCTCATGTCCGATCTTCCGATCATTCCGATTTACCACTTCAGCGATGTGCTGCTGATAGATCCACGGGTACAGGGCTGGCAACGAAGCCGCCTTGGAGGAACGGATTTCCGAAACGCCGTTATTTACGCAGAAGAGGAATCAGCCGAGCAGTACTAACCGTGTGATGCGGCGGACTTCCCGCTCGAAAAGGCGGTTCGCTGTGCTTGTTTTCCCCTGAGACGAATAGAGAAAACGGAACAGATCCGATCGGAAATCCGGGTACCGCGGGTATACGCCCATTTGGTCAAGGGCGTCGAGAAATGCCGCCCAGCCCTCGCTGACCACCGGCATGAGTTTTTTCCAGATTGAAATCCTGATCAGGATAGCGAGATAAAACCGTATGCGCAGGTCCGCCGGAAGGATAATAAGAACCAGTATTCCCAGTATTACAATGACAGCAAAGGATGCCCCGGCAATGGCTGCAACCCCCAGCCAC
This sequence comes from Salinispira sp., assembly GCA_965602015.1. Classification (GTDB taxonomy): domain Bacteria; phylum Spirochaetota; class Spirochaetia; order DSM-27196; family Salinispiraceae; genus Salinispira. The sequence continues at coordinate 2,584,924 of OZ271918.1, read as the reverse complement.
TGTATATCGTTGCGCCTGGTATCGACAGGCTGGATCCCGGATGTGTGCCCGGAGGACTCACCGCCAACGCCCAGAATCGACAGCAGTTGGCGCTCGGTGAGAGAATCACCGTACGCGTTAGCGTCTCCATAGAATTCAAGGGTGCCGCCCGCCAGGGACAGCATGGGCGGCGTTGCCTCCACGGTAATCCAGCCGCGGTCTTCCAGCCAAGCTTCCACCCATGCATGGGCCTGCAGACCCGTCACTTCGCTTCGCTGCTCACCGGCTCGGATCCGCGCATAATAGCCGGTGACATATCTGCTTGGAATTCCGAGAATCCGGAGCATAATCGCCATTGACGAGGCGAACTGTACGCAATACCCCGCTTCGCCCTCTTCGAGGAAATGACTAACGGTGTCCACTCCGGAGGGCAGGGAGGGGTATTGCAGTCGGTAGCGGTAGTTATTACTGAAGTACTGCTGAATGTTGGTGATACTCGCTTCGGGATTTTCTCCCTGAAGCTCTCGAGCAAGAGTGTACACAGACTCCCGGATATTCGGGTACACAGCGCTGTAGTTATCCCTGGCGGCTTCGCTGATCCCGTCCACTCCGGCAGCCTGTCCCGGATCTTCCCGCAGAATAAAATCCACCGATCCGGGGAAGGGAGTCTCAAGGATGTACCCGCCGTCCCGGCCGGTATAGACCGACGGGCCCAGGTCTTCGCTGGTGGAAATGGCTGCGGTCTGCAGGGTGTAGGGAACGGAGGAGTAGAAATCCGTCTGGAAACGGATTTTTATTTCCCGTTCTCCGGGAGGACGCCGGGAGGCGATAAATCCATGGGTGTCGAAGCTGATCGGCGGGTCGCTCTCCGATCGGGCTCGGAGCCATCGGGTCGAAGACCAGGAGGAGTTTTCATAGAGATCAAAGGTCTGGGTTTTGATATAGTGGGGGCCCGGATCCCTGGATTCAATGGTAAATACTGTTGCGCCCGACAGCGTCGGCCTTCCGTGTATTGCCCGGGTTCCGTTGAATCCGCCGAAACCGGGGATGTCCACTGCCAGGGGGAAATCAGGAAGTATCCTAAAAAAGGCCTGGGAAATTTGTACCGGAACCAGTCTGAAGCGCATCGAAGCCGCCTGGCCAAGGCCCATGGCCATGAGCAGCAGGGCGAGGATAAATCCCGCAGCGGTCACCATTAGGCCCGCGGAAACCGAAGATGAACTCCATCCCCCGCGTCTGCGCTGGTTCCCCTGAACCACCGTATAGATCAGCGCCAAAAGGGCCAGGACTCCCAGCCAGGGCAGGGAGTACATAACTGAAAAAACCGTGAGATAGACAAACGCCAAGGCGCTGAGCGCACCGCTGATATTCCCCCGCACCACGGCTATTCCCGCGAGGCCGGAGAACAGGAGGAACTTGAGCACGAAATAATACGAGATCGTCGAGCTGCCGGTCCGGTTTGCGATGTAAAAGAACCAGGCAGCATAGCTTCCGGCAGATGTGATGCTCACCAGCGCTATTATAAGCAAGACCAGACCGGCAAGAACGCCGCCTTGTATCAAGGCGAAAATACGCGATGCCGGCCGCCTCTGGGCTTCCCGGGACCCGCCGTCGGCGAGGTGCCTCAGGCTCTCAAGCAGAGGGAGTGCCGACGCAATTGCCGCCACCGGCAACAGCGGTCCCTGCGCCCGGTACATAATGTAAAAAAACACCGGCGGCGCCACTGAAATTACTTGGGAAATAATGATGTAACCCCAGCGCGGGAGCCGCGGGATTTCGGGGAAAAGCGGAGCCGCGGCGCTTATTGCCATACCAAATGCTTCCCTTGTATTTTTGCGGCGTCGGTGAAACGCAGCAGACCGCCGGCGCTTCCCAGCACATTTATCCGCCGGCGATGAAGTTCCCGTGTTTCCTGCCCCGCGCCGGTTTCATTTATAACCGCTTCGGTGGTATACCCCCCCTCCCTCGGGCGGCTGAGAATCCGGATGAGCTCGGGGCTCAGGTCGTGGGTGATAATGAGCGAACTGCCCTCGCTGTACACCCCGGCGTCCTCGCCGAACATGCGGAACAGATCGGCATCGGGAGAGAATCTGATTTCCAGGCTCGACCTGATCAGGTCCTGAAGCTGTTCCCGCCGTTCAAGCTGCAGCGCCGGTATGCCCCAGGCCCGAACCGTCACCGGTACGGATTCTTCGAGCATAAGCGACGCCAGGCTCACCAAAAGCTCAAGTGAAAAATCCTCCCGCTCTATCAATCCGGCGCCGCCGTCCCCGTCCCGCCTTGTATCCAGATATAGCCGAACCCCCCGGGTCGAGACCCGGTTGTAGACCCTGACCATCGGAACGCCTTGAGCGGCAAATCGTTTCCATGCCATGAGGCGCACGTCCTGGCCCTCGCGGTACTCTTCCAGCCGTTCGAAGTAGCTGTAATCCACCGAGGTTCCAAGCCGATTGCCCGCCTTCCGGCAGTGATTCAACGCCAGGGGAGTAAAATCCGCGCTGTCCAAAACCCGGGGGTACACGTACATGTTAAAGAAATACACTGAAAGCGGCAGGGTAATCCATCCGAAGACGTCGCTCACCGATAGCCCTTCGAGGCCTATGGTGTAAATGCCGATGTAGGGGCAGGGTATGGAATACTCCAGATTCAGACGCTGTCCGGGTTTCAGGGTGATGTTCCGGTCTTCGGTAATCTGCCTCATATGGGGGTTGATGTGTTTAAACCTGATGCTGATATCAGCTGAAAACAGGGGAATTTCCTGAATCACCCGAAGGCGATAGTCCACCTCATCTCCCCGCACGCTGTGGAAACTGCTGAAGTCCTGAATATACCGCAGGCTGAACATGGTAATTGTCAGATGGATAAGCGCCGCCAGGGGTATGGTCCACAGGGCAAAATACACATATATAAAAAATCCGCCGACGGAGTTCCGGGCCAGATTCATCAGGTAGAGCAATAAAAGATAGATGAGGGTCGCCGAGAGATTTACTTTCATCGAATTCCGGTGGGAACGCGCACCGAACGGACTATTTCCTGAATGACCGTGGATTCAGTAAGATTCTCATTGCGGGCGTCGGCGGAGAGCCGGATTCGGTGGGGGAGCACGTACGCGCTGACCTCGAGAATATCCTCAGGTATGACAAAATCCCTCCCGCTCACTGCGGCCGCAGCCTGACCGGCCATCATAAGATGTCTGCTGCCCCTGGGCGAGATGCCCAGGCGGAAGCGTTTGTCCCGCCGGGTTGCCGAACTGATTTCGACGATGTAATCCTTGACCGCATCCGCTACTTCCACCCCGGCGCAGATTGCTCGGGCCGCGCGGATATCGTCGGCGCCGCAGACGGCTTTTATCGTCTCCATAGGGGTCTCGTTCTGAAACCTGCTGAGAATTTCCCGTTCATTCTCCGGATTCGGGTAGCCCAGTCCGGTGCATATGCCGAAGCGGTCGGTTTGGCTTTCGGGAAGCATAAAGGTTCCCGCAAAGCTAATGGGATTCTGGGTCGCGATGACAAAAAACGGCTGGGGAAGGCGGTAGCTGTTGCCGTCGGCGCTGACCGATCCTTCGGCCATCGCCTCGAGCAGGGCCGATTGGGTGCGTTCGCTGGCCCGGTTTATCTCATCGCCAAGAATGAACTGATGGTTCACGGCCCCCGGTTTGAATTGGAATTCCCGAAGTTCGCTGTTCCACACAGTCATGCCGACAATATCCCCGGGCAGCAGATCAGGGGTGAACTGAATCCTGCCGAAGTCCAATTCGCAGCTTTTTGCCAGCGCCAGCGCAAGGGTGGTTTTCCCTACGCCGGGAATGTCTTCAAGCAGCACGTGCATTCCCGACAGCAAGCCCAGCACCACAGGCCGGACAACGGCCTCGCTTCCCACGAAAACCGACAGCAGGGAGCCGCTGATCCGCTGATAGAGGTTATTGATCTGACTTTTTGTATCCATGTTTGTTCCTCGATGTGCCGGCCTTCTCCCCCCGGCGAACCGGCGGGCTGACGCGATGCGGGGCCTTGTATGCAGCTATCAGAATAGGGCAAGAGACGGGCTTTCACAAGAAGGAAGTGCCGGCACTTTACCACCGTATATCGGAGCATTACAATTGAATATATGCTCCAGGATATTCTGCGCCATGTGCTCAAGCGCTACGACAAAATTAACGGTCCACTACTGGCCAAAGGGCTTGGCTTTTCCCTCATTCTCGGCCTCTTGCCCCTGGTTTTTATTGCCCTCAGCGCCGGAGCATACCTGGTGAATATCACTCCGGAGCTCTACAGCGGGCTGGTGGAGGCCCTTTCCGAGTTCATCCCCGGCGATATTCTCGCGAATTACCTGAGCCGGGTGGTTGATTTCTCCCGCAATTGGCGCTCCCTGAGCGTACTTACCCTGGTGTTTTTCCTGTTGTTTTCCCTCAACCTGTTTAATGCGCTCGGGCGGGTTTTGCGGACCATCCTCTCGAGAAAGCGCAGTACGGTTTCCCGGCATAACCTCATATCTCTCACCCTGCTTGCCGCCAGCCTCTTGCTGTTCTACGCATCGATGATTCTGGGAAACCGGCTGGATATTTTCACCGCCATTATTCCCTTTTCAACGAGAATGATGTTCTGGGCGGACACCCTCCTTGATGCCGTCGTAGTAGCCCTGATTCTCACCGTCCTCTATTTCATATACTCAAACCGCACCATCGACTTCTGGCCCACGGTATTCGTCGCCCTCATTTCCGGGGCAATTCTCGAGGGCGTGAGCACACTCGGTGTAGCAATAATTCAATCGATGACCAGGCGAATATCGATATTCGGCGCCATGGCCACGCCCATCATGCTCATGATGTATCTGCGCATTTTTGGGGAAATCCTGATATTTTCCAGCCTCGTCGTCGATTATTTCTCGTCAAGGCTGTATAGCGGATTCGAACCGGTGTTTTCTTCGGCAGCACAGAGCAAAGGGACTCATGAGTCTTGAATTAAGCCTGATACTCATTCTCTTGGGAGGCTACGGTCTGGGCAAACTGTCCGGCCGCATCGGCCTGCCTGCGGTTTTGGGTATGACGATCTTCGGCATTGCCCTTACAGCCCTTGAAGCCTGGCTGCCGCGCGGAGAAATGTCGCCCCTGGTGGGGCAGCTCGCGCCATCGCTCACATCACTGGCGCTGGTCATTATTCTGCTTCGGGCGGGCTTGGGCATCCACTTTAGGACCCTGAGAAAGGTGGGCCGAAGCGCGCTATTGCTGTCCTTTCTTCCCATGACCCTGGAGGCCGCGGCGGTAACCCTCCTCGCCATGAATCTCTTTTCCTGGGAGCCTGGCCAGGCTATGATGCTGGGCTTTTTATTGGCGGCGGTGAGCCCGGCGGTTGTGGTTCCCTCAATGCTCGAGCTAAAAGAGCTGCGCAGGGGAGAGAAAAATGACGTGCCGACCCTGGTTCTCGCAGGCGCTAGCCTGGACGATGTGTTTGCCATAACCCTGTTCACCATGGCGCTTAACAGCTATGGCCTTGGCAATGGTTCGGGATTTACGGCAGTCCATGTGCTTGCCGGTGCGGGAAGGCTTTTGTTATCCGTCGGAATGGGAATACTGCCGGGGATTCTGCTGGGTTCGCTTCTGGTCTGGCTGTTCAGGCGTTACCATCAGCGCATCAGGGCGACGGAGAAAACCCTGCTGCTGCTGGGCCTGTCATTCGCCCTCTTTTCCGTCGGACAGGCGGCCCATACGGCGGCGCTCCTGGGGGTAATGACTGTGGGCTTCGTCCTCCTGTACCGTCATCCTCCGGCCGCCCGGGAACTGGCGGCAAAGCTCGGCAAGGCCTGGGTGTTCGCGGAAATTATCCTGTTCGTCCTCATCGGCATGGCGGTGGATATTCCCACGGCCCTTGATGCGGGATTTAATGGGCTGGCAATTCTGGCCGCCGGTTTGGCCATGCGCTCTGCGGGAGTATTGTTGGCATTATACAAGAGTCCGTTGAGCCTCCGCGAACGGGCATTTGTGGTGGTTTCTTATGTGCCGAAGGCGACGGTACAGGCCGCCTTAGGGGCCGTGCCCCTTGCCGCCGGGGTGCCCGGAGGAGAACAGATGCTTGCCCTGGCGGTGTTGGCCATTGTGGTAACCGCTCCCCTGGGACTCATCGGCATTCGTGCCCTGGGGCCCAGGCTCCTTGAGGGCGAAATTATGCCTCCACAAAGCTCCCGTCTTTCATAAGCAGAATTTCCTTCCCAAAGCGGTCAACTCCGGTCACTTCCATGGTTGTGCTGCCGATCATCATATCCTGATGCTGGATGCTCTGGTTTATTCCGGCGGCTATCAGCTCGCTTTCCGAGGCCTCGGACATTCCCTCTACAAGACTGGGAAAACCTCCCCCAATGGCTATGTGACTTGCGGCGTTTTCATCGTAGAGGATGCTGTGAAACAGAAAGTTTTGCGCGGCAACCGGGGAACTGCGGTCCACCAGGGCCACCTCGCCAAGATAGCCGGCGTTATCGTCCATTTCCACCAGGGCCTTCAGGGTTTCCCTTCCGCTTTCCGCCCCGAAATCCACTGCCTTGCCCTCGCGGAACTCGAACCAGGCGCCCCGAATTACCTCGCCGGGAATTCGCACGGGAATAAAGGGTTTGGTTACCGTGATTCTCCCGTTCACCCCCTCGCGCCGGGGGCTCGTGTATATCTCGCAGCTGGGAATATTCACCCGCACCGGCGAACCGTCGGGCAGCCGCTGTTCGGCGGTGGCCCAGCTTCCGCCGGGAATCAGGTCCATGCTCAAATCGCTGTCCCCGTCCCGGAAGCGCAGGCTGGTTAACCCAAGCTCGTTAAAGCGGCGTTTGCGCCTGTCCAGCTCGGCAAAACTGCGTTGCCAATAGGCCAGCGGATCATCGTCCAGTTTGAGCACATTGATAATTCCGTTCTCATACCGCCGGAATGCCTCCTCCACGTCGAGATTTGGAAATGCTTCCCGGGCCTTTTCCCGGGTGGGCACCAGAACGATGATCCAGGGTATGCGGAAGGTAAGGGATTTTCTCCGTAAATTCCCGCTCACCCCGGCCAGGGCTTTGGCGTATACCGCGCTCCTGTCCGCGGGGAGCTCCCGGTTGATAAAATCGTCCTCGCTTGCCCGGATATTAATGCGGGTCCAGCTGCCGTCGGCAAAGCGCTTCATCATCTCAGCGGTCCATGGCGACAGGGCGCCGAGGGCATCCTCACCGCCGTGAAGAATGCGGGCCTTTTTTAGATAGTTGTCCTGAAAAAGGTACTCGACCAATCGGGCTCCGCGCTGGTAGCAAAGCTCGGCCAGGGCTCTTGCGAGCTCCAGACCCGGAAGCTCCAGTTGAATTACCACGTTTTGACCCTTGACCGATCCCACTCCGAACAGAACCAGTTCGGCATAGCGCTCCAGTTGTGCAGTTGTCATCCATATCCCCTATTGCTTGTATCGCTGATCGTAATGGCATAGAGTATAGCATTGTGAAGTCTCTACTTTTAGCCCTCTTTGTACTGCCCGCTTTTACCATGCACGATGTTCGCGTCGATGTCGAATCCCTGGAAAATTCGGTGGCCGGTGAATTCACCCTGATTTTTACCTCTGATGTGAGCCCTGAAACCATGTATCGGACCCTGAGGCGCAGTACGCGTGAGGTGATGGACGGAGATCCGACCCTGAGGGAGGTCGAAGTGTTGGAAGACAACGGCGATTCCTGGCTGGTACGCCACCGTTACGGGGTGGGGTTTTCCATCCTGACGGACTACACCGATATGGTGATTTCTTATACCGAAGGCAGGACTGATGAGCGTCTGGAATTGCGCTGGGGATTGGAAGAGTCTTTGGACGGGAAGGTGCTGTCCAATGACGGGCATTACCACGTCTACCCCGAGGGGCCGACGGGTTCCCGGGTGGAATACCGGTCCCGAACCGTCTATGACGGCCGGAACCGGCTTACCGCATTTGCCCTTCGGAACTTTTCCTCGGGACTGCTGCGCTCCACGTTTTCCCGCATGGTTCGCTCAGCCGGGGATGAGTTTTAGTTTTTTTTCTGGATAAAGGGCATGAGCACTGCGGCAAAGCCCTGAATGCTTCGGGTCTGCAGCCAGACTTTGCCCGGTCCCTTGAACCGGCTGACAAAGCCTTCACCGCTTGCGAAGGTTGAAAATAGTCCCTTGGCGGCCTTTTTGATGGTATAGCTGACTCCGTCCTCGAAGGCCACCAGGTTTCCGTTATCCACCGAGTACTCTTCGCCCGGACCGAGTTCTTTGACGAATACCGCGCCGTAGCTCGACAGCCAGACGTCTCCGTTTCCGCTGATGGTCTGGAGAAAGAGGCCCTCGCCCATCAACGCCCCCCGAAGCGAACCCTGGGTTCCCAGTTCAAGACCGCTGCTGCCGGCCAGGTAGGCTCCACCCTGGGCAAAAATCTTCTTTCCGCTCAGTGAGAAATGGACTATATCCCCCGGGCTGGACGGGGCGAGTACCACCTCCGAGTTGTTCTCCGTGGCGGTATAGGTTGTGGAAAAGAGCGATTCTCCGCCAATCATTGATTTAACCGCGCCGAAAACGCCTTTTCCCGTGGTTTTCGCCTTGAGCTCTACGCTGGGGGTCATGGCGATCATCGAACCGGCCTCGCCGATTACCGACTCTCCGGTGTGAAGTGTGAGGTGCAGGGTGCTGAACACCGGTCCGTTTTCAATCTTGTGGTCCATATTTCCTCCTGTGGCATGGATACTTCAAGTGTAGTTCAGTCGGAAGAGAATATGGTCTGGAGGGAGGGGATTTAACTGATTTTTACGAAACGCAGAACCGACATGGGAATCCACACCATTTTATTATAGTCATCAGGCAGCAGCATGCGGTTTTTCTCCGAATCCACGGCGATGACCAGGTAGTTCCGGTCATCACGGAAGGCGAGTTTCTCTCGCTGCGCTTCGGGGATCTGCTCGGTTACGACTCGGACGTAGATGGCTGCTTTCTGCATGATACCTCCGTTGTGCACTCCGGACAGGAGGGCTACAATGGTCTGATGGAAAACTGGAATTCCCGTTATGCCGACTGTTATTTTACTCCGGGTGAGGGGATAAAAGAAAGCGCGCATGTCTTTTTCTACGGGAATGATCTTCACCGGCGGCTTCCGGCGGACCTGAACTCACCGGATTCCCGGTTCAACATCATTGAAACCGGCTACGGCACCGGCTTGAACGCCCTGACGACATTCTGCCTTGCCCGCCGGCTCTCCGAGGGTATTCAGGGCACAATACGCTTTTTCTCGGTGGACAATAATCCGCCGATGCCGGGGGACGCTGCTATTCTTCTGGGCGATGAGATAAGCCGCGCCGGTGCAGACCTCATAGGTCATACCAGAGGTGATGCCAGAGGTGATGCCAGAGGTGATGCCGACGAGGTGATTAGCAATAAATTTGTCGAGACTTTTTGGGAGCTGCTGCCGACTCTGCCGGTTCCCGCCGGCCAGGGCCGCTGGTACGGCGCTGAATGGAGCCGGGGGGGCTTGAACATGGACCTGCAGGTGTATTACGGCGATGTCATGGATTTTTTCTCCGATTTGCTCCAACGGGGCATCAGCGCCGACGCCATCTACCTGGACGGTCACAACCCTTCGCGTAATCCGGACATGTGGACCACCCATGTGTTCGCCCATTGCGCTTCGCTCAGCCGAAGCGGAACCAGCCTGGCGACCTACAGCGCCGCCGGTCAGGTAAAACAGGGGCTGCGCGCCGCGGATTTTTTTGTCGCCCGCCGGCCGGGCTATGGCAGAAAACGCCACATGGTTGCTGCTACTTACAGGGGAAAAACCCTCGATGGCTGACCGGAACCGCAGCATCACTCTTTCCGACGATGACCGTATGCGCCTGAAGGCACAGCTGCGGACGGCGGCGGAGGTCGAGGCAGGCCGTCGGGAGAGCTTTGAAAACCGGATCTTCCGCGGCGATTCCCTGGACCTGTGCCGGTCCCTGCCGGATAAATCGGCGGACCTGATTTTCGCCGATCCGCCCTATGCGGGGCTGCGCAAGCAATACGGGAGCCGCCTGTTTAACATTGACGATCCTGCGGAGTACCGGCAGTGGTTGGCGCCGTTTCTCACCGAATTCCGACGGATATTGACCGACAGCGGCAGCCTGTATCTCTGCGGAGACTGGAGGGGCGGGGCGATTATTCAGGAGCTCCTGAATGAGGGATTTATCATTCAAAACCGCATATGCTGGGAGCGGGAGAAGGGCAGGGGAGCCCGCAGCAACTGGAAGAACAGCCATGAGGATATCTGGTTCGCCACCGTCCGGGATGATTACTTTTTTGACGTGGAAGCGGTTAAAATTCTCCGGGAAGTCAGGGCTCCCTACCGAAGCGGCGGAGTGCCGAAGGATTGGGTTGAGGAGGGCGGCATTGCCCGGCGGCTCACCTATCCGGGGAATTTCTGGAACGATCTGACGGTTCCCTTCTGGTCCATGAGGGAAAATACCGAGCATCCCACTCAAAAACCGGAAAAGCTCCTTGCCCGGATTATTCTCGCCTCCCTCAGGCCCGGCGGCCTGGTATTCGATCCCTTCCTGGGGTCGGGAACCACCGCCGCGGTGGCGAAAAAGCTCGGCAGACCCTTCTGCGGCGGGGAGCTTGAAGAGGAATATGCCCTGCTGGCCCTCAGGCGCCTGGAAATGGCCGAGCAGGACGGGGGAATCCAGGGAACCCTGCGGGGACCCGCAGATTCTCTGATTTTTCTCGAACGCAATGTATCCCGGAGCTTCGCGGACAAGGTAAAGGACCTGCTTGACCGCCAACGCTGACAAAGCCGCCGCTCTCCATGTACAATGGGCCTTTAGCATACACACAGAAAGAGGTGGCACATGAGTAAAAAAACCGGGTTGTCCTGGTTGATTAACGGCCTGAAAGGCATGTTCATCGGAATGGCCAATGCAATCCCCGGAGTAAGCGGGGGAACCATTGCGGTAATAACTGGTATTTACGAGCCCCTTATCGGCGCATTCGGGGCAATCGGCGACGGAATCGCTTCGATTTTTACCCGCGACAAGAGCTGGAAGCAGCGCATTGCCTCCGCCCTGCCCATCCTGGTTCCCGTTGTTATCGGACTTTTTCTGGGACTGGTGGGCTTTGCCAACATCATTGAATCCCTTTCCGAGCGGGCCCCCATGCAGACCCAATTCCTGTTTATCGGACTGATCTTCGGAAGTCTGCCGTTTCTCATAAAGCAGAGCGGGAAAACCGAATTCCGCTGGACCTATGTCATCCCGCTCATTCTCGGAGCCGCGTTGCTTATCTGGATGGCGGTGGTAAACGCCCAAATCGGCAACCGCGACAGCCTCATAGCCACCCAGCAGGTCATTCGCGAGGTGAGCCTGTCTAATGCCTTCATCCTCATCTTCGTCGGGATGATTGCCGTGGGTACCATGGTGGTGCCCGGAGTCAGCGGATCCTTTCTGATGCTGCTCATCGGCATGTACGCCACCTTTATTAAAATGTTCACCGAGGGGAATCTTCCGGTAATCGCCGTGTTTATGGTCGGCGCGCTTTTGGGTCTGCTCATCGTCTCCAAGGTCATTGCCTGGCTCCTGGATAGATTTCACGGCCATGCGTATTTCGGCATAGTGGGACTGGTTCTCGGTTCAGCCGCAGTTCTGTGGCCGGGCTTCAGTTTTGATATGTCCGGCCTGACCTCGGTTCTCGCCCTGATCGTCGGGTTTGCCGCGGCGTTTTTTCTCGGCAGCGACAGAAAATCCAAATTTCAGAAAACCCCGGAGCCTCAGGAATGAGTGAAGATCAGAACGACGCGCCGGCGGCTAAAAGCCCCCAGCAGCGGGCCCGGGGCCTGCTCAGAATAGTCGCCATCGTCCTGGCGGCCTACTTTCTCCTTCAGGGTATTCTGGGACTGTTGGTGCCGCCGGTGGAACCCCATCCTGTGCAAGAGTTGAATCTGAAGGTCATCGCCCATCGCGGCGGTAAGGCCGAATATCCCGAAAATACCCTGGAAGCCTTTCGCTCTGCGGTGGAATCCGGCGTGGACGCCATCGAAATGGATGTCCGCCTCAGCGCCGACGGAATTCCGGTGGTCATTCACGACGAGGATGTGTACCGAACGACCTCCGGGGAAGGGGCGGTGTCGGAGTACAGCTTTCAGGAACTGCAGGTCTTTGACGCCGGCTGGTGGTGGCCTTTTGAACGGAAACCCGACTGCGAGGTCTGCGCCGAGCGCGGCGATGATGAGTTTCCCTTCAGGCGGCAGGGGCTGGTCATCCCGTCGCTGGAGCAGGTGTTTGCCGAGTTTCCCGAGGTTCCCAAGATTATCGAAATCAAGCCCGAAAGCCCAGAAGCGGTGCGGGCCGTGGGAGATCTGCTTCGGCGTTACAATCAGGAAAACCTGAGCATTATCGCCTCGTTCCACGATTCCAATTTAAAACTGCTTCGGGATCTCTATCCTGAAATAGCCACCGCGGCCAGCCAGCGGGAAGTAACGGTTTTTTATGTTATGAATCTCCTGGGATTCGGCAGCGCATACCCGTCCGCCGCTGAGTTTTTCCAGGTGCCCATAGACATGGGCAGATTGCCGGTAATCACCGAGGGGTTTTTGCGCGGAGCCGAGGCGAACAACGTTCTGGTCCATGCGTGGACCATCGATGACAGACAGGAAATGACCTGGCTCCTGGATTTGGGAATTGACGGAATTATGACCAGCGAACCCTCCGTGCTCCTGGATGTGCTCGGCAGATAAGGCCGGCAGATAAGGCCGGCCGATTGGAACGCCGGAGAAGAGGCGGGATTCGCGATGTACTGGAGGATAATACATGGCAATGTTAGGAGCTATTGAAGCGGGGGGAACAAAATTTGTCTGCGCAGTGGGCAGCTCGCCGGAGAAGATTCTCAGGGAAGAGCGCTTTCCCACCACTGACCCCGAACAGACCATCGCCCGAAGCATCGAGTTCTTTGAACGGGCACAGCGGGATTTTTCACCGGAGCACGGCAATCTGGCATCCATCGGGGTCGGCGCATTCGGACCCGTCGATCTTCACCCCTCATCAAAAACCTACGGCTATATTACGAGCACCCCAAAAAAGGGATGGCAGAACGTCGACCTGCTCGGTCCCTTCGCACGGGCCCTGTCGGTTCCCCTTTCATTCGACACCGATGTGAACGCCGCGGCCCTGGGCGAGGGACTGCACGGAGCCGGCGAGGGTCTGAGCACTTTTATGTACATCACGGTGGGAACCGGGGTCGGCGGCGGCATTATCGTCAACGGGGCGCCGGTACACGGGCTGGTGCATCCGGAGGTGGGGCATATGCTCCTTGACCGCATGGAGGGAGATGATTTTCCCGGCATTTGCCCATATCACGGCAATTGCGTGGAGGGCATGTGCTCGGGGCCGGCGATCCTCAAGCGATGGGGGGGTCCCGCTCAGGATCTTCCGGAAAATCATCAGGCCTGGGATATCGAAGCCCATTACCTGGCCAAGGCCCTCATGGCCTACATATTGATTTTAAGCCCCGAACGTATTATTTTAGGCGGCGGAGTGATGCATCAGCGCCAGTTGTTTCCTAAAATCCGCCGGGAAGTCGTCAGCTTATTAAACGGCTATGTAGACCATCCCGCGGTGAAAAACGGCGGTGAAGATTACATTGTGCCGCCCATGCTGGAAGACCAGGCGGGAATCACCGGAGCCCTTATTTTGGCTGAAAAGGCCGCTCAGGCATAGGGCCAGGCGGCCACGGCGTACGGCGAAGGCGTGCAGTGCATTCCGTCGGAGCGTATGCCGGGCGCTGATCAGGAAAAGACTATGAGTTCATCAAACAACAACAAACCGCGCCGACGGCGCCGCCGGGGCAGAAACGAATCCCGGAAAATGCCGAAGGTCCCCCGGGAAATCCGGGTCTACATGCCCCCTGAGCCCGAACCCCGGGAATACGAGTCCTGTCCCCTGAGCGGAGAGCCCATCGACAACATCTACGTGGCCATAGCCGACCCGGACAGCGGCAAGCCCAGCAGATTCGACAAGGTGATAGAACACCTGAGCAAACGGGAAGAGCTTGCGGCCAATCAACGGGTTGCATATATCGGGGCCGGAAACTTCGGCATTATCGAAGAACAGGTAAAAGACCGCCGCAAGACCTACGAGCTGGTAAAAAAAATCCCCTACGAGGATACTCATCAGAAAAATGTCTGGAGGCGGGAGCTTTCCCCGGGAATAAGCCGGGACTATGTCCCAAGCCCCGAGCCCCTGGATAATCTCTATACTACTGAAGAAATCATGAGTTTTCCCAAGCTGGGAGCAGCGAGCACCGGCTCGTATATGCCCCGAACCAATTAGCCCCCGCTGCTCCCGTATTCGGGACGGCGTTATGCTCCTGTCTGCAGCCCGCGGGAATTACTCTCCACGGGTTTTTCATAGGCAAAACCGTTTATGCCTCCGGTGTATTTGGACAGCAGCGGCGACGCCAGCTCAACGACCCTGGAAAACCCGTAATGATCATAGAATCCGTAATTGCAGCCAAGGTCTGTCCAGAGGTACAGTCCCGATGAACCGGTCTGTACAGCCGCCTCTTCGAAATTCCCCATCAGACGCTTTCCCCAGCCCGTTCCCCTCAGGCTCGAACTGACAAAAAATAATCCGACGTAGGCATGGTCCGGAGATTTTTTCGCATTGAGTCGCTCTTCGACTTCCAGCAGCTTCTTGAGGATTTGGCTTGCCTCCCGTCGCTTCCCGAAATTCCCCGCAAGGTAATGGTAGAGTATCCGGGCGCCGAGCCGGAGATTATTGAGGAAGGTCCGTACCGGCCGGAATTTCCTGCCCGGCAGCTTTCCGAAAAGGTAGCCGTGAATATTCCCCCATTCATCGATGATGACTTGGGAGTAATTCATTCCGATAATGGCGCTCTGAAAGAACAGCTCGTTTATCAGGTTATCAACCTGTAAATCCGGGAAGTACTCATTGAAATTCCAGGTGTCGCCCATTATTCCCACGCAGCTGTGAAAGTATTCTTTTCGATAGGAATCGATTTGATATGTCATAGTACCCTCCTTAGGTCACTTGACCTAAATATAGGTCGATTGACCTAATTAATCAAGTAGATTATGATATTTTTATGGATAGTACGAAGCAGGCGATTATCGCCGCCGGCAGGCAATTAATTGTTGAGGGCGGGGCCGGGGATTTTTCCATGAGGAAGGTGGCGTCGGCCGCCGGAATGAGTTTGGGAAATCTTCAGTATCACTTCAAAACGCGGGATGATTTGTTGGAGGGCATGCTTGACTGGTTTAGCTATGAGTACACCCGTGACCTCGGTGAAATGCAATCAGTCGAAATTCGGGATGCAGCTGACTTGAGCGTTCTCATCCACAATATTTTGGAAGAGGAGTCCGGAGAGGAGGAGATTCCCTTTATGCGGGCCCTTATCATCCTGGCGGATGAGAAGCGGATGACCAAAAAACTCGATGAGTATTTCGGCGGCCTATACGATATTTTCCGCGCGGCCCTCGGGGCAATAGGAGGCGTCGATCCGGATTCTCCGTCGGTCCACCGGGCGGCGTCCCTGCTTCTGCCTTATGTTCAGGGTTACGCCTTGGTGCGCAAACGCCTGGGCTGCGACATCCGCTGCGCTGCCGGGATGCTCGGCGATCAGATATGGGCTTTGCTGAACACAGCGAGCGGCGGCGCATAAAAAACCGGGCCGGAAGTCCGGCCCGGCGTTTTAGCCTTTTTTCTGGATTTTGGACCAGCTGTCCTTGAGTTTTACGCTGCGGTTGTACACCGGATGCTCGCTGCTGTGGTCCTTTCGGTCTGCGGTGAAGTACCCCTGGCGCATGAACTGGAAGCCGGTTTCCGGTGCCGCCATAGCGAGGGAGGGCTCGACCTTCGCATTGATAATCTTGAGGCTATCGGGGTTGATGAAGTCGGTCATTTCCTCATCGTCGGCGAGAACCGTCATGTTTTCCCGGGTGAACAGGCTGTCATACAGCCGAACCTCCGCATCGATGGCGTGCCTGGCGCTTACCCAGTGCAGGGTTCCCTTGACCTTGCGGCCGTCAGGGGTATTGCCTCCCCGGGATTCCGGGTCGTAGCTGCATCGTATCTCGGTAACGGTACCGTTCTCGTCTTTGACAACGTCGTCGCAGGTTACGAAGTACGCGTGCTTCAGGCGCACTTCCCGACCGGGGGCAAGGCGGAAAAATTTCTTCGGCGGATCTTCCATGAAATCTTCCCGCTCGATGTACAGCTCCCTGCTGAAGGGAATTTTCCTGCTGCCCGCCCCTTCGTCTTCGGGATTGTTAATCGCGTCGAATTCCTCCTGGGCATCTTCCGGATAGTTGGTTAGTACCAGTTTTACCGGATCGAGAACCGCCATCACCCGGTTTGCCTTAAGGTTGAGATCTTCCCGGACGAAGTATTCAAGGAGATTGAGCTCGACCATGCTTTCGGTTTTGGTAACGCCGATTTCAGCGGCAAATTTGCGGATTGCCGCCGAGGTGTAGCCCCTGCGGCGCATACCGCTCACCGTCGGCATCCGGGGATCGTCCCAGGAAGCCACATGGCCCTCTTCCACCAGCTGGCGCAGCTTGCGTTTGCTCATAACCGTATGGGTCAGGTTCAAACGGGCAAACTCGATCTGCCGGGGAGGATTTTCCACCCCGATGCTCTCCAGGAACCAGTTGTACAGCGGCCGGTGGTTTTCGAATTCCAGGGTGCAAATCGAGTGGGTGATGTTTTCAAGGGCGTCGCTTTGACCATGGGCCCAGTCGTACATAGGGTATATGCACCACTCGTCCCCGGTGCGGTGATGTCGGGCGTGCTTGATGCGGTACATTACCGGATCGCGCATATTGAGATTGGGATGCTTCATATCGATTTTGGCCCGCAATACGTGAGATCCGTCGGGATGTTCGCCGGTTTTCATCTGCTCGAAGAGCTCGAGATTTTCATCCACGCTGCGGTTTCGGAAGGGACTGTCCACCCCGACCTGGGTCGGAGTGCCTCTGCCGCGGCTGATTTCCTCGGCGCTCTGGCTGTCCACGTAGGCCAGACCTTTTTTTATGAGATCGACCGCCCATGCGTAGAGCTGAGGGAAGTAATCCGAGGCGAAATAGAGCCTGTCTTCCCAGTCGAAGCCTAGCCAGCGGATATCTTCCATGATGGAGTCGACAAATTCCTGTTCTTCCTTGGTTGGGTTGGTATCGTCGAAGCGGAGGTTGTAGCTCCCCCCGGGAAAATCTTCCGGAAGCCCGTAGTTCAGGCAGATGCTCTTGGCATGGCCGATGTGAAGATACCCGTTGGGCTCCGGCGGGAACCGGGTATGAACCGGATAGGGGAAACGGCCGGCGGCCACATCCTCGCGGATGGCTGTGCGGATAAAGTCATTTTTGACGGTGCTGTTTTCTGCTTCGCTGTTTTCCATGGCCGGATTATAGCAGGGCGGGAAACCGAGGGGAATACATCCGACCACAGCAGAGATGATTTTGCTTGTGCATATCGCCGGTGGCGTGTACTAATGGTGCTATGTGGAAAAAGAAAGCCGGCGGGGTTTCCCAGGCCCTGAACGAAGAAGTTACCCAGTTCGACACCGATCACATTGAAGTGGGTATAGATGATCTGAATAAGACCGCTACATCCTATTTGCTACACAGCGGCTTTACTCCGGAAGAGGCGGAGCTGACCGTTAAAAACCTTCTCGAAGCCGAGCTTGCCGGAAAGGCCAGCCACGGGATAATCAGGCTGCCGGATTTGCGGGCTCTTCAGGCCTCGGGAGACATAGTCACCGGCACCGAATCCCTCGAACCCCTACGGCAGGGCCCGGATTTTCTCTATTTCGACGCGGGTTATATGAGCGGGTCGGTGGCCCTGTACCGGAGTCTGACGCACGCCTTTGCCTTTTTTGATGATAATGCCGACAGAAACATACTGATGGTGGGAATCAGAAACATGTCATATGCTTCGGGATACATCGGCGATTTTGCGCGGTTGGCCGCCGAGCGGAACCTCATTTTTATATCGTTTTTTAATTCTCCGCCCATTCTCATCCCCCACGGAAGCCGGGAACCCCAGTGGGGAACCGATCCGCTTACCTTCGCCTTTCCCCGGCGGGAAGCTGACGGAGGCATTCCGGTAATCCACGATTCGGCCAGCTCGGTGATTACCTGGGGCGAAATGATGAACTGCAAGCGCGAAGGCCGGGATTTGCCGGCGAACGTCGCCCTGGATGAGGCGGGAAAACCCACGGTTAATCCCCGGGAGGGAATGAAGGGCGGACTGCTGAGCATGGGCGAACACAAGGGCTCGGGAATAGCCCTGATGGTCGAGCTCATGGCGGGGGCCCTTACCGGCAGCAGGGTCGGCACCGTGGTAGACGGAGGCTGGGGCGGAACCTATATGCTTATCAGGCCGACGGTTTTTCGGGATGACGCGCAATCCCTGGAAGAGGAATCTTCCCGCCTGTTAAACGCCTTAAGCTCATCGGCTCCCCGTGAGGGGTTTGACCGGGTGTATTATCCCGGGCAGCAGAGCCAAAACCGCAGAAAGCGGGCCTTAGAGAAGCGGAGCATCACCGTCCCCCGGCTCCTTTGGCAATCCATTGTCGAGGGGAAGAACGGCGCCTCCGGGCCAGCTTCCGGGAACGCTTCCGGCTAAGGACTCTCGGCGATAATTACCGCCCGGCGGGGCGCCGGATAGCCCTCCACCGTGAGATCGGGATTTGACGGATCGAGGTAATCCGCGAGGCTTTCAAAGCGCATCCAGTCGGTTGAGCGCTGTTCCTCCACGCTGGTCCGGTTTACGTCGACAAGCCGTATGTTCCGGAAACCGACCCGCCGCAACAGCCGCATTGCGAGTTCCGCCGAGGGAATATTCCACACATTCGGCATTTTTCCGTAGCGGTCCTCGGGCACCAGCACGCTGTTCACGTCTCCCGGTACCACCAGGGTTTCAAGCACCAGCTCGCCGCCCTCCCTGAGGCAGGACTTGCAGTGAATCAGGTGGTCCACCGGGCTTTTACGGTGATACAGCACCCCCATGCTGAACACCGTGTCGTAGATTCGGGTGTTCACCGGATATTCCTCCAAGGTCATGGGGAGGACGGTCAACGGCAGGTCGGGGAACCAGCGCTGCATCAGGGAGTACTGGGCCACATTTAGCAGGTGGGGCTCAATGCCCACTGCCGCATCTGCCCCGGCCTCGCGCATGCGCCACAGGTGGTATCCGTTTCCGCAACCGATGTCCAGAACCCGGCGTCCGGTCAACTCGGCGATGTGGGGCAGAACCCGGTCCCACTTCCAGTCGGAACGCCATTCGGTGTCCACATGGATGCCGAAAAAATCCCAGGGCCCCTTTCTCCAGGGCATCAGTTCCCTAAGCCCCTGTTCGATCTCCGCGGCCAACGCGGCCCCGGCGTCCCCGCCAACCCTGACCCGGCCATTGGCTACGGTCGGCTCAGGCTGCATCGCCCCTGCGGACTGATCCTGATGCACCTCAGCCGGAAGAGCGGCGATGGCCCGCTTCCACAGCTCCATCTGATTATTTCTCAGCGGATCGAGATTTCTGATAAGAATCTCATTGAGATAGTCCCGAATACCTGTCAGAAATTCGCATTTTGGGTGCGCGAAAAAACCGGAGTAGGCGGATGGACTCAGTATACGGGAGTCGGAAATGGATTTCATTGTTCTTCCGCGGGGGTATCCGCCTGATGTTCCGCCCGGTATTCTCGTCGGTCTTCTGGCCGGTCTCCCGTCGCGGTATGCGGCGGTTCATTTCCCTTCCGGGCAAACATTGAACTGAAGGTAAAAAACCGGAACCACTCGAAATATTCGTTAAATCCCGCGTTGCGGAACATGGTCGTCAGTTCGCTGTGGCTGTTCGAAATGAGCACATTTTCAAGGCTTTGCCGTTTCTGGCTGATTTCCAGGTCGCTGTAGCCGTTCATCCTCTTAAAATCCAGGTGCAGATCGGTCATTATCTCCTGCTGAACCGGATTATCCCCGTAGTTGAGCTTCTCCGAGAGGATAAGAATGCCGCCGGGGCGCAGACCCCGGTAAATGTTATCAATAATTCTCTGCCGGCGCTCCGGCGCAATGAACTGAAGGGTAAAATTCAAAACCACCATGCCGGCGTTTGTAATGCGGACATCTTCCAGATCTGAGAGCAGGGTATCAACCGGGGTTCTGGACTGATCCCAGGCCAGGTTCTCGGCGCAGCGAGCGAGCATGTCCCTGCTATTGTCCACGGCGATAATCCGGCAATCCTCCGCAATGATATTCCGTCTCATTGCCAGGGTTGCGGCTCCCAGGCTGGCTCCCAGGTCATAGCAGATGCTCCCGGCCTGAACGAAATGCCGTGCGAAAAGCCCGATCATTTCGATGATGTCCTGATAGCCCGGAACCGAGCGCTTGATCATGTCGGGGAACACCCGGGCCACCTTTCTGTCGAAGCGAAATGGGGGCACGGGATTCACCGGGTCTGCATAAATGGTGTCCCGCTCTCCCGCATCGACGCCATTGTTGTCATTGCTGCCAGGGCCCTGTTTGCCGGCGGCTTCCTTCTCTTCCATGCCGGGGATTGTACCCGTCTACTTTGCATCTGTTAAGCCTGTTTTTTCTCATCAACGGGAGTACTATATATATTAATGAAAGACCGGAGGGCGATATGAAACAGACTGTAAAAACCGCACTAATCTTTCCTGCCATTTTGATACTGCTTGGCTCCTGTCAGGCGCTCTTGCCCGACCTTTCCGGGGGAGATATCTCAGAGCGGAGCATTTCCATTCCGCCGGCCCTCACTGCGGGAAACTCTCAGGCCAGTATTACCTCCCGAAGCGTCGGTGAGAGCCCGGAGGATGTTTTCGAGCCGTTTAGGGCGTCCCTGAGACTTGCGGAAACCGCCCTCGATGCGGTTGACGAAATCATCCGGCGAATCAATGAAAATTTTATTCCCAACGAGGGCACCTTCGACTACAACAACGGTGAAAGCGTGGTTATCAGCACCTCCGACGCCCGGTCACTTCCCAAGCGCATAGAGTGGCGCACTTCCGCAGGCCAGCGCTACATGCAGCTCAACTATCAGCCCGGCGAAGTCAAGGGAAACATTATCTACCATGAGCCAGAAGCAGCCGACCGGCAGCTCGACCGAATATTTATCAGCTATGACGAAACCGGCGCCTCTCCTGTTTTGACGGTTTATGCCAACATCAACAACCTCGACAGCAGCGGACAAACCGAAGCCCAGGCCTTGTATTTCGAAGGCACACGCAACGCCGAAGGCCAGTACGAGTTTGAGGGCGGGGTGGCTTACCACTACGTGATTCCCGGCAATTCGGATTTTGAGGTTCCCTACGAGGCGGAGCATGTGTACATGTTCAAGGCCCTGGGCAGCCCGGACGGCGAACGCTCGGAGGTGGCGCTGTATTTTCCAAAAGCGGACGTCATCGTCTCGGGTAATGTAAACGAGAGCATGGACATAAAAAGCAGCTACCTCGATATTCTCTTTGAGTGGATTGAAGGGGTAAATCCAGGGGACCTGGACGCTATCTTGGGTCAGACTGCGGGTACAATAACGTCAGGATCCGGCTTGGGGTCGGCCCTCGATGTTGCTGCCGCCAATGATCCGGCGCTGGTGGAAAACAACCCGGATCTCTTTTTTGTGACGGGGCTGGATAACAATATCGCCTATACCAGCTCCGGAGGCTATGAAAGCAACGGCAGCGAGGCAGATTCCTTTCTCAATGGCGATCCCAAAGGGATTACATTCACCCTGTCTCCCTCGGCAATTGCCGGGCTCAACACTGACAGCAACCGCTTTGCTTTTTTGAATGATTGAGGCGTTCAAAAAAAAGACCGGTCGGGATAATCCCCGGCCGGTTTTTTTTGGCGCAGAATGCCCCCATAACAGCGGGGAAAGGTTACATTTCTACCTCTCGAGAATGAATTCAACCCGACGGTTCATCCAGCGGTTTTCCAGATCGCTGTTAGGCACCAAGGGACGCATGGCACCCACGCCGGAAGTAGTCATTCGGCCGCCGGCAATACCCCGGGCGACCAGAGCTTCCCGCACAGCCTCCGCCCTGGCACTGCTCAGAGGAATAAGTACCTCCGACTGCTCCCGGGCTCCACGCACCGGATCGTTCCAGTAAATCTGCACCGCATGGCCCTGAATGTCGATTCCGTAACCGGGGAAACGGTTGAGGATTTCCGCGAGCCGGTCGAGGGTCTGCAGATTTTTACTGCGGACTTCCGGGGGCAGATCGATGTAGTTCGCCGAGAAGGGCAGAAAGTTGATCGCAGAAATGCGGATCTTTATCTGATCGCCGTCGCGGTACACCAGAATATCGACGGGTATGGTCGCTTCGGTGACGCTCACGTTGCCCAGGTCATCCCAGAGCCGGAGTTCCACCCGGTAATCTTCTGCGCTTTCAACGGTTTCTCCATGCCGGTTTGTACCATCCCAGGTGAATTCTTCAGGAGGCGCTCCCGGTGCGCTGTAGAGCTCGAAAAGGCTGTCCCGGCTGTTAAACAGGGCTACCTGATATGCCACAATGTCGTCGCGATTCTCTACCGCAAGGCTCAGGGTAATCGTGTCGTTCACTCCGTCCCCGTCAGGCGAGAAGTATCCGTCGGGAACCGAGATACGGGCCCGGGGTCCCTCCCTCCACAGCAGGAATTCCGAGGAGTGGGCGGTGAGCCGCTGTCCGCTTTCGTAGTTGACATGAAGGCGGCCGTAGTACCAGCCGTCGGCCACCGGTCGGCCGGTGGGGCTGTTTCCGTCCCAGCTGAAGCTGCCGGGAATAAGCTGGTTTCCGCGGATCTTAAAAATCTCCCGGTGACCCTCGCTGAGCAGTATCAGTTCCCAGGATGCGAAACCTTCGGTGCTGGGGACCGCGACGGAAAAACCCAGTTCGTCCCGATAGCCGTCGCCGTTGGGCGAAAAGGCGTTGCTGAGAACCGTGAGAATGGGATTCTCGTAGGTGAATACTAGCTGATCCTGGGCGCTTTGGATGGTGACTCCCGGAGCGATGCTTTCATCGGGCGCCTGGGGACTTACCACCGCGGGCACCAGTTCCTGGTCCGGATCGAATTCAACGATTTCTGGTGCGGTTCTGCAGGAAGCCAACGCAATGACGGAAACAATTGCTGCCAGCAGCAGCGTGGTGGGACGGGACATGAGCCCTCCTTGTGTGCTGCGGTCCAAGCCTCCGGATTCGCCGGATATGGGGCATCCCGCAGCGGACGGAAATTCAATCCGTTCGCTAAATAACATCGCCCGGGGTATGCTGTTACAAAGTTATTTACATATTTTCGGTGTCGGTTTCCGCAGCGTCATCCCGGGTTATGTAGTAGCGGCGGATGGCCTCGATAAGATGCTGACGGTCCCGCACGTCGGCCTTGTCCCGCATGGAACGAAGATGGTTTATAACCGTGTTTTTCGAGATATTGAGGTCGTAGGCGATTTCCTTGTCGGTCCCCAGGGTTTGGCAGAGGACGGCCCCCACCTCGATTTCCCGCTCAGTGAAGCCGATCTCTTTCAGGTCAACCCCCGAACCGTACTCCTTGCGAACCCGTTCCTTGAGGGCCTCCTCCTGTTCCTTGTAGCGCAGGAAGGTCTCCCGGTCCCCGAAATAAAAAATCGCGAAAAAGAAGAAGACAAAGAGGGCTACGTCCAGGCCCGCGCCGGTGGCGCTTTCTGCAATAGCAGATATCTCAACAAAAATGACTATGGCGATTAACGAGATTACGGATTTGACGATGGTGTTTCGAACGAAATAGCCGTATTTCTGCGCCAGATACAGGGCAATGAGCGCGAAACCGAGGCCGAAAACCGATGAATAATCATCGAGAATTGCAATGCTTGCAACAATCGATAAAAACACAGTATGGGCAATGCGGACATACTTCGGTTTCGCACGCTGGATCGTCATAAAAAGCACAGTACCAATAACGGGTATAATAATCGCTGAATCATTCAGGGCAGCTACATCCCCGCTTCCACGAATTAAAGCTATTATTGTGTTAACAACGCCGACAGATGCTGCAAAAAAAATGAAAAGCCAGTTTACGCGTTTCTCCATTGCTGGATTATATAATGATACTTATATAACCCACCAGCTCTTCAAGGCTATATCCGGCCCATAAATCCCGTCGATTACCGGATGGGTAATTTCATCGTTCCGGCGGATGATGCTTGCGGCAATTTTGCGCCAGTCCCAGCGTTTTTGCGCCACGGGGTTGTACTTGCCTTTGGACTGGTCATCGTCGGCATCGGCGGCATAGTCCTTTATCATTGTGAGGGCTGCAAGGTTGAGCCCTTTTTCGATGATTTCAGGGTCCCCGCCTTCGAGCAGCCGGGAAAAGGGTTCCAGACGGCTCAGTACGTCGTCGTCATTCTCCGGTTTATGGGCAAAGAGGTCCCGGGCGACCCGGCGCTCAGCAATGTAGGTGCAGGCCATTAACAGCCCCGTACCTTCGGGATTTTTGCATCCGGCGAAGCGGGGGAGCAGGCTCAGCATGCGAAGCAGTTGATTGATTCTGATCCGCCGCTCTTCCTCTGCCGAGAGTCTGAACAGTACTACCAGCCTGTCCACCAGCTGATGCCAGATATAGAGATCCGGCGCCTCATAGTTATCGGCCTGGTGCCGCGAATCCAGTTCTTCCAGGTTCGCCAGGCTGTCAGTTAAGTGAAGGGATGATTCGTTCATGGTTTTCCTCCCGTAATCATTCTATCCAGATAATACACCTTCTATATAATGAGGTGGCGGGTCGGGGTTCAAAATAGCTAGAAGTTGCTATAGAGATAATGGATAATCGACCCCAAAATAGCTAGAATTCGCCATAGAATACCCACAGTGAAAATGCAATCTTTTGACTATCGGAGGATGATATGAAATCCATGCTTTTTCACAGTCACACATCGGTGAGCAGCGGGTACTATCAGTGTCTTGATTGCGGAAGGGTGGTAAGTATGGAGGCCGGCGAGCGGCTTCCCCGTTGCCCCAATGCAGACAATGTTCCCCATCTTTACCGGGTCTGGTTTCGGGTTTCCCGGGAACCCGAGAAGGAATTTATCAGCGAACACAGCCGGCGAATGGATATGCTTTTTCCCGAGCAGGCTATCAGGATAATGGATGACCGAAGGGATTGCGGCTTGTGATCACACCAGCGCTGAATATCATCCCCTTGACATATGCTCCCAGGACTCCCTGTTTAATTCAAAAATTTCCGGCCGGTACTCAAAGTGTATCGTATCGAATCTTCGCCATTTCCCGCCCCATATAAATCCCGCTTTCTCAAACTCTCTGACGAACTCCATCGGCGGCATCATCCGCTGATCATAGGGTAGGTTGTACCAGGGCAGTCCGAGCTGCCTCGCCCATCTCCAGTACACTTGAGCCTGGGTAAACCTCCCGGGCAAAATATCTATGGCTATGCCGTAGGAGTGCA
Source organism: Salinispira sp. (assembly GCA_965602015.1). GTDB lineage: Bacteria > Spirochaetota > Spirochaetia > DSM-27196 > Salinispiraceae > Salinispira. The sequence continues at coordinate 2,559,545 of OZ271918.1, read as the reverse complement.
GACTGCGGCTGAACGTTCCCAGAATAGGGCGCCAACTGTGCCCTGTCACCGTACTGATCGAATCCACATACCCGCGAATCTCACTGTTGTCCCGGGCCAGCTCGTAGATGCGCTCTTCAACCTCTGCCAAATCTTCAAGCAGGTAGCGGTGAACATTTACCTGTCTCCTGAAAAGATAAAGGGTTTTTACTTTGCGGTCGCTGGAGTTAAAATCCGATATTCCCCACAATGCGTCGGTCAGACCGGGATGCCGTCCTATGCCCGAACTAGCCTGGGACTCGACCCGGGCTTCCAGTTCGGCGACCTCTTCGTCGCTGTACTCCCGAAGCGCCCGCAGCTCCGGTGTGTAAGGATAAAAGGAGTATGGGGCGTAGCGCTCTGCTTCATCCAGGAGCTCCTCGGGCAGCATTCTGCCCCCGGCATGGTAAAACCATTGACCGTCGACCAAAAGCGCCCAGTCGTCTCTCCTGAATGCAATGGCGCTGACCCGGTCGGGATATGCCCGGGAGAATGCCCTGATAACCTGTTCGGGGTCATTCCAGGGTTCGTTTAACGTTGCGGAAAGATCCTGATTTTCCGTATGCGAAAGCGATTCGGCTCCGCCCCGGGGCCTGCTGTCCTCGATTTCTTCTGAACTGACGCTGAGCTGGCGGGAATCCGGATTGCCGTTATCCGGCATTCCCAGGAGACGGAACCCTCCGAAAAGCAGGAGAAGCAGCAAGGCCGCAAGCAAAAGGCTGAGCCGATGGAAAACCGGTCGGTATTTCATGGGTTTAAACATAGCTTCGCGAAAACCATATGTCCAGGACGCTTTTGCAGTGCCCCCAAAACAGCTGATTTAGCGCGCTAAGTATCAATCTTGAATGGAAATACAAGTAGAGTTGAAATAAAACTTCAGATCAGTCCTTTAGTTTTTGTTGCAAAGGCATTTACATCAAATTAATCAGCTGTTTTGGGGGCACTAAGAACGGGTTTACATGAACTGAACGCTTCACTAGTATTGAACCCTGTCAACAGGAGGCATCCCATGAGAATCGAACCGGAAATTAAGCTCGGCTTCAAAGACGTTATGTTCCGACCGAAGCGTTCCACTCTTCGAAGCCGGTCCCAGGTGGACCTGAATCGGGAATTCACATTTCGCAACTCAGAGCGCTCATGGCGAGGGGTACCTGTTATTGCGGCAAACATGGACACGGTGGGCACATTCGAGATGGCTGAAGCCCTGGGAGAGCACGGCCTGCTAACCGCCATTCACAAGCATTACACGGTGGAAAACTGGAAATCTTTTCTCGACGAAAGGAGCGATGATTTTTTTATGCGATTTATGGTGAGCTCTGGAACCGGGGATGAAGATAAGAAAAAACTGGGCGAGATTATGGCCCTGGACTCCAGAATTTCTTCAATCTGCATCGATGTGGCCAACGGTTACTCGGAGCACTTCGTGAACTTCGTGAAAAAGGTCCGGGATGAGTTCCCGTCGATCACCATTGCGGCGGGAAATGTGGTGACCGGCGAAATGGTTGAGGAACTGATTCTGTCGGGAGCTGATATCATCAAGGTCGGAATCGGACCCGGATCGGTATGCACCACCAGGGTAAAGACCGGCGTGGGGTACCCGCAAATCTCTGCCATTATCGAGTGCGCCGACGCTGCCCACGGGCTAGGCGGCCATATAATCGCCGACGGAGGCTGTACCAGCCCGGGCGAAGTGGCAAAGGCGTTCGGCGCCGGGGCCGACTTCGTGATGCTCGGGGGAATGTTTGCCGGCCATACTCAAAGCGGCGGAGACATCATCGAGAAAGACAGAAAAAAATTCGTTGAATTCTACGGCATGAGTTCGGCCAGGGCCATGGAAAAACACTCGGGCGGAGTGGCTGAGTACCGGGCAAGCGAGGGAAAGGTGACGAGCATCCCCTACCGGGGCGATGTTGCAGACTCCGTCAAAGACATTCTGGGAGGCATACGGTCGACCTGCACCTATGTGGGAGCCGCCCGGTTGAAGGAACTAAGCAAGAGGACAACTTTTATCAGGGTCGCAGAGCAGGAAAACCGGGTTTTTACCGAGTAAGGCTTTTGAAGTGCCCCCAAAACAGCTGATTTCCCGCTCCTCAGGCCACCGCATAATCGGGAAGATCGATCTTCAGCGCACTCACCGGTGTCTTCCAGATCCGGTGCCAGGTCTTCCATTGGCTGATGTCCAGCACCAGATGATGAACGAAGGCCCGCTGTGTAAACATCCTTTTTGCCAACGTGAGTACCCGCTTTCGGTCAAACCCGGCAACCTCACCATGGCTGATATCGTTTCGTCCGTTTATCCGGTACGGCTTGAGCAGGTTATGATAGGCGATGTAGATCATCATCCGCTCCATGCTGTTGTTCACCGATTTTGACCACTGCACGCTCTGGCGGACATGACAGGATTGATCCTTTCGTATCTCCCGGTCCAGGTAATTCACCGGAAACAGGGGGTTTTCAGTGGTCCTGACCACCCTCGATGAGGTTCGGTGATGGAGTACCTTCCCTGCATTTTCCAACGCCGCCCAATCCCGGTGAGCGAACAGCTCACGGCGGTATTCGAGTTTTTCATCGCTCAAGAGATAGCATGGCTTCTTCGATGAATAGGCCTTCCACCGGGGAAGAATGGTGTTTATCACATCCTGGAAAGATCGCGCAATTTGTCCCCCTGCAATAGGATACCGGCGATTGAGCTCATCGCGCCGGCGCTTTTGTGCGGGGGTCATCCGCCCTTTGCGCCGCATCTGCGCATAGTCGCACGCATAGACAACCTGGCTGTCGGAACCTACCGCGAGGGTGAAGTTGTTCGGCCAGTATTGGCTATACACAAAGCTTTCAAACCCATCAACTGCGATATCCTCATCGATTGTATGATCATTCAATAACTCGGCCATGGCAGCGATTGCCTGACGGGACAATCGGCTCAGCCGATTGAGAATGACCTTGTCGGTGACATAAAACTCCCGGGCAATGTCGCGGATGCCGGAGGCCGAATTGATCGAAGAGAAGATGCGCCGGTAATCGAGGCGATGATGTGCGCGATAATCGAGGTGAAACGCGCTTTCGCAGAAGTATCGACGGCAATGCTTACAGCGATAGCGCTGTGAAGAACCGAGGCGGCGGCAGTGATAGTGGCCGTTTCGGACAAACCAGCACCGGCTTGATGCTTTGTCGCGATGATGCTGAGAGCAGTCCGAGTACGGACAGAAACGGGGGTGAAATGCCATGGTAATCTCCTATGAACTGGTAATCGTGTCATAGAAGACTACTGGCAAAAGAGTTATGTTGATTCGATCAGCTGTTTTGGGGGCACTTTCAACCGGCAATCAGCCGGTTTCGCCCTTCTTCCTTGCCCCGGTACATCGCGGTGTCTGCCCTTTTTATCAGCGATTCGAAACTTTCGCCTTCCTTGTGCGCCACGACTCCGGCGGTTACGGTGAGCTGGTACCCTTCGCTTATTTCGCTCCAGGGGTGATTTCTCAGATCATCCATAAGCCGTTCGCCGAACTGCTTCGCGCCGTCCAGGTCGCTGTTTAACAGGAGCACCAGGAATTCCTCGCCGCCCCAACGGCTGACCGCATCTCCCCCCCGAATTCCGCTCCTTAGGATTTCCGCAACCTGCACCAGGGCGAGGTCGCCCTTGTCGTGCCCGTATTTGTCGTTTATGCCTTTAAAGTGATCAATGTCCAGAAAAATGAGGGAAAAATGCTGCTGATAGCGGGCGGATCTGCTGATTTCTTCGTCTATTTTGACCCGCATGGATCGCCGGTTCAGGGTTTCGGTCAGCGGATCGGTTGAAGCCTGGAGCTCGAGGTTCTGCTGCAGCCGCTGCAGCTGCCGGTTTTTTTCTTCGAGCTCCGAATTGGTTTTTTTTAGCTCGAGGGTCGCATGGGACAGTTGTATGTGTATTGCCAAACGGTGAAGCAGCTCTTCGCTGTCGAAGGGCTTGGTTATGTAGTCCACTCCGCCGGATTCGAAGCCCCGGTAAATATCCTTGCGGTCGCTCAGGGCAGTGAGGAAGATTACCGGGAGTTCGTCCTTGGAACGCATTTTTCGGATCTCCCGGCAGGTGGCGTACCCGTCCATTTCCGGCATCATGACGTCCAGGAGGACGGCGTCGATGGCCTCCCGCTCCCTGATAAATTCCAAGGCTTCCCGGCCGTTAAGGGCCACCGCCGGTTCGTAACCCTTGTTGTCGAGAATCTCCGCGAGAAACTGCAGGTTCTGCGGGTTGTCGTCCACAATAAGGACAAGATCTTTCTCTTCGCTCATTCAATGCCCCCAATCAGACTGCTCAGTTTCTCCCGCACAATATCAATTCTATACGTTTTAACCGCCAGTGCAAGTTCTTCGCTGAGCTGGCGCAGGGATGCCCATTCAATCCGCTTGCTGAACTCTTCAATTTCCGCCTGAAACCTTCGGGCCTCCGTGAGGGTCATGGACGAGCCGAGTCTGATTGCCGGATCGACCAGCTCGCTGCGGACTTGGGGCAATAAGCGCTCCCGGGTATCCGCGGGCATCTGACGGAACTCCTCCCATAGCCTGGTATGCAGACTGATGGGAGCGGGCTCGTCGCTTTTATTATTCAGGAAACCATGGATGGTTTTTAAGAGATCCGCCGCTCTGAACGGTTTGTAAGCCCACCCGTCGAACTGCCGCTGTTTCACTTTTTCCCGGGCAATGCTCACCGAAGCCGTCAGCGCGATTATGGGCACATGGCGGTAGCGGGGTATTTCCCGGATTCTGGATGCCGTCGTGCGGCCGTCCATTCCGGGCATTCGTATATCCATAATTATGAGATCGACCTCCTGGCTCTCCGCGGCTTCAATGGCCGACTCGCCGCTGTCTGCAGTGATTACCCGGGCGCCAGCATCGGACAGAATGTGCTCAAGCAGCAGCAGATTGGTCTGAACATCATCCACCGCCAGAATAACTTCTCCGTTGAATTTAACCGCCGTCTCGGTTCCCGCCGGCATCTGCTGAGAGTCATCTTCCCGATGAAATTTTACCGCATCCAGAGTGAGCGTGAAGGTGCTGCCCTCTCCCTTGATGCTGTTCAGCGTGAGCTCGCCACCCAATAGGCCGCTCAGTTTGCGGCTAATCGCCAGTCCCAGGCCGGTGCCCCCGTACTTTCTCGAACTTTGGCCTTCATGCTGACTGAAGGATTCGAAGATAAGATCTTTCTGGTCTTCAGCAATGCCGATGCCCGTGTCCTTAACCGAAATTGAGAGGCGGAGATGCTGCTCATCCAATTGACTTGACGAAACGGTGATGCTGATCCCCCCGGTATCGGTGAATTTCACTGCGTTTCCCACCAGATTGACCATGATCTGTCTGAGCCGGGTTTCATCGGTCACCAGGGTTTCCGGAAGGTCGTCGTCTATGGTCGCAACCAGGTAGAGGTTTTTTTCCTCCACCCGAACCCGGAAAATATTTTCAATGTCGCTGATAAGCCTTCTGAGGGACAAACGGGCGGGAGCCACCTGCATTTTGCCCGCTTCAATTTTCGACAGGTCCAGAACGTCGTCGATGAGCTGCAGCAAGCTCTTGCCCGCACGCTCAATGATGCCGATATAGTTCAGCTGTTTTGTGTCTGTTATCATCCCCTGGAGGATTTGAGTGTAGCCCAATACCGCGTTCATTGGCGTGCGGATCTCGTGGCTCATGTTTGCCAGGAATTCAGATTTTGCCTGGTTCGCCCTCTCAGCTTCATTCTTTGCGGCGGCCAGCTCCCGCTCTGCGCTGATCCGCCGGGTAATCTCCCTGCCCACCACCAAGTACCCGATGATCAGCTCTTTCTGATCGTGTAGTTTGCTGATGGCAATAAGGTAGGTCCGCCGTACTCCGGTCCTGTCGGAAATTTCCCATTCAACTATACCGCGTTCCCGGCCTTCGGTGTTCATGAAGCTTCGTTCGATGAGATCGTCCGGGAGGGAGAACAGAGCGGCAATGCTTTCGCCGATTATGTCCGTATCGCTGTGGGCGCAGAGTTGTTCGTACCAGCTGCCGAATACTCCGGTAATGTAGTGCCGGGAGTCGGTGGTGAATATCATGTCATTCATGGCGCCGACGACATTTTTAAAGCGCTGCTCGCTTTCCCGAAGGGCGATCTCCCGCTCCTGGAGTTTTTCCATGGCGATTTCGAGCTCTTCGGTTCGCACCAGGACCTTTAACTCCAGCAGGTCGCTCATTTCTTTCTGGGAGCGTTCCATGGACTTCCGTTCGCTGATATTTTCCGCCAGCATCATCAGCTCGCGGTCCGCATCCATGGGTTCCGCCTCGGCGCTGACGTGAATCATCAGGTAGCAGCTCGAGCGGTCTGCAGCAGTGACTGAAGTTTCAAACGACAGGGGAAGGGAAGGGCTCGTCAGGGCGGCTTCCAGTTGCTCTTTTCCCTCATGGTCAAAGTATTCCTGAATCAGCCTGCCTTCCAATGCGGACGCAGGTTCGCCGAGTATTTCAGCAAATCGCTGATTGACCCGCCGTATGGTTCCATTGGCGGATAGCAGCGCAGCCCCGGTAACGGTCTGATCAAAAAGCAGTCGGATCTGCCGGTCCCGCTGGTTGGCTATGTGCAGTATCCTCCACCGCTCGAGCCGCCCGATGAATCCGGCGAACGCCAGGGTTGCGTCGGCTACGGCTTCCGGAACGAGGTCCTGCTGACGGTTCGCCGCCAGCAGCACGGCCCGGCAGTCCCCTTCGCTGGTGCGGATAAGTGCGAACCGGGGGCTCTCCTCGCCCGGCCACTGAGTTAATCGGGGCAGGGCCGACGCGGTCAGGGCCTGCGGGGCAACAAGCTGCCAGCCTGTTGAACGGGGAAAGTTCCGTCCGATGAGGCGGCGGTAGAGTTCCTCGGGAGACGGAGAATCCCCAGCGGCTTCCAATGAACCGGAACGGTACTCCCAGGCGCCCGAAAGGCTTTCATCAGCATTGCCCGGAGAACCGATGCGCACATACACATAGGCGCATGCAAGCATTTCCTGCACAGCAGCCATCATGGAGGATACGATTTTCCGGTTCCGCTCTGACGGGCTGAGCCTGCTATCAGCTCTATCAGCTATGCCGAGGATCTCAAGGGAAATACTGTTGCGGTACAGACGGTTTTCCGGGGAATCATCAGTTATCATGGGCTGACCGGGAGCGCCTCCGGTCTGCCGACGCTCCGCCCGTCGCCTGAGAACAAGTATCAGCAGGGCGAAGGTCAAAACCATGCTCAGGGCGAGAAACAGGGTTTCCATGCTTAATCCCGTTTTTCCAGCATTTCAAACAAATGCATTCTTGTCAGATCTCCCATAGACGCGCAGCGGGCGAAGGCCCGATCCCGGTGATACTCCCCAAGCTGCATCCCCAGTTCATCGACGTTTTCCTGGGGCGCTATCGGGTCCTGTGACATGGCGGCGAACAGATCTTCCAGCCGCAAACGGGCGGATTGGGCCCGGCGCCTCATAAGAGACCGTTCCTCCGACTGGTACTGCCGAATGGTTTCCGCCGGAAGGGAATCCCAGACCATCTCAACCACCGGCTGGTTTTCCCGGTAGAACTGGGGCATGTAGACTTTTAGGTTACCCTCGTGACACTGGCGGTCGAAATCGATGGCCCGCACCCGATACTGCTGGGCGTCAAAATCCTGTGTGAGGACCAGCACGTAGTTGTAGCTGCGCATATCCCCCAGGAGCTTGACAAAACAGCGCTCGGAAAATTTCACGAACTCCTTTGAAACCCTGATTTTATTGATGTTCCGGTCTTCGGCCAATTGCCGCTTGATAAAATAATCCCCCGGTATGCCGGCGATATGCTCTTCGACGAGGGTGTCGCCGTAGACCAGGATATTGATCCTGTTCGGGGAGAGTATGTGTTCAAGCTCGAGTCCGTAAATCCGGCTTGAATCGGCTTTTTTCACATAGTAGTAATCGTGGTTGTCATTGTAGCGGTTCATCACTCTGATTCTGAACGGCTGGGAATTGCCGAACTCGCAGTAATCAATGCGGTCTATGTAGAGATGCTTGAGAAAGGAGCGGTTGCCCTCCATTTTTAATTCGGCATACACCTGCCGCAAACGGTCTTCGAGAACGCTCCGTTCCGCCGGGCCGTACAGCACAGTCTGCCAGTAGCTGTCTATGCCTTCGGCATCGTAGAGGGGGATCTGCTCGCTGAAATCCCTGAGCTCCTCATAGTATAGGGGTTGGGAAAAGAGCCTGCCGTACTCGTTCAGATATTCTCCCAGGCGGGCTCCGATGGGGTATGAGGGCTTTTTTTTCTCAATTGTGACCAGCTCTGCCTCGGATATTCTCATGATGCGGTTTTCACGGTACTCCTCGCCTATTATCTTAATGCATCGGGGCCCGGGAGGGGAGTTTGCATCGGCTTTTCCTTCTTATCCCGCCCAAATGAAACCGAGTAACGGAAAAACAGAGGACAACAATATGGACGCCAACACAGCAATCATCGGAGCCGGACCCATCGGAATTGAAATCGCCGCCAACTTCAAGCGGCTGGGCCTGAGCTACCTCCATTTTGACTCGGGACAGGTGGGCCAAACCATCCACAACTGGCCGGCGGAAACACCGTTCTTTTCCAGTCCCGAGCGGGTTGCCATTGCGGGCATACCGGTGCAGACGGTCCATCAAAACATGCTTACCGGTGAAGAGTACCTGGCCTACCTGCGGGCTGTGGTTGAGTACTATGACCTGGACATCATGACCTATCGACGGGTAACCGGGATAGCAAAAATTCCCGGGGGCTTTGAAATCCGCAGCGACTTTCGGGGGACCGCAAGCCTACACCGGGTTGAAAATATTGTACTCGCTCACGGAAACATGCATGCCCACCGGCTCCCCGGGGTACCCGGCGAAGAGGGGGAACACGTAGACCTGCATTACCGGAATGTGCACCGCTATTTCCGGAAAGACCTGCTTATCGTCGGCGGACGGAATTCCGCGGTGGAAGCCGCCATTCGCTGCTGGCGGGCCGGAGCCCGGGTGACCCTCATGCACCGGGGGGCTTCCCTTGATAAAAACCGGCTCAACAGCCGTTATCATCTGGAAATCTCCATACTCATCGACAAGGGTAAGATCGCGTTCCTGCCGTCGTCCCGACTGAAGGAAATTCGGACCGATGAGGTGAGTTTTCTTCGGGACGGAGCGCCGGCAACGATTAAAACCGATTTCGTCATGCTGTGCCTGGGGTTCGCCAAGGACACATCCATGTTCGAGCAGCTCGGCATTGAGCTGGATGCCGACGGAAGTCCGGACTACAGCGAGGAGACCATGGAGACCTCGGCTCCCGGTGCTTATCTTGCCGGAACAGCAGCCGGGGGAGCCCGGGATTCATACGGTATTTTCGTGGGAACGAGCCACATTCATGTGGAGCGCATCGTCCGGAGTCTTGCGAAGGCCGATGCCCTGGTGGGGGACGGCGGAGGCCGGCATTATCCTTTTTCTAAAAAAGACATTGAACCCACTGAGGGAAAGGCATGAGTTGCTTGATTTTCAACCGGAGGGTGGGTAGTTTTTAGTCATGCAGCGATTTCCTGAGTTGATCGGACAGAATTTACACAGCGAGAAGGCGGTCTTCCCCGCGGATTTTTCGGGTCATTGGAACGTAGTACTCACGGGCTTTCTCATGGAGCATCAGCAAATCATCGACAGTTGGCTGCCCGTAGTGCAGCGCTGGGAGGCCGAACTGCCGTCTTTCTCATACTATGAAGTCCCGGTGCTTCCCGCCTTTGATTTTGCCTCCCGGGCATCCATTCACCTCAGCCTCAATTGGTACATCGCCGATCCCGCGCGAAAGTCCCGGACCTATCCCATCTTCACCGATGTGGCCGCATTTCTCCGGGCAACCAAGACTCCCAGTCAGGTGCAGTCCCGCACCTTTCTTTTAGACAGCCGTGGTAATATACTGGTTAACGCACCGGGGCCAGCCCGGGATAATTTAGTGGAACTTATGGAGCGCAAGTTCACCCGGGCCGACGAGGATATCTGGAGGCCCCAGCGTTCCTGATTCCGCCCCCTTCTACATCAGGAGCATTCCATGGCAGACGCCGAAAACCACAAGACACAGGAAGCAAAATCAGAGAAAGCACCGGGCAGCGATTACCAACCCCCAGGCGGAGCCTCAAGAGAGCATTCTCTCACCGTCGACGGCCACACAATGACATACCGCGCATCGGCTGACTGGCTCCTCCTTCGAAAACGGGAAAAACCGAAGGCCGAAATGTTCCACGTCAGCTATACCGCCACCGGAGCCGATGACCGGCCGCTGACCTTCGTGTTCAACGGCGGACCCGGCGCCTCATCGGTATACCTCCATCTCGGCGCCATGGGACCCCGCAGAGCGGTATTCGGTCCTCACGGCGAGCCGGTTGAGATGCCAGCCCGCCTGAAGGACAATGAACACAGCTGGCTGGCGTTCACCGACCTGGTGTTTATCGATCCCATCGGCACCGGTTTCAGCCGTATGATCGATCAGGACGGGGAGAAAAAAGCCGACTCCGGGCAGACGGATGAAAAACCCGAGAGTTCCGAGTACTGGCAGTTAAAACGGGATCTGGAATCTCTGGGGGAGTTTATCTCCGCCTATTTGTCCCGTCACCACCGCTGGGAAAGTCCGGTGTACATCGCCGGCGAAAGCTACGGGGGATTCCGGACCGCCAAGCTCACCAAAATGCTGCAGGAAGATTTCGGGGTGGGACTCAGCGGGGCGGTGATTATTTCCCCGGCTCTCGAGTTCACCCTGCTCGACGGTTCGGATTACGACGTCCTGATGTGGCTGGACACCTTCCCGACCATGGCCGGGGCCGCCTGTGTCCACAAGAAGGCGAGAAAGGCCCGGGAAGGCGAGGGGCTCCGGAATTACATGCGGCGGGCCGGCGATTTCGCCATTAAAGAGCTGCTTCCGGTGCTGGCCTCCGGGGACATGTACGGCCGGGATGCGAAAAACCGGGTACTGGCGAGGGCGGCGGATTTTATCGGTCTTCCCCGTGATACCCTGAAAAACCGCAACGGGCGCATCCCCATCAGCTATTTCGTAAAAAACCTCCTGCGGGAGCAGGGACGGCATTTGGGTTTGTACGATGCGTCGCTCACCGTCGAAGATCCTTATCCTGACCGGGACGGCTACAGCGGGCCGGACCCGACGCTTCATGTTGTCGAGCGGATATTCGCCTCGGGCATCAACACCCAGCTCCGACGGAACATCGGTCTTGAAAGCGAGCGTCAATACAATCTCCTCAGCATGACGGTGAATAAAAGCTGGAAGATCGATACCCGAAGCCATGCTCTCCAGAGCCAGGTCGGCGCCACCGACGACCTGAGGTTCGGCATAAGCCTTAACCCCCATATGAAGGTGTTTATTACCCACGGTATATTCGATCTGGTTACTCCCTACTTCTCCGCAGAGCGGATCAGCAATCTTATGAAGCTGAGCGACCAGCAGCGCACGCGCATGACGGTCAAACACTACAGCGGCGGCCATATGTTTTACACCTGGGATGAAAGCCGGGCTCAGTTTTTCGCTGATATGAAGGAGTTCTACCACGGCCCGGGAGGCGGGGAATGAAGGAAACCAGACTGGCCGCGGTGATGTTCACCGATATTGCCGGATTCTCCGAGAAAATGGAGCGGGACGAGAAGGGTACCATCGATCTGCTGGACGAGCACAACCAGATCATCCTGCCTCTGATAGCCAACTTCACCGGCACGGTTATCGATTCCATCGGCGATGGTCTTTTGGTCACCTTTGATTCAGTGCTGTCGGCGGTGAGCTGCGGCTTGAACATTCAGAATGCCGTTGCGGCCCGCAATGAGAAGGCGGAAGACAACAGTTTTTATCTGCGGATCGGCATCCATATGGGCGACATTTGGGTGGAGGGCGACCGGATATACGGCAACGGGGTGAACATCGCATCGCGAATTCAAAACCTGGCGCGCCCCGGGGGAATCTGCATTTCCGAGGATGTGTATTATCAGGTGAAAAACAAGGAAGTAATCCGCGTCGAGGAGATTCCCAGCCCCAGTCTGAAAAACATCAGCAGGGAAATGAGAATTTTCCACCTCATTACCGGTCGCGAGCTGGCTCAGGGCGACCGTGTTTCAGATTCCTCAGCTCCCGCCGCCCCATCGCCCCGGGACGCCGTTCCGGCGGAAAAGCCGGCAACAACCTACGACGCCGGAACTTCGGAGGCCGATGACGGAGACGATTTCGGCAGCCGGCTGGAAGAGCGCATCGGGAATTTTGTTGAAAAAACCATCGAAGTCGCCCTTGGCGCCTGGGATAATACTCCAAAGGAAGTAAAAACCGAGGTTCTTGACGAAATCCGAAAGGAGGACTGGTATGTGGATCTGGAAGAGGATCCCGACGACAGTCCGCTGGCCAGGAAAATTAAAGGGAAAATCCGCAGTTCGCTGTCGGGCCAGGTTCAGGACCGGCTGGCCGACGGGACCCTATCCATTAAAAAATCCGGCGACGACAAGTCCGTCTCGATAAATCTGGGAGGCTCCCCGATTCACATCGCCGGTGACGGCTCGTCCACCGCCGACGACGCCAGCCCCGTCGACAAGCTGCCAACGGTGCTTTTTGGGCTGATTTCCACAATCGGGTTTCAGATCGGCATTGTTTTGAACGGCTCGGGCTGGTTCTGGTTCCTCTTTTTTGCCATGGGCGTCCTGCCCCTGTTGATCGGCAGCGGCGAATTGATAAAGGCCTTCGCCAAGCAAAGCCGCCGACGGAAAAAACGCCTTGAAGAAATCGAAAAGAAAACCCTTGAGTGCGCCAGGGAAAACGGCGGCCGGCTCACGGTGGTCCAGCTCGCCCATTGCACGGGCTTTTCGATGGATGAGGCCCAGAAGGAACTGGACCGGCTTTCGGGCAGGAACTGGGTACAACAGAATTTCAGCGAAGAAGGGGTGCTGTATTACGAGTTTCCCTCCCTGCTTCCGCCGGAGGCGCCGCTCTGAGACAGCATTTCCGCAGGGGCTCGGTTTTTCTCCTTATTGCCCTGTTCGCCGGCGTGGCGGGACACGAGAGCTTCACTCTGCTTCCCAAGCATTTTTCCCTCATCGGAATCAGTCCCGGGGTGTCGGGATTCGTAATGAGTTTCACCGGGCTGGGCGGCATGCTCTTTCTTCCCCTGCTCGCCCTGGTGATGGACAAATACCGGCAAAAGTACTTTATCGGAGGGGGCTGGCTTCTGTACCTGCTGGCTTCCCTGGCCTATTTTGCCCAGCCGGCTGATCCGAGGTTCTTCGCTCTTCCCAGAATGATGCAGGGCGCGGTAATGACTCTGGCAATGACCAGCACGGTGACCGCCGCCAGCCATATTCTTCCCGCCAAGGACCGCTCCCGGGGCTATGCCCTCATCGGCGTCCTCGGTCAACTTGGAGCCATGGCCGGTGTCGCCTTCAGCGAGCTCGTGTTCGACGCCCGGGGCTTCGGTTCGCTGTTTTTGCTGGCATCGGTTTTCCTGTCCCTCGGCTCTCTGGCGGCATTTTTGTTCCCCGAAGATCCGCCGGAAAACCACGCAGGAAGCGGAGGAGTAAAGGATTTCGCAATTCTTGGCAAAAATCCTTCGGTTCTGCTTCTGTTGTTTCTCGGGCTTATTCTTGGTACCGGTTTCGGCACCACCTTGAGTTTCCTGCCCGATCTGGTTCTCGGCAGGGGAATTGCCGTGGTGAAGCCGTATTACATCGCCTATCCCGCGGCGGTCATCGGGCTCAGGCTCATAGCCAGCCACTGGTTTAATCGGGTGCCGCCGGTGCTGCTGTTAACTGTCCCCCTGGCCATGATTCCCACCGCCCTGTTAATAATCGCCGGTCTGCAGGGGTCTTTTGGCCTGGTGGCTGCGGGAATTGCCTACGGCACTGCCCACGGCGTGCTCTTTCCGGTAATCCAGGCGGAACTGATAAACCGGGCCGGCGAGGGATTCCGGGGGAGAATGGCCCTGCTATTTCAGTTTGTCTTTAATCTGGGCATCTTTTTTGCCGCAAACATCGGCGGCATTCTTTCCGGTATTTCTCTGACTGCGGTTTTCCTCCTTATGGCGGGATTTACCGCTGTGAGTCTGCCGGTTCTGCTGTATAATCGAAAACTGCTGAAGGCCCGGTGACCTGATAAGCTGCCGTCTGCCCAAACCGATAACCTGAGGCACAAAACCAAGGAGAAACAATGACCACTGAATCCGCTCGAGACCTGTTGTCCCGGCTGAACCATGAGTATCTGGAAGTTCACGTAAAAAAAGAAGACCTGTTCTGGTCGGTGTATATGGGAACCGGGGGCACCCGCGAGGATTTTGCCCGAGCCGAGGCCCGGTGGAACGCATACATTTCTGATTCCGCCCGTCTTGATACGGTCCGGGAAGCTTTAGCGGACCTGGAGGGAGTAAACGGGGATGCAGAGCTTGAGGATATCCGTCGTGGCCTGGAGGGCTGGCGCGCCTTGTTTTCCTCAAATGTCATCGATTCGGCGGAATCTGCCGGGCTTTGGCAACAGTGTATCGACGGCGCCGCGGCCCTCTTCGAAGAGCGGGGTCATTACGCGATGAGCTGGATTGACGGTCAGGGGCGGGAGCAGTCCGGAAGCCTTCCCAGTCTTCTTACCGCCATCCGCACCGCCGAGTCCGAGAGTGAACGCAAGAGCGCCCACGACGCCCTGCTCAAACTGGAAGCCTGGGTGTGTGATAACGGCTTTCTTGACATGGTGAAGCTGCGAAACCAGTTTGCCAAAAGTCAGGGTTACGATAATTACTTCGCCTACAAGGTGCAAAAAACCGAACACATGAGCGCCGATCAGCTGTTTATCATCCTCGACGATTTTGAAGAGCGCACCCGCGAGCGCAATCAGGCGGGCATTGCTGAGCTTCAAAAGGCCAGGGGCGATGCGGCGATTCTCGCTCATAATTTTTCCTATTTTATTTCCGGCGACGTTCAACGTCAGATGGACCCCTACTTTCCGTTTTCCCAATCCCTTGAGCGCTGGGTCCGGTCGTTCTCCCGCTTGAACATCGATTATTCCGGAGCCGAGTTAACCCTGGACCTGTTGGACAGGAAGGGCAAGTATCAGAACGGATTCTGCCACGGTCCGATACCCGCGTTCTACGACAACGGAAAATGGGTGCCGGGGAAAATCAACTTCACATCCAACGCCCGGCCCTCCCAGGTGGGCAGCGGATACCGTGGCCTTAACACGTTTTTTCACGAGGGAGGCCATGCGGCCCACTTCGCGAATGTAAAAATGAACTCCCCCTGCTTCTCCCAGGAGTTCGCCCCGACCTCCATGGCCTATGCAGAAACCCAATCGATGTTCTGCGACTCGATTCTCGAAGACGCCGACTGGCTGACCCTCTACGCACAGAATCTCAACGGCCAAAGCATTCCCGGTGAGCTCATTCGTCAGTTCATTGAGAGCTCCCAGCCGTACCGGGCATTTACCGAGCGTTCAATTTTGGTTGTTCCCTATTTTGAACGGGCGCTGTACGCCCTGTCTGAAGAGGATCTTACCCCCGATATGGTCATCGCCCTGGCCAGAGAGACGGAAAAACGCATCCTCGGTCTTGAGGTCAGCCCCCGCCCCCTGCTCGCCATCCCTCATTTGCTGGACAACGAGTCGGCATGCTCATACCAGGGCTATCTGTTGGCCCACATGGCGGTGTATCAGACCAGGGCCTGGTTTGTTAAGAATCACCACTACATCTGCGACAATCCGAAGGTCGGGCCCCTGTTGGCAAAGCATTACTGGCACCCGGGCAACAGCAAGACCCATGACGAAACCCTCCGCAGCTTCACCGGAGAGGGATTCAGCGCCCGGTATCTTGCGGAGGTCTGTACCATGAGCGTGGAAGAGGCCTGGGAGATTCAGAAAGCAAAAATTGAGGATCTTTCCTCCCGTCCGGCCCCCCGGGAATATCCCTTGCATGCCGACATATCGGTGGTCGATGGAGACCGGGTACTGGCGGATAATCGGGAGTCGGACGAAAAAATGTTCAAAGATTTCAGCGCCGTCATCCTCGAGGAATTCATGGATTAGCGGATATCCGCCGGGGGGACGGGGCTTTCCAGCTCCAGAATGTCGCCTGCGGCAGGGGATCAAAGCCGATGGAGTAGTAAAACTGCTGGGCCGAACCGACTATGGCGCAGGTTGCGCCTTTTTCCCGGCCTCGTATAGCGGCCTCCAGAACTGCCGCCGCAGCGAATCCCCGCCGCCGGTATTCCGGAACCGTGGCCACCGGTTCAATGAGCAGGTAGTTGTTTGACCGGTCATACCAGGAACCGCAATAGGCCACATACTCTCCTTCGGGGGATTCCACGGCGATCTTTAAATCCGGGTCGCAGTTCGGGGAGCTGATTTGCCGCCGCCGCTGCTCAAGCGATGCGGGATCCTCCGGCGCCGGGCCATCATGTTCGAATCCCTTCCAGAGAACCCGGTTGTATTGAAGAATATCAAAACCCTCGCTCAGACTGCGGATGCGAAACCCCTCTTCCAGTCGGTAGGCCGGCGCGGTGGCTTCCATATCCAGGATGGAGTTTTCTTCGTACTCCGAATTCGGGACGAATCCGCGGACGCGGCCGGCCTTTTGCATGCCGCGGAGGCGGTTTTTTATGAGGATTTTTACCTCTCCCCGGTCATCAGTCAATCTTGTCTGTGCGTGTTCAAAAATCAGGTCCAGCAAATCCGGATCATTTTCAAAAACCGGATCAATGACCGGATACACCGGCCCGGGACCGATTTCAAACAGGCTGGCGGCAACTATCCGACCTCCACGGGTCCACAACCCGATGTCAGCCGATCGTTCCTTGTTGAAATTTTGCAGGCAGTGGGCCCATTCCCACCGGCCCCACTCGAAGTCGTACTCCCGCAGGGCAGGTTCGTTGACCGCCACAAGGAAATTCCGTACGGCGCGGTAATCACCGCCGAAATTTTCGCCGTATTCATAGTTTCTGTGTGAGAAAATCATCTGTCCTCCCCGAACGGTATCAGCCGCCGATGCCTATTAGCACTGCCCCGGCGATTGCCAGCGCCATGCCGAAAATACGCGGCGGGGAAAGCCGTTCCTGTATAAAAACCCGTTGAAGCACCACGGTGGGTGCGGGATACAAGGCGGAGAGAACTACCGCATAAATCAGATATCCGCTGCGGAAAGCCAGGAGGTAAAATACATTCGCCGCCATGTCGAGAACTCCGCTGAGTATGGTAATTCTCCTGCTACCCGGAGCAAGTGCAATGGGAGAGCGGCGAATGCGGGTAATGACGAGAAACAGGGGGACTGTGGTTATTCGGGCTGAAGCCAGCGGCCACATTCCCGACTCGCCGGAGCTTTGGGATATAAGAATAAAAAAGCCACCGAACAATAGCCCGGACACAAGGCCCAGTTCCACCGACGGCAGTACCTGCTTCCGGGTTTTTACCGGTTCCATGGACAGGAGGGCGATGGCCGGCAGGCTCAGGGCTACGCCGCCCCAGGTCAGCAGAGGCGGCCGCTCTCCCCAGATTACTCCGAAAAGCACGGGTACCGCCGCTCCCACCAGGGCAGCCAGAGGAGAAACCACCGCAGCCAAGCCGGTGGATAGCCCCTTGAACAGTACCATTACCCCCAATGCTCCGGATACCCCTGACAGGGCGCCCCAAATGAGGTCTCCAGCCCGGACATTTTCCGCACCGATTATCGGCGCGACTATCAGCACCGCCGCCAGTCCCGCAGCCTGCGACCAGGCGACCGTTGCAGTGGTGGCGTTTCTTCGGGAGGAGTATCCCCCGAGGAAATCGGCGGTTCCGAATGATAGAGCTGACATGAGGGCGAAAAGCGCGGCCATGGATTCCATAGTAGCAGAAAGCGCCGAGCCAAAGAAGTGGAAGCGCCATGGATCGTATTTGCCGCCGCGATGGATCTACCGGCAAGGAGATCGGCTTGCGCCGCTGGCCGGCAGGGAGATCTCCTTCCGCAGCTGGCCGGCAGGGACTTATCTTCTGTCGGTTTTTTTTATGTTTTTGAACATGTAGACGTGCTGTTCCTGCTTCGCGAAGCCGTTTTTTGTGAAGAACGAGACGGCCTTGGTGTTGGTTTTTTCCGTGTCCACCATCATGATGTTTATGCCGTTCTCGTAAAACCGCTCGGTGAGCTGTTCGACGAGCTTTCCGGCGATGCCCCTTCCCATATGCTCGGGTTCGACGGCGAGCCAGAGCAGGTGGCCGTACTTCCAACGGCTTCCTTTTTTATCGATAGTCGTCCCCAGGACAAAACCGACGGGTTTTCTCCTGATTTTCGCCACCAGACAGTACTCTACGTCCTCCAGGTACGCGGAAAGCAGTTCGTATTCTTCCCAGGTCCGGTAGAGGTTGACCCAACGGTCCGCGGTGAACACCCGTTCTCCCAGATCGAAAGCCCACTGTATGTCATTGAGAGTCATGGGAGAAATTTTTATGCTCGCGGGTTTTGAATCTGATTGTCCATCGGCCTTGCCGCCGGGTTCACGCGTCATGCTCACCTCTTCATAATCGACGTGAACAGAGGGTATACGGATTTTATTGGCCTGGCAATGGATTCTACAGCTGTCCCAGCTCCCGCATGCTAACCCAGCCGTCGGCGCCGAAGACGATGTGGTCAAGAAGCCCTATGCCCAAAAGTTCGCCGGCCTCGGCGATGCGACGGGTGACGGCCCGGTCTTCATCGCTGGGTTCAAGATTGCCGCTTGGATGGTTGTGGGCAATGATGATGGACGCAGAGCGGGCTTCAATTGCCGGAGCGAAAACCTCCCTCGGGTGCACCATGGAACGGTTGAGAAGACCCATTGTGACCAGTTCGCTCCGGGTAAGCTGGTGAGCGCCGTTCAGGCATAACACAAAAAAGTGCTCCTGGCTGCGGTCGCCGTAGTGTTTGAGAACCTCGTAGGCGTCCTCCGGCCCGGAAATTTTCCGGGCACCCCGCACGGTGTAATGCCTGCGGCCCAGCTCCATCGCCGCGCTCAGCATTAATGATTTCGCCCCACCCATGCCCCTGAGGTTTTCCAGCGGTTTTCTCGCCTCATCCGGCGAGGAGACGTGGTCTTCTAAAATGAGCCTGGCGGACTCGGCCAGTTGGTACACGCTGGCCGAGCGGTTACCCGAACCGATGAGAAGGGCAAGCAGCTCAGTATCATTCAATGATTCAATACCGGACCTGCCGGCTTTTTCCCGCGGGCGATCATTGGCCGAGGGCGGGGCCGGAGTATAATTGCTGTTCATATTTCCTATACCGGAACTTTTCGCATCCTGCTTTGCCTTGTACGAATAACGGTGAAGATTTGTAAATACCTTATAGATATACTATTATTTTGAACAAGCACCAGTGTACCCGCATTGTCATACTGCTTTCCGAGTCAATCCGCGAATGGGGGCAATGTCGCCTCTCATTCCGTTTTTATAAACGAATCAGGTCCGGAGGTAGTCCATCATGAAAATCAGCGGAAAAATCATTCTGTTTATTGCCCTAATTGTCAGCACCCTCATAGGCATTCAATTGCTTATTGCCGGAAACGGAATCCGCGCCACCGGAAGGGAAGTGACACACATCGCCCTCAATTGGAAACTCGAGGGTGATATTCACTCTCTGCGGGGAGAATTTTTCCGGGTTTTCGGTCAGGTCAGCCTGATTGATGGGGCATTGGTGGATGAACGCGGGGAGCGCATCGGCAACGAACACGATTTCGTCGATCAAATCCTCGATGATTACCGAATTACCGCGACCATTTTTGCCCGAAACGGCAGGGACTTCATCCGTTCAACCACCAATATCCGTGTCGCCGACGGCAGCCGGGCGGTTGGCACCATGCTGGGAACCGATTCGGCGGCGTTTTCGACGGTGGACAGGGGCGAAACCTTTTACGGCGAGGCGTACATTCTCGGCATCCCCTACCTGACGGTGTATGATCCTATCTTTGATGCGCGGGGATCGGTTATAGGCATTCTCTACCTTGGCATTCCCGAAGATGAAATCTTCCAGATAATCGATGATTCGGCGAACAGCAATATCATTCTCCAGGTACTCAGCGGGCTTGGTCTGGCTGTGCTGGCATTTATCATTGCAATCGGCTTCTCTCGTTCCCTTTCGCGGCCAATCAACAGCCTTCGGGAACATGCGCTGCGCTTATCAATGGGGGATATTATCCTGAGCGACAGCGAAAAGAGCGCATTGAGCCGGCTGGAGCGAAGGCGCGATGAAATCGGTTCCATATCCGCTGCATTCTCACGGCTGCTCGAGTACCAGGCTGAAAAATCCACCCTCGCCAGGCAAATTAGCGATAAAAACCTCGATGTCAGCCTCAGCCTCAGCTCCGACAAAGATGAACTGGGAAAATCCTTCGAGAACATGCTGGAAGGACTAAAACATCTCATCCGGGTTGCCGGCGAAGCCTCCCGCAATGTGCATTCCGGGGCAGAGCAGGTGAGCATAGCCAGTCAGACCCTCAGCGAAGGCGCCACCGAGCAGGCCGCCAGCCTCGAACAGATTTCAAGCGCCACCACCGAAATCAGCGCCCAGGCCCGCACCAACGCCGAGTCCTCCGGCAAGGCAAGCGGATTAATTGACCAGACGAATACCCTGGTAGAGCGGGGTTTGGACCAGATGAAGTCCCTGCGCAGCCTGATGACCGAAATAAACGCCTCAGCAGAAGAGATAAAGACCGTGGTTAAGCTCATTGATGACATCGCCTTTCAAATAAACCTGCTGGCCCTAAACGCCAATGTGGAAGCCGCCCGGGCGGGGAAATACGGAAAAGGGTTTGCGGTCGTAGCTGATGAGGTGCGGAATTTGGCTAACCGCAGCGCCGAGGCGGTTAACACCACCGGCGATATGGTGGCAAAGGCGGTAGGTTCGATAAAAAAGGGAAATGAAGCTTCAGCGGAAACCGAATCGCGGCTCAACGAAATCGCCGGCTCAATCGGCAAAATATCGGCCTTTTTGTCGGAAATCACCGCATCAAGCAGGGAACAGGCAGACGGCATTTCCCAGATATCCGTAGGACTCGATCAGATCGACAGCACCACCCAATCGAATACCGCAAGCGCCGAGCAAAGCGCCGCGGCGTCCCAGGAGCTGGCCCTGCAATCAAGCCGGCTCTCGGCGATTATCGCCGAATACCGCCTGGATGAATAAGGTTGTTTTTGTGAGTGCCCCCAAAACAGCTGATTTTCCGCCCCTCAGGAGACTCGGTTTTTGCGCCGTAGGGCAAGCTGGCTCAAGGCTTCGAAGACGCTGATCCCCACAAGCACCGAGAATAGCGACCAGAGAACAACATACCCACGGGTGGGAATGTCGAGATTCCCGAATATGAGCCACAATCCCAGGGCAGCCCCGCCGCATAAATTTATGCTTATCGCGCCGAGAAGACCTAATCCCCAAGAACCGTTTGCCTGACGGACGCCCGATCCGATGAGCAGGGCAAGGGCAATGCCGATGAACACTGCACCGAGAATATTCGGGTAGAACGAGGTTGAGGAAGGCGGCAAGCCGAAAAATCCTTGCAGGACCGGAGTAAAAACAAGGAGCACAACTCCCAGAAAAAGATTAATTGCTGCATCTATTATGAGTAGGGTTTTCATTGGCAGACCAATGTAAGGACAGGGTAGTCATTTTTGACAAATGACCACCCTGCCAACATTTGTGCTACTGTTCCAGATCGGCGGCAGCCTGCATTGCCTGAGCGGCTTCTGTGGCATCGGTAAAAACCCCGCCGGCAAAAAAATCATTCTGATTGGGTTTGAACGCGTCCCAAAATATGGACAACTCAACATTTGTGGGCATCGGGGTACCCAGGAGCATCTGCTGGGCCGATGCCTGCAGAAAGGGGTCGGTAATGTCATTTGCGGCGGTCACCAGTGCCGGTAGTCGACCCCAGCCCGCTGCCATGTCCGCCTGAACCGGGTAGCTTATGAGGTGCTCAGCAACAGCGCTGATAATCGATGCTTCAACAGCATTGCTGTTCTCCGTGAGAAACAAGAATTTTGGTGAAGTAAACGGACTGGGATCGCCGGCTCCGCTGATGGTGGGTATGTTCGCTATACCCAGGTCATCGCCGAGTACGCTGTGGTATTCACCAAGGGCCCAGTCCCCGTTTATTATCATCGCTATGCTTCCGTTCTTGAAGCCGCTGTCCATGAAACCGTAATTTGCAGGATCTCCATTGCCGTCCACGTAGGTGGATACTCCCGCATCAAACATTGCCTGCACTATCTCGAGTGTGTTAGCCATTGCGGTAATATCGAAGCTTACGGTTCGGCCGTTGGCGGCGAAAATGCTTCCGTCGTAACCGAGGTAAAAGGGAACAGTAAAAAATGGCTCGGTCCAGTTCGACTGAATCCAGTATTCCACACCAGCCGGCATGCTCAAGGGGTCCAGGGCAAGCAGCTCATCTGTGTTTTGGGGAACGTCAGTCATGGAAATGAGTGACTTGTTGTAATACAGCATTAGATGGTTGCCGCTGGTTATCGGCAAGGCCCAGTAGTCGCCTCCATAAGTGGGAAACTCAACGAGGTCTGCGGGGCGAAAAAGATCCGTTGTCGTCATGAGAGTGTCGGTGAGAACCAGGGTTTCCATGTGATCTGCTACGGTGAACACAATGTCTGGTAACCCCGATCCTTCCTGAATGGCAGATTCATATGCGGGAACTATTTGATCGGGAGTGTAGTATTCGAAACTGACGGTAAGACCCTCTTGAGAAGAGAGTTCCGACTCAATTTTTTCTCTCATCCAGGTGAAATCGATCTCGGACTCCATTGTCCAAATGACAATTTCCGGGGGAACTTCATCTTCATCCCCCTGAAATAATCCCAGAAGCTCGCAGGATGTAATGCTCATCACCAGCAAAATCAGGATGATAAATCCGCCGTACAATCTTTGAGTCTTTGCAATCATAGCCTTCTCCTAAGGGTATAGTTCCACGCCAGCACACTGCCAGGCATGCATACAATGTGAAATGCGAAGTTCAGCTGATATCCAAAAGAAGTTCATGTTCGCATCGGACTTAAAGGATGACTTCCAGGTGAAAGCCTTTGCTTTTCCATACAGTC
Organism: Salinispira sp.; assembly: GCA_965602015.1. Taxonomy (GTDB): domain Bacteria; phylum Spirochaetota; class Spirochaetia; order DSM-27196; family Salinispiraceae; genus Salinispira. Next base: position 2,536,496 of record OZ271918.1, on the reverse strand, counting down.
AGCAGGGCAGCATTCACCTGATTTTTATCAGTCCCATCATTATGATTATAGAGCCCCGTGCACCGGGAAACAAGGTTTTGTCTGTAGCTTATGCAGTGCCCCGAAGCTTGGTAAAAACTGGACTTTTGCGCAACATCCGGCGGTGGACGCCGCCTGCGTGCCCTGCATTGATTCCCCATCTCCCATCCCGTATGCTGGGAAGTCCCCATGATTAAGGAGTGGCAATGAATGTAAACGAGCTGATGATGGATTTTTTGCGGGGTCTGGGCTTTGAGAATCCCGGCACGATTGCGGTGATTAGCCGGGGCATTTTTCTGGCTGTGGCGCTGTTGCTGAGCTGGATTGCCGACTTGGTTACGAAAAAACTGCTTTTGCGGCTTCTCACCGATCTCGCAGAGCGCACGGCCGGCAGCTGGGACGATAAAATTGTCCGGCGAGGGGTCTTCCGCAATCTGGCCCATTTTGCACCGGCTCTGGTTCTGTATTTTCTGCTCCCGCTGATCTTTCCCGAGGCCGGAGATTTTCTGGTATTTTTTCAGCGGGGCATTTTGACCTATATGGTTGGCGTGACGATTCTGGTCATCGATTCTTTCCTGGGTGCGGTGCAGGATATTTATCAAAGCTATGAGATATCCCGCGACAGGCCGATTAAGGGCTACATCCAGGTTGGAAAGATTGTGCTCTATGCCGTTGGCCTCGCCCTGATGGTCACGACCCTTCTAAACCGGTCGCCTCTTGGGCTTTTGTCGGGAATCGGCGCCTTGTCTGCGGTGATCATGCTGGTGTTCCGGGATTCCATTCTCGGCCTGGTTTCATCCATCCAGCTGACTGCCAATAATCTGATCCGGATCGGTGACTGGATCGAAGTGCCGCAGTTCGGCGCCGACGGCGATGTGGTGGACATAACCCTGCAAACCGTGAAAGTACAGAACTTCGACAAAACAATGGTGACCTTCCCCATCTACGCCCTGACCAGCTCCAGTTTCAAAAACTGGCGAGGTATGGCGGAGGCCGGGGGGCGGCGCATCAAACGCTCCCTTTCAATCGATATCAACACCATAAAATTTCTGGGGGAAGAAGAGCTGGATGACCTTCAGAACATGCCGCTTATCAGCGCCTACCTTCAGGAAAGGCGAAAAGACATTGCCGAAGAACGGGGCGAAAACCCCAAGGGAGGGAGGGCGGATGCCCGCCGGCTCACCAATGTCGGTACCTTCCGGGCGTACATCGCCGCCTACCTCAGCGCCCACCCGCAAATCAGCGATGAAATGACCTTTCTCATACGGCAGCTTCCTCCCGGACCCACCGGTCTGCCCATCGAAATTTATGTGTTTAGCAGGCAAACCGCCTGGGCGCTGTATGAGAGCATTCAGGCGGATATCTTCGACCATCTGCTGGCGGTTGCGCCGGAATTCGATCTGCGCATTTATCAGCAACCGGGGAGTTATGACATTTCCCTTCTTTCCCGATCGGGCTGAAGGCGCGAATTTCGGCTTACCTCCTAACAGTTAATGACGTATACTATCAGGAGTGGGGGAACAGGAGATTTTGCGAATTATCTCCGAATTTCTAGACATTTTGTGAGGCCGATAGGCCGAAGTAAGGAGACAGGAGTTCCATATGAACAGACGAACATTGTATGTATTGCTGATTGTGGCAATGGTTCTGCCGTCGGTGCTGTTTGCCGGTGGCCGTCCGGAACAGGATACGGACATTTTTCTGAGCCAGAGTCCCCAGTACATCAGCCCGGGTAATCCCGAAACCGGCAGCGATGTGCTTCAGATTCAAAATATCGAATTAAGCATCGGGGGCAACGCCCGCATTGAGCGCTATGAACTCCGTATTTTTAACAAACGGGGAGAGGTTATTTATAGCGTCGTCGAGGAGGATCTGGAGGAACGAAACATCATCGCCCAGACGCTCGGGGTAGGCGAAAGACCCTCGGTGACGGTTCCCGAGTCAATGGTGTGGGACGGCCGAAACTCCGACGGGGACATCGTTCCCGACGGCGAGTATTTTTATCAGCTCTACGTCCGTGATAATTTTAATCAACGGGGAAACACCGCACCGCTATCTGTGGTGGTCGATACCGTCGAGCCGGAAATCGTCGGCTTGGAGTTTGATTTCGGGATTTTTTCCCCAAATGACGACGGCAAACGGGACGTGGTGACCTTCGACGTCCAAACCGGACCGGCCCGAATCTGGACCCTCGAAGTTCGGGACGCATCGGGCAACACCATCGTTACCCAGACCCGCGAGGCCCAGGGCGACACGTCCGCCAGCGATGTTCTGGCTCCCGCGTCTTTTTCGTGGGACGGCACCGACGAGTCCGGAACTTTGCAGGCCGAGGGGGATTACGGCTTCGCCCTCGCCGGCGTCGACCGGGCGGGAAACCGGGTGGAGCAAGGCCTGGACATCATCCTCAGCTATCAGCCGGCAAACATCGAGATGAATGTCGCCGGCGGCAATAATTTTTTCAGCAGATTCCAGCGTGAAAGCATGGAATTTCTCATTTCGGTGAATGAAACAGAAGGGCTCGACAGCTGGGAGCTCGAAATTGAAGACATCGAGGGTATCGTCTACCGCCGTTTCCAGGGCGGCGCCGATGACCTGCCTCAGAGCATTGTCTTCGACGGCAGGGGAAACCCCGGCAGACCGACCTCCGCTTCGGTATTTCTCGAAGACGGGGAATACGCCGCTGTTTTCTCAGCGACCTACAGCAACGGTAACCTGTCCCGCTCGGAAACCGTTCCGGTTGTCATTGACAGCACCGCGCCCGTCGCATTTCTCACTGCGGACTCGGCTCCCGAAGGGCGGGAGTTGGGCAACCCCATATATTTCGGAGGAGAGGCCAAGCCCTTTATCCGCTTCACGGCGGAATACGAAGAGGGAATCGATTGGGACATGGTGCTCATCGATGAAAGCGAAAGCGAGCTCGTGGTACCGCTTCAGGACATTCTCGATCTCGGTGTAAGCTTTCCCTTTAACTGGGACGGCGTCGATCCGGTCAGCGGTCAGGAACTTCCCGACGGAAACTATCAGCTCTTCCTGCAGGGCAGCGACCAGGCGGGCAATACGGGAACCAGCAATGTGGCCCGCTTTATCAAGGACACCCAAAGCCGGGCGGCGACTTCCATCGAACTTTCCGGTACCATTCTCGCTCCGGGAGGCGACGAGGGCTTGGAAGTGGTCCGCATCACCCCAGTGGTACCGGTAACCGAAGGCATCGAGTATTTTATTCTCACCGTAGTCAATGAGGAAGACGGACGGCCATATTTCAGCCGTCAGGTCCGTCAGGCAATCGACTACATTGAATGGGCCGGAGTGCGAAACAACAATACGCCGGTGCCCGATGGCAGCTATCGGGTCGAGCTCAATATCATGTATCTCAACGGGGATAACCCCTTTGCCGCCAGTGAAGAATCGATTCTCGTCGGCCGATCGAGGCCCGAAGTGGACGTGACGGTGGACCGCAGACTGTTCACCCCCAACGGCGACGGCGACCGGGACACAATTGCCATCAGCCAGAGTTCGAGCGAACAGGAACTGTGGACCGGGGTTTTTGTCAACGAACAGGATGAGGCGGTTCGCACCCTGACCTGGGAAGGACAGGTTGAGGACTTCGTGTGGGACGGTACGGGAGATGACGGAGAAGTGCTTCCCGACGGCTTCTACACATACACGATCCGTTCGCAAAACCGTTTCGGAAACATCGGCTCGGCCAGTCTGGTAAATCTGCGAATTGACAACCTGAGCGCGACCATCAGCATCGTCGCCGACCAGGAGGTATTTAGCCCCAACGGAGACGGGTACCGCGACTTTGTCACCCTCATTCCCTCGGTGGCCATACCGGAAAACCTCAGGGCCTGGGAGATCAAGATTGAAAATCTCGACGGACTCATCACCAAAACTTTCCAGGGGGGCAGCAATCTTCCGGAGCAGATCTTTTGGGAGGGAGAAAACGACGCCCGCACCGTGGAAGACGGCGAGTACAGCGTTTCCTTTTTTGTAGAGTACCGAAACGGAAATTTCACCGAACGTGAGGCCGACAATACGGTCATTCTGGTGACCAATCCTCCCCAGGGCTTCGTAAACATAAACGATACTCCCTTCAGTCCCGACGGAGACGGTCAGAATGACAGCCTGACCATCGGCCTGGATGCCCGGGCTGCCGACCGGCCCATCACCGGCTGGGAGGTGGAAATCCTCGACCCCCGGGGCAATACGTTCCGGAACTGGTCCGGGGAAGGACTGCCTCCCGAAACCCTTGAGTGGGACGGTTTGGCCGATAACGGCGAACTGGTTCAGTCGGCGGCGGATTACACCGTGGTATTCACCCTGGAAGACAATCTTCGCAACCGGGGCATAGCCACAGACGTGGTCACCATCGATATCCTGGTCATTGCCGACGGAGACCAGTTCAGAATCAATGTTCCCAGCATATACTTCGCCGGCAATACCGCCGACCTTTTCGGGGTAAGCAGGGAAGAACAGGACCGGAATTTCCAGACCCTCCGAAGGCTTGCGGATATTCTCAACAAGTTCGGTGAGTATTCCATCACCGTCGAGGGTCATGCGGTACAGCTTCTCAGCGGACAGGCCGCCCGGCGCGAGCAGACCAACGTGTTAATTCCTTTGAGCCGGAACCGGGCTAACGAGGTGCGCCAGGCTCTGGCCATTCTCGGCGTGGACTGGCAGCGGATGAGCATCATGGGCCTCGGCGGCGCCGAACCTGTGGTGCCGCATAGCGATCTTGAAAACCGCTGGAAGAACCGGCGGGTAGAATTCATACTCGAGCGCTGATGATTTACGGCCTCCCGACAGCCGGGAGGCCGTTTTTTTGCCAAATATCAAACAGACACAGAGGAGAACCACATGAGCGCAAAAGCATTCGTTTTTTTGGCCGAGGGTTTCGAAGAAGTCGAGGCACTGACTCCCGTGGACTTTCTCAGAAGGGCGGGGGTCGAAGTACGGACCGTGGCAGTGGGCAGCGGGGACAGCAAGCAGATTACCGCCGGTCACGGCGTTACGGTTGTGGCGGACATGCTTATGAAAGATCTCCATCTGCTCGACGGCGAGTATGATGCCCTCGTACTTCCAGGGGGAATGCCCGGTGCCAGCAACCTGGCTGCAGACAAGGATCTGCTTTCGCTTTTAAAGAAAGGTCATGCGGGCGGAGCCCATATTTGCGCAATTTGCGCAGCGCCTGCAGTCGTCCTGGGCGCCGGAGGCGCCGGGTTGCTCGAGGGCAAAAAATTCACCTGTTACCCGGGATTCGAGAAACAGGCCGGCCAGGGCGAGCATGTTCATGACCGGGTAATGGTGGACGGGAAGCTCATTACATCCATCGGAGCCGGAAGCGCCGCAGAGTTCGCCGTGGAAGTAATCCGTCAGCTGGCCGGCGACGAGGCGGCGGACAGGGTCCATCGAAGCACTCTTCAAAAATAAGGTTTTTCGGGAGCCAAGCGCCTTTTTTACGTGATCTAAAGCATTTTGGCCTAAACTGCGGTGTTGTACGTATGAAACACCGCGTTTTTTTTGTGGGGCCAACATTAGTTTTTGCGGCGCTCCTGAGTGTTATCGCTCCATGTGCTCTGAGTGCCCAAGATCACCTGAGTTCATCCCAAAACGAGTGTTTGGGGCTCTCCAGCGGCATTAGAAGCAGGCTGGATAGCGCCGGGGACCTTCGCTGGTTCTCTCAGCTCCATAATCCGCTGTTTGACCTGAGATTGCTGGTGTCCTCACGCAGCGCTCAGACGCCTGTTGCCTACCCTGCGGTTGAGGGGGGCATAATCGGGTCTATTAGAAATGACGGTATTTATCAGGGCAACCATGATGACCCCATACTAAGGGTTCGGGCAGGAATGCTTGCCCTCGATTACGGAGCGAATCTGCTTCGCCGGCCCCTGTCGGGGAACATGGCGGCCGTTGAGGCCCCCGGCGATTTTCTCAGGCTTCCCCTGTGGTCAGATGAGTTGGTACATCCGGGGTGCCAGATTTCAGCCGGGAACCTGGAACGGGGGCTGGAGGTTTCGCTGGCCGCCATGGTGCCCGGCAGCCCGCTCCCGGGCGGGGAACCGGAGGAGGAAAGTCACGGGATTGTTTCCCCGGTCGCTTTTGCAAGCATTGTATTTGCTTCGGTCGAGCAGGGGTTAACCCTCGGCCTGGGGACTCTCTTCCTTGGCTTTGATCCCGTCCTTGTAAAACCCCGTTACCCTGTCGCGGATCCGGAGCTTGCAAAACCGGCGCTTGCAGAACCGGAGTTTGAAGAACCGGAGTTTGAAGAACCGGAGTTTGAAGAACCGGAGCTCGACGACCCGGAGGCGGAGGTCCATAGCAGCTTCGGGGAAACCGCGGTTTCCGGGGCGCTGCTTCAAAGCGCATTGGTTTTACGAGTGGGGAGTGAGGGTCAGAGCGGACCGCAGGTCTTCGCCCGGGATGAATTCTACCTCGCTCTCGGCCTCTCGCGGAGGGCATACCTGTTTGACGGAGGCCCCCAATGGTATGCCGATCGGCCGGAGGACTTCCCCTGGAGCATCCGGGCAGGATACCGCCTCAGTCTCCAGCTGCCCCGGGCCCGCGGCCCGCTGCTTCCGTCGGGGATACAGTTATCTGCACATTACCGCCGCATCATGTCAGAATATGCGAGCTGGACGGCAGCAGAGGGCATGCTCGAAACCCTCCCGCCAGAAGGAGATTGCACAGTACATGCCATGATCACAGGGGCCGGTGAGGCTTCCCTTGGCGGCAGCTGTGACTGGGAGCTCGGCGACGGCCGCTCACCCGCTTTTTCCTCGAATATACAGGCAGATCTGCCGCTGGGAGCCTGGTTAGTTCAATGCGAGGTCCAGAGCGTCGAGGAGCTCCTACGGCAACCCGCCGCCCCCCGGTTTTACCTTCTTACTCAGCTCAGGTTTTCTCCTCCGCCGCTTCGGGCTTCACTTGGAGTCAGGATCAGGAAAACTCCGGCCCCCTGGCTATCGGACGTCTCACTTATGTTCTCCGGCCGTTGCCATCCGCTGTCGTTCGGTCTTGGCATGAAAACCCATGCCGATGCGGCAGGAAGCATGGGGTCGGGCTTTTTACCGTCCATCTATGAAACCGAGCTTCGGGCGAGCGCTACAATCTCCCTGGTTCTGGCCAACGGAATAAAAATTACATTTGCCCTTCGCTCGCCCGATGGAGTAAACCTCGATTCCCTAATGTACGGCACAACGAGGCATCTGATTTCCGACCCTGTTATGCTTATCATTGAGGTTGAAAGTGGAGATATTTGAACTTGAAAAAAGGCTGTACGTGATGAATTATTAAAAAAAACGATTTCAGGAAGCCTTATGGGAATTATCGCCGCATTGTTTATTGCCGTCGCCTTAATCGAAGCTCTTGTCATTGTATTGCTGGTAAGAAAAAACTCGGCTTCCGATGATGCCCGGGTGCTGGATGATTTTACCAGTAGCGGCGCCCTACCCGAAGACCGGAGGGAATTATCCCAATCTTCCCCGCTAACCAGGGTTTTGACCACGGTGCGCGACTATTTCCGCTCTAACCAACTCATCGTTCAGCAGAGCGAACGCTCGAGTACCCGGCTCTCCCGAAATATTCAGAAAGCACTGTCTTCCGGAGCGAACATCTCCCTTACGAGCCATACCAATTTGGATGTGGCGAACCGCCTGGCGGCGGAGGTGAGTACGGGATCCGCTGCCGTTGAGGAAATTCATGCGACAATCGGCAGTCTAAAAGATCAGCTCAGAATACAGGACGGCACCATTCAGTCCGCAGGCGAGGCATTTACCGATATCAACAACCGGATCCGCCACATCGCCGATATCGCCTCCGCCCGGGTAGAAAACATCCGCCAACTGGTTCAGACGACTGCCCTCGGAAGCGACAAGATCGCCGAAACAGATGCGGAAATAAGCTCGATTCAGAAAAAGGTACAGGACGTCATGGACCTCATTACGGTCATAAATGACATTGCATCGACTACCAATCTGCTCTCCATGAACGCGGCAATTGAAGCTGCCCATGCGGGAGATGCGGGCCGCGGATTTGCAGTGGTGGCAGAGGAAATTCGAAAGCTCGCTGAGTCCACCGCGGAGAACGCCCGGATCATCGACGAAACCCTTACTGCCCTGGTAGAGCAGATTACCGCTGCGAGCCGAATGAGTGGTGAAAGCGGCCGGGCATTTTCTGAAATCGAACAGGGCGTCGGCGATATCAATCACGCGTTCGAAGATATCAAGGATCAAACAGACGAGCTTTCTGCCAACGCCGACGACGTCAAGGCAAGCACTGATAATTTGCGGGATATTAGTCGTCAGACCACCGCAAGCATGGACGAAATGGAGGCCGCTTCCTCTGAGATCACCTCTATTCTGGAGAACTCCAATGAGGTCGCCAAGGACCTGGAATCTTCTATGCACCAAATGGACATCGAGTCCAGGAGCATCAATCACGTCATGACCAAGATCTCAGCATCATTCCTGGATTTTAACCGCATGTTCGAATCAATGGTGGAAATGATAAAAACCTTTCAGTTCAGCGGATTGGCAAGCGCCGATGACGGAGGCATCTCAAACCGGCTGTTCTTCTCGAATCTCATCCTCTCCCATATAAACTGGGTAGCCACCGCTCGGGCGGTAATCGACGGCACCATAAATGCTTCGGATGTGAATCTCACTGATGCATCGCAAGGCGAATTGGGCAAATGGCTGAGCTCGGGTACCAGCCACAAGTCCCTGCCGGCTGCAAAGCTCAGGCTTCTTGAGAATCTTCAGGGAAAACTTCACCAAAAAGTTGCTGAAATAATTACGGCGGTCGAAACCCGCGACGCTCACTCTGCCGACGACCTGTTCACCGAGTTAAGCGGAATTTCCGGAGAGATTGTTCAGATATTGATGACTATGGGATACGACCAGTTTATCAGCTGGAACGAACGGTTCAGCGTGAAGGTAGATGAATTCGACGGACATCACAAAAAGCTTATTCAGCTGGTGCAAAAACTCTATGAAGAGATGGAGATGGGCAAGGGCGCTCAGCAGACCCAAAAGACCCTCAAGGAGCTCATCGACTACACGGACTATCATTTTGCAAGCGAAGAAGAGAATTTCGCGCGGTACAATTACCCTGATGCGAAGGAGCACATAGAGCAACACCGGGCGCTGTTGAAAAAAGCCCGTGCCCTCTACGATGAATTGGAGGAGGGCCGCTCGGTATTGAGCAATGAAGTTCTGGATTTTCTCCAGGACTGGGTGATGAATCACATAATGAAGACCGATACACTCTACGCGACGTTTTTTAATGACAAGGAAATAATCGTCAAAGACCGAGCATGACCTTTGCGGTGAAGGTGTAGATCGTCAGCCCGGTAACGTCAATGAATGTCGACATGAGGGGCCCGGCAATGACCGTGGGGTCCCAACCGAATCGGTGAATAAGCAGCGGCGCGATGGCGCCGATTACCGTGGAAAACATCACCACAAAAATCAGGCTCAGGCCGATAACCGCCCCCTCGAACCATTGAATCCCCGGGGGCAGGAAAACCGACCGCAAAATTATGACGGCCCCGAGTATCAGGCCCATGATTATTCCCACCAGTATTTCTTTCACTACAACCTTGCCGATATCCCTGAAATCGATATTGCCCATGGCGATCCCGCGGATCATCAGGGTTGAGCTTTGGGTGCCGCTGTTGCCTCCGGTCTGGGTTATGACGGGAATAAAGAGCACCAGAAAAGCCGCCGCCGAAAGGATGTCGTCGGTGAGGGCGAGCACATTGGTGGTAATCGTCCCGGTAAGAAGGAGCAGTATAAGCCAGGGGATGCGCTTTTTTAGCAGGCGGCCGATTCCCGTTTCGAGATAGACGTCGCTTGAACCTTCCATGGCACCCATCTTGTAGATATCCTCGGTCTGTTCCTCCCGGATTACATCGATGATGTCGTCGAAGGTGATAATACCGAGCAGCCGGTTGTATCGATCCACAACGGGAAGCGCCAGAAAGTCGTAGTCCTCCATTATTTTCGCGACGTCTTCCTGGTCGGTTTCCTCGGGAACCGTAATCACGTTGGTGCTCATTTTGTTGCCGATAATTTCATCGTTGTTTGAGAAGAGTATCTCCCGCAGCGAGATTACTCCCTGAAGGCGCTGAAGGCGGTCCACCACGTATACGTAATAGATGGTCTCGATATCCTCCACGCCCCGGCGGATGAACTGAATCGCCTGGGCAATGGTGATATTGCTGCGCAGTGCGATGTACCTGGGGGTCATGAGGCCCGCCGCGTCGTCGCTGTCGAATTTCAACAGGAACTGTGTTTCTCTTCTCGCTTCATCCGACAGGGAATTCCACACCGAACTTCTGACCTCGGGGCTCACAGCCTGAAGGATGTCGGCTAAATCGTCCGGTTCAATTTCTATGAGCACTTCCCGCATTTTTTCGAGGCTGAGACTCCGGAGCAGCCATTCCTGTTCGCCCTCGGAGAGGTGGGTGATGAGTTCGACCTTGCTTTCAAGGGACATCATGAGGAAAATTTCCACCGATTCATCGTCCCGCAATTCCTGATACAAATCGATGAGCTCGCTGACCGACAGCTGATCCAGTTCCTCTTTGATGCTGTCCCTGTCCATGAGATCTATATGCTGACGGATGTTTTCAATGCTTCCCATGGCTGCTCCTGAATGCCGCTATAGCGGCGACTAATCCCATTGGCCGATTCGCAGGACTTCGGGCTCCAGGTCGAACCCGAGTTCATCTATCACCCGCTGCTGCATGAGGTCCATAAGATCGGATATGTCCCGGGCGGAGGCGTTTCCCCGGTTGATGATAATATTCGCGTGCTGATCGCTGATTTTGGCTCCGCCGATTACCGTGCCGCGCATTCCCAGACTGTCGATGATTTGACCCGACGGCGCACCGAAGGCCCGGTTGTTCTTGAACACCGATCCGGCGCAGGGCGCGGCAAAATGGCCCTTTGATTGCCGGTCTGCCTGGAATTCCTTCATGGTTTTCCAGAGCTGCCGGGAGTTCCCATCTTGTAAATTATAGGCGCTATCGAGAATAATGCGCCGCCTGGCCTGAAAAGGACTGATTTTATAGGCAAAATCCCCGTCGCCGGGAACAAGCCTTTGCCGCAGGGCACCGCCGGCGCCGTCAACTTCGATGTAATCCACCCAGGCGAGTATTTCTGAGATCTCCCCGCCGTAGCATCGGGCGTTCATCCATACCGCACCGCCGGTGGAGCCGGGCATGGAATATATGAACTCCAGGCCTGCAAGGTTGTGGTCCGCCGCAAAGGCCGAAACGTCGCTGATCGCCGAGCCGGGACCCGCCACCAACAGGTTTTTCTCCAATCGGATACCGTTGAGACCCGAGCTCAGTATGACAAGACCCCGTATCCCCTGATCGGAAACCAGGACGTTGGCGCCTCCGCCGAGAATCATCCAGGGGGTCCGCGATTCCTCGGCCCATGAAATAAGGGAGAGAGTATCCGCCTCGCTTGCCGGAACCGCCAGAATATCCGCGGGCCCCCCAACCTTAAATGTGGTCAGTTCCGCCAGGGGCGAGTTAAATTCAAGCTTTCCCTCAATGTTGATATTTTTTATTTGATGCAATATGGTATCCACTACCGCAGTATACCCGCGGGTGGGGGATTACAAAAGTGGCTTCTCAGAAAAGAATACTCAAGCTTTACAACACCGCTTCCCGGTCTAAGGAAGATCTCGTTCAGACCGGGGAACACATCGGAATGTATGCCTGCGGACCGACGGTCTACAACTTCGCCCATATCGGAAACCTTAAGACCTATATTGTGGAAGATGTGCTGCGTCGGACCATCCTGCTGTTCGGATACTCCTTAAAACACGTCATGAATGTCACCGATGTGGGGCATCTCACCGGCGACAACGATGACGGCGAAGATAAAATGGTAAAAAGCGCCCGGGAACAGGACCGGAGTGTCTGGGATATCGCGGAAGGCTATACCAACGCGTTTTTCTCCGATTCCCAAAAGCTCAACATCCAAAAGCCCGAAGTGGTCTGCAAGGCAACCGACCACATAGACGACATGCTCGACATGGTGCATACCCTGAAAGAGAAGGGTTATGCCTATCAGGCCGGCGGAAATGTCTATTTCGACATCGCCAAATTCGAAGACTACGGGAAAATGGCCAAACTGAGCCTGGAGGATCAGCAGGCGGGGGCCCGGGTCGACGTGGACGGCGGAAAGCACAGCCCTTATGACTTTGCCCTGTGGTTTACCAAGTCAAAATTTGAAAATCAGGCGATGATCTGGGAGAGCCCCTTCGGTGCGGGATATCCCGGTTGGCACATCGAGTGTTCCGCCATGAGCCGTAAGTATCTGGGCGACCAGTTTGAAATTCACTGCGGCGGCACCGACCACATACCTGTTCACCATACCAATGAAATAGCCCAGAGCGAGGCGGCAATCGGCAAAAAACCCTGGGTGAAATTCTGGTTTCACTCGGCATTTCTCCTCCTGAACCGCGAGAAGATGAGCAAATCGAAGGGAGGCTTTCTCACCCTGAGCTCCCTGGAGGAAATGGGTTTTCACCCCCTGGATTACCGCTACTTCGTTCTCGGGGCGAATTACCGTACCCAGCTTAATTTCAGCGATGAAACCATGGAAGCGGCAAAAACCGCCCGCCAGAAGCTCAGCGACCGGGTGGCCGAGCTGCCCCCGTTTAATGATAAGCTCAAAAAGCGGGTGGAAGAGGCTCTGGACGATGGCGCCGGGCTAAGCGCCGAGGCAGGGAAAATCTGGGACGCTTTCCTCGATGCCCTGGCCGATGATCTTAATACTCCCGCCGCCCTGGCTCAGCTCTGGGGGCTGGTAAAAAATAATAAAGTGGAACCTGCGGAGCAGCGGATTGTCTTGCACATGATGGACATGGTGCTCGGTCTCGATCTGGACGCTATTTCAGCGCCGGATGTACGGGAGCTCAATCAGGACATCCAGACGCTTATTGACGAGCGGAACTCGGCTCGGGAGGCGAAGAACTTCGCACGGGCCGATGAAATCCGCGATCAGCTGGCCGCTCAGGGAATAACCCTGATCGACACGCCGGAAGGCACCAGCTGGAAGAAAAATCTGTAACGAATAACCGGGACCTCTTGTTTAATGAATTGGAGTGAAGAACGCATACAACTGTTCAATGATGTGTATACGGAAACCTTTCCCATACTCATCAGAATCGCTTTCCGAGTAACGACGGATATGGAAGTGGCGGAAGAGCTGTGTCACGACGCCTATATCAAACTGTACGAGCGGCTGGATCAGCTGCCCGACCAGAATCAGGCGAAGTACTGGCTCATCCGGGTCGTGAAAAACATGGCCCTGAACCACGCCAAACGCAAAGGCCGCGAGCGGAAAGCCTATGAGCGGGCCCTGTATGAGCCGAAGCGCAAGGTCGAATCAGGAGAAGATCTCATCCTCAAGGAAGAGGCCTTTCACGCGGTTCAACGGGCATTGAATCAGATTCCGGAGAAGTTCCGGGCGGTGCTTATTTTGAAGGAATACGGTGAATTGAGTTATCGGGAAATCGGCAAGATTTTGAATATTACGGAAGCCAATGTAAAAGTGCGGGCATTCCGCGCACGAGAAAAAATGGCGGCGCTCCTCGACAGGGAGGGTATACATGTCCCGGAATGACGAATTTATCATGGAAATTCTCGACGGCGAGGTTCCCGAAGCGTATCAGAATACGGTGAATCAGCAGGTAAGCGCCGACCCCGAAGCGTCCAGGCTCCTTGAGCGCTACCGTTCGGTAAAAAGCATAATGGCTCAGGCCGACCAAGCCATGAATGAGCGCTATGGCCAGGCGGAAAAGAGGCTCAAGCAGAGACTGGACCGCAGCTTGGCCGCAGCCCAGTCAGCCCGAAGGCCAGGGCTCAAAAATTTACTCGATTTTACTTCCGGCCAATGGCTTCGGGTACCTCTGCCCGCCGCTGCCGCGGCCATGGTTGTGCTTGTCGCCCTGGCAGTGCTTAATTTTGTTCCCGGCATTCGCCCGTCAGAACAGAGCCTGGCTCAGGCACCGACGGGAATGAATGTGGTCAATCATTCGGAGTTCTCGGACATAGATCCGAATTTCATGGGACTCCTGTCGGTGAACAATGAGGCGGCCCCCGCGCCAAACCCCAATGCGGCGGAAGACGGCGGAATCAATCTTCAAATCAACGTTCAGGATGTAGAACAACTCCTGCGCCTTCTTGAAGAGGCCCGGAACCGCAACACCGGCATTAACGATATAACCATTCAGATACCCAGCGACAGCAATTTCCAGATGTTGGGGGATTCCCAGCTGCGAAGGGTTCAGCCCAGGGGTGCTCAATGATTCCCGGGGCGGGTGCATCAATGCGGACCCTGGCCTTTGCCCTCAGTCTCGGATGGCTGGCCATGCTTCCGGTTGCGGCCCAGGAGGCAGGAGCCAGAGGTAACGCCGCATCGGCCGCGAATCAGGCTGCTGCCCCCGAAGACCCGTCGGCCATCCTCCAGGAACTGCAAAACGATGTTCTGCGGGTGTTTATCTCCGCGAGGGTTATCGGTTCCGATGAGTCGATACTCTGGAACATGGAACTTGATGAGCTGACGGTCCCCGGCAGGGGTGTCGATGTGCGGCTCAACGGTCAGAATGTGGTGGTCGAGGTTGAGTTCACCCCCTACCGTCAGGAAGAGCAGACCATCATGCTGGTAGCCCAGGGCCAAACCTGGATCACCAACGACGAAGACAACAAGGTCCGCTACCAGACAAGCCTCAAAAGCATTCCGGTGAACTCCGGCGAGCCGGTGGTTTTCTACCCCCTGGGAGTAGATCCGGGAAACGGCAACACCGTTAACCTCGAGCTGGAGATTACGGTTTCCAATTATGCCGTGAGCGAAAATCCCCAAGCCGGTGGACAGTAAGCCCCAGACGGTGGATAATACGGCCTCACAACCATGAATGCAAAACCTTCCCGCAGAATAATTATTATCATTTTACTGCTGCTGCTTGTTGCCGCCTTTGCCGCTACCCTGTATTTTTTCCTGCAGCCCCCGAGAATTCTGGCCCTCACCCCCCGGTCGGCCAGGGCAGGGGATGTCATCGTTGTTGACGGAAGGGGACTCGGGAGCATATCTCCCCGTAATTCGCTACTGGTGGGCGATCAGAGGATTACCGCCTCGTACATCCTGGAGTGGGAACCGGACCGCATCAGTTTTCGCATGCCGGAGGGAATGCGCTCCGGCGATCTGAGGGTCATACTTCCCCAAGGCGAAAGCAATCCAATGCTGCTGACAAACACCGACACCATTCCCCGTCGCATCGCGTCGCAAAACACCAAGCGCTACGATATCAGCCCGGTTCCCTCGAGCGATGATTCTCTGTGGCGGGTGGATTTTGAAGGCTATTCTTCCCGGGAAATTCGGGATCTCGGGTTTTTTCTTGACGGCGAGCCGCTGCCGGAATCCTGGCTTATTCGCAGCGAGGACCATGTGCTGGTTTATTACCCGGTGATCAGCCTGACCGGCAGCTATGATGTGCCGGCGGATGTCGATGACCTTCTGGAAGACTTTGAAAGTCGGCTTGGCATTGCTGAGGCGGAAAACGAGAATAAGCGCATCGAGATGTTCCGAAGCGCCAGGAGAACCAGCAGCGAAATAATCTCTGCGGATCTCCCTGCGGGAAACGAACCATTGTTCAGCTGGAGGATAAGCATCGGATCCCGCTCTGCCATGGGCCCAAATGCCCCGCAGGAGCTCAGACTTTTTATTCCCCGGGCTGAACTCGAGAATGCAGCGCTGGAAGTACACAGTCAGCTCGCGGGGCTGGTAAGCGTTCTTCCCGCGGCTGAGCGGAGTCTTTCGGGAGTCAGGGTATTGAGGTTTTTTCCCAATGATCCCGAAAGCCGAAGAAGCGCCGGCTCGGTATTTATTCATCAGTACGGCGAGCCCCGCCTCCCTGAGGATCTCAGCCTGGCTCTCGGCGAAGCCCGGGATAACTACGACGGCGCCGCACCGCTGTTTCCATTTTATGAAGAATATCTCGAGCCGGCGGATGACTTCCTGCTCAGCCCGGAGCAACGGGACCTCTTGCGCTCGGAGTTTATTGGTGTCAGAGGAGCTCTCCCCCTGGCACGATCTATGTACTACTGGTTTATTGACAGCGAAATCAGCCCGTCCCGTCAGATTCCCGCATTTGTCGACGAGCTGCGCCGCCTGGGCATCGCCGCCCGGGAACGCCGGGGATTCGCAATGGAGTCGGAGCGCCGTTTTTCTGCAACCTCATGGGCGGAATTCTTTATTCCCCGCTGGGGATGGATTCCGGTGTACCGGGAAAGCATAGAACAAAAAGTGGATTTCGGTGTGAGTCTCTATCCCTATGTGTACCTGCCGGAGGGCAACGAGTTCCCGCGGCTTACCGACGGCAGGGGAGGCGAAATTCCCTTTGAAATTCGCCTGCTGCCCCGCCGCCCGGCCGGCGGTAATTGACGGCAGCAGGTAATCTGGCTATGCTCGTCAAAACCCTTTGTACTACGGAGGCCTCCAATGTCCCTGCATGAAATACAGAATTTCGATCCCGAACTTTATGAAATCATCCAAAAGGAAACCCGACGGCAGCTGGAAAAGATCGAGTTGATCGCCAGTGAAAATTTCACCTCGGAAGCGGTGCTGGAAGCCGCCGGCACAGTCCTCACCGACAAATACGCCGAGGGGTATCCGGGTAAACGCTATTACGGAGGCTGTGAATACGTCGACATGGCGGAAGATCTTGCACGAGACCGGGCAAAAGCCCTGTATGGAGCGGATTATGCCAATGTTCAGCCCCATTCCGGCAGTTCGGCCAATATGGCGGTGTATCAGGCTGCCTTACAGCCCGGAGACACCATACTTGGAATGGATCTGGCTCATGGCGGTCATTTGACCCACGGAGCAAAGGTCAATTTTTCCGGCCAGCTCTACAATATTGTGAGTTACGGGGTATCTCCGGATGATGAGCGTCTGGATTATGCAGAAATTCAGAAACTCGCCCACGAATGCAAGCCGAAGATGATAGTGGCGGGCGCCTCGGCTTATCCGAGGATTATCGATTTCCAGAAATTCCGGGAAATTGCCGATGAAGTAGGCGCTCTGTTTCTCACTGATATGGCCCACATCGCGGGCCTTGTTGCGGCGCAGCTCCACCCCAGCCCGATCCCCCATGCCCACTTTACCACCACCACTACTCACAAGACTCTGCGGGGCCCCCGTGGAGGGCTGGTACTCATCGGAAAGGACGGGGAGAATACCATCGGCAAGGTGGCCCCCAAGAGCGGCCGCACCAGGATGTGGAGCGAGCTGCTCGATTCCGCGGTCATGCCGGGAATACAGGGCGGGCCCTTGATGCATGTCATTGCGGCCAAAGCTGTGGCTTTCAAAGAAGCCCTTGACCCGGCGTTTACCGGATATCAGAAGCAGATCATCGCCAACGCAAAGGCTCTTGCGGCCCACTTCTCCGATAATGGAATCCGCATCGTATCCGGGGGAACCGACAATCACCTGATGCTTCTGGATCTGAGCGATCTCGATATCAGCGGAAAGGACGCCGAGAAGATGCTCGACGCGGCGAACATCACTGTAAACAAGAACGGCATACCCTTCGACAAGCGCAGCCCCTTGGTGACCAGCGGCATCCGCATCGGTACGCCGGCTGCCACCAGCCGCGGTATGAAAGAGGACGACATACGCACAGTCGGCTCATTTATCGTCGATGTGCTCAAGAGCCGGGGAGACCAGGCGGTTATTGAAAAGACAGCAAAGGCCGTCGCCCAGTTCACCTCCCGGTTCCCCAGACGGGCATAAAAACCGGCGCCGGCGACCGCCGGCGGCCAGCCTATCACCATTAAGCTAGATATTGATGCGCCGGCAATCGCCGGCGGCCAGCATATCACCATTAAGCTAGATATTGATGCGCCGGCCTGTGTCGGCGCTTTTTTGTGCCATTTCAATGAGCCTGATCACCATGGCGGCGTCTTCGGGCAACACCGGCGGGGCCTCGTTACCCCTGACGGCCCGGGCGAGGATGGTATAGAAGTCTTTATATCGTCCGGGGACGCTGGGGATGATCTGAACCGGGCTGCCTTCGGGTGCAGGATGCCAGCTGCCCGAAGCGTCCTCATCTTCCTTTCCGAAATCCGGATGGTCGACGGCAAGTCCGGCCTTGAGCTGATTCTCCTGGGGGTCGAGTCCGTACTTTACAAAGCTTCCTCCGTCGCCGTGGATGGCGAAGCGGGGCGAGGGCGAGTTGACAACGCTTGATATATGAACCTCCGCCCGCATCCTGCCGTAGGCGAGCACCATGTGCACGTAATCGTCGATTTGCGCGCCGGGCCGCTGACGGGCAATGTCCGCCTGTATCCAGTCGGGAGTGCCGAACAGAAAGACGCACTGGTCGAGCATGTGGGAACCCAAATCGTACAACAGGCCGGCTCCGGGCTCGGCCCGTTCGCGCCATCGGTCCCGGACGGCCGGTCTGAATCGGTCGAAATGAGTTTCGAAGTGCGACAGGTTTCCGAGCTTGCCTGATTCCAGAAGTTCGCTCAGGGTGAGGAAGTCCCCATCCCAGCGGCGATTGTGATAAACCGTGAGGATTTTGTCCGATTGAGCGGCTACTTTGACCAGCTGTTCGGCTTCCCCGTAGGTAACCGTGAAAGGTTTTTCAACCACCACATGAAGTCCCTGTGTCAGGGCCTGTTTCGCATAGCCGAAATGGGTGGTATTCGGGCTGGTGATGATTACCAGATCCAGATCGCTGTCCGATAGCAGGGCGTCGGCGTCAACATGATGCCGCGTACCGGGGTGATTGGCGGACAGCTCCTCGCGCCGGCTGGTGGACACGGCGGCGAGCTCGAAATCTTCGAGGGCTTCAATAAATGGAATGTGGAAGGTTTTGGCGGACATGCCGTAGCCGATTATGCCGCAGCGGATTTTCATGCATCCTCCTGGTTCTCGGGGTATAATTGAATTTCAGAGTTTTTCACTTCTGCCGATTATAGGCGGTATACGGGATTTTGTCCGGTCAATAGCGTCCCTTCCTCGCGGATTGCCGCGCCAGGGGCAGATTGACTTAGACTTTTCTCATCCCCTATACTGATAATAGCGGTCCTGATTTTTAATTCCGGGCCGGGAACATCAATGTCGCCCCATCGCGGGCAATGGCTTGGGACGGAATATGAGCAACCCACTTCAATTAGCAATGGTCTCCTTCAAGCAGGGTGCGTATATCATTGTGGAAGGAAAGCAGAACGCCAATCAGTTCTTTATTATCCGTTCCGGTAAAGTCCGCCTGAGCAAGGAAGTCGAGGTCGTCGCCGAAGAAGGGGGAAATATCCTGGGACCCGGGGACTTCTTCGGCGTCGTATCCACCATGAGCGGCCACAGTCACATTGAAACTGCCCAGGCAATAAGCGATGTCAACCTTATTTCCGTCAGCCGGGACAACTACGGTCTCCTCATTGAAAAAAACACGCCGGTTGCCATGAAGATTATCGAGTCATTCTCCCGGAGGATGCGCTATCTCGATGAAGCCCTCACCCGGCTCACCCAGCAGAGCCTCGACGGCGAGGCCGGCAAGGACCACCTCTTCCACGTCGCCGAGTACTACGTCAAGCTGAATCAGTACAACCAGGCGTATTTCGCCTACCACCAGTATCTTAAATTCTATCCCCGGGGCAGTCAGGAACAGACAGCACGTCAGCGGATGGCAAAAGTTAAGCCGTACCAGAAGGCGGTCTATCTCGATGAGGACACCCCGGAATTCACCCGGCTGTATCCCAAGGACACCATGATCTTTACCGAGAATATGCCGGGTCAGCAGCTGTATATCATCCAGAAAGGCCAGGTGAAAATCACCAAAATCATGAATCAAAACGAGGTCCTCCTGGCCATGCTCAAGCCCGGGGATATCTTCGGGGAAATGAGCCTGCTGGAAGACAAGCCCCGGTCTGCGTCGGCCATCGCCCATGAAGAGGCGGTTCTCCTGGTAGTGAATCGGGAGAACTTCAAGACCATGGTCAAGTCCCAGCCCCAGATCATCTCAAAAATCACTACACTGATGTCTGAACGGATCTGGTTCATTTACAAGCAACTGGCGAACACCCTTCTGGACAACCCCATCGGCAAGCTCTATGACTTTCTTCTTATTCAGCTCGAGAAGAATCGGATACCGGTGCGCACCGGCGAGGCCTACTCTTTTGAATTCGGCACAAAGGAACTCATCCACATGGTGGGCCTCAATCAGGTAGAGGGCAACAAGGCGGTAAGCGAGCTGTTGTCCAACAAGCGGTTCAAGGCGATGGAAGGGAAAATCTACTGCGCCGACCTCGACGAGATAAAAAAACAGGCCGAGTACTACCGCAAGATGCAGCGGATTTCCCGAAAGCGGGAGAAGAGCGGCCGGTAAACAGCGTCCTCCGCAGGAATACATATGGCAGCAGTTATCTCCTTTCTAATCATTCTCGTGTTTTCGGTCAGCATCGTGAAGATCGCCTCAATCATGCTCAAGCACACGGGTATGTCGGAAGACATGGCCCGCTTCCAGGCGCGGAGTGCGTACACCGGTACGGGATTCACCACCGGCGAATCCGAGTCCATCGTGCGGCATCCGGTCCGTCGGAGGATAATCATGAATCTGATGTTTATGGGAAACATCGGGTTTGTTTCCTTCGCGGCCACCCTCATTCTCACCTTTACCTCGTTCACCGATCAGCGGGATATTGTCATCAGGCTGGCAATTCTCGGCGGTTCCGTTCTGTTTATGTGGCTGCTCAGCAGGACCGGGCTTATCGACTGGATACTCTCAAAACTGGTACAGGGCTTTCTCAAACGTTTTACCAGGGTATACGCCCATGACTACGACAGCCTGCTGTTTCTGGGAAAGGACTACGAGGTAGTGAAATTCCCGGTTGCCGGCGATTCCTGGCTTGCCGAGCGCTCCCTGGGGCAACTGAGGCTGAATGAAGAAGGGCTGCTTGTGCTCGGCATCCAGCGGGCCGACGGATACTATGCGGCGGTGCCCCGGGGAGAGACGGCGGTTCTTCCTGGGGATGAGATTATCGTGTACGGCAGGGAGAGCGTTCTCCAGGCTCTCATGCAGCGAAAGATCGGCGATGCGGGGGACAACGACCACCTGGACCAGATAAAGGCCCAGCGCAGGCTTGAGGGCAGCCTTGAGGCCGCAGCCAGGGACAAGCGCCCGGCGGCGAATCTGATCAGCAAGGTCTTCCGGCGGCCCGGACGAAAAAAGCCTGATTGAAGGCCTGTGCCTGTTCTGCTATTATGGCATCCACTTTAGGACGCAGGAGTAGTGGACGATGAAGGCAATCGAACTTGAGAAAGCGTACAACCCCCGGGAGTTTGAGGGGCGCATTTATGATCTCTGGATGAAAAGCGGGCTGTTTGCCCCCCGCCAGCCGAAAGACGGGGAAAAGCCCTTTGTCATCGTCATCCCTCCTCCGAATGTCACCGGCGTTCTCCACCTCGGTCACGGTCTCAACAACAGCCTTCAGGATATTCTCATTCGATTCCACCGTATGCTCGGCGAACCGACACTGTGGGTGCCCGGTACCGACCATGCGGGCATAGCGACTCAGAACGTCGTAGAGAAGAAGCTGCGCTCCCAGGGAAAAGAGCGGACCGAAATGGGCCGGGAGGCCTTCCTCGCCGAAACCTGGAAGGTCAAAGAAGAGCATCACGCCATTATTACCGAACAGTTAAAAAAGATCGGATCCTCCTGCGACTGGAGCCGCGAACGGTTTACCCTCGACGAGGGATTGAGCGACGCGGTACAGCATGTGTTCGTCGAACTGTACAACCGGGGCCTCATCTACAAGGGCACCTACCTGGTCAACTGGAGCACCGGCGTTCAGTCAGCCCTGAGCGACGACGAAGTCGAGTTCAAGGAAGTAAACGGGTTTTTCTATCATCTCAAGTACCCCCTGGCGGACGGCAGCGGCCATGTGCAGCTTGCCACAACACGGCCCGAAACCATGCTCGGCGATTCGGCGGTGGCGGTTCACCCTGAGGATGAGCGCTACCGGGATGTAATCGGAAAGAGCGTGGTTCTGCCGCTGACGGGCCGGGAAATTCCGGTTATCGCCGACAGCTATGTAGACCCGGAATTCGGAACAGGCGTAGTAAAAATTACCCCGGCTCACGACTTTAACGATTATGAAGTCGGTAAGCGCCACAAGCTCCCGGAAATCAATATCATGAATCCCGACGGGATGCTGAACGACAACGCTCCGGAGAAATACCGGGGAATGACCATGGCCCAGGCCCGAAAGGCGGTGGTAGCCGATCTGGAAGCACAGGAGCTGCTGGTCGAAAAAGAGCCCCATCGGCACCAGGTGGGCCATTGCTACCGAACCGATACGGTAATTGAGCCCTACTTGAGCACCCAGTGGTTCGTCCGCATGGAGCCCCTGGCCAAAAAGGCCCTTGCCGCCTGGGAAAACGGCGAAATAACCTTCTTCCCCAAAAAATGGGAGAATACCTACAAGTCGTGGCTCACCAATATCAGGGACTGGTGTATTTCCCGTCAGCTCTGGTGGGGCCACCGGATTCCCGCCTGGTACGACACGGAAACCGGCGAAATGGTGATTTCCCGAACCGACCCCTCGGAAAGCGAAGAGTACGCCGGACGGAGCTTCCGGCAGGATGAAGACGTGTTGGATACCTGGTTCTCCAGCTGGCTGTGGCCGTTTTCCATTCTCGGCTGGCCGGAAAAAAGCCGGGACATGGCGGAGTTCTTTCCCACTACCAGCCTGGTTACGGGATACGACATCATCTTTTTCTGGGTTGCCCGCATGATTATGGCAAGCCTGGAATTCCTGGGTGAAGTGCCGTTCAGGGATATTTACATGACCGGACTTGTACGGGACAAAAAGGGCCGCAAGATGTCCAAGAGTCTTGGCAACGGGATTGATCCGTTGGAAATTGTCGATGAGTTTGGTGCCGACGCCCTGCGCTTTACCCTTGCCTTCCTGGCAACCCAGGGGCAGGACATTCTGCTCGACAAGGAGACCTTTTCCCTCGGCAGCCGGTTCGCCAATAAAATCTGGAATGCCAGCCGCTACCTGCTGATGAATCTGGACGGCAGGACCCTGCACAATGCCCGGGAAATCGTCGACGGAAAACACGGCGGTCTGACGGTGCTCGATAAATGGATACTCCATCGGCTCAATGCCGCGGCGGCCAGAGCCTCCGATGGGCTCTCGAACTACCGATTCAGCGACGCCACTGGCGCAGTGTACGAGTTCTTCTGGAACGAGTTCTGCGACTGGTACATCGAAGCCTCGAAGTTAAGCCTCTACTCGAACGACGAGGCGGAAAAAGACCGGGCAATCAGCCTGCTGATGTTTGTTCTGGAAGAGGGCCTTGCCCTGCTGCATCCCTTCCTGCCCTATGTCACCGAGGAGATTTTCCAGAAACTTCCGGCCCCGGCCGGGGCGGGAACCAGAGAAGACAATCCCATACTCGGCAAGGCATACCCCGCGCAGGAGGCCTGGCGGAACTTTCCGGAGGAAGCCGCGGCGTTCGAGAGCCTTCAGGAGCTCATCCGGGCGGTGCGCACCCTCCGATCGGAGTTCACCATTCCCCCGACGGCAAAAATCCGTTTCGCCGTGGTTTTTGAAGAGGGATTTGCCCACGGCAGGTATTTCGCCGGCGAAGACGCCCTGGTAAGGGACCTGACCTCCGCGGAAAACGTTGAATGGAATCCGGAAAACCTCGAGCGTGCAGACGCCCTGGCGGTGGTGGGAAGCGGATTTGAGGCATATGTATACATCCGCGACATGATCGATGTGGATGCGGCCCTCAAGCGGTTGGAAAAAAACATCGCGAAAGAGTCCAAGGCCCTGGAGCAGACCGAACGCAAACTCAGCAATGAAAAGTTTCTCAGCAAGGCGGACGCCGAAGTAGTTGAGAAGGAACGCCAGAAGCGGGAAGAGATGAGCCGGAAAATCCGCAAAATGCGGGGATACATCGAGGACCTAAAGCGCTAATACCCCGGCGGCGCCGGTACCGCCCGGTACCGGGGCGCTGAAGAGGGTTTCCGGCTGTGGTTTTCCCGCCGAGCCTCGCTCAGGTCAGCGGTGGCGGGCTGCCCGGAAGCTGCGGGCAGCAGCCCGACGGGCTCCGGCGGACCGTATGGATCCGGGTTCCGGTTAAAGACTATCAGCATGTGGTGGTCAGCATCCACCGCCTGGACGGCGGTATCCGCTGCGTTGCCGGTAAGACCCCAAAATGAAATATTCGGACCCGCTGCCCCCGGCGACCATCCGCTTTGCTCATGGCCGGTGATGTATATGGCGTCTCCGGGATACAGCCGCGCATCTGTCCTCCCGGAGTACCATTGGGCCGGGGCGAAGATTCGGGCATCGGCCAGGGCTGCTGCCAGATCGGGATCGTTGCCGTAGGCCCCGCCGGTGTTCCACCCGGTCCAGCCCGCGGCGTTGGCGGCGCTTTGCCGGTGCCAGGCCAACAACAGATCGGGCATTTCCCCGGCATAATCGAACTCGGGAAACTCCGCCAACGCTGCCATGAGCTCTTCGCCGTTACCGGCGCCTGATGCGAACACCGCATGAGTGGATGCCCCATGGGGCGCAGCCGATGACAAAAGCCAGTGAAAAAATGCGTAGGCCGACGCGTAATCTCCGGCGCCGGCAGGGGAATCCCAGTGATAAAAATGATTGCCCCGGGCAATGGCCGGAGGTCCGCCGTCTAGAGCGCCTCCGGCGGCGAACAGCTCAGCCCGGTATTCTACAACTGAAGCCGTATATGCCTGTTCGGCAGCCAGGGCCAGTCCCTCGGAAAGCCAGGTGTCCCTGCGAAAACCGAGGGAGTAATCGATGAGGTGAAATAACTCGTGGGCGGCGGTGTACATAAGTGTCTGCCTGCCCCCGGAGTATTCCAGCCCCGGGCTGATATCCAGGTAGAGGATCTCGCCCCGGTTGCTCAACAGGCCGCCGTCGATGTCCTTTCTGAGAAAAAAACCGGCGACGTACTGGCTTTCGTCGGGGTCAAAACCGTCCCGAATGTCCATCAGTACAACAATTACCCTCCGGTTGCCGTCGATATCCGAGGGTTCGGCGAAGCGTTCGGATATTCGGGGGACGAGTTCGGCGTCGAGTTCTCCGCCTATGGAGTCCAGTTTGCTCCTGACAATCTGCTTTCCCCTTTCCAGGTACAATTCAACATGCTCGCCGGTGAAAACCAGCTGGGTCCTTACTTCGTGAGGCATGCCGTTTGACAGATCGGGTACGGTGAAATTGCGATAATTGCCCGGGTATACCAGGGCGCAGCCCCCGCTCAGCGCCATCACCAGCAGGGTCAGTCCGGCGAGGAGACGAATCTTAGGGAGCACTTCCCGGTTCTTCTATCAGGGCGAATCCCTGAAATAGCCGGTAGGAGAGGGGGTAGGTCTCACGGTACTGCCGGTCATAGCGTTCCCTGTCCAGTACCATTACCATCACCGTCACTTCCTGACCCTGGAAGTTTTCCACCAGGGCGGCGGCACCGGAACCGATGATGCCCAGAGCGCTGTACCTGCCGTCAAGGTTCTGTATGCTCTGCTCATCGAGAATAAGGGCCGGACTGGACTCCAGCGAAGATCCGATCATGCGGACGACCCCGGTGAGTTCGACGGGCTCTGCGGGCAGCGGCCGGCTTCCGTGCAGCCGGCCGGGAAGTTCCTCCTGGCCCGAGGCGGCCAGCACCGATCCCAAAAACACCAGCGCTACTATTCCTGCAATACTTCGTCTCATCATGCGTCCTATTGTACTACGACTGTCACCGAGAGTCCCGGCGGAAAAATAACGGGAACCGTCACCGTTCCGTCGGCCCCGGATGCGGCCCTGAAGAATACATTGCTGTTCGGCGGGATGTTCTCCCCCAGATCCACGGGGATTCTGTCGGAGTCGCTAAAGACGAATACTCCCCCGGGGCCCAGACTGCCCTCTCCGAAAAACTGGGGGATTGCACCCAGATCTATGGCAGAGAGATTATAGCTTACCGTTCCGAGGCTCCCGGAATACGCGCCGTAACTGAAGGGGCTTGCGCTCAGCGCTCCCCGGCTGCTGGCGAGGGCCGCAATTGCCCAGTCGACCAGGGACCCGGCAAAATCAGGGCCGCTCCCGCCGCTTTGGGCCGCTATGGCAGCGCTTACCGCTTCGCTGTCCGCCGCGTCGGCAGCATAGAGGGCAGCCAGAAAGTCCGCTCCGCCGTAGTTGCGCAGCAGGTAGGCCCCGTAGGCATAGCTGGTTGCATAAGCTTTGCCGAAGTCCAGGGAGTCCGAACCCCGTCCGGGCCAATTGGTCAGGCTTTCCTCGGGATAGGCGTTGAAGGTATCCAGGCGATATACCGGCGGCTCGACGGCAATGGCGTCGGCAACCAGGTCTTCCACCATCAGGGACATCATTTCCTCCATCCAGGTTCCGTCGAGCTGGCCTCCGCGAACCCAGCGCTGATAAAAACTGATCATATGCTGCAGCTCATGAGCTAGGGTGGAAATCAGGACTCCCTTGGCGTCCGCCCAGAATGCCTCGGTGTAGTGAAGAAATGGCGCGTCCATGTAGAACATAATTCTTTCGTTGCTGTTGGAAACGTCCGATGCGGTGAAGTTGTCCTTTGCCCAAAAGTACCCGACGGTTTTTCCCGCGGCCACACTCCAGTCCGCATCGATGTCGTATAAGAGAATGTCTACCGCATCCCTCTCGGCTATCAGATTGGTGAAGCCCGTGGGGCCCCACTCTTCGCCGATAAGATTGGTCACCAACTGGTAAATATCCTGGCTGCCGTCGTCGGAGAAAAACGCGTCTCCCAGTACATCGATGAGGCTGTCGGGGTGAACCGCCCCGGCTTTACCGGAGACAAAATCTTGTGAGAGGATGGAGTCATGGTAAAGAAAAACAGCAGGTTTTCTGAGGAAGTTAAGGAGCGGGCAATCCGCATGGTATTCGCCGCCAAAGGTGAATATGATTCTCAGTGGGCCGCAATTGAGTCGATAGCTGAAAAGATAGGCTGTACTGCAGAGACGTTACGGCGGTGGGTTCGCCAAGCCGAGAAAGATAATGGTAGTCGGGAGGGACTTACAACCGACGAGAAGAAGCGAATCAAGGAGCTCG
Organism: Salinispira sp.; assembly: GCA_965602015.1. Lineage (GTDB taxonomy): Bacteria > Spirochaetota > Spirochaetia > DSM-27196 > Salinispiraceae > Salinispira. The sequence continues at coordinate 2,509,345 of OZ271918.1, read as the reverse complement.
AGCGGGAGAACCGGGAGCTCAAGAAAGCCAATGAGATTCTACGTCTGGCTTCCGCATATTTCGCGAAGGCGGAGCTCGACCGCCAACACAAGAAATAGTCTGCTTCATTGATGAACACCGCGATGACTATGGGGTCGAGCCGATTTGTACTCAGGTGCCAATCGCTCCTTCGGTGTACTACGAACAGAAAAAGCGAGTAAAACACCCTGAAACAGCTCCCGCAAGGGTAAAGCGCGATGAAATCCTGAAGCCAGAGATCCAGAGGGTTTGGGATGAGAATTATGAGGTTTACGGCGTTCGCAAGGTCTGGCACCAGCTGAAGCGAGAAGGATTCCAGATCGCACGATGTACCGTGGCCCGTCTCATGGCTGTCATGGGGCTTAAAGGCGTCATACGAGGCCGCAAGGTGCGAACCACAGTACCGGACCCGAAAAATGAACGTCCGCTCGATTTGGTGCACAGGGAATTCAGTGCCGACCGTCCGAATCAGCTGTGGGTGGCGGATTTCACTTATTGCGCGTCTTGGGTGGGTTTTGTATATGTGGCATTTATCATCGATGTATTTTCACGAATGATCGTCGGATGGCGTGCCTCGAGGTCCATGAGCGCAGAGCTGACGCTGGATGCTCTGGAACAAGCCCTGTGGGCAAGGCAACCTGAAAATGGGCTGATCCACCACAGTGATCGTGGGAGCCAGTATCTGTCAATCCGGTATTCTGACCGCTTAGCAGAAGAAGGCATTGCCCCATCTGTTGGGAGTGTAGGCAGCTCATATGACAACGCGCTGGCTGAAACCATAAACGGACTGTACAAATCCGAAATGATCTACCGTAAAGGACCGTGGAAAAACCTGGATGCTATTGAGGCTGCTACGCTGGAATGGGTAAGCTGGTACAACAATAAACGGATTTATGAAATCCTGGGATATATGCCTCCGGCAGAGTTTGAGAAGGCATATTATGATCAACTGCAAGACGCAGCCAGCGGGCTGTAGTCATACAAAACACTCTCCGGGATTCCCGGGGCGGTTCAGGGTGATCCTGAATGTAGGCATTGGGCACTGCGTCAAAGGCAAAATCGCCTCCTATGACCGCATCATTGGCATTGTTTGTGGCGAAGTTCTCCCACTCTGCGCCTACCCAGATATTTACGGTTTTATCTTTTGTCGCCCCGTCTATGGTGACGGATTTTGTGTGCTGCCAGCGAAGGGTCGCGTCGATGCTGTCCTTCCCGCTGACAGTCCCGTCAACCCGGAAGGTATCTACATCGCCGATCTGGGGCAGAGGGTTGCTTTGGGGGCCGGTAATGCTGCGGCTGCGGCTTCGGCTATAAGCCGGCATGTTCTCCCGGACATCCCGGTTAAACCGCCATATATGCTCCGGGGCTCCCAGGTTCCGCAACCCCGGCCAGGCGGGGCCTACGGCGAATCCCCGTTCCCGGGCTGCCGGACTTTGTCTTCTGCTGACGGGGGCCGGCGAAGAGGAGGCTCTTGGGCCGACCCTGATATCGCTGGAAACCGGCTGGGGTCTGTTGTTGTGAAAAATCAGGTATACATCGCGGGGTGTCGTTGAGCCCGGCAGCAGTATGGCGTCGCTTGGCTCCGTGAGGGGATCGTAATCCGCCGGGGATGCGTTGAGGGTCAGACTTTCGCTGTTTTCCGCATTGCCCGCAGATAGGACATGGCTGATTTCGATATCGCCCTTCGCGCTCTCGGGAATCCGCACCCGAAGCCGATTTTCGCTGCCTTCCAGCACCTCATAGCCAATGGACGAGGGGTCTCTGCCGTTTATGAGCCAACGGTAAGAACTGCCGTTCTGGGTATCCGCATTGACTTCTATGATATGAACTGCGGTCAATGCTCCGCTAGCCGCATTAACCTCAAGACTGAGCTCATGGCGGGATTCCAGGCTGATCAGCAGATCACCCGGATCAATTTGAGGCTGACTGCAGCCGATGAGGGCAATCAGCAAAACTGCTAACAGCCCGACGGTAACCCGCCGGCTGACGAACCGTCTTATTCTTTTTTTAGATAGGCGCTTACTCACAAAGACTCTCCGTTTTTGATATCCTCTAATATACCCCTCACACGGAGTGAAATTCAAACTGCAGAAAAAATGGCCAGGGATGAGCCGCTGTCTGAGCGGGTAATGCGCCATTCATCATTGCAGAGATTTTCCCGAAACCGCCGGTCATGGCTGACCACAAGAACAGCGCCGTCATACTGTGCTATGGCCGACTCAATGGCGGTGATTGACGGCAGATCGAGGTGATTCCCCGGTTCGTCGAGGATCATCATCGGCGTTTTGTCCAACAGTCCCCGGGCCAAAGCGAGTTTTCGGCTTTCACCGGGGCTTGGCCGGTGGATGGTGAGCATGGAACGGGGGTCTCCGTTCAATCGGGAAAAATGGGAGAGCAGCTCGCCCCGGCGGTCGTTATCAAGCTTATGAATTTCCCTTACCAGCGCATCGATGCTGTTTTCGCTCAACTCCTGGGGCAGATAGAGAATTTCGCCGACTGAAGCCGGTAAGCTGCGCACAATATGCTTCAGCAGACTCGTCTTTCCCGAGCCGTTTTCACCGGACAGGGCAATTTTCTCTCCCGCCTTCATGGACAGCTCGGGAAAGACAAGCCGCCGTCCGTCGCTTCCCAGGGGAATGCTTCCGGGCCCCAGGCTAAAAAAGGAATCCGATTTAAATGCCTGAGCGCTGAATTTCACTCCGGTTTTCTCCACGGCCGGCGGCGGCGCTATGCTATTTTGATGGCGCTTGAGGCGTTGATCCATATGCCTTATCTTGCCCTCGCCGATGGCGTTCCGCCCGCTGAGCCTGGCCTGATCCACCGCAGCCTTGGCGTCAAAATCTTTTTTCCCGAGCCCGCGTTTTGAAAAGTCTTTTTGATGCCGGTCATTCTCCTCTCTCCGTCTCTGAAGCTCCTGTTTTAAGCGCCGTTCCTCTTTTTTTTCCTGCTCATATACCCTCCGCAGCCGGCGGTTCTCTCCATCCAGTTCAGCTCTGGCGGTCGACCATGGGCAGTTATATATCCTGGGCGGGTCGGCATCAAAAAGCAGGGTAGACGGGCAGAGCTCATCCATCAGCGCCCGGTCATGACTTACCAGAAGACCGATTCCCCGGAACCGGGACAGGGATTGTATGAGGAGCGTTCTTCCGCTTTCATCGAGGTGATTGGCCGGTTCGTCGAGCAGCAAAACTCCCGGGGCCGCATAGAGGGCCACGCCGATTTGAGCCCGTTTTCGCTCGCCGAAGCTCAGACTATCCCAACGATAGGGCCAGTCGTAATCCATGCCCAACGAGGAGAACAGCCGGCCGGCATCGCTTTGTCCCTCATATACGTCGGCATAGAAGTCCTCCAGACCGGGAGGCGGCTGGTGCGCTTCCTGGGGACAGTACAGCGCCGGTATATTGGGTGCGATGCTGCCCGCTGCGGGCATGAGCTCGTTTCCGATGAGCTTCAACAAGGTTGATTTGCCGCATCCGTTGGCGCCGGCCACTGCGGTCCACCCGGTAGCGAATGCAAGAGAAAGGTCGGTGAACACCGGGTCGCTGCTGTCGGGATAGCTAAAATGTAGATGGGAAATGTGCAGAAATTGACTGCTCATTCGCAACCTCCTGAGGTTCGATATGAGCGGCAAAAAAAATAAGGGGAACGGGCCGCTGAAGTCTGTCTGGTTCTCCCTATTTTTTGTCTATCATTTCTGCTCCGTAAACGGGCCGGGAAATCCCTCAAGGCAATCTGCGATACGGCTCCGTTGTGATGCTTTTACTCTAGCAGTAAACGCCGCGCAAGGGCAATAGTTCGGAGCGCCGGATGTTCCGGTGCCCGAATCCCCGTGTTAGCGGTGCTTCGGGCTGTAGAGCATGTCCATCAGCTTGTTGCGCTTGGCAGGTTTTGAAGGCAGGGAAAGTATGTAATCAACGACCTGCTCGCAGCCGTTTTTGATATGTGCTTTTTTAATGTTCTCTATGGTCTGGGTAAATATTTCCGGCTTTTCGAGTATTTCCTCGATTTGAGCAACCATTATCCGGGGTTTTTGTATAAACCAGCCGAGCTTGTTGTTTACGACGAAATCCACATTACCCTGTTCCTGACCGTAGAGCCGCTGGGTGAGAATGAGGGGCTTTTGAAGAAGGAGGGACTCGTAAATCGTCGCGGGGCCGGCTTTGGTGACGATGACATCGGACATGTTCATGAGCTCGTACATAAAAGTAACAAAGCCGTACACCGTAATAGAAACACCAGGGTACTTCTGGGCAATGGCAGAAATCCGCTCGAACTGACTGAGGTTGCGGCCGCAGACAAATGCGATTTGAGCATCGAGCCCCGCCCTGGCGATGGCTTCGAGGTACTTCTCACCTTTGGGAAGGCCCTCGCCCCCGCCGGCCATAAGAATGAGGCGCTTATCCGGGGAGAAACCGTATTCTTTGCGCAAATCCTGCCGTGCCTCTGCGGACATGGGCTTATTGAATTTGGAGCTGAGAATCGGGGGTAGTTTGGTAATGGTTCGGGGGCGGGGCAGAAGAAGCGAAGGCAGCCCAAGCCAGCGGAGGTACTTTCTGGCGTCCTTGGCTGCCCTCTCGGAAAAAACAACTACTGGAGCAAACTGGCGGTAGTACCACATGGGGTGTGATGTAAAGGGGTCGGTTACCACGGTAACCACCGGCATGTCCAAACGCCTGGTCTGCCTGAGAGCCCGGAAAAGCGGTCGGCTGAGCAGGAAGTGCAGGTTCACTACCCGGGTAATACTGTGCTCCCTCAGAAATTTCCGGATAAATTTGGTTGAAAAGAAACTCATCGCCTTGGTGTGGCTGTTCATCACAAAGGGAATATTCGATATTTGATAGACGATGCTCCACAGGAAGGGCATTGTCAGAGTGGTGAAGCGGTATCCTTTTTCCACCAGAGCCCGCTGAACCTCGGAACCGTTGTTGGGGATGCCGTCGAAAATATGGACTTCCACCTCATGAGGGGCGTATCGGCCTTCAATTTCCTGAGCCAGGGCGCGGGCTGCAGATATATGCCCTCCGCCGGTGGATAGGTATAAAAACAGGATGCGTTCTTTCGCTTCTGCCATGGTTAAGAACTATAGCACAGCGCCGATGCTCTGTCTCGGTAAACAAATTCCCCGCAAGCGTCGCCCTGCCGCCCGCGATGGTCAACTTGACTGTGGACACTAACGTCATTACTATGTCAGCTCGAACACTTTTCACCATTTTTTCCGGGCAGACTTTTTGATCTCTTTGATCGATTCCTCAGCCCACAGGAGCATGTTTTGTATAAAGCGGTAGACTCCAGGGTGAGTTTTCCCAAGATGGAAGAATCCATCCTCTCATTCTGGAAAAGCAACGACATCTTTCAGAAATCCATCGATCAGCGAGATGGGCAGGAAGAGTTTATTTTCTTTGATGGACCCCCGTTCGCAACCGGTCTGCCCCATTTCGGGCACTTTGTTCCCGGTACCATCAAAGACATTATTCCCCGCTACCAGAGCATGAAGGGCAGGAAGGTCCAGCGCCGCTTCGGATGGGACTGCCACGGTCTTCCCGTGGAATACGAAATGGAAAAAGAGCTTGGAATTTCGGGAAAATCTCAAATAGAAGAATACGGCGTCGCCGAGTTCAACGAAGCCTGCCGGGGAATCGTGCTCAGATACACCGCCGAGTGGGAAAGCACCATGACCCGCATGGGGCGCTGGGTTGATTTCCGCAACGACTACAAGACCATGGACCCGGATTACATGGAAACGATCTGGTGGGTCTTTAGGCAGTTGTGGGAGAAGGGCCTGATTTACGAAGGGGCATACATCCTTCCCTACAGCCCTAAATTGGCGACTCCCCTGTCGAATTTCGAGGTCAACCTCGGTGGATACAAGGACGTTCACGATCCGGCAATTACTATCCGTTTTACCGTGAAATCCGACGGCCAGGGTAAGCAGGACAAGACAATAAAGAACGGCAAACTCTCTTTTCTGGCCTGGACCACCACGCCATGGACCCTGCCGTCCAATCTCGGCCTGGCCCTCGGCGAGGACATTGATTACCTGCGCATCACCGACGGCGATGAAGAATTCATTTTGGCGGAGAGCCGTCTTTCCCATTATTACAAGGATGAATCGTCGTACAAAATAATCGGCCGCATGAAGGGCAGGGACCTGGCCGGCTGGAGTTACGAGCCCCTGTTTCCCTATTTCGCCGAATTGCACAAGGAAGGCGCGTTTAAAACCCATCTCGGCGATTTTGTCACAACCGAAGACGGAACAGGCATCGTGCATATCGCTCCGGGATTCGGAGAGGACGATTACCAGGTGCTCAAGCACAGCGGGCTTCCGGTACTGGTGCCCATCGACGCCGAGTGTAAATTCACCGACGAAATCCCTGACTATGCCGGGCTCTTTGTAAAAGACGCCGACCGACCCATCATCAACGCGCTCAAAGAAAACGGCAAGCTGGTGCGCCGGGAGAACTATCTTCACAGCTATCCTCACTGCTACCGGACCAAGGCGCCGCTGATTTACCGGGCCATAAGTTCCTGGTTTGTCGACATCGAAAAGATCAAAAAAACCATGATCGATTCCAACGACACCATCAACTGGATTCCCGGACATCTCCAGAAAGGACGCTTCGGAAAATGGCTTGAAAATGCCAGGGAATGGGCGATAAGCCGGAACCGGTTCTGGGGCAATCCCATACCGGTGTGGAAATGCGACGAATGCGAAGAGACGGTCTGCATCGGCAGCCGGGCGGAGCTCAAGGAAAAGTCCGGCGTCCTTGTCGAGGACCTGCACAAGCATTTTGTCGATGATATCAGCTGGACCTGTTCCTGCGGAAAGGGAACCATGAAACGTGTTCCCGAGGTATTGGACTGCTGGTTTGAATCCGGCGCCATGCCCTACGCCCAGAATCACTATCCCTTCGAAAACAAGAACAGCTTCGATGCCAATTATCCGGCTCACTTCATCGCCGAAGGACTTGATCAGACCCGGGGCTGGTTCTATACCCTGACGGTTCTAGCCGCCGCCCTCTTCGAGAAGCCGGCGTTCCAAAACGTAATCGTAAACGGTCTGGTTCTCGCGGAAGACGGGCGCAAAATGTCCAAGAGCGAGCGCAACTACTCGGATCCTGCGGAAATCATCAATACCTACGGGGCAGACGCCCTGAGGCTCTTCCTTATGGACTCCGCCGTGGTAAAAGCCGAGGACTTAAAATATTCTGATAACGGTGTCAAAGAAGTTCTCAAGAGCGTCATCATACCGCTGTGGAATGCCTACAGCTTCTTTGTGACCTACGCCAACATCGACAAGGTCAAGCCCGAATCCGCACCGGAGAACCCCACCAATCCGCTGGACCGGTGGATTCTCTCAGCGGTCGAGACTCTGGTCGAGGAAGTCACCGCTAACATGGACGCCTATGACCTGCAGAAGGCGGTAGATCCGGTGGTGAAATTCATCGATCAGCTGAACAACTGGTATATCCGCCGAAGCCGCCGCCGGTTCTGGAAGAGCGAAAACGATGATGACAAGCTCGAAGCCTACGGTACCCTGTATGAGGTGCTGGTTAAGCTCGTTCAGGTCGCTGCGCCGTTTATACCCTTCATCAGCGAGGAGATTTACCAGAACCTCAAGACTCCGGCGATGCCCTATTCGGTGCACCTCTGCGACTTTCCCGTTGTTCAGGGAGAGCGGCGCGACGGCGAGCTGGAGCAGAAAATGTCGGTTACCCAGCAGGCGGTGAGCATGGGCCGGGCGATCCGGAGCATGCATAACCTGAAGGTCCGCCAGCCCCTGAACGCCATACATCTGGTGACCCGAAACCGCGATGAAAAAAACATTCTCATCGAAATGGAAGACATCATCCGCGACGAGCTCAATGTCAAGGAAGTGATATTCCGTGACAATGAGGAAGACCTGGTCGAATACAGCGCCAAGGCGAACTTCCGCGAGCTCGGTCAGAAGCTCGGAAAGGACATGAAGGAGGCGGCAGCGGTTATCGCCCGCTTTGACGCCGGTGAAATTCAAAGCCTGCTGGACGGCAACACCCTCAGCATGGAATTCGGAAACCGAAGCATCGATATTACCGAGGACTCGATAATCGTGCAGCGTGAGGAAAAGGAAGGCCTGAAGGTTCTCAATGAGGGGAGCCTCACGGTGGCCCTCGACGCCGTCGTCACCGAAGAACTCCGCCAGGAGGGTCTTGTCCGCGATTTGGTCCGGGGCATACAAAACCTCCGCAAGGAAAGCGGTCTGGAAGTCACCGACCGGATTTCCATCAAACTCTTCGCCGAAGAGGAAATGGCCGACGCCATCGCCAGCTTCGAGGATTATCTCAAGTCAGAAGTGCTCTGCGACCAGCTGGAAATGCTCAACACAACGGCCGGCTCGGTCCTGGAATCCGGGGAAGCCCGGGTGTATATCGAAATTTCGAAATTATGAACCAGGTCCGCCGCATCAACAGGATTTCAGCGCCGTCGGTTTTTCTGACGGCGCTGTTTCTGTCTGTGGTCCTCTCCCTGCCCTCATGCGCAACCGCCGCCCTTCCCGGGCTGGACGCGGCCGGCCTCCAGCCCCTTCCGGAGGACCGGGCAAGAGGTGCGGTAGACGGAATGGACGGAGGTCAAAGGGCTGATGAGCCTGAGTCTGAGCCTGAGCCTGTGGAACTGCCGGTACACATACATGAGCTCATGGGCCGCGGCCTGTCGGTGGTACAGCTCGATCCCCGGGGAATCGACCCTCAGGCGCTCAGCGAGCTTGTGGATCTTCCCCCGGGGTTATCCCGGATTATTTTGACGCTGACCGACCAGGCCATCGGGTTCTTTGTTCCCCGTGGCCGGCAATTTTCCCCGTCCGGTGCGGTGCTCTATGTTTCCCTGGGGGTACCGAGTCAGATTCTCGAACCCCGGGTCCTGGAGATGGGTTTTGTCTCCAAGCCGGTATTTATCGGGAACACCCGAAGGCCCCGCTGGGTCCTGGAATCTGATGAGAACCCACCGTTTCATTTGGAGCTCATCGAAGCGGGGCTGTATATGCTAACCCTCGGAGCCGATCCGGCATTCGGCAGGGAAATCCTTTCGGGCCTCCGCGCGGTAGCACAAACTCAGCGCCGGGGTTCCGGAGCCTCTTGGGAAAGAAAGGGCCCGGTTCATTCCGAAGAAAGGGAAACCCCGCCGGCCTTTGCGGTGGGCGGGGGCATGTCTTCGGACTTTCTCGGCCCCCTTGGAGGGGACCTGAGCGGAATAGGAGAGCTACGCTTTTCCCTTTCGGCGGGAGACGACGGAGTTTTTCTGGCGGATGCCGTCATGGAAGCCTCCTCCTCCTTCCAGGCCCGGGCGCTGCGGCTTCTCCTGCGGGTTGCCTTTTTGCAGGTGCTTCGTCAGAATTTCCCGCTCGAGGATGCTGCGGTACTCCGGGAATTGGTCGATATCCGAATTGAGGGTTCCCGCATCCACGTGTACCGTCTGCCTCTGAGGGCCGCATGGATACGCGAGGCATTTTTTTCCTGATAAGAAGGAATAGAAGCCAACAGGAGCTGTTATGACAATTACCGTTGTGGATTACGATGCGGGCAACCTGAGATCGGTTGAAACCGCCCTTGGCTATTTGGGTATAGATTTTCGGGTGAGCCAAAAGCCCGAAGATGTCCGCACAGCTGATAAAATCATTTTTCCCGGAGTAGGCGAGGCGGCCCACGCCATGGGCATTTTGCGGGCCCGGGGCCTCGATGAAGCTCTGAGGGAGGCGGTGAACCGGGGCGTTCCCACGTTGGGAATCTGCATTGGCAGTCAAATACTGCTGTCCGAAAGCCTGGAGTCGGCCGATGAAAATCCGACCCCCTGTCTGGACGTTGAAGCCGGCAGCGCGAAATTCTTCAGTGACGAGTTCGAACTACGGAAAATCAGCGATTTAAAGGTTCCCCACATGGGATGGAATCAGGTGCTCGTGGAACAGGGTAATCCTGCGGCATTGCTGTTCACAGGAATCCCCGATTCATCCAGTTTCTACTTCGTCCATTCCTATTACCCGGCTCCCGCGGATGCGGGGGTTACCCTGGCAAAAAGCGAATACGGGTTTCCCTTTGTGTCGGCCTATGCCCGGGACAATATGGCGGCCACCCAGTTCCACCCGGAGAAGTCCGGACCTGTGGGACTTAAACTGCTGACAAATTTCGCAGGGAATTTCGGGGGATAATATGCTTGAGAAGCGAATAGTCGTCTGCCTGGACGTGCGCAATGGAAAGACCACCAAGGGCATTAAATTCGAGGGAAACGTTGATATCGGCGATCCGGTCAAAATGGCCCGGGAATACTACGATCAGGGCTGCGACGAGCTGGTTTTTTACGATATTACCGCTTCCAGCGAGGACCGGGGTATATTTATCGATGTGGTGGAAAATGTCGCCAAAGAGATTTTTATCCCCTTTTGTGTCGGAGGTGGCCTGGGCAGCCTGGAGGATATTCGCCGAGTGATTAATGCCGGGGCGGAAAAGGTCAGCCTCAATTCCCAGGCGGTGAAAAATCCCCGCATCATCAGCGAGGGGGCGGCGGTTTTCGGCCGTCAGTGCATCGTACTGGCCATGGACGCCCTCAGGGATTCCGCAATGCCCTCGGGCTATCAGGTGGTCATAAACGGGGGGCGGGTCAAAACCGGCAAGGACGCCCTGCAGTGGGCCCTGGAAGCCGAGTCATTGGGCGCCGGTGAAATCGTCCTCAATTCGATAGATACCGACGGGGTTCGCCGTGGGTATGAGCTTGGCTTGACGTCAATGATTTCCCGGGCGGTCGGATTGCCGGTGGTGGCGTCCGGCGGAGCCGGAGAACCGGCTCATCTTGCTGATGTGTTTACCGCCGGTCACGCCGACGCCGCTCTTATTGCGAGCATGGTCCACTACGGCGATTACCGCATCGGGGAAATCAAGGAGTATCTCGCCACCCGTGATATTCCGGTGAGAAAAAACCCCGATCCCCTGCAAGGCTGACATACTTGTCCATTGCGGAAAAAATCGATATATTTACCCTGCTCAGGCTTTATTATATATAAAAACTGTTATATAGTGTTGGAGAATACAATGCCCTATTATGATTATGAATGCAAAAGCTGCGGTCATGAGTTCGAAACCTTTCAAAGTATGTCAGACAACCCCTTGGACTCCTGTCCCGAATGCGGCAAGCCCGGCCTGAGAAGGCTTATTGGCGGGGGAACCGGGGTGATATTCAAAGGCAGCGGTTTTTACGTCAATGACAGCCGCAAAACCGCCGGCGAAAGCAGCGCGAAAACCGGCGAAAGCGCCGCGAAAAAAGAGCCTGCCACCAAATAAGCCCCGGTGCGCAGCAGGCTGCAGGCGTCAATCGCAGCTAGAGAGGAGTTTTTTATGAGTCAAATCCAGCTCGACAGCATATCACGGGAAGAGGCGGTAGAGTTTGCCGCCGCACGCTGCCCCGAGGACGTTTTGCAGGATGCGGCCCAAAAACTCAAGGTCTGCGGTCACCCGGTGAGGCTTAAACTATTGTGCATGATATCCCAGCACTCCCAGCCCTGCGTGAGCGAGCTCTGGGTTTGCTTGAATCAACCCCAACCGGTTATTAGTCAGCATCTTGCAATCCTCAAGGACAAGGGCATCGTCCAATCCGAGGTGCAGGGCAATAAACGGATATACCAGATAGTCGATCCCTTCATCGACAGGCTCGTAGCCAGCATCCAGAAAAAAGTCGAAGAGATGGAAGCGTAGACTATAGAGCTTCGACCACGAACATCAACGGCGCACTTTACACATCTGAGGACCTTGAGATAGGCTCATGGTCATGAATCAGAAAAAGACGTTCTCCCTCGGCGAATTTTCCAGTGACATAGAATTATTTGACAGCACAAATGTTCTGCTGGACGGTATCGGGTCTGCAAACCTCCTCATTACCGACAGCCAGGTCTGGAAATGCCTCCCGGAGACCTTGCCGGAGCTTGCCCAGGCACTCTCGCAGAGGCCAAAGATCAGCGAAGCGGCGGACATCGATGCCCTCAAAAACAGCGCAGCTCAAAGCGACGGCGATACTGCGCAGGTCCCGTCGGCGATAGTGATTCTCCCGGCGGGGGAGGGGGGGAAGAATTTCGCATCGGTCGAGCTCATTCTCAAAACCGCCTTTGCGCTGGGATTCGCCCGGGACAGCTGTTTCATCGGGCTCGGCGGAGGCGCGGTAACCGACGTGGCGGCATTCGCGTCGAGTCTTTTTCTCCGTGGAAACCGCCTCGTCCTCATTCCCAGCACCCTCCTTGCAATGGTAGATGCATCCTTCGGCGGCAAGACCGGGATCAATTACTTCGGCTATAAAAACATGGTCGGCACGTTCTACCCGGCCGCCGAAGTGCGTGTCTGCCCGGCCCTCCTGGCCAGTCTGACACAGCGGGAGTACCTCAGCGGTTTGGTCGAGGTCATCAAAAGCGCCATGCTCGATGACGCCGAACTGTTCTCCATTCTCGAGACGGAAAAAAATAAGGTTATTGCCCGGGACCCGTCCCTGCTTTCTCTCATCATCTGGCGAAGCCTCATGGTAAAAGGGAGAATTGTCGAAGCGGACCTCAGGGAATCGGGTATCCGGGCTCATCTGAACCTGGGCCACACCTTTGCCCATGCCCTTGAGGCCCTCAGCGGAGTGGAGTCCGGAGGCGGGAAGCGAGCCTGGACCCACGGCGAGGCTGTGGCCTGGGGAATTGTCAGGGCTCTCAAGCTCGGAATCCTCATGGGACAAACCGAGGGGCTGTACGCCCAGCGGGTTGAGAATCTCCTGCGGGACTACGGCTACCGATTAGATAAAAGCGGCTTTGATGCCCCTGCTCTGATTTCCGCTATGAAGAACGATAAAAAAAAGCAGGCGGGGCAGGTGCGCTTTGTGCTTCAAAAGGACCTTTGTCAGACCTTCCGCAGTCCGGCTGATGACGGCCTGCTGGAACAGGCGGTTAATTGATGAATACAGGCATCCCCTCAGCTCCTCGGGAGCCCCGCCTTGCGGAAATTTCTACGGTGCTGGAAGACCTGCCGGTTCCGTCGGTGACGTTTACTGTTGTCATTACCCGCTTCGGCGGCTCCTGGGTACTGGTACGGGTGACCGGGCAGGATGGCTGGGAGTTTCCCGGCGGTAAAATTGACCCAGGCGAGAGTCCCGGGGACGGGGCAATCCGGGAGCTGTACGAAGAAACCGGAATTAAGCGTGCGGAACTCAGCCTTGCCGGATGGTACTCGGTGGACCGGGGCGGGGCCCTCTCGTACGGATACATTTATCTGTGCACCGCCCTGGAGCCTCCCGGCGTCCTCCCTCCGGGTTCGGAGATCGCAGAGGCTTCGCTGCACAGCGAGCTTCCCGACGGGCCTTACCGATTCCCCCTGATTATTCCCCATCTATTTGAGTTTGCCGAGAACGCGGTATTCTAGGACGGGTCATATACCGGGGCAGCCTAGGTCAAAAGGAGTTCTCTGCTGATGGTATGCTCTTAGAAAGAATTCGGATAAATATGAATAAGTGTCATTTTCGCATTACATCGCATCTATAGAAATTCTACTTTGGCCAAGGATTTCCAGTAAATTTATGGATGGTGTCCAAATTAGTTCGCAATTTCATGTAGGAGCCAGCTTCCTCCAGCGGGTTAAGCGGCTATTTTCGGGATGAGATCTCGTTGCTCATCCAGTATTTCCTTTTTAATATAGGCCTTGCCGGCTGTCCAGTCTTCCGTGTATTCAATCAGGAAACAGGTCACCAATCTCAGGTAAGAATCCTGAGATGGGAAAATCCCGACGACTTTCGACCGCCGACGGATCTCCCGGTTCAGTCTTTCCAGCATGTTTGTCGAAGCGACCTTCCGATGATCGAGCTTTGGAAATTCATAGAACTGGAGTGAGTCTTCAAGTCCGTTATCCAGGATTTCCACCGCCTCAGGGAATTGCGATTCCAGATCATCCATCACCTGTTTGGCATATTCCCGTGCGGTACCGGCATCCGGTTGAAGCCAGATATGTTTGATACGGGCGGCAACATGCTCTTTGTGTTTGGCTCTCACTTTTGCCAACACGTTCCGCATGAAATGTACTTTGCAGCGTTGCCAGCTGGAACCAAGGAATTCTTTCTGGATAGCATTCTTCAATCCCAGATGCGCATCTGAGACCACAAGCCACACGGACCGAAGGCCACGCTCCTTCAACCTCTGGATCAGGAACCGGTAATTGTCTTCATTTTCAGCATCCATGGGCTCTATGGCCAGGATTTCCCGTTCTCCAGCCCTGTTGAGGCCGCACACGACCATAACCGCATGATTGTAGACTCTCCCGTCATCCCGGATCTTTTCATACAGGGCGTCTATCCAGATTACTGGGTACTCCGCTTCAAGGGGGCGATTGCGAAATGTATCAACCTGTTCATCAAGACCTTTGTTGATTTCTGAAACCTGGCTTGCGGAAATATTCTCGATTCCCAGCTGTTTTGCCAGACGATCAATCTTCCGGGTTGAAACGCCGTTAATGAATGCTTCCTGGACAACCTGAAGAAGCGCCTGCTCAGACCGGCGCTTCTCGGTGACAAAGAAGGGGATATACCCTCCCTTTCGGAGCTTTGGAACCACCAGATACATGGTACCTAATCGGGTATCAAAACGGCGAACCCGTGTTCCGGAAAAGTGAGTAGCCCGGTTGTGGGAGTGCTGACCTTTGGGGGCACCGACCTTGGATTCGACTTCGATTTTCATAAGCTGCTCTGTTGTCCATTTGAGCATCTCAAACAAGGGATCGGATTCACCGGTGAATTGGGATAGCAGATTCTTGAAATCTGCGGTAGAGTTTTTTGGGGCCATGATTACTTACTCCTTCTGGTTGTGTATCGCTACTTAACCTTCGGAGAGAATTGTGGCTCCTTTTACTTTTCTAAATTGCGAACATTATTGGACGTGATCAATTTATGGAATCCATAAACAGAATAAAAACTGTTGCTAAGATATCTGAACGGTTGGATTACGCCAGTAAAACTACAGAGCAGCAAAAATCGCTTTCCCACAGGGAGCGATCTAATAGCGGGCTTGTATAGAAAACGCAGTACATGTTTTAATCCGCGCTCCCGCACGGGGAGCGATAAAAAGTCGACCGGCGAGGAAATCGTGGTCGTCGGGTTCTAATCCGCGCTCCCGCACGACTGCGGTTGCTTTCTGTTAGCGATAAATGGTGCAATTATTATCTGTCAAGAGAATGCATTCGTCAGTAAAGCTGAAATGGTCAAGGCGATCCATGACCCACAGCAGCTTATCGATTATAGCCTTTCCATTTGGCTTTCGAAGAGTTATGACAATGATTCCATAATGCGGTTTTTCAGTCAGGTGGATGGTATGAAAAAAGTCCCGGTCACAAGTGAGGAAAATTGCTGACTTTTCCTTCGCCAGTTGAAAGATAGAGAAATCATCAAGGCCTTCATTCTCTGTCCCACGAATATCGAAGGATTTATGCCCTCGCTCATTCAGGAACTGAATAGCTGATTTGGGAAAATTCTCATGAAGAAAAAACTTCATACTGCCAAGTCTTGATAAGAAATGGTATCAAATTGCGTAAGTTCACTGGAAAATTCAAGTGCAGCAAGAATATCTTCTACATTGATATTTGGATAAATCTCAATAACTGCATCGAAAACGGCACCACTGGCTAATTCGCCTAGAATATTTGAAACGAGAACACGTGTTCCCCGTATGACCGGTTTCCCATGGCAAATGACAGGGTTTATTTCGATTCTTTCGTTCATTTGATCTCACCTTTATGATTAAGATACACTATCTTCAGCCACATGCTCTATAGAAATCCCATCCATCCCTGCCCCTCGATGCACGAAGATGATAATAACAGAAGATTACTTCTTGTGCTTTAGTATCTGGATTTTGAGTTAACTTCGATAATCGTGTCGCTAACGAGAGCAATTATTAAGGTCACCAGGAGTGCGGCGTAGCCGCTAATGGACTTGCTGAAGAGGTTGTATCCTATCCTAAAAAATGTTTTATCCCACTCGGCGCTTACAAAGCTGCGCCGATAAGCTCCTTGTGAGGCGGAATGCCTAAGGTCATGTAAGGCGTCTTTAGCGCACGGCTGCCAGATCGTCCGCCACCCGGTCGGGGAGGGTAATGCGGTTCTGCTCTGCTGAAGCACGAATTTCCCCGGTAATTCGGCGGGCTTCGCTTCTGTCCCCGCGGTCATTGCGCACCCACAAGGCGCGGGCCAGAACTGCCCTCAGGGTGATTAGCTCAATATTATTATGCCCGGGCTGCCCTGCAGCATCCCGGCGGCTTTCCAAAAGGGTCTGGGCCTGGCGCGCTGCTTCAACCGCCCGGTCTTTATCGCCCCCCAGAAGAGTCGGAAGGGCTGTATGCACCCTCGACAGGGTCGCCCAGGCGTCCACATGCCGCTGGTCAAGGCTGATGCAGCGCTCAAGCGCCTCAATAATTCCCGGCACTTCTCCTGCGGCGGCCAACAGACCCCTGACCTCTCCTCGGGCACCGGAGAGCAGCGCCCGCAGATACCAGGCGTGGGCGTTTTTTGTGTCGGCGGACAGCACCTGTTCAATCAGCATCAATCCCCGTTCATAGCGGGCTATCTGGCGTGAGCGGGACAGGTTTTCCCGCTCAGCCTGAGTTTGAGCGAATATGGCTTCAGCCTCCCTGACCGCCTGTGCTCGTGCCAGGGCTGTCTGTCCCTCAGCGCCGGAGAGGGGCTGTGCCCCAACCCCGCCTGCCCCAGCAATGAGGCCCGCGGCGAGAACCGGCAGCAAAACATGCCTGCATATCCGTCGGGCTGCACCTCTCACTGTCACACCTTTTCAAGCATGTCCGAGAGCCTGCGGTATTGCTTTCCGGTGATTTCCTTCAATTCCGGCAAACCCGGCGGCAGGGTGTCGCCGCCGCCCTGGTCCCTCACGGCCTCCAGGGCGACCACGTCGTCAATCAGGGAGTCCAGGCTTGCCAGGCTTTCGGTAACCGCATTCGCAAAGGACGCCACCGGTCTCACCCAGAACAGTCCCTGATTATCGGTGTAAAGGGTTATAAAACTCAGTTCCTGTTTTTTCTTTTTCCCGACGGCGAGTTTCATCAGGATGCCCAGGGCCGCCGCGAGCTCATCGGGATTTTCCCATGGGCTGAACTTGCCGTGCTGGGGCCAACTGCTTTGGCTGTCCAGCTCAGGGCTGATAAGCCTGGCGATTTTGATCGCCCGCCCCAGGCGTTCGTTTTTTAGGAAAAATGCGTTCTGCCAGGTGATCTGAACCCGGATATCCTGATACTGGGGGATGAGTTCCAGGTGTTTTTTCTGCGCAAGAGAGGAGAGCTCCCGCCAGCTCAGCTGGAGTATTTTCTTTTTGCCCTTGTAGGGCTTGAGTTCGAATATCTGCCCTCCGATGCTGATTTGCCAGCTGGAGTCCCGACCCGGTGAACCGGCCGCAGGGGAGCCGGCCGGCTGGTAGGCGGATTCGCCGGCAGCCCGGCTTGAGGATTTTCCCCTGCCAGGGCCTTCGCTCCCCAGTTCCCTTTCCAGCTTCCTGGAGGACCGGCCCTGTTTCCCGCCCCGGTGCTTGTCCGTGAGGTGCCGGCTCACCGCCTTTGAAATTCTCGGAAGCCATTCCGGCAGGATGGGACTGACGCTTCGTGCAAAGGTTCTGCTTGTTTTCACGATTTCACCGGCCACAATGTAATCCGGGCTCTCCCGGAACATAACCGAGCCCGGGTGGATGTCGATTTTTTCCGCGGTGAGGCTGCGGTAGCTCGACCTCCCGGTACGGACGCAAATAAACTGAATGAGGCCCTTTGCCAGGGCGCAGATGTACTGTGCGAGCATTTCGCCCCTGAGGGGGAGGCCGACGGCGCTGACGGGCATTCCGATTTCGCCGACGATTTCCGTCAGCTGCTGCTTAACATTCACAATCTCGTTCATAATCTGATAATCGAGATAGTAACGCTGACAGAACTTCTCCTTTTTTGTGCTGTCCAGGAACGCGTGGTACAGCCTCAGGTAGGAGACAAAATCTCCCGCCTTGTCCCTGAAATTGTGATGGGCGTTGCGGGCTTCGGTTTCCTCTCCCTGGGGGAGCAGGAAGGGATTGCTGGTTGTAAGAAAGCTGGTGGCGATGAGCACCTCGTCCATCACTTCAGGGTACTTGAGCATCGCTTCGACGATCATCCTGCTGTGACGGGGCAGCAGGGGAAAGCGCGCCATGTACTTTCCGATTTCCGACAGCTCGTTTTCCTCGGTCAGGGCATCCAGCAGCATCAGGGTCTCTATTGCCGAGGCGATTCCCGCTTTGCCCGGGGAAGAAATGAAGTCGAAGCTCTCAAAATCCCGAATCCCCAGCTCGGCCATGCGGAGCACCACCTCCGAGAGGTCGGTGCGGTATATTTCTTCCTGACTGAAAAGCGGCCGGTGATCAAAATCTTCCCGTTGATACAGCCGGTAAACCGTACCGGGCCGGGTACGCCCGGCCCGGCCCTTCCGCTGGTTGGCCGACGCCCGGGATATGGGTTTTTCGATGAGGCTCGAGGTGTAGGTCCTGGGGTTGTAAAAGTTCATTTTTGCCAGGCCCGAGTCCATAACCGTGGTGATTCCGTCGATGGTGATGCTGGTTTCGGCGATATTGGTCGCAACCACTACCTTGTGCTTTCCCTCCGGGGGAGGGGGAAATACTTCGTCCTGTTCTTCCTTGCTCAGTCTGCCGTACAAGGGCAACAGATAGAGCTTTTTCCGGTAGGGCTGGGAATAGAGCGCCGAGATGGTGTCCTTTATGATTTTTTCGCCCGAGAGGAAGATCAGCATATCTCCCTCCCGCTTTTCATCGAGTACGTGGCCCACCAGATCGACAATCTTGTCGACCAACACCTCCGGGTCGTTGGCAACGGCGGGAGGGGCATAGACCGTAGTCACCGGAAAGGTTTCGGTGTCGATGCGCACCACCGGAGCTCCGTTGAAATATTCTGAGAATACCTCCGCGTTGATGGTGGCAGAAGATATGATGATTTTAAGATCGCGGCGGACTTCGATGCAGCGCTTGAGCAGACCCAGAATAAAATCGATATTGAGGCTGCGTTCGTGGGCTTCGTCAACCATTATTACCGAGTACCTGCTCAAGAGGGGGTCGGCCTTCATCTCCTGAAGCAGGATGCCGTCGGTCATAATCTTTATTCGGGTTTTTTCGGTGGTTTCGTCGAAGAATCTCATCTTAAAACCGGCGTATTCCCCGGCGGCTTCGCCAAGTTCGTCGGCAAGCTGATTGCGGATGTAGTCCGCCACGCTCACCGCGGCGATACGCCGGGGTTGGGTTATTCCTATGACGCCCTGTTTTTCATACCCGGCTTCGTGGAGGATAATGGGAAGCTGGGTGGTTTTTCCGCTGCCCGTGGGGCTTTCAACGACGATTACCTGGTTTTCCGCCAGGTGATCGAGTATTTTGCTGCGCTGATCATAAACCGGGAGTTTTCTGGGATCCATTGCTCATCCTGTTGGCTCAAGACGGGGCCTCCCGGTTCTTTAGAAATCCCGGAGATCCTCCGCCGCACGTTTTATCGCTGCTTCAAGTGTAACACCTTCGCTTGCGCTTCGGCTAACGAGGTTTTTGTAATTTACCGTGCCCGATGCGAATTCCGTCTCGCCGGCGATTATCCCCAGCGGAATGCCCTTTTTTTCCGCATAGCTAAACTGCTGACCGATTTTTTTTTCGCTGGGAAATACCTCAGCGCTAAAACCCGCCCGGCGGAACTCCTGGGCAATCCGGGCGTAGCGGCCGAGAAACTTTTCATCGAGCATTAAAATGAGGACGTCGCTTCCGCGGGTCGCCGAGCCCGGAGCGTCACTGGTTTTTGCCCGGCGCTGTTCGAGCTCCTCAAGGGCGGCAATAAGCCGGTCCAGTCCGATGGCCGATCCGACCCCGGGAAGCTCGGTCTTGGTGTACAGGCTTGCCAGATCGTTGTAGCGCCCGCCGGAACATACCGAACCGATATCCGGCAGTTCGTCCAGGAAGGTTTCGTATACGATGCCGGTGTAGTAATCAAGCCCCCGGGTAATGGCGGGGTCTATGAGGAAGCGATTATCAATATCCAGCTCCGCTGCCAGGTCCAGGAGTGTTCTCAGCCGCGCGCTCTCGGCGCAGGGTCCACCGGCCAGCTCTTCCATGTTTAACAGGGTGGCCTTGTTGTCTTCCTTCATGAGGATGTATTCGAGGATTTTATCCGCCGCTTCAGCGCCGGCGGCCTCGGCAAGGGCGTCCCTGGTGGCGTCTCTTCCGACCTTCGCCAGCTTATCGACGGCCCGCAGAATCGCCTCGCTGCTTTTTTCAGCGCCGATCACCGAAAGAAAACGGTTGAACAGCCCTCGATGGCTCAGGCGGAAGGTAACTTCGGTAATTCCCAATGCCGCAAAGTTGCCGTACATGAGCTGGAGGATTTCCAGGTCGCTGGCGGGGCTGTCCACGCCGACGATGTCAAAATCGCATTGCATAAACTCGCGGTAGCGGCCCCGCTGGGTATTTTCACCCCGCCAGACTTTGGCGAAGTGATAGCGCTTGAATGGGAGGTAGAGTTCGTTTACGTGGGCGCCCATAAACCGCGCGAGGGGGACGGTGAGGTCGAAGCGCATCGCCACGTCCCGTCCGCCGTTGTCGTCGAAGCGGTAGACCTGCTTGTCGGTTTCGCCTCCGCCCTTGCCCAACAGGACTTCGCTGTATTCCAGCACAGGGGTATCGATGGGAACAAAGCCGAAGCGCCGGCAGCTGTCCTCGATGGTCCGTATAATGCCCCGGCGGCGAATTTCCGCATCGGGCAGAATGTCCCTGAATCCTTTTAATACCTTTGGTTGAATTACCTTTGCCATGGACCGAGTCTACTCAATGACTTATGTTTTGTACATATAATTGGGAAATCCCCGAGGGGCCGCAATCAAATACTCCGTCAGCCCCATCATTTCAGCGCTACAATGTCCTCGTGGGCGGCATATCCTAGAGCACCGGGCGGATTCAGGGCATTGATAAATCCGACAACACCCGGCGTGCCGGTGATTTCCTCCCAGGTCAGGTGCCGTTCGTAGAGCTCTCCCTGGCGTAACAGGCGCTGTCTCCGGGCTCCCTTCAAGAGCGGTGAATCGGGAGTGGCGGCGGGGTGAAGGCGGGAGGGCAGGGAAGCACCGGATTCCGGCGGTCCGGGTAGGTAGAACAGATTGGTCCAGGTCCCGTCGCTTAACGCCCCTGAACGGGTAATGATAATCTCATCAAAACCGGGGAAGCGGCGGTGCAGGTCGGTGAACAGGGACCGGTTTTCCCATTTTAACGAATAGTCGGCGCCGGGAATATCAATCCTCCCAACCCGGCGAATCCTGCGCTGAACGAAGGGCTGGGCCTCGATGCCGCAGAGCAGCTCCTCGCGGGGTCCGTCGGGGTCATACAGCAATTTCAGCCGGAGACAGGAATCGTCCGGCCTGTCAGGCCCTCCTGAGCTCCCGGCATTTCCGCCCTCGGTCTTCGCCAGGAATGACGTCGCAGCGCCCCTTATGGCTCTGGCGAAGACCGCCTCGCGTGGTATGTCCTTGCCGGTTATGCCGCAGCGGCGCAGACTGCCGCAAAAACGGGAATAGTGCTCCTCAAGCAGCTCTATGCCCCCGTCGGGTTTCCACAGCATGGTCTCAATAAGCCTGCGGTTCATCGGCGAAGCACCGTTTTTCTTCATCCCGTCTTTCCCGGAAGCCGAACCTTGTGCTGGAGTTCCCGGTACTCGGCTTCCCAATCGCTGTATATGGTAATGCCTCCCCCGCTGCGGAAAAACCAGCGGGGAGCGGCCGGGGAATTTCTTTGCTCAATAAATCGAATGAGCACCGCCGAATCGATGTTCCAGCCATCATACAGGGCGGCGATGCCGCTGTAGTATCCTCGCCCGCCGGGAAGGGCACCGCCGGCCAGAGAACCGGCGGCTTCGGCCTCTGAAATAATTTTGCAGGTTTCCCGCTTTGGCGCGCCGCTCACCGAACCGGCAGGCATGAGCTGGGCAAGAATGTCGCCTATGCTGCTTTGCCAGTCGGCTTTTAAAGCTGCGCTGATCCTGCTGGAAATTTGCAGCAGCTCGCCGTCCGGCAGGGGAATTCTCTCGCAGTAGCGAAAGTCCTCCACGCAGACATCCGAGCCCACCCGGCCGAGGTCATTTCTCAATAAGTCAACCACTGTGACGTGCTCCGCACGCTCCTTGCTGTCGGCCAAAAGCTGCCGAATCGCTTCATCGCCATCTTCACCCCGGCGAACCAGGGACGTTCCCTTCATGGGATAGGTGTACATTCTGCCGTGGTGGGTTTGAATAAAGGTCTCGGGACTGAACACCAGAATTTCATCGGGAATGGGCGACCCGGAATGGGGTAGAAGGATCTGGCCGCTGGGCGCGCTTATGCTGCGTAGCCGGCTCCAGTCGATCCACAGCCGGTACGGCGCGCTCACGCGGGGGAACAGACCCCGCAGGTTCAGGGGCATGCGGGGGTGAAGCTCGCTGGGGAATGTGAGATTGGTGAGAAAGGAATTTCCCCGGCTCTGCTGCTGACGAACATGGCGGAACGCCCTTTCATATTCGATACTTGATATGAAACTCGGGTTCAGGATACTATCGGGCATACGATTCGCGGAATTTACCTGCGCTTCACCGAAACTGTTGCTGTGCCCGCGAAAGCTGTAGCGCAGCCACTCCTCGTCTATCGTGTCGAGGGGCAATACCAGAGGGTGTCGCATTTCAAAATCTATAATAAAGAGAAATGCTTTTCCGGCACTCCCCAATCGGTTCAGCAGGGGTATCCAATCCGAGTTCATGAAATCTGACAGTAGCAGTATTCAAACTCCCGTTCAAGGGAGTTGTTGGAGAGCCATTTGCTTAAACGTTACAAGACCGCCGACAACGGGAAATTGATAGAACAGGCGGCAGTCTACACAAAAAACGAACACCGCATCGACCGAACCAGGCTGGACCACGACGCGGTTAAAATCGTCAAGCGACTTCAAAAAGCGGGTTTCGAGACCTATATTGTCGGCGGTGCGGTCCGGGATCTGTTGCTCGGAAAGAGCCCCAAAGATTTCGATATCAGCACCAGCGCCGAGCCTGCAAAAATCCGGAAGCTCTTCAGGAATTCCCGGGTCATCGGCAAGCGCTTCCGCCTGGTGCATATCTTTTTCCGGGACCGGAAAATCATCGAAGTCAGCACCTTCCGCAGCGCTGAGTCCAAGGGCTTCAAAAATGTCTATGGTGAAATTGAAGAGGATGCCCTCAGACGGGATTTTTCCATGAACGCCCTGTACTACGATCCGGTCAAGGAGCAGATTGTGGATTTCGTCGGCGGGGTCAAGGATATTCGCGCCGGACGGCTGCGGGCGGTGATTCCCCACAAGCGTATTTTCGTTGAAGATCCGGTCCGCATCATCCGGGCCTTGAAATATTCAGTCAAGACCGGCCTCCAGCCCGGCTTTCTGCTCAAGCGAAAGATAAAGCTGCAAACCCCTCTGCTTGCGGATGTTTCATACTCCCGGCTGACCGAAGAGCTTTATAAAATCCTCGAAAGCGGCAATGCCCGGGAAATTTTTACCGCATTCTACGAGTACCAGGTACTGAGCTATGTGCTGCCCGGACTTGACGCCCTTATCCGTGACCCCTCGCCGGATAAAAACCGGAGCATATTCTTTGAAAACCTGGGTGCCCTAGACGAAATGCTCAGTTCCCGGCGCGAACTCCCCCGGAGCCTGATGATACAACAGCTGGTTCGGGATTACGTAACCCGCCTCGGACCCTGGGCGGATGATAAAAAGATACATTTTCCCGAGGTTTACCAGGGAATAAAGGAACTGTTGAAGCCTATGGTACCGGCGAACCGGGACGTCGAAGAGGTTGTGGTGAGTCTGATGCGCGAACGGCAGGAGGCTTCATCGCAAATAGCATCGGGGCAAAAGAAAAACCGCCGCCGGCGTAGCCGCCCCAGGCGGAGAAAAAAACCATCGGGGAACGCCGCCGGGTCAAACGAAAAAGGCGAGACCGGAGCGAAGTCCGGTACATAAAAACAGCCTCGGCTTATACCGAGGCTGTTTTTTTGTGCGCGCTGCGCTTACCCTTCCATCCGGTTGAGAATCTGGGTCACCTTGTCGGTGAAGTTCGCCGGGTCGAGCTGAATGGTGGTCTGCAGATACTCGTCGGCCTCTTCAAAGCGGTCGTCGGCGAAGGCGTTAACCCCCAGGGCGTAGTAGGTGAGGGCCGGTGTACTTCCCATTTCCAGTGCGGTCCGGTAATTCAGTTCCGCCAGGGTATAATTCCCCCGGTCATAGTTGATAAGGCCGAGATAGTAATGGGGGATGTGGCTGATGTCGCGGCGGTTGATGGCGACGAGAAAATGCTGCTCGGAGGCATCCAGATTGCCCGCGTCGTACTCCGCGATACCGCTTTCGATGAGTTCGGCATAGGTCTTCTTTTCCTGAAAATATTCAAGGAAGCTGTTTTGAAGTTCCGCCTGGTTCACCCATTTGAAGGCCGATTCGTATACCTCCGCCGAGTTGGCAATAAGGTCGGCTTCGGGATCCATGGCGGAAATGGCGTCCCAGAGAATCCGGTTGTGGCTCCGGTTGTCTGTATTCACCAGATAGTTTATTACCGCCCATGCCTGGGGATAAAACACGTTAATATTGCTGACGGCCATTTCCACATCGGTGGCCAGAACCTGTTCTGCGGTCAGGCTTTCGGGAAAGCGCTCTCCGAACAATATATCCTTCAGGGTTTCGAGCCACGAAAGATTTTCCCGGTTATTCACCGCGCCGAAGTTCGCGTCGTACTGGGCTTCTTCGAAGTACACCGCAAAGCCTTCGCGAATCCACAAGGGGGGATTGTCTATGAAGGCCCGGAGAAACTGTATAAATGCCTGATGGGTAAAGCTCTGGTCAAATGCGTCTCCTTCCTCCAGGGCTCCCACCAGTTCCGATCGGGAAGCGTCGCTGTAGTGGAGGTAAACGAACTCGTCCCGGGTTTCATCGATAAGCCTGGTAAGGTAGCGATCATACTGGGTATAGGAGTTAAAAACCTGCACCCGCATTTGGAAATCCAGATTGTCCAGATCGAAATGAAAATAATCGTTAAACATGGAAAGGAGGGCTTCGAGACGGACTGCGGTTTCTTCTGCATGCTCCTCGCTTATATGGGAACGGACCCGATAGTGGTCGCTTTCGCTGACGAATGAGGTCTGCGCCGAAAGCACACCCGCGACCAGCATCAAAAGCGCAACCAATGCCATAACCTTTTTCATTCCTTACCTCCGATTATCAGTATGGAATATACCTATTGTTTGTTCAAATTTTATATGTGCCCGTACACAACATCGGTAAGATAGCCGCCGGACTTTAGCGTTTTTCGCTTTTACGCACAGTTTCACCGATGCTGTCGATGCTGATGTGAAGATCTTCAATGATTATCCCCGTATACTTCTCGATTTTATCGATGACATAGTCATGAAGGCTGTGAAGCGTGTGTGCCAGCTCGTATTCGAAGGGGACCGCCAGTCCGACGTCCAGGTGATACCCCCCCTTGTCCTGTTTTACGATGAGTTTGCGCATGCTGACCCCCGGAGCCTTTTCCTGAATACAGTGCAGAATCATTTGGCTGAGGGCCGCTTCGCTGATGCTTACCGCCCCTTTCCTGGAGAACTCCGGGCGCACCACGGTTTTCTCAAGTTCGTGCTGCTTTCCGAACACTCCCAGGCCCTTTCTGAAAAGGATTTTTACCGAGTCCGCCATGATTCTCGGGTAGGTCCGTCTTACCTCGATTGCCGGCACGGGTATGACGTGTTTGCCGTGGTTCTTACGGTAATGAATGGCGGTTTCAATTTCATCCGCCGTGGCGATATCTTCAATCTGTATGATCTTGGCCGGTTCGGGCAGTTGAAGGGTACGACAGATCTTAAATATCATTTTTGTACTGGTGCCCAGAATGAGTATTTTTTTTACATGGCTGTGCTCGAGATGGTGTTTAACCTCTTTCAGGTGCTCCCGGTCGGTGAACAGTGCGGTTTTTACCGCCGTGAGGTAGGCTTTTTCTTTTTTCGCCGATCGTCCGGCTACTATTCTGCTGTTTTCGATGAGCAATCCGTCATCGATTATGGCCTCGATTTTGTATTTTTCCGCAATCAGACCGGCGCGGAAACTCTTGCCCGTTCCGCTCTTTCCCACAAGGGCAAAGACCTTCAGGCCTCGCATCTTCCAAATGGATTTGGTCCACACCCTGTGGATGGTATTAAACACGCCGCTGTTACTCATAGCAGGAATATCTCACTTTAGCCGGGCAAATTCCAGCGCCGACGGAACCGCCGATGCATTACTGTTTCCCTTTACATTATATTACATTGGCGTGCTATTATATTGCCAATAAAATCCCTGGAGTACAGATGTTTCGATCGGTAAATCCGGTTTTCATTTCTGCGCTGCTGAGCTGGTTCGGCGCCCAGTTTATTAAGACCATCCTCAACGGGCTCTATAAAAAGGTTCTGAGAAATCCCGCGGACATCATAGCCAGCCTCATCTGGCGAACCGGAGGCATGCCTTCAAGCCATTCGGCGCTGGTGACGGCGCTCGCGGTCAGCATCGCATTCAACGAGGGCATAAACAGCACCTTGTTCGCCCTGGCGCTGTTCTTCGCCATTGTGGTAATCCGCGACGCCCTAGGCGTCCGGCTTTCGACGGGCCGCCAGGCCCAGGCTCTGAATCGTCTCGGGCGAAGTCTGGAGACCCAGAAGGATGTGGATTTCGCTCCAGTCAAAGAGGTTCACGGTCATACGCCTCCCGAGGTGCTGGTCGGTGTTCTCCTCGGAGGAAGTATTGCGCTGGCAGCGAGTTTTCTCGCGAGATGAAGCTGATCCGCAATCCTCTTCTGTACGTTCTACACGTCCTATTGGCGGGTTTTTCCGCTTTAGCCGCCTATCTTATCCTCGGCATCAGTCCCGCAGCCATCCCGGCAGTTCAGGAATATCCATACACCATCGTTGAACTGGCAGACGAAGCACCCCGGGCGGTGAACGCCCTGGAGGAAGCCGGACTCGGACCGGTTCTTTGGCGCGAATCGGTCAGCATGCCGCTGAATCGGGGCGCTTCGGTGGACCCGGTTCTGTTGTACGATTTGGATTTGCGCCTCGATGCCGATGATCTTCGCCTCAGCCCGTATCGGGCTTTCCTGCTCAGCCAGTTCGACGCCCCCCTTGGAGAAGGTCAACTGATTATGGTTCCCGGGGACCCGGAGAACATTTCAGCGGTCCTCGATGAGCTAACACGAAACTATTTTATCCACCGGGACAGAAATCTACCCCGGTTTGCCGGACTGCTGCTGTGGGTTGTAACAGCCCTCGCCATGCTGGTTTTTGTCGGTCAACGCGACTGGACTGCGCCGGTGACCATCCTGCTGTTTCCCCTGTACCTGGTTCAAAACCCTCTGTTCCTTGCGGCTCTGAGCGTGCTGTTCATCGCTCTCAAGGAGATCGGCGCCGGGCTGACCCAGGCATATCGGGATTCTCTCAGCGATAAAAACGCGCTATCCGTGGATTTTCCCCCGCCTCGCAGGTGGCCGGCATTTTTGTCAGGGCTAATACGGCGCTGTGAACCGTACCGGAGCGCCTGGGTTATCGGGCTGACAGTGTTGCTGGCCGGAATATCCTTCCTTCCCGGACTCGCGGCGGGGTTATTGGTGCTGCCCCAGATTCTGATTTTTGCCCTGGTGCTGATCTGGCGCCTGCGCTGGGAGTACAAAGTCGCCGCAGAGCGGGAACACGAACTATTCGTGCCCGAGCCCCTGACACCATCATGGCATACACCCGCCCGGAATGAACGGGGGGTTCTCATTTTGGTTTTGCTGCTTTCCCTCTCGCTGCCCTTTCTTTTTCAGGTGAACTCCGCTCCCTTTCCCACCAGGTTCATCGCCCCTCAGCAGCTGGTTTCTCCTCAGTCCGCCGTTGATGATGGAGAAGGCCAGTCGGATGCCCCGGAACTCGTGGCCTCGGTAATTGCCCTGCTGGAGGAACGGTTCGCCGCTCCCCGAAGAATTTCCCCTATAGACGCGGCGGACCCGGCGGATCAGATGCCCTATCCCGCCGCGGTAATCCTCGCCGAATACGCATATCAGCAGGCCTATCCCTTTGTGAGCGTAGGCCGTTCCGGGGGAGCCGGGAGATATGAAAACGGAACGGTGTACCTGCCCCGCTTCGATCGCTCGGGAGACAGCCTGCGTTCCTTCGATGAAGAAGTCTTCAGGGTGGATGAACACTGGATAGAATCCCAGCGGCGGAACCTCCACCCCCGTTCAATGCTTAGATTGTATAGCGACGGGGAAAGGTGGTATGATGTGCGACCGGAATCCGGGCTGCTGGTAGTTCCCCATGTGTGGAATCTGGTGCCTGAGGTCCTGGTCCTCTTCATACTTGCCCTTCCCTGGTTGGGGCGATGGCAGTTCGCCCCGGTGAGGTGGCTGGTGGCCAAGGTCAAAAAACGGAGAACTCACAGTTGAAATTGCGCAACAAAGGCGTCAGGCCTTACGGTATAGTCGACAAGGATTTTTCCCAGCCCATTTGGCAGGCCAGTCTGCCCGCCGAGGCGGTGGTGCCCCTTCTTCAGCATCAGGGCGAATCGGCGACGGCCCTGGTGAATCTGGGCGATGAAGTCAGAGAGGGCCTTCTCATCGGCCGGGCATCGGAATCCGATGGAGCCGGGGTTCACTCTCCCATACCCGGAGTGGTGCAGGGACTGGTGGACATCGATCTGCCCAGCGGTCAGCGCTGCCCCGCGGTGTCGATAAAACTCCGGGGACAGTTCGATTATCTCGGTAAGCAAAAAACCGAAAGCGATTGGCGAGCCCTCAGCCCCCTTGCGCTGATAGACCGCATCAGCGAAAAGGGCCTGGTGCACATGGACAGCTTCACTGAACCCCTGGGCAGCATGCTGAAGGAGCTGCGCAAACACGGAGCGGGCTCTATCATTATAAACGCTGCCAGCGGAGCACCGTTCAGCGCGTCCGAGCTTCGACTGTGCAGGGAAAACCCCGCTGAAATTCTCAAGGGCATTCAGATGCTGCAGAAGATACTCTCAAGCGATGATGTGTATTTTGTCTACACCCGCCGCTACCGGCCTTATGTTCATGCTGTTCGACAGGAAGCGGCGAAGGCGGGATTAAGAATCAAATTCCACCCCCTGAGAGACAGCTACAGCGCCGGCGACCCCCTGGAGCTTATTCACATGGTCACCGGTAAGGAACTGCTTCCCGAGGACAGCTACGCCAGCTCCGGCGCCGGGGTATTTGCCGTGTCCACTGTGCATGCCTTGTTCGAAGCCGTCGCCCTGGGCAAGGCCCTGGTGGACCGCCTTATTACGGTGGGCGGGGGAGCCATTAAAAAAACCCGAACAGTCAGGGTGCGAATCGGGACAAGTCTGGCCGCGGTTTTCGAGGAACTGGGAGAAAATCTGGACTCTGCCGCAAAAGTTCTTGCGGGTAACCCCCTCCAGGGATACGAAGTCACTGATTTGAACACCCCGGTAACCAAGCAGATTGCATCGGTCACCGTTCTTACCGCTGAGGAGCTCGGTGAGGCCCAGGAGCAGCCCTGCATCCACTGCGGGCTTTGCGTTGAAAGCTGTCCGGCGGATATCGAACCGGTTACCCTGCACAAACTTCTCAAGCAAAACCGCCTGCCCGAAGCCCGGCAGGCCGGCTTAATGGCCTGCCGGATATGCGGTCTGTGCTCCCATGTATGCCCATCGCGCATACCCCTGACGGGAATTCTCCGGGATGGTATTGTGGCGGTTCAGAATCTGGGGGAGAACAATGACGCGACGAATTAATCTGCCCCGTGACCTGTCACGCGCGGGGCTGCCTCATTATTCCGGGGCGATTACCAGCATCAGGGCCATGTGGATTTGGAATGCGGTTCTTCTGTTGCCGTTTGCCTGGGGCGTGCTGGCCTTCGGGAGCCGGGGTCTGCTGCAAATGATAGTCAGCCTTTCCTCGGTGATTGTTGCCGAGGCCATCGCCGTGCTCCTTGTGTTTCCCGCGCCTAGCTTTCCTTCGAAATTCAGGGAGAGTTTGGCCGACGGCAGCAGCATTCTCAGCGGATCGCTCATCGCCCTGCTTTTGCCGGTAACCGTTCATCCGGCGGTTCCGGCCCTTGCGGGTTTTTTCGCGGTTTTGGTGATCAAGTGGAGCTTCGGAGGCTTCGGCAGTAACTGGCTTCATCCCGCCGTCGCCGGGACCCTCTTCGTCCAGATCAGCTGGCCGGCGGGGTTCGCCTATGGCGACTGGGGCCGAAGCCTTATCAGCGGCATCGGCTGGAACCCCGGGGGATACCGGGCAGCCGGTGACTTGGTTCTCCTGAAGATGCGCCTCATGGAAAACGGAAGTCCAGCGGTTCTCCGCCCCCTTCAATTCCTGGGGTTCCAGGGTTCTACGGCGGACGAACTGCTGCTCCGGTTTCTCAATGACAGAATTTTCGTTCCCCTTGGGAGCATAATTCCCGAGGGTTACATCGACTATCTCATCGGCTTTCGCTACGGGGCATTGGGCAGTACATCCGTTCTGCTCATACTGCTGGCTTCGGTGATGCTTTTTGCAAGGGGAATCATAAGTTGGCAGATTCCCCTGTCGGGGGTGCTCAGCATGGGCCTTCTAAGCTTTCTTTTTGCGGGAGTGCACTGGGGGGCGGATGTGTTCGGAGGTGATGTATTGTTCGCCTTGAGCAGCGGCAGCTTCCTGTTCATCCTGTTCTTCGTCGCCAGCGATCCGGTAACCACTCCCTATACATCCCGGGGGAAGCTGATATTCGGCGCGGGATTCGGAGCGCTGGCGTTTCTGCTGCGGGAGTTCACCATGCTGTCCGACGGATCAGCCGCCGCCCTGTTGCTGATGAATCTGGCCAATCCCCTCATTATTATGATAAGCCGGCGTCGTCCGTTCGGATTTCATCGTTTTGCCGCCCAGCAAGGGGGCAAACGATGAAACGCGACACCGCTTTGCTGATTCTGCAAATATTTATCCTGCTTTTGGTGGTCACCGCCGTGCCTATCGGCGCGTATCTCTTATTGAGGGAAACCGCCGAATTTAACGGCGCCCGGTTACGAAGCAGCGCCTTTGAATTCATTTTGGAGGACGCACGCATACGGGGGGAGCGTCAGCTCAACGACGGCCCGCTGAGAACTAAATACGAGCTCGACGACGGCGGATCCTTGTATGAGGTTCGCACCGCCATCGACCTGGTGGATATGCACGTGCTTATCAGGTTGGGCCCTATGGGAGAGTACCGTTCCCATGCGGTGGTCTCCGTTGATAACCCGGTTAACGGTTGGGACCGAGGAAACGGATATGCCGAGAGCATGCTGTCCACTGTGCAACCGGAGTTTTCCGAGGATTCCTCAGGCACGTTTATCTATCAGCAGTCTGATCTCCGCAAATGGGCGAGGGAACTGACCAGGCTGATTTCCCTCGCAGGAGAGTATCGCTGATGAATGAATTTACAAAGGGTCTTTTTCGGGACAACCCCATTCTCGGCGCCTATCTCGGTATCGGCCCTATCCTCCTGATGAGCAACAGGCTTATATACGCAGTGGTTTTTTCCGGCTTTTATCTCGCGTATTTCTCTCTTATGGCGCTAATCATCTGGCTAATCGAAAGATATATGCACAAATCCCTGCATTTTACGGCGAAGTTGCTCATGGCGGCGGTTTTTATTGCGCTCGGGGATTTGATTATTACGGCGACCGTGCCCCTCATCAGGGCGGACATGGGAATACTGCTCCCCCTGACCCTCGCCGCCACGCCCATGTACATCGCCTTATTCCCGGGGCAGGAGCGCAGCTCCTCTCCTGTAGCAACGCTCTACGGCAGGCTCCTGGGCTTTTTGGCGGTGTTTCTGCTCATCGCCGCAGTGCGGGAGTTTTTGGCATTCGGAGGCCTGGATCTGAACATTTCGCCATGGAGAGCAAGCTCCAACCAGGCCGGTCCCTTTATGATTTTTTCCAGCGGATTTGGTCTCTTGTTCCTGATCGCATATTGCAGAGCCCTCTTCTCAAAGGCGGTATCATGAGTGACTGGCAGATAATCACCACCTTCGCGTTCTCTCTTAATCTCTTTGTCTATTTTATCGCCGGTGTTGGGGACATCATGTCC
This sequence comes from Salinispira sp., assembly GCA_965602015.1. GTDB lineage: Bacteria > Spirochaetota > Spirochaetia > DSM-27196 > Salinispiraceae > Salinispira. The sequence continues at coordinate 2,477,169 of OZ271918.1, read as the reverse complement.
GACGGGACTTCCGAGCCTGCCTTTAGGCTCTGGCTTCGCCGGGGGCTTCTGCTGCTCGTTGCGGGTTGGGCCGCATTTTCCGTGAACCGTATCATCGGCCTCATTCCCGGCGGCCAGCCGTTTTTTATCCTGTTGTTTGTTCTGCTGTTTCTGGGCGTCCGGGGCCTGCTCGTGCTCATAGCCGGGGGACGGGAGTCCTCCGCAATTGATATCGGCATTATTGATGACGTCATTCGGCACCCCATGGTTTTTATTCCCGTTTTGATTGCCGGTTACCGTCACATGCGTCCCTGGGAGCTCATGCTCATGCTGTTCGCCTCCTGGGCGGGCTACGGTATAGCCATGGGTCTTTTTACCCTCATCCGCAAGCGGATTACCCTGGAGAACAGCCGGTATCGCCTGAAGGGGGGCTCCATACTCCTACTTTCCCTTGGCCTGTTCGCCCTGGTAATCTACGCCGTACACCAAAGCGTTTTTCCCGTATAGGAGCTGATAAATTCGCGGAATATCATTGAGATATGAGAGAACAGACAGTACAATCGTTTTGATAGGATAGATGCCAAAGGCATCAACGCGACTACATGAAGCAGACGAACATCATTTTTGGCAGTGTCCACGCAGCTCCCATCGGTCTCATCAAGGATGAGATGGAGAATCTCTATCAGTCGTATTACCGACCGCTGCTCAAAGTGATGTACGCCCATCCGGCGGTAAAGTTTGTCGCCTACTTTTCCGGGAGCCTCCTGGAATGGATTGAAGAGAATCACTCGGAATTCATAGACGTGATGGTCGAAATGGCCAAGCGCCGTCAGCTGGAAATGCTGGGCGGTGGCTATTACGCTCCGGTGTTCAGTCTTATTCCCAAGCAGGACCGCATCGGCCAGATAGAACAGCTGACCACCTACCTTCGCCGGAATTTCGGCAGGCGTCCCCGAGGCTGTTGGGTGACGGAGCAAATTTGGGAACCCGTGCTGCCATCCAGTTTCAAAGCCGCCGGAATGGACTATCTCTTCCTCGACGAATATCACTTTTGGAAGGCCGGTTTCGAGGAACGGGATTTCTTCACCCCCTGCATCACCGAAGACCAGGGGAAAACCATGCTGGTCTTTCCGGCGTCGCATGAGGTGCGCCAGAATTTCTGGAACATGTCTCCCGATGAAATAATCCGGCTGATTGATCAGGTGCCCGATGAACGGGAGGATCAGGTGATCAGCCTGTTGCATGAAGTGCATCATGATGCTGAGGACGGGACGCTCGACCCTTCCTCTGTGGAAGACCATCTCGAACGGCTAATGAACCGCCTCGAATCCATGATCGCCGACGGCAGAATCGAGACCTTGCTTCCATCCCGGTATCTGCGTAAACCCCGAGCCCGGTCCCGGGGGTATTTTCCCGCCACCAGCTTCGATGAAATGCAGGCATACGGTTCCATATCAGCCCTTGAGCGCTATTTGCGGCGCAAGGGAACCATCACCTCGGGGGTGGGGCGAACCGGATATTATTACGGTAGCATTTTTCGTCAGAACCTCGGGAGGTACTGGGAAGTCAATCTGATGTACAGCAAAATGCAGTACGTTCAGAGCCTCACCTCTCAGATTCGGGGTGATAAGTACCGCAAGCTGGCCGCCCGCGAAGAACTGTGGCATGGACAGTCCCATCTGCCGTTCTGGCACGGCGAGCGGGGTGGGGTCTACTTCAACAACTACCGCAAAGAGCTCTATTCGGCCCTCATCCGCTCGGAAAACCTCACCCGCGAGCGGGGTATCTTCGCGGCATCCATCAGCAGCTTTGATTTTGATATGGACGGAATCGACGAATACCTTTTTCAAGGGAATCAGATGAATGCCTACATTCATTCCCAGGGGGGCATTCTCTTCGAATTGGATTACCTTCCGGCTCCCTGGAACTACCTCGATAACATGGGGCGCTATCCGGAGGTGTATCACGGTCCTGTTCAGGAGTCCCGGGGATACGACAACTATCCCCGACGGGGATTCGTGGACCATTTTCTCTCTCCCCAGGTTACGATTGATCAGTTCCAGTCCATGAGCTTCGAAGATTCATCCAAATTCCCCGAGCTGCCGTATGAGATAGAGGGAGGCGGCGGAAATGTGCTCAAGAAACTCGAGCTTCCCCTAAGCGCCACCGGGGATGTTCAGATCGATCACGAACCGCATCCGGTAAAAATCAGCAAGACCTACCGCTTTGACAACCGCAAGAGTTTTTCCGTCGCCTATGTCATCGAAAATCAGGGGCAGAAGAGCCTTCGATGCAATTTTACCCCGGAAATGAACTTCAGTTTTATCTCTAACGACGTCCAATACCTCAGGCTGTATAATCGGCTCAATAAAAGCAAGAAAGTTGAGATTGGTCCGTCGGCTCTCGAAATAGAAGAATCTCAGGGCTTCATCCTGGAGGACCTGTTCAATAAAACTCGCATCGAGCTGGAATTCAGCAGCGGCTGTCCCTGTTGGAGCATTCCCCAGATTACCGAGCATTTGGACCGGGAACGGTGGAGGGAAATCTATCAGGCTTCCTGCTTCCTTCCCCTCATAGCCCTTGACCTCGAACCCGGGGCTGCCCAGGAGTTTGTGGTGAGCGTTAAGTTTTCTAGTTTGAACAGCAGAATGTAAATTATCCGTTTTGCAGCGGGGCTCAAGCCCGGCGGATTCGGGCCAACTCGGCCAGTATTGCATCCATCCAGGGGGTCACCCTCCGGTAATCCCAGTTCTGAATAATAAGAAACTGCAGGAAGGCCCGTTCATACTCGGCAGAGAAATACAGGCTCTGGGCATAATAATAGCGCGCCCGGTTTTCCAGGTCAGCGCTGAGGGGAATCGTGAGTAAGCTCTCCAGCTGCCGAACCGCCAGATCATAATTTTCCAGAGAGAAACTCTCCGAGACGATGGTGTAGAGCACCAGTGACTGGTCTTTCTCGCCGGCGGGGTTGCGTTCCGTCGCCAGAATGTCAGGGAGGCGCTCGGCTTCTCGGGCAATCTGAATGGGCTCCAGCAAGCGGGCTACCTGGCCGGCTGTTTGGGGACTCATTCTGCGGCGGTCGGGAATTTCCACCCCGCTGCGGGGAAGCTGCCCGCCGCTGATCACCGACTGATCGAGAATCAGCAGGGGAAGACTCTGACCTCGGGGACCTGTGCTGACCCCGGCGAAGCGGCGGCCCAGGGGCAGTTCGGCCGGAGTGTCCAGGGTGTTCTGCCCGGTAATGAGCTGAGGGCGGGACCTGCCGATGTCTGCTAGGCTGAGCGCCGCATAATAGTAGGGAATTCCCGGGATGACAAAATCGCGATAGGTGACAACGCCGGGCTGAAGGGTTTCAAGCCTGATGGCATCGGCAAGGGAGCTGCTGTCTGTTATAGGCGACGTGCTGCGGAACAGGGCGATATCTCCCAGATCTCCCTGTACGGAAAAACTTATAAAAATATCCTGCTCCCCAGCCCGGGCCGTGAGGGCATTGATACCCGCCGCCGCGAAGTTTTCCGGAAGATCGGCCATGACTGCGGCGAGAACATTGGTGTTTCGAAAGGGGATAAACAGGGGAAGCTCGCTGCCGTCGGGATCAACGGTGAGCACCGCATAGAAATACGGTCCGTTTTGGGGAATACTGTCCGTATAGGTCTCAACCCCTGCGGGAATTGTCGCCCGAAGCTCGGCTGTGCTGAAGCTGCGGCGTGTAATTTCAACGTTTGAGCGGTAAATATTGTAGCTTACCCCTTCCACATCGGGAATATCCGTCCAGGTCAGGCGGATGCTGCTCTCCAATACCTCGGTTTGCAGACCGCTGACAAAGGGGGTAAAAACTTCGGCGACCCTCAGGTCCTCGCCGGGGACGCTCTGGGCCGAGAGGGAAAACGGCAGCGCCGAGGCGAGCAGGAGGAGAAACATCAAACGGGCGCTGATGGAAAGTTTTTGTATGCCGGAGTTTGCAGAGTTCATGGCTTCTGTTACAATAATCGGCAATTTTACCGTTGTCTATAGATATAAAAAGCGAGGACATCATGCTTGACGAATTACAAGCTCCGGTGCGGGAGCTGCAGGAATTAATCTTCGATACCTGGAGGCATCTTTGACTCGGATGCCATAAAACAACGGGTCGCCGAATTGGAGGCCCGGACGGCTGATCCGGAGTTCTGGAATGATCGGGACAATGCCGAAAAAATAATGACCGAAATCAAGCAGCTTCGGGGGCGCTACGAGCCCTGGGAAGAGCTGTCTTCAGAAATTGAAGATCTCTCTGATCTTCTGGAGCTGGCAAAGGCCGAGGATGACCAGAGCATGGAAGAAGAAATTTCATCCCTGCTGGAAAAACACCGGGGCCGATATGAAAAGCTCAGGGTGCTCGAGCTATTGTCCGGAGAAAACGACGCTGCCAGCTGTTATCTGACGATCCACTCGGGAGCCGGCGGGACGGAAGCCTGCGATTGGGTCAGCATGCTTCTTCGGATGTACACCCGATGGTCTGAAACCAAGGGGTATAAAATCTCCACCCTTGATCTCCAGGATGCAGAGGGCGGGATTAAATCCGTCACCCTTCAGCTGGACGGTCCCTATGCCTACGGGTACCTCAAAGGCGAAACCGGGGTACACCGTCTTGTAAGAATATCTCCCTTCGATTCCTCCGGACGTCGCCATACGTCCTTTGCCTCGGTTTATGCGTCGCCTGTCATCGACGATGACATTCAGGTGGATATCTCCCCGGAAGATATTCGGGTAGACACGTACCGGGCCGGAGGCGCCGGAGGCCAGCACGTCAATAAAACCGATTCGGCGGTTCGCATCACCCATCTGGAAACCGGTATCGTTGTGCAATGTCAGAACGAACGGTCACAGCATAAAAACAAGGATCGGGCGATGAAAATGCTAAAAAGCCGGCTTTACGATTATTACCTTGAAAAACAGGAGGCGGAAAAACAGGAAAATGCCGCCGAGAAAAAGGATATTTCATGGGGCAGCCAAATTCGGTCATATGTATTTCAGCCCTACACCATGGTAAAAGATGCCCGAACCAAGACCGAAACCGGCAATATTCAATCGGTGATGGACGGAAATCTGGACGATTTTATCGAATCCTACCTTAAACTGGGGTGGGATGCCGAATAAACCCCGCCCGGAGAACAGTCCATGAATGTGATTATCGTTGATGACCTTCCCTTTATGAGGTTCCTGCTAAAAAGCGCGGTGGAGTCCGCCGGATATCCCGTGACCGCCGAGGCTTCAGACGGAAGGCAGGCCATCCGACGGTACCTCGAAAATCCCGGCTCTCTGGTAATCATGGACATCAATATGCCCGTAATGGACGGCATTTCCGCCTTGCGGGAAATTCTGCAGAGAGATAAAAACGCCCGGGTAATAATGTGCAGCACCATCGACGAAGAGGACATCATCATCCGGGCGCTAAACATCGGCGCTCGGGATTACATCGTCAAACCGTTCATCCCCGAGCGGGTTGAAGACGCCCTCAGAAGGGCAGATATGGTCTCATGATCAGTCCCGGTGTTATCGCAACAACGCGCAGGTGGGCTGCGGCGCTCATTGTACTTCTCCTGGCCCTTGTGGTCACGGAGGATCTCCGCGGTCAGACTCCCGCTGTTGAATTTCAGGCCAACGAAGCCCAGCTGGAGGAGTATCAGCGGCCCCTGCGGGTTGCTATTCTGCCCTTTGCCGCGGAAGACGGCGAACCCCTGCGGACCGCACCCCTGGTTGAGAGCCTGCCCCTGGTTATTCGCGAGCGGCTTTCACGGGGGCCCGGGCGTCTACTCAGTGCGGCGGATCAGCAAGCGTACACGGAGGCCCTTTCCTTCGATCCCGAAGGCACCCTCGATCCGCCGGAATTTCGAAACCTGGTGATTGAACCGGTTTCATTCCCCGGCAGTCATTTAAAGGCCCTCTTTCATCGATCAGTCAGGGCCTATCTGGAAAAGGGGGATGCCATTGATGCCGGTCTGCTTCTCGCCCTTGCGGAACAGACATCAGCGGACCTTTTTATCAGCGGGAGCGTCTTTGTCCGGGAACAGTACGTTATTTTTGAATTGCTTCTTATCAGTCCGGCTGAGGCGGTTTTCGGCCGCGGCGCCGTCATTCATTCTCAGCGAATCGGAATCCGCAGCATTGAAGCGCTGAGCAGCATCGGTGAGTATATCGAGACCGATCTGGGAAAGGCGCTGTATAATGGCCCGGCGGGCAGCATTTCCGTTGAATGGACCGACGATTTGCCCTCCCGGGTCTATCTGGATGGGCAGTACCGGGGAAACCGGCCGGATTTTATTCATATCGTGCCTGAGGGCGAGCATCTGCTTGAAATATACCGGGGAGTCGACCGGGTATTTAACCGGCAAATCGGCGTTTCCGACGGGCAGGTGACGCCGGTTTCCTTTGTTCCCCCGGATGAGACCCCCGATTGGCTTATGATCTCCACGGTTCCCCAGGGATTATCGGTTTTTGCCGACAGCAGTTTTCTCGGATTCACCCCCCTGCGGGTGCGTCGTCCGGAAAACCCGGAATATCTTCAGCTTCAGGGTTTTGGCGTGGGACAATGGTATATCCTCATTGATTCCCAAACCCCCGATTTTACCCGGTACCAAATCCCTCCTGATGTGGTAGACTGGCGCGGACAGATGGAGAGGGACCGTCGGGATTTCTACCGCAGTCTCGGTTTTACCCTGGTCAGTGCCATCGTTCCCCTGGTGAGCAACGGTATCAGCAGGAATTACCTTGCCTCGGATTTCAGCGCCATAAACGCCGAGGAGTTCACCCGTTTGGATCGGACGGTAAAAATCACCCAAAGCGTCACCGTTACCGGTCTTTTGGTAACCCTGCTCGGTCTGGCGGACACCGTTGAGCAGCTCTTCAGGTATCTCGAGACTGCAGAGCGGGCCCGGGGAGTAATTAACGCCCCCTGACGACGCGTATCGAGGTTGTATGTTTAAAAAAAAGATGAAGATCGGCCGGAAAATCCGGCAGCTTTTTGCAATCGGGCTGGATCACGAAGAGTTTTACGAAAAGCTTGAAGACCGGATGATTGAGTCGGATATCGGCGCGCGGATCGCCATGGAAATTTCCGAAGAAATCCGGGAAGCCGCAACATCCAGCAGAATCAAAAACAGCGAAGATCTTGAAGCCTTTATGACCCAAAGGCTTCGCGATGTGATTGTAAGCGCTGACTTGGATCCCCAGCCCGGGGAGCGGGCGGTATATCTCTTTCTCGGGGTAAACGGCGTGGGGAAGACCACGTCCATGGCCAAACTCGCCCGCCGATGGAAGGATGCCGGTGAGAGCATAGCGTTTGCCGCCGGCGATACATTCAGGGCAGCGGCGGTGGAGCAGCTGGGCATTCACGCTTCCCGTCTCGGGCTTCGGATTGTGCAGCAGGGGCAGGGCGCTGACCCCTCTGCGGTCATTTATGACGCCGTGGAAAGCGCCTTCAGCGGTAAGGAGAACATCGTTATGGCCGACACCGCGGGGCGAATGCATAACAAATCACAATTGGTAAAAGAACTTCAAAAAATAGACAAGGTGATCCGGTCCCGGATAGCCGATGCGGCCTACAGAAAACTCCTGGTGATAGATGCCACAACCGGGCAAAACGGCATTCAGCAGGCCGAGGTTTTTCATGAAGCCCTCGGGGTGGACGGTATAATCCTCAGCAAATACGATTCCCGGGCCCGGGGCGGGCTGGCCTTAAGCATCTCCCGGCAATTGGGCATTCCCTTCGCCTACATGGGAACCGGAGAGTCTTATGGGGATATCGGCAAATTCGATCCGGATCTTTTGGTGCGCAATATAATGGCTTCCATCGACGGTGGAGAGGGATAGGTCTTCGTGGCGAATACCCGCCGGCTCTGGTTCTTCGGAGCCCTGTTCCTGCTGTTTCTTTATCCATCTCGTCTTTCGGCCCAAATCGGCGTTGAGGCTCCGGATCTCCCGGAGATTCTTACACGATTGAGAAATCTCGGCATACGCCCGGAATACGGCCTGCGGCGCGCGGAGGATCTCTTTATTTTTTCCTCGGCACTGGAATCCGGCGCGTCCGATCTGCCGGAGGTATTTCCCGGCCCCGGTCCATCGCCGGGGCTATGGACCGGCCTGTCAGGAGACGACGCCGAAAGCGAACCGGGCATTGGGGAAATCTGGACCGTCGGCGCTCCGGCTGAGATTTTGGGGCTGGAGGATCTGCCTGTTCACCGTAACCCCCTTGTGAGGTTTGTGGTTTTTTGGCGGCGGAACGGGGAGTCCCGAATCCCGGCCGTTCAGGGCGGCGGCATTGAGCTTTACGGAGAGCTGCCGCCTGCTTCAAGCGATGGAACTTCGCTGCGGGGTCCGGGGTTTCCCTTCCTCCGCTGGGGCAGCATATCCGGGTCGGATGACCGGGTAACAAGCCGGGTAATTCTCGCCCGAATTGAATGGAATAACCGGGGAGAGTGGCTGAGCAGTACCCGGTATTTCTACGGAGAAGAGCGGCGGCTGTATCAGCGCGTGGTGGACACCACCGCTGGGAGCCGAAGATTTTCGTTGTTGGATGAAGGCGAACGGGGAGTCATAGAGCTGTGGTCCGACGGAGGGCAGAGCATTCCCGAGTACCGCCGGTTCGACAACCGGGGCAGGCTGGTTACCCGGAGCGCAGTGTCCGGCAGCGTCAGCGTGTCATACCGGGACGACGGCTCCCGCGAAGAAGCCGAGAGCTTTATCAGCGGTTCGAGGGAAACCCGGCTGTATGATCCGGATAACCGGATACTTTCTTCTGTCCTGATCGGGGCCGACGGCTCGCGCCAGGAGCGGGAGTTCGAATACCGGGACGACGGGCAAATCGTCAGCGAGCGCTTCACCAGTGCCCTGGGTCTCTTTGAAACACTGTACGACTACCGGGATGACGAACTCTCGGCGCTGAGCACCCGGCAAAACGGAATCCTGCTGAGCACCCAAAATATCGAGGGTAACCGCCGGGTGGAAACCCGGTACCTGCGGGGCGAGGCCGTTTTGCGGATTATTTATATTGACGGAACGAGGCAGGCGGAGGAGGAGCTCTTGAACGGCGAGGTGATACGGCGCAGAACCTACCAGGGGGATGCTGAATGAAGCGCCGAACATGGATTTTCTTTGTAGCCCGGCGTTTGATGAAATCCCGTCGACGCTCCCGCAGCTCAATAACCGCCCTTTTGTCGATTTTTGGTCTCGCCATGGGGGTGCTCACCCTGGTGACGGTCATATCCGTCATGAACGGGTTTCAGTTGAATACCATTGAAGACCTCATCGAGATTAATAGTTTCCATCTGAGAATCACCAACGACGGCGAAACGGGCATACCGGATAACCTGGCTGAACGCCTGCGTTCCTTGCGCTCGGTCGAAATGGCCGAAGACGTCATTGAGACCCAGGCGCTCGTCGAGGGCTATTTCAGCGGAAGCCAGGCCATGCTTATAAAGGCGTTTGATTCCCGGCTGTACCGGGAGAACATCGAATACATGTCCCGCCTCGGCCTGCCCTCGGGCATCGAGCTGCAGGACAGGCAGGTAATTCTGGGTCGGGAGCTCGCCCGTTTCCTCGGGGTTCAGACCGGAGACTACTTGTCGGTATTGAGTCTCGGCGGAGAACAGCTCGACGTGCGGCAGCCGGTGAGCATCGAGTTCGAGGTGGTGGCCCTGTTCGAGAGCGGGTACTACGAATTCGATCGCGGATGGGGATTTATCACCCTGGATACCGCAGCCCGGGACCTTGATGCTGCGTTCAGACGGGAAGTCGCAGTGAAGATTTCCGACCGCAACCGGGACATCGCCGCCATACGGGAAATCAGCTCGGCTTTACCGGATATCGAACCGGAAACCATACAAAGCTGGCGGGAGTATAACCGAAGCATTTTCGGCGCCCTGCGGGTGGAAAAGGCCATGATGTCCTTTTTGGTCGGCCTGATTTTCCTGGTAGTGGGGGTCAATATTTTCCAGGGTCTGCGCCGTTCAGTTCACGAACATTTGGAGGATATCGCCGTTATCAAGGTGATGGGAGGCTCGGACCGGGATGTTCGACGGATTTTTGTTCTCGAAGGGCTGCTCATCGGGGCTATCGGCTCGGTAATCGGCGCAGTGCTCGGTGTTCTTATCGCAGGTAACATAAACGGGATTTTCGAGGCCATTGAGTGGGTGGTGAACTTTACGGCCGGGAGGGGAAATTTCAGCATCTTTTCTCCGAGCTATTTCTATCTCCAGGAAGTCCCCAGCCGTCTCATCGCATCTGAAGTGATACTCATTGCCCTCTTATCCTTCGCATCAGCAACAATCTCGGCATACGCCGCGTCGGGCCGCATTGCCGGCCTGAAACCCCGGGAGGTACTCAATGACGAATGAACATCGGGCTTTTGTAGAGATTGACGGCCTGACCAAGGCCTACGGCAACGGCGGGTCGGAAATAAAAATTCTCGACGGTCTCGAGCTGAACATGGCAGCCGGGGAAATTCTGATTATTACCGGAGAGAGCGGTTCGGGCAAAACCACCCTTCTCAATATTCTGGGCGGCCTGGACAGCGCCGATTCGGGTTTTCTCCGGGTGGCGAACACCGAAGTATCCTCAATACGGGAGTCCCAGCTTTTCGAGTACCGTCAGCGCAACCTCGGCTTTATTTTTCAATTTCACCACCTGTTGCGGGATTTCTCCGCAGTGGAAAACAGCGCCCTTCCGGCGATGATCGCCGGCGAGGATCCCCAGGTTGCCCGCGACAAGGCTGCGGCGCTGCTCAACAGGCTTGGGCTGGATGACCGGATGAATCACTATCCCTATCAGTTGTCGGGAGGTGAGCGGCAGCGGGTCGCCATTGCCCGGGCTCTCATTAATGACCCCGATCTCATCCTCGCCGACGAACCGACGGGCTCCCTGGACGAACAGAGAAGCCGGGAAATAGAAGCATTGCTGTTCGAGCTGGTCCGAGAACAGGGCAGAACCATGATCATCGTCACCCATGACAGCCGGCTCGCATCCATGGGCGATCGGCATCTGGTTCTGAGCGCCGGGAGACTCCAGTGAATCAACTGTCCCTTGTGTGGAAGGTGACCCTGCGGTTTCTCTTCGGAAGGATCGGCGATTCCGGAAGCCGAAACCGAAGGTTCCGACGGGTCCGGGGAGGAGTTACCGGCATAGCCCTGAGCCTCATTCCCCTGGTGGTGGTCTTTGTGGTGGCCAACGGCATGATCAGCGGCATTACCGCGCGCTTTCTCGAAACCGGCACCTACCACCTCCAACTGGCAGCCCGCGGCCGAAGCACCCTTTCGGAAATGGGCGAACTCATCGGCGAGATTAATCGGGTTCCCGGAGTCCGCTCAGCATTCCCGGAGGTACAGGGTCTCGCGCTTCTGGCCGGAGGTCGGGGTCATAACGGCGTACAGGTGCGGGGAATCGATCCGGCCATGTACGGCGCCGACCCGGGGTTCAGACGCTACATGCACGTCATTGAGGGCGAGTTCGATCTGGCGACCGAACGGTCCATTCTCATCGGCGAAAACCTGGCGTCTACCCTGGGGATTTCCGTAGGCGATCGGGTCCGGATGATCACCGCCCGAAGCGGAACCTCCGAGCGTTCGCTGCCCCGGGTTAGCCGTTTCACCGTACGAGCCGTAGTCTCCAGCGGCTACCGCGAACTGGACGCCCTCTGGGTCTTTGTGTCCGCCGAGGATGCCTTGAGGATCATCGCCCCCGGGGAAGCCCGGGAACTCATCGGTATAAAGATTGACGACCCGTTTTCTGTTGAACCTTCGGCGGCAAGCCTGGGTTTTGTGCAAATCGATACCCGCTCTGAGGCCGATCGGGACGCTGAGCCCTCAATTCTCGAGGACATACGCGGCATTATCGACAGCAACTGGCGCCTGTACAGCTGGTTCGAGCTTGAACGCAGTCAGTACATGAGCTTTATTACCACCCGGAATCTGTTACTGTTTATCATGGTACTCATCGTTCTGGTGGCTGCGGTAAATATCAGTTCGACGATGATTATGCTTGTCCTGGAAAAACAGGAAGAAGTGGCCATGCTCAAGGCCATGGGCTGGGAAAACAAGCATATTCTGGAGGTCTTTATCCTCGGCGGAGGACTGATCGGAGCCATGGGCACCCTGACGGGTTTGTCCCTGGGTGTTTTGGCGGCGTATAATGTAAATGTGATTATCTCAATCATGGAGCGCAGCATCAACGGCCTGGGCTACATCAGCACCGTGCTGTTTAATCCCGGTGAAGGCTACGTCCCTCTGGAACTGTTCAACCCTGATTTTTACCTGAGCAGAATTCCCGTAAGTATCCGCTTTTTCGATATTGCCGTCATGGCGGTGGTGTCGCTTTTTTTAAGCCTGACGATGTCGGTGCTTCCCGCCAGGAGGGCCGTGCGCACTAAACCCCTGGAGCTTTTGCACCGCCATTAAGGCCGGAGTTCACTCCGGAGAGAAGCAAGGAGGAATCCCTGGAAAATTCGGAAACCCGAAATGAAAGCTCGGAACTCAGGGGAAGCTGCGATATGTGCGGCAAGGAAGATTCCCTGGTGGAGATTACCCAGTATCTCGGGAAAAAAGAACAGCGCATGAGTCTCTGCCCCGATTGTATGAACATCCTGGGCATCGAGCGGGTCGACACCCGAATAGCTCCCCGGGTCGGGGATTTGTTTGCCGCTGTGCTGGATCCCGCGGGAGTCGGTCCCCGGGATAACCAGCTGTGCTCCCGGTGCGGGACCAGTTTTGCCGATTTGCGCCGAAGCGGACGGGCGGGCTGCAGCAGCTGCTATGATGTGTTCAAAGCGGACATCGACGCCCTGCTCCGACGGACCGGTTCCCGAATCGCTCACCGGGGCAAGCTGCCAAAAAGCCTGCAGCAGGTCCGCAGTCTCCTGATCGAAAAACCCGAACTGCAGCAGCGCCTCGAGTCGGCAGTGCAGCGGGAGGACTATGAAGAAGCAGCCCGCCTCAGGTCCATGATTGCCGCCCTCGATGAATCCGGAGAAATGCCGTCAACCGGGGAATTCGATGAATAATCGGTTCACAAACGCCGGAGACTTTCTCCCGACATGGATGGTCAACTCCGGACCGGATATCGATGTAGTTCTTCTTACCCGTTTTACCCTCTCGCGCAACAGCCAGGATTTCTGCTTTCCCGGCATGATGGAAAGCGGCGAGAAGATCGAACTGCTGCGAATAAGTGAGGACGCCATCCGGGATCTGCCCGGGCAGTGGAAGGGAAGGGAGCTTCAGTCCCTTTCGTCCCTTGAAATGCGCCTGTACACCGAGCAGCTGTATCTGCCTTCTTCTGCGGATGACCAGAACCTGACCGGCCGCCGCCTGGTCTTCGAAGAGTCCGGCAGTCGATCGATTCTGCTGAATTGGGAGGACCATCTGGTCTTCCAGGAAGCATATCCGGGATTCCCGGGAAACGAGGTACCCCACCGTTTAGAGTCGGCGGACCGGATCCTTGAAAAGCATTTTTCGTATGCGGTGAGCATGGACTTGGGGTATTTGCGCTCCCGGATCGATAAAACCGGCAACGGAATGAGGGCAGAAGCCCTGCTGCATCTTCCCCGGCTCAGCCGGGATTCCCGTTTTGGAGAAGTGCTCTCCCACGCGCAGCGGGAGGGGTTAACCTTGAGCACCTTCGGGGGATCCGGTGAAGAGTCCCTGGCCCAGGTGTATCTGTTGAGCATTGAAGGGCAGCTGGGACTCACTGAAGCTGATCAAATGGAGAAATTCCGCCTGGTGGCCGGTGAATTCATCCACTACGAACGGGAAGCCCGAAGCGCAGCGGTGGAAACCGGCGGTATTGAATATGCGGATCTTTTGTGGCGGGACTTCGGCACTCTGGCAAACTGCCGGCTGCTGGGGTTCCGGGAGAGCCTTGAGCTCTACAGCAGGGTGAGAACCGGTCAGTCGACGGGTATTCTTCCCGGCCCAGTCAGCGACGCCCGGCTCTTTTTTTTGACCCAGCCGGGGCACCTTTATTATCTTAGCGAAAAGAGCGGAAAGGAGTTCCGAACGCTCCCGCCCGATGAGAACTACCCCGCGGACAACACGATTGTCAGCGCCCTGCGCGCCGAGGTTTTTCGGGAGGCCATAAACGGGGTCTGACCGTTCACGAATCCGCAAATTGCAGGGCCTGATCAAAACTCCGGTTTTGATCAGGCCTCTATGAACCGACATTTAATAAGTGGTATGTTTATACTAAGGAGCATTCATGTTCAAAGGGCTTACGCAGAGAGCACAAAAAATACTGACCATCCTCGCTCAGGATGAAGCAAAGCGCTTTCATTCTGATCAGTTGCTGCCGGAGCACATCATGATCGCCATTCTAAAAGAAGGCGGCGGGCTTGCGTACAAAACACTCCTTAAAGCCCTTATCGATCCGGCGAAAATGCAGATCGAACTGGAAAAAAACATTCCCCGCAAGCGGGGCGGTTTTATTCTGGGAGATGTGCCCCCAAGTCCAAGAGGAAAAAAAGTTCTCGAGGACTCTGCGGAAGAAGCCAAACATCTAGGACATGAGTTCATCGGAACAGAACACCTGCTGTTGGCCTGTGCGAAAGAGGGCGAGACCCTCCGTTTCCTCGAGGATAACCAGGTCAGCGTCGAAACCCTCAGGGAAATCGTCATCGACCTGGCGGGTTACGGAAACCGCCGCGATGAGGGCGAAGCCCCGCAAGTGCCAAACGAACGTCGGCGGGGAAGCTCGGGCTCTTCGCAGAAGCGCGCCACCCCCAACCTCGATGAATTCGCCCGGGACCTCACGATTCTCGCCCGTAAGGGCAAATTGGATCCGGTTATCGGGCGCACCCGGGAAATCGACCGGGTCATTCAGATACTCGCCCGGCGCAACAAAAACAATCCGGTGCTCATCGGGGAACCGGGGGTTGGCAAAACCGCAATTGTCGAAGGCCTCACCCAAAAGATTGTTGACGGCGATGCTCCGGACGTCCTGATGGAAAAGCGGGTCATGACCCTTGATTTGGCGGCGGTGATTGCCGGGACCAAATACCGGGGGGAGTTTGAAGAGCGCCTTAAGCGTATAATGAAGGAAATTACTGCGGCGGGTAACGTCATATTGTTTATTGACGAGCTGCACACCATAATCGGCGCCGGCGGCGCCGAGGGGGCCATCGACGCGTCCAACATGCTCAAACCCGCCCTTTCCCGCGGGGAAATCCAATGTATCGGCGCCACCACCCTCAACGAATACAAGAAGTACATTGAAAAAGACGCAGCCCTTGAACGGCGCTTCCAGACCGTTATGGTCGACGAGCCCGATGTGGCCCACACAATCGAAATACTCAACGGAGTCAAGGATTGCTACGAGGAGTATCACAACGTCTCGTATACCCCCGGCGCAATCGAAATTTCCGCCGCCATGGCGCATCGCTACATAACCGAGCGCTTCCTTCCGGATAAAGCCATAGACCTGATCGACGAGGCCGGCGCCAGGAAGCGGATCAAACACTCGGTCCGTCCCGATGAAATCCAGGAACTCGAAAAAGAAATTGAGAAACTCAATGACGAAAAGGTCAACCTGGTCAATTCGCAGAATTACGAGCGGGCCGCCGCGGTCCGGGACGAGGTGCGGCATCTTAAAAACCGGGTCGAGGAAATAAAGCAGAACTGGAAGATTACCCTTAAAACCGAAGCCAAGGTGGTGGATTCCGACGACATTCAGAAAGTAATCAGCGATATTACCGGAATACCCGTCACCCGCCTCGCGGAAACCGAGAGTCAAAAGCTCCTGAGCATTGAAGACGACCTGCATCGCACTGTTATCGGGCAGGACGACGCAATAAATGTTATCTCCTCTGCCATTCGCCGGAGCCGGACGGGGCTTTCAAGCCCCAACCGTCCCATGGGTTCGTTTATCTTTCTCGGACCGACCGGGGTGGGTAAGTCGCTGCTGGCAAAAACCCTTGCGGAATTTCTTTTTGGCAACGCTGACGCCCTGGTGCGCATCGACATGTCCGATTTTATGGAGAAACACAATGTGAGCAGACTGGTCGGGTCTCCTCCGGGGTATGTAGGCTATGAAGAAGGCGGATTGCTCACCGAGAAAATTCGACGCAAGCCGTACGCGGTGGTGTTATTCGATGAAATCGAAAAGGCCCATCCCGACGTGTTTAACCTGCTTCTTCAGGTGCTCGAAGAAGGAGAACTTCAGGATAATCTTGGTCACAAGGTGAACTTTCGCAATACGGTCATTATCATGACAAGCAACGCCGGAGCCCGGGAGATCACCAGGGAATCCGCCGTCGGCTTCAAAACCGATGAAGGCATGCTGGATTACCGGGAGATAAAATCAAGCGCGTTGAATGAGCTCAAGCGGCTCTTCCGTCCGGAATTTATCAACAGGGTTGATGAAACCGTCGTATTCCATAGCCTCAGCCGGGAACAGGTTCACCAAATCCTCGATATCCATCTTGCGGAAATCCAGCAGCGCATGGCTGAAAACGAGATGATTCTCGAAGTAATGAAGACCGCCAAGGACTACCTCGCCGAGGAGGGCTACGATGTGAAGTTCGGTGCCCGGCCTCTGCGCAGGGTGCTGCAGCGGGAAATTGAGGACCCCCTCTCCCTTGAAATCCTCAAGGGCCATTACGGAGCCGGAAGTCACATTCAGGTGAGCCTACGAAAGGGGAAAATCAGCTTTTCCGAAAAGGCGAAAAAAGACAGCGGCGAGACCGATGCGGCGACCGTGGGAAGCAGCGCATCCCGATCAGCGGATTAAGCCGGGAAGGCTAATTCCCGATCTCAATAAATGCTGACAGCACTTCCTGCATGCGCTCTGCCCGCTGGGCATCCATAACAAGCTCCCGCTCGCCGAACAGTCCCTTTATAATTATTTTTCCCCGGCGCTCGATAACCATTCTGCCGAGGGCCTGGAGGGTTCGGGGTTCCAGGGGGAAATACAATCGCTCCACCGCGGTAGAGGGATCAATCAGCCGTTCGGCATATTCAGCCTCCCCGATACTGATCAGAAAGGTTCCCGCCAGGCTTATATCCGCTCCGTACAATCCGAATGCTTCTTCATCCCGGTCTCTCAAAACCTGCAGCACCAGGTAAATGGTTGTGCCGGTTCCCCGGCCCTGGTGAATCTCCAGGTACCCGCTGTCTTCGCTGAAGTGGCCGGCGGACTCATGGCTAATGTAGACCATGCCTCTGCCCTCCTGGGAAACCAAAGCGCTCCCCCGTACCGACTGCGGCGCGCTGCGACCGATAACCTCCGGAGAGAACACCGTAGCGTCGGGGATCTCCCGCTGAGAGTCTGAGGTCTCACTGTCCCTTCCGCTCGCTTGCGAACCGGCGTTGCCCCCGGTACTCTCCGGCCCGTTTGCATCGCCGTTCTGGCCGTCTTGGTTACCGCTGCTGCTGTCGGGATTTGGATTTCCGGTTTCCCGGCTATCGAATAATTGCTGGGCAAAACTGGCCTGGGAAAGGGCTTCATTGAGCCGGCGTATGGTTTCACGGTTTTTGGCTAATTCGGCTTCAAGCTGGGCGATGAGCAGGCTGTCGGCCTGACCTTGCTCGCTGATCATTGCACGGTCGTTGTTTGCTGCCGCCAGGGCCTCCCGGGCGTCCGTCAATCGCTCTTCAAGTTCTGCGATTTCACGGCTGAGGTTTTCGTTTTGTGCCCTGCTTTCCGCCAATTGTTCTTCGGGACTAGGGCCTTCTTCAGTAGTAGCGCAGCCGGAAAACAGGGGTAAGACTGCGGCCAGCAATAACACAGCTGAGATCCTGCGGGAAATTGTGACCCTGGTAGTGTTGCCTGCTGCGTCTGTGCCCATGCTCGTCTCCTTGCGAATAAAGGGGGGAATCTCTTTCTTCTTATATAGCTTCGACAAAGGGGATGTTACGCTTTAATGTCCGCTTGGATTATGCTATTATAGCCTTCTATGGGAAGGGGAACTAAAAGCACTGGCAAAGCTGCGTCCGCAGCGAAAAGCGCCCCGGCGAAATCCGCCGCGGCTTATGATGAAAGCAAAATCAAAACCCTCAGTTCGCTGGAGCACATCCGGCTTCGCAGCGGTATGTATATAGGCCGCCTGGGGGACGGATCGAATCCCGATGACGGAATCTACATCCTTCTGAAAGAAGTGATCGATAACTCGGTAGACGAGTACATCATGGGCTTCGGGAAGCAGATTGATATTCTGATTCAGGGTTCAACCCTGACCGTCAGGGACTACGGAAGAGGCATCCCCCTCGGCAAGATTGTCGAATGCGTGTCGGTTATCAATACCGGAGCGAAGTACAACACCGAAGTCTTCCAGTTCTCCGTTGGACTTAACGGTGTGGGAACCAAGGCGGTCAACGCCCTCAGTTCCGCCTTTACCGTCAAGGCCATACGGGAGGGGAAGTTCGCCGAGGCGAGCTTCGCCCGGGGAAACCTGCTAAAGGAAAAGAAGGGCAAGTCCTCCGAGAAGTCGGGAACCCTGGTTCAATTTGTTCCCGACGGAGAAATTTTCCCTGACTTTGATTTTAATCTCGAGTTTATCGAAGAACGGCTATGGAATTACGCCTATTTGAATTCGGGCCTGACCCTGAGGCTCAAAGTCCTGGATAAAGACGGGAAGAGCATCGGCGGAGAACATACTGACCGGGGCGGCTGGCAGACCTTCCATTCGGAAAAGGGGCTTCGCGACCTGCTGGAGCGGGAAGTAGGCGATGAGCTCCTGTACGATATCAGCTATTACAAGGGACAGTACCTGGAGTTCGCCTTTACCCACGGACAGACCTATGGTGAGACCCATTGGAGTTTTGTCAACGGCCAGTTCACCTCCGACGGCGGCACCCACCTTTCGGCCTTCCGGGAAGGACTTCTGAAGGGGGTAAACGAATTCTTCCAGAAGACGTACTCCGGCGTGGATGTGCGGGAGGGGATAGTGGCGTCTGCGGCGGTGAAACTGGAAAATCCGGTTTTCGAGAGTCAGACAAAAAACAAGCTGGGCAACACGGAAATCCGGAGTTGGATCGTCCAGGAAACGAAGGAAGCGGTTGCAGACTTTCTGCACAAAAATAAAACTGCCGCAAAAAAGATTCAGGATAAAATCGTAAACAACGAGAAGCTCCGCAAGGAGCTGAATGTGGTTCGAAAGGAAGCCAAGGAGGCGGCCAAGAAAATCGCATTAAAGATCCCAAACTTAAAAGACTGCAAATACCACCTGGGAGACAAAACCCGGGGCGATGAAAGCACTATTTTTATTACCGAAGGGGCGTCGGCCTCGGGTTCCATGGTGTCGTGCCGTGATGTCTACACCCAGGCTATTTTTTCCCTCAAGGGAAAACCCCAGAATATGTTCGGTCGAAGCCAGGCGTCGATTTATAAAAACGAAGAGCTGTACAACATGATGATGGCCCTTGGTATTGAGAACGGCATCGAGGGCCTGCGATATGCCCGCATCATTATCGCAACCGATGCTGATCACGACGGATATCATATCCGTAACCTCCTGTTAACGTTTTTCCTGAGTTTTTTCGAGGACCTTGTGGTTCAGGAGCGGGTGTTCATACTGGAAACTCCGCTGTTCAGGGTGCGCAATAAACAGGAGACCCGGTACTGCTACTCGCTGCGGGAGCGGGATGAGGCTTTGGAGGCCATCCGCGGTCCGGAGGTCACTCGTTTCAAGGGTCTGGGAGAGATTAGCCCCAAGGAATTCGGGCAGTTCATCGGAGAGAACATCCGGCTTCTCAAGGTGAGCATCAAGACTCTCAAGGGGCTTCACGACACCATGAGCTTCTACATGGGGAAAAACACCCCCGATCGAAAGTCCTTTATCATGAAAAATCTCATCGAAGTGAGTGAATAAGTTCCTATGGCATATGTAGATAAACTGTTTAATACCAATTTCCTCGAGTACGCCAGCTACGTCATCAAGGACCGGGCAATTCCCCACATTGACGACGGCCTCAAGCCAGTTCAGCGCCGAATTCTCCACAGCCTCCTTGAAATAGACGACGGTAAGTTCCACAAGGTCGCCAATGTGGTGGGCCATTGTATGAAGTATCATCCCCACGGAGACGCCTCCATCGGATCCGCCCTGGTAGTGCTTGCCAACAAGGACCTGTTTATCGACAAGCAGGGAAATTTCGGAAACATTTTCACCGGGGACGAGGCCTCGGCAGCCCGGTACATCGAGTGCCGGGCTCTACCCTTCGCAAAATCCATTTTGTACAACCCCGAACTCACGGAATACGTGCCGAGTTACGACGGCAGGAACAAGGAGCCGGTGGTTTTTCCCGCAAAAATTCCCGTTCTTCTGATCCAGGGTGCCGAAGGTATCGCCGTTGGCATGAGCACCAGAATTCTTCCGCATAACATGATCGAGGTGCTCCAGGCGGTAAAGGACCGGCTCCGGGGCAAGAGGCGGGAGCTGTTGCCCGACTTTCCCACCGGCGGGCTCATTGACGCTTCGGCCTACGATGAAGGCATGGGTTCGGTCCTCGTTCGGGCTAAAATTGATACTTCAGATCCCAAAAGACTGCTCATCCGCGAGCTGCCCTACGGCACCACCACCGAAGGCCTTATTCAGTCTATTGAAAACGCCGCCCGAAAGGGAAAGCTCAAAGTCGGAAGCATCAACGACTACACCACGGAAAATGTTGAAATCGAAATTCAGCTTCCCAGGGGCGTCTATACCCAGGACGTGGTCGACGCCCTGTATGCATTTACCGACTGCGAGCAGAGCATCTCGGTGAATTTATTGGTGATTAAAGACGGAATGCCCGTATCCATGAAGGTTTCTGAAGTCATTGATCATCATGCCCGGCAGCTCCAGGCGATTCTGAAAAAAGAGCTGGAGATCGAACTGGGGCACCTGAAAGACCGGCTCCACGCCCGGACCCTCGAACGGATTTTTATCGAAGAGCGGATATACAAGCGTATTGAAGACAAGGACACCCAGGAGAAGGTCCGCCATGCGGTACTTACTGGTTTCGAACCCTTCATGGCTGAGATTAAGCGGGAAATCACCGAGGAAGATCTCGAGCGGCTCCTGAAGATACCCATCCGCCGCATATCCCTCTACGATATTAACAAGGCGAGGAAGGAAATCGAGGAAATCACTGCCCGAATCAGGGAAATCCGCGCTTTGCTCAAAGATGTGGTGAGTTACGCCGAGGCCTTCCTCGACGGGATAATCGACCGCCGATCCCAGGACTTCCCCAGGCTCACCACCATAACCAGCTTTAGCAAGGTTGAAGCCCGAAGCGCCGCCGCCCGCAACCTCTCGCTTCGCTACGACGACAAGACCGGTTATTTGGGCTACCAGGTGAGCGGCGGCAAGGCGATGTTCGACGTCAGCGAATTCGACCGTATACTTATCATTAAAAAAGACGGTTCCTACTCGGTGCACCCGGTTAGCGAAAAGAAGTTTGTGGGGAGCGGGGTGTTGAATGTGGTACTCGCCGACAAGGACGAACTTGCAGCTGTTACCCACACGATTATCTACCGGAATGAGGACAGCAAGCAGCTGTACATAAAGCGGACGGTCATCGAAAAATACATTTTGGAGAAAAACTACGACCTGGTTCCCGAGGGAGGCAAATTGCTCACCTACAGCACCAGGACAAAGGGCACAATTCACCTAAGCTATAAACCAAAACCGAATTTACGTGTGCTTGAAGAGGACTTCCGTATTGAGGATTACCTGGTCAAGGGTACCGAGGCTAAGGGTGTACGGCTGTCAACCAAGGAAGTAAAGAAAATCAAAATCAGCGCGAAATAGGGGGGCGCCGATTTCGGCCCTCTTCTTCGGGTTCGGGGTCCAGGCGTCCCGCCCGCGAAGGCGCTTCCGGCGCCGCCATAAACGGTTGGCCGGATTTTCGAATTTTCAGCACGTATTCATAGCCTTTATCGGTGTTTACAATAAGATCCGCCCGAATCTGTCTTGTCAGGGCCTTGATAATTGTGGATCCCAGGCCGCCTTTTGCGCCCGCTGCGGCTGTACGTTCCGTCCGTGCCACCGCCGCTGCGTTGTCGGACAGCGGTGAAACGCCGTGTGCGACCGCTCCATTGTCAGAAATTATCAATATATACTCATTTGCAGTCTCCCTGCCGTAGAGGAAGATTCTGGGGTCCCCGTGTTCCGAAGAGAACGCGTGCTTGCAGGAGTTGGTGAGAATCTCCAGGATTATCAGGCTGAGGGGGGTGGCCTTCTGCAGTGAGATACCGGTTTTAAATTGCACATCGTGATGGAAGCTGATTTCCGGAATCTGATGGCTCTCGATTATCGCCTCGCAGAGTGCCGGCAGGTGACGCTGGAGGTTAACCGAGGTGCTGGTTTCATGGGTATAGATATAGTCGTGAACCGAGGCGATCGCCCTGATTCGGGCTGAAACGATTTCAAGGGCGTTGCGGTATTCCGGGCTGTCGAACTGATTTCTCTGCAGCTGAAGCAGGCTGAGGATAAGGGTCAGGTTATTTTTAACCCGGTGGTGAACCTCCTGAATCAGGACCTCCCTGTCGCTGATCTGCTGCTGAAGTTCGTTGGCGATGCGTTGATTGTGGCGGATTTCCTCATTGAGAATTCTGAAGTAATCGCCCAGAGCTCCCATGGAGCCCCCCACGAGTATTCCGAATACTTCGGCGATTATGAGACTTTCCGGGGCGAACTGCGGGTAACCGATGAGGGAAAACAGGATGAGATTTACCGGCAACCCGAGCATTCCCGCCGAGAACCCTCCCCAAAACCCAAAACCCATGGCCGCGGCAATTACCGGCAATGCGACCAGGTAGTTCGATGAAACTCTCAGCTGCGGACCGAAGAGTAATATTCCGCCGGCATACAAAGCGCTTGAAACCAGCAGCACCAGCCACCGGTGCCGGCGAAAGAGATGGTCCTGAATATGGTGGATGTTTAAGGGAAAACGCATATCCATGATACTGTAGTATTATTTTCGGCAATTATCCGCATCCCGCCGGCAAGAATACTGTTTTCTTTACTGAAAATCAGTATACTTTTTACAGGCCGCCGGATTACATCCAGGCCGCCGCGGGGAAATAACCATGTGTAAGAAAGTATTAATTGTCGAAGACGAAGCTCTTGTCGGCCTGGCCATGCAGGATACCCTGGAGCGCTACGGATATCACATAGCCGACGTCATCGACAGCGGCGACGAAGTCATATCATCGGTTATGGAGCATCACCCCGACCTCATTCTCATGGATATTCGGATAAACAGCTTCATCGACGGCGTGGACGCGGTAAAGCGCGTTAAGCTCTTTCGGGACATTCCCGTGGTCTATGTGACCGCCCACAGCGATCCGGCAACCAAGGGGCGGGCTGCGAAAACCGATCCTCAGGCCTACCTTACCAAGCCGGTGGAAGAACACACCCTGGTCAATACCGTCAGGGCTGTGCTTTCCTGAACATCTCCTTACATAATTCAGCAATCTCACTGTCGGCGAAGCGGCCTTTTGCCGGCATTGATTCTATTGCTATCCGTTTCCCGAGATATGGATGGTAAAAATCCAGGCGGCTGTGATGCAGCAGGAAATCTCCCGGTTCACCGCCGTAGAGACTGTCGCCCACCAGCGGCAGACCCGCCGCTGCCAAATGACAGCGTATCTGATGCCGCTGACCCCGGGTGATCTCCGCAAGGACCAGGCAGCTGGGCTCATCGGTGAGGCAGGCGGAGAGTATTCCGGTTTCCCCGCTGCGCGGGCTGCCCCGGTATTCTGATTTTTGTGTACCGGGTTTGACGGCAATCATTTTGCCCGACGATCGCCTGGAGCTGTGGGCTATCGGATAGTTTATTATTCTTCCCGGGCCGGCGGCTATTTCGGCGAGCAGTTCGGCGACCGGGCCGGCAGCCGGTTCACCGAGCGGCCGGTCGGCAACCCGGTCGCCGGCCCAGCAGCGCGCCAGGTAGTGCTTTTTTGCGGAGCTAGTCCGGCCCTGGATTTCATCGCGGAAGGCCAGCCAGGCCTCAATGCTTCTGGCAAAGAGCAGCACACCGCTGCTGTCGTTGTCCAGCCGGTGTAAAAGGCCGCCTTCCCGCCGAATCCGCATAATATCGGACTCCGACAGCCGCCCGCTTTGGGTGCCATCGGGCTCTATCAACACCGCCGGGTCAAGGTCCGCCGCAAGATTGAGGGCTGTTTGCTGGGAGGGGGATTCTCCGCCGTTGAGGGGATGGCAGGGCAGTCCTTTTGGTTTATCCACCGCCACTATCCACTGGTCTGTGTACAACACGGGCACATGTGCCGATGCCCCGTGCGCCGGTTCCCGGCCGGCGGGATTCGAGGTGGTCGAAATCTGCCTTCCGGCCGGGGACTCTGCTATTTCGACCTCTTCACCGGGGCGAAGAGTGCGTCCCTTTTCAGAGCGGAGGCCGTTTACCAGCACTAAACCGTCCCTGATTTTTTCCTGCCAGCCCCGTCGGCTGAGCTGGGGAAACCGCTCAGCCAGCCAGCGGTCCAGCCGCTGCCCGCTTTCTTCCGGCCCGACGGTTACTTCCCGGTCGCGGGCATCTGAGTTTGGGCGAGAGGGGTTTATGTCTTGTTGATTTGCATGATTTATGGACATGGGGCTTCGGTCCAATTATAGTTTGAAGCCATGCAAGGACACAATCACCGCGTATATGACATTACCAGCCTCCAGAATCCCCATATAAAAGAAGACCGGCGCCTGCGAGACCGGCGGCGGCGGGATGAGAGCGGGCTGATGGCCGTCGAGGGATACTCGGAAGTTTCCCTCCTGCTGGAAGCGGGATTTGTGCCCGAACGCCTGTATATCTGTCCCGATTTGATAAAGGACCGGGAAATTGGGAGCCTTGAGCTCTTCGAGACCCGGGGTATAAGAATGATTCGAATCCCCAGGGAAATCATGGAAAAGCTCAGCTACCGAAGCAATCCCGATGCCTGGTTTTGCGTGGCCGCCAAGCCCCCAACGGACCTGGCGCGGCTGCCCGGACCCGATGAATCATCGGGACTGTACATCATTTGCGAGGATCTGGAAAAACCCGGGAATCTCGGGGCCATACTGCGCAGCGCCGACGCCGCCGGGGCCGCGGGGGTCATAGTCAGCGACGGCCGTACCGACCTGGGCAACCCGAATGTGGTCCGGGCGAGCAAGGGGGTGAATTTTCTCTTCCCCTGTGCCGAAGCCGACAATCAATCGACATGGGAATGGCTGTCGGAACGTAACATTCCCGCGGCCATTGCCGATCCCGTCGATACCGCCGGAATCTGGGAGTCCGAGCTTCCGAATCCCCTGGCGGTTGTGCTTGGGGCAGAGAACGAGGGGGTCAGCGGTTTTTGGCGCGAACGGGCCCGGATCAGGCTTTCCATCCCCATGGTCGGAAGGGTGAACAGCCTGAATGTGGCTCAGGCTGGCACATTAATTATGTACGAGCTGCTTCGCCGCCGGCATATGGAAAATCCCCGGCGTTCGCGTTAAGCTGACTACTGGTTGCATTTTTTCCGGCAGAAAGTACCGCCGAAGCATTACATCTGGAGTTTGTATGAAACAATTCAACAACGTACTCAAAACCGCCCTTCTCGCACTGCTGGTGATTTCTTCACCGCTTTTTGGTCAGGAGGAACTGCTTGATATCTCAGGCGAGATCAGCGTCCGACGGGGAGGGGATGGCCAGTCCGAGCTGCAATGGTACAGCATCGAGGTGCGCGAAGGCGATTACCTTTCAATCGAAGCCATCAGCCTGGATTTCACCCCTTATCTGGAGGTTATCAGTCCGTCGGGGCTTTCCAGCGGAATCATGGGAACGGGCTCCCAGGCGGCAGTCACCCAGTTCGCCTTTGAAAGCGGTACCATGCGTATTGCCGTGGGGTACGTCGATGCCCGATCTGACGGCACTGGTTCGTTCTTCCTCAAAGTCAGCAGAAGCAGCGGCAACGAGGCGCTTCAGCCCGGCCAGACCAGGCGCGGAACCCTTTCATCCGATCTTCCCGTGGACAGCGAAGCCGGCAGGATAGTGAACTGGTACCCCCTCGCGGTAAGCGCCGGCGACAGGCTTCAGCTCATTCTGGAGTCCGGCGATTTTGACGCGTACCTGTATATCCGCTACCCCGACGGACAGCTGCGAAGCTGGGACGACGGCGATGGCAGCGACAGCATCGCGGTACTCACCTTCAGCCAGGACCAGGACCTTCTGGTCGGCGCGTCCTCCTTCGGAGGGGAGTCCCGGGGAAGCTATTTCCTCACTGTTGAAGAGTTGGGCGAACCGGCCCGATTATCGGCCTCGGGGATCACCAGGGGCCGGCTTGTCGGGGCGCCGCTGTACTACAGCTTTGTCGCCCCGGAAAGCGGATCCTTCACGATTTTTATGAACAGCCAGGAATTCGACACGGTCCTGCGCGTCACCGGTCCCGACGGCCTGGAGCTTCAGGACGATGACGGCGGCGACGGAAGCAATTCTGTGCTCAGCGTCAATCTCGAAGCGGGAGACGAGATTATCGTAGAAGCGGCGTCATGGGGCAGCGGCGGGGGCGGCTTTGAACTGCTGGTTTCCAGACCCCAAACTATCGCCCTGAATGAGGAGATCCGGGGTCGGTTGAGCGGCCAGACCCGCTATGAGCTCTCGGGCAACGCCGGAGATTTCGTCGTCGTCGAACTGCTGAGCGATGATTTTGACACCTATCTCAGCGTCACCGACAGCAGGGGAAACAGCTACTTCGACGACGACTCCTACCTGGAAGAGTACATTTATGCCTCAGTGCTCAGCTACTTTTTTGAAGAACAGGGAACAATTACCATCGGCGTGAGCTCCTTTTCCGGTTCCGGCGGCGGCGAGTATATATTGCGGACCCGGCCTTCTCAACTGGGCAGCATGGAAGAGTATCCCGACGGTTACGAGATCGCCCTCGATGAAACCATTACCGCGGCCATCACCGGTACCGAAGAAATCTACGACGTCGGCCCCGGCGACCTGTACAGTATCTATGCCGAAGAGGGGAATCAGATTCGAATTACCATGATTTCCGAGGACCTCGATACCTATCTCACCCTCGTGGCTCCCAACGGACAGGAATTCAGCAATGACGACGGACTGGAAAACCTGAATTCACTCCTCGAGCTGATAGCTCCGGTTACCGGGGTGTATCAGTTGGTCGCCCAGGCCTTCAGCAACAGCATCGGGGCGTACGAAGTGAGCTACAGCTCCGGCGGCCGGGCAAACATCATTCTGCAGATTAGCGGCAGCATCGACAGCAGCGACCAGCGGGATATCCGGGGCACCCGCTTTGACATTGAGGAAATCGAGCTTGTAGAGGGTCAATCGGTAAGCATAACGGTGGAATCCGACAGTTTCGACACCAGGTTGTATATAAATGACCCCGACGGCGAGGCGTTTTTGGAAAACGATGACTACGACGGAAGCAACTCCCGGATTGATTTTACGGTGGAAGAAAGCGGAGTCTACACCCTGGTGGTCATGCCCTACTACGAAGAAGGCCGGGGCGAATATCTTCTCCAGGCGGTTCAATGGTAGGAGGAATCGGAGAGCGGATTCTCTTCGAGGATAATCACCTCATTGCGGTCAACAAGGCGTGCTCCGAACTGGTTCAGGGCGATAAAAGCGGGGACCGCCCGCTCCTTGAAGAGGTCAGGGACTTCATCCGCATCCGGGACGGTAAACCGGGCAATGCCTTTCTCGGCCTTATTCATCGCCTTGATCGCCCGACCAGCGGGGTTCTGCTCCTGGCCAAAACATCCAAGGCCCTGAGCCGGATGAACAGTCTCTTCGCGGGCTCAGGCGTGGGGAAATACTATTGGGCCCTGGTTGACGCTCTGCCGCCCTCGGTCGAGGGGCGGCTGGAGCATTTCCTCGTAAAAAATGCTAAAACCAACAAGTCCAAGGCCTTCGATTCCGACGGCCCCCGGCGCAAGGCCGCGTCCCTCGATTACCGCCTGATTCACAGCGCGGAGCGCTACCACCTGCTCGAAATTCGCCTGCACAGCGGGCGGCATCACCAGATCCGCGCTCAGCTTGAAACCTTGGGCGTTCATATTCGGGGTGATTTAAAATACGGAGCCAAGAGAAGCAACCCGCAGGGGGGGATCAGCCTTCACGCCCGGCGCCTCAGCTTCACTCATCCGGTTTCCCGGGAAGAGATGGACATAATCGCCGACCCCAGACCGGTCCAGGATGATTCCTTGTGGAAAAAACTGCAAATTTATAATAGCATATAGTTCAGTCCCAGGAGGATTCATGCCGAAAGTATTGATTGTCGATGACCTGGAATCCAACAGATATGTTCTCAAAACCCTGCTCAGGCTGTTCGGGCCCAAAGCCGGCGTCGTCATCCTCGAAGCATCGGAGGGTGTAAAATCCGTGGAAATCATTAGAAATGAAAAGCCCGATCTCATTCTCATGGATGTGAAGATGGAGCGGGAGGATTCGGGCATAGAGGTGGTCAAGGTCATCCGCACCCTGCCTGAGTTCCGGGACACCCCGATTTGGGCGGTCACCGCCCAGGCAATGGACGCCCATGACGGTATGGAATCCGACCGGGACCGCTGCCTGAGGGCGGGGTTCTCCGAATATATAACCAAACCGATCAATCAGTCGGAAATGCTTCAGAAAATCAGTACGGTGCTCGGTCTGAGCATACCGGAAAAAATCAGGCAGCGGATGGGGTTGGGCTGATGAGCAAACTCGGGAAACTCTACAAGGAAGAGGCGGATTTCCTCCTTCGGGAAAACATGAATCGGCTCAAGGGACTCATAGACCTTTTGTGCCTCGGCGCCATGGACGATATGGCCGAGGATGAAAAGGAAGAGTTCCTGGAGAAAATCCGTTCAAACATGGACAGTTTTTTTAAGACCATTGAGGAAAGCATACTAAGTGAGGATAAATAAACCGGCGCTTCTGGCGCTTGTGGCCCTGCTGGGTCTTTTCCTCTCGTGTCAGCAGGACTTTTCCCCTAACTTTGACATCATCAGCATACACGCCCTCAAGGGAACCATTTTCAGCGAAACCATTGAAGGGCAGGATTTGAGGCAGGGGGGATTCAGCCTTATAAGCTCTCAGCTCGGCAGTTTGAGACGGGGTTCCGAGCCGACAATTTTTATGGCCGATAACAATATCATCCACGGGACTCCCGCGGCCTACTTTTCCCGTGGTGAAAACATTATCGACCTGCTTAATTATCTCGGCTGCGATGTGCTGGTGGCTGATTCCCGGGAATTTTATTACGGAACCCAGAGGCTGGCCGAGCTGGCCCAGTTAGCCGAGTTCCCCTTTGTGTCCGCGAATTTGCGACAAGCATCTGACGGCGGAATTCCTCCCTATCTGGAGCCGTACTATTACGATAGGGAAAGCAATGTGCTTATTATCGGACTGTCCAGTCCCAACCTGATTACCCGCAATCTCCCGGCAAATGTTGCGGGCCTCAACCTCATCAGTCCCGGGGCCGCGGTGCGCGACGCGCTTCGGCGTTTTTCCTCGGAGCATTCGACGGCAATACGCGCTGAGCAGGAACCGTCTATCGAGCGCCCGTTCATTGTAGTCAACGCCGTCAGCCATAAATTAAGCAACGACGACGGAAACTCCATCCTTGACGAGCTTGAGGAGTTTGAGTTTATCGATCTACTCATTCTCGGCGAGAGGGATCTGCCGGTTGACGGACTTGCACCGCAGCCCCGGCTCCCCTGGTATCCCCTGCCGGCTAGCCGGGATGCGATTCCGGCATGGCAGGACTACACCCATTGGCATGGACGGCTGGTGCTGGTTGACGACCGGCGCAGCGACAATGCGTTAACCATGGACCGGATGATGGTGCGAAACAGCCGTCCGACGGCATATGACGAGTTTCCCCTCCGGTCGGACCTCATCGAACCGGATGAAGAAATTAGCGAACTTCTTTTCAGCATACGGCAGGCTTCGGAATCTCAGCTCAACACCGAAATTGCGGACATGCCCGTGGACCTTGAGCATCGATTTTCCGGTCCCTCCGGTGTGGCGGATCTGATCAGCGATGCCATCCGCGACTACAGCGGTGCGGATATCGCCCTAATCAATTCGGGCTCTATAAGGGGAGACCTACCCGCAGGACCGGTTAGTCTCTTCGACGCCTACAGTCTCCTGCCTTTCGAGTCCGGGCTTTATTCTATCGAAATGTCCGGGGAGGATATCCTCGATGTGCTTCGCCAGTCGGTTAGCTATTTCGGCGACCCAGAAAATGAGAAGGGTTTCCTCCAGGCATCCGGGCTTCGCTTTTCGATTGAAGAAGACGGCGCAGGGTATTTCATAAATCCCGAGCGGGTGGAAATAGGCGGGAGTCCCATCGATACTCTTGATATTTATCAGGTCACTATTACCAGCTACCTCTATAGCGGAGGAGACGGCTATGATCAGTTTTCATCGTTTCCGGTGATTACCCAGCATGCCGACAGCCTGCTTCCGGTCTTTCTCGCCTATCTCGAGGAGGAAAACATCGATCCATCTGCGTATGGACAACGCATCAGGCTTATTCTCGATTAGGGGAGCGATGCACAATGAACGCGAATGATGGTATACTCAGGTTTATGGGGAATCTGCGGCTCTCGCTTCTGGTCAAGCTTGCGATAATTTTTCTCGCCGTCATGGTCGTACCCGCGGCTATAGTGGCGGTATATGTTAAGCAGCAATTCGACGACATAAACCTGCAAAACCGGATGGCAAATCTCGAGTATGGCCGCACGAGCCTTTTGGCGCTGCTGGATGAGGAGTGGCGCAGCCTCTTTGCCTTTTCCCGGGCAGTGGGAGACAGCGGTGATTTTCTCATCGAATCCCTCACCCGTGAGGATCGAATCCTCGGCGAGGGCAGAGGTGTTTTTATTGCCCAAAGAGACGGCGCAAGCCTGTACGACAGCTCGTTCGAATGCTGCCCCCCCGAAGCCGTCCTGCCGGTATTTTTTCCCGAGCCAGAAGATTTGCCCGAATACCTCAACAGCGAGGGCCCTTCGCTGCAGCGCATCAGTTTTGACGACGGGCGCATTGTGCTCATGAACGGGTTTCGGCGGCAGCGCAGTTCCGAAGAGCCGGATTTTGTGCTTGTGCAGTCAAGCGTCGATTCATACGTATTCGATGCTCTTCGAAGGGTGTCGGGAATGAAAACCAGCATCTACTCGGTTCGAACCGCGGAGCTTCTTGGCAGCCCGCCCGAGCGCCTGACGGTTCCGGTGTTTTTTTCCACAGCAATCAATGAATATGCCGAACGCATTGAAAGTATCAGCCTCCCCCCGGAAGCCATGCGAAATTTTGGCGAGTTTCTCACACAATCGGACAGCGAAGCGGGTCAGGATTCCCGGCTTTTTTTTGATGCGGAGTTCATCGCGACCCTGGAAAATGCCGAGCGCCAGGAACTTTCAGGCTATCTACCCCTGCTCCAAACCCGGGACGAACTGCTCCTGGCTCAGGTTTCCATACCCCGCCAGGAACTCGGGGCTCCTGAGGAAATCGAATACCTCTGGGTAATAATTTCAGCCCTCTTTATTCTGGTCCTGTTGATGAGCCTGCTGATCACCATGTACGTGGTCGCGCCGATCATCAATCTCAACCAAGGAGTCGAGAACCTGCGCAAAAGCATAGGCAGCGAACGGGGATTCGACGAGCTGCCGGTTCACAGCAATGACGAGATCGGCGATCTTGCCGGAAGCTTCAACCTGCTCGCCCGGGAACTTACCGTCAGCCTCGACAAGATCCGTCAACAGCGGCGGGAGATTCTCGAGTACGCGCAGAATCTTGAAGACAAGGTGCGGGAGCGCACCCAGGAAGCCGAAGCCGCCAGAGTCCGCGCGGAAATGGCCAACGTTCACAAGTCGAAGTTCCTGGTGAATATGAATCACGAGTTTCGCACGCCGCTGAACAGCATCAGCGGCATTACCGACCTTTTGAGCTACGGGGCCTACGATAAAAACGACGATATGGCGGTTCTCCTGGAGGAATTGTCAGAAAAGCTCGGAGACAAGGCCCCGGCCGAGCTTGCGGGAATCAGGGACTTTCTGTTTGAAGACTCGAACGCCATGTATTATCTCCACAGGAAGCTTGCAGACAGCATGGAATCGAAAAACCTCAACAAGCAGGAGATGGAGGAAACCCGGGCGGTCATGGCCAAACTCGAGGCCCTCATCGGAGAGGAAGAACGGGGCAAGCTGAAGGCGTACCGCAACATCAGCGAGGCGGGAAAGACCCTGATTCACATCGTCGATGACGTTATCAACCTTTCCCGAATCGAATCGGGATCGATCGATATCCACCCGGAAGAATGCAGCCTCAGCGAGATAATTAATTACGCGATGGTACACGGCGAGAGCTATTGCCGGGCCAAAGGAAAAACCGCCCTTCTCGAGCTAAGCCGGCAAATTGCCTCCGACGTCCCCGAGAGAATCGTTGTTGACCATTACCGGGTCAAACAGATACTTATGAATTTCCTCAGCAATGCGGTTAAATACAGCGACTCGGGAACCGTAGAGCTTGCCGTTGAGGTGGTTATCCGTCGCAACCGCGAACTGCTGCGCTTTTCCGTACGGGACCAGGGGATCGGCATTGATCCCGCGGAGCATCACCTCATTTTCAGGGAATTCGGCCGCACGTTTAATGTGCGGGATATCGAGGGTACAGGATTAGGCCTCGCAATTAGCCGTAAACTCGTGGAAGCCCAGGGAGGGGAGGCGGGTTTCACGTCCTCGCCGGGCGACGGCAGCGAGTTCTGGTTCGTCCTGCCGCTCACCCGCCCCGGCGAAGAGGCGGAGGAAGCGGTTGACGAAAAGCCCGAAACCTCCGGGAATGCCGACGAAGCCGGCGCGGGTAAAACCCCCGACTCAAACCCTGAAGCTGTTACTCACCCTGCGCCAGCGAGTAGCCGGGTTTCCCGTCAAAGAAATACAGATTCTCAGTCTTGATCACTTCGAGACCGGCTCCAAGTAACAGCTGCTGAAGTTCAATGACCGACTCGGCGTCCAATGCGCCGGGCGCCGGTTCGCTGGGAAGAACACCCTTCAACGTGAAGCGGCAGCGCCAGTGATCGGTAATGAAGGTCTCGGGAAATCCCTTGGGGTACACCTTGACGCCGCGGTTGGTAATCACCTTGAGAATAATTTCGCTCCGGCAGGCCGCCGCAATTTGCTCGAGGGCCTGACCCAGCTCATCAGGGGTACGGCTTCGGTCGTCGAGAAAGACGTCCACCCCTACCAGCACCTTTTCGACATCCGGGCGGACATAGTCCGCCACCGCTATCGGTTTGGCTTCAAGAGAAAATTCCGCCCCGTGAAAGAATTTCGGGCCGCTTCCCAGCCGTTCGATGACCGCGTCGGCAAATTCATCGGTGTTTGCCAAATGGCTGCTGTGGCTCTCCGAGTAGATTTCCGCAGTGTGTATTCCGTCTTCAATGGTCTTCAGCCAGGCGTTCTCGATGCGTGCCGCGGTCTCGGCCATCCCGAGGTGAACAAGCATCATGACCGAGGCGTTTATCAGTCCTGAGGGATTGGCCAGTTTCTTCCCCGCAATGTCCGGTGCAGATCCATGGATGGCTTCGAACATCGCGGTTTCCCGGCCGATATTCGCCGACCCGGCCATGCCGACTGACCCGGATATTTCCGCAACCACGTCGGAAATAATATCACCGTAAAGATTCGGGGCCACCACCACATCATAGCGTTCCGGGGCCGACGCCAGCCGCGCGGTACCGATATCGATTATTTGCTGTTCGGTTTCTATATCGGGATAGTCTTTCATGATTTCCTGAAAGATGCGGTGGAACATGCCGTCGGTAATCTTCATGATGTTGTCTTTTATCATTACCGTAACCTTTTTTCGGCCGTATGCCCGGGCATACTCAAAGGCGTAGCGGATTATTCGTTCGCTCCCGGGCCTGGTAATGAGCTTGAGGGCCTGAGTCACGTCGACGGTCTGACGGTGTTCGATTCCCGCGTAGAGGTCTTCCTCGTTTTCCCTGATGATGACCACGTCCAGATGGGGATGATAGGTTTCGACGTACGGGGTGAACGAGCGGCATGGACGCACATTCGCGAAGAGCCCGAGGGTCTTCCTGATTGTGACATTGAGACTCTTGTATCCTCCTCCCTGAGGAGTGGTAATCGGCGCTTTAAGCACCACCCGGTTTTTCCTGATGCTCTCCCAGGCTTCGTCGCCGATGCCCGCAGTGTTGCCGGCGAGGTACTGGGCCTCGCCGATTTCAATAAAGTCCGGTTCTATTTCCGCTTTGGCGGCAGAAAGTATTTTTAGGGTGGCATCCATTATTTCGGGGCCGATACCGTCTCCCCGGGCTACCGTGATGCGTCGCATCCGTCCTCCTCAAGTTCGCAGGGGCTGTATTGTGAAAATCATATCTGACAAAAATACCAGAGTATCCTAGTATTCCCCACTATAGAGCCACATACGCGATGGCGCAAGGATTCGTTGACATTTGCCCGGCCTTTGCCTACATTATGGCCATGCTCGAGCTTGTCATTCTCCCCGATGAACGTCTTCACCAGGCGTCCAGGGAGGTAAAAAATATCGATGGTGAACTCAAATCCTATGCCATGGACATGATTGACGCGATGCACCGGGGAAACGGAATCGGCCTTGCCGGCGTGCAGGTGGGAAGGATGGAGAATATCTTCGTCGTTCATGCGCCGGACGACGAACCCCGGGTCTTTATCAACCCGACTATACGCGGATTTTCCGACAATCTCGAACCCTACGAAGAGGGCTGTTTAAGCATTCCCGGGGTCTATGCCGATGTGCTGCGGCCCGAGGCCCTGCAGGTCGATGCCTGGGATGAAAACGGCAAGGCGTTCTCAATGGAAGCCGACGGACTTCTGGCCCGGGTTATTCAGCACGAGTACGACCACCTGGTTGGAAAACTTTTTTACGAGTACCTCAAGCCGGGTCAGCAAAGGCGGCTTTTGTCTGCCTACGAAAAAGCACAGAAGCAGTGAGAATTCTCTTCGCCGGCACCCCCGGATTCGCCGTACCCGCCCTCGCAAAAATCCACGAAGAATCCCGCCATGATATTGCCGCCGTTCTCACAAATCCCGATGCGGGTAGCGGCAGAGGACGGAAGCTGCGAGTAAGCCCGGTAAAAAGCTATGCGGCAGAGCAGGGGATTCCCGTAATACAACCGCTCAGCCTTCGAAGCGAGGCCCGCCGGGAAGCTGCGGCCTTCGCGGCAGATCTCATGGTCGTCGTGGCTTACGGCAAAATATTCGGTCCCCGATTCCTGGAACTGTTCCCAAAGGGGGCGGTAAATTTGCACCCCAGTCTGTTGCCCAAATACCGGGGGCCGGCGCCTATTCCCGCAGCCATCCTGGCGGGGGATGAAATCAGCGGCATAAGCGTTCAGGAAGTGGGGCTGGAAATGGATGCCGGCGACATCATTCTCCAGGAGGAGTTTGCAATTGATGATAACTCCGATGCCGAATCCCTCAGCGAGTACTGTGCACAAAGAGGTGCGCAGATGATGGTTGAAGCCCTTGACCTCATCGAAAGCGGCTGGGAGACCCGGACTCCTCAAGATGACTCCCGGGCCAGCTATTGCAGCCTTCTGGCCAAGGAAGACGGCCAGATAGACTGGAAAAACCGCAGTGAGGAAATTCATCGGCTTATCCGGGCCTACCGACCCTGGCCCCTTGCCCACAGCAGCTGGGAAGGGCAAAACCTCACTATCCGCGCCAGTTCCCCTGTCAAATCCGCGAGTCTCTCCGACGACATGCGCGCCCGGGCTTCGAAGGCCGAGCCCGGCACGGTAATCGGTGTAGACAAATCTTCGGGAATTTTGGTAAAAACTGGAGACGGCGTCCTCGCTCTCACACGACTCCAGCAACAGTCGAAACGCGACATGGACTGGAAGAGTTTTATAAACGGCAATCCCCGGTTTATCTCTTCGGTTCTGGGAGTTCAGGAGAAATAATGAAAAAGGCCTTATCCAGTGTTCAGAACTCGGTAAAAAAACTTCTTCCCCAGGAACAGGAAAATCCCGAATCCAGATACTTCAAGGTGCTGGTCTGGGGTTTTCTGGCGGTATTCCTCATCGCATTGGTTGCCGGATCCCTCAGTTTTCTCCTGACCCTGCAGGGCGCCGAGGTGACCATGGTTCCTAATCTTGAAGACCGTGAGCTAGTCGCCGCCCTGGAAGAACTCCAGAGCCGGGGTCTTGACGTACGGGTCCAGCAACGCTTTTTCAGCGATCCGGCGACCCGGGGACGCATTATCGATCAAAGCCCGGATCCGGGCAGCCAGGTCCGGGTGGGCCGCAGGGTGAACATAACCGTGAGCCAGGGTCCGGTAGTCGATCAGGTCGGCGATTATCAGGGGCTTACCCTGGAAGAACTGCGGGCACAGCTCGCCGCCCAGTTCGCCAATTACGAGCCGCTCCTGGAAGTCCGGAATCAGAATATCTCCTATGTGTTTTCCGAACAGGAGGCGGGCACCATACTCGCTCAGGAGCCCGAAGCCGGCGAGAAGCTGACGGGCTATACCGATCTTATGCTCCTGGTGAGCCGCGGACCCGAAGTGCTGGGGATAGAAGCTCCGGAGGTGGTTGGCCTGGATTACCGGCAGGCCCTGGGGCTGCTTGCGGGTCGCGGCGTCCCATTCGTATTCCGCAACAGCAGCACCGGCGAGCCCGGTGGGACCGGCGGCCTTGTTGTGAGCCAGTTTCCCGCCGCCGGCGAACTCATTGAGCCTGACAGCACTCTTGTACTTCGAATAAATCCCCTGAGCACCAGCAGGGCAAATCAGGTCGCCGATATCTACTACGGCTTTATTCCGGAGTTTGCCCTCCCGGTAAACGTGGCCGTAGATTTCATTTCCACCGAAGGCGATACCACCCGGTATTTCCAGACCCAGCATAGCGGCGGAGAGCTTTCCTTCCCCTATCTTTTGGAGGTGGGGAGCATTATCAATATTTACGCTGACGGCGAGCTCTTGTCCCGCTACACCGTCCGACCCATCACCGTCGAAACCAGCCAAGGAACCGGCGAATCTGCCGATAATACCGACTGAGCGGTGCTCCGGAATCCCCGGCGCACCGGCTTGATTCCATGGAGGCCCATATGATCCGCACGTCGATTTTTACTCAACTGACCGGAGCAGCGCTTATTGCGACAGCTCTGTTTTTTTCATCCTGCGCCAGCACCCCCGACAGCGCCGTCGCTCCCGAGCAAACCCCCGGCGTATCCGGACTGAGCGGTGAAGAGTACCGTGAGCGGATTGCGACGATACTCGAAACCTTTGACGGCATCATGATGACCGCCGAAGGCGAATCGGAACTCGTATCGCTGTATCGAAGCGTGCGGCCGCTATTGGTTGATGGAAGGGTGCGTGTTCAGCCCGATTTCGCTGTAGACGATAATAGTTTTTCCCGTGGACGTTTCACTCTTGATGAAGAAAACTCCCGGGCGGTTATTTTGATAGACAGCCGTCTCATTGACGAATCGCCGGTTAACCCGGTACCCGCCTTGAGCAGCTACGCGGGCATGTTGGCGCATATGCAGGACTATCAGGCCTACGGCAGCGATATCACCGCCTTTTATGCCGATCCGTTGGAGTACTATCTGGCCCAGATGGACGCAATCTATCTTCAGGGGATTTTTGTACGGAACTTCGCCCTTCCGTTATACGGAGAAGAAGGTTTTAGCGACTTCGAATACTACGTGCTCCAAAGCCTGGAAATCGATGCTTTCAGTTCTCACTCTCTGTTTGTCTGGAGCATTGACAAGGATATCGTCTATTCCATGCTTGGTCTCAGCACCCAGTTTTCCCGGGCCCAGGTTTCCGCCGCCGATTATGTGGAAGAGGTGCTGCTGCTGGGCCGCGAAGTGCGGGACAATCTCGAGCGCAGCCGCAGACTTTTCAGTGAAAGCGGGGAGGCCGGAGGCGACGACGGTGAGGTTGCCCGGCGCAGTATATACATCGCCGCGACCTCGGCAAATACCTACCGAACCTTGGGGAGCATTATTTTTTCTACAATAATCGCGAACCGTTTCGAGGATGGGGATTTCGAAGAGTATGAAGAATCCTTGAGGGAAATAAACGAGATATACGGGCTTTTGGAGCTCCTGCTCGAGGGAACCGGTGAATTTCGCAGCGAATATCGTCGTGAATACCTGGCGTCATTCGTTTCCCGGTAAATCATGCGATATTCTGTTACTGAAGGCCTGGTGCCTTGTTGTATGGTTGGAAGGTCATGAGAGCCGAACCTATCCATTCTCCTTTTTAGCCTTCCGGGGTTTCACCTCCTTTCCCCGGAAGGCCCTTTTTTACCCCGTTACGCAGACCGCAGCATTCTACTTTCCTTTGATAATGCCAATGGCGTCCTTCAGGGTAATTTTGGGTAATTCCTCATCCGTTTTTTTCTCATCGGGCAGTGATATGTTTTTGCTCCCGAACTTCAAGTATGGACCGTATTTCCCGTCGTAGAGCGCGACCTTTTTCTTGTCATGCTCTCCCAGTTCCCTGATGAGGGTGCTGCCCCTGCCTCGGCCCTTCTTTTCCTCAGCCAATAGTTCGAGGGCCCGGTCCAGTTCAATGCTATACACATCATCGTCTTTTTTGAGGCTGCGGAAATCACCGTCATGCATCACGTAGGGGCCGAAGCGGCCGAGGTTTGCGACAATATCATTCCCGGTTTCCGGATGAACTCCGAGGGTTCTGGGCAGACTCAGGTATTTAAGGGCTTCCTCGAGGGTAACCTCACGGGGACTGGTGCCCTTGGGAATACCGGCCCTTCGGGGCTTCGGCTGTTCTTCGGTTACTTCTCCCAGCTGCACATAAGGACCGTAGCGTCCGATCAGGCAGAATACCGGAAGGCCGGTTTCCGGGTCCTGGCCCAGGGGTTCGGGGCCCCGGATCTGCAGTTCGATGATTTCCTTGATATCCTCCGGTGTGAGGTCGGCAGGCGCGATCTCCTCGGGAATCGAGGCGTTAATCTTTTCGCCGTCTTCGCTTTTCGCGATGATGTACGGCCCGTATCGGCCGATTCTCACCTCGATGTCTTCGTCGACCTGATGCATGATTATCCGCCGGGATTCCTCGGGACTGATTTTTTCCTCCTGCTTTTCTACATGGGTCTTGAGTCCCTGCTTGGAGCTGTAAAAATCAGTCAGATATTCCAGCCTGTCTTTCTCCCCCACGGC
The DNA here is from genome assembly GCA_965602015.1 of Salinispira sp. Taxonomy (GTDB): domain Bacteria; phylum Spirochaetota; class Spirochaetia; order DSM-27196; family Salinispiraceae; genus Salinispira. Next base: position 2,438,093 of record OZ271918.1, on the reverse strand, counting down.
GATGCGGTCGAGACTGTCCTCCATGTCCGAGGTGAAATCATATTTAATCAGGTACTCGAAGTTGTTCTCCAGGAACTGCACCACTCCCATACCGGTAAAGGTAGGTGCGAGGGCGCTGTTTATCCGTCGAATGTAACCCCGGTCGAAGAGGGTGGAAATAATGCTCGAATAAGTGCTCGGCCTGCCGATGCCCCGTTTCTCAAGGGCCTGTATAAGGCTGGCTTCGGTGTATCGGGATGGCGCTTTGGTTTCGTGATACAGGCTTTCAAGGCCTTCGACCTGGCAGCCCATGCCGGTTTTAACATCCGGGAGTATTACCTCCCGGTCTTCGCGTTTTGCCTCGGGATCATCTTTTCCCTCCACGTACAGCTTGAGGTACCCGGGAAAGAGGATTTTTGTGCCGTTTGCCTGAAAAACCGCCTCGCCGACCTGGATCTTAACACTGGTGCTAGATTTTTTCGCGTCGGCCATCTGGGTGGCCAGGGTGCGCTTCCAGATGATTTCGTAGAGGGCTTTTTCTTTCCCGCTGAGACCGGTCTCATCGGGATGCTTGAAGTCCGAACCCGCCGGCCGAATGGCCTCGTGGGCCTCCTGGGCGCTTTCGCTTTTTGCACTGTACTGACGGGGCTCGGGGCTCAGGTATTCATCGCCGTACTGATCCCGAATCGTTTTTCGTGCGCCTTCAATGGCTTCGTTGCTGAGCGTCGGACTGTCGGTCCGCATGTAGGTTATCAGACCTTCCTCGTAGAGCTTCTGGGCGGTGCGCATGGTTTCCCGGGCTGTCAGGCCCAGTTTGCGGTTACCCTCCTGTTGGAGTGTTGAAGTAATAAAAGGGACCGACGGCCGGCTGGTTGTCTCTTTTTCTGTGACGTTGATAATTTCCCAGGACTTATTCGAGAGATCGGCTTCCAGTTCCCGGGCCCCTGCCTCATCGAGAACCAGCACGTCTTTCCCTTCAAGGAGGGTTCCCTCGATGGAATGAAAGTCTTTGCCGGTGGCCAGGCGCTGGCCTTTGTGGGAAATAAGACGGGCTTCAAACTGGTCTGGTGAGCCGGTCTCCGGGGCGCTGAGCTGGGCTTTCAAATCCCAATACACTGCTTTTTTAAAGGCGATCCGTTCGCGTTCCCGCTCCACTATCAGCCTGAGACCGGGGCTTTGAACTCTTCCCGCACTGAGACCGTAGGCGATTTTCTTCCAGACCAGGGGAGAGAGGGTGAACCCATACAGACGATCGAGTATTCGCCTGGTTTCCTGCGCCTTGACCAGGTTCATATCGATATCGCGAGTGTCCTCCAACGCGTGCTGAATGGCGCTTTTGGTGATCTCATGAAAGACCATCCGTTTTACTTCCACTTTTTTCTTTTCGGGGTTGAGAACCTGAACCAGGTGCCAGCTGATGCTTTCGCCTTCACGGTCTTCGTCAGTGGCCAGATAGAGGGCTTTGACGTCTTTGAGCTTGCGCTTGAGCTCATTGATTATTTTCCCCTTGCCCTTCGGCGTGATGTACAGGGGCTGGAAATCATTGTCTACATCTATTCCCAGTCTGGCCCATTCCTGGCCTTTGAACTTTGCCGGGACATCGGCGGCGGTCTGCGGAAGGTCGCGGATATGACCTATGCTGGCCTCGACGATGAAGTTTTTCGGAAGAAAGCGGCTTATTGTGCGCGCTTTCGTTGGTGATTCGACGATAACCAGGTATTTTTCTTCCATATATAAGCCCTCTGCTGCAAATATCATGCAAAATTCAAAAAAATAGTCAATGCCGCGTCAAACTGCGGTATTATTGATTATTCTTTGATTGTCACTCATTTGTCAATTTTTAGGAGTTGATAGCCTTGAACCGTAAAAAACCTGAGGAGTCCCTGGTTTCCCGGGGCATCCAGCTGGCCACAGAAGCCAATACAAGGGCGTATGCGCCGTATTCCCAGTTTTCCGTATCCGTCGCCCTGTATCTGGAAGATAGGGCGGAGTTCGTCGTAGGGGTGAATGTGGAAAACCGCAGTTACGGAGGCACCATCTGCGCAGAACGATCGGCATTTACCAGCGCCATATCCATGTACGGCAGCATCGAACCCGGTTTTATCGTCCTGTATACCAAGCAGGACAGTCCAACGCCGCCCTGCGGAATTTGCCTGCAGTTTATGACGGAATTCGTCGACGAGGATTTTCCCGTTATCATGATAAATCACAAGGGTCAGCGAAAGGACCTGCCATTCCGTGAACTGCATCCCGTGCGTTTTGAGGAATTTTGATGCAGTTTGGGTGATCTGCGAGTATATTCAAACTAGGTCACGGAGGAATAATGGCAATTACCCTATCTGAAATAGGTTACGATATCATCGATCAAGTAGTGGCTCTTAAAGTGCGGGATGAACAGAGAGACCTGGTTCGCGAGCCCCGGGAAGCCCTTGCGCTTGCAGCGGGGGAGCAGGATTTCCGGCCCCTTGCAATATATAATGATGATGAGCTCGTGGGTTTTTGCATGTACGGCACAGACGAGGAAGATGGAAGAACAAGCATTCAAAGCCTTCAGATCGATGCGGAACATCAGGGAAAGGGCTATTCTGTGCTGGCGCTGAAAGCGCTGGTGGAACGCATCGGTGCCGAGCGGAATCCTGCGGCGTTGTACGCCGATATCGCCCCGGGAAATACCGGAGCCGCCAAGGTCTTTGCCAAAGCGGGGTTTGTCCAATCCGGTGAGGTTAATGACGGCGAACAGGAATGGGTTTTCCGCTATTGATTACAAGCCTTATTTTTCACGTACATGAAGCCTCGCCCGCTCAGCTGCATCATCCAGCCACTGCTTTCTGACCTTTAGTTTTGATGAGCGCACAGGTGAGTACAACGCGATTTCACATCCCCCAAGTCCGCAGTATTCTCCGATAATGCTCCCATAGCGATGCCGGTACGTCTTCTCAAGGATGTCCAGGTCGCCTTCGCCGGTATCGCTGGTAACAAAAACGGTCAGCTGTACATGCCCCAACAGGCCTTTTGTGTCCCTGTCAGACCCGCCGGAAGCCGACGGGAATGCAGAACGGGAGTAAGCCAGATCCTGGCGAAGCACCCGGTCCAGCCAGCCCTTGAGGATCGCCGGCTCGGCGCCCCACCAATCGGGAAAAAAGAGGCTCAGGCGTCGGCTTTCCCGGACGGTCCGCATATACTGCAGCGTCTGCTTGTCGAAGGGAATATGGCGGCGCATCTCCGAAAGATCCATCACAGGATCGAAGTCCTCGCGGTAAAGGTCCATCAGGGAATGCTCAGTTTTGTACTCCCGCAAAACCCGGGTGTAGCTTGCATAGAGGGCCGAACAAAAGCTCTCTTCATCGGGATGGGCCAAAAGGGCGGAGATCCGTTTCATTTGCCTTAACCTTCCTCTCATAATATGTTATAAGCTCTGACCGATTCTATCACGCAAATGCGGATCAGAATCATCTTGAAAATACCTGACTTATTTAGTAAAGTATAGGTATAACAATCACGCAACGGAGTTAGCTATGGCTGTCAGTAAGGGTGACATACTCGAATCCCTCAGGAAGGTCCTGGACCCGGAAATAGGAATAAACATCGTCGATCTCGGGTTAATTTACCGGATCGATGTTCTGGAAGATCATACCGAAGTGGATTTTACGCTGACGTCCCCCGGCTGTCCCTTGGCGGATACCATAGAAGCGGACATCCGGAACATTCTGGCAGATGACCATGATCTAAAGGAAATCCAGACCCAGGTTGTGTGGAGTCCGCCCTGGAGCCTTGACTTCATGAGCGAAGAAGCCCGGTTGGAGCTGGGTTACCCCATTTGACATACGGGCCCGCCGCCGGGTCCGACGAGAATTACACACACTCAGGAGAACACATGAAACTCGAAATTATCGACCTCAAGGCAAATGTAGAGGATAAGGAAATACTCAAGGGCCTTAATCTGACAATTCAAACCGGGGAAATTCACGCCATCATGGGTCCCAATGGCGCCGGCAAGAGCACCCTTTCCAACGTGATCATGGGAAACCCGAAGTACGAGGTGACCGGGGGGAAAATACTCCTTGACGGCGAAGATCTCCTTGAAATGGAGGTCGACGAACGGGCCCGCAAAGGTCTTTTTATGGCGTTCCAGTATCCCGTTGAGATTCCCGGCATTACCGTCGGCCGTTTCCTTAAGCGGGCCAGCGAGCTCTTCGATCAGGCCCGGGGCGAAAACAATGCCCGGGGCTTTGTAAAGGCTCTTCGGGCGAACATGGATTTTCTCGATATCGATCAGGCGTTTATTAACCGCTACCTCAACGAGGGTTTTTCCGGCGGAGAAAAAAAGCGCATGGAAATCCTGCAGATGCTCATGCTAAAGCCGAGTTTCGGCATTCTCGATGAAACCGATTCAGGGCTGGATATCGATGCGTTAAAAATAGTCGCCAAGGGAGTGAATCAGCTCCGGGGCGACGGTTTTGGTTCAATTATCATTACCCATTATCAGCGAATCCTGGACCACATTACTCCGGACTATGTCCACATTCTGTTCGACGGACGGGTGGTGACATCCGGAGGCAAGGACCTGGTTCACACCCTCGAAGAGAAGGGATACGACTGGGTGCGAAAGCAGTACGGTATACCCGAGGAGGTAGCAAATGAGCAGTGAAGTCAGCCAAGTTCAGATAGATGATTACAAGTACGGGTTCTCCTTTCCCGATAAGTCGGTGTTCAAGACCCGCAAGGGCCTCGATGAGGCAGTTGTCAGGGAGATATCCCTGGCTAAAAACGAGCCGGAGTGGATGACCGAGTTTCGGCTGCAAAGCCTCAAGGCCTTCGGCGAGAAGGAAATGCCGAACTGGGGCGCCGACCTCAGCGACATTGACTTTGATGAGTTCGTGTATTACGCCAAACCCACAAACGAAGGGCAGCAGAAAAGCTGGGACGACGTTCCCCAGGAAATAAAAGAAACCTACGAGCGCCTGGGAATACCCGAAGCCGAGCAGAAGTTCCTCGCCGGCGTCGGAGCCCAGTACGACTCTGAAATGGTTTATCACAACATCCGGGAAGACCTCGAGAAGCAGGGCGTTATTTTCACATCGCCCGAAGAAGCGGTACAGAAGTATCCCGAACTGGTCAAAAAGTATTTTGGAACCATAATTCCCTACACGGACAACAAGTTCGCCGCCCTCAATTCGGCGGTGTGGTCCGGCGGCAGTTTTGTGTACGTGCCCAAAGGCGTGAAGGTGGATATTCCCATTCAGGCTTATTTCCGTATCAACTCGGAAAGCTTTGGTCAGTTTGAAAGAACCCTCATCATCGCCGATGAAGGCAGTTTTGTTCATTATATTGAGGGCTGCACCGCGCCGATTTATTCAACGGACAGCCTTCATTCGGCGGTGGTCGAAATCATCGCCCTTGAAGGCGCCCGGGTGCGCTATTCCACCATCCAGAACTGGTCAAATGATATCTACAACCTGGTGACAAAGCGGGCGGTTGCCCACCGAAACGCCACCGTAGAATGGGTGGACGGCAACCTGGGTTCAAAGCGGACCATGAAATATCCGGCAATCCACCTGAAGGGCGAGGGCGCCCACGGCGAGGTACTCTCCATCGCCTTCGCAGGGGAAAAACAGGAGCAGGATACCGGCGGGAAGATCGTCCACGCGGCGGATAACACCAGCTCGGTTATTACATCAAAGTCCATATCCAAGGACGGCGGAATCAGTTCGTACCGCGGCTTGATCAGGGTTCACGAAGGGGTAAAAAACACCCGCAGCAACGTTGTCTGCGACGCCCTGATACTCGATCCGGACTCGGTCAGCAATACCTTCCCCTACATGGAAATTGACTCAACCGACGTCTCCATGGAGCATGAGGCGCGGGTCAGCAAAATCTCCGAAGAACAGCTTTTCTACCTGATGAGCCGGGGATTTTCCGAGGGCGAGGCGGCAATGATGATCGTCAACGGCTTTCTCGATCCGCTGGTCAAGCAGCTTCCCATGGAGTATGCCGTCGAGCTGAACAGACTCATAGAACTGGAAATGGAGGGGTCCGTAGGGTGACGGAATACATCAACAGCTTTGACGACCACGAGAGATTGGCAGCCTTCCGGAGGAAAGCCCTTGAGGCTTTTTCCGCCGGATCCTGGCCCGCAACCGATGAAGAAGAATGGCGGAGAACGGACATCTCGGTGTTCGATCTCGACGAGCTTGGTCATCCGGACATCGAGCTCAGGACGAACACAGCCGCCGAAATCAAGCACGGAAAACTGCACAGGCTCAACGATTTGCTCAAGAGCCCCGGTGAAGCCGTACCGGCGGAGGTAGTGGACCGGATCTTCGGCGAGTTCGATCGCATGCTTACCCAGGCTCCAAACAGGATTACCTTGTGGAGCCTGGCGCTTTCCGAAGATATTTTCATTCTTCACATTCCCAAGGGGCAGGAATCCGACGAACTCCACGAGCTCTGCTGGCACAGCCTCGGAGAGGATGTCAGCCGCCACGCGAGCCTCGTCGTGGTTGCCGAGCGGATGAGCAAGGCCCGCATGGCCCTCAGAATGAAGGGTATGAGCGGCCACCTGCAGACCCTCAATGCGCTCTACCTTGTTGATGATGCGGCGGACTTCGGCGTTTCGGTTCTCCAGGAGAGCAGCGATGAGGTGGTTGCCTTTTACCAGGCGGAGGGCCGCATCGGCAGGGACGCCAGACTACTGCACTTCGAGGGAATACTCGGCGGAGGATTTGTAAAAAACCGTGTAGAGATCGGGCTGGCCGGCAGCGGAAGCGACCTCAATCTCGACGGACTGTATTTCACCGACGACGAACAGCATGTAGATCTGAGAACCGTGCAGCACCATCAGGCGGAACACGCATCGAGCCGGACATTCTACAAGGGCGCGATAAAAGACGAATCCGAGGCTATTTTCCAGGGTTTGATTGAAGTTAATCACGAAGCCCGGGGAACCGACGCCTATTTGACGAATAATAATCTTGTTCTTAACGACGGGGCGAAATCAGACAGCATACCCAGCCTCAACATAAAGACCGACGACGTGAAGTGCTCTCACGGTTCAACCACGGGCAAAATAAGCGAAGAACATATTTATTATCTGCAGTGCCGGGGTTTTTCCCGGGACGAGGCAAAGGAAATGCTCATAATCGGGTTCTTCGAGGAGCTGCTTCACAACCTTCCGGTATCCATGCAGGACGATGTTCGCCAGCAGATCAACCGTCGGCTCAAGGGGCGGCTGTAGCATATGGGACTCCTGACTAAGCGGAAAAAGGGTGAATGGCAGGAGGTTGCCGATCTGGACAGCTTTACGGTTTCCCGAGAGGTCAAAATTGGTCGTCATACATACACGCTTTACAAGCTCGATGACGGTGTGTTTTGTACCCAGGGCAGCTGCTCCCATGAGTACAGCCCGTTGTGCGAGGGAATTGTGATGGACGGCAAGGTGTTCTGCGAAAAGCACGGAAGCCGTTTCGACATTCGCAGCGGAAAGGTTATCGATCTTCCCGCCGAAGAAGACATCAAGACCTATGAAGTCAAGGTGAACGACGGCAAGGTGTTTATTAAGCCCTAATCCCGCCCTGCAGTGAACCATGCGCCCGGCATTGCCCGGGCGCTATTTTTTTATCTCCTGCTGGGCTTTCTCCAGAACGCGCAGGACTTCAAAGCTGGTATCGGCGTTGAGTATGGCGTTTCGCACCGGTTCTTTGTTCAACAGGCCGGTGATGGTTGAGAGCAGCTGAATATGCGGGCCCGTGCGGTTTTTTGGAGTCAGAATCATGATAAAAATCCGGCTCGGTAGCTTGTCCAGGGCCTTGAAGTCCATCCCCTCTTTTTTTATGCCAATGAGAAATCCCATTGCATCGACGCCGTCGGTTTTGGCGTGGGGAAGGGCAATGCCCTGAGCCATTCCGGTGGTCATGCTTTCTTCCCGCTCGAGCACGTCCTTTCGTGTCAGTTCGGCATCTCGTACCATGCCGTTTTTGCCCGCCACAACGAGCATCTCCTCGATGAGGGCGGTCTTGCTGACTGCTTCCAGGTGGAGAATGACGTTTTCCGGTTTGGTGTACGGCATTATGTCGAAGCTGGCCCGGGCGCTTCCTTCGGTCACGCTTTTGGCCAGATCCGCCGGTTTGAATATTCGCTGCAGCTCGCTGGCTGCCTTGTTTACCGAGAGAAGACTCTCATACAGTGCGGTCTTGAACAAATTCACATCGTCGGCGTCTGAGAGGAACGTTGCCCTGCCGTCGTTGTGAAGATAGAGGGAGATAAAAATATCATCCTTGCGCATCTGAATAACTTCTTCCCCGTGGCCCATGTTATTAATAAAGAACCCCTCTTTCTCCATTTCACTGATGAATTTGGTTAATACGAGCTGGGCGAACTCGGGGCTCTGAAATGAAAATGATGTTTCGGTTTTTTCGATGCTGCCGCCGTCGATTTTTTGACCGGCTTTGGGGTTCTTCAGGAGTAAATTGAGAATCGGCGGGGCGATGACCGTGGACAGGATGGTCATAAGCAGGGTGATTCCGAACAACTGTTCGCTGATTATCCCCGCACCCATACCGATGCCGGCGACGATGAGGGTCACCTCGCCCCGGGGAATCATGCCGAAACCGATGCGGGCGGCTCCCACAATGTTGAAATTCAGGAGCATCGATGGCCCCCCGGCCCCAATGAGCTTGGCCGCCATGGTAACCGCCGTGAAAAGCAGCCCGAATCCAAAAACTTCCCATGAAAGTATGGCTTCAATATTGACCATCATACCGCTCACCGCAAAGAAGATGGGAACGAAAAAATCCCGGAGAGTATTAAGCCTGCTTTGGACCATAAACGCCAGATCGGTGTTTGAAAGAGAAAGGCCGACTACATATGCGCCGATGATCATCGAAAGCCCGGCGCTCTCGAAAATGCCCGCCATAAGAAGGGCCAGGCCGAAGGCCATAACCGTGACCAGGCTCTGATCCCGGAAGGTTTTCTTTAAAAATCCGCTGAGCCGGCGGGCGAAAATCAGCCCTATGATGGTAAAAAAGAGCCACACTCCGATTGCCCGCGCGGCGACCCACACGATTCCCCGCCAGTCCAGCTCCCCGCCGCCGGCATTCAATCCCGCAATGCCCAAGACCACGGCGAGGATGATTATCGCAAGCACATCGTCAATAACCGCCGCTGAGAGTATAACCACCCCCTCGGGGGAATCCATTTTCCGCTGGTCGGAGAGAATGCTGGCGGTAATGCCCACCGAGGTTGCCACTGACAGGGTTCCCATAAACAGAGCCATCGGGTGAAACATCGAAAATCCGGTGTAAACCGTGGTCAGCCAGTTGCCCGCCAGGAAGCTGACCAAAACACCTCCGACCCCGACCATGGAACCCTTTGCGGCGTAGCGCAGAAACATGGGAAGGTCGGTTTCCAATCCGGCGATAAACAAGAGGATAATGGCGGCAATGCTGGACAGGGAGTAGATAAATGGGCTGACCGGAACGCTGCCCTCCACAAGAGGGAAAATCCCGTCGGGGAAACCCGGCAGGCCGAGAGAACCCAAGAGAAATGGACCTATGATAATTCCGATAATGAGCTGGCCGAGCACCTTGGGCAGTTTTATCTTTACGGCGAGCTTACCGCCCACCCACGTGGCATAGAGAATCACCGCAAGCTGAATGACCAGCTGGGTTACCTGGTGCGTAAGGCTGCCGCCGTGACCACCGGTTTCCTCTGCGAACAGGGCTGCGGCAATGGCGGCGAAATAGAACAGAAGCAAAACTGCGCGTTTTTGGCTGGTTTTTGACATGGTTGACCTCGGTTTCTTCGGGGCGCGGATGTGACGGAGCAGCGGGCTACGTGTTACAGTCACCTTCAGATGAACACGATCCGTCTAAGCACCTCTGATGAGGATATTAAAACAGCCGCCGGGCTTTTGCAACGAGACCGGCTTGTGGTTTTTCCCACCGAAACGGTCTACGGCCTTGGCGCCCGGGCGGACAGCGCCGAAGCAGTGGGGAAGGTGTTTGCCGCCAAAAACCGCCCGGCGGATAATCCCCTGATCATCCATGTGGATTCCATGACCATGGCTGAAACATACGCGTATCCCCTCGGCGAGGTGGAACGGGCCCTCTTGAAGCGATTCAGTCCCGGACCCCTCACAGTAATTGCCGACCGAATGCCATCCAGGGCCGAGGCTGCCGCAGCCGGCCAAGCAACCATCGGCCTGCGAATTCCTTCCGAACGGGCTGCCCTCAAGCTAATCACCGCGCTGGGTGGGGGAATCGCCGCGCCTTCGGCTAACCGCTCGGGACGCCCGAGCCCGACGGACTTTACCATGGCCTGGGAAGAGATGGCCGGCCGGGTCTCGGCGATCATCGAAGGCGGGCCGTCGGTTCGGGGCCTGGAGAGCACCATCATTCGAATTCAAAACGATCGGCTCTATGTCCTGAGGCTCGGGAGCCTGAGCGTCGATGATATTCGAAATTGTGTCATGGACGTCCGAAGCGACGTTGAAATCCGGCTTCCCGGTGAAAAACCCGAGGCGGATACCCCCGCCGCGCCGGGTACCAGGTATCGGCATTACGCCCCTCGGGCCCTTGTCCGGCTTTTTAGCAATGCTGCGGAGCTCTCTCTCATTCTGCGGGAGAACGACTCGCAGGGGACAATGGCTTTTATTATGCCCTCGGAAAAATTGCAGAAGGAATTCGCTGACCAGAGGGCGGCAATCGGGGAAAGCTCTTTGCTGTTATGGACGATAGCAAGCCTGGATGATTACCGCCACCGGCTCTACCGCTTTCTTGCGGAGGCCGATCGGCACAATGCGGCCCAGGCTGTCTGCTGGATGCCACCGAAACACGCTGACAGTCTCGCGCTGAGAGACCGGCTGCGCAGGGCGGCGGCAGCACAATAGCGCCCGGAGGGAACCTGCAGTGTAGGGCGGCGGTGCCAGCGCGCGGGTAGGGTATGGGGTTTGCTGGCGTTTAGCCGGCGCTGGCTTCTTCGTTTCTGAAGCGCACCACCAGGTGAACCTCTGCGGTTTCGCTGCCGATGTTCTTCATGCTGTGCAGGTCATCGGCATTGTACATAATAAAATCTCCGGTGTGCATGACTCCCCGGTTTTCCCCGGATACCACTTCGAGTTCACCTCGGATAAGAGTGAGATACTCTTCGGTGCCCGGGCTGTGGGGCTGAGATTCCAATCCGCTGCCCGGCTGTATGCTTATACGGTATATTTCCAAATCTTCAGAGTTTGTCATGGGGGTTAGAACCCGAAAATGCAGGCCGGGCCGGTCTGCGGTAATCTGATTGAAGTTTTCCTTCTTCGTGTGAGAGAAAAGAATTTCCGAAGTGCTGCCGTCCTCTGCGCTCTGCTGAGCCCCTCGCAAATCCTCCGCAGCTTCCAGTAGCTCCTGGACCGTGGTTTCGAGTCCCTGGGCGATCTTCCATATCATCGTCAGGGTGGGATTTGTCTTGTTGCCCTCAATTTGAGAAATCATCGATTTTGAAACGTTGCTTCGGAGAGCCAGCTCATCAAGACTCAAGGACTTCTCTTTGCGGAGACTGCGGATGCGGCTTGCAACGTCGGGTACGCTATTGGATTCCATCACATTATTACCTGATATCATGATGCGGAGTATAGCAGATGTTCAATATATTGTATACATGACTTGACAAGTGCCCCGCCGGGAGATACATTTGGCGTACAATATATTGAACTCTATTGCGGTATCCGGCAGCCACGGGAAGAGCCGCCGCAGAGGCTGGGAGGCGCTATGAATATTCTCATTACCGGAGCCGGTGGTCAGATCGGAAGCGAGCTGACTGCTGATTTGATTCGGCGCTTCGGCGCTGAATCGGTGGTATGCAGCGATATCGATGTAAAAAGACTACGCGGCGCCCAACATCGCGAAGCCCTCGACGTTACCGACCGAAAAGCACTCGATGAAATAATATCCCGCCACAATATCTCCGAGATATATCACCTTGCAGCTATACTCTCGGGAACCGGGGAAAAAAATCCCCAGCTCGCATATCGGGTCAATATGGACGGGACCTATAACGTACTCGAGGCCGCCAGGGAGCACGGCATATCAAAGGTCTTCTCTCCGTCCTCCATTGCGGTTTTTGGAGACGGGATTAACCGTAACCACACAGATGATGACGCACCCCTCCGGCCTGCCACCATGTACGGCGTCACCAAGGTAAGCGCTGAAAGGTTATTCGACTATTATCGCACTCGCTATGATCTGGATGTCCGGTCCCTGCGCTTCCCCGGCGTTATTTCCTGGAAAACCGATCCCGGCGGAGGCAGCACCGACTATGCCGTCGAAATTTTCCGGGATGCCTTGCTGCACCGGAATTACCGAAGCTTTGTCTCAGCCGATACGGTTTTGCCGTTTATGTACATGGACGATGTTATCGGTTCAATAACTATGCTCATGGATGCTTCGGCTCAGGCGCTTAGCCGTTCGACCTACAATATTTCAGGCTTTTCGGCGAGCTGCGCCGATATTGCCGCCGAAGTAACCCGTCACGTGCCGGATTTGAAGGTCGAGTACGAACCGGATTTCCGGCAGGAAATCGTAAACAACTGGCCGAGGTTTATCGACGATTCCCTGGCCCGAAGAGAGTGGGGCTGGAAACCCGCCTATCCCTTGAAGGAAACCGCCGACCAGATGATTTTACACCTGCGTCAAAAACTCTTGTCATCAGATGGTGGCTCGGGAAGCAAAATAAAAGAAGCTTCCTGAGAGTTTCCCACCCGGTGCTTTGCGGTACGCAAATCAGCTGTTTTCGGGGCACTGGCCAGGCAATCACGCGGAGAGCTTCCTTCCCCACCTTTTTTTATTCTGTCCAGCTTCCAAACATTCGTGCTATAGTTCGGCAACCACGAGGATGCCCAGGTGAGAAATCAGAAAATCCCCGACAGTACCCTGATTGCCGCAGTGAGATCCGGCGTAATCTGTTCCCTCCTTCCAGCCCTGGCGGACCTCCACCCAGAGGGCTTTGCCGATCTACGGCCCCCTTCTAGACCTGCAGGCTTGTCACTCCGGGGAGGCTCGGTGCACCGCCGCCTTTACCTCGGGTGGCCGCGCCGCCGGTCCGGCAACACTTTGCCGGTACTGGAGCTTTCCAACCATAGTGCATTTTTCCCCGCCGCCATTCTCAATTTTATTACAGCTGATGGTATGGTGCAGAAACTCTCGGGCCGGAATGCCCCGGTGCTCCCAATACCAACTGGTATCAAAGCCCTTCAGGTTATTGGATTTTTTTCTCGGGCAAGCGCTGAAATATCCCGAATAATGAGCGGATCGTTTCCAGTCGGGGGACCGGAGTATACCCTTCAGACAAAAATGCTGCTCACCGCCGCCCTGAGAGGCGTGTGTGAAGTGGGACTTCATGATCCCTGGACCGCAAGCAAATCCCGCCGGCTGCCCTTGGGAGTTCTTGAGGTGCGTGCCGGACATGAAGAAAATCCGGCCTTTTGTGGTTATATCGTCCGGAGCGAAGGGCGTCACGGCCTGAACATGAGCTATCACCGAGGCTCGGAACGCGAGGCTATTATCCCGGGCAGCCAACGAGCCACGGCGCTTTTACACTTTGAAGACCTTCATACCGCCGGTGAGGTTTTGCGCGGACTTTTGCCTGCCATGGAGGCTCTTGGTTCGGGACAGGTGAAGATACGCGGCAAAATACCCTATATTCAGGGAATATTTCCCCTGCTTGATCGGTTTTCTGAGATTATGAACGCCGGCGGCATCAGGAAGGAATAAGACGATGAGTAAAAACGGTCCCCCAGGGGATAGATATAAAAAAAGCGCGGACTTGTTCAGTCGCGCTGCCAAGGTGATTCCCTCGGGTATCTACGGTTCTAAAAACCCCGGTTTCCTGGTTTCTGGCGAGTACCCCTATTTCTTTTCCCGGGGAAGGGGCTCGAAGGTGTGGGATGCCGACGGCAATGAGTACATTGATTATATGTGCGGATTCGGTTCTCAGATTATTGGTTATGGGAACCCTGAGGTCGATGAAGCTGCCCTTAATCAGATAGGGCAGGGCGACCTCCTACCCTGCCCCCCTCCGGAAATGGTCGACCTTGCCGAGCTTCTTTGTGCCGACATTGCGGGGATGGACTGGGCGGTCTTTGCGAAAAACGGCAGCGACGCAACAACCCTCGCAGTTTCTCTGGCCCGGGTGCACAGCGGAAAACCCTATGTTCTCATGGCCGAAGGCGCCTACCATGGCGCCGCAAACTGGTGCTCATCAAATGATTTTCCCATCCTGCGGGATAAAAGCGAGGTCCGAACATTCACATACGGCGACCCCGAGAGCCTGAAAGAACTGTTTTACGAGCTCAGGGGACAGATCGCCGCGGTGATTCTCACACCGTATCACCATGCGGTGTTCGTCGACTCCCAGATGCCCGGCGAAGGCTGGTATCCAAAGGTGGAAAGCCTGTGCCGACGAGAGGGGGCTCTCTTTATAATGGATGATATCAGGGCGAATTTCCGGCTTGATTACGGCGGTTCGCACCGTCATTTTAATGCCGAGCCCGATATGATTTGCATGGGAAAGGCGGTGGCCAACGGCTATCCCCTTGCGGTGTTGATGGGTCGTAATCAGCTGCGAAAAACCGCCGGGGGATTCTTTATCACCGGCACATTCTGGATGTCCTCGGGGCCGATTATAGCCGCTTTGAAAACCTTGCAGTTTTTAAAGGATAATCAGGTGGTGGAAAAGCTGCAGGAGCGGGGACGATATTTCGCCGAGGGACTCAAGCTGGCAGCCTCAGCCAGCGGCTACCAAATCATCGTCAGCGGACCCCCGGCCATACCGTTCATGCGCTTTGCCCATGATCCGGATCTGTACCACAATCAGGTGTGGGCTGCCCGCATGGCCGAGCGGGGTATTTTTGTTCACCCCCATCACAACTGGTTCATTTCCTATGCGCACAGCGATGAAGATTTTGCCCGAACATTCGATGCCGCCCGTGAATCATTCGAAGAGACCCGCCGCATTCTCGGCTAGGGTTAGCCAACATGGATTCTTAAATTTGGTCCCGGGATTCTCAAGGAAGCCGGGACTGAATCACCCGGGCAAAGAGGGCAGGAAAGTATCGGCCGAGTAATCTCGCTGTACGCAGCTCTACGTTGTAGCCTGTGTGGATAAACAGCCGTCCTCGTGAGATACCCTTGGCGATGCGCCGTGCTGCCGCTTCCGCGTTTTGGCCCCCATGGATTTCGGATTCCCTGCGGTTCCAGGGGCTTCCGTCACCCGACAAGGCATGAAGCGATATATCACTTTTCACAAAACCGGGAACAATTATGCTAATACGGATTCCGTTCTTCCGTTCCTCAACGGCAAGGGTTTTAAAGAACCCGTGCAGTCCGTGCTTTGCTGCCGCGTAGGCGCTTCGAATTGGTGCGGCGATGTATCCCGCAAGAGAGCCCATCGCGGCAATCCGGCCTCCACCCTGACGAATCAAGCGAGGTAGCAGGGCCTTGGTAAGAAGCATGGGAGCTTCAAGGTCGACACTAAGAATGTCGCGAAGGACACTGTGCTCAGTCTCCCTGAAAAGGCTTCGCTGACTGATACCGGCATTGAGAATAACCAGGTCGAGGCCAGATTGGTCAGCGAGTATCTCAAAAACCCGCTCCACCGTAGCGGGGAAATCGGCATGCTTGCGGTAATCAAGTCCGACTATCTCCAGCTTTGGAGAATCCGGGTACCTTTCCCACATTTCGCGCCGCAAATCTTCCAATGCACTAATGTTACGGGATGAAACAACAACCTTCCAGCCTTTAGAGCAGTATTCAGCCGCCAGGGCCCTGCCTATTCCGGAACTGGCACCGGTAATCCACACTGTCATGATGGAGGATTGTATAACTGCCGACGGTTCCCGTCAAATCTTTACGCAGTGCCCCCAAAACAGCTGATTTAAATCATCTAATCGCTTAGCAGGTCAGAAATTGCCTCCCTTCCATTGAAGACATCGCCAAACTCTGGTTTCTGTTTCTGCTGTAGGTATTTGCGGCCCGTAAATCAGCTGTTTTAGGGGCACTGCGAATTTATCCCCCACAGGCCGACTTTCTTCGCAGCTTTTTGTATACTGGTAAACAAACAATCGCTGAACGAGGTCGCTTATGAATAGAATTCCGACGGTCACAGTTTTAGTAATCATAGCCCTCCTGGGAATACTCGCATGCGGCGACAGAACATCCACTCAGCCCGTCGGCCCCGCCGCCATCCCTGCAGAGGAAATGCCGGAGCAGTTTCTCGATCGACTGACAGACATGGAGCTCGGGTATATCGCCGGTTTGGACGGTAGTCTTCCCCTGGCAATTATCAACCAGGAGTACTCGTATCAGCGAGCGGATGACGGGAGCATCTCGGGGTTCGATTATCATTTCGCCCTGGCCCTGGTGGAGGCCCTGGAACTTGAAGCCGACGTGTATGTGGCAGACGAGCTAGTTGAGTACTTCATGAGGGACGGTGAGTTCGATCAGGCGGCTCTTATTGCAGACCCCGACATCAGCTATACTCCTGATATATTCAGCCGGGTTGAGATACTGTCGGGACCGCTTGCAATCAACGAATGGCGTCAGCGGCTAATGACCATGGTGAGCCTTTTTCCCGTGGGAATTGTGCTCATCGGCAATGATGCTTCATCGGTGCTGGAGTTTGCCGATCTCGACGGGGCCAGCTTCGCCGTGCGGCCCGGAGGATTCCAGACGAATATTCTCAGCTCTATAGCCCGGGAGCACAACCTTGATATTGATCTTCAGGAGTACCAGGAGGGTGCGGACGTTTTCTCCCTGCTTCGCGAAGGTTTTTCCGATTACACGATTGATGGATCGATTTTCCTCGCTCAGGGTATGACGCAAATGGAAGGTCTGGAAACATCTCCCCTCATTCTCAGTCTGGTTACTGTGGGCTGGGGCGTTGCCCAGGACAACGGGACCCTTGCCTCGATCATCGAAAAATTCGTAGCCTACAGCCTCGACAACGGCCGCCTTGGCGAAATTTTTGAGGAGCAGATGGGCGTCGATTTTGATTTTTACCTCGATCTGGTGGGGAGCAATTAAGCATGGCGGGTTTAATGAGATATCTCGGAGTTTCCCGTGACCCTTAGAAACCGGTTGCTACGAACATTCATCCCTCTGTTGGTTTTGCCGCTGCTGGTGATAATTGTGGTCCAACTCTTTCTGACTCGGAACTATCTCATCGCCGCTCAAAGGGACCTGCTGCTGCTCGAAACAAGCGTCCTGCGGGACACATTCCTGCGGGAGTACGATCAAAATGTAGCGCTTCAAATCTCCACAGTGCCGTTTTTCCAGAACCGGCTGCTCGAGAGTCTTCACGAGCGCTTTTATCCCGACGGTAATCTTTCGCGGGGTTTTCTTGTTGTTAACTCGGACGGCAGCCTCCGCCGCCCCGAAATAATAGAGGGCAGCTCCCGGCTGCCTCCCGATCTGTTTAATGACATCCTATCCAATCTTGAAGAAGATAGTTTTATCTTGCCGGATGGAATCGGCGGACAACGCACCCGTTCCATGATTGTTTCGGCTTTTTACCACGAGCCCAGTGAATGGCTGTTTGTGGTGTTTAATGACCTCAGTCCCATCCTTGCGCCGTTGGCATCCTCGGGAATCATCACATCACTGGTTGGCCTTGCGGGTTCCCTGCTCGCGGTGTTCGCCGTGGCATCGGCATCCCGGCGCATTGCAGAACCTATAGCCGATCTGACCCGCTCGGTCAGCCTGTTTGGTGAGGGTGAAACCGGTCAGCGCTCGGAAATCACCGAGGGTGGAGAAGTGGGCATTCTCTCCGGCGAGTTCAACACCATGGCCGATCGCCTTGAATCCTTTACCCAGGATCTCGAGGGTAAGATTGAGGAGCGAACCGGGGAGCTGCAAAAACGTATGGAGGAGCTTAAACTCGCCCAGAGCCAGTTGATCGAGTCGGAGAAAATGGCCGCACTCGGCGGTCTGGTAGCGGGATTCGCCCACGAAATCAATACCCCCATTGGAGTCTCAATCACTGCGGTCTCCTATATAAATGATGCCATTACCGAAGCGGTTCGGGGTGTCAACGACGCAGCGCTCAAAAAATCCGAGCTTCTCAAGATCCTTGATCAGGCAAAGGCCGCCGCGACTCTTGGTGCAGCCAATTTGAACCGGGCAGGGGACATGGTAATCAACTTTAAACAGATCGCCGCTGATCAGTACTTTGAGGAAAAAAGCAGCATCGATCTGCTGCAGTTCCTCAGGGAAATTGAAGACACCCTTGTAACCATACTCAAACCCGCCCGGGGAAGGGTCGGAATTTACGTGCCGCGGGATATAAAAATAATGACATACCGCGGGGTTCTGTGGCAGCTGCTGAGCAATCTGACCCGCAACAGTTTGCATCACGCCTTCACGGAGAACCCATCCAATGATCCGGGGAAGCCCAATAGAATCGAGCTTCACGCCGTCACCCGTGACGGCATTCTCGAATTGTACTTCCTCGATAACGGCCCGGGCATAGCGGAAGAGCATGTGCGGAAAATCTTCGAGCCGTTTTACACAACCCGCCGGAACCGGGGCAACACCGGCCTCGGGCTGCACATTGTCTACAACCTTACAAGCCAAAAACTCGGCGGCCAGTTTTCCTATGTCGGGACGGAAGAACGGCCAGTGCTCGCAGGAGAAGTTCCCCGGGACATCGGTGCCTGTTTCTGCATTCAATTGCCCATTCGCTCCGCCGATCCCGATTTATCAAATGCCGGGGCTTGACATGTGCCCGTGCTTCTGATAAATTCCGCCCACATTGCATTGATCTTTGAGATGTCGTGTTTATGATCGCCAATAATGGCCGGACGATAAGCGGTAACAATCGCCGCAGCTGATGCCCGGCCGATATTGATTGACCAAACCGACCTTCCGATGATTGTGTATCGCACCGGGCTTTGTCCGGTTGGATAGATTGAGATTGGATGGTAAGGTGGTCACCGTGCTTCGTGCGCATATTTGCGCAGCGGGTAAGCTGGTGATTTCCCTCCCATGAGCCGGGTGCTCGGGTATACGTTTGACGTATTGCCCTGTCGACCGAAGTTGACAAAGCATCTGCGCTTCAATAAAATGCCAACTCATTCTATTCACTATAAATGTCTGAAGCTTTTCATCCGAGTTTCCCGGTGTATCCAATGGAACAGATGTGAGCAGGACAAAAATTACACGTTACGATTCTGTGAGGAGGGCGTAATGGCTAAGGAAAAGTTCGAAAGAAAAAAGCCTCATATTAACGTCGGAACCATTGGTCACGTCGACCACGGCAAGACGACTCTGAGTGCTGCCATCACCATGTTCAGTGCGAACAAGTACGGTGCAAAGGCTTTGAACTACGATGAAATTGACAACGCACCCGAGGAAAAGGCGCGGGGTATCACCATCAACACCCGTCACCTCGAGTACGAGTCCGATCAGCGTCACTATGCGCACGTTGACTGTCCGGGACACGCCGACTATGTGAAGAATATGATCACCGGTGCCGCCCAGATGGACGGTGCGGTTCTCGTTGTATCCGCGACCGACGGTCCCATGAGCCAGACCCGTGAGCACATCCTGCTCGCCCGTCAGGTTGGTGTGCCTGCGCTGATGGTATTTATCAATAAGACTGATATGGTTGATGACGAAGAGCTTATCGACCTGGTTGAAGAAGAAGTCCGCGAACTTCTCTCTACCTATGATTTTCCCGGCGAAGACATTCCCGTTATCCGCGGTTCCGCCTTCCAGGCGATGGAAAACCCCGATGACGCGGCTGCAAACGCCTGTATTGAAGAACTCCTCAATACCATGGACAGCTTTTTCCCGCTGCCCGAGCGCGCGGTAGACAAGCCCTTCCTGATGCCCATTGAAGATATTTTCTCTATTCAGGGCCGTGGTACGGTTGTTACCGGTCGTGTTGAGGCAGGTATTGTCAAGGTCGGTGAGGAAGTTGAAATCATCGGTATCCGGGACACTGCCAAGACCACCGTTACCGGCGTTGAAATGTTCAACAAGCTCCTTGACGAAGGTCAAGCTGGTGACAACATCGGTGCGCTTCTTCGCGGTGTAGACAAGAACGGCGTTGAGCGTGGTCAGGTACTGGCCAAGCCCGGTTCCATCACTCCTCACCACAAGTTCAAGGGCACCATCTACTGCCTGAGCAAGGATGAGGGTGGTCGTCACTCTCCCTTCTTCTCCGGCTACCGGCCCCAGTTTTATTTCCGTACCACCGATATTACCGGAACCGTTACCCTGCCCTCCGGCAAGGAAATGGTTATGCCTGGTGATAACACCGATATCGAAGTTGAACTGATCCACCCCATCGCGATGGACAAGGGTCTTCGTTTCGCTATCCGGGAAGGCGGTCGAACCGTTGCTTCCGGTCAGGTTGTTGAAATCGTCGAGTAATTCGACAGACACGGGCCGTTTCGCTTTTCGGAGCGAAACGGCTTGTTTTTCAAAAGTGTTCTTTGAAAACGAATCCGCCGAATAGCGGATGAAGAATCGCTGCAGTCAAAGCGGCAAGGAAGACAGGCTGCTGCCGGGGTTGCCGGCAAAGCCGTCGATTCGGTTTTCCGGTTTGATACCGGTGTACCGTTGGAGGAAAGATGTCTAAGGATAAGATTCGGGTGCGCCTTCGCGGCTTTGATGTAGAGCTGATTGATCAGAGCGCGAAATCCATCGTACAGACCGTGCAGAAGTCGGGTGCCAAGGTTTCAGGACCCATCCCCCTTCCGACGCGGATTAACAAGTTTACGGTGCTGCGTTCACCCCATGTAAACAAGAAAAGCCGCGAACAGTTCGAAATGCGGACCCACAAGCGCCTGATAGATATTATCGAGCCCACCACTCAGGTGATGGATGCGCTTATGAAACTCGAGCTGCCCGCTGGCGTTGACGTAGAAATCAAGCAGTAGGACATTTGCTTCGAAATCGGGCACGGTCCGGGACTGCCTAATGGCAGGTTGGATGACGACTCGGAGTTCAAAATGTATCGCTACCTAAGCAGTGCGGATCATCTGAGGTCGGCGGCTGTTTAGCAATTGTGAGGAATACAATGATAGGGCTTATTGGAAAAAAAGTCGGTATGACCCAGGTTTTTGATGAAACCGGTGTGGTCACCCCCGTCACCGTGCTGAAAGTCGACCCAAATGTGGTGGTTGCTCAGCGCACAGAAGAAAAAGACGGATACAACGCCGTTGTCCTCGGATCCGGCGAAATGAAAGAAACCCGTACCACCAAGCCGTATGCCGGTCAGTTCAAAGGTGAGACCGCCCCGCAGCGGCGGCTGGTCGAGTTCCGGGATTTTGACGGCGAAGTGGAGATAGGGCAGACATTCGGCGCGGATCTTTTTGTCGAGGTTCCCTTTGTCGATGTCATCGGCACATCCAAAGGTAAGGGAACTCAGGGCGTTATGAAGCGTTGGGGTTTCGGCGGTGGCCGGGCTACCCACGGTTCGAAGTTTCACCGGGAGAACGGTTCGACCGGTATGGCCGCATGGCCCTCGAAGGTTATCAAGGGTCTCAAAATGTCAGGCCGCATGGGGAATGAGCGGGTTACCGTTCAGAATCTCCGAATTGTAAAAGTTGATGCTGAAAAACAGGTTGTGCTGGTTAAAGGTGCAGTTCCTGGCCGGAAGAACAGTTTTGTCGTTCTTCAGAAGGCAAAGAAAAAAGGTTAGGAAACGGTTATGGATAAGAAGGTCCTTTCAAAAGATGGGAAGGAAGTAAAGAGCATTGCTCTTGACGACTCGGTGTTTAACCGGGAAGTCAGCGAGGGTGCTATTTATCACGCCATCAGGAACGAACTGGCGAACCTTCGCCAGGGCACCGCTTCTACCAAGACCAGGAGTGAGGTCCGCGGTTCGCACCGGAAACTCTGGAAGCAGAAGGGAACCGGTCGCGCCCGAATGGGTACGCGTCAGAGTCCCGTGTGGGTCGGCGGTGGAGCCGCATTTGGTCCCCGTCCCCGGGATTACTCCTATAAGATGCCCCGTAAGCTTAAGAGGCTGGCATTCAAATCGATTCTGAGTCTGAAGAATCAGAACGATAACCTGGTAGTGGTCGAAGATTTTAATATTGAAGACGGAAAGACCAAGAACCTGGCGTCGATCCTGAAAAACCTCATCGCCGAAGAGCGGGCAGTGCTCATCCTCAAGGATGAAGATCGGATGATCAAGCGCGCCGGACGGAATATTCCCTGGTTGACTACTCTGAGCTACGACAAGCTCCGGGCTCATGACCTGTTCTACGGTAAAAAGGTGCTGGTTCTGGAAAGCGCTGCCGCAAAGCTCAATGAGTTTTACGGTGAAGCTGCGACGGCCAAGGCTGAGTAGGGGAAGATAGATGAGAGCTGATGAAGTAATTCTGGAGCCCCTTCTTACCGAGAAGAGCAACGGACTGCGCGAGCAGAACAAGTATAGCTTCGTGGTAAGTCCCCGGGCCAACAAGATTCAAGTAATGCAAGCGGTGGAGAGCCTGTTTAAGGTGAAGCCCTTGGCCTGCAATATCGTGAGCGTCAAGGGCAAGCCCCGGCGCGTACGCTATGCGCTGGGCAAGACCGCTGGTTGGAAAAAAGCTGTGGTTACCCTGAATAAAGGCGAAACCATTTCAATTTTCGAAGGTGCCTGAACCTTATAGGAAGAGATTATGGGAATAAAGAATTATAACCCGACAACACCTGGTCTGCGCGGCACCACCGGTCTGACGTTTGACGAGATCACCAAAGCGAGTCCTGAAAAAGCCCTCACCAAGGGTAAGGGTCAAAAAGCTGGGCGCAACTCCGCAGGCCGGATTTCCGTTCGTCGTAGAGGCGGCGGTCACAAGCGCAAATACCGCGTAATTGATTTTGCCCGGGACAAGCACGGCGTCCCCGGTGTCGTTTCGGCCATTGAATACGACCCCAACCGGAGCGCCAACATCGCCCTGGTAAGCTATGCCGACGGCGACAAGCGCTACATCCTGGCTCCCCGGGGCCTGGCAGTTGGAAGCCCCGTTATGAGCGGAGACGAAGCAGAGCCCAAGCTGGGCAACGCCCTGCCTCTCGAAATGGTGCCCTTGGGTAGCATGGTGCACAACATCGAGCTCGAGCTCGGGCGCGGTGGCCAGCTGGTGCGGGCTGCCGGAGCTTCAGCAACTGTCGTTGCGAAGGAAAAGGACTACGTAACCGTAAAGCTTCCTTCCGGTGAAATGCGCATGGTGTTTAAGAAGTGTTACGCCACCATCGGAATTGTCGGCAATGAAGATCACATGAATGTAAGCCTTGGCAAGGCCGGCCGGTCACGCTGGCTTGGTCGCCGTCCGAAGGTCCGGGGAGTCGTTATGAATCCCGTCGACCACCCCCATGGTGGTGGTGAGGGCCGTACTTCCGGCGGACGTCATCCGGTTTCTCCCTGGGGTATGCCCACCAAGGGATACAAAACCAGGAAGAAGAGAAAGACTTCCAGCCGCTTCATCGTGAAGCGAAGAAAGTAGGAGTTAGGACGTGTCAAGATCTGTAAAAAAGGGACCGTTTGTTGCCAAGAGTCTCTATAAAAAAGTAACTGAGATGAACAAGGGTGAGAGCAAGAAGATGATCAAGACGTTTTCCCGCTCTTCAACCATCATCCCCGATATGGTTGGTTTGACCATATCGGTTTACAACGGAAAGACCTGGGTTCCGGTTTACGTTACCGAAAACCTGGTCGGTCACAAGCTCGGTGAGTTTGCGCCCACCAGACTGTTCCGGGGTCATGCCGGATCAGATAAAAAAGCTGGCAAGCGCTAGAGGAAGTTGAAGAATGGCAGATAAGCAAGGTTACAAAGCACATGCCCGCTATGTTCTGATCTCTCCGACCAAAGTGCGCCGGGTGGCAGACAACGTTCGACGAAAGCGTTATCCCGAAGCGATAGCGATTCTGGACAGTCTTCCTCACAAGGGCGCCAAAATTCTTCGGAAGGTCATTCAGAGCGCAGCGGCCAATGCGCTGTATCAAAACAAGGATCTCGATGAGGACATGCTGGTTATTAGCGAGCTCTTCGTCAATGAAGGTCCTCGGCTCAAGAGGTTGTGGCGCCGCGGACGCGGTCGGGCGGACATTCTCAGCAAGAGAATGAGTCACGTCACAGCGGTTGTCGATGAAGTAAAGAAGGCGGGAGTATAACGTGGGACAGAAAGTAAATCCGATCGGTCTTCGTCTCGGTATCAATAAAACCTGGAGCTCCAAATGGTATGTGGATCCCCGGGAGTATGCAGATACCCTGCATGAGGATCTGAAACTGCGGCGCGCACTGGCGAGTCTCCCCGAGACCCGCAATGCCGATATTTCAGAAGTTGAAATTGTACGTCATCCCCAGCGCATCACTCTGGTGATTCATACTTCTCGGCCCGGTGTTATCATCGGAACCAAGGGAGCGACCATTGAGAAGATCGGCGCCTCCCTGCAAAAGACAACCGGCAAGAAGATTCAGATTAAGATCAAGGAAATCAAGAAGCCCGAGATCGAAGCTCAAATCATCGCTCTGGATGTTGCACGCAAGCTCAAGGGACGGGCGTCCTTCCGACGTACCCTGAAGATGACTGCTGCCACCGCAATGAAGGGCGGTGCTCAGGGTGTGAAAATCCTTATTTCCGGTCGTCTCGGCGGTGCTGAAATGAGCCGGAACGAGGTGATTAAGCAGGGCCGCGTGCCTCTGCATACCTTCCGGGCGAATATTGATTACGGTTTCGCCGAATCCCAGACCACCTTCGGCATCATCGGTGTCAAGGTGTGGGTTTTCAAGGGTGAGGTGCTCAAGCGGGAAGAGAAAGAAGACGCCGGCGCTCTCGTTCGGAAGAAGAGAGAGCCCCGCGGAGGGAGTAACTAACTATGCTGAGTCCTAAAAGACTAAAATACCGAAAGCAGCAGCGTAAGGTGAACACTTCCCTCATGGGCCGCGCACAGCGTGGAAATACCATCGCCTTCGGAGAGTTCGGTCTGGTTTCCCTTGGCAACAAGTGGATTACCAACCGTCAAATTGAAGCTGCTCGTATTGCAATGACCAGGCACATTAAGCGTGGCGGTAAGGTGTGGATTCGCATCTTCCCCGATGTGCCCTATACCCGCAAGCCCGCTGAAACCCGAATGGGTAGCGGTAAAGGCTCCCCTGATGCCTGGGTCGCCGTCGTGAAGCCCGGTACGGTCATGTTTGAAATTGCTGGCGTAAGCCGGGAGCTGGCCGGAGAGGCAATGGCTCGCGCCGCCTCCAAGCTGCCTATCAAGTGTAAGTTTGTTGCGCGGGAAGATCTGGAGTAGAACTATGAAGAATTCGTTTACTGATCTGACCTTTGAAGAACTGGTGCAGAAGCGGGAAGAGATTAAGACTAAGTTGACAGACGTGCGGTTTCAGTCGGTGGTTGGCCATGTGGACAACCCGCTTCAGAAACGCAACCTGCGCCGCCAGATTTCCCGGTTGAACAGTCTTATCTACAATCACCCCGAAGTTACCGGCGAAGGCAACTAAGGGCCATTGAGGAGAGATAGCCGTGGAAAATACAAAGGTTACTAAGAACCGTCGCGCATACACCGGCGTTGTGGTGAGCGACAAAATGGATAAAACCGTCGTGGTGCAGGTTACCACCAAGAAGCTTCACGGGCTGTACAAGAAGTACGTTACTTGGTCCAAGAAGCTCAAGGCTCATGATGAAGCCAACGATGCCCATATCGGTGATACCGTACGTGTTGAGGAGTGCCGGCCTGTGTCAAAGCACAAGACCTGGCGCATGGTTGAGGTTGTGGAGCGTGCTCGCTAAGCACTCTGCGAATAAGAGGAAGGATAGACAATGATCCAGATGCAATCATACCTGACCGTCGCAGATAACAGTGGTGCCAAGCGGGTCCAGTGTATCAAGGTGCTTGGCGGCAGCAAGAGAAAGACTGCCGGTATCGGCGACATTATCGTTGTCAGCGTGAAAGACGCGCTGCCCAACGCTCCCCTGAAAAAGGGGAAGGTCGAAAAGGCCGTAATTGTCAGGACCAAGAATGCGTTCCGCAGGAAAGACGGAACATATATCAGGTTCGATGAGAACGCCTGCGTAATCATCGATGCTAACCACAATCCCAAGGGTAAGCGTATCTTCGGACCGGTAGCCCGGGAACTTCGGGATAGGGATTTTATGAAAATTGTTTCCCTTGCTCCGGAAGTACTGTAAGGGAAGGATAGTGCGATGAGTAATGTATACAAGACCAAACTAAAAAAGAATGACCAGGTTAAGGTCATTGCTGGTAGAGAAAAGGGTAAAACCGGACGCGTTCTGAGTATCGATCTTAAAAAAGGTCGGGTCGTCGTAGAAGGTGTCAACATGGTCAAGAAGGCCGTTCGCAAGAAAAACCAGAACGACCGGGGCGGCATTATGGATGTTGAAGCCCCGCTGCAGCTGTCAAATGTTCAGCTCATGACCAAATCCGGCAAGGCTACCCGGGTCGCCTATAAAATCGATGGCGACAAAAAGGTTCGCGTCAGCGCGAAAACAGGAGAGGCTCTGTAATGGCAAATGCAGTACCCACATTAAAAGCCCTGTACTCCGACAAGGTGCGCAAGGAGCTCCAGGATGAGTTCGGATACAAATCCACAATGCAGCTCCCCCGGGTCGAAAAAGTGATCATGAGCATGGGAGTAGGCGACGCCATCTCCAACAAGAAGCTCCTCGATGTCGCAGTGAACGAGCTCAGCCAGATCGCCGGTCAGCGCGCCGTTAAAACAAAGGCCAAGAAGTCCATCTCGAACTTCAAACTTCGGGAAGGAATGGAAGTCGGATGCAAAGTTACCCTTCGCGGTGACCGGATGTACGAGTTCCTGGACAGGCTCATAAATATCGCTCTTCCGCGGGTAAAGGACTTTCGGGGTGTGAATCCCAATGCCTTCGACGGACACGGAAACTTTTCCCTTGGCGTCACCGAGCAGATCATTTTTCCCGAAATCGTGTACGACAAGATTGAAAGGATCAGCGGTTTGAACATCGCCGTAGTAACATCGGCGCAAACCGATGTTGAAGCAAAGAGTCTGCTTGCCAAGCTCGGCATGCCGTTCAGGAAGTAAGGGGTTAGACATGGCTAAAAAATCAATGATTATAAAGGCACAGCGCAAGCCGAAATACAGCACCCGCAAGGTGAACCGTTGCAGAGTCTGTGGCCGGCCCCGCGGTTATATGCGGAAATTCCAGATGTGTCGTGTCTGTTTCCGGAAATACGCCTCAGAAGGGCTGATTCCCGGCGTTACGAAATCCAGCTGGTAAGGGAGTAAAGAATGAGTATTAGCGATCCTGTAGCAGATATGCTCACAAAAATCCGGAATGCCTCCATGGCGGGTTTTGAGAAGGTGGATGTTACTCCCTCAAAGCTGAAACTGGAAATTGTGAAAATTCTGAAGAATGAAGGCTATGTGAAGAACTTCAAGAAGGTCGCGGTGGATGGTCACGATGTGATCAGGGTTTTTCTCAAGTATGATGAGAACGATAAGCCCATTATCCACGGCCTGCAGAAGATCTCCAAGCCCGGTCGTCGGGTATATTCAGGGTATAAAGAGCTGCCCCGGATATTCAATGGTTATGGAACCCTGATCGTGTCCACCTCCAACGGTGTGACAACCGGCCGCAAGGCCAGTGAAAAGAAGGTCGGGGGCGAGCTGATCTGCTCGATCTGGTAGGGAGGAAACATGTCGCGAGTTGGTAAACTGCCCGTGGAACTCCCGCAGGGCGTAACAGTAAACGTCAAAGACGATGCCTTTTCCGTAAAAGGGCCAAAGGGTGAACTCGTCCAGAGTTATCTGCCTTTCGTGAAGTTTTCTATCGGGGACAGTTCTGTCGAAGTCACCCGTATCGATGAAAGCAAGAAAGCCAAGAGCCTTCACGGTCTGTACCGTAACCTGTTGAACAACATGGTCACCGGCGTCAGCAAGGGCTTTGAAAAAGTGCTTGTGATAAACGGTGTTGGTTATCGCGCGGAGCTTAAGGGCAACAGTCTTTTGCTCAACCTCGGTTTCTCTAATCAGGTTGAGTACGTGCTTCCCGATGGCATAGAGGTCGCCGTTGAGGGCCAGAACAAGGTAAGCATCAAGGGCATCGACAAGGTATTGGTTGGTCAGGTTGCTGCGGAGATTCGCTCAATTCGTCCGCCCGAACCCTACAAGGGTAAGGGAGTTCGCTACGAGAACGAATACATCCGCCGCAAGGAAGGAAAGACCGGTATCAAATAATAGGGCATAGATATGAAAAAATTGGTTGAAAAACAGCGGAGACTCCGCAAACGAAAGATGCGTGTCCGGAAGAAGATAACCGGAAGCGAAAATCGGCCTCGGCTGAGCGTCTTCAAGAGCAACAAGAATATGTATGCCCAGGTTATTGATGATGCGAAGGGTCATACCATCGCCTCGGTCTCAACCCAGGCTGAAGAGTTTAAGAAACTGAAGGTCAACATTGAAGATGCCGGCAAGCTCGGTGAAGCCTTGGGCGCCAAGCTCAAGGAGCTAAAAATCGAGGAAGTGGTTTTCGACCGGAACGGTATGCTCTATCACGGGGTTATCAAGGCCTTCGCAGACGGAGCCCGGAAGTCCGGGATCAGGTTCTAGGGAGGAAGACGTGGATAGAAGAAACAGAGGTCGCGATCGCGATCATGATAAAGAGTTTACCGAAAAACTGATCCAGCTCAACCGGGTCGCCAAGGTTGTAAAAGGCGGGCGCCGGTTCAGTTTCTCCGCGCTTGTCGTCGTCGGCGACAAAAAGGGGAAGGTCGGATTCGGATTTGGTAAGGCCAACGATGTATCCGAGGCAATCCGAAAGGCTGTTGAGAAGGGCAAGAAGGGAATGATCACCCTGCCCATCAAAAACGGGACATTGCCTCATACGATCACCGGTAAGTATAAGAGTTCTTCCATTTTGCTGAAGCCTGCGGCTCCCGGGGCCGGCGTAATCGCCGGCGGGGCGGTACGGGCAATTCTGGAGTGCGGCGGTGTGAGCGATGTTCTCAGCAAGTCACTCGGAAGCCAAAATGCCATTAACGTGGTTAAGGCCACCTTCCAGGGGCTGGAGAATCTCTTCGATGCTAAAAAGGTCGCCGCAAACCGCGGCAAGAGCCTGAAGGAACTCTGGGGGTAACTAACAATGAAAGTACGGATTACCTTGAAAAAGAGTCCCATCGGCCGAAAGCCGAAGCATCGGGCGACAGTTGAAGCCCTCGGTCTTCGGAAGATGAACCAGTCGGTGGATAAAGAGCTTAATCCCATGATTCAGGGAATGATCGACTCAGTCGGCTACCTCCTTGAAGTAGAGGAGATTAAAAAATGAGTATGATCAATAAACCCAGCGGTTCCACCCGTGCTAAAAAGCGGGTAGGGCGCGGTCAGGGCAGTGGCCTTGGCTGTACCGCAGGAAAGGGTAACAACGGTCAGAACGCCCGTTCCGGGGGCGGTGTTCGTCCCGGATTCGAGGGTGGACAGATGCCCTTGTACAGACGTATCGCCCGTCGGGGATTCAGCAATTATCCCTTCAAGCAGGAATACGTCGTTCTTAATCTCGATGCAATTCAGACCAAGTACAAAAGCGGGGAAACTGTTTCTCTTGAAACATTGCTCGCTAAGGGCCTTATCAAGGCCAGCCAAAGCGCAGTGAAAATCCTCGGCGGCGGCGAGATTAAGAAAAAAGTGAACGTTGAGTTCGTATCCGTTTCAGCTTCAGCGAAGGCGAAAATCGAAGCGGCGGGCGGAAGCGTTACCGAAATAAAGGTGCTCGAAGAACAGGATCAGAACGATGGCGAATAATCCGTTGACGGACATTTTCAGGATTAAAGATCTGCGTGATCGAATCCTCTTTACCCTCGGCGTGCTGGTGATTTACCGGGTGGGAACCTTTATTCCCATCCCGGGTATCGATGTCAGCGCGGTTCAGGCGGCTATTACCGCCCAGCAGAGCGGAAGCGGATTGAGCATCACCGGGTACCTGGATTTTTTCTCCGGCGGCGCCTTTTCCAACTTTTCGGTATTTATGCTGGGTATCATGCCCTACATCTCGATGTCGATCATCATGCAGCTCCTGCTGCTGGTGTTTCCTTCTCTTAAGAAGCTGCAGACCGAAGAGGGCGGAACCAAGAAAATCCAGAGATACATCCGATACGGTACCGTTGTGGTTGCCAT
Source organism: Salinispira sp. (assembly GCA_965602015.1). Lineage (GTDB taxonomy): Bacteria > Spirochaetota > Spirochaetia > DSM-27196 > Salinispiraceae > Salinispira. Next base: position 2,407,972 of record OZ271918.1, on the reverse strand, counting down.
TATTCAGTCGGTAGTCGTCCGGACCTATGCATCCAGTATTCCCGGCGCCATTGCCCTGAACAGCCCTCTCGCCTTTACCATTTTCGCGATGATGTCTGTTACCGTTGGTACCCTCTTCCTGATGTGGATGGGCGAGCAGATTAACCAGCGGGGAATCGGCAACGGTATTTCGCTGATAATTTTTGCGGGAATCGTGGCGCGGATGCCCGGAGCGGTATGGTCCCTTATACAGGGTATCCGGAACAACACGCTGAACCCGGTATTCGTAATGCTCGCGGGCCTTATGTTCGTAGCGGTAATCGTGCTGGTAATTTACGAGCAGAAGGGACAGAGAAAGATTCCGGTAAACTATGCAAAGCGGGTTGTTGGCAGGAAAATGTACGGCGCTCAAAGCACCTACATTCCCTTCAAAATCAACCCCTCGGGTGTCATTCCGGTCATTTTTGCAAGCTCAATCCTGACGTTTCCCATCCAGATCGCAAGCGGTCTGGCATCGAACGTCCGGTGGCTGCAGAATCTGCAGAACTGGCTGAGACCTGACGGAGCCCCCTACATAATCATTTATACGCTCCTAATTGTATTCTTTGCATACTTTTACACCCAGGTTTCCCTCAACCCCATTGAAATTTCCCGGCAAATCCGGGAGAATGGCGGTTCGATTCCGGGAATCCGGGCGGACAAGATGGAAGATCATATGTCGCGGGTACTGAACCGGATTATCCTTCCGGGTGCATTATTCCTGGCATTTATTGCGGTCATCCCGACCATCGCGCAGTCGGTGTTCAACTTCCCCTCTCAGGTAGCATTTCTGATGGGCGGTACCTCGCTGCTGATTCTCGTCGGCGTTGACCTCGACCTGATGAGCCAGATTGATGGGCAGCTTCGGATGCACCATCAGGACGGTCTTACAAAGAAGGGACGCATCAAGTCCCGAAATTTGTAAAGTAAAAAGGAACGGAACATGAAAGTACGGGTTAGTGTTAAGCCGATCTGTGACAAATGCAAAGTTATTCGGCGGCGGGGGGTTGTACGCATCATCTGCGAAAATCCCAAGCACAAGCAGAGACAAAAGTAGGAGGGGTCGTAAATGGCGCGTATTGCCGGTGTAGACTTACCTAACAAACACATTGAAATTGCTCTTACTTATATCTTCGGTATTGGCCGAACCTCGGCGCAGGAAATCTGTGACAAGGCCGGGATCGCCCGGGATAAAAGAACCAATGAACTGACGTCCGAGGAGACAAACGCTCTTCGGGGAATCATTGAAAACGAGTACAAGGTTGAAGGTCGTTTGAGGACTGAGATCAGTCTTAATATCAAGCGCCTCATGGATATTGGATCCTACCGTGGTCTTCGGCACAGAAAGGGGCTTCCGGTTCGCGGACAGCGCACCCAGACCAATGCCCGCACCCGAAAGGGTAAGAAGAAGACCGTCGCAGGTAAGAAGAAGTAAATACCCTGGAGGGTTTAATTGGCTAAGGTTAGCAAAAAGAAAAAAGAGAAAAAGACGGTATTCGAGGGTCAGGTTCACATTCAGGCGACGTTTAACAATACAATCGTCACCATTTCCGACCTTCGGGGTAATACCATCTCCTGGGCCAGTGCGGGCGGTCTCGGCTTCAAGGGTGCGAAAAAGTCCACTCCCTATGCTGCTCAGACTACTGCGGAAACCGCCGCACAGAAGGCCATGGATTCCGGCTTGAAAGAAGTGCATGTATTCGTAAAGGGTCCCGGCGTCGGGCGCGAAAGCGCAATCCGTTCTCTGGGCAACCTGGGTCTGAGGGTCAAAAGCATCAAGGATGTTACGCCCATTCCGCATAACGGCTGCCGTCCCAGAAAGACTCGAAGAGTCTAATCTCGGTGAGCCCGAGCAGATAATCTTGGCTGCCCGGGCTCCGCGCCGATATATGAGATAAAAAACCAGGTAATAAAGGTGATTCAGGGCTGCCTCGGCAGTCTTTTCGCCTATGCAACCAAGGAGAATACATGGCACGGAAAAACCTGTTAAAAGGTTTTAAAAAACCAAAGGGAATCACCTTTGAGTACAGCGAAGTAAATCCCGATTACGGGCGTTTTGTAGCCTATCCCTTCGAACGGGGATACGGTACTACGATTGGCAACTCCCTTCGACGGATTCTCCTCTCTAGCATCCAGGGATATGCAGTAACCGCTATCCGGATTACCTCCTACGATGCCGACGGCAACGCGCATGTGTTGTCCAGCGAATATGAGGCGATTCCTGAGGTCGTGGAAGATACTTCCGATTTCATTAACAGCCTCAAACAGCTGCAGATCCAGTTGCCCGAGGACACTGAGCAAAAAACCATTATGGTTGAAGTGAAGGGTGAGGGAAAGATGACCGGCGCGAGCCTGGAAGTCGACAGCGACGTCGAAGTCATCAACAAGGATTTGCACCTCCTAAGCTGTATGCCCAAGGCGAACCTTGAAATCGAGATCCAGATAGATCTCGGCCGCGGCTACGTACCCGCGGAGTTAAATGAAAAATATATTGAAATAATCGGGACCATACCGGTTGATGCGGTGTTCTCGCCAATTCGCCGTGTTGTGTATTCAACCGAAGACACTCGGGTTGGTAACCGTGCCGATTATGACAAGCTGACTTTGGAAGTGTGGACCGATGGTACCATCAAGCCCGATGACGCTCTGGCTGAGGCTGCTAAGATCGCGAAGGATCACTTCACGATTTTTATCAACTTCGATGAGAACGATATTCTGGCTGAAGAAGACGTGGATGAAGAGAATGCCCGCATTCAGGCCATCCTCGATACTCCCGTCGAAGAGCTTGAATTATCCGTTCGCTCGAGCAATTGCCTGAAGAACGCGAGCATCAAGACCATCGGCGACCTGACCTCCAAGACAGAAGATGAAATAGCAAAAACCCGGAACTTCGGGAAGAAGTCGCTCCAGGAAATAAAGGAAAAGCTCAAAGAGTGGAACCTTTCGCTTGGAATGACTGATTATAGTTCCTTGAAAGGAACTGCCCGGGTGCCGGAGAAGAAGGAAGATGTGAACGATGAGGCATAAAATCGGTTATAACCCCCTGGGGAGAAAAGCAAGCCATCGGGAATCACTGACCCGGAATATGGTCACTTCACTTTTTCGGTATGAGCGGATAAAGACTACCAAGACTAAGGCAATGGAAATCCGCCGGACTGCCGAGAAAATGATCACCCGGGCTAAGGAAGATTCGGTACACAACCGGAGAATGGTCGGGCGTCGGATTAAGGACAAAGAGATTCTCGCGAAACTCTTCACCGACATCGGCCCCCGCTTCAAGGAACGGAACGGCGGATACACCCGGGTTTACAAACTCGGTCAGCGTTCCGGAGATGCCGCTGAAATGGTATTGTTGGAACTAGTAGAACGCGCTGCTGAATAATAAGACCGGCAGACGCAGTGCATTGATCGGCGTTATTCTATGAAACAGAAGATTCAACAGGATCTTCTGTTTTTTTTTGCTCCGATGATGGGTGGAAAGGAGGGCAACTTAACCCTTTTGTCTAAGCTTGATAATGTCGATATAGTTATACGAAAAGGTCTGCGGATATTTGATATATGGGAAGCATTAAAAAGCTCCTCATAAGCCTGTTAGTCGGGATGGTCGTCACTGGAGCCTTCCTGGTAGCTGGCTTTACGGGGTTCTTCGACAGATTTGAAACCACCTTCTACAACGCCCGGGTTCTGGAGAGCGTGGACTCCGAACTTCAACGGGTGAATTCCGTCTTTCAGGAATATCAGTCCGAAATCATAAACGAAGGACAAAATCTCGTTACTCAACCCGCGTTTCAAAACAGCTTTAATCTTAATCAGTCGAGCCAGGATATAAACGTTAGAGAGGATCTTCTCGATGAGTTCACTTCCGGTTTTCCAGCGTTACGTTCGCTGCGGATAGTAGACGATCAGTTGGTAAATCTCGAGTATTCCTCCCGTTTCTCCGATATTGAATTTCGCGGTACAAGCGGCATTCGCTATTTTCCGGTTGAGGATCTCGATTTTCCCTTCGATTTGGAAGGCACAGTACAGGACTTAGCTTCGGAAGATCGCGGGTCCTGGATCCGTAGAATTTCCGAGGAATTCCAGCTTTTTATCTATCTCATACCCGTCTATAACAATTTTGATATTTTTTCCGGTTACGCCCTGTTCGAATTCGATACCAGTTCCCTTACCAATATTCTAACAAGAGAGCAACTGATACCCTTTGGGGGCGAAATTCGGATTTTTCCCCCCGACGGACTCATCATTAATCCACCCCAGCGAGCTGAAGGAGTCGTCGGATCATTGACTGAGCGCTGGGACGCCTTGAAAAACTCTGAGGCCCTCACTTTGAGCATTGATGGTCAGGGTGAAGTTTTAGTACGGATCCTTGGCGATCAGCAAAGCAGTTCAGTCTTCCTTGTACCCCTGTCTGAACTAGAGCTGAGCACCGGCATGATCATTTTTCTCAACCTGCTTCTCTTTTTTACTGCCTTTCTCCTCATTTTTCTCCTGTTAAATATTCGGCAGGATAGCGAAGTCGTGATACGCGACCGGGTTAAGCGTTTTCAACTCGACCTTCTTCAAGAGGCGGTGGATCAGAGAGGCAACATAGATGTCGCAAAATGGCAATCAGAGTTGCGAAGCCGGAAAGACGACATAAAAAAGCGTATCACCAGCGGAATTACCAAACGGGACCGACAACTATACGATGAACTCATCGACAGCAGTTGGGACGACATACTCGATATCCTCGGCAGCCGCCGAATGACAAACCAGATCAGCAATGTGAACTTTGACGCTCGGTATCTTGAACAACTCGTGGAAAACATTGCGGCCCGGCTTGAACATACAGGATTAAATCCTAACGCCATTCCCGCTGGTCTCCCCGTACCTCAGAAGAAACAAGGGAATCAAGAACCCGCTGAGTTAGAAGATGAGCTGTCCGAAGTCGAAGAAATAGAAGAGATCGAGGAAATCGAAGAGGCCGGTGCCGTTGAAGAGCTCGGCGATATCGCCGCAGGCGAGGACCTCGGCGAACCGGTTGAAGTGGAGGAAGTTTCCGAGCTCGATGAAGCCGAAGAGCTGTCCGAAGTCGAAGAAATAGATGAGATCGAGGAAATCGAAGAGGCCGGTGCCGTTGAAGAGCTCGGCGATATCGCCGCAGGCGAGGACCTCGGCGAACCGGTTGAAGTGGAGGAAGTTTCCGAGCTCGATGAAGCCGAAGAGCTGTCCGAAGTCGAAGAAATAGAAGAGATCGATGAAATCGAAGAGGCCGGTGACGTCGAAGAGCTTGGCGATATCGCCGCAGGCGAGGACCTCGGCGAACCGGTTGAGGTAGAGGAAGTTTCCGAGATCGAGGAAGCCGATGAGCTGTCCGAAGTCGGAGAAATAGAAGAGTTTGAGGAAATCGAAGAGGCCGGTGCCGTCGAGGAGCTCGGCGAGATCGCCGCAAATGAGGACCTCGGCGAACCGGTTGAAGTGGAGGAAGTTTCCGAGCACGATGAAGCCGACGAGCTGTCCGAAGTCGAAGAAATAGAAGAGATCGAGGAAATCGAAGAGGTCGGTTCCGTCGAAGAGCTCGGCGATATCGCCGCAGGCGAGGGCCTCGGCGAACCGGTTGAAGTGGAGGAAGTTTCCGAGCACGATGAAGCCGACGAGCTGTCCGAAGTCGAAGAAATAGAAGAGATCGAGGAAATCGAAGAGGCCGGTGACGTCGAAGAGCTTGGCGAGATCGCCGCAGGCGAGGACCTCGGTGAACCTGTAGCCCTTGCAATTCAACCTGATGGCATAGAAGAACTCGATGAAGATCTTACCGAAATTCTCGGTTCCCCGGAACGACCCGAGTTTGATAAGCGAGTCGGCGAGAATGGAGCGGACTTCAAGACCGATTCCATTATGGAGGATGATTCCGAAGAGGTCTCCGACTTCGATAGCATTGTCAATAAAGATTCTACTGGTGATGGATATGTTGACGACCTGGATATAGAACAGGCAATTCGCGATATCGATTTGGAGCTTCCCGATATTGCTGAGTTTGATTTAGATATGCAGCCCGGCGATGCCTTGGAAGCCATGGATCAGCTTCAGGATGATATTGAAAATCCCGCGAAAGAGATAATTCCCGTGCGATCGGAAGTTTTTAGCGGTATATCCGCGCTGTCTTCCGGCGGGTACCGTTTTATGGGATCCTCCATGGACTACTCGATCGTCGCTCTTGAAGCTCCGACGGAACAGGATGAAAGTGATGACGATGCCCTTGAAGTTCTCGAAGTGCTTGATGATCTAGACGAACTGTCGGATCTTGATGATTTATCTGATCTGAGACCTGCTGATGATAACCAGGTTGGTGTCCTGGGATATTCCGACGGCGGTGATGATGAGCCGATAGAACTGCTTGATGAGCTTGAAAGTCAGGATGACTTAAGTGAAGAGAGACCAGACGCCTTTGAACAGGATTATATTCGTATAAGTATACCTGAGCTTATGGAGGAAATCGGGAGACGTTTTTCCCGAAGTGATGTAATCAGCGAAAGCGAGGGTATACCAAAAATCAATGACTCGGTGTATCACACAGGTTCCTCTACGAAAGATCCCGAGCTGCAAAACCTGCTCGGTGAAATCTCCGAACAAAAAACAAAGCCGGAGGAAAGCCCGGAGGATATTCAGGGAATCCATGATATCTTCGCCGGTGAGGATCTAGACCTGGATGATATTTTGGGAACCGCTGAAACCAATAAAGATTCAAAATCCCAGGGCGATTCCCGCCAGTTTTACGGCGAATCCGGATCATTCGCGAAAATAAAGCTCGGGTCCCAGGGACTATTGTACGGCCAATATCAAGCGTCATTTCCTCACAAGAGCAACAGGAGCTTAAAAGCTATGATGCGTCTGAGTCGGGAAGTCGATGCGATCAGCATTGCACTCGTAAGAAGCGAAGCAGGTACGCTTTCCCTTGACGGCTCCATTGGATTTAGCGAAGATGATTTTTCATCCTGGGGAGATTCGGACAAAGAGCTTTTTGATGACATTATCAGAAACAATCAGCTCGAATACTTTCGCAGCGAGCAGCTGGGTCGTCGGCTGCCGGTTTTTATCACGCTGTCGGATAGGATAAACTCAGCTATTGTTCTGCCGGTTGTGGTCGCTGACCAGCGCTCTGCTCTCTTTCTTGGTCTTCATGGATTAGTCGGGGATGTTGCGCAGTTCTGTGCAGAACACTTTGAGTTGGGGCATTAGACACGAGCAACGGAGTACCACATGGCGGTTTCATGTAAGCGTTTCCTTATTAACCGAATAGCATACCGGATTCTCAGACCCTTTGCGTATCTGGCTTTTTTTGCCCGTTACCGGATGCGGTTTTCTGTCAGCGAGGATGTAAAACATCTTGATGGTTCGATGATTTTGCTGGGCAATCATGTTAACAAATGGGACCCATTTCTCGCCGCCATCGGATTAAACCGGCAGGTTCATTTTATCGCTTCCGATTTTGTTTTTAGGCAGCCTGCGCTGGCGGCATTGCTCAGGCTTCTCGGTGCAATCCCGAAAATAAAATTTCGCTCTGATATGGGTTCTCTTCGAGCTCTGATGGAGCTAAGAAACTGCGGTTCGGTCATCGGCATTTTTCCCGAGGGTCATGTGAACTGGGCTGGAGAAACGATGGAAATAGTGCCTTCCACTGGAAAACTTATCCGGCTCCTCAAAGCCCCCGTTGTTAGCCTGGTAATCCGCGGGGGGTACATCTCCCGTCCGAGATGGAAGGGCAGGCGATATGCTCCAGGCGAAGAGTTCGAATACCGGGTTCTTCTCACACCGGATGAGATAAAGGCCATGACGCCGCAGCAAATAACTTCGAAGCTTCAGAATGCCCTGTATCACAATGAATGGGATTATCTTCGCGAGCACCCCAGACCAATGCCGAAAAATGGCCGGGCTGAAACCTTGGAGCGAAGCCTGTTCCTCTGCCCGAGCTGTTCCTCCTACTCAAGTCTGAAAAGTTCTGATAATGATTTCTACTGTGAAACCTGCGGAGCCCGCATGCACATCGGCAAAGACGGCTTCCCATGCGATTCGACATTCCCCGCTGAGATTACTGATCCGGTGCAATGGGACAGGTGGCAACAGAGCCGACTCGAAGAGGATATCCGACGGAAATTGGAGGACGAAGGCGGGTTTATATTCAGTGATGATGCCGCGGTGATTTCCCAATCCTCCGATGGAGTAGTTTTCGATACTCATTTTCCACCCGGCAGACTGGAATTCTACGGGAACAGAATAGTTCTCAATGGTGAAAAGAGACTCGAAGTATCAATCAATGAGTTTTCTGGGATCGGTGTGCAAAATTCGGAAGAGGTTGAATTTTATCTCGGCAATACCTTAGGCAAGTTTGCTTTCAATGACCCGCGGGTAAGCGCCTACAAGTGGTATTCGGCGATGAACCAAGCACAAAAGATTCTACGGATTTTTGAGGATATTTGAGAGGTGACGTATTATTTCCTTTCTGTCTTTTAAGCGGTTCTCCTCGAAGCCGGGTTTTTGTGAAAGTTCTCTTACCAGACCACTGAAATTTTGGAAATCCTCGGGAATTGTCAGCAGCTGATCCTGGGATTCCTGGTAGACGTACAGCATGCGGCTTTTTTCGCTTTTTGCCAGACCGATATGGGTAATTTGCGCCCATGGTAGTCGAATTTCGCCATTAACGGCGGTTTTACAAACCAGGGACTCATCGTTTGTTTCAATGTAGGACCTGGCATGATTGCGATATATGCGGAAGACGAACCATGCTCCAACCAGAGCGAGGGCTCCGAAACCGGTACCTATCGAGCTTTGGACAGTCAGAATCAGGGTGAATGCAAGGGTCAGCAGGATGAAAACCATCGCAAGGGTCATTATCGCCCTCGGGTTTCCCTTTGTTTTGAATCGGTATACCATGGCACATATTTTATCCGGCCTGTCCGGAGATTAACAAGAGAGACTAGATGAAGATTGAAGTATTTACCGACGGCGGTTGTATCGGGAATCCGGGGCCCGGAGGCTGGGCATATGTAATTGACGATCCCTCGGGTGCTGTGGAAGACTCGGGTTTCGATCCCCAAACCACAAATAACCGCATGGAACTTTTGGCAGTGATTGAAGTGTTGAAAGTTATTCGGAGCCGGAACGATGCCAACAGCTATACTGTCCACACTGACAGCCAGTATGTGCAGAAAGGAATAACCCAATGGATCTTCTCATGGAAGAAAAACGGTTGGAAGACCGCGGCGAAGAAACCGGTAAAAAACCGTGATTTATGGATGAAACTCGATGAGCTCAGAGATGTAACCCAGCCCTCGTGGGCCTGGGTTAAAGGCCATGCGGGTATAGAACTCAATGAGCGCTGCGATCAGCTGGTTCAGGAAGTGATTGCCCTCAATAGAACCTGAAGACTTCCGGCGTTTTTAACCTGTACTCGATGCTTCAAACGATAGGGAAAATTTGAAGCAATGTCACCGGATTTCCGGTGTTTGTAGTATGTCCAGGTTGAATATTTTCTCATACTGTACGATCGGCTATGAGGGATTTCCCGTTGAGGTTGAGTGCGACATTAGCCGCGGATTGCCGGCGTTTTCAATAGTCGGGCTTGCGGGCTCGGCGGTCCAGGAATCCCGGCAACGGGTCGCCGCCGCATTGCAGGCCAGCGGGTTCGAACTTCCATCAAGAAAGATTCTCATAAATCTGAGTCCCGGCGGTCTGCCAAAAGACGGCGCCGCCTTTGATTGCGCCATCGCCTTGGCTATTCTATTAAGCTCCTCCCAGATACGCGTACCCGCAGCTCATACAAAAAGCGTCTCGCGCATCATGCTTTTGGGCGAACTCGGTCTCAAGGGGAAAATCCGCTCCACCGAACGGGACTGTGCTGCCCTGTTGTCCCTGGGCACCGGCGAGTTTGATAAGGTAATCGTTTCTCATGAACTGATCTCCGCGGCTTCATCGCTACCCCTGGACCATATACGGCTCGATTTTCCCGAAAATCTTCGCTCGATGATCAATCTGCTCTGCGTCGAAAATAAACCGCGAGCCCCCAGCACGAAGAACATGCTACAATGCGAAGTTCCGCAATCATACGCTGATCCGCGTAACCCTGATTCCGAATCCAGCGATGGTACACCATTCCCGCCAGCGGTACGCGGTGAGGTTCTCGCCAAACTCGCCCTCTGCGCTGCTGGGAACCACAATATTCTCTTCTACGGCCCGCCGGGATCGGGAAAGACTAGTTCGGTTCGGGCTCTTGAACTGCTTCTTCCTGAACAACGGGGTGACATGTTGCGAGAGCAATACCGGATTCACAGCAGGCATCCTTCGGTTACCAATTCGATTTCCCAAATTTCGGGATTGAAGCTTTACCGGGAGCCCCATCACGGCAGTTCTGCAGAGGGAGTGCTGGGAGGCGGCAAGCATTTAGTGCCCGGGGAGTTAGCACTTGCTCACGGCGGAGTTCTGGTGTTGGATGAAGCGCCGGAATTTCACCGAAATGTGCTCCAGAGTCTGCGGGAGCCGATGGAGCAGGCCGGAATACGCCTCATAAGGGCGAGCATGTCTACGGTCTATCCTTGCCGGACGGTTTTCGCCTTTACCATGAACCTGTGTCCCTGCGGCAACCGGGGCCGAAGTGATGCGCTGTGCCTCTGCAGCCCTGCGGAGATTGCCCGCTACTGGAGCCGCATGGGAGGAGCCCTCTATGACAGAATTGAGATACGACATTGTATGGCATCCGGCGGGGAACCGACGGCCTCCCCTCATTCTGAATGGCGGGCAGAACAAGACCCGGAGCTCTCGGTTCTCAGCGGATTAATCGATCGGCACTGCTTTGGCAGTCCGGTTGTACTCCGGCAATGCATTGAGCGATCAAGGCAGACCCAATTGCTACGATACCGGGGCGGCGGGGCACGGACCAACGCCTATGCGCAGGTTTCCGACCTGGATGAACAGTGTCAAACAGACGAATCGGCGAGGGATTTGATTACCCAGCTGCTCAGTTCTGGGTTTTTCAGCAATCGGCAAATAATCAACATCAGGCGCCTCTCCCTGACCCTCCATGATATCGAGGCCGCCATAAAAACCGGCAGCGCTGACGCCGAAGAAAAAGCAAAGGCGCGCATCCAGGGCAGACATATCCGGGATGCCGCCTATTGTATGAACCCGGGACGCTATGATGAATATTTGTGACCTTGGTGCGGCCCAGCGTTGACCAGGTAGGCAACTTCAGACGCATTTATTATATTTACCCCCATGAGACCCCGGAAAATTCCCCAAAGCATTTTTCTCGTGCTGCTCGGCGCTGCCCTTGCTCTGCTGCTGAGTATCGGCTTTGGGTTACTGCCGCTGCCCGGCGAAGACGAGATGCCGATACTCACCAATGTAGAGGAAAATGACTTCGATACCTCCTTAAACCGCCTTGATCTGCGGGAAAATGACGCTTCCCTTATTCCCGCCTTCGACGGTAGCACTGCGATGATTGAGGATGAGCAAAATAACATCGATATTTACGAGATGCGCAATGAAGCCGTGGTTAACATAAGCACTGAAACTATCTCCTACTCGTTCTTCTTCGAGCCTGTGCCCACCGAGGGCGGCACGGGCAGCGGAGCAATTATCGATACCCGGGGCTATGTGCTCACCAACGATCATGTCATCGAGGATGCAGTGAGGGTTTACGTCACTCTTGCAAGAGGGGAGCGGATTGAAAGCGAAGTCGTCGGCACCGACCCGGAGAATGATCTGGCGGTGCTGAAATTCGATCCCGGGGATCGGGTTCTCACAACTATTCCCCTGGGCACCTCATCGCAGCTGCGGGTGGGGCAAAAGGTGCTCGCCATCGGCAATCCCTTCAGCTTTGACCGCACGCTTACCACGGGAGTTGTCTCGGGACTGGGGAGGCCGATTCAGAATGACACCGGGACCATTATTCAGGGTATGATACAAACAGATGCCAGTATAAATCCGGGTAATTCCGGCGGACCGCTGTTGGATTCGCAGGGCAATCTTATCGGCGTGAATACCATGATTTACTCCCCGAGCGGGGGAAGCGTCGGTGTCGGTTTTGCCGTTCCCGTCGATACGGCGCGACGGGTGCTGCCGGATTTATTGAATTTTGGCAGGGTAAACCGGGGATGGATAGACATCAGCCCGATCCAATTGTTCCCCGAGCTGGTGGAGTACGCGAGATTACCGGTTGAACGGGGCATTCTCATAAGCAGGCTGACTGAAAGCGGCCTGGCCGCCGCCGCCGGTTTGCGCGGCGGCGGGCGGACCAATGCGGTGCGCTACGGATCGACAATAATCTATTTGGGGGGTGACGTCATCGTTGAAATCGACGGAACTCCCACCTACACGATCGCCCAGCTCTATGAAGCCCTGGAAGATAACCGGCCGGGCGACGTGGTGGATATTGTCTATTACCGCGGCAGGCGAAAACTTGAAACCCGGGTCGAACTCATCCAACGCCCCGAGCAGTTCACATTGGAATAAACATGAGAGAATTCAAGGTCGTATCCGAGTATCAGCCCTCCGGCGATCAGCCGAAGGCAATCGAAAGCATTGTGGAAAATTTTGGCAGCGCCGGCCGTAATTTTCAGACCCTCAAAGGGGTTACCGGATCCGGGAAGACGTTTACCATGGCGAAGGTCATTGAACGATTAGGCAAACCGACTCTTGTGGTATCGCATAATAAGACCCTGGCTGCCCAGCTCTACCGGGAGTTCAAGGATTTTTTCCCTGACAACGCCGTGGAGTATTTTGTTTCATACTATGACTACTACCAGCCCGAAGCCTATGTGGCCAGCAAGGACCTGTACATTGAGAAGGACGCCTCAATCAATGACGAGATCGAAAAGCTCAGGTTATCTGCAACCACAAGCCTTTTGGAACGACCCGATGTCATCGTCGTAGCTACGGTGTCCTGTATTTACGGTCTTGGGAGCCCCAGGGATTACCGGGATATGCGTATCCGGATCGACCGCGGCACCCGCATGGATTTGAAAGATCTGCGCCGCCAGTTGGTGTCCCTGCAATACGAGCGCAACGACGATGTGCCTCACCGGGGGATATTTCGGATCAGGGGGGATGTCATCGAGATCTTTCCCGCCTATTCGGAAGACGGGTACCGAATTGAGCTTGAGTGGGATGAAGTCGCCGCTATTTCTCGCATCCATCCGGTTAGCGCTGAAGTGCTCGAGCAGATGGATACCCTGCTGATTTATCCCGCAAAGCATTTTGTCATGCCCGAAGACATGCTTCGCCAGTCCCTTGGCATCATTCGCGGGGAACTCGACCAATGGCACGATCAGCTCCTGTCCCAAAACAAACTGGTGGAAGCCCAGAGAATAAAAAGCCGGACGGAATATGACCTGGAAATGATGGAAGAAATGGGCTATTGCTCGGGAATTGAAAACTACAGCCGCCATCTGACGGGCCGTAATGAAGGCGAGCGTCCTGCGGTGCTTCTGGACTATTTTCCCCAGGATTTCCTGACCATCATCGATGAAAGTCACGTTACCGTTCCTCAAATCGGCGCCATGTATGCCGGCGACCGTTCGAGAAAGCAGAATCTTGTGGATTTCGGATTCAGACTGCCTTCCGCACTCGATAATCGCCCGCTCTTTTATGCCGAGTTCGAGTCCCTGTGTAATCAGACCCTCTATGTGTCCGCAACGCCCGGGTCTATGGAGCTTGAAAAATCCGGCTCGGCGGTTGAGCAGATTATCAGACCGACCGGGCTTTTGGATCCGGAAATTACCGTAAGGCCGACCCGAGGTCAGATTGAGGACTTGTATGCCGAGGCGGAGGCCCGCATCAAGGATGGAGATCGGATCCTCATAACCACCCTGACGAAAAAAATGGCGGAGGATCTCACCGACTACCTGACCTCCATGGGCTTGAGAGTGCGTTACCTCCATTCGGAGATCGAAACCATTGAACGGGTGGAAATACTCACTCAGCTGCGTCAGGGAAAATTCGATGTGCTGGTGGGCATTAACCTGCTGCGGGAAGGACTAGACCTTCCGGAGGTATCCTTGGTCGCCATACTCGATGCAGACAAAATCGGTTTTCTGCGCTCTGCCACCAGTCTCATCCAGACCATCGGACGGGCCGCCCGGAATGTCAACGGCAAGGTAATTATGTATGCCGACCGGGAATCCGACGCCATGCGCGAAGCCATAGCGGAAACTGACAGGCGCCGAAGCATACAGCAGGCCTACAATGTCGAGCACGGAATAACTCCCCAAAGCGTCAGGAAGGCGGTTCACGACATCCTCATCCGTGAACAGGAAGAAAAGCGCGAAGACGAAAAGCGCAATATCGAAATTATCAAGGCCGAGTACAATGTCATGATCCCCGCTCAGAGAAAAAAGCTTATCAAGGTTCTTGAGGGCGAGATGCTGGAGCATGCTAAAAACCTTGAATTCGAACAGGCTGCGGTAATCCGCGATGAAATAGAAAAGCTCAATGATTTGGGCGGCAAATAATCATCTATAGGATCATGCTTCCCGCAGCTTCGGCCGGAAATCGCTAATGACTCTTAATCGAGAATAAACAGCACGGGATCAAGACCGCCGCCGGAGATATGAGGGTAAAACACATCTTCGCTGTACAGGGATTTCCTGAACTCTGCATTCCAGGTCGAGTCTATGCGGCGGTAAATATGGTTGTACGCTTCGCTCAAAGTAATGCGGCCATCAACATTTGCGTCTGCGTTGGCAGCGGCCTCAAGGAAAAAACCGGTGAATACGCCGTTGTCCGCATATTCGGCGGGAACTCCCAAAGCACGGGCAAGTTCCGAGCCAAAAGCGCCGCTCCACTCATAGCTCTCTTCGGATGGGCCGGCAGCGGTCATGACGCTGATATTGGGTACCGCGTTGATTCCGAAATAATTACTGATAGCCTCGGACAAACCGCCGCCCCCCTCACTGGCATCGGTGAAGGTGGAATGAACGTAGCTGTCCGGCAAGGTGGTTACACCGAAGCTCTCTTCGATGAACGTGCCGCTGTTGCAGGCATCGAGAATAAGTATATTGTGAAAAGCCCCCATAGCCTTGATTGAATCGAGTAACTCCGATGTAAACAGTGCACCCGGACTATCGATGCCGCTGTAATCGGAAAATGCAATAAGACCGTCGGATTTATCAATGAGCTGGAGGCCGTGGCCCGCAAAATAAAAAAGAAAAACATCCCTGGGACCAACGACCGAACGGGCTTCTGCCATGTCGGCTTCGAGATCTGCCCGGGTCGCCGCTTCACTGCTGCCCGGATTGATGATGGTGTAGCCCTGGGCTTCCAGAAGGGACCTGACGTCTATGCCGTCGTTTGTGGCGAAGGGCAGGTCATTTACCGATGCGTATTCCCCCACGCCGTACACCAGGGCGTATCGGCGGATATCGCCGCCGCGCTCTATGGTGCAGGATAGAAATCCCGAGATTAGTATAGCAATAATGAGGAAGACAGCAGAATTCTTCATTGTTGTAGTAATTTACCGCAGCGGGCGCACAAAAACAAGTTCGAGCAGTGCCCCGCCCGAGAAGCCCGTGTCCGGGCGAAAATGACTGTAGACCCGCGGCCTGATTTCAACGGTCATTGGAGCATCACCTCTGTCCCGGGGGTTGAGGTAGACTGAAGCAAACAGGCTGATTTCCGGCGTGGCAAACATGATTTTTGTGTTCCAGAAGCGGTACACCTGAAAGCCCCCCGCGGCACCCAGCCGCATTCCTCCGATTCTGTATGATAGAAGCAGGGAGTTCCTGAATCCCCAAAAACCGCGCACGCTGAACAGATCTCCCGCCGGCGGGGGAGCTACCACGTGAATACCGGCCTGGCCTGCCAGGTACAGCCCGGAAAGTCCCAGCGGGAAACGGAGCCCCAGATTTAGACCACCGTCATAGTGCAGCGCTGAACTCTCGATCTGAGGTAGTGAGCTGTAATGCACTCCCTGGGTCGTGGACAGGGTTAAGGCCGGGGAAGAATCGTCAGCCAGGACTTCCTGAGATACGCAGGCGATGAGGCAGATGAGTATTTTTACTTTTATCATGGGCTTTATCCGGTCTATACTTCAGAAATCGGGAGAAAGATCCCGAAGTCTTCCATATACAGGTTGATATGCTGGTTACTATACACAACAAAGGCAAATTATTCATCTCCGGGTTCGGGTCTTCCAGGGGTATGTACTTAGGCTTTCTATTGCTCGCGCTGCTGAATACTTCCTGCCGGGAAGAACAGCTGCCCGAACTGAATCTTCCCCCGACTCCTGTTCTATCCGTGAGGAAAAACTGGGCCGTCGTGGAACGCTCGTATCTTCCGCTTTATGCGCAACCGGGAATCGAAAGTGAAATCCTTTGGCATGCCAGACAGGGGGAGGTGTTCGAAGTGCTTGAACAGAGTCTGGAAACCGAATATCTCTACACCGAGGAGAGTTACTGGTTCCTCGTGCAGCATTCCGATGCCCGGGGATGGGCATTCGGCGCCGGCATTCAATCCTACGCAAGCCGGGAAGAAGCCATCAATGCCGCAAGCTGGCTTGCATCAAGGGAGGAGTTCTAATGCCCGTGAACCTGCCTCCCTGGCTGTTCTTCGCCCTGCCCCCGGTGCTTGGTGCGCTAATCGGCTACGTCACCAATGCCCTGGCGATCCGTATGCTCTTCCGGCCGCTGACAAAAAAGTACTTCCTGGGAATACCCCTTCCCCTGACTCCGGGCATTATACCCCGACAGCGGGATAGTCTGGCTCACAGCATCGCGAGGATGGTCAGCCGCAGCCTGTTCAATGCTCAGGTGATCAACACCCACATCAAGGGTGAAAAGTTCCAGTCTGCCCTGAAAGTCCAGCTCGCCGAAATTCTGTCGCCGTCAAAAGCGGTTTCGGCAGTTCTCGACAATGAAGTGAAGCACCACAAGGACGCAGATGAGACTTCGGCGAATAAAGGGGATAGTCTTCCCAGCGAAAATCCCCGAGCAGCCGACGATCCCCGGACTTTTATTCGTGAGCGCATCGCCCAGCTCGAGGAACTCATCCTCCCGGTACTGAGCTCTCCCATCAGCGATGCCCTGTTGAAGCGACTGATCGACAGGCTATCGGGCGATGTCGGTCACCGTTCGGTTGCCAGCTTTCTTCCGGTAAAGGCCCGCAATAGGGAAGACCTGGAGAAATTCTTTTCCCGGCAGATTCGCGGTGAGACGTTTCGCCGGCTGAAGTGGGGAGCCATTCTCTGGATCCGCAGGAATGCCGAAGCAAACACAGCATTGGAGAAGTTTTTTTCACGAAACAGCATGCGGCGAACCGTCCATATTCTCGACCGCCTCTACGTGCCGGGGGTGAATTTTCTCATGGATTTTCTCCGCCGCCCGGAAATCCGGCGGGAGCTGGTAAAACGGGGAAAGGTCATCCTCTCGGATATTCTTCTGCGTCTGTCCCCGGTGCAGCGCATTATGCTTTCGGCCGGACAATACGACCGCACCCTCGAAGAAAATATGCCCGAGATCATCCGGGACTTGCTGAGAACCCTTGAGAAAACCCTGCGGTCTGCGGAGAACCGGGACAAAATATTGAGCGCAGTTCACGAGTTGATGACCTCACTTCAAAGCCAGGGGCTTGGAGATTTACAGGAACGCTACTCAATTGATTTGAGCCGAAATTTCTACCGCATTTTCGACGGGATTCAAGCCCTTCTTATCAGGGAAAATGCCTCGGGAAGACTCGCCGACTACATAGCCGATCGTACGGGAGAAGAAGGCGGTCCCAGCATCGATGAAGTTCTGCAGTCCTACGCCGGTTTGACGTTTAGGGATATTCTCGAACGGGGATATGAGCTGTTACAGCATTGGAAGCGCGATGAATCACGACGGGACCGATTCCGTCAGGAGATAAGCGAGATTATTGCCGGCGCGCGTCGACCGCCGTTGAAAGAGATTCGCGTAGAAGATGCCGGGGAAGATCAGTTGCTGGTTTCCCTGTCCTCAGCCCTTACCATGCTGATGGAAGGCGCCGTACCGTCGCTTGTTGAACGCTTCGATATTTACCAAATGGTGGTGGACCGGATAAATGCCCTGGACATAGAAGAGGTTGAACAGCTTCTGCTTGGCATAATTGCCCGTCACCTGAAATATATAAATATTTTCGGTGCGGTTTTGGGAGCGATGATAGGCGGAGCACAACTTCTCCTCAGTTTTTTGAACTAGTATGCAGTGCCCCCAAAACAGCTGATTTTTTGGCCTTAAATCCTTTCGCGAGAAAAATACAGCAACAAGTTGTCAAGTTATGCAAACGCGGACTGGTAAATCCTTTGCCGTAAACCAATTACCTGGTTTAAATCAGCTGTTTTGGGGGCACGTACTACACCAACGGAATAATCATGCTGAAGCTGCTCCCCTCGCCAACAACCGAGTCCGCCCTGACACTGCCGCCGTGAGCGTTGACGATGTGTTTGACTATTGCCAAACCGAGTCCGGTTCCTCCCATGGAGCTGGAACGGCCCTTGTCCACCCGGTAGAAGCGCTCGAAAAGCCTGGGCAGATCCCGGCCGGGGATTCCCGGACCGTCGTCCCGGACTATCAGTGTCAGATCTTCCCGGGAAATTTCAGCATTTATCCATACGCTTCCGCCGGGTTTGCCGTACTTGATGGCATTGTCGACCAGATTTGTAACGGCCTGTTCAATAAGGTTTGCATTAATTTGTGCATGCTCAAGACCGCTGACCGAGCTATGAACTGTAATATTTCGTTCTGCTGCCCGGCCGGCGCATATTTCCTTCACATCGCCCAATAGTGAGGCAATGTTGGTTTTTTCGGTCTGCGGCTCCTCCCCCTGCTGTTCCAGGCGGGACAGGGTCAGGAGATCCGAAACGATGCTTTCCATACGCCGGCTTTGCTTGATGATTATAGAGAGAAAATTCCGGGCTACTGACGAATCATCCACGGCTCCCTGCTCCAGAGTTTCGGCAAATCCCTGTATGGTCGTTATGGGTGTTTTAAGCTCATGAGAAACATTGGATACAAAATCCCGTCTCACCTGTTCCAGACGGACTATTTCGCTGATGTCGTGAAAGGCCAGGAGTATTTTGCTCCCTTGGGGCTGATCTGAGGCAATAAATAATCCGTGCATTTCCAGGCTGCGATACCGCCCTCTACGGCGGTCATATACTGAAAGCTGTTGAGTGTTCGATGATTTGCTGCGGACAAGGTCTTCAAGAATCCGGTTAAGTTCCGAGTTACGCAGGGAGTCCGCCGCCGCCTTTCCGACGCAATCTTCAGGCCGGGTTTCCCTCGGTGCAAAAAATTCACAGGCGGCGTCATTTATCAGCAGTATTTCCTCCCGCTCATTGATGAGGATAATTCCGTCTTTCATGGCGGTGAGAATCTGAGCCAGCTCCCCCCGTTGTTGCTCCAGAAAACGTATATTTTTCTGCTGTTCAGATGCTAACTCCTCAATTCCTCGGCCGATCTCCCGGAAAACTGCAGGACCGGAGGAAAGGCGCGGCGGGATATTGCCGGACTTCAGCGTATTGATTCCCGAATGAATTGTGTCTAATGAGCTCTGGTAACTCTGCATGAACCCTATTATTCCCGCAAGGCTGAGGGTGAGCCCCGCTGAGAGGATTCCGCTGACCAGGATCGAGAGAAAACTCTGAATTTCCGCCGCCCGACGATGGGCGAGGACGCTGTGAAGCAGAATGCGTTCATCCGGCGGACCGAAACTCAGGGCAAAAGCGTACACCTGGTCTCCCGATTCTGCCCCCCGCCGCAATGCAAAACCGCTGTTCATCTCGAGGGCCTGCTGAATCTCCGGAAGACTGGAGAGCAGGTTCTGACGGACGAGCACATCGTCGATCCGATAATATCTTGTCAGGGCGGGCATGCGGTCTTGGGAACCTGCGCTGCTATCCGGGGCCAGGGAGTTGATTGCCAGCCCGGGATCGGAGAACAGCTCGGTCTGCCCTTGAGCGTCCAGGGCTGAGAATATCTCCGCGCTGCTGCGGGCGTGATACTCGAGAACTTCCCTGGTATCCGAGGCAATCCGAGCCCGAACCCAGGGTGAAAACGCAGTGATAATGGCAAAACCGGAAAGCAGATATGATAGGAGTAGCAGCGGTAATATGCGGTATTTGAACAGATCGTTCATCTGTTATTCCGGTTTGAACCGGTAACCGACTCCCCGAACCGTCTCGATTAATGAGCCCCGATCTCCCATTTTTTTACGGAGCCCCAGGATTTGCACGTCGACAGAGCGTTCTGTTACCGGGTAATCCTTACCCTTTACGGCATCGATAATCTTGTTTCTGCTGTACACCCAGCCCGGATTACGGGCGAGAAATTCCAGGATTGCGAACTCCGTTGCGGAAAGAATCAGAGACTCGCTTCCCATGCTGACTTCATGACGGCTCACATCGATGATGATGTCGTGGATGCGGATTCGGTCTTCCCTGATCTCCGATTGTGGTCCGGTTGTGCGTCGCAGAACAGACCTGATTCTGGCGATCAGTACCTTGGGGGAGAAGGGTTTGCTCAGGTAATCATCGGCGCCCACTTCCAGGCCGGTAATGATGTCGCTATCTTCAGACTTCGCAGTGAGCATGATGACCGGAGTCGATGCTGTCCGCTCCTGCTGCTTGAGCCGCTTACAGGCTTCCAAACCGTCAATACCCGGAAGCATAAGATCCAGGAGGATAAGTCCCGGAGCTTCCTCTGCCGCGAGGGCAATTCCCCGTTCGGCATCCTCCGCGCTAATGACCTGATAGCCTTCTTTCTGAAGGTTGTAGCGAATCAGTTCCCGGATATCCGCCTCATCCTCAATAATGAGGATCTTCGTTTTTCCCATGACCCTTCCTATGCGTTGAGCTCAGGGTGGCTGCCGCTGCCGGCATATATGATCCATTCGCAGATGTTGGTGACGTGGTCTCCCAGGCGTTCGAGAAAACGGTTGAGAAACAGCAGGGTGCTTCCCTGTTCGACCTTCTCGGGGTCGGCCTTCATAATGGCGATGATCCGTGCGTAAAGCTCCTGATGCAGGGCATCGAGTTTGTCATCGAGGGCCGCCACGGTCTGGGCAAGGCCTCCGTCGAAGGTGGAGAAGGCCGTCAAGCTTTTGTGCACCATCTCGATGCCGAGTTTGGTCATTTTTTCTATTTCAGGCAGGAGGGTATCCATGGTGGTCTGTTCTACGCTATCAAGGCTTTTGGCCAGATGGCGGGCATGGTCTCCGATGCGCTCGAGATCAGAAACGATTTTGATGACCGTTACCAGATTTCTCAGGTCGCTGGCAACCGGTTGCTCGGTGGCGATAATTTTTGTGCAATAGTCTTCAATCTGACTCTGGTAATTATCGATCAGCACATCATTGTCGATTACCGTCTGCGCCAGCTCGCGATCCCTGTTGATAAGTGCGCTGATGGCTTTTTGCAAAGCCTCTTCGACAAAGGTTCCCATTTTCAGAACCTGTTGATATACGCTGTTCAACTCGTCATTCAGCTTTGATCGAAATTCCATAATGTCTCCTCAATATGGGGCAGCGCCTATTACACATTCGCAGCATACTGGTGTTTGTTAGGAATATGTTAGAAATCGGTTAAAAGGAGCTGACCATGAAACCAATTATACAGGGACAGTATGCGATTGTAAAAACTATTGGCGAGGCGATCGGGAATCCCGAATATCCCCGGGGCCCTCAAACTGGAAAAGGCATAGAAAAACAGCCTATTCCCGCTTCTGACGACCCTAATGTGAAGTTCCAGCGCTCCGGGACCGGCAATCCTGATAAAATTATAGACTATGGGGCTCACGTTCGTTATGGATATGCTCTGCGGGGTGCTGACGACCTGGTAGAGATTATCGCCGAAACTGGCGTCTTCCTGCCGTATAGTAAATTCGAATGTCTCTTCGAGGCGTTGGAACACCGGATCGGGCAAGGCGGTTTCCCCGTCGTCAGCCACCACGAAGGAACTGAGGTAAAACTCCCTCATCCTGCCGCGGCTTGCTGAAAAATAGTCCAGGCCTTCGAGGGTGGAGATGCGGTGTAGCACATTGTAGATATGCAATGCAATTTCATCATCACTCATATTTGCCGCCAGGTCGGGGGGCAGGTCGATGGCCATAAGCACTTCAAGGGCAAAATTGTTCCGGTTTCTGCGGTGTTCTTCGGCAATCTGTTCCCTGGCTGCCTCGTAGTTTTCCGCGCTTTGCTGCGGACCTTTGGGTAGCAGGGAAGGCCGAAAGCCGCCTCGATGCCTGGTAATTATTTCGCCGTTATTCAGGAACTCCATCCTGTCCAGGGGCTTCAGGGCTGAGAGCGAATCGTCGGGATCGCCTTCCATAGGGAGCTCGGCGCGGATGCGTACATCTCCCCGCGGGATATCCTGAGGATGTATACGGGTGACGTCCTGGGCGCTTATGCGGCTGAGCGAGGCAAAAAAGAAGACCAAAGCCATGATAGGCAGCAGCCTGAACAGGGATGCATGGAGTTTCGACCGGCGGGGTTTCATAGGGCTCCTTTGAATCGCGATTGTCGAAGGCAATGCTGAATGCTATTATGTGGCCTTCCCGATGGAAATATAGCGCAAATACGGTGGATTATGAAGCACAGTAGAGACATCATCGCATTTACCGGCGGAGGAAGCGGCGGTCACGTTTTTCCGGGCTTCGGGGTTATCGACGCCCTTGAACCAGCTGTTCTCCAACGGTACAGCATTCACTGGATCGGCTCCCGCGGAGGCATCGAGAAGGGTCTCGTCGAAGGGCGGGGTCTGGAATTTCACGGAATCTCCACGGGCAAGTTGCGCCGTTATTTTTCATTGAGAAATGTCATCGATGTTTTTCGCTTCAGCTGGGGGATACTCGAGTCGTTTTTTCTCATGATACGCCTTCGTCCCCGGCTCCTGTTTTCCAAAGGGGGCTTTGTTTCTGTCCCCCCGGTTATCGCCGCGGGATTTCTCGGCATACCGGTGGTGTCCCACGAATCGGATTACGATCCCGGTTTGGCTACCCGCATAAACCTGCGATTCACCACGCTGCTCTGCATCCCCTTCGAGGAATCCCACCGGTTTTACCAGAGCAGCGGTCTGAGGGTTGAGGTGACGGGAAATCCCGTACGCCAGGATGTTCTCAAGGGCAGCGCCGAAGCGGGCCGGCGGGAAGCGGGCTTTGAATCTGAACCCGGTATGCCGGTTTTACTGGTGCAGGGCGGCAGCCTGGGCGCCCGGCAAATCAATGAGCTGATCGCAGGCAATTTGCCTCAGCTCCTTAACTCAATGTGTATTATTCATCAGACCGGCGACCCTGACTGGAATGCGGCGGAGGGTCTGCCGGCTGAGCTAAAGACGCGCTATTGTGCCCGCAGCTTTTTTGCCGCTGAATATCCGGATATACTGGCTGCGGCTGATATTGTCCTGTCCCGTTCCGGTGCGGGCTCCTTGTGGGAGATTGGACTTACGGGGAAACCGGCGATTTTTGTCCCCCTTACAGCGGGAGCCCGGGGTGATCAGCTGCGCAATGCCCAGTTCGCCGCCAGAAGCGCCGCGGCCGTTGTTATTAGCGCCGAGGATTTTGCCGAGCTGCCCGTCCTGTTGACCGATCTGGCTTCGGACCATCTGCGACGCAGCGCCATGGCCGGAGCCTGGAAGAGCATCATCCACAACCGCGGGGCAGCCCGCATTGCAGAACTGGTGGGCGAACTGCTTATTGCCGACGAGCCTGCGTAAGGAGAAACTATGGCGAATCTTCACCCCCTGGACGTTTTTTTCCTGGTCGTACTGCTTATTCTGGTAATCCGCGGCCTCTTTCGTGGATTCGTCGAGGAGTTCGGTTCGGTGGCCTCGGTGTTCCTCGGTATTCTTGTTGCAGTGCTTTTTAGCGGGCTGGTAGCGCCTCTTTTGGACCGATATCTCGGGGAATCCATGTGGAACCAGGTCATCGCCTTTCTCGGGCTCTTCCTCCTGGTATATATCATCGTGAAGCTTTTTGAAGCCGGACTGAGAAACCTCATTGAAAACTCCGAACTCGAGAGTCTGGACCGGGCGCTGGGGTTTTTTCTCGGACTTATTGAGGGTGCCCTGGTGGTATTCCTTCTGATGTTTATTATGTACATCCAGCCCTTCGTGAGCATGGAAGAAACCATTCGGCAAAGCTGGACGGGCAGGCTGCTTCTGCCTCTCTTTCCCTACGCTGCCGAAATTATTACCCGGAGCCCGGCCTGATGTTTGAAAATCTGCTTCATCAGGATCCGATCAAAAACCGGATTATCGGAGATTTGCAGGCTGGCAAGCTTCCACATTCGATGCTGTTTAGCGGTGAACAACACAGCGCCAAGCTCAGCGCCGCCCTGGAACTTGCCCGCGGACTCGGCTGCCGCAATGACGGAGCCCCCTGGTCCTGCCAATGCCCATCATGTGCCCAACACCGGCTCCTGGACAGTCCCTACCTGCTGATGATGGGGAGCCGGTATTTTTATCAGGAAATTCGCGCATCGGCGGTCATGCTCCAAAGGCAAAGCGAAAAGCCGCTGTACTATCTTTTCTATCGGAATGTAAAGAAGTTAATCCGCCGCTTTGATCCGGTTCTGTGGCAGGATGATGAAAAAAAACTGCAGAAGGCGGCCAGCCTCATCGGCAAACTAGAAGAAGCTATTGAATTGGCCCATCCGGAACTCTCCTCGCCTCAGGCGCCGGATACAAACAAGGTCCTCGAGCTGTGCGCCGATATCCAAAAGCTGCTGCCCTCCGACGGCATTAGTATTAATATGATACGGCGCGCCACCTATTGGGCTCATACGGCGGATTCGGCGGTCAACAAGACCATCATTATTGAAAACGCCCACGAGATGAACGAGGCAGCCCGCAACGCCTTTCTGAAGATCCTCGAAGAACCCCCGGCATCGGTGTATTTCATGCTTCTCACCAAGCGCCCGGCCGCCATCATACCGACCCTGCGAAGCCGCCTCAGGACCTATCGCTTTGCGCCCCGAAGTCCCCGGGCCCACCGTGATGTGATTCGGCGGATTTACCGGGAGGAACACGCCGATGATTACTCATCGCTGCATTCGTTTTTTATCGACGCGGGCCCCGGGGGTCTGGGAGAGCGCCGGCAGCAAATCGAACTGATGTTCACCCTGCTTCGGGAAAAGAGCATCGACGCAAGAGATCAGCTCGCGGCGATTATCGGCAGCGACCGTTCAGTCCTCATTGAACTCATCGCCCTCTGTCTGGAAGAAATACAGATTTCCCATCTTCACAGCGAGGAGATGTATCAGCTACAGCAGAAACTCGAAGCCATGCATTTCCGGATGGAAACCTACAATATACCCGTAGCCTCAGTTCTGGAACTTGGGTATATTTGACACAGTATGCGAAAGTTTATCCAGCGGGCCCTCAATAAAATTTCAAAGCTCGACAAACAGCAAATTCACGCCCTTATTTACGACCTTGCCAGGGAAAACGAACAGATGGAAGTGGTCCTGGACTCGCTCACCGACGGGGTTATCGTCGCCGACCAGTACAACAAACTGATTCTCTGCAACAAGGCCGCCGAGCGCACGGTCCCCTTCAGGGACTATGATTTTTTCGAAAAGGTGATATGGCAGGTTATCGGAGACGGCGATATAGCCGAGTTCATCCGCCACACCATATTAAACGAAGAAAGCATCCGCGACCGGGAGTTTACCCTCGACAGCCCCGGGGTGACCCGGATTCTTTCGTTCAGCATTATGCCGTTGGTGCGCCGCGGGCGGGTCCGGGGAAATGTTGTGCATGTGGAGGATGTGTCAGAACGTCGCTGGAAAGAAGCCCGTCTCCGCCGGGCGGAGAGCCTTGCGAGCCTCACCACCCTCGCCGCCGGGGTGGCCCATGAAATTAAAAATCCCCTCGGTAGCATAGGCATACATATTCAGCTCATGCAAAAGATGCTGGCCGCAGCCAAAAGCGTGCCCTCCTCGGATATCAGCGGGTACCTGGATATCGTCAATGAAGAGGTTGAGCGGCTCAACCGCATCGTCATGGATTTTCTCTTCGCCGTTCGGCCCATGGATATCAATTTGTCAAATCACGATTTAAACGCCCTGCTTCATGAAATCATGGATTTTATGAAATACGAAATCTCCGAGGGCGGGGTAGAGTTGGTGGAGGATTATCAGGTCGATATTCCCCACATTCTGTTGGACGATAAATTCATCAAGCAGGCGATTCTCAACATCGTCAAAAACGCCCTCAATGCCATGCCCGACGGGGGCACCCTGACGGTAACTACCCGCTACCGGGGGGACGAGGTGCTTCTGCGGATCATCGATACGGGCAGCGGCATGAGCGAAGAAGTGCTGAACAAGATTTTCGAACCGTATTTCACTACGAAGGAATTCGGTAGCGGAATTGGACTGACCATCGTCTATAAAATAGTTAAGGAACACCGGGGCGAGATTTCGGTAATCAGCCAGGAAGGCAAGGGCACCACCTTCACCCTGTCCTTTCCCACTCCTCCTGGTCAGCAAAACCTCATTAGCGATGTCACAGTGGAGGACGTATGAAATTTCGGATACTCGTAGTGGACGACGAGAAAAATATCCGCGAAGGCCTGGCGAAAAGTCTGGAGCTGGACGGGTATGAAACCGTGCTCGCCGAGGACGGGCTTTCGGCTATCGAAATAATGGAAAGCGATGAAATCGACCTGGTGATCAGCGATCTCAAAATGCCCCGCATGGGCGGAGACGATCTGTTGCGCCGAATCGTCAGCGACTGGCCCAGCGTTTCGGTGATAATCCTGACGGGCCACGGAACAATCGAAACAGCAGTCCAGGCCATGAGAAACGGCGCCTTTGATTTCCTCACCAAGCCGGTTAATCTCGACCGGCTTTCCATGCTGGTCAAGCGGGCCCTGGCCAGCCGGGAGCTCATCCTCCAGCATCGGGCTCTCCAGGAAGAGCTCGAGCAGCGCCGTCAGAGCAATATAATCATCGGAAAAAGTCCGCAAATGCGGAAAATAATGGAGCTTATCAGCCAGGTCGCCCCGACCAAGGCCTCCGTGCTCATAACCGGCGAGAGCGGGGTTGGCAAGGAACTGGTCGCCGACGCCATTCATAATATGAGCACCAGGAGGGAAAAGTCCTTCATCAAGGTGCATTGTGCCGCCCTCTCCGAAAGCCTTTTGGAAAGCGAACTCTTCGGCCATGAAAAAGGCGCGTTTACCGGCGCGCTGAACCGTAAACGGGGACGTTTCGAGCTCGCTCATTTGGGCAGCATATTCCTCGATGAAATCGGGGAAATCAACCAGTCCGTTCAAATAAAAATCCTCCGGGTACTCCAGGAAAAGCGTTTCGAGCGGGTGGGGGGAGAATCGACGGTAGACGTGGACGCCCGAATCATCGCCGCCACCAACCGGGATCTGAAGCAGGAGATCGAGGAGGGAAATTTCCGGGAGGATCTCTATTATCGGCTGAATGTGGTAAACATTCACGTTCCGCCGTTGAGAGAACGGAAGGACGATGTCCCGATGCTGATCAGTCATTTCCTCAAAGAGTTCGCCGAAGAAAACAACCGCCAGATTCTCGGGGTGGACAACAAGGCGAAGGCCGCGTTGTACAACTACGACTGGCCCGGGAATGTGCGGGAGCTGAGGAACACAATGGAGTCTGCGGTGGTGATGAGCAGGGGCGATTTTATTACCGCCGATGACCTGCCTCCCCACATCGGCGGGGCCAGCGACGGCGAATACATCCGGGTCCGCCTCGGCGCTTCCCTTCAGGAGGCGGAGCGGCAGATTATCAAAGAAACCCTGTTGTCCGAGCGGGGAAACAAGAGCAAAAGCGCCGAAGTACTGGGCATCGGCCGAAAGACCCTGCACCGCAAAATAAACGAGTACGGTCTCCAGGACTAGGGCACTTCGTCCATGCGGCTTAATTTCTCTCCGCGGCTTTATTTCTCTCCGCGGCTCTATTTCTCTCCGCGGCTCTATTTCTCCCCGCGGCTTTCCATAATTCTATCGTAGGATTCATTGAGGCGTGTGCTCAGCTCGGTGGCAATTTTTTGCTTTTCAACGTTATCGGCAAACTTGTCGGGATGGTACTTGACCAGAAGCTTTTTGTACTGGCGCTTTATGTCGGCGGTTGGGGCGGCGGGTGTGAGCTCCAGGTTGGCGTAGTCCCTGGAAAGGTTTGCCTTGCCGGAGTTTCCGGCCGCCCTGCCGTGCTGACGATTGCTCTGTTGGGCGTTGAAGTCGTGGGCTTCGGTGCCGAGAAAGTCATCGAGTTCAGCCCAGGCGTCCTTGTAATCCCCGTCAACGTCTGAATTAAAATCGTTGATTACAGACCGGGCGAGACGACCCAGGCGGTTGAATATGTCGCTCATGCTTCCATTATTTCCGCCGACGGCTCATTGGTCAATACGGGTCATTGGTCGTCGAAGAGTGCGGAATGAAGCGATTGTATTGCGCTGTCAACCAGGTCTTCCGGCACAACCAGTGAAAGATTGATATCGCTGCTTCCCAGGCTGATCATTCGCACGGGGATATCGGCCATTGCGCTGAATACCCGGGCGGTAAAGCGGCTTTGTTTCCACAGGTCCTGGCCGACCAGGCTGATTATGGCTTTGTCGGTTTCCACGGTGACCGTAGAGAATGCCTCCAGTTCGGCGGTGACCGCCGCGATGTTGCGGGCATCTTCGATGGTCAGGGAAACCGAAACTTCGCTGGTGGCGATGAGATCGACGGAAACCCGGTATTTTTCAAACACTTCGAAAATACGCTTGAGAAAACCGTAGGCGTTGAGCATTCGGGAGGAGTGGACGTTGACCAGGGTTACACCTTTTTTCCCGGCGATCGCCTGTATTCCCCGGCTCTTTCCGTCGGCGTGAATACGGCTGCCGGCTTCCCCGGGTTTAGTGGTGTTTTTTACCCACACGGGTATGTGTTTTTCTACCGCCGGCTGAATGGTTGAGGGATGGATAACTTTGGCGCCGAAGTAGCTGAGCTCGGCGGCTTCGGCATAGCTGAGTTCGGAGATGGTCCGGGCATTTTCTATCAGCCGCGGATCGCTGGTCATGATGCCGGTCACATCGGTCCAGATTTGGACTTCTTCGGCATCAACGGCGGCGCCGATGATGGTCGCGCTGTAGTCCGAGCCGCCCCGTCCCAGGGTAGTAGTGACGTTTTGCGCATCGGATGCGATAAAACCCTGGGCAACATAGAGGGTATTGGGCTCACCCCCGACGTGTTTTTTGATTTGCTCATTGGTGACGGACAGGTCGATGGCCGCCCGGTTGTAATTACTGTCGGTCCTGATGAGGGTGCGGCTGTCCAGAAGCACCGAGCGCATGCCCCGTTGACGGGCCCGGTAGTAAATAAGCGTGGTACTGAGCCGCTCCCCGAAGCTGAGAAGGGTATCCAGAGACCGAGGACTGACTTCCTGTATGAGAATCAGGCCGGTAAGAAGGCTTTCCAGCTCGCCGAATAGCTTGTCGACGGCCTTCTTGGCTTCCTCGTATAGCGGGACTTCCACCAGGTCGACCAGGGTTCCGTAATGACTGTTTTGCAGGTTCCGCAGCTCCTCCCTGGCGGGATCGGCCTTTCCTTCTGCAGCCAAGGTACCCATCCGGACCAGGCCGTCGGTGGTCTTGCCCATGGCGGACGCCACCAGAACCAGCCCCCGGTGTAATTCCGAGTTTGCGATGTCCAAAACCTGATCAATGAGTTTTGAAGAGCCGACGCTTGTCCCGCCGAATTTCTGTACGATCAAAGCCTTTCCTTCAGTTCAGGTATCCCAGGGCCACCAGGGCTTCGGCATTTAATATCGCCGCGCCGGCGGCGCCCCGAACGGTGTTATGCCCGAGGATGGTCATTTTTATATCCATCACCGGGCAGGGGCGTATTCTGCCCACGACTGTGCTCATTCCCCCTTCGAGCCATATATCCCTGGCCGGCTGGGGACGGTCCTCCGCCTCAGTAACAATGATAGGCTGTTTGGGGGCCGAATGCAGCCCTCTCTCCTGGGGCATGCCCCGGAATTCCCGGAGAACTTTTTTGATTTCATCGACGCTCGCCGGTTTCGCCAGCTTGATTGACAGGTTTTCGGTGTGACCGTCGAATACCGGTACCCGGTTGCACTGGGCCGATACGGTGAAATTTGCGTGTTCGATTCGATTCCCGGACAGTGCGCCCAGGATTTTCTGCGGTTCGGTTTCCAGTTTGTCTTCTTCCCCGCCGATGTGGGGCACCACGTTCCCGAGAATATCCATTGAGGGAACCCCGGGATACCCCGCGCCGCTGATGGCTTGCATGGTGCTTACCTGTACTGCTTCGACTCCGAAGGCTTTGTGAATCGGGGCGAGGGTCATGGCCAGAAACATGGTGGAGCAGTTCGAGTTGGTAACAATGGCTCCCTTATGGCTCTGATGCCGGATCAGTTCGAAATGCTCCGGATTTATTTCCGGGATGATGAGGGGGACATCGGCATCCATGCGGTGGTTTTTCGAGTTCGAAATAACCATGTGACCCGCTTCGGCAAAGCGGGTTTCCGCTTCGCCGGCAACAGAACTGTCCAGGCCGGAAAACAGAATTGCACTCTCCAGACTCTCGTCCAGGGACTTCACCGTCATGTCCGCCACATATGCGGGAATGGGGATGTCCTGCTTCCACGCAGCAGCCTCCCGGTAGGGCTTGCCCGCCGACCTGGGCGAGGCCACCAGTTCGCTGATGGTAAATTGAGGATGGCCCTGCAAAAGGCTGATGAATTTTTGACCGACGGTGCCGGTAGCCCCGAGAATGGCAACAGGTATGCTGTTCATGATTCCTCCGCGAAATTAAGGGAATATGCAGTTTTCCGGATAATTTCGTAACTTTATACATGAGATATTCAAAAGTCAAGGAAGGCGAAGGTTCAAATTGTGAGGCCCGGCATTTCCCGCTATAATGGCATCTTCCCTTATCTGCCATGTGCAGAAGATCGGGAAGGTCAGGAGGTCACATGGAAAGCACATTTATTCGCGAAGTATTCGGCGCCGCATCTGATATTGTCAAAACACGCGGCAAACATCCCCGCCTCGGTATGATACTTGGTTCCGGGCTATCGAGCCTATCGGAATCATATTCCTGTACCCGGATCCCTTATGGAGATATTCCCGTGCTTCCCAAACCGACGGTAGAAGGGCATAAGGGTGAACTCTATATAAATGATGATCTGGCCATCTGTTCAGGCCGTTTTCATTACTACGAGGGACACAGTCCTCAGAGCGTCGTGAGTACCGTTGCCCTGCTTCGGGGCCTGGGCTGCGAAAAACTCATCGTCACCAACGCCGCCGGAGGAATCAACCGCAATTTTTCTCCCGGAGACATCATGGTAATCAGCGATCACATCAATATGCTCGGATTCAATCCCCTCATGGGAGCCAATCCGGAATTTGGCGGAAAGGCTTTGGGCGCCCGCTTTCCTGATATGAGCCGGGTGTATGATCAGGACTTTGGGTCCCAGGCCAGAAAACTGGATCCCGATCTTGTAGAAGGGGTCTACCTGGCGACCACCGGTCCGAGTTATGAAACTCCGGCGGAAATCAGGGCCTTCGGGACCATGGGCGCCGATGCCGTGGGAATGTCCACGGTTCCCGAGGCTATATTCGCGCGCTACCTGGGTATGAAGGTCGGCGGTCTGAGTCTTATTACCAACTTCGCCGCAGGACTCGGCCATGAGACTCTGGACCACGCCGAGGTGGTCGAAATCGGCCGACTGGCTGCGGAACGCATGAAATCCCTGGTATCCCGTCTGGTGGAGTGGTGGCTGGCATAGAGGGACGAATACCCGTACATATCCAAAATCTCATGCGCAGCGCCATCGAAGAAGCCGGGGGCGGAGAGGTTCTCTTCGTCTGTACCCTCGCTGAGGACGGATGCCTTGCCAGCGCCCGACCGGTAGCCCGGGGAAACGAGCACATGGTTCCTGCGCCCTATCCTCATATGAGTCAGGGCGAGGTGATAGTCCACAACCATCCGGGGGGCCTGTTGCGGCCCAGCAATGCGGACCTCAATGTGGCCGCCCAGCTCGGGCAGCAGGGCATCGGTAGCTGGATTATCAATAACGAGGTAGACGATCTATTTATCATTACCGAGGCCTACATACCCGGCGAACGGAATGAACTTGACGTAAGCGAACTGGCCGATATGCTGCTGCCCGGCGGAGCATTGTCGAAAATAAAACCGGGGTACGAACCCCGTGACCCCCAGCTGGAAATGCTCGAGTCGGTGGTCGCCGCATTCAACGAAGACCGCATCGCCGTGTGCGAGGCCGGCACCGGCGTCGGAAAAAGCCTGGCCTACCTGATCCCCGCGTTTTCCTGGGTGCTGCGCAACCAGGAACGGGTGGTGGTCTCAACCGCAACCATCAATCTTCAACAGCAGATAATCGGAAAAGACATCCCGACGGTCCGCCGGCTGTTTGCCGGCAAAGGCGAGAAGGACATCCGGATCGTTTTAGCCAAGGGCCGCAATCAGTATTTATGCCGCAACCGTCTTAACGAGCTTCTGGAGGAAGAGGGGCTTTTCGGGGAGGAGCAGCTCGATGAAATCCGGCGCTGGGCCGAGGTAACCGACAGCGGAGACCGCAGCGATTTGCCGTTTTCCCCCGATGAGGCCCTGTGGTCAAGGGTGAACAGCGACAAGGATGCGTGCTCCGAAATGCGCTGCCGTCTGCGAAGCAGCTGCTTCCTCCAAAAGGCGCGCAAGGAAGCCGCGGCGGCGCACATTATTATAACCAATCATCATTTGCTG
This sequence comes from Salinispira sp., assembly GCA_965602015.1. Lineage (GTDB taxonomy): Bacteria > Spirochaetota > Spirochaetia > DSM-27196 > Salinispiraceae > Salinispira. The sequence goes on along the minus strand of OZ271918.1, from coordinate 2,375,231 downwards.
TTCGCCGACCTGGCTATCCGCAAAGAGGGCTTTGGTCCCGACGCTACGGTGATTCTGCCGGCTTTTCAACGCCTCATAATCGATGAGGCCCACAATATAGAGCAGTCGGCCACCAGCTATTTCAGCGTCGAATTTAACCGCTTTCAGGTTCACAAGTACGCCAATATGCTACTGAGAAACCGGAAGGGCAAGAGCGCCGGTGTGGTTCCGGCGCTGCGCAGCCTGTCGGGCGTCGAATTCGAAGGCCTTGAAGGCCTGCTTCAGGGCATGCGCAACGGCGTACAGGAACTGGACAACGCGCTACTGCCGTTTTTCGAGGGGACCAGCCCATCTATCCGCTTGCGGCCCGATCCCAATAGCCTGCCTGCCCAGCGGCAGGAAAGCGTCAACGCCGACCCCTTCGAATCCCAGCTCTTCCCAGTGTTGACGGCTTTCCAACAAACCGTTCTGGATACCCTCGAATTCCTCGCCGGAGAGTACAAAAAACTCGAAGAGGGCGAGCTCGAAGACCCGCGGGTAAATGAACTGCGGATTCTTATCCGACGACTTGAAACCATCTCGGCGATATGCAGCGATTTTCGCGAATACCACACCCGGCCGGACCTGGTGTACTGGCTGGACCGGCGCAGGACCAATGCCGGCGACCGCTACGTCCACTTTACCGCGACCCCGATTGAAATCGGAAACCTGCTTCAGGAAGCCCTGTTCGAGCCATATCCCACAATCGTCATGACTTCAGCCACCCTGTCGGTGAGCAAATCCATACGCTTCTGGCAGCGAAGGATCGGTCTGCCCGAGAGCGAGCGGATGATCTTTCGCAGTCTCGACAGCCCCTTCGACTACCCCAACCGTGTGCTGCTGGGAGTGCCCTCCGACGCTCCTGACCCCTCCGAGGGCCAGCGCTACAGCGAATGGCTCAAGGGCTTTATAACCCGGGCGATCGACAGATCCGGGGGCCATGCCCTGGTGCTCTTCACCAGCTATGCAATGCTCAACGACATCTACGGCTACTGCAAGCCCTACCTGGTTGAGAGTGGCATCAGCTGCCTGAAGCAGGGCGATGACGACCGGGCTCGTCTCATGGGCCGTTTCACCGCTGAAACCAGCTCGGTGCTTTTTGCCACCCACAGTTTCTGGGAGGGGGTGGATGCTCCGGGAGATGCCCTTCAGTTGCTGATAATTTGCCGGCTGCCCTTCCGGGTTCCCACCGAGCCGGTGCTGCTCGCCCGCACCGAAGCTATAGAACAGCGGGGCGGGGCGCCGTTCTTCGAGCTGAGCCTGCCGGACGCGGTCATGAAGCTAAAGCAGGGTTTTGGGCGCCTCATGCGGCGGACAAGCGACCGGGGCGTGGTGTTTATTACCGACAAGAGAATTATTACCAAAGGCTACGGCCGAAATTTTATCGAGTCCCTGCCTCCCGCACGAATGATGACCGAACACTCTGACCGCCTTCTCGATGAGCTTGAGAGGGTTCTGTTTTCCGACTGAACTATATGACTCAAGCTAGGGGTACAATGCGCTCAACCGGTAGCTGATTCAATCTGGTTTTATCGACGGTTTACGGCTACAATGCACCATATGAGCACGCGTACTGTTAATCCCGGAAAACCCAGTGTACTGTTTTTCGCCCTTCTGACTCTGTGGCTTTTTATCGGCCTGTCCTCCTGCAATCCCCTCAATAATCAACCACCGGAGGAATTCGGCAATGGTCTGTTAATCAGTGAGTTTAGCGCTGATAACACGCGGTATAATGTGGACGGCAAAATGGTTCCGGCGACGTGGATCGAGTTGTATAACTCCGGCCAGAGCCCGGTGAATTTAGCGGATATCAGCATTCGGGTCTACGACCAGAGCAGCATGGGTGCAAGCAATCCGGTGGATTTCGGCGGTTTTACTTCGCGGATTGTCCATCCCGGCGAATATGTGGTGGTCCGAAACCGGGTGCACAGCCAGGATTATCCCGGTGATGAGAATATTTTTACCCCCAATAATCTTGCCCCGTCTTTTTACTGGATCAGCAGCGGATTCCTCGAACTCAGTCACCGCGGGGAGATTATTGATCTGGTTAAATTCGGGGAGAATGAAATCGCCGCTGTCAGCAGCGCTCACTGGAATGGAGACGGTCTGATATATGAATCCTACCCAGGGGAACCGTACAGCGGGTTTTCCATGGCGCGGGTTGCGGATATGACCGACAGCAACCGCCAGTCCGACTGGTGTTACAGCGAATGGGCAACTCCCGGGGGAGCCAACGACGTCTTTTCACAGACTGATGCCGACGGCGACGGAATTCCCGATGCCAATGAACTGCCGGGCACAACATACCTCGGCATGCCCCTCCACGATTGGGGGGCCCGCCAGGGCGTGATGGACATCTTTGTCCATGTAAGCTACATGGTGGGAGACACGCCCTCGGATTTTCCCGGGCTTTTTCCCCGTCCCGAAGCCCTTGAAAAGGTGCAGCAGGCCTTCGCGAACCAGACGGCGGACGGGAGAAATTTTGCGGTGCATTTCGATGTGGGCGACACCTCGGCCTACTCCCAACTGGTGCACCCGGATATCGAGCGCTATAATCTCGACGGAAAAAGCCACGCCCTTCCCTGGTCCCAAACCATCGGGTGGAGCATTCACTACGACGGAGACGTGGATTTTTTTCAGCTCAAAGCGGACTTCCTGCCGGTGAACAAGCGTCAGATATTCCATTTTATGGTCATGGGGAACGATTCGCCGTACTTCGGCGGACTGGGAGAGAGGCCCGGCAACGACTTCCTGGTTATACCCCCGTCGCATATCGATCCATTCGAATCGGAGGAATGGAGGCTCTACACGGTAAACCGGCAGGCGGATGTCATAATGCATGAGCTGGGCCACAACCTGGGCCTGGGCCATGGCGGAGATGAAAGTGAAAACTACAAGCCCAATTACATTAGCATCATGAACTACATGTACTCAGGCATGCCCCTGATCGGCGATGATTATGAGGGAGATCGCTATTACTACTACCAGCATTCCCGGGTTTTCAACTATGAGCAATCAAACCCCTATGCCACTCTGTATTACGGTGGGGCCTTTTACACAAGGGATTTGACGCGGTCGGTGTACAGCACGGATTACGCAATTGATTTTTCCGACGGCAGCTCTGCGGATATTCACGAAGGCTCAATTGATGAGTCAAATGGCCTCGGCAGGACCGGAAGCGTATGGGTAGATTTCAACGGCAACGGCATCGTCGACTCTGCCCTGGCCATGGACCTCAACCCCACAGATGATCACGACTCCGGCAACCCCGTGTTGACCGATCACAACGATTGGGAGGCCATTTCATCGGCCTTTTCCCGGCAGACCGTAGGGATTTTCCAAGGCATTGCCACGCGCTCCACACATAGCAACGCGGGGTTTAATCCGCTGGTGGATGATTTCCAAAACTTCACCATTTGTCGGTTCCCCCCTCATCAGCATGATCCCTTCAGGGGGGCTGCCGGTGAATAGGGGCATCTAGGCCGATGCCGTTAAATCAGCGCTGCTTATGATGCTGTCTATCTTTGTGTTGGTAATACCTGCCCGAGCGGATTCCCTGAGAATCAGCGGTTATCAAAACCGCGAGCGGGAGGGAAGGCTGGTGTCGGCTGTGCTCCGCAACCGGGAACTGCGCCTGACCTACCGCCCCGATGGGGGGGAAGCATTCGATCTCATGGTATCTCCGGTTCCACCTGCTGCCCTGAGCCTCGACCCGGCTTCACTGGACCGCCTGAGCTTCTCCGGAGAACAGGGGGACGAGGGACCCCGGGGTATACTCCGCATGTATGACGAAACCGGCGAACGCGTCGTGCTGTTGGCCCAGAACATCACTCTTCCCTACTCAGGCTTCCCGGGCCTAACGCTTGACGCCGAGGCCGGGAAACTTGTGGTCTCCTGGGACGGGGCGCAGATTCGCATATCCGAGGAAGCATTTACTGTTCTGGAGATTGACGGACTATCTGTGCGGGTGTACTGCGCCAGTCTTTTTACGAGGCCCGATACCCAAAGGCAGGTTGGGGATTTTATTATCAGCGCGATAGGGAATTTCGCCCCCGCCAAGTAGATCTGTTCACAGTGCCCCCAAAACAGCTGATTAATTTGATGCAAATGCCTTTGGAACAAGAAGTAACGAACTGATCTGAGGTTTTTTTTACCTCTACTTGTATTTCCATGCAGGATTAAAACTTAGCGCACTAAATCAGCTGTTTTGGGGGCACTGCAAAAACAGCTGCAAACCCGAGCACAAAAAAACGCCGCCCCGAAGGACGGCGCGTGTGCTGCTGTTGAGGGTGGGCTTACTTAATTACGGCAATAATATCGGAGAAGCTCACGATGAGGTAATCATCGCCGTCGATCTTCACCTGGGTGCCGGCGTACTTGTCGTACATTACCCGGTCTCCGGCTTTTACGGTAATCGTTTCGGTATCGTCACCGATGGCAGAGACCACGGCAGTCTGGGTTTTCTCCTGCGCTGTCTGGGGTATAAAGAGACCTCCGGATGTTTTTTCTTCGCCGGCTTCGGTCTTGAGAAGAACCCGATCGCCTAAAGGCTGTACATTCATACCATTCCTCCTGAATTGAGTGTAGATTGTGCTGTGATATAGTATGGCTGAAATATACGAAATGGCCCGATCTTGGTCAAGAATTTCGGGGTTTCCCCGTGATTTTTTTGATTCCTCGGGAAATGTCCCGTGTCGGCGGGCGAAATGACCCAAATTCCCCAGTGCTTTGATGCCTGTGTATCAAAATAACCCACTTGCAGGTGGTAAGAGGGTAGCTGGGTCAATATTGCACATTGTGATATGGGGGGATTATTGTGATCACTTAGTGTGATATGTATAAATCATTACACTGCATAAAGATAGGTCGTTAGATAAATTATTTTGCTTTTGGCACGCCTTTTGCTTTTATGGTGGCAGGAGGCCAGAATGAGCCAGGTATCAGAAAAGCGTATCAACAGCACAAGCCGAAGCAGCGATGAAAACATTTTGACCATATATCTCAAAGAAATAAACCGTATACCCCTTCTGACCCGCGAGCAGGAAGTCGATTTAGCGACCCGAGCCCGGGACGGCGAGCAGGCTGCCAAGGACCATCTGGTGCAGGCAAACCTCCGTTTCGTTGTTAACGTTGCGAAGAAGTATCAGAATCAGGGACTCCCGTTGGTCGATCTGATCAGCGAGGGAAACATTGGCCTTCTGAATGCCATAGAGCGTTTCGACGTCGATAAGGGATTTCACTTTATCTCCTATGCTGTATGGTGGATTCGCCAGGCTATTCTCAAGGCGATATGCGAAAAAAGCAGAATGATCAGACTTCCGCTGAACCGGGCCAATGAGCTTGTCCAGATCGAAAAAGTCCGCAAGAGTATTTCCGGCTCCATGGGTGAAACCGAAGAAATGAGGGAAATCGCCCGTTCTCTTAACATGACAGAAGAGCATGTGACAGACCTTGTCAACATCAGCCGGGAACATGTCTCCCTTGAAACCCCGGTTTACCGCGAGAAGGACAGCTCTGTCCTCAGTGATTTCGTCGAGGATACTGTGAACTCCCTCCCTGAAGATTTGGTTATGCAGGACTCTCTCAAGAATGACATTAATGCAATTCTCGAGACCCTCACCGATAAGGAAGCGGAAATAATCCAGTTTCGATTCGGTCTCAACGGCTATGCGCCCATGAGCCTGAAGGAAATCGGCGACCGATATAACCTTACCAAAGAGCGTATCCGTCAGATAGAAAAAAAGGCTATCAAACGTCTTCAGCATCCCACCCGAAGCCGCTACCTCTCCTCCTATGTAGCCTGAGGCTTTATACAACGGGTCATCGCCCCGGCTTATGCCGGGGCTTTTTTTGTTTTGACAGCTGGGGTAAACGGGTTTAGGCTTCTCAATAGTATATGATCTCGTGCGGAGTACAACTGAGCGTCTCACTACGTGTTCCAGTCATATTCCCATGACATTTCAGGAGGTTCTGTAACGATGGCAGAAAAACAGGTGTACTTTTTCGGTGGAGGGCAAGCTGAGGGATCTGCGAAGATGAAAGAGACCCTCGGCGGCAAGGGGGCTAATCTCGCGGAGATGACGAATCTCGGAGTTCCCGTACCTCCGGGTTTTACGATCAGCGCGGAAATGTGCGATGCGTATTATAAAAACGGCAGGAAGAATTCGCCGGAACTGATAAAGGAAGTGGAGGAACACCTTCACCGGCTTGAATCGACGGTGGGCAAAAAACTTGGGGACAAGGATTCCCCGCTACTGGTTTCTGTCCGGTCTGGAGCGGCGGTTTCCATGCCGGGAATGATGGACACCATCCTGAACCTCGGATTGAACGATGAGGCAGTACTCGGCCTTCATAAAAGCACCGACAATGAGCGCCTCGCCTGGGACTCCTACCGCCGTTTTATCAATATGTACGGCAATGTGGTAAAGGGCATTCCCCACGAAGATTACGAAAAAGAAATGGACAAGGTCAAATACAAGAAGGGGATCGAAGATGATGTCGATCTCGATGTAGCCGACCTGAAAGAAGTGGTCAAGCTGTACAAGGCCCTGTATAAAAAACACACCCATGAGGACTTTCCCCAGGACCCCATGGATCAGTTATGGCAGGCAATCGACGCGGTATTCGGATCCTGGCAGAACACCAAAGCAATAAAATACCGTCAGATCAACGACATCAAGGACCTGGTGGGAACCGCCGTAAACATCGTCGCCATGGTGTTCGGTAACTTCGGCGATGACTCGGGAACCGGCGTGTGCTTCTCCCGTGACCCCTCCACCGGAGAAAAGATGTTCTACGGTGAATACCTCATGAACGCCCAGGGCGAAGACGTGGTAGCGGGCATCAGGACGCCCCAAAAGCTTTCCCAACTAGAAGATACCAATCCCGCCATCTTCAAACAGCTCATTGACGTGAAGGACCGGCTTGAGAAGCATTACCGCGACATGCAGGACATGGAGTTTACCATTCAGGAAGGCCAGCTTTACCTGCTTCAGACCCGGAACGGCAAGCGGACCGGAGCCGCAGCCATCAAGGTAGCGGTAGACATGGTGTCCGAGGGACTTATTACCAAAGAAGAAGCCCTGGGACGGGTCACTCCCCTGCAGCTTGAGCAGGTTTTCCATCCGGCGATCAATCCCGCAGAGAAGAAAAAGGTCAAGGCCGTCGCCAAGGGCTTGAATGCCAGCCCCGGAGCCGCATGCGGTCAGATAGTGTTCTCGGCGGATGAGGCTGAAGAATGGCATGCCAAGGGCAAAAAAGTCTTGCTGGTCCGCCCTGAAACAAGCCCCGAGGACATCGGAGGAATGAACGTAGCCGAAGGTATTCTCACCAGCACCGGCGGCATGACCAGCCACGCCGCGGTTGTTGCCCGGGGTATGGGAACACCCTGTATTGCCGGATGTAAGGACGCCCAAATCGTCGGGAAAAAAATGGTGATTGCCGGCAAGGAATATAAAGAAGGGGACTACATCACCCTGGACGGCGCCACCGGCGAGGTGTTCGAGGGACAGCTTGAACTTCAGGAGCCGGAGGTCAAAGGAGAACTGACCACCTTCCTCAGCTGGTCCGATGAAATTCGAATGAACAGTTTCCGGGCGGCGAAGGGCATGAAGGGTTTTGGCATCCGAACCAATGCGGATACCCCTGTGGACGCAAAGCGGGCCCGTGATTTCGGCGCCGAAGGCATCGGACTGTGCCGAACCGAGCACATGTTTTTTGAAGAAGATAAAATCCGTATTTTCCGCGAAATGATTGTAGCCACGGACAAGGAAGCCCGCCAGAAGGCCCTGGACAAATTGCTGCCACTGCAGCAGAAGGATTTCGTGGGCATTTTCGAGGCGATGAACGGTTTTCCCGTTACCATCCGACTGCTGGATCCGCCGCTCCACGAGTTTGTTCCCAAGGAAGAGGCCCAGATCAGCGAGCTTGCCAAGATCGCCGGCATATCGGCCCAGGCCTTGAAAAACAAAATCCGCAGCCTCCATGAAGAAAACCCCATGCTGGGTCATCGGGGCGTCCGTCTTGGAATCACCTTCCCGGAAATCTACCGTATGCAGGCCGAAGCCATTATGAGGGCCGCATGCGAGGCAGCCCTGAAAGGGGTACAGGTCTATCCTGAAATCATGATCCCCCTCGTAGGGCATATTCGCGAGCTTGAGATCATGCGTGAGCACGTAGAGGAAGTGGCGAAGATGGTACTTCACGAAACGAAGGCGAAGATCGACTATAAGGTCGGCACCATGATCGAGGTACCCCGGGCCACCCTCGTTGCCGACGAACTGGCCAAACACGCGGATTTCTTCAGTTTCGGAACCAACGACCTCACCCAGATGACCTATGGGTTCAGCCGGGACGACGTGGGATCCTTCGTACCTCAGTACATCCAGGAGGGCATTCTCGAGGATGATCCCTTTGCCAAGCTCGATCAGGAGGGCATCGGTCAGCTGGTTGAATTGGGAATCAGCAAGGGGCGCTCGACCAACAAGTACATCAAAATCGGCATTTGCGGCGAGCACGGCGGCGAGCCCAGCTCCATCGATTTCTGTTACCGGGCGGGGATGAACTACGTCAGTTGCTCACCCTTCCGGGTTCCCGTCGCCCGTCTGGCGGCGGCACAATCGGTACTGAGCAATTCAAAATAAGGGAATGCGTTAGCAGCATGACGGCGGGGCGAATGCTCCGCCGTTTTTTTACCGCAATGAACAATTACAGCTCAGGAGAAAAACCCCGCCGCACCAGATTCTCGCTGATGGTAACCGGGTTGACGAACTGCTTCAGGTAATCCTCGCCCCCCGCCTTGGCTCCGACTCCGGAAAGCTTGTGGCCGCCGAAGGGCTGCCTGCCGACCAATGCTCCGGTTATGCCTCGGTTGACGTAAATGTTCCCCGCCTCAAGACGTCTGCAGGCCAGATCGATGTGAATCGGGTTTCTGCTGATGATCCCCGCGGTTAAGCCGTAATCCACATCGTTGGCCATGGAAATGGCCTGCTCCAGGGATTCGGCAGGAATCAGGACAAGGAGCGGTCCGAATACTTCCTCCCGGCAGATTCGCCGGTCCATGTCCGGCACTTCAAAAATAGCAAGGGGGTGGCGGTACAGCAGTTCCCGTCCCTCCGCTCTGGCAATTTCCAGGTAATGACGGAGTTTTTTGTCTGCCTCGGAGCTCACCAGGGGACCCACTCTGCTTCCCGAATCCAGAGCTTCGCCGATAATGAGAGATTGGGCTGCCTCGACTACCCTGCGGGAAAACTCAGCATATACCTCCCGATGGATAATAATCCTGCTGGCAGCCGAGCATTTCTGGCCCTGGAAACCAAAGGCCGAGTCGATTGCTGACTGGACGGCGGTGTCGATGTCCGCATCGGCATCGACGATGATGGCATTCTTTCCGCCCATTTCGGCGATTACTGCGGCGATGTGCCGGCTGCCCGCCGAAGGCTTAGACCGGGCTTCGAGGATTTTTACCCCAACTTCCCGGGATCCTGTGAAGGCAATTCCCCGAATGCCCGGATGGGACGCCAATGCTGCGCCCACGCTTTCACCCGGGCCTGGAAGAAAGTGAAGCACCCCGTCGGGCAGTCCCGCTTCGGTGAGTATTTCGTGGAGCAAGGCGCCGGTTATCCGGCTTTCTTCGGCGGGTTTGTAGAGTACGGAATTGCCGCAGGCCAGGGCGGCGCTCACCATGCCGCAGCTGATAGCCAAGGGAAAATTCCAGGGCGCAATGACCCCGTACACCCCCCGCGGCCGCCATGTCTGGACATTGCGCTCCGCGGGTATGGGACTTAACCGCCGTCGATCAAAGAGGACCTCGGCCTCCCCGGCATAAAACTTGAGAAAATCGATGGCCTCGCATACATCGTTGTACGCCTGGTCCCACTGTTTGCCGACCTCCCTGACCTGGACCGCAGCGAGCTGGTAGATCCGGGCCGACATAATTTCAGCGGCCCGGCGAAGGATATTCCCGCGCTCCACCGCTGTTTTATCTCCCCATGCTTTTTGGGCAGAAGCCGCGCGTTGAACCGCCGGATCGACATCAGACGCGCGGACGTCCGGAATGCCCGCCGCGGCGACCAGCATCGATTCGCAGTTCTCCAGGGCATCTGCGAAATGGGCGCGAACTTCTGCGGAGGAAAAATCTGCGGGGGGATGGTTTGCGAACGCGTGTCTTCGGTCTGACGGCTCCGTAAGCGATGGGTTGCCGGAACCGGCAAAAGCTCTGGTTGCCGGATTCGGCCCCGCGGCGTTGCTTCTGGGATCTGCCAACAGTTCCGCCAGATGCCGTCTCTGCAGAAATTGGGTTCTCACCGCGCCGTTAAGGGCGGTGTTCTCAACCAGGCGGCGAACCAGATATGCCATGCCGGGAACCGGGGGTCCGAATGGAGCGTAGAGCCGGACGGTCTGACCCATGTCTCTCAAGGCCGCCGCCATCGATGAGCCCATACCGTAGAGCATCTGGTACTCGTAGCCCGACTGATCGACCCCGTGTTCATCAGCGAGCTTTTTGACTACCGCCGTGCTACGTAGGTTGTGGGTGGCGGCTGCCGTGAAGATTCTATCGGAATTGGAAAGCAGGTGAGCGAGGTTTGTTTCATAGGCAATGTCGGTTTGCCATTTTTCTTCCCACAGGGGATTCGGCCAGTTGTTCTGCTCCGCAAAGAGGGTTTCCCAGTCGTAATATGCCCCCTTCACCAGACGAACGGTAAATCGGTAATCCCGCCGGCGGGCAAAATCAATGAGAGAGAGAATATCCGACTCGCTCTCCTTCAAATAACTTTGAACCGCGATGCCCAAATTTGCGTTTTGTGGATAGCGGCGAATCAGTTCCTTAAACGCTTCGATGGTGACATTCTTAAACTGGCGCTGTTCCATATCGATGTGGACAAAACCGTCGACCTTCAGAGCCTGTTCGACAATCTCGCTCATCCGGTCCGCCAACATCAACACACTGCGGCTGAAATTCAAGGGCCCGGTCTGGCTGTAGAGACTGGTGGGCTTGAGGGTGATATGAACCGGCAGCCCCGCATTATGGATGCGGGTAATTGCCTGCTTTTGGCCGCTGACATAGTCCTGGGCCTCAGCCTCGCTCAGGCAGGCTTCGCCGAGCATGTCCAGGGTATAGGCAAAACCGTCGGACGCCAGGGCCCGTATTCCCCGTATCAGCTCATCCAGGTCCCGTCCGACGACAAACAGTAAAAACAGGCTCTGAATGTTGTTTCTGAACGCCTTCTCATCTCCGGTAAAAAAGCCGTCGGGACAGGTGACGGCGGCGAAGTAGCTCTCTATGTGGTCCCTCAGGGAATCATCGCTGTGAAGCACTGGAAACACATCGACGAACTGCAGCAGGGCATTCATAAAGTCCCGCTGCCCTGCTGCGAAGGCTAAAATCCGGGAGGCCCATTGATCGTGGGAGAAAAGCGGTTCTCCCAGCTCGGACATCCTGTGGTGTAGTTCCCGGGCAAATTCCCTGTCTATCATCGAGCCTCCCTGTGATTTACTGCTTCCCCAGATTCATCTGTAAATTACACTGCCGGTTTATGAGCCGGTTTTTGCACCGGTTCATGCGCCTGTTCATCAGAATATGATGTACCGGTTAAGCTATTCGTTCATTCGCTGGAAAACCCGTTCGAATCCCGGCATGGAGCGGCGGATAATTTCTTCATCGACGCAGTAGGAGATGCGGAAGTATCCGGGCATTGCGAATCCGGCTCCGGGAACCGCCAGGATCCGTTCCTCCACCAGGGCATCGCAGAATGCCGTATCATCGCCCCCCGGCGCCTTGGGAAACAGGTAAAATGCCCCCTCCGGTTCGGTGAAATCATATCCTATCCGGGCGAGGCCTTCGGTGAGGGTGTCCCTTCTTCGGCGGTAGCGCTCCACATCGACTACTTCGCCGTCGATCTTCGCGATTATGCGCTGCATGAGCGCCGGTGCGTTGGTGAAACCCATGTTAAGGGTTCCGCCGGTCATGCCGGCTATAAGCCGCGCCGAGTCTTCCGCTTCCGGATGCACCGCCGCCCAGCCGATGCGCTCGCCGGGTACCGAAAGCGCCTTCGAATAGGAGTAGCAGATTATGCTGTGGGGATAGGAGGGGAATACCGGCGGTACGCCCTCATCCCGGTAAATGATCTCCCGGTACGGTTCATCGCTGATCAGGTAAATCCGTCTGCCGTGACGGCGGTATGCCCGTTCGAGCATTTCACCCAGGGCCTTCAGGCTCGATTCGGGGTAAATCACTCCGCTGGGATTGTTCGGCGAATTAATGATTATTGCAGCTGTGTTCTCGCTGATCATGCCCTCCATGGCTTCGAGATTCAAATCAAAGTCCTCCCGGCCGGGCACCACGTTTAAGACTCCGCCGTGAACCGAGAGGTAATTATTGTAGGCGACGAATGCCGGAGCATTGACCAGTACCTCGTCTCCGGGATTCACCAGGGCAAAAAAGCACAGGGAGAGGGCTCCCCCGGCCCCGACGGTCATGACGATGTTTTTCCAGTCAGTTTCAGTTTCCTGTTCCCTGGTCACCCGGTGGGCGATGACCTGGCGGGTTTCGGGATACCCGGCGTTGTTCATATAGGCATGCTTGCGGGGAATGTCTGCCGATAGAATATCGGCGGCCGCCCGGTAAAAAGACTGGGGAGGGGAGAGGTCGGGGTTTCCGATGCTCAGGTCATACACCTTGTCTGCTCCGAATTTTTCAATGAGCTCCTGTCCCTGATTAAACATCTTCCGGATGAGGGTTCCCCCCGCGAGAATGGGATCAAGTCTTCGTGCCAATGCCATGTGTGCCCTCCTGTTTATTGCGCCATTATTGCGCCGGGTAGTCAAGCAGCGCTTCGCCCTGACAGATGTGCCGTGCCGCGGCCCGGGCGAGGGCCAGCAGTTCCATTTCTCCGGGATATACTTTTACCGGGGCGATCCATGACACCCGTTCGGTAATCCAGTCCGAAAGAGGGGGGCGGGGAAGGCCGCCGGTGAGAATGATGGCGTCTACCCGACCCTCCAGGACCGTGGCCATGGCGCCGATTTCCTTTGCTATCTGATAGGCCATTGCATGCAGGACCTCCCGGGCCTTTTTGTCTCCATCGGCTATTCTCTTCGCAATCTCCCGCCCGTCATCGGTGCCGAGATAGGCGAACAGTCCCCCCCGCCGGGTCATCGCCGCCTTGAGTTCAGATGAGGATTTGTACGCGCCGCTGAAGCACAGGTCTATCAGTCCGGTGGTGGGCAGCGAGCCGACCCGCTGGGGAGAAAACGGACCTCCGTCCATTGCGTTGTTCACGTCTATAATCCGGCCGCCCACCATGGGGCCGATGGAAATTCCGCCGCCCAGGTGGGCGATAATTAGCCGGTACTCGGATATCTCTTCGGATCGTTTACCCCGGGACTCGGCAGACAGATCTCTGGCAGCCCGCCTGGCCATTTCCCGCATGTTTAAGGCGTGAAGTTGGCATTTCCTCTCCAGATCCGGCCAACCGGAGTAGCGGGCTGGGGTCTCGAACTGGTCCACCCCCACCGGATCGGCGATGAGGGCGGGGATATTACGGGGCGCCGCAATCCGGTCGGCTATGAGGGCGCCGAGATTCGATGCGTGGTTGCCGTATCGCGCAGTTCTCAGGTCTTCCTTTAAAGCCTCGTTGATCGCATAGCTGCCGGCTTCAACCGGGTGAGTCAGTCCCCCCCGGCCGGCTACGGCGTCCAGCTCGGGCTTCCCGGAATCCTCGAGGAAGGCCTCCACCGCCCGGCTTCTTATTTCGAGCTGATCGATTGCATCGTTCAGATCTCGCAACTCCTCGGCGGGGTGAATAAGATTTCGGCTCTCTATCTCTTCGATGCTCCAGGGATCATTTCCTCGGTACAAGGCCACTTTTGTTGAGGTTGACCCGGGATTGATTACCAAAAACATGTACTTGCGGCTCATTAGCCCACTCCTTCTATTGCTGTCCGGAGAGATCTTCAGAAACCTCTCCGGAAACCTATCCGGGTATCATTCCGGGAACCTGCGGCATTTACAAGAGCTGTTGACGATGCCGCTCCAGCGCCAGGGCCAGCAGAATGGACTGGTATTTTTCCGTCGCGCTGTCGCTTCTGGAAAGCAGGATAATCGGTCGTCCGCCGCCGAGCACCAGGCCGCCGCCGCTGTATCCCGCCAGGTAAATAAGCGATTTGCCGAGATAATTGCCGCTGGAAATATCGTGGACCAGGAGGATGTCGCTGTCGCCGCGAATTTCGCCCTTCCATTCCTTAAGCTCGCATGCTTTTTTGCTCACCGCCAGGTCGAGGGCAATGGGACCCTCGACGATGCAGTCCGGGAATTCACCCGCCTTGTATCGGCGGGTCAGTTCGGCGGCATCCATAGATTCGGTGATTTTGGGGTTTTCTTTTTCCATGGCCGCCAGAACCGCGACTTTCGGTTTTGGTACTCCCAGCGAGTGAAAACATTCGACGGCTGAGCGGATGATGTCCTGCTTCTGCTCCACGTCGGGGTAGAGATTCATGCCCCCGTCGGTGACGCCGAGGAATTTTCCCTCGGGATTTTGGAGGATGAGGATGTGGGATAGCAGCCGCCCACGGTTATATACGGTTTTCTCTGCAAGAATGGCCTTGAGCAGGACTGCGGTGGGGATTTTTCCCTTCATGACCATGTCCGCCCGCCCGCTGCGCACTTCTTCGACTGCGGCTAGTGCAGCCGCCTCGTCGTCCGATGCTGAAATGATTCTCGCATCGGCCAGTTCCCCGGCTTCCAGGCGGATGGCGGCCTCATCGCCGCAGAGAATGAAGTCCGCCAGACGTTTTTCGTGGGCAGCAGCCAGGGCGTCGAAAACTTCCGCTCCCCGGGGGCCGGCTACGGCGATGGTCAGCTTCCTTCCGCCGAGAACCTGCTGTTCCAGTTCGGCAAAACTCATGCCGCCCTCCCAAGATCCAGGGCCTTGAGATTGATGTCCACCGTAGACTGTCCCTTCCTCAGGAATAGCTCGCGCACCGCTTTCTCCAGGGACTCGGCCTTCAGGGGAAGGTACGGAGAGGCTGCGCCGATGAGCACCATATTGGCCGCCTTGACCGAGCCGGCGCTGGCGGCCAGCTCCTTGGTGTGTATCAGCCTCGAATCGGCGACCTGTCCGATGACCCGGTCAATTCCCTCTTCGGCGGGATAGTCGGGAATATTCTTGAAAGACTCAGCTGCGCTCACCAGTCTTCCGCCGGGCTTCAGGAAGTCCAGATAGCGCAGGCTCTCAAGCGGTTCCATGCTGAGGATCATATCAGCCCTGCCGCGTCCTATGAGATCCGATGGAATATGCCTGTCTGAAATTCTCAGATGGGCCTGGACCGCCCCGCCTCTTTGAGCCATGCCGTGCACTTCGGATTGTCGGACATACAGGCCTTCGGCCATTGCCGCTGTGGCGATTACCGCCGCCACTGAGAGAATACCCTGGCCGCCCACTCCCGAAAGAATTATGTCGTATTTCATATTACACCTCCGCCTGCTGAGCGGCTGGTGAGCCGCTGTCCTGAATCTCGCACTGGGCGGCCAGGGATTGTGCGGCCTTTTTTGCCTGGTTCCGCTTTTTGAGGGTCTGGATGCATTCACGGACGGCGATTACCACCGACAAACCCCGGTACTCGAACTCCCGCCTCATCAGCGCGCTGTTCTCTTCCCGCTTCTTTGGAAGAGGAATGAGCTCGACGATGTGATCCGGATCGACGCCCAGACCGGACACCGCCGCGCGGATTTGCGGTGAGCTGACGACGGTGTTCTGGCCGCCGGTCATGGCAGTGGTTTCATTATCCATTATCACCACGGTCATCGGCACATTCGCCGCCGCAGCATCGGCGAGTCCCGTCAGGCCGGAGTGCATAAAGGTGCTGTCGCCGATGGTCGCTATGGCCGGATGCATTCCCGACTCCGCGGCTCCCCGGGCCATGGGTATTGAGGCGCCCATGCACAAGGCGGTTTCGATGGCCCTGTGAGGCGGCAGGAATCCAAGGGTGTAGCAGCCGATGTCGCTGGTAACCAGGCTGTCGGGATAGTCCGCCAGGGCCTCCTGCATGGAAATAAAAGTATCCGCATGGGGACATGCGGGGCATAGCTGGGGAGGCCTGCCGGGAAGGGGGCCCGGGTCTACATCGGTTCCCGCAAGGGGAGACAGCCCCATGGCGGGCCGGACATTGTCGGGGTTGAGCTCCCCTGATGCCGGGACGCTGCCGTCGAGTTTTCCGCTTATCTTCTTCTGCTGGGGAAGTATTCCCGCCAGCAGCCTTTCGATGTAGGGATAGCCTTCCTCGATGCATATGATCCGCTCCGCTGTAGCCGCAAGACTGCGGATCTTTTCCACTGGCAGGGGATAGGCTGAAATGTGCAGCCGGTTAGGAGGAGTCTCAAGATCATCGAGATTTTCCTCATAGTAGTTCCCGCCCAGGCCGCTGGTAATAACCGCCACATCGGTCCGCTTGGAGCTGAGGTCGAGGCGGTTGTAGTCGCTGGAATCGCTCCAGGCTTCAAGCTCCTTCATGACCTCAAGGTGATGGGCGTAATTGCGGCGGCTGACTGCCGGGAGAACCATGTAGTCCGTGACCCCTTCAAACTTCTCCGGGGGATTCTGCTTGCGGGCTTTATTATCGTCCCCGGCCTTCACCACGGCCCTGGAATGGCTGAGGCGGGTGACCAGCTTGACCATTACCGGTACGTGGAACTGTTCGGAAAGATCAAATGCCCGCATGGTCATCTCGTAGGCTTCCTGCTGATTTCGGGGTTCCAGGCAGGGCATCTTTGCGAAATCGGCGAAATACCGGGAATCCTGCTCGTTCTGTGATGAATGCATCCCCGGATCATCGGCGACCGCCAGAACCAGTCCGCCCTTGATGTTCATCAGAACGGAGTTCATAAACGGATCGGCGGCGACGTTTAACCCCACATGCTTCATGGTTACCAGGCTGCGCCGGTTCATCATGGAAGCGCCGACTGCCGATTCGTAGGCGGTTTTTTCGTTGGAACACCAGTGGGCCCGGTAATCCCAGTTTTTCTGAACCCGCTGCAGGTATTCTAAAATCTCGGTAGACGGCGTTCCGGGATATCCGTAGGCCAGTGAAACTCCCGCATGAATAGCTCCCAGAGCAAGGGCTTCGTCGCCCAAAAGTACGTGTTCGGTCATCCTGCGTCCCCTGTAATAAGTGGTTTCCCTATCTTTATACGCCCAAAATCGGCATTTGGCAAATAAAGACGAATAATAAGTGGGTCGCATATCATGTATACGAATAAAATATGGATGTGTTAGGATAAACCGAATAAAATACGGATGGAGGCGTCTGTGGCCCGGCTTGACGAAATTAACCGCAAAATTCTGGAGATTCTACAGAGCGACAGCTCTATAACCAATCAGCAGCTGGCAGCTGCAATCGGCCTATCTCCGGCTTCGACTCTGGAACGGGTTAAAAAGCTTGAGGCTGCGGGGGTGATCCGCCGATATGTGGCCATCATCGATGAAAAAGCCGTTGAAAAGCATATTAAGGCGTTTATTTTTATTACAATGAAGGAACACTCATCCGATGTGATGAAGAATTTCAATAATGGAATCGCCTCCCTGCCTGAGGTTATGGAGGCTCACCGCTTGGCGGGAGAAAAGGACTACTTGCTGAAGGTGATCTGCGAAAACATCGAGGATTTTGAGGTGTTTACCCGGGAACGGCTCACCACCATTCCGGGAATCGATAAGACCAGCAGCACCATTGTTCTATCGACAATTGCGGAAAAAACCGCCGTATCCCTCGCGTGAGCAAGAGAAGGAGTCACCCGATGAAAATGAAGTATTTTATCGACGGTCACAAGGGCGTTACCGGCCTTGTCATGATAATCCTTATGCTCGTCTACCGCCGTTGGGAGAGTCATACAGCGTGGCTGTATATAGCCATGCACGGCACGTACGGCGTGCTGTGGGTGTGGAAGAGCCGGGTTTTCCCCGATAAGCGCTGGGAAGAAAAAACGAGTTGGTGGTTCGCCCTCTTCGGAATTCTCGGGGGATTGAGCCTCTACTGGATAGCCGGATGGATGATTTTCCACTTCGATGTCCAGGCACCCGCCTGGTACCATGCCATTGCGGTGGCCCTGTACGCTGTGGGGATCTTCCTGCACTTCTCCGCCGACATGCAAAAACACGCATATCTCACGCTGCGTCCCGGCCATTTGATCCGGGATGGACTATTTGCGTACCGGCGAAACCCGAATTATCTGGGTGAACTGCTCATCTACGGCGGATTCGGCATGCTGGCCATGCACTGGCTGCCATTAGCTATTCTGGCCCTGTGGGTTCTTGCCTATTGGCTCCCCAATATGATCCGCAAGGACAAAAGTTTGAGCCGTTATGAGGATTTTCCCGAATATACGCGCCGAAGCCGGCTGTTTTTTTGATACTGCCCCGAAAACAGCTGATTTCCCGTACATCAGCTGTTTTCGGGGCACAGGGTATTTGTCACGATACCGGTCGAATTTTCTCTATCGGGAGATATATTTCAATGAGAATACTGCTGCAACACGGAGGCCTGAATGGGTAGCACAGTCGGCAATGAGGGGCTTAAAGAGTTCTATCATGTACATCAGAACGAGCCGGGAATTCGACGGCGCTGGTTTTCCGACAGCAGTTATGAGCTCATATTGTGGTACGACGAGCCCGATCAGAAGCTGACGGGATTCCAGATTTGCTACGGCCCGGAAAACTCGGAAAACGCCATCACCTGGGCCGACGGACATTTCAGCCATCGATCGATAGTCGATGAGGTAAACAGCCGGGCGACGCCAATCCTGAACGGTGCGGTGAGCCTCCCGGATAACAGCCTTGTGCGGGATTTTCTCCAACACGCCTCGGGCCTCGAGCCGGAAATTTACGATTACGTGAGGGACGTCCTTGAAAGGAAGCTCGGCTGACGGTATGCTTTCCCGATACTATGAATATTCTCGCGGTAAACGACGACAGCATTAACTCACCGGGTATCGAGCTTCTTGCCCGCAGCATGCAGAAATACGGTACGGTCTACGTGGTGGCACCCCACACACAGCAGAGCGCCATCGGTCACGGAATCACCATACACGAGCCCATTCGGCTGCATCATCGGACCGACCTGCTCGACGGCATTGAGAGCTGGAGTCTGGAAGCCAAGCCCGCGGACTGCGTGAAGTTCGCCCTGTACGCCCTTAACCTCAACATCGACCTGGTGGTATCGGGCATCAACGACGGACCGAATCTTGGCACCGATATCATGTATTCCGGCACCCTCGCAGGGGCCAGCGAAGGCGTAATCTGCGGTATACCATCCATGGCCCTGTCGGCCGACTTCGGCGACCTCAACCTGGTGCGCCGGGAGCTCCCCGATGTTCTAGAGAAAATCCTCAGCGCCGACGTGCTCAACGCTGAACTGGTTCTCAATGTCAACTTTCCCCGCAAGGATTACAACTCGAGCAAAGGCTTGCGGATCACCGAAATGGGAGTCAGACCCTTTCTCCATGATTTCGTCGAGGAAGACGGGGTCTACTGGTCGAGGGGAGACTGGGACGAGGCGGAGAATACCGAAGAAAGCGATGTCTGGGCCTATGAGAACGGGTATCTATCCATCAGCCCAATTCAGATAAACCGAACCCGGGGCGAGTACCTGCCGGTTTTGCGCGAGAAGCTTTTGTAGATGCGGCCGTAATGGGTAAGCGCAGAATCTCATCTGTTAGCGGCTATTCCGCATCAGGAGGATGAATATGAACTACCGGTGCTTTGGCAGAACGGGCTGGAATGTCTCGGAAATCTCGTTGGGAACCTGGCAGGTCGGCGGAAAATGGGGCAGCGGATTTGATGAAGCCCTGGCCGAGCGCATTATAAACGAGGCCGTGGACCGGGGCGTTAATTTCATCGATACCGCCGATGTATACGAAAACCGCCAAAGCGAGGCGGCGGTCGCCCGGGTGGTGAAACGGCGGAGCGAACGGGTCTATGTCGCCACAAAATGCGGCCGGTTCCTCAATCCCCATATCAACGAATCCTATACCCCGCAGGCCCTCACGGATTTCGTCGAGGCAAGTCTGAAAAACACCGGGTTTGAAACCCTCGACCTCATTCAGCTGCACTGTCCCCCTACGGAGATTTACTACCGCCCGGAAATTTTCGCTACCTTCGAAAGGCTGAAAGAGCAGGGGAAAATCCTCCATCTGGGGGTCAGCGTCGAAAAAGTCGAAGAGGCATTAAAAGCGATAGAGTACGAAAATGTGGTTTCGGTGCAGATCATTTTCAACATATTCCGGCAGCGGCCGGCAGAACTCTTTTTGCCCCGGGCGGCGGAGAAAAACTGCGCGGTCCTTGCCAGGGTACCGCTTGCAAGCGGCCTTCTTACCGGCAAATTCGGGAAGACAAGCAGCTTCGCCGAGGGAGATCACCGGAACTTTAACCGTGACGGCGCGGCCTTTGACAAGGGGGAGACCTTTTCCGGGGTACCCTACGAGACCGGTCTGTCTGCAGTGGGCGAACTGGAGAAAAGCCTTCCCCAACCGCTGGCTCACAGCGCCTTGCGATGGATACTCACTCATCCTCAAATCTCCACGGTGATCCCCGGTGCTTCAAGTCAGGAGCAGGTAATTCAAAATACCGAAGCTGCCGATGCGGGAATCCTGGATTCCCCGTCGATGAAGGCTGCCCGGGAGCTCTATCAGCGGCAGATCAAGCCGATAGTCCATCATTTATGGTGATTTTTTTCCAATCCGTTATACTCGTTAGTGAGAGTTAAATCGTACTGAACGGAAAGAGCTAATTGGATAAGGACGCCGGTACCCGGTATGTGACACGAACATTCCTCATTGTCTTTGTGGTTAACATCGCGATATTCGCCTTGTCCGCCATTCTCAGCCCCTTGCTGCCCGCTGCCTTTGAAATCGTTGATTTTTTCTCAGAGCTTTCGGTGCTTGCCTTTGTTCTGATTTGGACAAGGTTCCTGAAGCACATACACGACCCCGCCGACAGGCTGGTCATTTCCGTCGGGGTCGGACTGTTCGCCATTGGCGCCTTGGCAGATTTGCTGGATGAATTTGGTCTTCGCCTGGCGATCCGGGCCGCCGTCGAAAACCTCTCCTTCGTTTCGGGCTTCCTCATGGTTTCCCTGGGCCTGAGAAACTGGATGCGGTTCAACTACCGCAAGCAGCTGGAAATCGTCGAGAGAAACGAATATCTGGCCCAACACGATTCCCTCACCGGCCTTCGAAACCGGGAGGCACTTATGTCCTTTTTTCACTCCGGAATGAACCGCAGGGAAGGGGATCAGGGTGTCATGGCGGTTGTTTTTATCGACCTCGATCGTTTTAAGACAATAAATGACAGCCTCGGCCATCAGGCAGGGGATGAGCTCCTGCGTCTCTGCGCCCGGCGCATCCGGGAAAATTTGCGCCGCAGCGACCTCTGCTTCAGGGTCGGCGGCGATGAATTCGTCATCGTGTCGACCGAGCTGTCCAGGGAAGAGGATGCCTTTCAAATCTGTGCAAAACTTCGCGGCGCATTATCCTCCGAGTTCCTGGTTCGGGGAAGTCACCTGGAGGTGAACGGAAGCTTCGGCATCGCCCTCTACCCCCGGGACGGAGAGGAAATAGGGGTGTTGCTGAAGCACGCGGACCTGGCGATGTACGCCGCAAAGAAAACACCCCAGCACATCCGGTTTTTTTCAGAAGAGCTTTCCAGGACTGCCCTCAACAGGGCGGAAATTGAATCGGATCTCTACTCCGCTCTTGATAATCGGGAATTGTCGCTGGCATACCAGCCCATCGTCGATCAGAGGGGAGGGGCGGTTATTCCGGAAGCCCTGGCCCGATGGACCCACCCGGGAAAGGGAATGATACCCCCGGATTCATTTATCCCCATAGCCGAGGAAACCGGGCTGATTTCTCCCATCGGAACATATCTTTTTGAACGCTTGCTTGAAGATTTTACCGCTCAGTTCGAGCCGCAGAACCCGGACCTGCTCATATCGGTGAACGTGTCGGCCGTCCAGTTCCAGGATCCGGATTTTCCCCGGATTATTATTGATCTGCTTGAACAAGCGGGAGTATCCGGAAGCAGTATACTATTGGAAATAACCGAGTCGGTGATCATTCAAGACATTGAGGATTTTAACCACCGGATTCAGTCACTCCTTGCAGCGGGTAATCGCTTCGCCATGGATGATTTCGGGTCGGGCTATTCCTCGCTGAACTACCTCGGAAGATTGGCTGTCGATTACGTGAAATTCGACCGCCACCTCATAGAAAGGGTGGACGATGACGGGGTCGACGGTAGAATCGTTTCGGGCATGGTGGATATAGTCACCGACATTGGAAAACGGGTCATAATCGAAGGGGTGGAAAACGAAGCCCAGCATTCCCGCTATGAAGGTCGCGATGACGTTCTCTTTCAAGGTTTCCTGTACGCCCGGCCGGCCTCGGCGGACGCCGTTGTCAGATGGATGCAAGAAGTAAAAAACCGCGGCTAAACCATGTTTGACTTCGGCCTCATATATGCTATAAATTTCCACGTACATGCCAACATAGCTCAGCGGTAGAGCAACGCTCTCGTAAAGCGTAGGTCCTGAGTTCGATTCTCAGTGTTGGCTTGTTTTTCCCCACCAGGTGGCGGCTATCCGCCGCCTCCCCCCATGATTTCGATGCTCGCACAGGTAAATGCCCTGCCAGGTTCCCAGAACCGGTCTTCCCCGGTTTATGGGTATCATCACCGATGACCCGAGAATAGCGGCCTTCGCATGGGCCGGCATGTCGTCGGCTCCTTCATACAAATGGGTAAGAAACGGAAGTCCTTCGGGCACCAAATGATTGAGGATGGCTTCCATATCAGTGCGCACCTCAGGATCGGCGTTTTCATTAAGAACCAGAGAGGCTGATGTATGCAGAATAGTCAACTGCAGCATGCCGACCTCAAGTTCCCCCAGGCCGGGCAGCCGGGAGAACAGTTCTGCGCTGATGAGCTGACATCCCCTGGGGTACTCATCCAGGGTAATGATTTTCTGTTCGATGGTCATTGCTTGAGTATATGACGGTACGCCCCCAAAGGTGCAGTACCAAAGTTTCCTCCGGCGCTTTTCGCGCCGGCGACACTTTTGATATAATCGAAAAAATTCCAGGAGACATCACCATGTCACACGACTACCTCGACGTAACGGAAAAGCCGCCGGTTTCCCGCTGGCTTCCTCTGAGCTTTCAACATGTATTCGCCATGTTCGGAGCTACCGTGCTGGTCCCGCTGCTCACCGGCCTTTCCCCCTCGACGGCGCTGTTCACCTCGGGTCTGGGAACCCTGTTGTACATCCTTATTACCGGTGCCAAAGTGCCGGCCTATCTGGGTTCGTCTTTCGCCTTCATTCCGCCGCTGATAGCCGTGAGCGGCGCGTACGGAGTCGCCTATGCCATGGGAGGCGCCTTCGCCGTCGGCCTCTTGTACCTGCTGGTCGGGCAGATCATCCGCTTCGCCGGCACCAAATGGCTGGACCTTCTGCTGCCTCCGGTGGTCACCGGTGCGGTTATCATCGTCATCGGACTCAACCTGGCTCCGGTGGCCATGGATATGGCGCTGTTCCGAATGGCGGAAGACGGAAGCTCGGTGTACTCCTTGAGCTCCCTGGCAATCGCCGCGGTAACCCTGGGCATCGCGGTACTCTCTTCCGTAGTTCTCAAAGGGTTTTTTACCGTCATTCCGGTATTGATCGCCATAGCCGGTGGATATCTGTTTACCCTGATTATGGGACTGTTCTTCCCGTCCTTTGCGTTTATCGATTTCGCGGCGATCCGAGATGCCGCCTGGTTCGGCCTTCCGACCCTTGTACTGCCGAAATTCAGTCTGGTTCCTGTGGTAACATTCCTGCTTGTTTCCCTGGCGACCATTGCCGAGCATCTTGGAGATACCCTGGTTTTAAGCAAGGTTGTTGGACGGGATTTTTACCGCGATCCCGGTCTTCATAAAACCCTCAGCGGCGACGGACTGGCCACAACGGTGGCTTCCCTCTTCGGGGGCCCGCCGAACACCACCTACGGGGAGAATATCGGCGTAATGGCAATGACCAGGGTGTATTCCGTATGGGTCGTCGGAGGGGCGGCGGTGGTTGCCCTGGCGCTGTCCTTCATTCAGAAATTCGGAGCCATAATCAGCACCATCCCGACTCCGGTTATGGGCGGCATTTCCACTATGCTGTTCGGCATCATCGCTTCGGCGGGTATCCGGACCGTTGTCGAAAGCGGTGTCGATTACACCTGCAAGAAAAACCTGACAATTACCTCGGTAATTCTCGTACTGGGAATAGGCGGGGGGCGATTGTTTTTTCCAATGGGAGAGGGACTGAATTTCGAACTCAGCGGCCTCGCACTGGCTACTCTCGTGGGAATCCTTCTGAACCTGATTCTTCCGAAAACCCTCAATACGGGGGCCAATGAAGAAAGCGCCGAGGAAATGATCGAAGAGAATATCGCGAAACATCCGCGGGAATAAAAACTGTGGGACGGCCGCTGCCTCGGGTTGCGGCCGTCTATTGCGTTCACGGTTCGACGCCCAGTCTCCGACGTCCGGCCTCCTACGCCCGGCCTCCGACGTCCGACAACCAAACTCCGACAACCGACAATCTTTGACCGGACGGCATTTACAGCGCAGGTAATTGCGATAATACTGAATAAATGTACATTCGCAAGATCACCATAATCGCCCTGATGCTGTTCACTGCTGCGGCAGCGGGAGCCCAAAGCATCCGTTCCGGTACAGCAGATTTTCGCAGCGCCTCCGGGGAACCGGGGTTCTCCCAAGAGCTCTCGGGACAGTGGCTATTCGCCTGGCGGGAACACGTCGACGATATTCGGGATTTTTCCGGGGATGTGATCGACGCACCCGCCGCCTGGGAAGGGCAGCAAGTCGGCGGACAAACCATCGACGGCTCAGGCTTTGCCAGCTACGGGATGCGTATTCTTCTCGACTCCCGGGCCGCCAACCTGGGTCTCCTGTTGCGCAGACCGAATAACGCGTACCGGGTTCTGGCCAATGGACAGGTAATCCGCGAAGTAGGCCGGGTCGGCACTGACCGGGCTTCCACTGTTCCCCAATACGATCACAGCCTCATACCGCTTCCTGCCCATGAGGGCAGTATCGATCTGATAATCCAGATCAGTAATTTCCATCAGAACAGTTCGGGACTTCAAAGCTCGGTGAGTATCGGAGAGTTCCAGCTCCTTTCCGACCAGTGGAACCGCCAGCGTCTCATCGAAGGGATTTTTGTCGGGATAGCCGTGGCGATGGCCCTCTATCATCTGGCATTGTGGGCCTACCAGCCCGCTGAAAAGAGTCTTCTGTACTTTTTTATTTTTACGGCTCTCGCCGCATTCCGCGTTCTGAGCACCGAACATATTTTCCTCCAGGAATTGCTGCCTTTTCTGTCCTGGTTCGTTGTTATTCGGATTGAATATTTGACCTTCGCATTCATCGGAGTGGCGATGATCGCCTTTCTCCGTTCCCTGTATCCCAATGAGGTTAGGACCTGGTTATATCTGATCTTTTTGGCCATCGAGGCGGTGTACGGACTGCTGATACTGTTTGCTCCGGTCAGGATTTTCACCTCCCTGGTCAGCGCTCAGCAGGGCCTGCTGGTTATCCAGGTTCTGTATGTGGTAGTTATCGCCGCGCTGGTCATGATACGCCGGCGGAACGGGGGTCGTTTTGTGTTCATCGCCGTGTTGTCCCTTCTGGTTGCCTTCGTAAACGACATGCTCAACGCCCTCCTGATACTCCAGACCGGCTCAATTCTCAGCGGCGGTCTGTTGATGTTTTTCGTGAGTCAATCGGTTTACTTGGCAAAACGCTTCACCCGTGAACGACAGGAAAGCGTTCGCCGCAGCGAAGAACTGAATCAGTCCACCGGAAAGCTTGAGTCCCTCTTTGTGGAAATCCGCAAGGCCGGCGCCTCGGTAAGCGAATCCAACGCGCTGCTCAGCCAAAGTCTCTCCCAGGCCGAACAGGCGCTATCGGATTTGCAAAACCGGATGAACGGGGTGGATGAGGGACTTGTCCGGCAGGACGGGAGCCTGTCGACAGCTCAGGAGATCAACGGACACTTGAGCGGCTACTTTGCCTCAGTGAAGGAAACCATCAATGCTCAGACCCGGGACGCCGAGAGCTCGATCGATTCGGTAAGCGACATGATCGCCGACCTGCAGAGCCTGAGCAGCCAGTTCAGCAGCCTGGAGAAATCGTTTTCCGAACTCGATGAGACCAGTACCAGCGGTCTGGACCAGATAGAAAGCATGAGCGAACATGTCCGGGATATCAGCGCCAGATCTGAACAGCTGCTCGAAACTAATGAGTTGATTTCCAACATTTCAAGCCAGACCAATCTGCTCTCGATGAACGCCGCTATCGAAGCCGCCCACGCCGGTGATACCGGCAGGGGATTCGCCGTTGTTGCCGAAGAAATCAGAAAGCTCGCGGAGGAAACCGCCGAACAGTCAGCCATAACCGGCGAGGAACTGACCGCCATTTCATCGGGCATACAGGCAGCGGTTGACACCAACCGCCAAGTCCTCGGAGGTTTTGAGCGGATCAGGGGTGCGGTTTCCGGTTTCTCAGGCACAATAGACGCAGTCAGGCAGTTGTTGCAGGCCCAGTTGTCCAAGGGCAGTGAGATCCGCCAACAGATCGAGAGAATGGGGCAGGTCAGCCGTGAGCTGAGGGAAGAAAGCGCGGTGCTTGAAAAAGAACGGAGTCAGAGCACCGCGGCGATGAGCGATCTCGAAGAGGTAAGCCGCCACAGCCACAAGGACGTCGCGGAGATGATTTCCCGCATCCGTTCGCTCAACGAGGCTATACAATCGGTTCAAAATGCCCAGTCGGACAACAGGAAGTCAATTATGCACCTGGTCTCCCTGGTTGAGGAGCGCTGAGCCGGCTGGAAGGGGTTTATATTGTCATGGCATTAAAATCAGCTGTAAGCAAAAAAACCAGAAAGCTGTACAAAATGTAGGTCATAATCAATACCAGGCCTTCGACTCTGTTAATCCTTCCAGGACGTCCTCGAAAACCGAATGCAAAGAGAAACAGCAACACCGTCACAAAGGCCATTGAAGGAACATCCCTGTTGAGGACAAGGGGCTCGATTTTGAGCGGACGGATAATACCAGCGAGGCCCGTCACCATCATGAGATTAAAGATATTTGAGCCGATGACGTTGCCCAGGGCCAGTTCATGGCGGCCTCGGCGGGCAGCCAACACCGAGGAAGCCAGCTCGGGTAGCGACGTTCCCACGGCTATGATGGTGAGTCCGATTATGGTCTCGCTTACCCCGAAGATTCTGGCTAATCCGGTGGCGGACCAGATGAGCAGTCTGGAACTCAACAGGAGTATTAGCAGCCCGATTATTATCCAGAGTATTGCGGATTTTGGCGACATCGCGCCTCCCGAGGCCTCGGCGCGAATCTCTACTGCGAGTCCGTCTTCCCGGTTTGCATTTCCGGTTTTTATACTCCACCACAGTACAGCAGCGAAAACCGCCAGCATAAGCAGCGCATCGAGCCTTCCAAGCTGTCGATCGAGAAGAAGAACAGATCCGATAACTGTGACGGCGGCCAGCATCGGCAACTCCCGTTTGATCACCGAAGAATGAACCGCCATAGGAGCCACAACCGCGCTGACGCCGATGATCAGTGCGATATTGGCGATATTCGAACCCAGAACATTTCCCAATGCGATGCCGCTGTTTCCCTCGGCGGCAGCCAGGGCCGACACAAGCAGTTCGGGCACCGAGGTTCCAAAACCGACAATGATCATGCCGATGAGAACCGCAGGAACGCCGGCGTACTCAGCGGCCCTGGAAGATCCTTCGACGAAACGGTCCGCGGACCAAAGGAGAAGTACAAGCCCCGCGACGAGCGCGGGGACATACATCAACATTGCCTACACAAATCTATTTCTAATTTCGGCCGAGACATAATCGAGCAGGGCAACGGTCATCGCGATGAACCAGACGGCGATTCCCGCCTCCTGGTAGAGACCCAGGCGTATAAACTGCACGACGATGAATCCTACGCCCCCGCCGCCGACCATACCGATGATGGTGGACATGCGGACGTTAATATCCCATCGGTATATCGAGAACGATACAAACGGGCTGATCATTTGGGGAATTATGGCGAACATTATCGTCTGGAGCTGATTGGCACCGGTTGCCTGTATCGCCTCTATCGGTCCGTGATCGATGCTCTCGATTGCCTCTGAATAGAGCTTGCCGAGGGCGGCTATGGAGTGAATCGTCAGCGCGATTATACCCGCGAACGGGGTGCCGATTCCGACCCAGACAACGGCGATAACCGCCCAAATGAGAGGTTCAATTGACCGGATAATATTCAATATTGTTCTGGTGAGATAGTAAACCGCCAGTCCGAGTTTGGTTCCTCCCATGATGTTCCGGGCAGCCAGAAAGCTCACAGGGATGGAAAAAACGATTCCGAATATGGTCGCCATCATTCCCATAAAAATGGTCTCGAGCATCAGTTCGAGTATGAGATTCAACTCGTTTGAGAACCGGGCATTGCCCACCTCAAAACTCTGACGGGCGATTACCTCGTTGTATATCGTACCGGTTCTCCCGCTCGGGGTGTCATCGAAAGGCAGGTCCATGGTCAGCTGGAAATTTCCGTCGGCGTCGGTGGTAACTGATACGTAGCTCCCGTCTGTCCGGGGACGGAATTCCGTCGCGGCGTCGTCGACCCAGTATATTTCCGTGAAGGTGTTCGGGGTAAATCCGCTGCCGGTAACGGTAATCTCCGTGCCCGGTACCTGATTGTACTGTTCGTCCACTTGGCCCAGTGTTCCGAAGCGTGGTTCGATGCTAATGTAGGGCTCCCCGTCTTCCCGCTGGGGAACCGGGGGCAGTTCGCCTTCGGCGCTTACTCTGATTAACGCGTCGGCTTCCACCCGCTCTTCATCGTACTCGAACGCCGCTTCCCAGGGCCACATTACCCGGGCCATGCGCCTTGAAGCATCGGGAAAGTTCTGTACCATGCGGACCAGGTTGATTTCCGAGAGCTGGTAACCCAGGGTGAAAAAACCCAGGAGCACCACCCAGAAACCGAAGTTTTTCTGCTTCTTTTTGTCCTTCGCGAGCCGATACGCATCATACGCTATCCAGAGGTATAAAAAACCCAGGGATAAAACCATGACGACTGAGAAGGCGGTGTAGCGTTCCAGGGCCTTTGCGGCGGCGGGCCAAAAACCGTCGACGAAATACTCGACCCCGATGGCGTAGATGCGGGTGATGAGGATTCCCACCATGGTGCCCAGGGAGGCCAGCATAAGCAGACCCCGGCGGGCCTGATTGCTGAATACCTGACCAAGCCCGGGAATAATGAGCGAAGCGATTCCGGTTAGCACCGGGGGGAGGGGACTGCCTACCACAGTGGTATCAATTTTCGATGTTCTCATTCCACACCTCCGGCGGCGCCTACCCGCTGGGCTTCCTCGCCGTATATTTCCTTGAACTCTTCGTCGGTGATTTTCCGAATGTCCGCCCCGGTTCCATTGTAGACCAGTCGGCCGTCGCGTAAACCGATTACCCTGGTGGCATAGCGCTGCACCAGATCCAGATAGTGGAGCGAACAGATTACCGTCATTCCCTCCTGGCGGTTAAGGGTTTCAAGGTATCCCATGATAGAATGGGCCAGGACCGGGTCAAGGCTCGCAACCGGTTCGTCGGCCAGAATCAAATCTGGATCCTGCATAAGAGCCCGGGCAATGCCGACCCTCTGCTGCTGGCCGCCGGATAGCTCGTCCGCCCGTTTATGGGTCTGTACTTCCAGGCCCACGCGCTTGAGGGCGGAGAGGGCATTTTTGCGGTCTGTCGAGGAAAAACGGCCGGTGAGGCTTTTCCAGGGAGCGGTGTATCCCAGCCTTCCGGACAATACATTGGTCAAAACCGAAGAGCGCTTAACCAGGTTGAAGTGCTGGAAAATCATTCCCATGCGCCGTCGGAATTTCCGGAGCTCAACGCCCTCCGCAACCGCCACGTCTTGTCCTTCCAGCAGGATCTGACCCGCGCTTGGGTCGACCAACCTGTTTATGCAGCGAAGCAGGGTGGATTTTCCCGAACCCGAGAGTCCGATGACCACCAGGAATTCACCCCGTTCAACGGTGAAACTGACGTCCTTCAACGCCTCTGTTCCGTCGTCGTAGGTTTTAGAAAGATGCTTGATTTCCAGCATATAACCCGCCTTTTTTGATTTATGAGATGCTCAGTATACATGAAAAAAGCGGTCCGCATAAGCGGACCGCTGAAAAGTTGTGCTGCTCTTACTGTATGTCGTTGACGCTTACCCCTGCCCGCTGAAGGGTCTGGCGGAAGGGATCGTAGAAGCTGTCATCCCGACGGATGAGCTCGCTCCAGTTATATGCGATATCTAGGGCTTCCTGGCCCTCTTCGGTCTCGCTGATTTTCAGCAGGGCGTCGACAATTGTCTCGCGCATTTCCGCAGGAACAGCAGGGGAAAACTGAACCCCGTCGTTGGGAATAGGCGCGGATGTGGCGATAACCACGACCTGATCCCGGACATCGGGATACTCGTCGGCGATGGTTCCCCGGGCATCGTCATAGGTGGCGCCTGCATCGACGTCGCCGTTATACACTGCGGTTACGACGCTGTCATGGCTTCCGGCATCCAATACTTCAATGTCGTTCATCGGGTCGATTCCCTCGGCCTGAAGTGTCAGCATGGGAATGATCCAGCCGGAGGTTGACAGGGGGTCGGGGCGGGCGAAGGTCTTACCGGCCAGGTCTGCGATGCTGGTGATTCCTGAATCGGCCCGGGCGATGATCTGACCCGCGTAGGTGGGAGAACCGAATCGAACGGAAACCAGGGCCGCTTCGGCAACGCCCAGGTCAGAGGCCTGAATGTATGCAAATGTTGCCAGTGCTGACATGTGCGCGCTCGGGGGATCGGCAGACATGGCTTCGATTACTCCGGCGTATTCCGTGGCCACATTAGTGGTGATGAACAGACCGGTTTCTTCGAAGATGAGGCGGGCGATCTGATCGGCGCCGGCGGCTACTTCCTGGAGTTCGCCCGAGGGAACGAAAGACCAGACAATGGGGTTGTCCTCGGTGCCGAGCTCAGCTTCCCTGGCACAACTTGTACCCAGGACAGAAACGGCCGCGAGCAGAATCATTGCTGCGATAAATCCTTTTTTCATGTTTTGTTCCTCCTTAAACATGATCATCCAAACGAAATACCATAATCCCCGACGATTGTTAAAAACGCGTTAGCGGGTGGTTAGGAAAATGGTATTCCGTACTTTGATTCTGTGCAAGGGTTTTTCGCCGCTAATACTACAAGGTCCGGAATTCCGCTGATGCCTGAAGACCGGATCTGATTGTCCGAGAATCGGTTTTAGTTTACAATTCCGCGCACATCGACGGAGAGTTAGCGTCGAGTCGTACCGTTTCGGGATGGTCTATGGTTTTTTCCAGCCTCACATTTCTGTATTTTTTTCTCCCGGCGACGATAATCCTGTATTACGCCATACCATCGATGCGGTGGAAAAATACCGTTCTGATTTTTTCAAGTCTGTTTTTTTACGCATGGGGCGAGCCGTTGTGGACCGTGCTCTTGCTGGTTTCGTCCATAGCTGATTACATCCACGGCAGGGTGATTGAAATGCGCCGGGGAAGCTGGGTCGCCAAGGCCATGGTGGTCAGCTCCCTCGCAGTAAATTTGGGGCTGCTCGGGGTCTTTAAATATTCGGGAATGCTCGTGAACAGCTTTAATGCTCTTACGGGGCTGTCCGCAGGATGGCCGGGGTTTTCCCTTCCAATAGGCATCAGCTTCTACACCTTCCAAACTATCAGCTATACCGTCGATGTGTACCGCGGAAAGGTTAAGGCTCAGCGGTCCTTCTGGAAATTTCTTCTTTTCGTCTCGCTATTTCATCAGCTGGTCGCGGGCCCCATAGTCCGCTACCGCGATATAGCAATGGAAATTGAGAAGCGCAGCATATCTTTTCGAAGCTTCAGTTCCGGGATGAGCCGTTTTGCCATCGGTCTGGCAAAAAAGGTGATGATCGCCAACGCCGCCGGAGACGTGGCATCCGCCTTCCTTGATGCCAATCTGAGCGAGTTGCCGGTCCTGGGAATCTGGTGGGGAATGCTGATGTTTGCCTTCCAGATTTATTTTGATTTTTCGGGATATTCGGATATGGCCATCGGCCTGGGGCGCATGTTTGGCTTTCACTACCGGGAGAATTTCCGTTACCCCTATGTCTCCCGCAGCGCTACTGATTTCTGGCGCCGCTGGCATATATCTTTGGGGAGCTTTTTCAAGGATTATCTGTACATCCCGATGGGAGGGAACCGGCATAGGTATCTGAGAAATCTCATGACGGTGTGGTTTTTTACCGGGCTGTGGCATGGGGCCAGCTGGAATTTTGTGTTATGGGGGCTGTACTACGGGCTTCTTATAGCTATTGAACGGGGTGGAGCGGCTCTCATTCGCCGTTCGGGCATTGGCATCGAAGGCGGGTTTCCAGGCTGGGGAGTCATCTCAGCAATCAGCGGACACGTATATCTCATCGTCGTCACCTTGATTGGGTGGACCCTCTTTTATTTCACCGACATGGGTCGCTTAGCTCTTGCCCTTGGAATCATGTTCGGCGGTTCGGGCAATCCCCTGGTTTCCGCCGAGTTAGTATTATCTTTGCGGGGAAATGTAAACCTGCTTATCCTGGCAGTTCTGGCCAGCATGCCCCTGTTTCCGGTTTTCTGGAAGGGGATGGTTCGAACCCCGGCGCTGCTCCCACTGCTCAGGGGTTTTGCCAGAGCAGGAGATGTGGTGTTGATACTCACATGCACCGCATTGCTGTTGGGGTCGAGTTACAATCCCTTTCTCTATTTCAGGTTTTGATATGAGAGAGAAACGAGTACGACGCAAAAGAATCGGCGCGGTATTTCACAGCCTGGGCATGATCCTGTTCTTTATCGCTCTATCCGCGCTTAATCTCAGATGGCATAACCGGGAAGACCTGTCTGCCGACGAAAACCGTCGTCTCGCCGAGCTTCCCCGCTTCAATGAACCGGGCATGATGTCCGGAAAATTCGCGGAGGACTTCGACTCCTGGGTGACCGACCGCTTTGTTTTTCGCGGGCATTTCCTTCAAGTCAACCGCATAATCCAAGAGATGCGGGGGTTTCAGACCGGGCCGCGACTGGTAAGGGTACGGTCGGGAAATCTGTTCGAGGCGGACAATGTGTTGTCGGAGCAAGCATCTATTTTAGGCGATCCGGGCACGCCCCCCGATTCAGGTTTAGCGGCCGGCGACCAAAAGAATCTGCCGCTGAACGGAAGGATGCTGTCCCTGGGAGCCCAGGGCATACGCGGAAGGGCGGGATTTCTCCTTCCTGGCGACGGCTTAAAGGCGCTCTTCATTCCCGGCCCCAAAGTTCATCGGCCCGAACAACCCGGAGAACAGGTGCGAACGGAGAATGCGATTCTCATTTTGGGGAATCGGGGTTTTGAGGTGGTGAAATATTCCGAGGGGTCGGCAGCATACTACGCTGACGCCGTCGCGCGGTTTGCAGCTTTGACTGGTGACGATGTGGACAGTTACCTGATTGTCGCCCCCTCTCATCTCCAGCAGATCGACCCGGAATTGTATGGCGGCCCCCTCGGAGCTGATCAGCGGGCGGCCATCGATTTTATTCATAACCGGGTTGGAGGACAGGTCAAGAGCGTCGATGTTTTCCCTGCACTGACGAACCGGAATGCCGAGGGAATCTATTTTCGCACCGATCATCACTGGACTGCCCGCGGGGCTTACCTGGCGTATAGGGAGTTTGCCATAAAAGCCCGATTCATACCGGTTCCCCTGTCGCGGTATTCTGTGAGGGAGGTTCCGGGTTTTCTCGGTTCAATGTACCTTCTCACCGGCAACCGGGCTCTGGCCCGGGAACCTGACGTGGTTGAGCTGTTTGTGCCCTTCGTCGAGCACAGGTATCAGGTGCAACGATACGGCGAGATGGTGGACAAACCTATCCTCGATGATTTCTACGCTGACCGCCCCAACAAGTATGAAATATTTATTAGCAGCGACCGTCCCCTGGCCGTCATAAAAAACACGGTAGGCGGGGGCCGGCGGATTGCGGTTGTGAAGGACAGCTATGGGAATGCATTTATTCCATTCCTCATGCCGCATTTTGAAGAGGTACACATTATCGATCCGCGGTATTTTGACCGGAACCTGATTCAATATGTGGCGGAACAGCAAATCGACGATGTGCTGTTCATCAATTACCTTGCTGTTGTGAGCATCGCCCGGGGATATGCCCGCAATCTTCACCGCGTCATAGATCTGCCCCGGACTCCTTGATTAAGCGGAAATACGGGTTGCCAGTCGGAATGCGGTCGCCGAATGGCGAAATAACCACGAGGCGATTAAACGCCCGGCATTTCATCCCAGAAGTATTGAAACTCGATTGCCCGCCCGTCGGGATCCCGGGCAAAAAAGTGGTAGATTCGATAGTCAGCATTGTCTCTCGGAGCCTCGTCTGCGATTTGTGAGAGCCGGGAGTACATTGAATCGACGGATTTTTTGTTGGGGAAAACAAAGGTTACTATTCCCTGGTTATCCGTTTCCTTGCGTTGGCAGAGGCCAAAAAGCATATTACCGAATTTAAAAATATGGCATCCGCCCTGATCGAGCCAAAGTTCGCAGCCGATTTCTTCCCGATAAAAACGGGAAATTACATCTAACTGCCGGGTTCTGAAAAAAACGATTCCTCCGCGCATGGATGCTATCGAATTTTGCCCACTGGTGCCGCATATACCAGCAGTTCTGTTTTTCCATCCACTCCCAGGAGGGCATCTCCCAGAGCTTGGTCATATGCGCCTATGGCGCAGGTTCCACAACCGATGGCGCCGCAGGCAAGGTAGAGATTTTGGCACAGATGACCCGCATCAAGCGCAATAAGCTTGGGCATTCGGCCGGGGTAACGCCAGTGAGTGCGGTATGCAACTGCAGTCCAATACATAATAAGCGGCGCGTTCCAACCCTGGCCATTCAGCGCCGATTCCGCCGCCGACCGCAAATCCTCTCTCTGACTGATAAGCTCCAACTTGTGACCGTACGGGAGATAACGATAGAGGCCATTTTCCAGGCCGCTGATGTTCAGTACTGCAATGTAGGTTTCGAAGGGGTGGCGGGCGCCGGCTGACGGACTTGTTCGAAAGCTTCCCCGTTTTAGCTCCTTTTGCACACCCTGGGTCGCGAAGAGCAGCCAGCTCATTTCATTAATGCTCAGCGGAGAATCGGTGAATTTGCGCTCGCTTCTCCTTGCCAGGAGGGCATCGACAAGATCTGTTCCGCGAAACTGACTCCAGTCAGGCTCCGGAAGGTCTATGAGCGATGCGGATTCCCGCGGTTCCTTCTGAAACGACGGCATATCCTTGCCCATGCTCTGATCGGATTCTACTTCCAGTTCCCAATTAGATTTGAGGTTAGTTACGTCCATTGCATCTCCCCTTTTTTGGCATTGTAGCATGGAAGATGATGTTTGGTGGGCGTACGAAAGAATCGCAGGATTATTTTACATCAAGGCCTTTTGCAACTGATTCTTGATGGCGGAATAGGG
Organism: Salinispira sp.; assembly: GCA_965602015.1. Taxonomy (GTDB): domain Bacteria; phylum Spirochaetota; class Spirochaetia; order DSM-27196; family Salinispiraceae; genus Salinispira. The sequence continues at coordinate 2,339,573 of OZ271918.1, read as the reverse complement.
TTGGGCGCCTTGAATCCGCATGGACGGCCTTCCGTCCTTGAAGAGCATGATGGTGGGAATACTGGTGATCTGGTACCGATTGGCTACTTCGGGCTTTTTGTCCACATCGACTTTGATAGTTAAAATCCGCCCCTTAAACTCGCCGGCCAGGCGCTTGATTACCGGGGAAACCATTTTGCATGGACCGCACCAGTCCGCATAAAAATCTACCAGTACCGGCTTATCCGACGCACTGATGAGATCAAAAAACGATTTTGGGAGGGCCTTTTGCATACAGAAAATATAGCGCCCCTGTGTGCCCGTGGCAAGAAACTCAAGCCATGACAAAAAAGGACGAAAAGAAAATCGGGAAAACCTAATGGCGAATTGCTATACACGAAAAAAAATTCGTGATATACAATTCGCGTGAATAAATTCGCGAATCATCATTCATGGACGTTCTTTACCAACCACTCGCATGTCCTGTTCTATCTCGCTCATGACTCAAATATTTCAATGCGGGAAGTCGCGGAAGAGGTGGGAATCACCGAGCGGGCGGTGCAACGGATAGTCCGGGAACTGGTGGATATTAAGGTGATTGAGATCAGCCGCCGGGGCCGCAGAAATCATTATACGGTCAACAGGGACGTCAGGCTCAGGCATCAGGCGGAGTCGCATAAAACAGTAGGAGAGCTTCTGGATTTTATCGGAAGCTATTTTCCCCGAAAGGGAGGGGTATAGTGAAGAAGTATCTGGTTCTGATTTCCGGAGTGGCCATTCAGTTGATTTTGGGTTCAATTTATGCCTGGTCTGCCATAGCCGAATTATTAAGCGACTCAGTCGGACTCAGCGCAGCCCAGGCCCAGAGCATTTACGGGACGGCCATTGGGGTATTCGCAGCGGGAACCATCTTTTTCGGTCGAATGCTCAGGCGTATCGGCCCCAGGATTTCAACGGCTATTTCTGCGCTGCTGTTCGGGTCATCCTACCTAATTGCGGGCATCAGCGGAGGCTCGTATCCAATCCTTCTTGTCAGCCTGGGCCTGCTCCTGGGACTTGGAATCGCGGCGGGCTATGTTGTCCCGCTTTCTACCGCTACCGCACATTTTCCGAATATCAAGGGAACGGTTACCGGTCTGGCTGTTATGGGCTTCGGCGGCGGGGCCATTCTCGCATCCTGGCTGGTCAGGAGTCTGGATGCTTCCGGCGTCTCGGTTCTTGATATGTTCCCCCTGTTTGCAGGAATCGGAGCGGCGGTGCTTCTTCTGGCCTCATCTGTACAGGAATATCCCCAGGCTATGAAACTGCAAATCCAAACCGGCACCCGCCCCGCGCCAATCCCGGTGGGTCAACTCATGCGCGACGGTTCTTTCTGGAGTCTTTATGCGACGATGTTTACCGCTACCCTCGGGGGGCTGATTATTATTGGAAGCGTGGTCAGCCTGGGCAACGAATTGGGTTTTGCAGCGGTTTCCGCCATTGGCATCAGTGTTCTCGCACTGGGAAACTCAAGCGGCCGTCTTATTTGGGGTAGCATGATGGACAGGATAGGCATCCGCGCCATTCCCGTTAGCCTGGTGCTCATGCTTCTGGGTTTTGTCCTTATTCTCTTTTCCAACGGAATTCCCCTGCTGTTTTTTACCGGTGTTTTTCTTACGGGTTTTCAGTTCGGCGCGTCGCTTGTGCTCTACGGTTCATTCTGTGAGCACCATTTCGGAGATGGGGCGATTAGCACTGTCTATCCGATGATTTTTACCGCCTACGGATTGGCTGCTCTTATCGGACCGGTACTCGGCGGGGTTCTCTACGATGCCGCCGGTTCATACAATCAGTTGCTGATTTATATTTCCATCCTGCCGCTTGTGGCATTGGGAAGTTTTGCCCTTGGCTTCATTCCCCGGAATCAAACAGTTCAAGCCGGGGACTAAGGATGCCGGGAGCAATAGCTGTTCCACCGGGCTCCATCTGATTAACGCATGAACAGCCGGGTAAGCCGCCGGGTCGTCACCGTGAGTCCGATAATGATCATGACGCCGAAGTATCCCGCATGGCCGAGTATCTCCGGCCCGACGGGACCCAGGGTCAGACCGCGAATGAGCTCCACGCCGTGCCAAAGCGGGAATAGTTTGATAAGGAGCTGTATCAGCGGCGGATAGACGGTGATGGGGTAAAAGGTTGCGGAAAACAGGAACATCGGCAGAAGAAAGAAGTTGATCCAGTCCATCTGCTGGAATGTGCTCATGTAGCTGGTGACCGCCATCCCGCAGGCTGAGAAGCCGAAGGCGATGAGCAGGGCCGCTGGAATCGCCAGGAATCCAAACGGGGCCACCACCAGGCCCAGAGCATACATCACCACCATAAACGCCATGGAATAAACCAGTCCCCTGAGCAGGGCGTAGATGATCTCCCCCAGGGCTATGTCCAGGGTGCCGAGGCTGGTAGCCACCATGCCCTCGTAGAGCTTGCCGAATTTCATCTTAAAAAACACATTCCAGGTTGAATCGTAAATCGCCCCGTTCATCGCCGATGTTGCAAGAAGGGCGGGGGCAATAAACGACGCGTAACTCACTGCCTGGCCGGCGGGACCCTCGACGTCTCCGATGAGCTGACCCACCCCAAGCCCGAATGCAAGCAGGTAGAACACCGGTTCGAAAAATCCCGATATGACGATGTACCAGGACGAGGTCTTCAGGGCGAATAGAGACCTGAGTACCACGGTGTGAGGTCTGCCGGAAAAATACCGGGAGAGCGGACCCTGATACCGGCGCGGGATGGCTCTCTTTCTCCCGGTCTGTATTGTGTTTTGCTGTTCTGTACTCATTCGATCAGCCTCTTCTCAAATTGACGCCACATAAGCACCAGCCCCAGGGCGAACAGCAGGATCAGATAGGATACATGCCAAATCAGCCGCTGGGGCGACATCTCCATACCAAAGGCCGCCCAGCGGCCCAGATCGGTGCCGTGCCACAGCGGACTGATCCACCCTATCCAGCGAAGATATATGGGCATCTGGTCCAGGGGATAAAAGGTTCCCGAGAAGAGAAACATAGGGGCGATGACAAAGCGGTTTATCATGACGAACCAGCCGTCGTCATCGGTGAGGCTCGCCGCCAGGGCTGACATAATAGAACCGATGCCGAGACCGGTGAGCACTGCGATGGGAATGGCCAAAAGCGCCCGGGGCGAAGTCAGAGCCCCGAACAGCTGGAGCATGGTCCAGAACATGGTGACGGTAAACACGATTCGGATACTCGCGGCGATGAGCACGCCGTTTGCAATTTGATAGGGCTGAAGCGGTGTGGCGTGCATTGCGTAAAACTCTTTGGTCCAGCGAAAACCCGCCATTACCGGGAAGGTGGTTTCCTCAAACGCCCCGGTTACCGCGGCGCTCGCCAGGAGGGCTGGCCCCACGAAGCTCAGGTAGCTCACCCCGTACAGCACGTTTCCCCCTGACTCGCCGTCGATGTAACTGCCTATCCCCAGCCCCAGCGCGAACAGATACATGAGGGGATTAAACACGCTTGAGGCGAGTATGGTGTACATGTAGCTTTTCATGGTTAGCAGCCGGTGTTCGGTCACATACCAGCTTCCCCGGGCCCGAGTTCGTGCGCTGCGCTCCTGCCCGAAATGGTCCCGTGCCCCGCTGTGCGCCCGATGCTCCAGTGCCGTGGCTTCGGGGCTGAGATTTTTGGAGGCGAACTGGTCCTGTTCGGCGGCCATGGCCTGGTCTTCGGGATGTGCCTGGGGAGGCGGAGAGCTTGATACCGGAAGGGATTCGTCGCGTTTCATTCTATGAGACTCCTGCCGGTCAAACGGAGAAAGACGTCCTCCAGGCTCGAACGCCTGACGAGGCTTGTCCTCGGGTGAAAACCCGATTTGACGATGTCCTCCAGCTCCGCCTCGCCGTCCGGGGTGTAAATCAGAATGCGGTCGGGGAGGACCTCTATCCGGTCGCCTCGGCCTTCAAGACGCTGTGCGTTTTCCTCATTTTTTCCCGAGCCAAAACGCAGTTCAACCACTTCCTTGCTCGAGTAACGGCGTATGAGTTCGGCGGGGCTTCCCTCGGCCATGATTTTGCCCTTGTCCATAACCACCAGCCGGTCGCAGAGCTGTTCAGCCTCATCCATGTAGTGGGTGGTGATTACCAGGGTGACCCCCTCTTCCTTGAGACGAAAGAGCCGGTCCCAGAGGATGTGGCGGGCCTGGGGGTCAAGGCCGGTGGTGGGCTCATCGAGCATGAGAATATCCGGCTCATTTACCAGTGCCCTGGCGATGGTCAGTCTCCGTTTCATGCCGCCGGAGAGGTTATCAACCTTCTCATCGGCCTTTTCGGTCAACTGGGCGAACTCCAGAAGGTCGCGGCTTTTCTCCCGGAGGAAGGAGCCGGGAAGACCGAAGTACCTCCCGTACACGTAGAGGTTGTCCACCACCTTGATATCCATGTCGAGATTATCGGTCTGGGGAACGACGCCCAGGTGCGCCCGGATATCCGGACCTTCGGCATCGGGATCCCGGTCCAGGATGGTCAGATTTCCGCTGCTGCGTTTCGATACGCATGCGATCATCCTCATGGTGGTCGATTTGCCTGCGCCGTTGGGCCCCAGGAGACCAAATGATTCGCCCTTTCTGATTTCGAAGTCGACCTGGTCGACGGCGGTGAGTTCCCCGAAGGTTTTTGTCAGTTTACCCGCCCTGATCATTATCTGATCGGGGGTGTTTTGAATGTGCTCGCTCATAGATTATCTAATCTATTCCAGGGAGGTCCGTTGTGCAACGAGGATCTCATGGTCTGCGGTATTTTTATTCAATGACGTTTGCATTACTATCCGGCGCGGGCAAATATGCGTTTGAACAGGAGCGCCAGGAGCAGCACCCCGGCCAAAAGCGGCCAGAAGCCCGGGTTCAGATCAATGAGTGAAGAGATCCCGAATGCCGAGGCGAGTATGCCCCCAGCGCCAAGAGCCCGAAGAGCGGCCATAGTCAGAAGGCGGACTGCATTGTGAATCCTGTTCCGGGTTACCGACTCCCGGTACAGGTCATCAAGGTCCCATACCGCGCTCAGCAATACGAGAATCAGGTATTGAATACCTGCACCATTGCCGTAGAGAAAGCCCAGGAGCAAAAGGAAGCTGCACAGCGGCAGGGCAAACAGCTGCATCATCGGCAGGCGGCGGCCGGCGAGCAGCCAGAAGAGCGGAACTCCCGCCGCCAAGGCGATAGCGGCGGCATTTCCGCCGATAGCGAGAGATGCGGGGAGGACGAGGGTGAGAAGGGCGATCGCGCCGTGACGGACCGGTGCTATCATATTCCCCTCCCGCTCATGCGCCTGAGCCTTCCCGAGGCGCCGACAATAGTCTGTTCAATGGTCATGTTCAGATTCCAGTCGATTACCGTTACGCCCCAGCGCTCCAGCCGGTGGATGAGCTGACGGCGCTCAAGGGCGGCGATGGCCGCTGCGCTGCTATTCTCTTCGGCGGCGTCGATGGATAAACAGTCCGGGGAGATGACCAGCACAGAATAGCCCCTGCCTTTCAGCCGCCTCAGGGTGTCGCCGTCGCCGGGCATAAGGGGACTGACGAATATCAACTGGCTCCGCTGGGGAAAAAGATTCACCGGGAGATTGTCCAGGCTTTTAAACACCGAGTGGTCGCCGGTTTCGGCAATGGCCAGGGAGCGCCTGATTCGTTCACCCTGGAGTTTCCCGTAGCCCGGCACGGTAAAATTCAGGTATTTTCCGTAAACCATGAGGCCGACCCGGTTCTGCATGTCCAAAAGGAGCTGGGCCATGGCTGATGCCATGGAGATTCCGTACTCGAGATGGCGGGCATAGCCGAGCCACCGGTAGCTGTCCTCCCTGGCGTCGAGTATGATTCCGATATCCGAAACCCGCTCCTGCTCGAACTCCGCGGTGATCAGCTGATCCGGGTGCCGGGCCACCGAAGGCCAGTGGATCCGCCGCAGGGAATCGCCGCTTTGATACTCCCGCAGATCGTGGAAGTAGACTCCGTCGCCCCCCCTCCTGGAGGGATTGAGACCCGCGTACACCAGGGTTTTCCTCACCGAAATCGGCAGGCTCTTGATGTTTATGTGGCGGGGTACCGCGACGATTTCGGTGATGCTGTCGTCGCTGAGGACTGTGTTGGCGTTGATTCTGGCCAGGCCCCAGTGAGGGCGGATCGTGCATTTCGGCGGCGGGAGGGGGAATATGCCCCGGCTGCATCGCAGGGTGTACTCCAGCGATATGGTTTCTCCGGCTTTTAGGGCCGCAAGGACAGACGCTTCGCCGCTGACCACTTCAAGCCCCCGGGGGAGCAATTCGTCTATGGTTAGCGCAAGGGGATTGGGACCGCAATGAATGTCCAGTCGGAGGGTCAGCTCTTCGCCGGCCTGAACCCGGTTTTTTTCTGCGATTCGTCGAAGTATAAGCCCGGCGGCTTGTGGTTTGACCCGCTTAGCCGGAAGAAAGTGCAGCAAGAAGGGCAGAATAGCCGAGAGTATTTCCCCTCGCCGGGCAAACAGGGCGGCGGCGAAAACCAAAATAATGCTGACGATTACTGCCGGACTCCGGTTCACCGCTGCTCCTGTCTCACGGGAACCGGTACCTGGTTGACGATGCCGCTGATAATGTCCTGGGCGGCGTTCTCCCGCATCCAATAATCGGGTTCGAGCATAACCCGGTGAGCAAGGGCGGCAACGGCAAAGCCTTTTATATCATCGGGAAGCACATAGTCCCGGCCATCCATCATTGCCTGCGCCATAGCCAGTCGCATGAGCGCCAGGGAACCCCTGGGGCTCGATCCGACCCTGATGCGCTGATCTTTCCGGGTCGCGGAAATTATGCGTACGATGTAATCCTCAAGGTCATCGTCGAGATGGACATTTTCCACCCTCTCGCTCAGACCGCTAAGCTCTTCGGCCTCCACGACCCGTCTTATTTCAACCTCATCCCGCCGACGGGTTCTCCGCCGGGAGAGAATTTCCTTTTCGTCATCGGGCTCGGGGTATCCCATAGCCAGGCGGATCATAAAACGGTCCAGCTGGGCTTCCGGGAGTGGAAAGGTGCCCTCGTACTCCACCGGGTTCTGGGTAGCGATGACCAAAAACGGACGGGGAAGGGGAAAACTGTCTCCTTCTATTGTCACCTGTCCTTCCTGCATCGCCTCCAGAAGCGCGGACTGGGTTTTCGGAGAAGCCCGGTTGATCTCATCAGCCAAGAGAACATTGGTGAAGATCGGACCCTTTCGCAGGTCGAAGCGGCCGGATTCCCTGTCAAAGACATAGCCCCCGGTAATATCGCCGGGAAGCAGGTCGGGGGTGAATTGGATGCGACGAAACTCAATACCGAGGGCCCGGGCCAGGCTATTGGCCATGAGGGTTTTTGCCAGACCCGGATAGTCTTCAAAAAGCACATGACCGCCGCAGAGCACCGCCGCAAGCAGCTTGCGCAACACCTCTCCCTTACCGATGACGGCCGTTTCTACTTCGTGGACAATTTTGTCGATCCCCGTTTTAGTGTTCTTCACGAATGCTCTCCTTCAATGCAGGATCGGATGAATGCCAGCGGTTCTTCCAGCGCGTAACGGATACCTGCTTCATCCCTCCCGGCGGTCGTATTGCCGACGAATTCGCCGTAAAAATGCTGCAATTCCCGGGGAGCCGACGGTCCGGCTATCCAGGCATCGCATTGATGTATGTTGATTTCATCCTCGCCGCGGTTCGCCAAATACAGATTGATGAGGATGTGAGCGATTTTTTTTCTCGAAAACTCGCTTTGACTGTCGCCCATAAGCTCTTCCAGTGCGGCGGTTCGAGCCCGGCGGCCCTCCGAGTAGCTGCGCCTTCCCGATCTCAGATTGCTTATGCGAAGGCTCGCCGCCAGGAACCCGACGGCAACCAGGCCGCCGCTGGTCCACCAGAACGTTTGGGGCACCGAATTGAGAATACGCAGGAGCTGAATGACGCCAAGAGCCAGGGGGAGAATGACCCTTCCAAGGATTTCCCCGGCGTTTATCAAGGCAAAAATAATGGTGGCGATGAGTATGACAAACCCCGCCAGTTTAAAACGCCATTCCCCGCGGGTCACTCCACGCCTACCTCATTAAGGGCCGCAACGATGTCCTCTAACGCATCGACGGCTTCCTTCTCCTGTTTTTCGCTGAGATTCCCTCTGCCGTATCGCACCATTTCGAAGAGCCCGGTAAGCCTGCTCACCGCAGGGGAGGGCAGGCCTTCCTGTACCAGTTTGTCGCGGAACTCCCCGGCCGTCATGGACTGCATTCTGCTCAACCCGGCGGAGGCCAGAATTGCCGAACTCATTTCATCATAACAGCGGATAATGACCGATCGGCTGTCTCTGCCTTCGTTGAGTCCGGTCTGCGCCCTCAGCGCTGCCTCCTGAAGGCTCGGGGGTTTCGAACGGGGCCGGGAGAAGGCAATCCAGCGGACGGCAAAAAACAGACTCGAAGCCAGGGCAAACGAAAGGAGGATGATCAAGAACACGCCCAAGCGGTCTTGGTCTATTTCACCGGGGACATCGCCTTGCCCATCGCTTTCAACTGACCTGGAAATATCCTGAGCGGCAGGTTCATCCGGCAGTTCAGGGAGGGCCGCGGGGGAAGCGTTCATCGAAGAAAAGAATAAAAAGATCGAAAGGGCTGCGGCGAGAAAAATCAGAAGCAATCTGATGAGCGCGGCCTTTTTGAGCTGTCGTCCGGCGATAAAAAGCACCCCAAGCAGCACTCCCAGCGCCAGTACCAGGGGAACCAGAAGGACGCTCAGGGGGACCTCGTTCTCTTCATTGTCCCAATCGCCCTCGTCAATTTCCTCTCTGGCAAACTGCATGAAGCGGTCCATCAGGCCGCCCATCTCGGCGCCTCCGGTGAACAGTTCCCGAGGGAAGGGCTCCCCCCGGTGAAAGTCCGGGGCGTCCATGGTGCCCGCCAGCACAACGGTGAGGGCTGCGGCGGCCAGAATGACCAGATAGGCCGCTGAATTTTTTAGTCGGTATTTCATTCCCTTTCCGGCCGCTGCTTTTCGTTGTAGGGAATGCTGAGCTCGCAGACCGCGCCCTGCTCGTTGAGAAGTCGGATATTGCCCTCGAGCTGACGGGTCATGGACATTACCAAATCGAGACCGACTCCGTAGCGTTTTTCCGAGATGATATCCGGGGGATATCCCTGTCCGTTGTCCCGGTAGCGCAGTTGCAGCCTGCCGTCTTCCAGCCGTTTGACCCCGATCCGCAGCTCGGGATGAGTTCCCTTGTCGTACACCGCGTACTTCATGCTGTTGGTCATGAGTTCCACGAGAATGAGGCCGAGGGTCAGCGAACTGCTTACATCCATATAGAGGGTTTCTATATCCTCAAAGAAGTGAACATTGTGATTTTCAAGGCTTTGAAAGCGGACGATCGCGTCCCCGAGCCTGGTAAGATAATCACGCAGATTGATATCTACAATATTTTCCCGCTGATACAGTTCGGCATGGATGAGGGCCATGCTCCGAATCCGCCCCTGGATGTCCCGCAAGAGTCCCCGCTGACTGCTGTCGGACAGACGGCTGATCTCCAGCTCGATGAGGCCGATTACCGTATTAAAATTGTTTTTTACCCGATGGTGCACCTCGCGGATGAGCACTTCCCGTTCTTCAATTTTTTCTTCCAGCTCGAGCTCGCTGTGTTTCCGGTCGGTGATATCGGTGGCCAGGCCGACAACCCGAATGGGCCGCCCCTGGTCATCCCACTCAACCACCCGGCCCTTGTCCCAGTACCAGACATACGTGCCCGAGAAATTTCGTATGCGGTACTCGGCGTCGTAAATCGGTCGGGCGCCCTTGAGGTGTTCATCCATGATCCGCTGGTTTTCTTCGATATCTTCGGGATGGATGAGCTTGAGGTAGTCCTTCCGGCTGTGGGGAAACGAGTCCTCGTTGTATCCCAGCATTTTGACTCGGGTGGGAGCAAAGTCTTCGGTGTCGCTGGCGATATTCCACTCCCACCAGGCCAGCTTTCCGCCCCACAGCGCCATGTCGATGCGGGTTTGGGCCTTGACCAGTTCCCGGTCCTGCCTGGCGAGCTGTTCGTTGATGCTCTTTATTTCCGTATAGGCGACCTGCAGTTCTTCGTTGCTGGCCTGGAGTTCCTCGTTTGAGGTCTCAAGCTCCTCATTTGAAGACTGCAGTTCCTCGTTGGTGCTTTGGAGCTCTTCGTTCAGGCTCTGAAGTTCCTCGTTCCCTGTCTCGAGTTCCTCGATGTAGTTCTGGAGGTTCTCGTTTTTTAGGGTTAGTTCGTTTTCCAGCTCGCGGATCCGCTGATGCTCGGGGCCGTCTCCCTCGGCTTCGCCCATGAGGCTGGCCATGATGTCCCCGGCGATTTCAAGCGGTTCGAATTCGACCAGCATGTAGCCCTGTGCCGCCGCACTCTGCACCAGGGGCCTGACCCGGATTCGCAGCAAACGCTCGGGTTCTGTCGGGAAGTAACGCCGGAATGGGCTCGAAATGGTGCGGGATTCCGATGAGGCCCGGTTTAGAAGCTGGGTCACCTCATGTTTGAGCTCCGAGGCCAGCATGTTCGACAGCTGGGAGGTGAATATCCCCTCGCGTATGCCGATGATGGAGTGCAGGTCGCCCTGAACCCTCACCACTTCCTGGGCCGCGTTGATTACCAGATATGGATGTCCCAGATCGGCGAAGAGGGTTTCCTTGATATTCTCCCGAATCGTCAGATCCTCTTCCCGTTCTGTTGGCACATCGCCCCGGCTCCGGCGGGAACCCGGATGTCCCCGGTACAGGCTGCGGGGGAGGGTCGCTTCATTGGTGCGCTGGAACACCCGGTGCCGGCTGTCCAGGGGGGTGAATAAATCGGAGAACTGGCCGATGGTCTCGCTCTTCCCGAGAAAGAGAATGCCCTTGGGACGCAGGGCATAGTGGAAAATAGGCAGAATCTGCTTTTGTATTTTTTGATCCAGGTAAATCAACAGGTTCCGGCAGCTGATCAGGTCCAGGCGCAGGAAGGGGGGACTTTCGATGACGTCGTGCACGCTGAACAGTATCATCTGCCTGATATCCTTGGAGATGACAATGCGCTCGCCGTCGCGGGTAAAATACCGTTCGCGGTACTCTTCAGGTATGTCGATGAGGCTCTCTTCGGGATATGCTCCCCTGCGGGCGAAATTGACGGCCTTTTCGTCGATATCCGTGGCGAAGACCTGGATCTGCAGCCCAATATCGAGGGATTTTCGGATATTATCCAGAACCATAGCGAGGCTGTATGCCTCTTCGCCGGTGGAGCAGCCGGCAATCCAGATCCGGAACACATCATCGTTTTGGCGGGACGAAATCAGGGTGGTGAGTTCCTCTATTACCTTTTCATAGGATTCGGGATCCCTGAAGAATTGGGTGACTCCAATGAGCAGCATGCTGAATAAATGGGCCGTTTCCTTGGGATTCTGCTGAATGTGCTCGTAGTACTCCTGGGGACTATCCAGCCTGAGGGCCGCGAGCCGCTTGGTGATGCGCCGCTCAATAGTGCTGTCTTTGTAGCCCGAAAAATCGATTTTCGAGTATCGGGAGACCTTTGCTATTATTTTTCGGATGTATTCGTCCTGTTGGGCTTCGGCGGTAAGGGAGTTCGATTGTCGCAGGATGAGGCGGTTTAGTTCGTTGCCGATGTCTCCCGCCTCCAGAATAAAATCCGCTCTTCCGGTCTGCACCGCCGCATTGGGCATGCCGTCGTAGCGGGCGGATGCGGGTTCCTGACAAATGGCGAAGCCGCCGGCATCCCGGATTTCTCTCAGGCCTGTGGCGCCGTCCTGCCCGGTTCCCGACAGAATTATGCCGACGGCGTGTTCCTGGTACTCAATTGCCAGGGAGTGGAAAAGAATGTTTACCGAGGGTTTTGGTCCGATGCTGTTGATGGGCTTGTGGAGCCTGAGGCGCCCCTGCTTAACGACCACATCGTTGTCCGGCGGTGTTATGTAAATGGTGTTCGGGGCAATCACCTGATTGTCGCTGATCTCCTCCACTCGTCTGTCGGTTTCCCTGGAGAGGAGGTCCCGCAGGCGGCTTTTATATGACGGGCTGAGATGTTGGGCGACGATAAACGCGCAATTGGTCAAATCCTCGGGAAGATGGGAAAGCATGTCCTGAAGGGCTTCCAGTCCTCCGGCGGAGGAGCCGACGCCCGCAACAAAAAAGTTCTGGTCCACCGAGCCAGTATAGCAGAATTACGCCGAGGGTAAAGACGCCTGTTCACATCAAATCATCTGCTGCGGCATGCGGCGTGCTACAATGACCGCATGAAGGGATTATGGAGAATTCTTATTCACGGGGGCGCCGGGGTTATTACCCGGGACAAAATGACCCCGGAGCTGGAAGCGGATTTCCGCAGCGGGCTTGCCCGGGCGCTTGAGACCGGCGCAGAGTTGCTGCGCGGCGGCGCGGCGGCCATGGATGCCGCGGTAGGCGCGGTGACGGCAATGGAGGAAAACCCCCTGTTCAATGCGGGCCGGGGTTCGGTACTGACCCACAAGGGACAGATTGAAATGGACGCGGCGGTTATGGACGGCCGGCATCGCCGGGCGGGGGCCCTGTGCGCCGTCCGTTCGATCCGCAACCCCATACAGGCCGCCCGGGCGATTATGGAGGACGGCAGCCACGTACTCCTCACCGGCGACGGCGCCGAGGATTTCGCCCGGGAAAGGGGGCTGGAATTGATGGAACTCCGGTGGTTCGAAACGGAAACCCGAAGGCGCCAACTGGAAGCAGCAGCGGAGCGGGAGGGCAGCCAGTTGGATCACGACGGCAAGTTCGGCACCGTCGGCGCAGTGGTCCTTGACGTCCACGGAGATCTGGCGGCGGCCACCAGCACCGGCGGCATGACGAACAAGCGCGACGGCAGGGTGGGCGACAGTCCGCTCATCGGTGCCGGAACCTATGCGGACAACAACAGCCTCGCGGTGTCCGCCACCGGTCAGGGCGAAGCTTTTATCCGAGCGGTTGCGGCCTACCGCATGGCCGCCGAGGTTGAAATCCGGGGATCGAACATTGCCCAGGCCGGGGCACGGGTGCTCGAGCACATCGCCGCCTTGGGAGGCTCGGGAGGACTCATCGCCGTGAATACCAGGGGCGAATGGACCATGCCCTTCGATACGCCGGGTATGTTCAGGGCTACTGACGGTTCCGACGGAAAAAGCTTCGTCGGGATTTATGGCGATGAAAACAACTAACATAAGTTAGTAGACGGGATCTATGAGAAAAACTCCCTGCGGGTCACCCGGGCTGATATAAAACCCAGCACGAGCTGGGCAGCCGCCAGAGCGGCAACCATGCCGTTGAATCCCCCCAGTGCAGCGCCGGCAACAATGGCAGGTATCAGCAGCGCTATGGTTCCCAGCAGGTTTATCCGCAGGGCCTTTTTCGGTTTTCCCATGGCATTCAGGGATTCGCTTATCCAGTTGTAGCTGTTCAGGCCAGCCGACCCAATGAGGATGATGACCAGATATATCTGGATAAAATCGAGAACTTCAGCCGATTGGGTGAAGATCTGCCCCAGCGAACGGCCGAAGGGTATGGCCAAAAGGCCGAGGACCAGGGCGAACCCTCCCGCGAGGCGCAGGACGAGGGCGCGGGTCTCGGCAATCCGGCCGGTTTTCCCCGCTCCGTAATTCTGTCCGATGATGGGTACCAATGAGACCCCAACGGCCATGCTGATGATTGTTGTGAAGCTCTCTATTCTGCTTCCCGCCGCCAGAGCGGCCACCGCGGCGGTTCCGCCGGCCCAGGCGGCCATTCTGGTCAGCAGGGTTCTCACGAGTTGGGGCAGGAGCCGGATGAGAGCGCCGGGAATGCCGATATACAGAATTTTCCTCCAGGATTCCAGGAGCAGCGTGAGGGACTCGTAGCGATAATTAAGAAGCCGGTATTTGAAATGGACAAAACCGAGGGAGAGAAGGGCGCCGGCGGTCCTTGAGATAATGGTCGCCACCGCAGCTCCCCGTATGCCCATGGCGGGCAATCCAAACCATCCGAATATCAGAATGGGGTCGAGAATGAAATTCAAGCCCGCAACGGTGAGCATGACGTACAGGGGCCGTTTCATTTCGCCCATGGCCCGCATGGCTCCGTCGCTCACCGGCGGCAGGACTATGGCTATCACCCCGGCGTACCACACCGACATGTACTGCTCGATTAAGGGAAGCACCTCCGCGCTTGCCCCAAGCGCCCTAAACAGGGGCTTGAGGCTGACAAGGCCGGCGGCGGAGATTATCACCACCGCGGCGACTGACAGCAGTATGCCGTCGCTGGCGATCCTCTGCATAAGCCTGCGGTCCCCCGAGCCCATGGCCCGGGCCATGAGTGAGCCGGCTCCGGTGCTTATCCCCATGGATATGGCTCCGATGAGCATTACCACGGGAAACGTGAAACCCATGGCCGCAAGAGCCTGGTCGCCGAGGCGGGCCACGAAAAAGGTATCGGTAATATTAAACAGAATTATGGCCAGCATGCCGCCAACATTGGGCAGGGCGAGACGGAACATGTGCCGGGGAATACTGCCTTCCAGAACGTCAGTACTTTTCAATTAGATAGCCTCATGACTCCCCTAGTATACATATTTTCCGGTCTGCCGGCTTCGGGAAAAACCAGGCTGGCCCGGCTTCCGGCTTCCGCTTCCGCTTCCGGCTTCCGGCTCCGGCTCCGGCGGCAATGGCGGCGCTGATCCGAATGGATAGTATCGAACAGGCCCTTCGTTGCCCGGCTAATACCCAGATTATCAGCATGGCTGGAACAAGGCGCATGAAACGGGGTATTATTGCCCACTTCATACCAGTGAGGCGACTGTTACCATGAAATTCTCTATTCTCCCTTTTGCATCCCGAGGCTGCCGTGTGTTTTGTGTATGTGCATGCCTGCTTGCTCTGTTGTCCTGTGCGGGTTTGCCTGATATACCCCATTCACTTCCGCAGCAGCAGGGGGCGGACATTTTTGTACGCGCTGACAGCCATGCGACGTCCCCATCGGGCTCCGAAGCCGAGCTGCTGATGGCCGAAATGGCCGCCGCTGCCGACCTGCCGTTGCCGCTGCTTCCCGATGCGATAAGGACCATCCGGCAGGGCTATCTTGACGTTAACCGCCGCATCAGCAGCCGCGGGGAGCTTGTGGATATGAAGTTCGCCCTGCTTTCCCTCGAGGAAGCGGTGATTCGCCGGGCGATAGCCGCCATTGCCGGTGACGGGGATCCTGCTGTAAATAACTCGGCGATTCAGGTGCTGACTGCTGCCGACGCCTTTATGACCCGGGAGGAGCTGTCGGTACTTCAGGCCGCCGAATCCGAAGGGAATGCTTCACTTGCCGATGTTCTTGCAGATCAGGCCATACTTGATTTCGCGCCGCGCATCCCGCCGTCACGGGAAAGCCGTTGGGATTGGCAGCGCATACAAGCTCGTCCCGAGCTGACCATCGGAAATTACCCGAAGGACTCACAAGGACGGGTTCTCCTGCGGGGCGCTGCTTTGGAAAGCGGGGACATCCTTATGGTTCATTTGAAAAATCCTTCCGAGGGGCTTTTTACCGCCTTTGCTGAGGAACCGAACTACAGCTATCACGCAGCAATGTATATCGAACTGGCAGGCGAGCTGGGAGTATATCCCCTGATTCTCGAAAGCTATGAAATGGGCCTTCGGGTGGTCCCCGCCGCGAGTTACTTCCGGGGTGATCACACAGCCTTTATTGAAGTCCTGCGCTGGCCCGATGACGGGGCCGGCGGCACCACGGGCGGGCGAAGCACAAGGCTCGCCGAGGCGGTGGCCCGCAACCTCGGTCAATCCTGGGGCTTTAATATCACCCTCAACGATGATATTTCACTTACGGAAAACTATATTAGCTGCGTAACAACCCTGACCCTGCCCCTTGGCGAGGCGGGTTACCCCCTGCCCGGGACTCTCACGGGAATCAGCGCTGCCGCGGTGGCTAATTTTGCCAGAGTGGGAACAGAAGCCCGGCCCTTCATCACCCCCAGTGATTTCCTGACTATGGATGAGCTGTCACCGGTGGCAATAATCAATAACCGGGGTCTTGAGCTGCTTATTGCCGCGTCACTGGCCAATAATGATCTGAACACCCGCTTCGAGCGCCGCGTTCTGGCTCCCGACGACGGCATGTGGAGATTGTACCGCAGCGCGGTTCGGGGCGTGCAAAACCGCCGCTTTCTCGTGGAGCCGGTTATTCTGGGGATTTTCGGGTACTCCAGGGAGACCTTCCCGCTGGGAACACCCGATATTCTCGCTCTGGTGCTTCGTCTCGAGGAGGAAATTGACAAGGCGGTATTGGACATGGAAGAGCACTTAATGGAAAACCGCGACTTGCTCTACGCCGGCCGGGTAATCAGAATGAGCGCCGTGCTTTTAAACCCGGTCTTCCGCGATGTCAGCGCTGCGGCAATGACCGGGCTTGATAATTTTTTTGAGTAGGGCAACGCCCCCGATTTCTCAGGGAGCCGGCCATCCTGATACAATCGCCGTATCGTCGGTCATATAACGGTAAAACGCCTCGAGTTCCTCATCGGTTTTTGCGTAATCGCTGACCACCACACCGTTGATCAACCCTTGAAATCCGTAGAAACCGCGGCTTCCATACCCTTCCAAATACTGGGAGCCGATTACCAGCGGTCCGGAGTTTTCATAAGGCGTCCCGTTGTCCAGCCGGTTGTTCGTGCTGTACCGCTTTACCACCATATCGCCGGATCCGTTGTCGTAGTATATGTCCAGATATACCCTATCGGCATCCCATCGGCCGACCAGATAGTACCATTTGTTGGTGTTGAGTCGTAAACCCGACTTTCTCAGACTGTATTTATACGGATTCTGATCGACGATTCCGAAGGCGACATTGCCTCTCTTGCCCCAGAATTGAAGAGTATACCCTTCGTCGCTGAAGTCGTGCTCAACGCCCTTGTGAACAATCCCCGCGTAATTCGCGTGGGCTTCAACGTACACCCAGGCCTCTACCGTACCCTCGCTTAGCGGGTTAAACGCCGGGTCCGCGTCTGAGCCTGCTACTTCGAAACCCTGAGCGCCGTCGAATTGGGCGGTGCCTGTACCGCCGACCTGTATGTGGGTCTGGTCTCCCCCGTCGAATCCCGAATTGTCCACATACCAGTCGTCGATGACATCCTGGCCGATATCGCTGCCTCCCGCATCTCCGGTTCCCGTGCTGATGGCCTGATAGAGCTGAGCCAAATCGCTGTCTCCCGGCATGCTGGACAAAATCATATCCATTGCCGGACCGTCAGGATTGGCAATGAATTCTTCGATTGCCACCTGGGTATCCGGATCGTCAAATTCGATTTCATCGGCGCTGACTCCGCTGGGGATGTGGTAGGGGGCGGAATCCCAATCGGCGAAAACCGTTGCATCATCGTTCAGCTGCTGGATGAGGAAGTCGGAATCCGCAACCCCGCTGGTGTCCACCACGTGGGTCCGCATTACCGCGTTGCCGCCGATCGCGCTGGGCACAACCGAGCCATTGTCTACCTCAAAGAGCACTTCCTTTCGAAGCACTGATTCCGCGAGGGTTGTATGTTCGCTGCCCACAAAGACATCGGACAACTGTTCGCCGAATGCGTATGCGCCTCCGTTACTGCTGTAGGTGCTGATCGCCCGCTCGTACGCCGCCAGGGTTCCTTTGTAGTAATCTCCGCCGCTGATGAAATGCTCGGTATAATATCGAATACCCAGCAGTGCTCCCTGGGTGCTTCCTTCCCAAAACCAGTAATCATAGCTGCCGGAAACTTCCTGGGAGTACATGACCACAGAAGAGAATACCGCATCAGGATCGCTGCCCGGGTAGGCAAAGTCGGGGTAGGAGAGGCTTGCGGTCACGTCCAATGGAGCAAAGCCGTCGTTAAAGTACAGACCGACTATTCGCTCATAGCGAATCGTCCCGTCATCAAACAGGATTTCCATCCGCTCTCGGTGCGATGGGGAATCGGAAAATCCGTCGTCAACGATGGGATCCGCGGAATCCCAGATTCCGTCGGGAGTCGTCGGGTCGCCGGGAGTGACGTCTTTTATGAGATATTCTTCGGTATAGGTATCGATGGTGGTGTTTTGCGCCGGGTAGCTGGTAATGGAGGTGATGCGGTAAATGTTCTGTGCCGAGTCCTCCACAACGACGCTGTAGTCGGTTGTCATGCCCTGCTCGGGATAATCGCTTATACTGCCGCCGCTAAACGTATTGCTCACTGAGTCGGTCCATACCGGAACGATGGCCCTGCCCCGGGGGCTTTGGTCCCCGTGACTCGAAACTGCCCGGGACAACACGGTGCGAACTGATCTGTCGCTGATACCGATTACCTTCTCCATTTCAAAGCTCTGAAGGAATGCGCCGTCGAGTGCGGGGAAATCCTCCTGGGGTATTGTCGACCAGCCCGCGGGCTGTGATAAATCCGCCAGCGGAAGGGACAGCTCAGGCTCGGGAAGAACGGCATCCGCCGGACATCCGCTCATGAGAACCAGACCTAGTGCGATCAATAGAACGATTGCGCTATTTTTTACCATAACTGCCTCCTCGGAGAAACCACCCCGTGTAGTGAGTATCGTCTATAATATCACGGTACATCGTAAAAAATATGCAGAATCGATGGCATGACAGCGAATATTCATCGGTATCTTTACGTGATTATGCAATATGCACAATGTGTGCATCCGCCATAATAAATGATCGGCGTATCTCACGCTGTATCCGGATTTGATTGTAACATTGTCGCCTCCCATCGTGAAATTTCTTGCAGGAAAGGAAACGTCGCCCTACAATACTGTTAATAAGGATTAAAAAAGTAAACTATTCTCCATTATGGAGGGAAAAAATCCGGACTATCCTGGAGGAATGAGATGAAATCAAAGTTGCGCTGTCTGTCAATTGCTGCCCTGGCTCTTGTACTTATTGGAGCGTGTCCGATAATCGATAATACCGGGGATTTGGATGATCTGGGGGCGTCGGACCCGATTCGCTACTCCCTCGACCCCTGGGGAGAGACGGGAACCAAGGGCGGAAACCTCCGTGTGGGTGGGAGTATTCCCGATCACTTCAGGTTTTGGAATGCCGAGTCCTCTACAGTATCCGATGTGACCAGTCTGATGCATACCTCGCTGTTGAGGAGAAATCAGGCAACTCTTGAGTGGGAGCCCGCACTGGCGGAGAGCTACAGCGTTGATGCCGACTCAAAAGGAATAACCATAACCCTCCGGGAAGGGCTTTTTTGGTCCGACGGTGATGATTTGACAATCGAAGACCTTATTTACTCCGCCGTCGACCTCTTTCTTTCAGGGATAATCGATACTTCGGTCAATTTGACCATTGACGGAGCCCAAAGTACCTGGAGCGTTGTGGATCCCCAGACCCTGCGAATAAGCTCCAGTGTCGCCTATGCCTCCTGGGAGGAATTTGCCTCTATTCCGATTATGCCAAAACACATAATTGAGCCCATAATAAACGCCGGAGGGGCCTCTGCGGTGAACGAGATGTGGACCTCCCAAACTCCTCCCGGGGAACTGGTATCGAGCGGTCCTTTTATGGTGAAGGAAATCGGCGCGGGACCTGACCAGGATCGCCTCATTCTCGAGGCGAATCCCTACTACTTCGAGTCGGATGCCGCCGACACAGAACTCCCATATTTGGATACCATTACCATGATACCCGGGAATTTTGTTGATCTTTTTAATGCCCAAACCACAGATCTCGTCGAAGTATTTGGCCAAGGCATCGATGATGTTTCCGCAAGGCCCGATTCCACCTTGTATGAAAGCGGGGTGAGAGCATCGGCGGATTTTATCGCCATGAATCAGAATCCCGATGGATCATCTGATCCCGGTATCGACGGAATATCTGATCCGGAGCTTTCATGGCTCACCAACCGCGAGTTCCGACGGGCCCTGGCGCATCTGGTGGACCGCAGCACCATCATCAGCGATGCGTTAAACGGGCGGGCGGTTCCGCGGTATTCAATTATTCATCCCTCATCGCCCTTTTATTGGACGGAGGCGCCGGCGAACGCGCCGCTTTACGATGTAGCGGCTGCCCAATCCATCCTCGATACCCTGGGGTGGATTGACAGCGACTCTGACGGCATTCGGGAAGACGACAGCGGCAATCCCATCAGTTTGACGATTGCGACAAATGCGGGCAATGTCGCTCGGGAAGCCATAGCAGAGATTTTTTCCCAGTCCGCGGCCCTCGCCGGCATCGACGTGCAAACCAGCTTTATCCCCTTTGGAGATCTGGTTGATCAGCTTCTTGGAACCTACGATTGGGAATTAGTTCTGATCGGCTTTACCAGTTCGATCGACCCCCTGGCCAGCGCCGATACCATTCCGTCCAGCGGCAATCTTCACCTTACCAATCCGGGGCAGTCCAGTCCGGCGACACAGTGGGAGGCCGATGTTGACAATGCATTTATTGCGGCAGCCACCACCGTCGACGAGAATGAGCGGAGAGCCCAATATCGGATTATTCAGGAAATCTGGCTGGATAAGGCTCCATGGGTGTACACCGCCGCACCGGAAACGGCAGTGGCCGCCTCAAATGCCGTGGGGAATTTGGACTCTTCGACCCTGCATCCCTTTACCGAACATGGCTTTCGTGGGGTGGTCAGCCGCCTGTATCTCAAATAGGGATTAGCCGCCGTCATCCAGGTTCTGAACCGGTAACCGGCGGCGGTCTTCACCCGCCGTATTCCCGGGCGATTTTTTCGTAGCGTTTTCGGTTTACGCCCATATCGCTATGACCGACCCGGGATGCGCTGCGGAAATGCACCAGAGATTCCTCCGGAACCGCCAGGAATTCGACGTCGTCTTTGAACTTCATTCCCCGGGTGGTATAGACGGCGTGAATGTAGTGTCCATCACGCCGGACCACCGTGGCGCCGTGACTCTTTATGATTTTTTCAATTGCATCGAGACTTGAGCCTGCGTCTCCGGAGAAGGGCAGCGGGGCGACCAGCTTCTCCCGGTCGTCAGTCTGAGAGCTAACAGCATTCGGGCTTGCGGGCATGGGATGTAATTTACCCTCCAGCTGTCCCAGATTTGCCGGCACGCGGTTGTTCTGAACTACCATACCAAGTGCCATAAGGGCGATGAGCCCACCGGCGATGTACAGTGCAATCATCAGTGTATTCCTTCTTTCTCTTTATTTTTGCTTGCGGAGTCAAAGCGCTCAATGGTCTTGCTGAGACTGTCTATGGCTGAGCCATATTGTGAAAGCTTTTTTTCGCCGGTCACAATACGGGTTTCGTTGATTATGTCTGCCATTGCCTCAACCTCGCTGCGCAGGGCTTCCCCGTCAGGCAGCAGGCAGACCTGTGTACGCCGGCGGTCGACGCTGCATTTCTCCCGTTGTATCAGTCCTGCCTGCTCCAGTCTCTGAATAACCGGCGTCAGGGTTCCTGTGCTGTAATCCAGCCGGTCGGCCAGCTCCTGGTAATCCATGCTGTCTTCTTCCCACAACACGAGCATTACCAGGTATTGGGGGTAGGTCAGCCCCAGGCGGTTCAGGAGGGGCTGATACAGGCCGATGAACTGCCTGGAAAGCCGATGCACCCTGAAACAAAGCTGGTTCTCCAGCCGCAGGTCTTCGCGGATCACGAAGATTTCCTGAACAGCTTTACCAGCGGATGATTGAGCAGATTGTCCACCAGCACCTTTTTCCCGATTTTCTGGAAGACTTCTCCATAGCTGGGGTAGGGGTGGATTATTCCCGCCAGCTTTCCGAAATTGGCCTTCAGGCTTCGGATAACCTGAACTTCACCAATCATTTCCCCCGCCCGGTCGGCCAGAATTGTGGCCCCGAGGACCCTGCCCTTTCTATCCAGAACGAGTTTGACCTGCTCAATGCCCCGGCCTGCTGTTCGGGTTCGGTCCAGATCATTCATATCGTATTTGTAGATGCGAACGCGGTTTCCGTACTGCTCCCTGGCTTCCGCCTCGCTGAGGCCTGAACGGGCAAGCTCAGGTTCGGTAAATGTGGCCCACACCGGCGTCTGTGCACTTACCTTGCGTGAAAAAGGGAGAAGGGCGTTTTGTACCGCCTGGATTCCCTGGGTATTGGCCATGTGGGAAAAGAGCCAGGGGCCGGTTACATCACCGAAGGCGTACACGCCCTTCGCACTGGTTTCCATCTTCCGATTTACCGCAATGCCCTTGGGGCTGTAGTCGATGCCCGCGGCTTCAAGCTTCAAACCGTCGACATTCGCTCTGCGCCCCACCGCAACAAGAATAGCATCAGCGGTAAAAACGACCTCTTTTTTATCAGGGTCCTGGCAATGGAGAACAACGCCCTTCTCGCCTTTTTCCGCCCGAACGGCCTTGGTCCCGCAATGAATGCCCAAGCCTTCCTCAACGAGCTTGTCCTGAAGGGGCGAAGTGAGTTCTTCTTCCTCCCGGGGCATAATTCTGTCCATCATTTCTACCAGATCGACCTTCACGCCTAGGCGCACCATCGCCTGGGACAATTCTATGCCGATGGGGCCGCCGCCGAGCACGATCATGGATTCAGGCAAACTATCGAGTTCAAACAGGCTCTCATTTGTGAGGAATGGAATATCTTTTATGCCTTCGATGGGAGGGACAAAGGCTGAGGAGCCGGTGGCAATAAATATCCGCTTTGCCCGGATTTTTTCATCCCCCACCAAAACCGTATTACCGTCGATAAAGCTGGCTTCTCCCTGGATAAAATCTATTCCCATTTTTTTTAATGCCTCGGGGCTTTCGTGCTGGTATACGGTTTCGCGTACCTGGTGAACGTAGTCCATGGCGGCTTTCCGGTCGGGAACGTAATCCGCAACCAGCTGCCTGGTTGTCCAGCTTTCCTGCCCCTTGTGAATGAGGGCCTTGCTGGGCACGCAGCCCGACCAGGTGCATTCTCCGCCCGGAAGATTTTTATCTACCATTATCACCGATTTGCCGAATCCCGCCGCCGTCACTGCTGCGGTAATGCCTCCCGAGCCCGCTCCGATTACCAAACTGTGAACCGTTTTCATGCTGCCTCCAATACATCGCACAAGATATATCGGGTAAGATATATCTTGTGCGATCAATCGGCAAAGTTTTTATTACAGGAGAGCCAGGAACTCAGTACTTCGGCGAGTACATCTGCGCTTCGATAAATTCTCTCAGGTCCGCCGGGCGGGGCAGGCGAGCGAGGTTTTCATCATAGGCCTGCCGGGCGACGGCAACCGCCACCTCAAGAGATATGTTGTGGAGGTCGCTCAACGGCGGGTAGACCGCGCCGCGCTCCAGGGCATCCTCCTCAACCAGACCGGCGAGGCACTCCGCTGCGGCGAGAAACATGCTGTCTGACACCCTGCTTGCCGCCACGCTGATGGCTCCAAGCCCCACTCCGGGAAAGATATACACGTTATTCCCCTGCGCCGGCTCGAAGCTTTTGCCGCCCATGGTCAGCCCGGGGAACGGGCTGCCGCTGGCGAAAATCGCCGTTCCGCCTGTTCTGGCATAGGCTTCTTCCGCGCTGCATTCCGCCCGTTCGGTGGGATTCGAAAGGGCGAACACTATGGGCCGGGAGGTTCCCTCCGACATAATCCCCAGGGCTTCCTCGCTGAAGGTGCCCGGGACGCCGGTGGCGCCGATAAGCGCGTGGGGGGCAAAATCCTTTATTGCCGTCAGGAAGTCCGTGGGGCTGCGGTCCACCGCGAAATCCCGGTTAAAATCCTTCAAATCGTCCCGTTGTGTGATGAGGACGCCGTGTTCATCGACGAATACAATCCGGGACTTTGCCTCATCTTCGCTGAGGCCGGCAAACTGGTAGGCCTTTATCAGTAGCCGGGCAATACCCGTGGCCGCGGAGCCCGCGCCCAAAAACATCACTTTTAGGTCGCGGAAGGCCGTCCGGCTGATGCGGATGGCCGCCTTTAAACCGGCCAGCACCACTGCCGCGGTGCCCTGAATGTCATCGTTAAATGACAATACCGCATCCCGGAAACGTTCGAGAAGAAGGTAGGCATTGGGCGTGGCGAAGTCTTCGAACTGTATGAGCGCCTTGGGGAATTTGTCCTGGACGGCGAAAACGAATTCCTCGACCAGGGACATATATTCGGCTCCCCTGAGGCGGCGATGCGGCCAGCCCAGGTAGAGGGGATCTTTCAGCAGCTCTTCGTTTTCAGTGCCCACGTCGAGCATGACCGGCAGGCAGTATTTAGGATCAATGCCGCCCCCGGCGATGTACAAGTCCAGTTTGCCGATGGGAATACCCATGCCGTTTGCGCCCAGATCTCCCAAGCCGAGAATCCGCTCACCGTCGGTGACGACGATTATTTTCACCTCGTCCCTGGGCCAGTTGTCCAGGATGCGGCGGATCTGACCCCGATCTTCCGGCGTGACGTAGAATCCCTTGGCATGCCGAAAAATCTGGGCAAACTCCTTGCATACCTGACCGACAGTGGGGGTGTAGATTATGGGCATCAACTGGCGGATGTGGTCCATTATTACCCGGTAGTAGAGCCGTTCGTTGCGGTTCTCCAGGGAGCGCAGAAAAATATACTTACCGATGGGCGTCGTCTTGGTATCCAGATTTGACAGCACCCGCTTCACCTGGAAATCCTGGGTTGCAATGCCGTAGGGTAGAAGGCCCCGGAGTCCCAGGTTATTGCGCTCTTCACGGCTGAAGCTGGTACCCTTGTTTCCCCGGGCGTCGCTGATTAGTTCGTAGCCCCGCTTGTCTTCCGGCTGAAGCTCTTCATCGGCGCAAAAATCGCCGATGGAACGGTCGCGTTTCCTGCTCATACCTATACCCTACTGCAGCAGGCCCCGGGGCACAAGCACCTCCGGGCAGACTGAAGGCCACTGGCCGTTCGCCGTGATGATTTGTATGTTAGTGTGATAAGCATCAACGAATGAGCAGAAAATAAGGAGAGAACATGGAACATAACGGCGAAAAGGCGCAAAGCGGCGAGAAAGAAGGGAATCTAAGACCAAGCGCATCCCGGCGCATAATGATGATTTCCACCCACGGGTATGTGGCCGCAGATCCGCCTCTCGGAGCTCCGGACACCGGGGGCCAGGTGGTATATGTTATCGAGCTCTCAAAAAAAATCGCTCAATTCGGGTACAAGGTCGACATTTGGACCCGACAGTTCGAAGATCAGGTGCAGGTGGAAAGCGTGGATGAAAACGTCCGGGTTATCCGTGTGCCCTGCGGGGGCAAGGACTTCATCCCCAAGGAATATCTGTATAAAAATATCCCCGAATGGGTTAAAAACGCCAAGGCATACATAGACCGTCACAATCTGGAGTACAGCTTTGTGAATTCCCATTACTGGGATGCGGGACTCGCCGGTCAGTTGATTTCCGAGCAGCTGGAAATTCCCCATGTTCATACGCCCCACTCGATCGGCAGCTGGAAGAAAGAGCAAATGCAGACCGATTACCGGGAGAATGCCGATTCCTTCGAGGAAAAGTATAATTTCAACGAGCGGATTGCCCACGAAAACCGTATATACCGCACCTGCGACCTGCTCATTGCAACGACGCCCATTCAGGTCGACAAAATCGGCGAAGATTACGACGTATCCCAGACAGATATGCGGATGATTCCTCCGGGCTATGACGACAACCGGTTTTACCCCGTGGGAGAATCAAGCCGCGAAGCCTTGCGTACCCAGCTAAACTGGAGGGGGCCGACGGTTTTCGCCGTGTCCCGTCTGGCGGATAACAAGGGTCTGGACCTTCTTATCGATTCGTTCTCCCTGGTGCATCAGCGCATCCCCGACGCCCGGCTCGTTCTGGCAATCGGACACGACGACCGCAGTCCTTCCGAGCAGGCGATTTTCGAAAAACTGCAGAGTGTCGCCAAAAACGGCGGCGTCCAGGAGTGCGTGGATTTTATGGGGTACATTAGTGACGAGGACCTGCCGGAGTACTACCGCGCTGCTGATCTCTTTGTGCTATCGAGCCGCTACGAGCCGTTCGGAATGACTGCCATCGAGGCAATGGCCAGCGGTACCCCCTGCGTGGTAACCATGAACGGCGGGCTACACCGGGTTCTCGACTACGGAGTGCACGCCCTGTTCGCCGATCCTTTCGACAAGCAGGAGCTGGGGATTAATATGTATCAGGTTCTTCAGCACCGCGGGCTTCACGACCGCCTCAAGCTCCGGGGTGCTCAGCGGGCCCGGGCCAGGTTTACCTGGACGGGAATTGCACAGCACCTGCTCAACGAGGTGGAAACCCTCACTGATGCAGGCCCGGCCTGATTGGAAAGGGAGATGCACATGCCTCCATCATTTGCACTGTTCTCCTCCGATCTGGACGGAACCTTGCTTGGCGATCCGGCTGCGACCCTGGCCTTCAAAAAAAACTGGGAGGCTTTGAGGAGAAACGGATCCGGCAGTGACAAAAACTCTTCCCCCTACCTCGTGTATAACTCGGGAAGGCTGTTGGACCACAGTCTTGAAGCCGTTGAAACCACGGACCTGCCGGATCCCGATTACCTGATATGCGGGGTCGGCACGGTTATTTACGATTTTGCCGCCAAAACGGTGCTTAATGAGTTTTCCGATTCCCTCAATAAGGGATGGGACCTCGATGTGGTTTTAAAGGTGATGAGAACCTTTCCGCATGCTGAAATGCAGGCGGAGAAGTTTCAAAATCGCTTTAAGTCGAGCTGGTACCTGCACAATGCTACTCCACAGCAGCTAGAGGAAATCCTCGCCTCCCTCCATGGGCAAAATCTGGAAGTAAACCTGATTTACTCCTCTGACCGGGATCTGGACATCCTGCCGGCAAAGGCCAACAAGGGAAATGCCCTGGCATGGCTTGCCGCCTGGCTGAAAATTTCTCCCGAGGCCTGTCTGGTCGCCGGAGATACGGGAAATGACAGTTCAATGTTCGCCCTCGACGGGGTGCGGGGAATTGCCGTTGGCAACGCCCTTCCGGAGTTGATGTCTGCGGCTACAAGCAGGGGGGCCTTCGTCGCCGAAAAACCCTTCGCCGCCGGAGTCCTTGAGGGGCTTTCGTATTACGGTGTCCTGTCCGGATTGCCGGATCGGCGCGCTTATCGGGATTTGTGATTTTTTTCTCGGGGGTGCATTGTTATTGTGCGAATTGCAGACGGCGCGGTAAGCTGATAATTACCACAGGCGCAATCGGCGGACGGATCCCACGGGAGGATGCATGCTAGATATCGAAAAAATCCGGGCAAAAAAAGCCTTCATCTGCGATATGGATGGAGTTATCTACCATGGAAACACCCTGTTGCCCGGAGCCCGTGAGTTCATTCAATGGTTGAGCGCCCGTAATAAAAAGTTCCTCTTCCTGACCAACAGCTCCGAACGCTCACCGAGGGAATTAAACCAGAAGCTTTCCAGGCTGGGGGTGGATGTGGGAGCAGAGCATTTTTACACCAGCGCCCTGGCTACCGCCGCCTTTCTGAAAAGTCAAAAACCCGGTGGGGACGCCTATGTCATCGGCGAAGCGGGCCTGCTCAATGCCTTGTACGATATCGGATATACAATAAATGAAATCAATCCGGAGTATGTGGTGGTGGGGGAGTCCCGAAGCTATAACTTTGAAAATCTCACCCGTGCGGTAAACCTCGTGAGGAAGGGTGCAAAGCTCATCGGTACGAATCCCGACCTCACCGGTCCCATCGAAAAAGGCATTGTGCCGGCCACCGGCTCTCTTATTGCTCCCGTTGAAATGTCCACCGGCTCGAAAGCCTACTTTGTGGGGAAGCCGAACCCCCTGATGATGCGGCATGCCATCAAGCGGCTTGCTGCCAGAAGAGAGGACACGGCAATTATCGGAGACCGGATGGATACCGACATGATTGCCGGAATCGAGTCGGAAATAGATACGGTGCTTGTGCTCAGCGGTGTATCGGATCGGGAAAACATCCGGAAATTCGCCTATCAGCCGGGCATCATTATCGATGGGGTGGGGGAGATTCCCGATTAGACCGCGTATCATGGGAAAAAATCAGTGAAATACAGTATCATTTTATGAAGAGATGGAAAGAGAGCTTAACGACGTAGAATTTCTCAAATTTTTAGCGCCTTTCAGCGATCGGCTGTGCGAGCTCGCCCAATTCGCCGCCGAGGATGACCCCGAATGGCCCAGCAGCCAATACGTCGGTATCGTGTTGTCACTTGCCACCCGCCTCGAAGAATTCGTGGACTACAGCGGGGCGAAAAATAACTCCCGGTGGTTCCCCTTCAGGGAATGCATTGCCTCGGTAAAAATGTTTGCGAATGTCAGCTATATCGCCATGCATATCCGGTCAGCCAGCCCGCACTACAAACTCGCGGGAAACATCGAAGGCTTCCTGCGGGATACCGGGCTTACCCTCTCCAGTCTTGTGGAGGGTCTGCGCCGCTCTCTTCTGACCTTTTCTAAATTCGGCAAGGAGTACGGGCTGGTGGAAAGCGACTTCTATCATGCCTTCGACTTCAAACTGCCCCTGCCTTCCGCAGCCCTGCCGAAAGACCGGATCAAACCGCCGGTAAAAGACCGGGAAGCCGTCGTGGTAAACATGGCCACAGCCTTTCTCAACCTCTTTACCGAGACGGAGATTCACGACCTCAGTGAGGAGGATCCGTCGGAGTACCCCCGGTACATTCCCGATCAGATCAGCGAGAGTTCATTGCGGGATTTGGAAGTGCAGTTCCACAATCTGCAGAGCGTCTATGACACCCGGCTGGCTGACACCAATATCGAGTCGGTGGATGCCCGCCTGCCCCTGATACGGGGTCATGCATCCATCATTTATCATCTTCTGGAACTGGCCACCAATCTCATCCATTATTATGAACGGCATATGTCCCCCGGCGGCAAGACCGAGCCGGCCATTCCCCTGCCCATGAGCAGGGAAGAGGTTCTCCGTCTCGTTTTCCGCTACAGCCTTAGCTACGCCGATCAGTTCCTGGAGGGAAGCATTTCCCTGTGCCGGGAGGTGATAGCCAGTTACGCGGAATACGGCGAAATTGAGGTGCCGGTTCCCAACTACCGGGGTTTTCATGTCCGTCCGTCCACCCTGGTGGCGAAAATTGTTCAGCATTACGGCAGCAATGTCAGTCTCGATATCTCCGATCTTGAATGCGATGCGGGACTGCCGCTGGAATTGTTTCGGGTTAATGAAAAGATCAACGCGGAAAAGCGCAAGCGCATTGCAAAAGTCGTTTCCGAACTGGATGTGGTGGATCTGCCCCCGGGTTTGGGTCAACCGCGAGACGTAGCCCGGGCGGCCCTGAGCCAGCTTGCGGAGCGAAACCAGCTCATCAGCTACAATATCAATCTCGAGCCCCCAGAGCTTGAAAAAGCTCCCGAGGAATCCTACGCCGAATACGTTAACCGGGTTATCGCTCAGCTCCTGGCGGAGGGGAGCATCGATATTCGAACCGACCTGACGGTGAAGTTCAGGGGTGACAAGCGGGTGCTGAAGGATTTAAAGAGCCTGGCGGAATGCGGCTACGGCGAAGATGATTTTGGAAATAATATTATGCTTCCATCCTGTCTTTCCTATCTCAAGCGCTGAGCAGAGGGCCAATTCCTGAGGGCCGATGCCTGCGGAAATAACTACCACACGATAGACATTTGCGATACCATATGGTCCATGGCCATTCTCGACTATGTACGCGACAGATTTGCCGGCGCCTCCCTTTCGCCCCTCACCCACATTGACGATCCCCGACGCTGGGAAGATGATCTGGATGAAACCATCGGATATCTTCGGGAAAACGGCGCAAAACTCATATGGCTCAACCTGCCCCCGGCGCTCTCTATCCTGGTTGACCCGGCGGTAAGTCGGGGATTCGCCTATCATCATGCAGAAGAGGGAAATTTACAGCTCGTCCTTGCTCTGCATCCCGATGCGCATATTCCCGCCTATGCCACCCATTACATTGGAGCAGGCGGAGTGGTGATAGATAAGCAAAAGCGCATTTTGGTGGTTCAGGAGCGCTTTCGGCGCCAGCGCCGGCATTGGAAACTGCCCGGAGGAGCCTTGGATAAACGGGAGCATATCTCAGAAGCGGTAATGCGCGAAGTTCTTGAGGAGACGGGAATACGGACGGAATTTATATCGCTTACCGGTTTTCGGCACTGGCACGGCTACCGCTACGGAAAATCGGATATTTACTTCATTTGCAGGCTCAAGCCGCTGAATTCTGATATCGTCCTCGATACCTCCGAAATCGAGGAGGCCCGGTGGATGCCTGTTACTGAATACCTCAATGATGAAGACACCCATCCGTTTAACCGGACCATCGTCGAAACCGCCATCTCTTCACGAGGTATGAAACGCCGAAGCCTTCCGGGCTACGGAACTCCTGAAACCCATGAACTGTTTTTTGAAGACTTTAGCTGAATCCTATTTACCTACGGATCTGTACCGTTTGGATGAGGAAATCAGCTGTTTTCGGGGCACTGGCTGGTGCCCGGTAAATAAAAATTAATAGTTTAGCAATAAACTATTTGACTCTAAACAATATATCGCTATATTAACCACATGAGCTCAGTATCCATTGGAGAATCCGAACGACGAAAACGATCTGTGAAGCTGTTCACCACCCTGATGCGGGCCAGCGACAGCTTTTTGCAGATGAGTTTTTCCGATGATCCGCTGGAAGATAAGGTTAGCCCGACGGAATTCGCGATTCTCGAGGCGCTGTATTTCAAAGGATGTCTGCATCAGTCGGAGGTTGCGGATAAAATCCTGAAGTCCCGGGGGAACATTTCAATCGCCGTGCAGCGGCTTGTTGAAAAAAACCTGGTGCACCGGATTCAGGACAGCCAAGACCGTCGGCATACCGTGGTTTCTCTCACTGAGAAGGGCAGGCCGCTTATCGCCGAATGCTACAAACGGGTCTCTGAGGGTATCGAGCGAGCCTGCGCTCATCTCAGCGACGATGAAATTGCAGAATACATCAGGCTGAACAAAAAACTCGGTTTAGGAGAGTAAGGATGAAGGTTAAGGTCTTTTTTTATTCCACATACGGACACAATTATATAATGGCAAAAGCCGCGGCCGAAGGTGCTGCCCAGGCTGGGGCCGAGGTAGAACTCAAGCGTTTTCCCGAGACGATTCCGGCGGAGGTACTGCAGCAGATGGGGGCGGTAGAAGCACAAAAGGCCTTCGCCGAAGTACCGGTACTCAGCGCCCAGGATTTCGCCGATGCCGACGGGTACATAATTGTGACCGCCACCCGTTACGGAAATGTTCCCGGACAGGTTCAGAACATTCTTGACCAGACCGGTGGCCAGTGGGCCAGCCAGTCATTGGAAGGCAAGGTCGGAAGCGCCATGGTTGCCACGGCAACCCAGCACGGTGGAAACGAGGCCGCGCTGTTCAGCATCCACCGCTACTTCCTCCATCAGGGCATGGTTGTGGCCGGTCTTCCCTATACCTTCCAGGGCCAGATGGGTGTCGACGAAATAACCGGTGGCAGCCCGTACGGAGCCACAACCATAGCCGGAGGAGACGGTTCGCGGATGCCCAGCGAGAACGAACTTGAAGCCGCACGTTTCCAGGGAAGGCGCACCGCAGAGCTGGCAAAGAAGCTGGCGGGCTGACCAGTCTTCCAGGCATTTCATTGCACCCATGAAATGCACGGCCTCCGGATAATTCCGGAGGCCGTTTGCCCCTTCTCATCAAACGCGCTACCATGGCTGTATGCTGGGTACCTACGTCAATGCCGCCGCTATTATTTTAGGATCAGTAACAGGCGTACTGTTAAGACACGGTCTTCCCGAGCGATTTAAGGAGACCCTGCTTCAGTCCATAGCCCTTGCCGTGCTGTTCATCGGAATGGCCACCGCCCTTTCGGGTCTGCTCGATCCCGAGAGCGAAGCCCTGCTGTTTATAATCAGTCTGGCCCTCGGGGGTGTCGTCGGCGAACTTATCGGGATTGAACGGCAGATGGAGAAGCTTGGCGACCGGCTCCAGAAGCGCCTGGGAGACGGTCACGGCAAGGTTTCCGAAGCCTTCGTTACCGCATCGCTTATTTATTGCGTGGGCAGCATGGCAATTCTCGGTTCGATCAAAAGCGGACTCCAGGCCGACCACAGCATACTCTTCGCAAAATCCATTCTCGATGGTATAACCTCGGTCATTCTCGCCTCGAGCCTGGGAATAGGGGTTATCTTTAGCGCTCTGCCATTGCTCGCGTATCAGGGTTCATTAACACTTTTTTCCTCCTATCTCGAGCCCTGGATCGGCGAGGCGGTGATTCGTGAGATATCAAATATAGGAGGTATTCTGATTTTTGCTATCGGTATCGATCTGTTAAAGATACGGCGAATCAAGACGGCTAACCTTCTTCCCTCCCTCCTCATACCGCCCCTGTACTACGCTATTATTTCGTTATTTGGTACATCTGCGTAGCTTGTATTGCAAAAAAATACAGAAAAGTAGTATTCGCCTCGGCAAGGCAATGGGTAACCAGATTGCTAATTCGACTGCCGGTAATAACTTAGTATAAATATGCAAGAAAAAACAAAAGTGGCCCATATTTTGCATGTTCATGTACATGAAAGTTCTTATTGTCGATGACTCGAGGATAGTTCAAAGAGCCATTAGCTCGGTTTTTGCCGGTCTTGAAATAGATCACATCACATGCGCTCCGGACGGGACCGCAGCCCTAGAACAGTTTGCCCGCACTGAACCCGATCTCGTTACCCTGGATATCACCATGCCGGGAATGGACGGTCTGGCTTGCCTGGAGCGCATGATGCACCTGCGACCGGAGGTACATGTATTGGTTATCAGCGCACTGAACGACCGGGCAACGGGTTTACGGGCGCTGAAACTCGGAGCCCGGGGCTTTGTGTCAAAACCCTTTTCCAACGAGGAACTCGCGGGAGAAATACATAGAATCCTCCCGGCGGGGGTGACATGATGGAGGCTCGCGACATTCAGGTGTTTATCGACGTCATCACCGGATATTTCAAAAGCATCAGCGGAGAGGAGGCTGAAATGGGAGTGCCCTACGTACTCAGTTCAACGGATCGCAACCTGAGTATTTCCGCAGGCATTGCGGTCTCCGGGAGTCACCGGGGGCAGCTGCTGTTCAGTACCGGAGAGGCCCTTCTGAACGATGTAGCCCGGGAAATTATCAACGAGGATATTTCCGGCGACGATCTCGAAGATATGGCAGGTGAGGTCATTAACACCATTGCCGGAAATATGCGCCGCCACCTTGGCTCGGAATATTTTATCTCGGTGCCGGCGGTGCGAAGGGGTCTCGAACTGGCCTCGCTGTTTACCCAGAATCCCCCGGCCTTTATGGTTCCGCTCAAATGGCGCGGTCACACCGCGCTCCTGATTATCGGATTGGAATAACAGTAAAAGCTTTACCCGGGCTGGCTCGGGTTTTATGTATTAGGAGACAGTATGGATCAGAGCGCGATCAACATCTTGTGGGTCTTGTTTTCATCATTTCTGGTTTTTATCATGCAGGCGGGATTCGCAATGGTGGAATCGGGTATGACCCGTTCTAAAAATTCCATTAATGTTGCGATAAAAAATCTCACCGATCTCGGCGTGTCTTTTTTGGCCTTTTGGCTATTCGGTTTCGCCATCATGTTCGGGCTCAGTTATTCAGGAATTCTGGGCACCAACGGCTTCTTTCTTCGGCTCTCGATGACGGAGAATCCCGTGTGGACCGGAGTGTTCTTCTTGTTCCAATCGATGTTCTGTTCAACAGCGGCCACAATAGTCTCCGGAGCCGTCGCCGAGCGGATGAAGTATTCATCATATATTTTCTCGACCATAATTCTTGCAGCGATCATCTACCCTGTTTTTGGTCATTGGAGTTGGGGGAGCTTCTGGCTGGGGGGAGACGGAGGATGGCTTGAGCAGCTGGGATTCGTCGATTTCGCGGGCAGCACCGTCGTCCACTCGGTGGGAGGATGGATCGCTCTGGCCGCCTTGCTCATTCTCGGGCCCCGGCGCCACCGCTTCGACGAAGACGGCAAATCGCATAAAATTCCCGGCAGCAATGTCCCCATGGTTGTCCTGGGTGTAATCCTGCTGTGGTTTGGCTGGTTCGGGTTTAACGGCGGTTCTACCCTCGCTCTCAACGACCAGGTCCCCCATATACTGGTCAACACCGCCCTCTCGGCCTCCGCGGGGATGATCGGCGCGTTGATTGTCGGTTGGCCGATCTACAAGAAGCCGGACATTATGCTCATACTCAACGGCGCCCTTGCGGGGCTGGTCGCGGTGACCGCCAACGCCCACGCGGTTGGCGAAATTGACGCCATAGTCATCGGAGCCGTCGGCGGAGTGGTAATGCTTCTGAGTTCCATGATGCTCGAAAAGCTCCGCATAGATGATGCGGTGGGAGCCATACCGGTCCATCTCTTTGCGGGCATGTGGGGCACCCTGGCGGTGGCGATTTTCGGAGATCCGGAACTGCTGGCCACGGGGCTCAGTTTGGACCGCCAGATGACCGTTCAGCTCATCGGAATAGTGGTGGCGGGGGCCTGGTCATTTGCCCTGTCATACAGTCTGCTCTGGCTGATTAACAAATTCTTCCCTCTGAGGGTCGACCCCGATGACGAAGAGAAGGGTTTAAATGTGTCGGAGCACGGTGAAAATACCGAGACCCATGCGTTTTTTCAGGTTCTGGAACAGCAGGCCCGCTCGGCAAATCTGAGCCTGAGGGCGCCGGTAGAACCCTTTACGGAGGTCGGACAAATTGCCCGTCGTTACAACGCAGTGCTCGACAGCCTCGAGGAGACCACTGTCGCCCGGGACGAATTTCTCAACATACTCAGCAATATAAGCGATGGCATCCTGCTTTTGGACGAGGAGGGACGAATCGGCCCGTTTTATTCCCTGGCCAGCGAGAAGATTCTCGGGCAAAGCGATCTCCAGGGCAGACGGTTTTCCGAACTGTTCGGCAGCCACCTGTCGGATACCGCCGCCGGTGAGCTTGAGGATTATCTCGAACTTCTGGCCGATCCCAAAACCGATCCCAAGGCCCTGGCAAATCTGAATCCCGTTGACCAGGTGGAGTGCTATTTCGACCATGGCAACGGGAAAATCTCCTCTAAACATCTGAAGCTCTCATTCCACAGGATAGCCGATGATGAAGGCGCGAGAATAATGGCTGTAATTGGGGACGTAACCGAAGAAGCCATTCTTTCAAGGCGAATAGTACAGGAACAGAACAAGGCCGAGTCGGAGATGGAGCTGTTCTACCGGATGCTACACACCGACCCCGAGCTTTTAGGTGATTTTCTGGCTCATGTTAAGCGGGATATAGACCGGATAAATCATATACTGAAGGATGAGGGCGATCAGGCGAGCCGGCTTCATCAAATATCAATGCTCACCCACGGCATTAAGGGGGAGGCGGCGGTAATTGGTCTTGAGCCCGTCGCCGCCCTGGCCCATGGCATGGAAGACCTTCTGGTGGAAATGAAGGGCAAGGCCAAGGTGAAAAACAGCGATTTCCTTTCCCTCACTGTCAAACTGTCCCGGCTGGGACAGCTGATTGACCGCTCAATGGCTCTCATTGCCAAGCTTCGGAGCTTCAAAACAACCTTCGATGATAAAAACAGGGATTTTTCCGAAAGTCTGGCAAAAAGTCTGGAGCAGCTCAATGAAAACCTCTCCCGCAAGACCCGCAAAGCCGTGACCCTGAACTTGGACGCCTTTGATCATCAGGCAATACCCGAACCGATGCGCAAACCGGTAAAAGACATGCTCGTTCAGTTCATCCGCAACGCGTATGCCCACGGCATCGAAGACGGGCTGGAACGCCGCAGTCATGGCAAGAGCGAGTCAGGCCTCATAAGCATAAGCGCAGCCCGGCATGACAAGCAGTTCCGCCTGGAATTCCAGGACGACGGTAGGGGAATAAACGCCGCCGGTGTGCGCAAGCGGCTTGTCAGTCAGGGAATACTCACGGAAGAGCAGGCTGAAAATCTTGATGCCAAAGAAATCGCCCAATACCTATTTCACCCGTCCCTAAGCACCAGTGAAGGCGCCGATGAACTATCCGGTAGGGGAATCGGCCTTTCTCTCATTCAGGACCTGGCCAGGGCCCATCGCGGGAAGATCGAGGTGAAATCCCGGTCCCGGCAGTTCACCAAATTCGCCCTTACCTTCCCGGCGGTTGAACCATAGGGCTGCAATCACTTCGTGCGGTCCTTTGCATCTTTTCTGGGAATTACTCAATAGGCGGACACTTTTCTCCTCGGATGCCCTATGCTTGAGATGATGAGGATTGCCGGACAGACAGGCATCACGGGGTGGCATGGATAAGAACAGATTCGGATTGTCAATTATACTCGCGCTGGCTTTGGCCTTTTTTCTTCTTTCCTGCTCGGATCGCGCTCCTCAAGAGGCTGTCGTCCCGTTGCTGGACTCTGAATCGCAGGAGGAAACGTTTATCGGCGGATTAAATGATGCCCAGCGTTCGCTGCTGCGGGAGCTTCAGGATTCCGGCCTGCGGGTGGCGACCATCCCCTTTCCCGCTGTTTATGAACCACAGGGTGACGGCAGCGTTCAGGGCCTGCATTACGACATGCTTATGCAGATGTCCGAGGAATTATCTATTCCGGTGGAAATCACGGTGTATGATAATCCCATACAGTTCCTGGCACTGGACGGGGAGATTCCCCAGAGTCTGTTTAGCGACCCCGATATGACGTATACCCCGGACCTGTTTGCACAGGCTGATTTGTATTTGGTATCGTTGACGGTCTTGCCCTGGAGAGAGCAAATACTCACCATGATACCCGTACTGCCGGTCCAAAATGCCGTCGTCGTCCGGGCGGACAGTCCGGTGGAAAATCTGGAAGACCTGGACGGACTCAGAATCATGCTGCCGCAAGCCAGCGCCCAGATGGAAATTGCCGAGCAGCTGATGGATGAGTTCGGACTAGAGTTTGAGATCACGGCAAATGACGAGCTGTCGTTTGGATTAGCTGAGCTTTCCCGGGGCGAGACGGATTTTGCACTTACCGATATCACCCAGGCGCTGGCATTTAACCGGAGGCGGATTGATAATCGGTTGGCGGTGCGTTTTCCCGTTGGGGAGGTCGATTACATTGCCTGGGCTGTATCACCTGAGCGAATCGACCTGGGCGAGCTGATTCTTTTATATATAGAAGACCTCAAGACCAGGCCCCGTTTTAATGAGCTCTTTGACGATTACTACGGAATCAGCGCCGATGCGTACCTCGGCCTGCTAAATCTTCGCTGAATCTGGATCAAACAGTGCTTCTGCCTTTTCTTAGCAGGTCTGAACCGCGGCCCGAACAGTGAACTGAACCGTGTATTCGACCGCGTCTGCGTGACGCTAGGAGCATCACTATCGTTACCGAGCCGGACTGGCCGATGGTCATGGCATTACGGCGAGAGACTTTCCAGTTCGTTCCACCGCTCGTACAACTCGGCGAGGCGGGCTTCCGCAGCCTCCAGTTCGGCCCCTAATTCAGCCGCCCGGGGCCCTTCCCGGCGGTACAGCTCCGGGTCCGCCAGCTCTCCATGCAGTTCGGCGATTCGGGTTTCTAGTGCTTCAATGTTCCCGGGGATTTCCCCAAGTTCCTTGTTCTCCTTGAAGCTCAGTTTGCGGTTTCGAAGAACAGGCCTGTTCTCTTTGTCAGTATTCTCCCCGGTCTTCGAAGAGCCGGCGCTGCCGGCGGTTTTTTGCTTGCTGGTACGCCACTCGCTGTAGCTTCCGATATACTCTGTTACGGTTCCGTCCCCCGGGAGAATAAGCAGGTCGCTGACAACG
This sequence comes from Salinispira sp., assembly GCA_965602015.1. Taxonomy (GTDB): domain Bacteria; phylum Spirochaetota; class Spirochaetia; order DSM-27196; family Salinispiraceae; genus Salinispira. The sequence continues at coordinate 2,301,850 of OZ271918.1, read as the reverse complement.
TTGTCCAGGAACTCCCGGTCGTGACTTACCAACAAGACAGTACCCTCGAAGCCGGCAAGCAGCTCTTCCAGCAGGTCGAGGGTTTCCATGTCCAGGTCATTGGTGGGCTCGTCGAGGATGAGGAGGTTTGCCGGCCTGGTAAAGAGCTTGGCGAGCATGAGGCGGTTTTTTTCTCCTCCGGAAAGTATTCCCACCGGCGTTTTTATGCGGTCCGGGGTAAAGAGAAAATCCTGAAGGTAGGCGTTCACATGCCTGAGTTTTCCCCCGACCATGACCGAGTCATCTCCCCCGCTGAGATTCTCCAGAAGTGATTTCCCCGGGTCCAGGTCTTCACGCATCTGGCTGAAATACAGGGGCTGCAGATTGCTACCGTGGCGTATTTTGCCTGATTTCGGCTGAATTTCCCCGGTAAACAGCTTGATAAGAGTAGTTTTACCTGCGCCGTTGGGCCCGGCAATGCCGATGCGGTCTCCCCGCATAATGCGGGTACTCAAACTGCGTATCAGCGGCGGCCCGGAGTCGCCGGTCCAGGAAAACGATACATCTTCGCATTCCATTACCAGATCGCCTGAGCGCTTGTCAGTCGTAAGGGACATTTTGACCGACCCCTGGCGTTCTCGCCGACGGCGGTGCTCTTCCCTCATGGCCATTAACGCTTTAACCCGGCCCTCATTCCGGGTCCTTCGTGCCTTGATTCCCCGGCGCAACCAGGCTTCCTCTTCGGCAAGGCGCTTGTCAAACTGCTGGCGGGCCGTCTGTTCAGCTGCCAGGAGCTCATCCCGGCGGCGGAGGAAATCGCCGTACCCGCAGTCAAATGCGTATAGCTCTCCCCGGTCCAGCTCGGCAGTTCTGTTAGAAACCGCGCGCGCGAAACTCCGGTCATGGGTAATGACTACCATGCTTCGCTGTCTGTCCCGCACCAGGTACTCTTCGAGCCAGCTAATGCTTTCGATATCGAGATGATTGGTGGGCTCGTCGAGCAAGAGGAGCTCGGGCTCGGCAGAGAGAACCCGGGCGAGCATTGCCTTACGCCTGCCGCCCCCCGAGAGTCCGGAGAACGGGGCTTCCCGGTCTATTCCCAGCTGATCCAAAAGACGCACCGCATTGTTTACTTCAATTTCCTGCGGCTCATTGGCAAAACGTATGTTTTTATCCTGATGAAGACAAAAGTCCAGGGCCGTGCCTTCATACTCCCCGGGGAAATCCTGCTCGAGATATGCAATGTGCAGGTCCCGATTTCGTGCCGCGCTGCCTTCATCGGGCTCGATTATGCCCGCCATGAGCTTCAAGAGGGTGGACTTACCGCTGCCGTTGCGACCTATGAGGCAAATTCGCTGACCCTGTTCAATATGCACATTGATATTCGAAAAAAGATATTCGTCCCCAAAGCGCAGAAATACCTCATTCAGACTGATTATCGCCATTGTGTCCCTTTTTCCCGGCGGGTAACTGGGGAAAGCCGCATCTCAGCCTTCCAATTGTTCAAACAGTGTCAGTGCATTGTCAAATGCGGCGTCCATGTTGAAATACTTGTAATTCGCCAAGCGCCCGACGAAGTAGACCTGGTTTTTCTCCGCCTCCTCGGCGGCCTTTTGATACAGCGAGAACACCTGCTGATTTCGCGGACTAAAAACCGGATAATAGGGTTCTCCATCCCAGCTGGGATACTCCTTGATGATGACGGTTTTATCACCACCCTGGCCCGTGGAATGTTTCGGCTCGGTAATTCGCGTATAGTCGTGTTCATTGGGATAGTTTATCGTTGCACAGGGCTGAAACTGAGGGGTATCAAGGGTCTCGAATTCGAAACGGAGCGAACGGTACTGAAGGGGCTCAACACCCCGGTCCCTAAACTGTTCCTCAAAGAACTGATCAATCCGGCCGGTAAAAAAGAGTTTTTCGGCTCGGGAGAACTCCTGCCTGTTTTGGAAGTAATCGCAGTCGAGAATAATCTCGATATTAGGGTTATCGAGCATGTTTTCGAAGACTGAAGTGTAGCCCTCGGCGGGCATCGCCTGGTATGTATCGGTAAAATACCGATCGTCAAAGTTAGTCCGTACGGGTATGCGGTTCATGACCTGGGCATCGAGCTCATGGGGATACAGGTCCCACTGTTTTTTTGTGTAATGCTTGAACATTTTCTCGTAGAGGACCGGGCCAACCCGGGACATTGCCGATTCCTCCGAGTTTTTTGGATGGGCAATTGATTTGGTGTTCTCCTCAAGCCATTGTTTCATCTGCTCTTCGTTGCTAATCGAAAGGCCGAAGACTTCGTTCACAGTAGTGATATTCACTGGAACAGGCACGAGCTTTCCGTCAACCGAGCTTAATACCCGATGCTCGTAGCTTCGCCACTCGCTGAAGCGCTGAAGATACTGCCAAACCCTCTCGATGTTTGTGTGGAAAAAATGCGGACCGTACAGTGGAAGCAAAAGTCCGTTATCATCGAAATAATCATAGCAATTTCCCCCAATGTGATTGCGTTTCTCGATGATTGTGACTTTTTTACCTAATGCGGCGTATCGCTCGGCCATAACCGCACCTGATATACCCGCACCAACAATGACTATCATAAACCGTTCCTCTTCTCGTTTTGGGGTACTGCACATGTCCTCTCACCTTTGCAGCACAAGCAAGAGTACCGGAGGATATCAGAAAATATGTATTTGCTCCATCGGGCGGCCTGAGAAAATAGATCGGGAATACCGGCAAGAAAACAGTTAGGTAATGCCCCCAAAACAGCTGATATGCTGCGCCAAGCATCAATCCTGACTTGAACTGCAATTGAAGTGGTAAAAAATCTTCAGAGTAGTCCGTAAGGTAACGTCAGCGTTCCGAATCAGGGGGAACGGGGAAGGTTATTCTGACCTGATAGCCACTCTCATAAGATTCTTCCAGGTCTCCATCTACCTGACTCAGCAATCCCCTAATAATCGCCCGGCCTGTGCCGCCGGATTCGTTTTGAGCTTCCTTCGATATTCCGACTCCGCTGTCCCGGTACTGGATAACTGCCGCACCGGGTTTGTCTTCAATGGTGAGCTCGATGGTTTTTTCCCCGGGGTATTCCGCGGGGAAGGCGTATTTTAATGAGTTCGTCAGAAGTTCTGATAGTATAAATGAGGTATTGAGCATCTGCTGAGGCGTCAGGCAGATTTCATCTACACGATAGTTAAAGGATATGTCGGGAATCAAACTGCGACCGTAGGCTTCCATATCACGGGAGAATTTCTCGAGGAAGTCTATGGCCGGTGCACAGCCGTCTGCGGAGTTGACTGCGAGCTCCGAGTGGAAACGGCCGAAAATCCCCAGCTTGCTGACAAGCTCGTGGAGCATTTCACCGTCGCCGGACTTGCCGGATGATAGGTACTTTATTTGAATGTAGGATTGGATCAGCTGGAAACTGTTCTTGACCCGGTGGTTGGATTCTGCAATGTAGACCCGCGCGTCTTTCAGTTCTCTTCTTATTTTCGCTTCGCGTCGCGATGATTGAGAAATCAGCATTACCGGAATGGTAATCACTCCGAGGGCAAGCACCGCAAGCCCTATGTACACAGAAGGGGTCAGTGTTCCATCCTCGGCTTCAAGAACAATCGCCTCTGCCAGATAAGGAGCGGCTCTTCGTGTGTCGATCTTCCAGCGTCCCAACTCTGCGCGATTCAACACAAGTCCCAGCTCATGGGCTGAGGGGTTTAGGGAACCTCTCGTCTCTCCGGCAAGAATTAGAAGCTGACGGTACATTTCCTCTGCATACGCGTCCACCCGGGTGACGTAGCCTCCGACTATCCCCGTATCGATTATGGCGTCATAAAAACCAAAAATCGGTGCGGAACTGGCGGAGGACCAGTTTCCGATGATGTCGGCCAGAACATATGGCGTACCGTTGCTGTCGGTGGAGTAGCTGCTGACCAAAATTGCATTGCGTTCATCCAGGGAGGCAATACGTTCCAGCAGGTCCTTCTCGGGAATGCCGATGAGGTACTCTACGCCGTCAAATAGAGCGCCCTGAGCGACAATTGGCTTTAGCATTTCCAGATACGCCTGATCGCTGGGATGAGCGCCGCTGATTACCACCAGCCGGTCCCGCTCAGGCAGCAGCTCCCGCATAAGCTCAAGGGTTTTTTCGGCGGAAATCGCTGTTGCGGTGGAAAAAAATGATTTTGCTCTCACCGCCGAGGAGGGAGGGCGGAAAGTCATGGGGGCGACGGCGTACAGCAGGGGAAACTCGGAGCCAATGTGCGGGGATGCTTCGGCCATGAATGATATGGCAGCAGGTAGCATGGCCACCACAACGTCCGGACTGAGATTTTCTAACTGAACCTGGAGATATTCGAGGATACTGTACCGGGAATTTTCACCAGAATCCGAAAGACTGAGAAAAATATCGTGAAGACGGAGGTCTACACCGTCATTGACAGCCAACTGATTGACCCGCTGCTCCAGATTGGCTTGAAACCGGCCCAGTTCATCCTGCGCATGAATAACTGCGACGGTAAGGCCCTCCGATCCGTATAATAGGCCTGAGAGAAGTATTACGTATGCTGTTGCAAAAATTTTCTTCATACTATCCGGTCACTGGGCGATTTATCAAAAGAGGTGGTAATTATAACCCCGGTTTACAGAACACCACAACTACAGCCTATGGCATTAAAAAACCACACCAGCTGAAAAATGAAGTCCAAGGAACAGGTCCATTTTACCCCGTATATAGAAGCCTACTTTTTCCCGACGGAGCCCGATGTAGCTTCCGGCGTGATAGTTCGAAGCCAGGCCAGGGCCTTCATCGCTGACAACAAGAAATACGGGTAAGGGGCTGCCGGGCATATTCAACCCGAAAAACGGGCGTATGAAAATATCCCAGCCATTATTAATCTGATTGAGCCACTCGTTATGAATTTGAACCGCCGACGATATGCCGTTTGGTGCGATGTCGATATGTGCGATGTCGATATGTGCGATGTCGATATGTGCGAAAGCCAGCGGGTCTTCGGTATGCATGCTATACTATCGGGCAGATGGAGTATAGAGGAGGACGGCAATGCGGGAAATCCACCCCGATGATTTTACGGTATCAATAAGCGAGCTTTTGCTGCAGCGGTGGATGCTGCTCACAGCCGGGGATTTTAGCTCCGGAAAGTACAACTGCATGACGGTCGGGTGGGGGTTTTTGGGCAGCATGTGGAACCGGCCGTGTTTTATTGCCGCCGTGCGCCCCAACCGCTACACTCACGATTTTCTCGGCGAGTATGAAAGCTTTACCCTCACAGCCTTCCCCCGGGAATTCCGGAAGGACCTGAGCCATTTGGGGGCATGGACGGGACGAGATGGCGATAAGCTTTCCAGGACTGGATTGCATGCTGTGGCGGCATCCCGGGTGGCTGCGCCTTCTTTTCAGGAGGCGGATATTTGCATCGAATGCCGGAAAATATATTTGGAAGCGATTCGTCCCGAGGGAATCATCGATGAAAAACTCATTGCGGGTTTTTACGACGGAGAGCCGTATCACAGTATGATTTACGGCGAGGTAATCACCGTGCAGGTGGCAGAGTGAGTTGATTCATTCCGCTTTTATGATAGATTGCACACACTTCGGCTTATTCTGAGCGAAAGCGGGAGTAGCGGTTTTTCCCCTGTTTTTTTGCGGTATACATTTCCTGGTCCGCAATTCCCAGCAGGTCCTCGGCTCGTATCTGAACGCTTGGCATGTCGTTGGGACAGACTACCCCGATGGAGACCGACATGCGCCGCCTCTCGGGTATGAGCTTGAGCTGCTCCGGCGGCATCAGGTTTTCCGCCCGCAGGGAATTAATGAGCTTTTCCGCCGTTTTTTCCGCACCGTCGCCGTCGGTTGCCGGCAATAGTAAAATAAACTCGTCTCCCCCGAAGCGAAAGGGCTCATCGCTTTCTCGTACCTGACGGCCCATTTCATTCACCACGGCCTTTAGCAGTTCATCACCCTGATCATGCCCTAGCAGATCGTTTACGATTTTGAAATTATCCAGATCGATGAATAAGAGGGAGAACAGTCCCCGGGTATCACTGCGGCGGTATACCGCGCAGTACCGGTTGAGGGACTGGCGGAGCGCCGCCCGATTGCCGATATTCGTGAGCGGGTCGGTGAGCGATCGCTTTCGCAGTTCCTGGTTGCTGATCTGAAGCCGGGAATTCTGCTTTTCGATGAGCTCGAGCTGACCGATGCGCTCGAAGGCCAGGGCGAGCTGGGATGCGATGATCGGCAATAGTTGGGCGCTATCTTCCTGGGAGCTGTCTTCCGCAGGGAATCGCATGGCCAGGATTCCGTATTCTCCGCTTTCACCCCGGACGGTAATCCTGACGATTTCATCCCTGTTTTCCGACGGAAGCGCAGAACTAAACAGGCGCAGGGGATCGGGGTGTTCATCGGGTATGCAGCGCAGGTAATAATCGCCGGATTTCCCCGATTTTCTGAAGCCGACCTCCCGCACGTCGAGGGTCGAGAAGATGCGGTCGATAAGCTGCCGGATCAAATCTGATCGTTGATCGGCGTGCACGAAGAGTTCCTGTATATCCCTCACCAGTTGCAGTTCGCGCATTTTGCCGTACATCCGGTTGAGCTCCCTGTCCTGCCGGGCTTTTTGAACCACGGAACTGAGGGTGCCTTCAATGTCCCAGAACTCGTCTTCTGTGCTGTTTTTTCCGTCGATCAGCTCGGTGTAAAAGCTGTTCTGCCGTTTCTTTAAAGACTTCTTTAGGGCATCGAGCTGGGCATTCCGGGCCTGGGAATCCTCCCGGCGGCCGTAAAATGCCTGCATTTCGTACATAAAGAACGCCTCAAAATAGCTGATATTGTCGTTCTTCCGGTAGAGAAACTCCCGGGCCTCATCGAAGCAGCGCAGCGCTTCGGCAAAATCGCCGTGCTGTTCATGTTTGCGGGCTTCCAGCATGTGCAGGAGGAAATATTCTTCGTTTTTATCGGGTATTGGTTTCAGTTTTTTCCGGGTAATATCCACGTCGATCTGCCAGGCTTTGGCCCAGTTCCCCGCATTGTAGCAGGCGACGGCGTAGGCCACCAGGATGCCCAGTTCGGAATGGTATGCCAGATTTCGCCGCCCCCGGGTTTCCAGCAGCTCCAGGCAGAATTTGAAAAACTGCATGGCTTGTTCAGCCTTGCGGGCAAGCAGGGCGTTCATGCCCATGTTAAAGAGGGTCATGCCGATCTCATGCAGGTCGTCGCAGTTAAGCAGGAGGGATAAGGCCTGCCGGTATTGCCGCTGGGCCTCATCGTATTCCCCCATCAGATAGTTAAAAAAGCCGAGGCCGTTTCGCGAATAGGCTATCTGAAGGGGGTGACCGAGTTTTTTTGTCAGTTCGAGATTCTTCTCATAATACGGTAGGACTTCCGAGTACCTGCCCTGGACCGCATTTGCCAAACCGAGGGTCTGAAAGCCGAAGGCGAGCAGATGTTCATTGCCGAGTTCCCTGCAGAGCTCGATTCCCCGGGCGTGCTGCGCTTCTATTTCGGCGTCGTAGTTCGAGTACAGCCCAAATGGGTTCACGCTGACGTAGACATAGCTCAAGTGGTAGCCCAGGCTTTCGGCTGCGGAGAGCAGATTGAAGTATTGCTGCCGAAAGCTCTCGGGGGAAAACTTTCTCTGCTTGTCCTCAATAAGAAAGCGAAAAAAATCCGCGTAAAACAGCAGCCGGGGGTCAGAAACAACTCCGGCGTTTTTCGCGCAGAGGCGCACCATGGCTTCGCATTGCGAAAGGTCCTCCCGATCGAAGTAAACCCGGGCCAACTGATAATATGACTCGGCGACGGCTAAATCATCGCCTTCATGCTGGGCGCAGGTGAGGGCGTTTTGAAATGAGGTCAGGGCATCACCGTCCAGGGATTTTTTAAGGAAAATACGCCCTTTTAAGAGCTCGATAGCCGAGTCAGGCTCTCCCTCCGCAGCAAGCTGCAGCAGATATTCGGCGCAGGAATAATCCATGAAGTGAAAAGCCGAATACGCCCGTTGAAGTGGCGAACCCGACAAAATGTTTGAGGGGGATGGGGGCTCATGATGTTTTCGGGATATGTCGTCGCCCAAATCGAGAACCGCTCCGTGGGTCTCGGCAAGCTGGGATAGCCGGTCGCTGAGTTCCGGCGAGATTGCCGGATCCATCGACAAGATTATAAACATGGGGCTCTCGCCCGCCGCAAGAGCCTCAATGACATCGACGCTGGCCTGCCGGAGGTGGTGGCCGTTGGGGATGAAGATCAGCTCTCCCGGGGAGAGTGCTTCGGCGAGGCTGTGGTGGAGGGTGTCAATTAATTTTCCGTACTCGTATTCCCGCTCCCCCGGTAAAACTTCTTCTCCCCGTCTCACCGGTTTGTCTTGTGCGACCTGCTCCCACAGTTCCTTCTGGGCCGGATACATGTTTACCGGACCGGCGCTTTCGAGGACCATCCTCAGAAAGGGAAAATAGGGTTCCCGGGCCGGAGAATCGAGGGGGTAAATCCGCAGCACGCCGTTGTTTGAAGTAAAACGGCCGACATCCACCGCCTGTTCAGCGCTGTCTCTGCCGGCATACAACAGCAGGAGTCTGAAACCTTCGGTGTCTTTCTCGAGAATTCTGACGAGATATTGTAGATTATCCTCTATCGGGCCCATATCTGTGTCAATACCTGCCGCCATCGGCGCTCGGCATGTCCCCCTGGCTCCATTGTACTCCGGAGTTTGCGTATTGTTAAATCCCTTTCGTTCGTCGGTGGCAATCGTCAGTGGCGCAGACTATAGTAAAGGCCATGAAGCGCTGCAAACTCAGCAAAAAGGAATACCGGGAAAAAAATCATGCCGGAGATTGCTACATCTGCAAAAAATGCGAGCGGAGCGCAAAGAACAGCAAAAAACTCTGTAAACCGAAAAAAATGAGCTGATTGGGGAGGCTCCATGGAATACTTCGCAGTCCGCAGTGATGAGGAAGCGAGAGCCGTCGCCGCATTGGCCCGGAAAGTTTTTGGCCCCGGCAGCGGGATTATTGTACCAGCCAAACCAAAATGGGCGGTCTACGCACAGGATGGGTCGGGGCTCATGGTCGGCGGGGTAATTCTCAAAAAAATCGGGAAGAGCGCCGGTATGATCGATTTTATCTTTGTCGATAAACCCGGCAGGGGCCGGGGACTCGGACCGCAGCTTCTGGAGCGCGGACTGGTTGAGCTGAGCGCCACGGGCTGCGGGGACAAGCTTGCGCTGATCAGGGACGATAATACGCCGTCATGGAATATGTTCGCAGAGCGGGGGTTTTACATCCCGTCGTACTTCCGGGGCATTTTTCCGTATTCCCTGGGTGGATTCTTGTATCTCTTTTTGATGACTTTTGCCAATACGGGATACAGTCTCTGGCTGCGAAGCGATTCCATTCAGCAACCCGACGGCAAAACTACCAGCCCAACTACCAGCCGAACTACCGGCCCAACTACCAGCCCTGTTGGCCGCCAAACCCACCGGCCGCCCGGAGCGGTCCGGGGCATTGCCGTCGGCCTGCTCATTGCCGCTATCGCCGCGCTGGGCGTCGGACGATTTGGCCGTGTAGGCGCTGACTGGCTCCTTGGGGCAGGGACTATGATAATCGGCACAACTTTAGTGCGGATGCTGGTGAGCTTCCCCTTCGCCCGGGCCTATGGCAAACTGGGCTTTCAGAATGCCCATGGCGGGGGTTTTTACAGTGTTTTTCTGGGGCTTCTTGGAGCATGGTGGCCTCATTTCGGCATGTGGGTTCCCAAACAGAGCATCTGGCATTATTCCCGGTTCAAGCAATATGAGGGCAGGGCGGCTCTCGCCGCCTGGGCTGCCACCCTGGCGATTTTTGCTGCGAGCTATCTCCTGCGACCCTCCGGCCTGGCTGAGGGACTGCAGGCGCTGTATACCCCGGTGCTCATTTACCAGGCGCTTCCCTTTATTCCATTCGAGGGAATGGACGGATACAGGGTGTTCAAATGGAATAAAGTATGGTATCTGGCCGGGCTCATAGTAACCCTTGCGCTGATTGCGCCGAGATTTTTGTAGGCGGTTCTACACCTGCTCTGCCCCTGAAATCCGGCGGGGAAAGTGGACGGTAAACTCGCTGCCCTCGCCGGGGTTGCTGGCCACGTCGATGTCACCGCTGAGATTCTCACTCACCAGGCTGTGCACCACGCTCAAGCCCAAACCCGTACCTCCGCGGTCTTTTGCGGTGGTGAAGTATGGTCTGAAGATGCTCGGCCGGACTTGTTCGGCGATGCCGATTCCGTTGTCCCTGACTTTTAATACGATTTCTTCCCCCTCCGGTCTCAATGAAAGGGTCACCCGGGGATTTTCAATGGGTGTAGCGGAGATAAAGCCGTGGCGAAGGGCATTGAGCACCAGGTTAGTGACAACTATTGAGATGGCCCCGGAATAGCTTCGAACCGGAATAAACTCACCGGAGGCTTCGAACTGCAGGCTTATCCGGTTTTTCCGTGCTTCCGGCTTGAGCAATTCGACACACTGCTCCACGGTTTGAACGATGTTAAACTCGTCCAGATCATCGGCGAACTGGGCTGCGGAGACGCTGCGAAAACTGGAAAGCAGCTCCTTCGCCCGCTCGAGATTTCCCTGTGCCAGCTCGGAGCTTTGGCGGAGTTTGCCAATTTGCGCGGCGTATGGTCCCTCTCCACCTATGGCTGCGGCAAGGCTTCGCAGTTCATCGGAAATAACCGATTGGGCGGTGTAGGCCACCCCAAGCGGATTTGTCACCTCGTGGGAAATACCGGCCACGGTTTCGTTTAAAACGGCGCTCCGCTCGGATTTTATCAGCTGCTGCTGGAGAACCAGCAGCTCGGCATTTCGCTGACTTTGGCCGGCGCGTATGGCGGCGACATAGGCTGCGGCGGCGCCGATGAAGAGTGCGGCAATGGCGCTCAGAATAACAAAACTTCGCGATGAAGGCCTGGTTCGCGGCCAGCCGGAAACCGGGGCTGCGTGAAGAATCCAGCTGCCACCGCGAAACAGCACTTCGCTCACCACCGGATCGCTCATATCCTCATCGCCGTAGAACCAGTCTCCTTCCGCGCCCCTGCCGTCAAAACCTCTCAGCCCGATAAGAAGATCCCGCTGAATTGCCAGCTCCCCGACAAAATCCATCAAATCGTCGAAATTTATAAGCACCGCCAGATAGCCCCAGAAATCGCCATTGCGGAGAAACACCGGTGTTCTTCCGAGGATGCCGTTCCCCCCTTGTACCAGGGAAATCGGACCTTGAACCATAAAGCGATTCTCGCTGCGGATTTCATCCAAAATGGGCCGTACATGATCCAGAGCGTATAAATCGAGACCAAGCGCTTCCTCATTTCCTTCCAGGGGATAGAGCATGGCAATGGTGCCTCCGGGAGCCAACTGGATTGACTGGACCCGTGCGACCTCCTGGGGAATGGAATCGATATAGGTAAGAAACTCATCCATGGTCAGCTCGGGATTGTAGCGCACAAGACCGTATAGCCCGCTGATAATAAACAGGCGGGAGTTCAACTCCTGTTCTATCGTCGAGCGGATGTAGAGGCTTGCCTGGGTTTTTTCATCCCGGAATGAGGCTACGTAACGCCGGTCTTCCGCATTGTTGATTACGAGCAGGACTGTTAAGGTCAGCACGGTCGCTAAAATCCCGAAAGGAATAAAGCGGCCGATTCGAAATTTCATCGGCATCCACCTAATCTATTGCTTTAATACTTGTTTATCCGGTTTTTCCTGTCAAATACGAAGCCAGAATGCCCAGGCCCCGGGCGATATCATTCAGGGAACTCTGTCCGTAACCCAAAACGATTTTATCCGAGTGTTGCGTGTAGTTTATTGAGTACATGCTCACCGGCTTTATGCGTATCCCCGCTGACATCAGTGTGTGGTGGTCCTGCTCATCAAAGCGTCTTCCCTTGAAGCCCAGCACCAGGTGAAGACCGGTATCGCTGCCGCCGACCGCGCAGTCCGAATCGAATTGCCCCGCAATTATTTCCTCGATCTTCTGTTTTTTATTCCGGTAATGCTTGAGGTTGCGCCGAAGCTGTTTTTCCAGGGCGCCGCTCTGCATAAACGACGCCAGGGTCGCCTGTTCTGTTGCGCTTATCAGAAGGTCCCATCGGGCGGATAGCCTGAGCATTTTCGCTGACAGCTTCGGGGGAACTACCATATAGCCCAGCCTGAAGGCCGGCGAGAATATTTTGCTGAACGAACCGATAAAAATAACCCGTTCGGGGTCGAGGATTTGAAGGGGGGCCAAGGGACGTCCTTCATGGCGGAACTCCCCGTCATAATCATCTTCTACTATGTATGCCCCGGCTGCCCTGGCCTGTTCGATAAGATCGTTTCTCCTTTTCATAGGAAGCACCCCGCCGAGGGGAAACTGATGTGAGGGGCAGGCGTAGAGGTAATCCGCCGGACCGGTTTTCCAGGATCCGGGAATCAGGCCCTCTTCATCAACCGAGAAGTATTGAAGAGCGAACCCCCGGGATTCGAATATCGGCCGGATAAACGGGGCCATTGGGTCTTCCAGTACCGCACGTTTATCCCCATGGTTGCCGGCCAGCTCGCTGAGAATGCCCATCGCCCCCGCCGTACCCGATGTGATAAAAACCTGAGACGGGTCAACCGAGATGCCCTTGCTCCGGTACAGGTAGCCGGCGATTTCTTCCCGCAGTTTCCATTCTCCCCCTGGTGACGGATAACCGAGGGTGCTCGTCCCGGCGTATTCGATGACCTGAGAGTAACACCTGCTCCAGGCCCTCCGGGGAAACAACTCTGGATCGGGAAAACCGGCGACAAGATTGATGCAATCCTTCTGGGCGGCATGGGCACCGGTCTGCAGAGGAGGAGGGGAAGGGGAACCCGGTTTGGTTCGCTTCGCCACAACAAGATGGGAACTAACAAAGGTCCCTGACCCCTGCCTGCTCTCCACAAATCCCTCAAGGGCCAGCTGATCCATGACCTCGAGCACAATGTTGCGAGACAGTTTCAGGGAGGATGCCAGCTCACGGGTCGACGCCAGACGTTCCCCGGGATTGAAATCTCCTTCGAGAATACGCTCCCGAAGCTGCCGGTAAAGCTGACGATACTGATTCTCTGATCGGGCACCCTCGATTTCGATTCCGTACAGCTGTGGCCTCCGAAGAAAGTGGTTTGAAAATAATACAAAAAGTGGACCTAAAAACCAACCACGTGAAGGGCTATTGTTCATTCAAACAAACGCGAGGAGGAGATCGTGAAAACACGTCTCGGAAACAGCAATATCGAAGTAAGTGCGCTGGGCATGGGTTGCTGGCCCATCGGCAATACCTGGACCGCCAGCGACGGCCGGACCCCCCAGGGCTATGGAGAGTTAAAGGACGAGGACTCGGTCCGGGCCCTCCACAGGGCAGTCGATTTAGGAGTAAATCTCTTCGACACGGCGAATATATACGGCTGCGGACACTCGGAAACCGTAATCGGAAGGGCCTTCGCAGACCGCCGGGACAAGGTTGTCCTGGCGAGCAAATTCGGCTATGACTTCGACGAGTCAACGGGCATTCCCGGCGGAGCCGGGAGCGATGAAGCATTTATTCGCAAAGCCCTCGAGGGGAGTCTACGGAGGTTGAACACCGATTACATCGACCTCTATCAGTTTCACGACGGGGGTTTTCCCGTCGAGCGTGCCGATGAGGTTCTGGAAACCCTTGAAAAGCTGACCGCCGAGGGCAAGATCCGCAGCTACGGCTGGAGTACCGACGATGCAGCGAGGGTGAAGGCATTCGCAAAGGGCGAGCACTGCGACTCGGCCCAATCGGCATTCAACATTTTCACAGGGAACCGCGATATTCTGAATTTCGCCGAGAATGAGAATATCAGCATCCTCTGCCGCTCGCCCCTTGCCATGGGTCTGCTTTCCGACAAGTACGATGCGGACAGCATTATTAGCGGAAAGGACATCAGGGCGACCGATACCGACTGGCTGAGCTGGTTCCGCCAGGGACGGGCGAACCCGGATTTTATTCGGCGTCGGGATTCGGTGAGGGAAATTCTGCGGTCCGGCGGACGGAGCCTGGTGCAGGGCGCTCTGGCCTGGCTTTGGGGCAAAAGCGATCGTTTGATTCCCATTCCTGGCTTTAAATCCCTCTCCCAGGTCGAGGAAAATATCCGAGCCATGGAATTCGGGCCGTTGAGCGCCGATCAGGTGTCGGAAGTTGAAGAGCTGGCCGGCGAAGCTCTCGGCCAAAGCGCCTAAAGTCTGTCTCTTTATGGTTCAAGCCCCATGGATTCAAGTAATCCCGGGGCGGCCATAGAGGAAAACCAGTAGGCCATAACCAGGCTGCCCCCGGGGCATCCGTTTTTTACCCAGTTTCGCGCCGTAGCCACCAGGGCGCCAGAGAGATAGGCGGCAGCCATGTCTGCCTGGTTCTGGTCCCATTGCGCCGACTTCTTCCGCAATGTCTCGTGCATCCGGAAAGACATGGTTTCGGCCACCGAGCGCACCGCTTCGAGAACCCCCGCCCCCCGCTGATCATAAAACAGCGTTGAGTAGAGTTTTATGTGCTCCTCGATATGTGCGAAGAAAAAATAACTGAGAGGCTTTTTATCGAGCAGGAGGGTATCGGGGTCCAGGGCTTTTCCCTGCAGCGCCTCAGCCATCGGCTGGAATAGCTGCTTCAGAACCTCCGCCAGGCAGTCATCGGGATTATGGTAGTGGGCATAAAATGCGCTCCGGCTCACCTCCGCCCGGCTGCAGATTGCCGCGGCAGTCATGTTGTCAAAGCCGCCTTCAAGAAAGAGGGCGTGGGCGGCCTTGCCTATTTCGCTGCGGACTCGTTTTGATCGTGGATCCATAAAGACAGTATATATCTAGACGACAGCTGTATGCGAAAAACCTGCGCCTTGTGAACTATATTTTGTCTATCAGCATGAAAGGAGAGGAAGATGAAATATAACAGTTGGCAAAGCGGAACGGCACATTCCGAGAAAATGTATTACCGCGACCGCATAGAGTGGCGGAACCTGGAGCGCTATCTGCCTGAAGCCTTTCGCATCAGCGGCAAACAGGAGCCCCTCGAGCAGTTTGCGACTTACCGCGGTTGGGAAGTGCACCTGGATGTGTGGGAAAACAAAAATGCCGAAAATACCCTGATCCTTTGCCACGGCGGAGGCGGGAACGGCAGGCTTGTGGGGTTTCTGGCCCCGGGGCTGGTGAAGGCAGGATTCAGGGTAGTGTGTCCCGATCTTCCGGGCTACGGACTTACAGTTTGAACCGCCCCGGGAATCCCGGAGAGTGTTTTGTATGACTACAGCCCGCTGGCTGCGTCTTGCAGTTGATCATAATATGCCTTCTCAAACTCTGCCGGAGGCATATATCCCAGGATTTCATAAATCCGTTTATTGTTGTACCAGCTTACCCATTCCAGCGTAGCAGCCTCAATAGCATCCAGGTTTTTCCACGGTCCTTTACGGTAGATCATTTCGGATTTGTACAGTCCGTTTATGGTTTCAGCCAGCGCGTTGTCATATGAGCTGCCTACACTCCCAACAGATGGGGCAATGCCTTCTTCTGCTAAGCGGTCAGAATACCGGATTGACAGATACTGGCTCCCACGATCACTGTGGTGGATCAGCCCATTTTCAGGTTGCCTTGCCCACAGGGCTTGTTCCAGAGCATCCAGCGTCAGCTCTGCGCTCATGGACCTCGAGGCACGCCATCCGACGATCATTCGTGAAAATACATCGATGATAAATGCCACATATACAAAACCCACCCAAGACGCGCAATAAGTGAAATCCGCCACCCACAGCTGATTCGGACGGTCGGCACTGAATTCCCTGTGCACCAAATCGAGCGGACGTTCATTTTTCGGGTCCGGTACTGTGGTTCGCACCTTGCGGCCTCGTATGACGCCTTTAAGCCCCATGACAGCCATGAGACGGGCCACGGTACATCGTGCGATCTGGAATCCTTCTCGCTTCAGCTGGTGCCAGACCTTGCGAACGCCGTAAACCTCATAATTCTCATCCCAAACCCTCTGGATCTCTGGCTTCAGGATTTCATCGCGCTTTACCCTTGCGGGAGCTGTTTCAGGGTGTTTTACTCGCTTTTTCTGTTCGTAGTACACCGAAGGAGCGATTGGCACCTGAGTACAAATCGGCTCGACCCCATAGTCATCGCGGTGTTCATCAATGAAGCAGACTATTTCTTGTGTTGGCGGTCGAGCTCCGCCTTCGCGAAATATGCGGAAGCCAGACGTAGAATCTCATTGGCTTTCTTGAGCTCCCGGTTCTCCCGCTCGAGCTCCTTGATTCGCTTCTTCTCGTCGGTTGTAAGTCCCTCCCGACTACCATTATCTTTCTCGGCTTGGCGAACCCACCGCCGTAACGTCTCTGCAGTACAGCCTATCTTTTCAGCTATCGACTCAATTGCGGCCCACTGAGAATCATATTCACCTTTGGCGGCGAATACCATGCGGATTGCCCGCTCCTTAACTTCCTCAGAAAACCTGCTGTTTTTCTTTACCATGACTCCATCCTCTCACAAGATTTTGTCTCCGGTAAAGCCGGGGCGGTTCAGTTCGCCAGCCGGGTAAAAACATCAGTTACAACCTCTGGGCGGATATTATTTCAGATATCGCCCGGGACCAGGCCGGGGACAAAAGAGGGAAAGTCTTCTTTATGGGTTTGAGTCTCGGCGGACTTCTGGCCTACGGCGCGGCCATGCGAAGCCCCCGGGAAGTGGTCGGGGGCATTATCGCCACCACCCTGCTGGATACCCGTCGGCTTTCCCTGTTTGCGAAGGCATCCCGATGGGCCGCGCTGGGCTATGTTAGCTACGGCCTTCGATGGCTTTTGAGGCCCCTGGCATACCGGCTCAGACTGCCGATGCCGCTGATCGCACCTATTGAGCTGATAACCAACGACCCGTTTATCAGCGCAATTATCGCCGCAGATCCCATATCCGGCGGCACAAAGGCTCAATTGGGCTTCCTGCTCAGCCTGGTTGATTTTGATATTATCACCGAACCGGAACAGGCGGACATTCCGCTGCTGGTGGCCCATCCGGGGCTCGATCCCTGGACCAAACCCGAGGATTCCCGGCCGTTCTATGAAAAATACGCAGGAAAAAAGAACTGGATAGATCTGGAGGGCTGCGGACACTTTCCCATTGAAGAACCGGGGTATTCGCAGATGCTGGACAGCATAGCGCGCTTCGGGGATTCTATATAATAAGAGCCCCAACCCCAGGAAGGGGGGGCATGTTACTCGTTGCCCCCTCTTTTTTTAGGTAGACGAATAAGCCTGTTGATGACCCACAATCCTAACCAAAAAACCAATAGTCCTGCGTACAGCTTTTCACCGCCGGCCGGGGAGAGTTGCCGCTGAAAGGCAATTGATAGAAGACACAACGCCGCAGTTCCCCTGGTGAAGGCTCCTGATACTACAATAAGGGAAGGCGAGTCGGGCTTCAAATACAAAAACTTCACCGGGTCGATAGAGAAGCGAGTTTTTCGTACGTTACTAATTATTTCTGAAAATGAAAAAACTATGACAAACAACGAGACGATACTCAGTCGGACAAGCAAATGAACGTAAGCAAATACTCCGTTTTTCGGGGTGTCTAAGCCGGTGATCATCATGAGGCTGTTAGCGATGGTGATAAGAGCGAAGATTATTGAGATTGCCTGGCCTGGGCTTGCGGTTTTTACGATGCTATCTCTGCGGCGTGCACTGTTGTTTTCGTCGGCAACATCTACTACCTTCTTTCCCGGCAGAACACGGGCAGTGCCAGCTAAAAGCAGGACCACTGTCCAGCCGGCGATGATGCTTCTGCCCAGATGACCGACTGCGTGCTGATGCAGCTCAATGGAAGGGTGCTGCCCTGCCAGGTATAGAATGATTAGCGGCAGTATGCTAACGAATATGGCAATAGGCACATATCGATGTGCCTTGCCGGTTTTTTTACCCTGGTTCATACGATGCACTCCCGGAGCTTCACGTTCTGGGGATCAGTTCCATCATAAAGTATGGATAGCTTCCTTCGAGTTCCCGAATGATCTCGCGCTTGCTCTCCTCCAAGGTGCCGGATGACATCATATCCGAACCATCGGAGGTCTTCACCGATACCAGCGCGAGATACCTGCTTCCGGTCTTGCTCATATGAATGTCCGCCACTGACAACTCCGGTGCGCAGCCACGCTCTATCACTTCTCTTATTCGGGCGTACTCGTCTGTATCCTGCAAAGTCCCCAATGCGATTTCTATGACGGATTCCCGTATTATCTGGATAGGTTTGGAAATGAGGGCGACAGATAAAATCAGCGTAATTATCGAGTCCGCCAGGTAGGGAATGAAACTGTCCGCCCCGCCGGATCCCGCGTTGCGAAGGGCGAGCACGCCTCCGAGAATGCCCAGCGATAATACCCCGTCTACGAACGATGCTTTTGCATCGGTTTTCAGGATGCTGCTTTGATCGCCGATCTGCCGGTTGGAGTGACGGTAATACGCCGAAAGCAGGAAACTGAGCACTACCATCGTTGCGGCATAATAGACGATCGGACCCGGATTAAGCATGGGGATGCTCTCCGTTGATCCCCCGAAGTAAAACAGTATTCTGACAACGCTCGTGGCAACAGCCATCAGGATGATTCCCATAATCATAAGTCCCTTAAAGAGGCTGTACAGCGATTCATAAAAAAAATGACCGAGGGGAAAGGTACTGTTTTTTACCGCCTTGAGTTTTGCGACAGCGAGGGCAACGATCATTCCGAGAAATACGATGAACGAATAGTTTCCATCCAGAAGTACAGCCTCCGAGTTCGAGAACCAGAACGTTATCCAGGCGACGACCGCCATTACTAGGTTTCCGGCCGCCCCGATTAGTATGGCTCGTTTTTCTACCGTAGTTTTCCTGATTTGATTCATAAACAGGTCTCCTTTCTTTGATCTGAGGGAAACCTATCGCATTAGCTCCATGGGATATATAGGCCGATGGTCACATAGGGGTCATGAAATGGTCATTAAAAATGGTACATCTGCTTATTGTGGTCTAACGGCCGGACGAATCAGATTAGACCGGTCCCGATTGCGATTGAAACAGCCTGTGCCCGATCCTTGGCATCCAGCTTTGTTAAAATATTCGTCACGTGGTTTTTTACCGTACCGTGAGCGAGGAATAGTCGGTTTCCGATTTCTTTGTTACTCATACCCTGTGAAATTAGCCTCACTATTTCTACCTCCCTCCTGGTCAGAGGGTACTTGACCCTCTGAATGGACAGAGCTGAGCTCGAGCTGCCCGCTGTTCCCGAACTCATTTTATTAACGAAAAGTTCGTCGGAGTTCTTGGCGAATATCTTTTTCGTGATCTCAGCAGAAAAAATATTGCTGCCCGACAGGATGGAAGAAATTGAGGAGAATAGTTCATCTGCGCTGCAATCTTTCAATAGGTATCCTGAGGCGCCGGCCCGTAATGCGTCGAAAACTAAGTCATCGTTATCGAAGGTCGTCAGCATGAGAATCGGAAGAGTGGGATATTTTTCCCGTAGAATGGTGCAACACTCGACTCCGTCCATAGGAGTCATTCGGACATCAAGAAGCACCGCATCTACCATAACGATTTCCAAACAGTCGATAAGGTGGACTCCGTTTGGACAGCTGTGGACAATGTGGAAATCCTCATAGGTCTCTATCAGCTGCGAAAGCCCGACACGAAAGAGTTCCTGATCGTCACAAATCGCCAGTCGAATCATGAGAGTCCCCCTGAATTTCCGCGCGGATGGTAAAACCCTGACCCGCAAGGGTTTCTATTTCCAGTTTGCCACCGACCTGCTGTAATCGATTGTGCATGCCTCTCAAACCGAATCCTCCGCTTACATGCTTGCAACCCTTCCCGTCATCGCTTATTTCCATAATGATTTTTCCGGATTTCTCGACTGTAAGTTTTACAGAGACGGTGCGTGCTTCGCTGTGTTTGATGCTGTTATTTAACCCCTCTTCGGCAATCCGGTACAAGGTATGGGCGATGTGTCCATTCGGATGGGTGATCCAGTCACCATGTATGCCGAAGCTTACAGAAATATCCGTACCGGTGCTTTGATTTGCCAACTCAGCTAATGCATCCGGGAGATTTTTGCCCTTTAATGGGTCCTGATTAAGACGGCTGACAGAGCTTTTGAGAATCACCATGGCTTCCCGGTTGAGGCTTACCGCTGTCTCAATGTGGGGCAAGAGGTTTATTTGAACCTGCGTGTACCCCATAAGTTTCCGCCTGATCGTTTGGAGCTGCATACTTGCGGCGGTAATTTTATGTCCGAGGCTATCATGAAGTTCTGCGGCTAAACGGGTTCGTTCTTTTGCCGTCGCTAACTCTTCGGCCTGCCGATTGAACTCAGTCAGTTGATCATTCGCCGCCTGCAGTTGTTCCGAAAGGGCCTCGGCTCTTTGGCGCAGGCTGCGGCTTCGTAAATCCGCCTTCAAATACACGATTACGAAAATGTATGCGCTTGAGACCGTCAGGAGAAAAATAAAAACGTCTTCGAAACTGCGCTCGAGGATGACCCAGTGGGTAAGTATTACCCCTAGTCCCGATACCTGAAAGGCGATCCGCAGGAAGCCCCTCATGTGCTCCTCAGCGTATGCGACTATTAACAGGGATATCAGCCAGGAAGTTTCCGTCACCGGGTTTTGCCAGATATACAGAGCGTATAGCATAACCAGGACTGAGGCATGTATCGTGGAGACGAATCCCCGGCTTTCCTCGACCTGATCAAACAGCAGGTAATATCCGGATATGCACAAGGCAATGGCTGCGCTTGCGAGGAACTGAACAGGCGCGATCGCTTCTCCCCTGGCAATGGGAATGAGGGCGTTTGACAGCACGACGATGACCGTGAGGTACAGTAGCGGAAGTTTGGAATACTCGTTCGCCGTGCTTTTTACCATAAAGCTCATGCTTAGCATGCTTTCCGACGGCCGACGGCCGACGGACTCTTTAGTTCGGTATAACGCCCAAAAGCAGCAGCGCCAGCGCTCCAGCGTTTGCCAGGCTCAGGCCCAGGTGAATCCATTTAACCTGCAGGGGCTCCCGGTTGCCGTTGTTCACCTTGCTTTCAAGCTCGATTCCCTTTTGAAGAGTGTGGGTGTCGTATGGGCTGGTTATGAAGTTCGATGCCAGTACCTTGTGCCCTCTGGCCTTCATTACCCCTTCATTCTGGTTTACCGCCCTTCTCACGAAAAAGTAGGCGAACGAGACCGTCCACAGCAGGAACATCATCGAGAGGTCGAACGGCAGGGTAAGCAATACGACAATTTCCAGGGCCACCAGCAAAATGGGCTCGATAAATCGTTTCATTTGTGCCTTCCTTTTATTAACCTGGTTTGATTACGTTAAATTTATATCGATTGATAGTCAATGGCCGGTCATCCCAAAATGACAAATCCGTAAAGACTGTGTTATCAGGTGAGTCCGCCTCTAAGCCGTCAATCACGTAGATATGTACCCCGTACTTCATAATGTATTCAAATGATCGCAATTCTTTTTCTATAACTTGACAAGTAAAATTGTCATGATTAGTATATCACTGACAAACATACTTGTCATATTGACAATTACTATTGTCATAGCAGAAAGGAGTATTCACATGATTGAAGTTAACGGTTTGCGGAAAACCTTTGCCGTAAAAAGACGGAAAGACCGGCACACCGCCGTGGATAACGTGAGTTTTTCCGTGTCGCCCGGAAAGATTTATGGACTGCTGGGGCCCAATGGCGCAGGAAAGACAACGACCCTGCGCTGCATTTCCACCCTGTTAAAAGCCGACAGCGGCGAGATATCCGTAGAAGGATATGATGTGCGCACCGAGCCCAGAAAGGTGAGAGACAGCATCGGCTTTCTCACCGGAGATATGAAACTCTCGGGAAATCTGAGTCCCCGGGAATTGCTCTATTTTTTCGGCGACTTGAATGGCATGGAGCGTGAAAAATCTGCCCGCCGCATCGACGAGCTGGCAGACTACCTCGACATGCGGGCTTTTTTGGATAAACCGGTTTCGAAACTCTCCACCGGAATGACGCAGAAAGCCAATATTGCCGTGAGCCTCATCCATGATCCGGATGTCATTATGTTTGACGAGCCCACCTCCGGCCTGGATATTCTCGCAGCCAAGACCGTTGTGGACTTTCTGAATGATTGCAAGCTCAGGGGCAAAACTGTCATGCTCTCCACCCACATTATGGCCGAGGCGGAAAAACTCTGCGACACCATTGGAATTCTGCTTGACGGCAAACTGGTGGCCGAGGGTGCGAGGGAAGAGCTCATGGAGCGCTACGAGAAACCGAATCTCGAAGAGGTTTTTTTTCACCTGGCACAGCAACAGGACTCAACTATGGAGGAAGCATATGCTTAAGGATGCATTTATCATATTCAAGAAAGAAGTCGAAAACGTTGCCAAGGACCGGAAGGCGATTTTTTCCAACTACATCCTTCCCTTTATAATGATGCCGCTCATATTCGGGGCCATTTCATTTTTCGAGAACATGCAGGCCGGCGATTTACAAGAGCAGGTGTACTCCATCGGCATTGTCAATGCCGACGGGGAGCAGTTCGCCGGCATCCTTGCGGAAAATCTCTCGTTCACCGTTCCCGAGACCCAGCCTCCCATGCCGGGAGCAGACCCAGCGCAGTTGGGAAGTGATCACATATGGGTTGTGTTCCCTGAAGGTTTTTCCCAGGGTGATGAAGCCCGGGTAGAAATCTATGCCAGTTCCACCTCTTCTGATCAGCGCTATGCCGCAGAAATTATCAGGCGGGCCCTTGGCCGCTACACCCGAACCATCAGCGACAGGCGGCTTGCGGAATACGGTCTGAGCATGGATGAACTCGAGAGCCTCCGGGTGGTAACGGCAGACACAGCCCCGGTGGAATCCCAGGGGGCGAACTTCCTGGCTCTCTTTTTACCCTATGCGATAATCGTGTACCTCTTTGCCGGTAGCATGTCCATGGGAATCGACACGACTGCCGGAGAGAAGGAGCGGGGAAGCTTCAGCTCCCTTTTGGTGAACCAGGTTTCCCGTTCTTCAATCGCCCTGGGAAAGATCGCCTTCGTCGTGTCTTCCTCCCTGGTCAACGCCGCAATGAGTTTTGCCGGATTGCTGCTGGCCTTCTGGTTGAATTCCCTGCTCCTGGGGGGCGGGGCCTTCTCGGGGACTGTGATTCTCAGTCCCCTTTCGGTCATATCGCTGCTTTTGGTCCTGTTGAGCGGGGCGGGGCTTGCGGCCACTCTCATTGTCCTGCTCGGGTCCATGGCCGGAAGCATGAAAGAGGCCCAGGGTTATATCGGCCCTCTCTACCTCCTGGTAATCGTCATCGGCGTGGTCACCATGAGCATGGACCCCGCTGCTTCTTTGGCCCTGTACGCCGTGCCGGTTCTCAACCTGATTTTTACCATCAAGGCGATCTTGTTAAGTCAGGCAACCCTGCTCAGCCTCGTTCTCACCGTCTCGGTGAATGTGCTCATTGTCATGGGGCTGACCTGGATAACCAGCCGGATTTATAATAGTGAGCGGATACTTGCCAAATCATGATGATGGGCAAGGCGGATAGCCGTCGGCAACGGAATAAGGTGAGGTAGTACATATGCCGTTGATAAATTCCTTAAAAATCCATCGGGCGCGGCTGGGCATCAACCAGGGGGAACTGGGGAAGCTGGCGGGGGTATCCCGCCAGACCATCAGTTCGATTGAACGGGGGGAATACAACCCCTCGGTTACCCTGGCTCTTAAACTCTCCGAGATTTTCAGCGTGTCGGTGGAGGAATTGTTTGAATATCGCGAGGACAGGTATTATGAATAGCAGAACCATTGCCAAAATCACCGCATTGATGACTGCCAGTGCGCTTATCGGCGCAGTTGTCGCCTTTATTCTCCTGCAGGGCCGTCAAGCCCTGGTAGAGCAGTTCGCTCCCGTGGTGCTCCGGGCATTTGAGCGAAACAGTTTGTACATTATGATCGGCATTGCGTTGGGCTTTTTTATCCCCGAGACAATCCTGTACTTCAAAGGGAAGGCCGTGCTTTCCCGGGCCGACGGTGCGGAAGACCACATTGCCGACGACTTGGAAAAACGGGGCGGCCGCTTCCTCAACACCGTCATCGGGCTGAATAATGTCGCAATGATTCTGAACCTTATGGTATTCGGTATGAGCTTTGATGCCGATGCACCACTGTTTTGGACTAAGCTCATTGTGTTTTTAGTCATCACACTGGTCATCGGTCAGTTTGAAATTACCACCATACGGCGGATCCAGAAACACGACAGCCGTTTAAAAGGCGATCCGGTTTCGAAAACCTTTGCAAAAGATTTCTTTGCGAGTATGGATGAGGCGGAAAAACTCAAGGCCTACCAGGCTTCATACCAGGCATTTCAGTTCGGGAAAATCGCGGGGCTCGGCATCATCCTGTTCACCATGCTGCTGCGAATGACGGGCTTCACCGGTGCATTTCCCATATTCGTCGCATCCCTGAGCTATCTGACGCTGATAGTTCCCTACGGTTATTTCGCGGGCAAAAACGCAAAATGAGACAGTATATGCCATAATGCCGGCACTAGATCGTAGCCATGTGTCGGACAAGGAGAAAGACCCGTGAAAAATATCGATGAAAAACTGCAGGCAATTATTGATTCTGAAAAGAGAAAATCCTCGGCCGGTGACCTAGTACTCGGGGTAAAATCCGGCGACGGGAGGGTGAATTTTTCCGGCGTTTCGGCGGGAGCCGGACCCGGGGACCGCTTTTATGTGGCGAGCATCACAAAGCTTTTTACCGCCACGGTTGTCATCCAGCTAATCGACGAAGGCCTGGTAAACCTGGATACACCGGTTGGCGAGTATCTTCCCGGTGTTGATCTCAAGGGCATGCATGTCTTTCGGGGTACGGACTACTCACAGGCAATCACCATCCGTCAGCTTTTAAATCACACCAGCGGCATTGCAGATTATTATGAGGGCTGGCTGCTGGAGGAGCTTTACGAAGGCAGGGACCGCAGCTACGGCCTTACGGATGTGCTGGACGCGGTGCGCTCACAGCAAGCCTCAGCAGTTCCGGACAGCGGCAAAGCGTACTATTCCGATACCAATTATCAGCTTCTGGGCGCGGTAATTGAAACGGTATGCGCCAGCTCCCTGGCAGAGCAGCTATCGAAGCGAATCTTCTCCCCCCTGAGTCTCGGGAGCACATCGGTGGCCGTAAACGGGGAGCAAAAATCAAAGGAAAAGAGCCCGCTTTCCCTGTACCTCAAATATAAGCCCATGGAATTTCCCCTGGCCCTGTCGAGTATGGCTGCCGACGGCGGAATCATATCGACCGTGTCGGACCTTATCCGGTTTATGCAGGGGTATTTCTCCGGAGAACTCTTCGCAGACTCTTATTTTGAATTGATAAAACAGTTCGTGCCCATGTTCTTCCCCATGGAATACGGGCTGGGCCTGTGGAAATTCCAGCTTCCCCGTTGGACCAACATGTTTCGCACAACGCCGCTGCTGTTGGGGCACTCGGGTTCAACCGGATCGTTTGCATTCCATGAACCCGATCGGGACCTGTATATTGCCGGCAGCCTGAACCAGATGAGCAATCCCGCCAGGCCGTATCAGCTCATGCTAAAAATTCTGCGGGCAATCGGGAAGTGAGTGGGGTGCCCCTGATCTCAGGTAATCACCGCAGCGGCCTGTACATCTTCGCCTTTTCCGCTCAGGCGGACCAGAATCGCTACGGGGATCAGTCCGACCAGGACGATTACCAGTGAGGGCACCGCCGCCGACTCCCAGAATCCCTCGGATGCCAGAAGATATGCCCACAGGGCGAGGGTATCCATGCCGAAGGGACGGATAAGCAGGGTTACCGGCAGCTCCTTCATTACATCGATGAACACCAGCGTGGCCGCGCTAATCAGGCTGCGGAACAGCAGGGGTATGTGGATGTAGGCGGTGATCATCCAGGGCTTTTTTCCCATGGTCTTGGCGCTTTCATCCAGGCGCTGAGAAATTGCGGCGTAGCCGGCTTCCAGGCTGTTGTGGCCCACTGCCATAAACCGCACGGCGTAGGCATAGGTGAGGCCCAGGATGGATCCGGTGAGCACCGTCGTTCTGGCGAGTCCGGAATTTCGCAAAAAACCGTCGAAGTTGGTGGTTATGATCAGCACGCCCACGGCAATCACCGCTCCGGGCAGGGCATAACCGATGCTTGCCAATGTGGCCCCTGAGCGTACCAGGAGGCTAGATCCGGCATGCCGCTTTATGCTGCTGATAAGAAGTGCGATTATCACTACCGCTGCGGCGGCAAGGGCGGCGAACCCTGCGGTGGTGCTCAGATACCGGATGAACGCAACGTTGAGGGTTCCGCCCCGGCCATTGGTAATTATCTCCCGGGAAGTCCACATAATCAGCTGTATTAGCGGCAGAAAAAATCCTCCGAGGAGAACCAGCGAGCACACTGCAGTCGCTCCCAGGGCCTTGAATCCCGTGAGCTTCCGGGGAGTCACTCCGGGGGTTTTTCCCCCTCCGGTGGTGTAGCGGGCCTTTCCCCGGGTTCGGCGTTCCAGGATTACCAGGGTTAAACCAAAAAGGGCCAAAAGGCTCGCGAGCTCCATTGCCGCCGCCCGGTTCATCATGCCTTCCCATACCCGAAAAACCCCCTCGCTCAGGGTCGGGTAATTAAAGAATCTCACTGCGGCGAACTCTCCCAGGGTCTCCATGAGCACCAACACGGTTCCCGCAACCAGCGAAGGGCGGGCCAGGGGCAAAGCCACCCTGAAAAATGCGGACCAGGGCCCGTGCCCCATGGTCCGTGCGGCATCAAATGCCTGGGCAGATTGGTTCCTGAATGCGCTGCGCATCAGTAAATATACATAGGGGTAAAGGGTCGAAGTCATGACCAGACTGGCATTGAATCCGGTATAGATAGAGGGAAAGGCTGCCCGGGCTCCAAACAGCTGACGGTAGGTAGTCTGTACGATGCCCACATAGTCGAAGGTGGCAATGAAGATAAACGCGAGAATGTATCCCGGAATCGCCATCGGCAACATCAGCGCCCAATCAAAGAATTTCCGGCCGGGGAAGCGAAATGCGCTTACCAGCCAGGCCAGTGCGGTTCCCAGAAAAGCGCTCATGCTGCCGACTGAAACCAGCAACACCACGGTGTTTCGTACCATCCGGGGCAGAACGGTGGCCAGCAGGTGCGACCAGATTTCCCGGTCGGGGGTAAGAAGCTGAGATAGCACTACGAGGATGGGTAAAATCAGCACGGCGCTGATGGTCAGTACGAGGCTTTTACGCCCGAATCCGTTTATCATAATCGCAAAAAAGCCGGCCCGGAGCGTACCCCGAGCCGGAACATTTTGAATGCCGGTTTTCTAATTCGATTCGCTAAAGCCATAACCAGTGCGTTCAAGCAACTGCAAAGCGGCTGCCTGGTACGCGCCGTATTCCGACAGGGGCAGTTGGTCCACCTGCCACGGCCCGAATGAGGCGATTACCGGATGTATTTCGGCTTCGGGATTGGCGGGAAACTCGTGATTTCCGCCGGAAATCGTGTCGTCCGTCGCTCCTTGTCCTTCGGTGGCCAGCCACTCCAGAAGTATTTTCGCGTTTTCCGCATTCGGGGCGGTTTTCAGAATGCCCATGGCCACAACATTCCGGTGCACACCGCTTCCGTTCTGATTCGCCCATTGTACCTGAACCGGGAAATCCGGATCGCTGTTGTCGAGGATACGGCCGAGGTAGTAGTGGTTGGCGATTCCAGCGTCGGCGCCCCCGGCTTCTATGGTTTGCAGTATTCTGGTGTCGCTGTTGATGTATATCGGATTGTTGGCGACCCAGCCGCGGACGATGCGCTCGGCTTCCTGTTCACCTTCGTTGGCGATAATGCTGGCTACCAGGGCAATGGTGTAAATGTGGCTGGCCGGCCGCAGGGCCAGTCTTCCCCTCCAGCGGGGGTCCGCCAGGTCTGCATAGCTCTCGGGAATTTCATCATCCGAGACCGAAGCGGGGTTGTACACCAGGGTTCTCACCCGCTGGGATAGACCGAACCACCTGCCGGAAGGATCTTTGAGATTTTCTGGAATTGCGGTATTGAGAACCTCCGACTGAATCTCAGCCAGGAAACCCTCATTCGCAAGCAGATCGATGCTTCCCCCATCGATGGTTATTACTGCATCCGCCGGGGTGGTGTCGCCTTCGGCCCTCACCCGTTCTACGATGGACTGGGTGCTGCCCTGGGATATCCGGACTTCAATGCCGGTTTCCCGGGTAAACCGGTCCATAACCAGCTCGACCGCACCGTAATGGCGGGCCGAGTACAGGTTGACAACAGGGGTTCCGCTCCGCCCCGTGTTATTCTCCGCTCCGCCTGCGCCAAACAGACCGGTGGTAATCAGAAAAAAAACTAGTAGAAGTGCGCCAAATCGCTGCACGTTGTGCCTCCAGAAAATGTAAGTTGATAAAAAGTTAACTGATCATAAGAAAAAGCGCAATATATATTACTAAATTAGTCAGGAATTATTTAGTTTTTCTGCGGTAAAGGTCCGCACCGGTTCCATGCATCGAAGTTCGCATCGGCGCCCCGGATATAAATTCGAGGCATCGCTGGCGGAAATTTCGAGCTTTTTACCGTCCGGGGAAAGCAGCTGAATAAGATGCCGATTCCCCAGGAAGGTCATCCCGCCGATTTCCAGCGAACCCGAGTCATGAATGTCGATTTTTATATTTTCCCTGTGAAGCAGGATTGCTCCGTCGCCCGGGTCCGCAGCGTCATGGGGGAAGGTGCCGAAGGAAGTGACAACCGACTCGCCCTGTACGCTGCCCTCGATTACCGATCCGGCGCCTAAAAACCGGGCGACCCGGGGGTCTGCGGGGTTGGCGTACAAGTCCCGGGTATCGCCGGTCTGAACAATCGACCCGTCGAACATCACCGCCATACGGTCGCTGATGGCAAAGGCATCTTCCTTGTCATGGGTGACCAGGATTGTGGTGATTCCGCTCTCCCTGAGGATGCTCATGACGTATTCCCGTGTCTGTTCCCGAAGATTGGCGTCGAGGTTGGAAAACGGTTCGTCCAGGAGAATGAGTTCGGGTTCCTGCGCCAGCGCCCGCGCCAGGGCCACCCGTTGCTTCTGGCCTCCGGACAACTGGTGTGGAAATCGATCCATAGCATTTTCGAGACCAACTTTTGCGAGATAGCCCCTGCTTTTTTCCTTCCGTTCCCGTCGGGGCAGCTTCCCCATGGCGAATGCGACGTTTTGCCAGAGATTGAGGTGGGGAAACAAACTGTAATCCTGAAACACCATTGCAACGTTTCGATGTTCGGGTTCGATAAAGCCCGGTCCGCCGGCAACGGGGCGGCCGTCGATGCTGATGACTCCCGAATCCGGGCGCTCAATTCCCGCAAGCAGTCTGAGAGTCGTCGATTTACCACAGCCGCTGGGGCCCAGGAGGGCGAGAATCTCCCCCTGGTTCACCGTAAGGCTTACGTCGTCCACAGCCTTTACCCCGCCGGGATAGCTTTTGCTTACGCCGGCAAGCTCCAGGGCCGGTGTTTTTTGGGTACTTCGAACTAATGGGGGCATGGACTCGATCTGCACTGCTGCTATCCTCCTGCAGGGTTTAATGCCGGTTATCATATACCAGGTGAAAAAGATGATCAACAATGTCAGAAAATATACTAGAAATTGGAGGATGGATAGGCGCTTGAGGTGACCTTTGAGGACGTCAGTTCATGGTAGTATTGTAGCCGAAATTATTGTCGATACAACTCAATAAGCCCTAAAGCAAACGTAGCATCGCTTCTCCCGCGCGTATAATAGCTTCAGCCTGGAGGGATGAGTGGATTTTATCGCGAACGACAATGGAAACCGATCCGTCTGCAATCGTTACCACTGGAGGGGAGGCCAGAACGGCTTCCAAATCCAGCCAGAGACTCCCGTCTCCAATAAGCTTTTCGGCGGCGCTTCGGTCGTGTGCGAACACGTCGAACTGAGACCTGAAAGACGAGCTTCCCAGCTCACGGATTATTGACGTGCCCTCAAAACGGCTAATCCTGTCGCCGAATATGGGACGAAGAATTTGATACAATTTCGGACTTCCGATTGTACCCTTTTCAAGGGCGGCCGGCAGTTTAGGACCGATTATTACCGAATCCGTACCCCTGTACTCCGCCTCCCAGCGGGTCTGGTAATTACTTGAGGTTGTCGCCCGATTTGCGCTTCGAAAGAATAGTTCGGATAGCTCCCAGGCACCGCCATTGACCGAATAGGTTACATCGCCGCCCTTAGGTTCGCGAAAATCCCAGCCCCGGCTGGCGGCGAGCTCGCGGATTTCTTTTTTTACATCGCGGCCGGGGTTTTGCCGCGCATAGCGGACCCCCGCAACCAAAGATGCCAGAAGCCCAAGTGCGATTACGACCAGGATGAACATAAAATTCATACCTCATTCTCCTCAAAGCTATATGCGTACCATAACAGGGTATCAGATCCGCTCCGTTTTTGAAATTGCGTACGCCGGGGGGGTGCATAAGGCTATAATAGACGGGCTCTCCCGATCATGAGAGAATGCAATCAGGAGCGATATTGTGGCAAAAGCCGACCTACACCAGGGAAAATTCATTGTCCCCCTAACTAAAGCCGATCGGCGCAGGATGGCCGGTCCCCGACTCGTCATATGGGGGGTTCCGCTGCTGTTCGCCGTGTTCGCCCTCCTGGCTCAGCTCATAATCTTCAAGGATTCTGCGTCGGATTCCCAGCTGTCCTGGATTCTCTGGATCGGTGTTCCTCCGACCTTCATCGCGGCGTTGTGGTTTAATTTCGACTTGTGGCTCGGTACCAAAATCCGTCTGGTCGGACCGGTGGAATCCAGACCCTCCTGGAGAATGGGCTCATTCATCGAGGTGGGAACAATACGGAAAAAATTCTTTTCGGTAAAAATCGCCGGAAGTGGAGTGGCGCTGTCCCGGGAGGTTCTTGAACGTCTTCCGGAAAACACCACCCTCGTGGTGGAACGAACACGACTCTCGGCTCAGCTTCTCTACGCCGGTCTGACCCTCCCCCCGGCCGAGGCTGAAGGGGAACAGGTACACATCCGCCCTGCAACAGGAAAGGACGCCGCATACCTTCGCTATCTCCTGCGGAGCGAACTCCTTCCTTCAAAAGCCGCAGACCCCGGCTCCCCCGCGCCTGCCTTGCCGCATGCAGAAGAAGGCTGGGGACGTCCCGGAGATTTCGGATACATCGCCCTGGATCATACAAACTCTCCGGTGGCAGCGGCCTGGATTCGCAGAGCGGACCCGGGGAAAGCCCATGCTCAACTCCTGGATGAGCATTCGCCGGTGCTCTGTATTGCGGTGGATCCGTCCTATCGAAACCGGGGCATAGGAACAGATCTCATAATCCGGCTGACCAAAGCTGCACGACAAGCCGGCCATCGCTCGCTCAGCGCCGTTGCAGACCGCCACAGTCCAGCTCAGCTGTGGCTTGAACATAAAGGATTTGTCATAAATGACTCAGCGCATCCTCCTGCCGGGAAAGACATGGTCGTGATGCGCCTTGTGCTGTAAATCTCGTTTCCTGCCGACACCACTCGGGGGCTGCCTGGAAGCGGACCGTAGGCACTCCGAGCCCACAATCAGTCCGGTAACAATAGCATTACAGCAGTTTCACTGGTTCATTCTTCTCATATTCTTTGTGGTTGAACGCCGCCTTCGACATCCGCTCGAACTCTTCCGGGCTCATCTCCCAATCAAGAGATTTGAGGTTGTCCTGTAACTGGGACATGGTTCTCACTCCCAGGATCGGGATTATGGGGATTCGATGTTTTCTGAGCCAGGCGAATACCACCTGAAAAGGGGAGACTCCTCTTTCCCGGCTTAGCTCTTTGACCGTCTCTAAGCGCCGTTCATTGTCTTCTGAGAAGAATCTGGTTCCCAGGGCCGGATGATTTCGTTCATAAATGCTATCCCAGCCGTAAAGCCCTCCCAAGGTTAAAGTATACGCCAGGACGGTGGTATCCTTTTCGGCCTCACAATAATCGAACAACTCCTCATCAGCAAACTTCTGGACCCACAGGGCTGCGCCGTCTCTCGGCCTGAGGTACGAATACCATTGCTGTATTGCAGCAATCTCCTTCCATCCGTTTTGCCGGGAAATTTCTTTCGCCTTTATCAACCGCCATGTGCTCATATTGCTTGCGGCTATATTTCCGACCTTTCCCTGTTCTATCAGTTCATAAAAAGCTCCGAGGGTTTCTTCGAGATGGGTGGCACGCCAGTCTACATGCATATAATACAGATCGATATGGTCAGTTTTTAGGCGCTTCAGACTACCCTCCACAGCATTCATAATCGCCGATCGGGAAAGTCCCTCAAAGTCCCCCTGCTGATTAATGGGCCGCACGCCGCATTTTGTAGCAAGATACACTTCATTCCGGTTCTTCCTCTCGGCCATCCATCGACCCAGGGTGATTTCACTTTCATCGCCGGTAAAACCATCCAGCCAGAAGCAGTAATTATTCGACGTATCCACAAAGTTCCCGCCTCGATCCACGTAGGCATCAAGCAGGGCAAACGCGGTTTCCTCTTCAACGCGGCTGCCGAAATACATTGTGCCCAGGCACATTTCGCTGACCTCGATGCCGGTGTTTCCAAGGCATATCTTTTTCACAGTATCCTCCTTTATGTCCGGATCATACGTCACTATTTTGGATTGCTTTAGGACCACTTTTTATTGACTTTTTCAACCAGTTGGGCGTTGGCCGACGTTACCTGATGGTTCCCTTGGCGATTTCCCTGAGGGGTAGAAACAACCCGAGCAACAACATCAATACTACAAGATAGAGGCCGTCTCCACGACTCTGAACGGAAAGATGTCCGGGAAACCGATGATGATAGTACAACGCTGTCATTGGTACCGGATCTATTGCTCATAAACACACTCCTTCTCTTTGCTTTTATTACTTTTCCGTTGCCGAACCTATTTTCAGGACATCGGGAAGAATTGCATTAAAAAATAGTTGATCGGACACGGTCGACCGGGGATCGTTGTAACATCCCGTGGTCACCACAGCGGAAAGACCGAGAGACGGAACCAGGAAGAGGCTTTGGCCTCCGTTTCCCCGGGCCACAAGCACCCGGACCGGTACGGAGCCGTAGTCCACTATCTGAGGCCACCAAAGGTATCCATACATCCGGCCGGAAAGATCGCTCCTTGGCGTCCACATTTCATCAATCCATTCAGCGCTGACGATTCGCTCTCCGGCACATTGACCCTCTTGAAGCAGCATAAATCCCAGCGCCATGAGCCCCCGTGAGCTTATGTGAAGATGGCCGCCGGTATCGACGCTGGTTTCACCCTGGTAATACTCCCAGTGGTAGTTGCGTATACCAAGAGGCTTGAAGAGAACCTGATCGGCCCAATCATTCAGGGGGATCTCCAGAGAAAGCTCGAGAATTCTTCCCAGCGCGACAACCCCTCCGGTACAATATCTCCCGACCTCACCGGGTGACGCGACTTGATCAAGAGAAAGGAAAAACTCCGTCCAATCATGGGCCCGGTACATCCGATTCTCGTTTCCCGGCGAGCGTCGGTCCCAATCATCGCAATCCTTCCCTGCGGACATGGTTAGCAGATGACGTATCGTGAGATCCTCTGGAATTTCGATATCGGGATATGCCGCCCGGAGAATCTCCGGGACGGGCTGATCGACCCCTGAAATGATTCCCCGATCGATGGCGATTCCCACCAGGATCGCCGTGATACTCTTAGTCGCTGAGCGGATGTCGTGAATCGAGCCTTCATCCCTATGATTAAAATAGCGTTCCAGGATGATTTGCCCATCCAGGCCCACCAGGAGGCTGTGCAGACGGTGAGCTTGCGTATCATCAACCTGGGCCAATGCCCGGTCTGTCGCCGTTCCGACAGAAAAGTATGAAGGGCCTTCCCGGAGCGGGAGAGGGGCATCTGCTCCGACTGGCGGAATCGGAGCTGACCAGCTCGTGCAGGATGCCGCCAGTACCACCCATAACAGAATGGGAAATAGTGCCCGGCGGAGAGTCATTCCGGGTGATTCAGGCATCAGACTATCTCCCGGGAAGAATGAGACGCTTTTCCAAAATGTCTCTCGAAGAACGAGGAGAGCTGACTGTTGAACTCCCGGGGATTTACCATCGGCGAAGGATCCATTGATTGCTCCAAGACGGCAAATTCCGCTCCGGGGATCGCATCGGCGATTTTCCGATTGATTTTTACGAAGCTCTTTCCGAATTCAGATCCGACGATGATCAGGCTCGGAACCTGAAACCGGGATAATGCATCTAATGCGGAGACAGTATTGATGGCTTTGCGGGCTTTGATTAGCTGGTCGAAGTCGGCCTGCAAACTCCGTTCGAACATGTACTGCCGTGCGTCTTGTGCGAAATCCTGAGGATATGCCGCTGCCATACCCCGAGCGAAAAGCTTTCTGC
Source organism: Salinispira sp. (assembly GCA_965602015.1). Lineage (GTDB taxonomy): Bacteria > Spirochaetota > Spirochaetia > DSM-27196 > Salinispiraceae > Salinispira. Next base: position 2,267,387 of record OZ271918.1, on the reverse strand, counting down.
CCAGCAATTTGAAAGCCCGGAATCCTATCACCTGGCTGAAACCCAGGAGTTTCTCTCCGGCGGTTTTTTGTTCGGCAAAGCTGTCCGAAACGATCAGGGCGGTAATCCGGTCGGGTCTGCTGACACTGAAATTGATGGCGATAACACCCCCCATGCTGACACCGATTAATACTGCCGATGCGAGCTGATAGTGATCGAGGAGAGCCTCGATCTGGATGGTCCATTCGTTTATCCCGTCATCTCCGAGCCTGCCGCTTCGCCCGTGGCCGAACATATCCGGGACGATGACGAAAAAGCCACGGTCTGCCAGCCAATGATTCTGGTGCATCCATGATGAGGATTCTGCCCCAAGTCCGTGGATCAAAATCACGGCTCGGTCCTGAGAGTCACCGAAGGTCTCATAATAGGTCTCCCGACCATCCGTGTGCTGTATGGTCATCGTACATTCTCCTTCCATTTTTCCAGCGCCTTTCCCTGTTCGCGGATGATGAACTCGTTAAACGCCATAAACTCCCCAATGCGCTCCCTAATGAAGGCCGGGGCATCGCTTTCGGAATCCCCGAGTTCCCGAATGATATCCAGCTGACTCATTTCCCGGGATATTCGCCTCCCATAGGTAAAGGGAAGGTAGTTTTCCCGGAGCAGGTAAAAATGTTCCCTGTTACCCTTGGTCGGAAGCTTCCGGCAGTACCCGAAGGATTCGAGCTGGCGGATCAGAATGCTTACCGCAGCTTTCGAGACCTCGAGATCGGCAGCTATCTGGCTGAGACTCAGTGCTTCTTCCGAAGCCAGGAGCAGTCCGAATATCCGTCCCATCAACGGTTTGAGCCCGAAGTCGGCAAACAGACTCCCCATCTTTTCAATGACATTCTCACGGATCATTACGCCTCCATACGTTTACACTGTTAACAATATCATAAACGTTGGAGTGCTGTTTTTCAAGTTACCAACCTCAGGTATTGCCCGACTCCCTTTGCTTTGGAGCCGATAACATCCCGAGTCACAGCATAGATACGATCAGTTAAAGGCCGTTCTCTGCGAGCCTGAACGGGAAGATGTCTGGGAAACGCTCCACCCAGTCAATCAGTTCGGTCGGATATGGGCCGACGCCAAAAGCGACGATAAGTGAAACGACGGCAAATAGGATCGACGAGCAGCGACCTGAGACTCCGGTGGCAATTGTCGTAAGAGACTGAGTCTTCGTACAGGTGAACACCGGGCGCAAAGGCCCCATGCCCGTATTCGCGGTCTCCGCGAAGGATATTTACGGGAATACTTGTAAAAACCGCTGTATTGAAGTGAATACAATTACTTCCTATCAGTGGGATATTGAAAACCACATCTTTAGCAGACAGCTATGCCGTAGCCGCATTGTGTAAGAGAAAGTGTTATATGTTTGGATACAACTCCGCTACGGATAGGAACATGAGATCAGATTATTTGACCGGTCCTCTACATGACCAGGAGGCCGCCGATCCAGGCGATGGCGAGAGTGGCCATAACCGAGAACCCCATCTGTCTCATGACCAGGGATGCGGTGCGCCTGATGCCGAACTCTTTTCGAATCGTCCATACGGTCACCAGGCAGGGCAGAAGAGTGCCCGCGAGAAATACCGCGGTTAAGGTTTGAAGGGGGGTAAGGACTCCCGCCTTGAACGAGCCCCAATCCGGATTGAGCAGACCAATGGCGATGCCGTCCTTTCTTACCGAGCCCAGAATTACCGCCGGTGCTGCTTCCGGGGGCAGCCGGAATATGCCCATTAACGGAGCGACGGCCCGGGTCATGGCATCGAGTAATCCGGTCCAGGCGAGCAGGGAGGCCACAAGGCAGATCAGCACAAAGACCGGAAGGGCCAGGGTGAAAAACTGTCTGATAACCCCGCGGACTTCGAGCATCGTGTCTTTGAACCCCGGCCTGGTGAGCAGCCCGGAGTTGCTGACAAGGGAGAGCCGCACGCGTTCTCTCCGGCCTTTTCGCAACAAGAATAAATAGAACAGCGTCGCCGCAGTCAAAAGCAGAAGAAACGGAAATGCGAGATATCCAAGGCCCGCCGCGCTGAAAACCGCAATGGTGGCCGGCAGCTGGTATGAACATGCCGATCCGAATCCGATTGCATGTACACAGGCCCGACGGGTTGAGACTGAGCAGGCCCGGGAGTTAATCACCGCGGGAACATTACACCCAAAACCCATGACGACTCTCACCAGATCCCGACCGCCAAGGCCGAATGGCGCCAATAAAGGGTGGATCGAAGCTGATATTTTGTCCAAAAGGCCGCTGGTCTTATAGATTCCCAGAAAAACGGCGAATAGCAGTATGGTGGGCAGGGCATACAATAGTAAAAATGGAAACATGGCAACGATTCCGTAGTCCAGTCCGAGGAAGTAATTCAACGGAGCCGGAAGGCTATTGACCGCGTTAAGCAGCGGAGAAAATAAAGAATAGAGCGGGCCGTACAAGGCATCCGCCAAGGAATTGGCGGAATACACTGCTGCTGCTGCCGGCAGGAACAGTAATAATAAGGATGCAATCTTGCCAGCTACGGGTCGATCGAACAGGGTTTTTTCCGGGGTATAGCGCCAGAAGTGTTGGGAAATGTATTCATTATCGGTAAAATCATGCTCCTTAGCTAATTCCCCATGAATCGCCTCAATGCTTTTCTCATCGAGGTTCCGGGCGTCTACTTCTATGCAAGCTATTCCCTCGGTACGGAGCTGTTCCGCCGCGCTTTGATTGCCCTTGAATTTATCCCAAAAACTTATGACGACCATCCCGGTCTTACCCCGAACAAGGGGAAGCAAATCTGCCAGATCCTCATCGATTTGAAGCGCGCTGACCACAAGCATCACGTGCTCTGCATCAGCTAGGGCTTCCAGCGCGCTTTTCGTCGTGTGGGTATCCTCTTCGATGATAATCCCCGGAGTATCGATAAAAATGTGTGAATGCCCCTCATAGCGATCACAGTGGACAGTCGTGCCTTTCACATTGGTGGAATGGCCCGAGTGCCCCGTCAACGATGAAATGAGACGGGTTTTCCCGGTGCTCTCCTTCCCGATAATCACCACAGTAGACTTTTGGGTACTGTTTTTCACTTGACGTTCCGCAGTCAACATGAACACTCCTGTGAGCAGCAAGATAAATCATCCATTAAAAGTCCTTCCTGACGGTATTTTTCTGTTTTGGTGGTATCCAATCCCAAGCGATGTCCCAGGGCCCGGGCCACAACCCCGAAGCGTTGGCGAAATTTGTATATAAAACAGAAAATGATCGAATCATGTCGTACCTGGGGACCGACGAGAAACAAACCGGGAGCAATAACCGACTCATCCTCCTGGGTAAGGCTGGGAATCCAATCGTCTTCCGGGAATGCGAAGTGCTCACGTACCACGGAGAGGCTGGACAGAAATCCGGTGGCCAGAATCGGCTGAGCAGGGCTTTCAATGGCTATCGATGATGCATCCGTGTGAATGCGGTAGATACCATCGGCAAATTCCACTTCCACTACCCGAGTATCTCCGATCAGCTCAATGCGGCCTTTGGCCATTTCTTCCGTGAGCCTTTCCCGGGTAAAAGGGCTGAGATTATTACTGGGATCGGTGGTGTTTATTGTCCAGAAAGGGGTTTTTCCGATTACCTTCACCGTTTTACCCTGCCTGCTCAAATGGATCGCCGCATCGATCCCGCTTTCATACCCTCCAATAACCACGGCATTTTTACCCGAATAGTCGCTGAATCGCTCAATATGTGCGTAGTGTCTGCAATGCTCTGCCCCGAGAAAACTGTCTTCCCTAGGATACTGAAACTCCCCGGCGGCCCAGACGACATACTTTGCGTCAATGGATGATCCGTCCTGAGCTTTGATACGGAAGTACCCACCTTCCCCCTCGACTGCGGACACGTCGAAAGGAGCGCGGATCGGCAGATCCAAATGCTCCACAGCCAAATTCAGGTATCGGGCGTAATCTCTGCCTGATGGGTGTTCCATGCCCAGTGAGTATGCCGGAGAGGTGCCCTGTACGACGGCGTTTAAGTCCATCTGACCGTAAAAATTCGTCGTAAATGAAGGGGTGATAAGTTTGGTTTCTTCGGGCCACTTGGTAAACGAATAGCCCGGCTGATGCCTCTCGAGAATAATGTAATTCTCGCACCCTAAGTCCTTAAGAATAGCGGCTACTCCGATTCCCGAGGGACCGGCCCCAACTATAGCGACATCGTACATAGGCGACGAATGAGAAAAAACGTTCAAAATACCCATATATCATGCTCCAGGCAGGTAATTAGTATGAATGTAGTAAATGCAACTAAGTTGCATATAAAATGAGAATACGGTTTAAACAGGAAGCTGTAAATACTAAGAATGCTTTTTCCGGCATTCCTCGCAAATGCCGGTGAACTGTATTGCTACGCTGCGGATTTGATGATTCTTAGATAAGCTGCGGATCATGGCAAAATCTTCCGGGCTCAAAGGTTCGAGACAGAGGATCTGATCGCAATCATGGCAGAGAAAATGGGGATGGGCCGGTTCATCGGAGCGGGACAACTCATAGAACCGGGTAACATCGCTTGAAATCACTTCACGGATGATGTCATGTTTCTGAAATGCGGCGAGTATGCGGTAGACCGTGACCGAGTTCATCTTCCCGGCCACCTCTTTTTCCAAGAATGCTGCGGTAAAAACCGCCTGCGAATCGAGAATTGTCTTTAGCAGGAGTAATCGTTGCTGGGTGACTTTGAGACCGCTTCTCTCGAGTATTTCCGATACCTTTGGATGGCTCATATATTCAAACCATAGGTGCTTATGTCCCCGATTTCAAGATGTTCGCCGTAGCGAATAATCGGGTTGGTTCTACCTCCCGCATCATTTTTTCGAGGGCGATTATGACGATGAACGGGCTATCCGGTCTTGCTCCATTATGCTCATACATCCGGAAGCTTTGGTTGTAATATTGAAAAACCACCCACTGCTCATCATGGGGGATAATGCCCTTGATGCGCAGGAGTGCGGATCCGTACTCATCACTGATCCGCCGGCAGGAAGACTCCAGCTCGCTCAATGAAACGGGTGACTCGAGAACCAGACTTTTTTGACTGATGCCCAGCCCGGGAGCTTCCTGGCCGGGTTCCTCCGGACGTATCGATCCGAGAGCGCTCGAATTTGAGCGATAAATGAGTCCCTTGAGCGCATTGATCGGAGAACGGTAGATCGTGATGTTGGGGTATGTGCTTTCTAGTTCAGATAAAATTGATTGGTTCTTCTCCGGCGGATACAGATCTGTTTTCGTCAGGAGCACCGTGTCCGCTCCGGCAAGCTGGCGGGAAAAAAGCGGTATTCTTTGGCCATACAGTGTCACATGTGCCGGATCCACGCAGAGAATTCCGGCGGATTCGCAGGCTCCGATTGACCCGATGGAGTTCAGGATATCTTCGGGGATCCCAAGGCCCGTCGCTTCGATGAGTAAAAAATCCGGGTTCACCGTCTGCCGAATCTCCCGGACCTGTTCAATCAACGCCATTCTTAAGGAACAGCAAATGCAGCCTCCGCTGATTTCCCGCTGATAGACCTCAGTTGAAAACATCGCGGTATCCACCGACCGATCGCCGAATTCGTTTATGAGCAGGGCCACTCGGGCATGGGGTTTTTCACCACGAATGAAACCGAGAACCTGATTCAGCGCGGTGGTTTTGCCTGCAGCGAGGAATCCGCCGAACAGAATCGCCTTCATTCGGGACTCACGTAAATTTTCCGGTAAGGGGATCCGGGAATGATTGCCATCCCTCAGGTCCTATAGCCATTTCATCATCCCGGAGCAGTGCCGCTTCGAGTTCGTTTTTTGCCTGAGCAATGCTCTCGGGCCTTCCGATTATGGTGAGGGCTTGTCTTCGGTCTCCGAAGGGATGCTCCTTCACGAGTTTTTGAACCTCCGGATCGTCCCGAAGCTCGTCGTCGGCAACGCTGGCGTACCAGGTACCCTCAAGGCCTACTTCCCGTTGTGAGCCCGCGGCGTCGAGCACATAAATGCCCTCCATATCGCTGGCTATCCAAACGAAGCCTTTGACGCGGATGATGCCTGTCCAGGATGTGTCCAGCCATCTCTCCAGTCGTTCGGGGTGAAACGGCCGCCGTGTCGTCAGATGGAACGACTCGATTGATTCCCGGGTATTGGCCTCCGGTAGTGAGCTTTTGCCGGGGATCAGGCGACGGGTCAGGAGAAGCCGGAGTTTGATCCGGCCGAACTTCGTGGTTTCCAGGTCTGACCCGTTCTTCGAACGAATATAATCGGCAAAGGTTTTGGCGTGCTTCCGCTGGATTCGGTTTGCCCGGTCCCATTTGTTGAGGATCAGTAAAGACGCCGATAAGGCCTGGGTCTCCAGAAGGGGGGCGATCGAAGGGTCTTCCCGGTAATCACCGATCACCGAGGAATCCAGGACGGTCAAGACGGAAATGAGCTCCCAGGACTCACCGGGAGCCCGGAGCTTTTCTATGACCGGCACCACATTGGCAGCGCCGGAGGTCTCAACTAATATCGCCATCGGCCGGGGTTCGAGATCCGATAGCGCATCGATTTCTCTGGTCAACTGATCGAGGTGAGAGGAAGTCAGGTACCCTGATGAGACGGATCTGATCCGTGTATTTGAGGTAAGGGAAACATGCTCTCCCCCCTTGAGAAATGCGACATCGATATTTTCCTCGCCCAGATCGTGAACGATAACGGCCAGATCATCCTGAGATCCATCGAGCTGATCGGCGATGAGTGAGGTTTTACCCGATCCGAGAAAACCGGTGATGATTACCACAGGGATTTTACCTGGAAGCGTCGACGGCTGTTTCATAGACGGTGGATATAGTATTACCCGCGTTCCCCTGCGTCAAGCTTGGCGGCATATACCCATCCGAGGAAAAGAAGAACAGTGAAAACGAATGAACAGCAGTCCGGTAGAGTCAAATCGCCGATTCCCGCGAGTCGTAAACGGATTTCACGGTTCGGGAAAAACTACCCATTTTCGCAAACTCCTTGTCCAGGCGCACAAGCGGAAACTGGATGTACGAGCCATCGTCAATGATATGAGCGAACTTGATATCGATGGCGAGTTGATCGGAAATACCGGGATTATCGAAGCGAATGCTTCGCTGCTTCGTTCAATCAGCTCCGTCGTGCTCAGCAGTGAGAAGGGAATCGCGATGCTCACAAATCTGAATCTGCAGGCTGCATTGACACTTTTTACTGTTAATCTGAAACGAATTACGAATTTAATAATGTAAATCATGTGGGGTTGTTTTTGTCTTTTGGCAACACTATGCAAAAGGCGAAAAAAACGCTACAGACTCATTTGAATCTGCAACCTTTTCAGTGGCCTCACGCGAGGTCCGGGCTTTTTTATCTATGCCGCCGATTGTCCGTGCGTTTCTCGCCCTTCGGGCTTTTCGGGATCGGTCTTTGCCGCACCCCGGCTACGATCCGACCCGATGTGCGATACGCACGGTAGTATTCGCGCTCCTCGCATCGGCATATGCCGCTGCGGTGCGCGAAATAATAGAATCGAACAACAGTGATGTCTTCAATGACGAATTACATAAAAAAACCCGGACGCAAGGTCCGGGCTTTTTTATGCATGCCGCCGATCAGAATCGAACTGATGACACAGGGATTTTCAGTCCCTTGCTCTACCGACTGAGCTACAGCGGCATTACGTTTTCACGTGATGGTATTTATAGTCGGTAGAGCCTGTATTGTCAACCGGAGCTGAAAAAAAAGGTCGGTCACATTCTATATCCTTTGGCCCCCTCGGTTTGAGAATTTGCCGAAGCGCAAATTCTCTATTATTCTGGTAATAATGAGAATCGCCTACGATTACGGTATGGGCCCCAGGGTTCCCGGCATGCATCCCAAGACTCCCGGCACGGACACCGAAACCGAAAGGGTGTTGGTGGTCAAGTTGCATGATGAGGCAAACGCCGGTGAGAGCGAGCGGGCAGGGGAATCCCACATGGAATCCCCTCAATCCTGCGGAATGTCACGTGAAGGGTTGAGGGTTGCGGGCACCGATTATGTCCTTACGACCAGCGATTCGGCGGCCATGAGAGACGCGGAAATTCGGGCTCACGAGCGGGCACATTTGTATGCTCTCGGTAGCGCAGCGGCTTCGGGCATTATTCTTCACACGAGAACCGGAGTGGACGGCGAGAGCTATGCGGTAGGCGGTGCGGTAAAAGCCGACCTGTCGGAAGTTCCCGGAGACCCCCGTTCCACTCTTGCGAAGGCCCAAAAGGTGATCCGGGCTGCGTATGCTCCGGGCAATCCGTCTACCGCCGACATGCGTGTCGCCGCCGACGCCTACCGAATGGCCAGTCAGGCGAAAAGCGAGCTGCGTGAGGCTGAGTGGTACGCCTGAACGGCGAGTTCGACCGGTTGTGGTCTAAATATGGCCCGTTCTGCAAAAGCCCGGTAAAGCCGGTCCCCTAATATTGACCTAAATTCCGCCGGCCTCTATTCTAGGCATATGAAGATGAACAAACGGGTGCAAAACGCGTACAATTCCGGAAAGGCAAAAAAGTCTTCTGACGGTTCTGCATCAGCGGACCGCGGCAACTCTCCCAGCGGCAAGGCTTCGGCAAAAACCAATAAATCGGCTCTCGACGCCCTGGCCGCCGGGGCCAAAAGCACCGAAGGACATTTCCCGCGTTCCGCTACCCCGGCAGCCAAAACTGACAGCGGCGCGTCGGGTATCCCGAAATCTGCCATGGATTCCGTTGTGTCCTCAAAAGCACGCGCCCAAAGCCCCACGGATGCGGGATTTATAAAATCCGCTGTCAAACCCGCGGACTTCATTAAAATCGTCACCCAGGCCGAACCCGGTCAGAAACCGACGCTTCGGGAAATCGCCGGATTCCTCATGCTTATGGGCCAGGACCAGGCTTCGAAAATCCTCGCCCTTTTGCCCGACGATTTGGTCGAAGCCATCAGTCTGGAAATCAGCCGGATAAAGGTTCTCAAGCCGGAAGAAAGCAAAAAAATCATAGAGCGCTTCCATGTTGCCGCGGCGGAAGAGCAGCAGCGTCTCAGAGGCGGAAGGGAGTTTGCCCAGGAACTGCTCGAGCGTTCCCTCGGCCGCCACCGGGCTGCGGAGATTCTTGAGCGAAATGCGGCTCCTGCGGGAATCGATCAGCTCGAGTTCCTCAACGAGCTCGAGCCAAACCAGCTGAAGGTACTTCTCAAGGAGGAACCGCCCAGACTCGTCGGCATCATCCTCAGCCATCTGGAACCAAAGCTTGCCGCCGGGCTATTAAAGGATCTGCCGGATGAGGTAAAACCCCAAATCATCAAGACCATGGGCGAGCGGGTCAAACTGTCGGCGGAGGTGATGCACAGCATCGCAAAAGCCCTGAAGGGAAAAATCCGGCGCATCGGAACCCAGCAGAGCGAGTATCTTGACGGCGCCCAGGTTCTGGCCGAGATTCTCCGGAGCATGGATGCCAGCAGCGAACGCAATCTGCTCGAAGACCTTGGTCTGCGCTCCCCTGAGGTCGAGGCCCAGATAAAAGAACGATTGTTTACCATCGAACGGGTACTGCATATCCGCGACACCGATCTTCAGAAGATCCTGGCCGAAATGCGCGATGAAGAAATCGCCTTGCTGATGAAGGGCAAGGATGAGGCCATTCGGGTCCGGTTCCTGAGAAACGTGAGTAATCAGCGCAGCATAGCCATCAGCGAGGTGTACCATTACATGGGTCCCCTTCCCAGGAAGGAAGTCGACGAGGCAACCAGGGATTTTATTATCCGATTGCGGCATCTCGAGGAAAAGGGTGAAATCATCATCAGCCGCGATGATGAGCAGATGGTGGAATAAGCCCCGGACCCGCTGTAAATTGAATAATCCCCCGGGATTGAAGTATACTGTGCAGTACCGTTTTCAGGAGACCATACGTGAGTAAAAAAAAGAGTTTGCGGGATTCCTACCTACTATGCCTCGCCAGCGCCCTTGGCTTCGCGGGAATCCACCGCTTTTATTTGGGTAAACCCGTTTCGGGTTTTTTCTATTTGATAACCTGGGGATGGGGAGGCATAGGCACCCTCGTCGACCTCATCAGAATGCCGAAGCTCGTCGATGAAACCAATCGTCGTCTGTATATTGAACATCAGCTCGACTCCGAGGAGTACGACCGCGGGCGGAAGTATGTCGTCGCTCCCCCGGCTCCTCCCCACGGACCCCGGGCTGCCCAGAGACCCGAGGCCAAAAGCCTGGAACATCTGATGTTCATCCTGGCTGAAGAAAACGGAGGCATACTCACGGCGGCCCAGCTCGCCCTCGAATCCGGGGTCCCGGCCCAGCAGGCGAGGGATGAACTGGAGCAGATGGTGATGAAGGGCTTCGCATCCCCCGGTCAGCGGCGAAACGGGCTCAATGTGTATGTGTTTCATGAATTTCTCACCGAAACCATGCGCGCGGACCTGCTCTACTAGTACCTGTACCCTGGCCCCGGCTATGCTGTACAACAAAATATCATCTCATTATAATAGGCGCCTATGACTGCTAAAGAACTCAGACAAAAGTATATTCAGTTTTTTAAAGACCACAATCACGCGGAAATATCCGGGAAGAGCCTCGTTCCGGAGAACGACCCCACCGTCCTCTTTACCACCGCCGGCATGCATCCCCTGGTGCCGTACATCCTGGGAGAGGAGCATCCTGCCGGCAGTCGGCTGACAGATATTCAGAAATGCATCCGCACCGGCGACATCGACGAGGTCGGTGATTCATCCCACCTTACATTCTTTGAAATGCTCGGCAACTGGAGCCTTGGGGATTACTTCAAAGAAGAAGCCATCAGTATGAGCTGGGAGTTTCTCACCAGCAAGAAATACCTGGGGCTCGATCCCTCGAAACTCGCGGTTACGGTTTTTCAGGGAGATGATGATGCTCCCCGGGACGAAGAAAGCGCAACACTATGGAAGAAACTCGGGGTGCCTGAAGACCGGATTTTCTATCTTCCCAAAAGTGATAACTGGTGGGGGCCTCCCGGGCAAACCGGACCCTGCGGCCCGGACACTGAAATGTTCATAGACACCGGTATCCCCGGCGATGAAAACAGCCGGCCCGGTGTGAGCGATGGAAAATGGCTTGAAATCTGGAACGATGTGTTCATGCAGTACCGGAAAAACGAAGACGGAAGCTTCGAGCCCATGGAACGCAAATGCGTCGACACGGGCATGGGCGTTGAGAGGACTATAGCCGTACTGCAGGGGAAGCAGAGCGTATATCAGACCGAGTTGTTCACTCCCATAATCGCGAAAATCGAGGAGCTCAGCGGGCTGAGCTACGGTCACAGCGAGTCCGATGTGGACCGTTCGGTGAGGATCATTACCGATCATGTGCGCACCGCCACCTTTATACTCGGAGACGATGCGGCGGTTTCTCCCTCCAATCTTGGACAGGGTTACATCTTGCGGCGGCTCATCCGCCGGGCCCTGCTTCACGGGCGAAAGCTCGGTATGGAGAAGGCCTTCCTGTCTGAACTTTCCTCGGTGGTGATCCGGGTCTACCGGGAGTTCTACCCCGAGCTGGAAGACCGACGGGAGGGAATTCAGAAAGAATTGCTGATGGAGGAAGAAAAGTTCCTCATCACCCTGCAAAAGGGTGAGCACGAGTTTGAAAAAATGCTCCCCAACCTGCTCAAAGGCGCGAAAAAGATAATTCCCGGGCGGCTGGCATTTAAACTGTACGACACCTACGGCTTTCCGGTGGAACTGACTCAGGAGCTGGCCGATGATCACGGACTGACGGTAGACAAGGACGGGTTCGACGAGGCCTTCCGCAAACATCAGGAAATGTCTAAGATGGATACCAACAGCAGCTTCAAAGGCGGCCTGGCGGATCACGGCGAAGCTACAACCGCGCTTCACACCGCAACCCACCTCCTTCATCAGGCTCTGCGAATGGTGCTGGGAGACCACGTCGCTCAGAAAGGCTCAAACATCACCCCGGAGCGCCTGCGTTTCGACTTTTCCCATCCTGAAAAAATGACTGCCGAGCAGATTAAAAAGGTCGAAGATATTGTCAATCAGGCAATTCAGAAGGACCACAAGGTTAGCCATACCACCATGACCCTGGCGGAAGCCCGGGATTCCGGCGCCATCGCCCTGTTCGGCGACAAGTACGAGGAGGTGGTGAAGGTGTACTCAATCGGCGATTTCTCAAAAGAAGTCTGCGGCGGCCCCCACGTCGAGCACACCGCTCAGCTCGGAAAGTTTAGCATCAAAAAAGAACAGTCCAGCTCCCAGGGAGTTCGGCGCATCAAGGCAGTTCTGGAGCGCTAAGCCTCGCGGCGACCTTCACTCATTACCTCATAAACAGAATCCGAACCCCGGCCTGGCGGCCGGGGTTTTTTGTGTTCGCAGGATGATTGTATCTGTCTTGTGGATTTCTCCGCTGAAACATACAATAAATGATAAATACAATAAACTTCGAGGCAATATGAATGCACCAGAGCTGTATGAGCGCTATTTTATCGACAAGGGCGACGAGCGGCGGGAGCTGTTCAGTATGCTGGCCGAGCGATACGGTATTAAGTCCGCCATCTACCCCGGAAGCTTCGTGCACATTACTCCCGCTTTCTATATTCCCGAGACCGCCTATGTGGACAGCGACCGCCGAATGAAGCGCTTTTTCACGAGTATCGATACCCATGCGTACATCGATGATCAAAAGCAGTATTCCGCGCCGGTACAACTCCGCTGGTCCCAAGAAGATTACAGAGTCATTGACCAGTCCTACAGGTCGTACTATGACGCCATGTTTTCATTCTACGCCGGATCCATATCCCAGGTCTGTAGAGCATACCTTCGGGACGGCGGATTGCTGGTTGCCAATAACAGTCACGGCGATGCAAGTCTCGCCATTGCCGATCCGAGCTACAGGCCGATCGGCATAATTCTCCGCAATGATTCCCGATTTCGAATCCGCGATGAAGATTTCGACGAGTATCTTGTAAAAAAGGACGGAAGCGATATTGATCCGCTGGAGGTGCGTGCCAAGGGAGTTGGAGTTGCATTTAAGAAAAGTGCCTTCGCCTATCTTTTTTTGAAGGCCGCCGACTAGGAATAGCGCTGTTTCCCGGTGCAGGAGGGGTTTGTGAACACCGCCGATCATGATTTTTCTTTACTTCTCGATCTGCGTCATAAAAATGGTGCGGATTTTTGGGCAGGTCCCGAGGGGAAGGTCTATGTCGGCAATCCCTTCAGCACTGTGGCGGTCCTGGGAATGCTTCATGAACTCGTTATTCCCCGGGAGCACGAAGCAGTTTCCGGAGCGCTCGAGCTGCTTCTACAAACGATCCGCGATGACGGGAGGGTAGTTACCGGGCCCAGGACCCCGGACTACCCCTGTTACTCCGCGGAAGTTTTGCGTATGCTCTGTCGTTTTGGCATGCAGAACGAAGCCGCGGTGAAAACCGCGGTTGCCTATCTCATTCAAAGAGAGCATAAAAGCGGCGGTTTGCGCTGTAATTTTACGAAGTTTGGAAGCGGTCCGGAGACCGCATTCGCCAATCCCGGCGCAAGCTTGTACGCCCTCGATGTGCTGCGTTTTTTTCCCGAGTACCGCATGGGTTTTGCCGTAGCCGACAGGGCTGTCAAAAGCCTTTTAGAACACTGGGAGGTTCGAATGCCCACTGGACCTTGTCATTGGGGCATTGGCAGCCAGTTTTTTACTGTTGAGTATCCTTTTTTGCGTTACAACCTTTTTTACTACCTGTACGTACTCGCCCATTTTCCCAAGGCCCGCGGCGATTCCCGGTTCCGCGAAGCCTGGGAGGCACTCCAAACCAATATTGATGATGCAGGCGAAATACTCGTCGGGAAGTCCCATCGCCGGCTGGGAAAATTCTCTTTCTGGCGAAGCGGCGAAGGATTCGCCCAACGGCGCTACCGGGAGTTGTGCGAGCTTATTGCCTAACGCCTTCCGCAGGTGCGACGTCAGGGATTTCTATCAGACACTGTACGCCGCCTGATATATTTTCATGCCGGATGGTTCCCTTGAGATCGTTGACGATAATGTTGTACAGGATATACAGACCCAAGCCCGTGTGGCCTCTGCCTCTTTCGGTGGTAAAAAATGGTTCGTAAATATGCTCAATTATCGATTCCTCAATAAGCAGTCCATTGTTTGAAAACCCGATATGAAGCAGCTTGCGTGATGTGGATAAGCTGACCGAGATGCTGATTTTATCCGGGGGCAATCCGCTGTGGGTAAGGGCATTTGAGATCAGAACCGAGAACAGTTGGGTGTAAAACCCCGGATAGCCCCTGATGCTGATAGTATCCTCAGCACTAATATTTATGGTGACCGCCTCGGCGTCGAAATCACTGAGAAGAGCCCTGATCATCACCTCGCTGTGTTCAGTAATGTTAAACTCGACCCGTTCTTCGGTAATATTGAGACCGCGGAACGACCGGAGACTGCCGATGAGTTTGGCCGCCCTGTCAGTGCTGTCGAGAATGATGGAGAGCGACGATTCCAGTCCATCCAGATGCGAGTTGATGATCTGTGAAGCGTCGTTTCCACCTGCTTTTTCAAGACGGCTGCGCACATCGGAAATCCGGTCCCGCTGAAGGCTGGCAGCGAGAAGTATATTTCCTACGGGAGTATTGATTTCATGGGCCATCCCGAATACCAGATTCGTAACCGCGGCCATTCGCTCGGCCCGTACCAATTCGCTTGTCCGCAGGCGGACTTTTTCTTCTAGTCCGGTGTTTGTTTCCTGAATCTGGGAAATCTGCTTCTCCAATGTCCTCGCCATATCGACGATGTCTCTGGCCAAATCTCCCAGTTCATCTCGGCGTTCGACATCAAGCATCACCGTAAAATTCCCCCGGGTAACCGATGCGCTGGCCGCTCTCAACTGATTGAGGGGATCGAGTATGGCTCGTCTGGTAAAAAGACTCGTCAAGGTGAGGAGCAAAGCGCTGGCTGCCAAAGCGAAAATTCCCAGGAGGATTTCAATTCTCAGAATCTGCGACCGCAGAGGAATTCGAGAAAAATAAATCTCCACACTCCCTACGGTTTCCCGAAGGATGCCTTGGGTGTACACCGCCGTGCCGGAACTCACCATGAAATCGTTTTTATCCATTCCGGCCAATTCCTTTCGGAAATCTAAACCGCTGGGGTTAAGCACATTGCCCTCGTTGTCGTAAACCAGGACGCCGAGGATGAACTGCTCCCCATTTTGCCTGACCAGGAGATTCCTCGTGACCTCATCGAGACTATAGTAGGAGTAATTAAAAATATGGAAAGCCGAGATACCCGCAATGGCTTCGGTGATGAGCTCGGCGTTCGATCGGGATTGCCGCTCGAGAGCATCGCTTATTATTCCTACCAGTGCCAGGGCTGAACCGAGAAAGAAAACCAGAAAAATACCGGCCACCGCTGCCGTTGTTTTTCGCGCCAGGTTCCATTGAGCGGGAAATGATATTCTCATTTAGCCGGCCTTTCCAATACATTGATTTCACCGTCGATAATCCGGCCTTCAAGCTCCCGGATTTCCGTGATGAGGCTCTCGCCAATAAGCTGCCTGGTGAATGTGAAGTCGCTGAGGCTGACTCCTCCCTCCGCCAATCCGAGCTTTAGTACACGGCCTCCTTCGAGCCTGCCCTCGATGTGTTCTCCCATCAGGAAAATCATCGCCTGATCCAGGCGCTTCATGACCGATGTCAGGATTTTCCCTTCCGCGAGATAATCCTGATCGGCGTCCACTCCTATAAAATAGCCTTGGGTGCCCGCCCTAATGGCCTCGATAATACCCAAACCCGAGCCGCCGGCTGCCGCAAAAATAATATCTACTCCCCCGTTTGATAGCCACTCGACTGCCAGGTCGCGAGCCTCCCTCGGAGAATCGAAGCCTGAAAAGTCAGGCTGGAGACTCAGATATTCTCTTCGGATTTCCACGGTGGAATCCCCGAATAGAACGCCGTTGATAAAGCCGGACTCGAACAACTCTACCGGTGGAATGTCTACCCCGCCGATGAAACCAATGGCTCCTCGGTCGGTCATTCTCGAAGCCAGGTAACCGGCGAGGAAGGCCGCCTCTTCCTGCACGAACTGAACGCTGATTACATTGCCCGCCAAAGGCTGATCAAAATCGAGCACGATGAATGTGATATCGGGGTGAGACAGGGCGAACTCGCGAATCGAGTCGCCTATGGCGTTGGCTCCGGTGAATATCGGATTCGCACCTTGACTGACCAGATCCTCCAGGACCGATTGGACCGCGGCCCCCTGCCAGCTGTCGGGAATTCCGTAGCTTATTTCCACCGGGTAGCGCCGGGAAATCTCCACCAGTCCGTTATACTGCATATCGTTAAAGCCAAGATCGCCTATTCCCCTGTCGCCCAGGGCGAGACCAACAATTACTGTCTCAGGGCTCTCTTCGCGAGGAGCAGTTGCTTCTTCATCACCTGCTGAGCATGAGACGATAACAAGAAGGAACAGACTCGCAAGGGCAGCAAAAAAACGTGCTCGAAGATAGTTCATTTCCCCTCCTAATCAGCCGGGCTTATACTCCCGGCCAGCCGGCCAAACAGCCGGGACTCCCCGTCGGAGTGGCTGACCAGATTGTGACGCTCATCGAACTGCGATAGGTATGTTTCCATGTCGGCAATACGTTTTATGGCAAGCATTTCATCTGCAATTGCCCGGGCCTTTTCAAGGGTGAAGGACTTGAGCCGCCGCTTTACCTTTTCCACCGATGCGGGAGGGACGCTTAACTTCCTTATGCCGATTCCAACAAAGAAGGGAATCAGGTAGGGGTCCTGGGCTACGTCGCCGCAGACGGAAATATCCGTCGGGTAACGCGCCGAGCCCGAGGCGATATCCCGCAAAATACCCAGCACTGACGGGTGATGGCTTCGGTACAAGTGGCTGAGATTTTCATTGGTCCGGTCAACCGCCAACAGGTACATGGTGAGGTCGTTGGTTCCGATGGACAAAAAATCGGTTTCCGCCGCAAGCTCGTCCACCGCCAGGGCGGCTGAGGGCAGTTCAACCATGGCTCCGATTTTCGGAGACGAGTTGTGCTCGGCGCCGCGGGCCTGAAGCTGGCGTATGGCTTCGGCGATTTCCTCCTTCGCTTCCAGCACTTCTTCGACGCTCGATACCATGGGCAGCATAATGCCCAAGTCCACCCCGTGACCCGCCCGGAGCATTGCCCTGAGCTGATCGCCGAACATTTCCCGGTTGGCGAGGGAGAAGCGGATTCCCCGCACGCCGAGGAAAGGATTTTCCTCGGCCTTGCCGCGGCCCTGCATGATTTTGTCGCCGCCGATGTCCGCGGTTCGGAATATTACCGGCTTGTCGGGCTGATACCGGGCGATGGACCGATAGATCTGGTACTGCTGTTCTTCGGTGAGGAAGTCATTTTTAAGGATGAAGGGAAACTCAGAACGGTAAAGCCCGATTCCCTCTGCGCCCTGCCTGCGGGCTTCCTCGGCATCTTTGAGAATATTGACGTTGGCCATTACCTGAACGCTCTGGTTATCGGCGGTGTGCCCCCGAAGGGTGTACTTCAGCGGCATTTGGGCTTCCAGACGGGCAACGTCCTGTATGGCCCTCAGCCGCTCCTTGGAGGGGTTGATCAGCAGTTCAGCTTTGGTCGCATTGAGAAAAACCGGCGTGCCTTCCTTAATTTTTAGAAGGGCTTTGTCGTCGGTTATCAGTACCGGTACATTCAGGGACTTGGCGAGGATTGAGATATGCGCAGTCACCCCGGCGCCGAGCAGAACAATTCCCGAAATCCCCTGAACCGACAGCCGCAGGAGGTCCGACGGATAGATGTGACGCGCTAGGGCTATCCTGCCGTCATACGAGAAATCGTTGGCCAGGGAGGCATCGAGATTGCGGATGAGACGGTACCCCAGGTCGCGAACGTCCTGAGCCTTTTCTGCGATGCGTACTTCCGAAATGGCCGCAAAGCGGGCGGCGTAGCTGTCGACAAGGGTGAGAATTGCCTTAACCGCAGAATCGCCCCCTTCGATTTTCTTCCGCATGCGGCCGGTAAAGCCGTCGTCCTTGAGCATCAGGCTGTGGGCCATAAAAATCATCGAACCCATCTCGGACACTTGAAGCATCTGTGAACCCTGCAGCGCCTCGAGCTGATCGATCGATTCCTTCAACGCCCTGTCGAAACGCTGAAGTTCCGCTTTTTTACTTTTGCTCCGGGGGATTTTCTTGGCGATGCTTTCCAGGTCGTCCCAAAAGGGGAGGGAGAGGCCTTCAACCATGCCGTCAGATGCCTTGCGCCCCTTGATTACCAGATCGCTGTCATCTGAAATGCGCAGGTGCTCGGGATGTTCGATAAAAACCGAGGCGTCTTCAATAGTTTCTCCAAGCTCGGAAGCAAGGCTGAGCAGGTTATTCTCATCCAGGTTGTCGTGGGCGAATGGCTCGACGAAGGCGATAATTACTATGCCGATCTGAAGCGGTCCCTTCGCGATGGGTATTATAAGCTTGGACTTGAAGGGGTGGTCCCGGTCTTCTGCACCGTAGGAAACCCTGACTACCCGGTTTTTCACAAATGCGTCGCCCAGCTCATTATTCACCGGGGAAATCCGGGGGGGCTCCTTTCGCTTGTGCAGTTCCTCCTGGTCCCAAATGCCCGAAGAATCAATGCCTGCCCTGAACACCAGGTCGTTGGTTTCGTCTTCATGGAGAAAAACCGCCACCATATCTGCCTCGGCTTCTGCCATGATGCTCGCGATTACCTCTTCCAGGTAGCCGTCCTGTTCGTCGGAGGTTTCGAAATATGAAGCGCCTTCCGCAAGTTTCGTAAGGGTTTTTTCAAGGGTTTTCACTCTAACAGTATACGTCTTTTTTTTACCGCGGGACAGGAAGCCGCCGGCCGGCGGTCAGCCGCGACGGCAGGGACCTATGTGCTTCGAGGGCTTCGGCTAATGCGGTCCGAGGAGGGATTTTCCCGACGGGCCAGGATCCCGAAGGGCAATGCGAGAATTTGAATCAGACCGGTGACCACATAGGAGGCCGAATACCCGTATAGATCCGCCACCCGTCCCAGGACGGGCTGGCTGACCACGCCCCCGGTCGATGAAATAAGAGAATCGAAAGACAGCACCGTCGCCCGCTCGGCGGAGGAAATTAGTCCGTTGAGGTAGGTTTGGCGCACCGGACGTATGGCGGCGGCGCACATGGCCCAGACAACGAGCATTCCCAGGGCGGCCCAGAAATTACCCGCCAGTCCGATGACGATGAGAGAAATGCTGCTTATTATTGTGATGGCAATAATCGCCGTCGTCCTGCGCGAGAACACGCGGCGGATCAGGCTGGAAAGGAACCCGCCGGCGATTTGCGAACCGGCGATTATCGCAGCTGCCAGACCGGCTATTCCGTACGCCTGACCACGGCCGTACAGTTCAAGCAAATAGGGCTGCATGGCGTAGAACGCAAACATGCCCACGCCCATGGTGAACGGACCCATAAGCATAACCCAGCGCACGGGCCGGTTCCTTATTCCCCCATCGAGGGACGCCGATAGAATTCGACGCATCTTGACCAAAGGCCGCACGCCTTTTTCGGGAGTAAAACCCAGATCCTTCATAAAAAACAGGGCGATGATGAAGGTAATGCCGAGGGTTCCGGCTCTCATAATGTAGGGGACGCCGATGTGTGTTAGCTGTGCTATGTAGCCTCCGGCAACGGATCCGACGAGCATGGCGCTGCCGTTGACAATCTGCCCCCGGGCGAACACGTCTTCAAGATTTCCCGCAAAACCCGTGAATGCCAGGGCGTCGACCAGCCAGGCTTCGGTGGCTCCGGAGAAAAATGTAAACCCCAGCCCGAGGATCGCCGAGCTGAGAGCCCAGCCCCATAGGCCGGCCTGAATCTGCCACATAAACAAATAGAGAACAGTCGATAAGAGCAGAATTATGGTTCCCAGGAGAAACGAGGCCTTGCGTCCCCAGAGGTCTGCCACAACGCCCGTGGGGATTTCGAAAATGACCATTCCCAGGGTAAAAAACGCATTAGCCGCGAAGGCCTCGGCGTTTGATAAACCGGCATCCAGGAGGAACAGAGTATTTATCCCCCAAATAAACGAGGTTGCCAGGGTTGAAAACAGGGTGAGGCTCAGGTATACCCCCTGGATGCTTTTGGAATTTTTCATCTGATTAGCTGCTCCATCGTAAACAAAGCACCGTCGGTATAGGAAGAGACATCCCGAATTATGTCATCAATCTGGGGATCAGCTTCGAGCAGATGCCGCCGGCAATTGTACCTGACCCATGGATCGGAATCCATGAGCCAGGGAATCAGCTGAGGAGCGAGATGGTCGTAGGTTTCGCGAACTGCGCCTTTGTCCATCCCTTTACTATACGCCCGTCGGCGGCGTCTGTCTGCAGAAACCCGGGTCGGTTCCTACAAAAAGAACCGGTACCCGTAGCTGATAATAAGCGCCGTACTGCCGCCGCTTGTCATGTAGATTGGCAAAAGCGACAGACCGAAGTGATGGGTGCCGAGGCTGAGCGACAGCCCCGGCAAAAATCCGAGCTCCAGACCTATCACCGTGTCTGTTCCCAGTTCCAGGCCCACGAGGAGCGAATACAGAGCAAGGGGCCTGACCTCGGCCTGGTCGAGCATCGCCGCTACACCAAGCCCGGCGCCCAGGCGCAGGCTTTTCCAGATCCTGTAATCCGCCTTGACTCCGGCGGCCAGGCCGAGACCATCTACCAGCGACGGCTCGGTGGTGAACACAGTGGCGTAGAGCCCGGCGTACGGGGTAAGGGCAAATCGCTGGGAGCCCGTTTCCGGATTGCTCTGGGCTGCAGCAAATGAGGCGGCCAGAATAAAAAGCGCGAGAACGCAGACGAGTCGCCGGGCAGTGCTGTTAATCATTGGTCTTTCCTTTAGTTTCCGCCGGCGCTGAGCCTTCGGCATTGTCTGCCGCGTTGTGTGCCGTTGCGCCGACGGTGGATTGGGGGGCTACACCCGGGTGACCTGCGCCGGCCTGGGCCAGGGCTGCCGCCAGAATATCGTTTTTACCCATTTCCAGGGCATGGGGATGAAAGGGGCCTATGGGCTCCCTCCGGCCCTCGGCGCCGCTGATTACCGAGAGATTCTCAACGGGGAACATGGCCATGGTATCGGCGAAGGGGGTAATGAGCTTTTCGAAGTTTTCGATGATAAATGCGTCGCTTCCCGCCCGCCCGCTTTGCTCGATGATCTTCAGCGTTTCGGCCATCTGATCCAGCTCTCCCTGGGCCTTCGCGCTGTAGCCGCTGGCTTCCGCCCGGGCTTCAAGGATGGTTTTCTCTTTTTCGGCGAGCGCCGGGGTGACGATTTCCGCCTCGTACTGGGTGGCAAGCCGGGCAATGTTTTCCTTTTCCGCCAGAACGTTTTGCTCGTATCCTGCAGCTTCGGCCTGGGCCTGCTGTTCGGCCTGTTTTACGCCGACGATTTCGTTTTGCAGTTCCCGGGCAACGAGCAGTTCGGTCTGGGCCTTTAATTTTTCGAGCTCGTTCTCGAGGCTGCGAACCTGTACTTCGGCCCTGCGGGTCTCCCGCTCTTCCGCAGCGGCGGCATCGGCTTCCGCTATGGCTGTTCTGGCCTTGGTCTCGGCGCTGGCGGTCATTACCCGTTTCAAAAGGGCGATGTAGAGATCCGGCTCTTCCACTCCCTCCAATCGGTGATCGTCGACATCTGCGATGTTCATGGTGGTTATGGAAAGGCCGATGTTCTCCAGGTCGCTTTTGCAGGCGTTTATCATTTTCGCCACTAACGTGTCTTTGTCCTTCATTACCTGCTCCGGGGTAATGGAGGCGATGGAGTCCCTCAAATGGCCTTCGATGATGTCGTTTGCCACCGACTTAAGCCGCTCCCAGTTCTTGGCCATTTTGAGAATACGGGTCAAGGCCCGGCGCCGGCCGGCTTCATTGGTGGCTATGGCGAAACTCACCGTCGCCGTGACATTAAGCGGCACCACTCCCGCCGCGATGGCGCTTTCAACCCGTACTTCGATGGTGTAGGGGGTGAGGTCGAGGGTGTCGAACTTGTTCAGCAGGGGGATAATAAATGCCCGGCCACCTGATAAAAAACGAAATCCCTTGTCGCCTGCGCCTGAAATGACGCCGAGCTGGTTTCCCCCGACAATCTTCATCTTGGTGATAAGCTGATAGATCACCGTCAAGGCTATGAGGCCGAATAATACGATGGTAAATATGATCATGAATCTGCTCCTGATGAGAGATAGTCCTTTATGCGCATGCCCATCACCCGCTCGAATTCAGACACAAAGTCGGCGAAGGCCTTGGGGCCCCTATTCACCGCTTTGTTGAATCCGTCCTCGTCGTCCAGAATCAGGTAATTGCTTATACCCATCTGTTTTGCATAATCCTGATACGCCTTGTAGAGGTGGGGAAGCTGCTGCTGAATAAAGAGCACCGCCTTGGCGCCGGTTCCCATTTTCTTGAGAATTTCCGCTTTCTGGCTAAGGATGCGGTTACGGGCTCCTTCCTTTATTGCCACCGCCTCCTGTTCGCCCGATGCGATGATTTCAGCCGCTTTTTGCCGGGCGCTTTCTTCCAGGGTTACCTTCGACTGGTTTAGGAGCTTCTGCAGTTCGTTCTTCACCTTTTGAACCTGGGTCTGCCCGCGGTTTTCGCTGGTGGCCACCCGTTGAAC
Organism: Salinispira sp.; assembly: GCA_965602015.1. Classification (GTDB taxonomy): domain Bacteria; phylum Spirochaetota; class Spirochaetia; order DSM-27196; family Salinispiraceae; genus Salinispira. The sequence goes on along the minus strand of OZ271918.1, from coordinate 2,244,706 downwards.
CGCCTCCCGTTTGGTCCGGTCGATCAGGGCCTCGGCTTCCCTCCGGTATACTTCAAGGGCTTCCTGGGCTGCGACGATTTTCCGGTCTGCTTCGCTTTTTGCCACTTCGATGCGCTTGGCGCTGTCGCTTTCGGCTTTTTCCGCATCGGCCCGAAGCTCTGCTTCACGAATTTCCACTTCCTTTCGCTTGGAAGCCAGGGTTTTCTGCGCCAGGTTGCCGATGTAATTCGATCCGTCCCAAATCTTTTGCAGGGAGACCGATACCACCTTCATGCCAAAACTCGAGAGGTCTGAGTTGATGTCGTCCACCAGTTCCGCGCGGAATTGGGCCCGCTCGCCCTGGTCTATGGCCTGGGAGGCATCGGTTTCGATGTTTGTCTCGGTCATGCCGATAGCCTCAAGGGGAGTGGCCTTGTTCAATGCGCCCCGAAAGTTGCCAATGAGAGTTTGCTTGACCTGTTCCTTGATTTGTTCGGTGCTCTTGCCCATGAGCCGTTCGACGCTGGCGTAAATCATGCCTTCATCGTCATCATCGATGCACACGCATGCCGTGGCGTCGGCTCCCACGGAAATTCCGTTGGCGCTGTTCACCCCGTCTACCCGGACATTTATCGGGATGATCTCCATATCGAGGGTGCCCTTGCTTTGCAGATAGGGAACCACCGCGGTGCGACCCCGTTGAACAGAAAAGCCGAAGGTCTTTTCACCCAGTTTGCTCTTCCGGCCGGTGATTACCATCAGCTTGTTGGGCAGTTCGACCTTTAAGATGGCCGAGAGAATTCCCACAAGCAGGAAAAAACCAATGATGCCCCCGACGCCGTACAAAATACTCGACAAGGGCAGCGATCCCACGTAAATCATGCGTCCTCCTTTTCGCAGATCAAATATTCATCATCCACATCCACCACCAGGAGCACATCCCCCGGTTTGGCCGATGCCGAATCGTCTTTAAATTTAGCATAGCGGTCAGAATAGGCTCCCCCGACCTTCACCCGCACCTTGCCCAGCTCTCCGGGCATGATGGATACCAAAACGGTGGCATTGCACATAATCAGGTCGGCCCGGGTAAAACTGGAATTCAGCTCTTTTTTCATCAGGCCGCGAAGGGAAATGCCAATGACGTCGGCCCCTATTCCCGCAGCCAGTGGCCAGAGGATTAATGCGGAGCCGCCGAGGCCGCTGAGGGTAGCGGCGATTCCCACCGGACCAAAACCCAGGAAGAAGTACACCAGATGCCGGGCGGCGGAGACCAGGCGGATGAACGCACCGCCGCTTCTTCGGTCGTGCCCGATGAGCGACGGGTCGTCACCCGAATCATCGGAAAGACCGTCGGGATCCCCGGCGTCGGCATCAACCGCGTCGACATCACCAGCGCCGTCAGCATCGCCCCCGCCGTCAGCCTCCGAGTCATTTTCGCTGAAATCAAACATAATATCGATCAGGGTGACCCCGACCCCGATTATGCTGGCGGTGATAAAAAACGGCAGTGCAAACATGTGGTCTCCTTAAAAACCTGTCCCTTGCCCATAGCCTTGCGGCAACCGGCGGGAAACAGTGGCAGTACCACAGGAGCGTATCATATATTCATAAAATTGGGTAAAATTGTGATAACCAGCGATTTTTTTTTAACCGGGAGGCAGCACCGTGACCTATGAAGAGTATAAAAATGAGTATTTCACCGAGAGCAAACCCCGCTATCAGTTTGTCCGGGGATTAAGCGCCGCCCTGTATACTCCGGACTATCCAAAAGCCCTGGAGTTTTATTCCCGGGCACTGGGGCCTCCCCAGTACGTTGAGGGACGCTTTACCCGCGGCTGGAAAATCGGTCCCACATGGTTAACCCTGTTTCCCGCAGAAGCTGCCGAAGCTGCCGAAGCTGCCGGCGCAGCCGGTCCGCAGGCCGATGCCGGTGCAGGCGGTGAAGCCCAAACCGCGGCCCCGGCCGCTAAAGCCGCCGAAGTTGCCAGCACAGGCGGAACTGCCGGCGGATCGGGAAACAACGCCTCGGGCAGTTCGTTGGCGTGCAGGCGCGTTGAGCTTCAGTTCCACATGAAAAGCCGATCAGAAGCCCTGGCACTGCGACAGGCCTTTATTGATGCCGGCGCCTCCGGCCCGGAGCCCAGCGAGGAGATTATGTATGTCCCTCTCCTGTTCGCCGCTCTTACCGATCCGTTTGGCAATGAGCTTCTTATTACCGCCGATCTGATCGATGAGTCCATTGCGGGTTTCCCCGAGTCTCCGGCAAAAACCAGCGCTGCAGAGGGAGATGAAAACCGGGAATCCGCCGCTGCTGGCAAAAATATGCCGGATAGTCCTGTGCTTGCGGGAATTCTTGAGAGTTTTCCCGATCCGGTGGTATTCGTTGATTGCCAGCATATAATCCGCTACGTCAATCGGCCGGCCAGGGAATACTGGGAAGACAGAGGAGACTTAGTCGGCCGCTCGATTTTTGAATGCCACAACCCCCAGTCCAAGGCAGCCATGCTCGAAATTTTTGCCCGCTTGGAGGCCGGTGAAAAGGAGGTCTGCTACTCAAACAAGCCGGAAAAGAGAATCTATATGACCGGCGTGTTCGATTCCGCAGATCGGGTTATAGGGTATTGGGAACGATATGAGTATCCTCAGGGCAGGAGGTGAACCCCTGATTTACATGTTAGCCATCATGACAAAGCGCAGTACGTACACCGCATACAAGCCAATAACGATGTGGGAGAAGCTTACGCCAATGATGGTCCGATGCCGGTGGTACAGATATCCCCATAAAAAACCCGGGATAAACACCGTCGCGGCGAACAGCGACGACAGGTGTACATGGGCTGCGCTGAACAAGGCGTTGGAAATCAGAATCGACAGAAATACCCTGTTTTTCTCACCGTAAAATCGCTCGAAGCTGCTCTGGAGCACTCCCCTGGCGATGAACTCCTGAACCGGCGAGAGCAGGGTATAAAACAGGGCCGGCAGCAGCCAACTGGTCCCGTCAAAGGGACCGAAGAGGGGCAGGTCGGCATACCGGGGCACCGCGGCGATGAGCACGATTTTTACTATAGTCAGGACTGCCATAACAGCCAGGCTCCAGACCGCCGATTCACCTAGTGACGCTCTCCAGCCCTTTGTGCTCAGCCCGTACTCCTCCCAGCCGTACCCCGTACTGCGGGCCAGCACCAGAAGCATGATGCCGAATATCGCCACGATGGCGAAGCTGATGCTGTTCGCATAAAAGGTCTGGCGGGACAACTCCATGGTGATCTGCAGACTCAGGTTATAGCCGAACAGCAGCAGGATCACATAACTGATCATTCTGGCCATCATGGTCCGGCTGCGGGACTCCTCGAGTTGGTGCTCAAGCTGTTCCACCTTCTCCTGATTCAGGGCCCGGAGGCGCTGGCTGATTCTCGAAGCCAGCCGGCTGACTATGAAAAACCCCGCTCTGCTGTTTTTGTTCTGGAAGCGGGAAAATTCCCCGTATGAAAGAGCCAGCAGCTCGCAGCTCTCCAGGGCCCGCACCGAAGCCGAGCGCCCCTGGCCCGCTTCGAGGAATGACATTTCTCCCAGCACCTCGCCGGGGCCGAGGCTGGCTATGAGAAAGGAACTTTCGTTTCCTCCAGGTCCCTCCGGCTCCTCGGCGCTGCAGCCCTCGCTGCTTTTGTAAATGCCTACCGAGCCGGATAAAAAAAGCAGTATGGTGCGTTCCGGCGAGCATTCTTCGAGCACCGTGTCCCCGGATTCATAGCGCTGCCGCGTAAAATATGGCGCCAGGGTTTCCAGTTCTTCCCGGCTGTTGCCGGAGAATAGATCGCTCTGAATCAGGGTGTCGAGAATTCGCCCATGGTGTTTTTTACTGATCATAGATGACTATTATTCTAAGCTAAGCCGGGAAAAAAGACAGGGGCTTTTTCCGAGCAAAAAAAAAAGCGCCGATGCTAACCGGCGCGTATTTAAAGAAATCATCAGGGCTTATACCCCGAGTTTGCTTTTGAGATCCTTCATTTGCCGTTGGACGGGGGGCTGTATGCCCCGAAGCCGCTCGAATTTCATCCACAGGTCCCGGCCCGCATGCTTGTTGCGCAGATTAACGTAGCATTCCATAAGTTCGGGGTACACCCTGTAAATCCTGCCCTCATTTTTTAGTAAGCCTTCGAGGCTTTGGGCCGCCTCCTCGTAGCGTTTTTTGATTTTGTTGATAGACGCAAGGCCTAAAACTGCGTAGCTGTCGTACTCGATGTTCAGGGCTCGGTGGTAGCAGCCCTCGGCTTCATCGAGCAAATCCTGTCGCCGGTAGGCGTCCCCCGCTCGGGTGAGGATCACCTTGTTATGCGGATCCTTCTGGAGAATACGGTTCCAGTATTCAAGGCTCATATCCGGGCGGTTCATACCCCGGTAGCAGTCAGCCAGGCCGAAGAGGGCGTAGAAATTCTGAGGCTCCCGCTCCAGTGCCTGGCTAAAAAACTCGACGCCCATGTCAAACTGCTTCAGCTTGCGGTGGCAGTTCCCGATGCTGGTGAGCACCCTGATATCGACCCTCTCGCCCTGGATGTCGTACATTCGCATCCAGTAACCCAGGGCGGTATCGAAATTCTTAAAATCGTAATGCAGATGACCCAAACCGATAAGGGCGTAGGCGTTATTTCGCTCCATATCGAGGACCGAAAGATAAATGGACTGGGAACGCTCGAGGTTTTTCACTTTGCGGTAGGCGTCGGCAACCCTGGTGAGCACAGTCACGTTGCGGTCGTCGAGTTTAAGGTATTTCTCCCAAATCCCGATGGCCCGATGGAACTGTTTCAGATTCCGGTAGCAATCAGCCAGGCCGAACAGGGCGTAATTGTTTTCCGGATAGTAATCGAGGCAGCGCTGGTAATACTGGGTGGCTTCCTGAAAACGGCGCTTCTTGCGGTAGGCATCGCCGATACCCACAAGGGCGTAGTTGTTTTCCGGGTCGATGTCGATAATTTCCCGGAAACAGTCAATTGCCTCGGAGACCGCACCTCGCTTGAGATACTGATAGCCCTGACGCGAGAGATTCGCTATTTCGGCGTACTCTTCTTGCCCGGAATTACCATCGCCGGATGCGTCCTCAGCGTGTTCCGAAGCTGTTTTCTGAACTTTCGCTTTTGTTTCAGACATGCGCTACCCTTTTTTTATATACGGGACAAAGCCCTTTATTACTTTGCGTCCATTGTAGTCGAAACCCCGTCTTCTGCCAGCCAGTTTTGGACTACGTGGGCCATTTTTTCCACTAAACGGTCCCGTTTCATCCGGTCGGGGGCGATTATGTACATCTGCAAGGCCTGGAGAAAGCGCTGTTGCTTGTAATAGTGATCGCCTATGCGGACCAGGCCGTCGGTGTACCCGGTGGTGAGAAATACCCGTTTTGCCTGCTCAATGTTTCCCGCGTTGAACAACTCGTTTCCCTTGCGCACCAATGCGGCCTTCTGCGAGCCGTCCATCGGCGCGACGCGGGGAGGCGTTGTTTTGATAAGCCCGGGTCCGGGGAAATTGATGTGAGCTGTACTCATGATATTACCAAAAGTGTATCTCCGAATCTCAATTATATCAACATCGGGGGCTTTACATTGCCTCTTTGGTGGACATTTCCGCCGCACCGCCATCGGTTGCCTGGTAGGCCTGGGCCAGGGCCTTTCCCAGAGCCTTGAACAGCGCTTCAATCATATGATGGCTGTTCTCGCCGTAGTGGCATATCAGGTGGAGATTTATCCTGGCATTGTGGGCCAGGGCATAAAAAAATTCCCTGAACAGGCTCATGTCGAAATTTCCGCTGTACGCCTGGGGAAACTCCGCTTTGTATACCAGGTAGGGACGGTTTGCCGCATCTACCACCGCCTGGCTCAAAGCATCGTCCATGGGTATGCTTGCGTTTCCGTAGCGGGCGACGGCTCCGTTCTTGAGTATGCCGGCCAGCGCCTGTCCGAGCACAATCCCCACATCCTCTACCAGGTGATGAGGATCCACGTGCACATCGCCGTCAGCCTCGATCTCAAGGGTGAAGCCTCCGTGCCATGCCATGGCATTGAGCATGTGGGCGAAAAACGGAAGAGGCATGGTTATTTTTGACCGCTGTCGCTCGTCCGGATCGATGTTGAGGCTGATTGTTGTTTCCGCGGTGTTGCGGGTAATTGTCTGTTTACGCATGTTCGATATTCCTGATTCTGCGGATAAAATCCTGGATTTTCCGGTAGTGATACTTATAGTACGCGGGATTAGCCACGATGTGCACCGCAATGGGGCTTAATTCCTGGATTACTTCCAGATTATTCGCCTTCAGGGTCGATCCGGTTTCCACGAGATCGACAATATACGGGGTCAATCCGAGCACCGGAGCCAGCTCAACCGAACCATTGAGTTTGACCATTTCCACCGGAACGTTCTGGGAATGGAAATAGTCGCGGGTGAACCGGGTGAATTTGGTGGCAACCTTGAGCCCCCTCTCCGACAGATCTATGCCGCTGCCCTTTGGTCCGGCGAGGCACATTTTTGTGCTCCCAAAGGGCAGTTCCATCAGCCGGTTAAGCCGAAAACCCGCCTCGTACAACACATCTTCCCCGCAGACTCCCAATCCGGCGATTCCGTGTTGCACGTAGGTCGGCAGATCGGCATTTTTTACCAGGAGGAATTCCATCTTTCCCTCGGAGTCCCGGGCGACAAGCTTGCGTTTTTCAAATGCGAACTCAATGCCCGCTCTGGAAAAATACTCCTGGACCTGTTCCTGAAGGCGTCCCTTGGGGAGGGCGAAACTGAGCACATCGCCATTTTTTGCTACAGACATATGTTTTTTCCCTCTCGGCGAAGCCTGCGCGCCGTTTCGTAGCGATCTTCGAGGCGTGCGTTTGCCAGGGCTTTCGGCAGCCGCTGTGCCACCCCGCCTCCGGCCTTGGCTGCCGGACCCTGCAGGGCGCTGAGCATAACCTGATAGCCAACCGCGCCGTTTTCCATTCCCATTTCAGCGATCAGCCGGTCGTAGCGCCCACCCGAGGCCACTGCGTTCGGCAGTTCGGGCAGATATACCTGGAAAGCCAGCCCGGAATAGTAATGGCGCCGGCCCACTTCCGAAGGATCGATGCGGATCTCCTGGCGGGGAAAATAGCTCCGCACAAGACCGGCCAGATCTTCAAGGTAATTCAGTTCCCGGCGGATTTCGGCGAGGCCGCAGTCACCAATGCCCGCCAGCTCCTCAGGACTTCCGGCATCGGCTATCGCGGAAAAGAGAGAGACGATTTCCTGTGGGTCGGCTGCCGGGGAATACAGGCTTTCCGGCCTTCCATCGCTTGCTGAGCTCATGAGGGCGTACAGCTCGTCGTGCTGACGGTCGGCTACTGCCGCCAGAAGAGCCGCCCCTTCCTGACTGCCGGTATCCCCGGCCAATTTCGGGAAGCAGGCATCCAGTATGCCCCGGATTCCTATGTGAATGGCCGAACGGCCGATTCCCAGTGTTTCGAGATTCTCACAGAGCAGCAGCAGTATCTCCCCGTCACCGTCCCGGCCTTCGGCACCGATCAGTTCGGCGCCGGCCTGGTAATGCTCGTTGCGGGAGATATCAATGCTTTCCTCGTGGCGCAGGATGCTGTCCGAGTATGAAAGTCGCAGGGGAAAATCCGCGCCTTTTAACAGACTCTGAAAATGCTTCAACAGGAATACCGTAATGTCCGCCCGGAGCATAAGCACCTCCCCGTCGCGGCCGATGAGCCGGTAGAGCCGGTGCTGCTCGTCTTCGCCGATCATATGACTGTGGGCATCGAAGAAGTCGACCATGGGAGTGTGGACCATGGTGTAGCCCCAACGGGCGAAAAGGCGGTTAGTAGCGTCAATGGCTTCCTGATGGGCTGCGGCTTCCTCAAGGAAGAGACCGGCGGAGCCCGGCGGAAGCTGGAGCAGGGCCTTGCTGTTCACATGTCCTCCTGCGGGCCAACCCGATAGAAATTCACCATCGAGCGCCCGTATTCTTTCTGTTTGTATCGCGTCATTACCAACTTCCCGTCCGTTGAACGGAATGTATCGGCTATAGTATTCTCCGAGGGAAAATGAAGCAGCACCTCGCTTCCCTCGGCGACCAGTGCCGAGTCGATGAGCTTTTGAAGTAGATCGTTTTTGTGCTTATAGGGAAACGGCGGGTCCAGAAACACCAGGTCGAAACGCTCCTGACGCTTCAGAATGAACCGCTCGACGGGACTGTAACTCACCGAGCAGACATCGCCGGCTATTTCCAAGTTCTGGCTGATTATCCGGCGCTTGCGCGGATCTTTCTCCACCGAGTGCACCCGCCGCGCGCCCCGGCTGGCCGCCTCCAGGGCGATCGTCCCCGAGCCGCTGAACAGATCCAGGAAGGAAAGGCCTTCTATTGGGCCCAGGGCCGAGAACAGGCTCTCCCTCATGCGGTCCATGGCGGGGCGGATGGTTCCCGGCGGACAGCTTATGTTTCGGCCCTTGTACTTCCCGCCGGTGATTCTCATGGCATTCTCCTGGAAAGTTCCTCAATCAAATCGAGGTCGTCGTACAGCGAGGCGAATTCCAGCTCGAGATAGCCCGATTGCTCCACTCCGCTGATATTTCCCGGACCGCGAATCCGCAGGTCTTCCTCGGCGATTGCGAATCCGTCGGTACTGTTCTTCATGGCCATAAGCCGGTTTTTCCCGTCTTCGCCGACCTGGGGATCATACACAAGATAGCAATAACTTTGAAGTTCCCCCCGTCCCACCCGGCCCCGAAGCTGATGGAGGGCCGAGAGTCCGAAGCGCTCGGCGTGTTCAATGACGATTGCGCTGGCCCGGGGAACATCCACTCCGACCTCGATGACCGTGGTGGCGACCAAAACGTCAATCTCTCCGGAGGCAAAGCCATCCATGGTTTCTTCCCGCTGTTCGGCGTCGAGGCGTCCGTGGACCAGGCCGATGCGCCGTCCGGGGAACCGCTGCCGCAGTTCATCCAGCATGCCCTCGGCGCTTTTTAATCCCCCCCGTGTCCCCGCATCGTCATCATCCTCGGGGTCTTCAATGCGGGGGTAGACGAAATACGACTGTTCGCCGGCATTCAAGCGCTGCTCAATCGCCTTGTAGACCTTTTCCTCTTTTCCCAGGGCTGCAAGGTGGGTAATTATCGGTTTCCTGCCTCTGGGCATGTTTCGTATCGTCGACACCGACATATTACCGAAAATGGTCAGGGTCAAGGTGCGGGGGATGGGGGTGGCGCTGAGCATCAGGATATTGTCGCATTGGGCCTTGCTACGAAGCTGGGCCCTCTGGTTGACGCCGAAGCGGTGCTGCTCGTCGATTATCACCAGCCGCAGGTCTGCGAATTCCACCTTCGTGGAAAACAGACTGTGGGTGCCAAGGTAGATTCCCGGGACTCCGGTCTTCATGTCTTCCCTGGCGGCTTTCTGCTCCTCCGGTGACAATGCGGCGGTAAGCAGCCGAAGGACCGCCCGGAACGGGCCGTCGCCCCTAAAACGCTCGAGATTCCCCACCAGGAGGCCTATCTTTTTAAAGTGCTGGCGGGCGAGAATCTCTGTGGGAACCATGAGGGCGACCTGGCCGCCGGACTCCACCGCAAATAGGGCGGCCAACAGGGCGACCAGGGTTTTGCCGCTCCCCACATCGCCCTGAAGCAGACGCTGCATCCCACCGGCGGCCAGGTCGGCATTGATTTCTTCCACAGCCCGCAGCTGGTCTCCGGTGAGCTCGAAGGGCAGTGAGGCGCGCAGTTGCCGTTGAGCTCCCGTCAGACCCCCGCTGGTATCCCTATTGCTGGGTGTGATTTGCCCTCCCGCCGGTTCGGCGGCCGGTTCAGCAGCCTGTGAGGACCGCCGTTGCTGGAGAATAAAATGCTGAAGCTCGGCATAGGCGAGGCGACGGCGGGCCGGGCGAATATCATCGGGATTTTCCGGGTAATGAAGGGTTTTTAGAGCCTGTGATAGGTCCGGAAGGCCCAGCTCCCGAAGGTCTGAAACAAAGGCCCCGCCTCTCATCTGGGGATCGTCCTCCAGTGAGGGCAACAGTAAATCTGCGGCTTTTTGAATGTACCCTTTAAGGAGCGAGCCCGAGATGCCCTCTACCCGGGGGTAGACCGGCGATATCCGGAAAAAGTCTTCCGCCCGGCTTGAGGCCCCCTCTTGTCCCTCGGTGATTTTTGCGATTTCAAACGAGGAGCTTTGAAGCTCCCCGAACTTTATGTTCACCGTTGCCGCCAACAGCCACCGGCTCCCAGGCAGCATCTGTTTTGCGAGGAAGGGTCGTCCGAACAGCAGAAGGGAAGCCCGCCCGATTACTCTGGACGGGGCCGGTCCGCCGGCGTCCCGGGGGGAATCCTCAACCCAGATTTTCGGAACCCTTCGCCCTCGGGCGAAAAAATACTCCTGGGCGATGACCACCACCTCGGTGCACGCCCTCCCGCTGCCCTGCTTCGAATACAGATCCCCGAGGGTGACCGGAGTGCGTCTGTCATCGTAATTTCGGGGGAGGTGAAGCAGGAGGTCGACGGGGCTAAAAATCCCCGCCTTGTTCAAAAGCTTACTACGGGCGGGTCCCAGCCCGCGGACGTCTTTCAGAGACGGCTCAAAATCCGGTCTGCTTATCCGCCCGCCCAGGGCGCTGAGTTTTTCTCTCGACACGGCTAAAGCCGGATCAGAACGGAATGGCTGCGATGAGCCTTCCGGCGGGAACCATAAGCAGCCGCAGCCCCAGCGATGAGATGAAGCAGGCCGCCAGGAAAATTCCAAGGGCGCTGCCGTAGGGCAGGCTGCTGTGGGGCGCGAAAAGCTTGATAAAGCGCAAAACCAGGGGCTGCAAAAAGGCGTCGAGGCGGAACCACAGTTCTTCTATGGAGCTGGCCCGAATGAACAGCCCGACGATGCGGATGAGGGTAACAATGGCAAACAGCGAAATTATGGAGCTGACACCGGTCAGCAGGGTCTCAACCAGGGTGTACAGGGTAATTGCCACCGAAATATCCCCAAAACCGAATCGTTTGAACAGGGTCGAGGCAAAAATCAGGACGTAGATGCCCAACAGGGGACTCAGGTCGAGAAAACCGATTCTCATCCATCGAATTCTGCGAAACAAATTCAGGTAGGGGTCGGTGATTTGATAGATTATTCTCAGTCCCTCAACATTGAGCGACTGGCCAAACCATGAGAGCAGGATGCGGACGATAATGACCAGCAGATATACGTCGATGAGCACCCCGAGAATGCGGAAAATATCGAAAAAATTCATGCGTTTATGCTCCTTCGTGATCGATTCGCGTGTTAAGAAATTCTTTCCAGGCGCTCTCTACAAGGTAATGATTTTTTATCTCGGATAAAACCGCAGAATTCGCCTGCAGATGGCTTGTTACCTGTATTACCCGTTCGAAGCGCCGATCCTCTCCCCGCTTAGGCGCCGGGGGTGCCACTGCGGTTTGTGTTCCCCCGCGGCTCGATTGGTCAGGCGATGTGTTGGCGGCTGATGATTGATCAGCCGGTGATTGGGCGATGCCCTCGGTCTGTCCCGGACCCTGTGCCGCGGATGCCCTCACCGGCAAGTGAAGGAACACCGGACAGCCCCCGGGGTTGTCATTAATAAGGCTGCGCAGACCGACCAGGTCTTCTTCCCTGAGTGAGTCAGCCTTGAGCCTGATGTGTATTGATCCGCTGTCCTGGGGGTCCAGGTCCTCGGGGGCCCGTATTTCATCGACCACCAGCTGGGGCTTGTCCCGGGTAAGATCGACCTTTCCCACAAAACCCATAATAATATCCGGCTGGACCGCCTCGGAATACTGCTCATATGTGGTGGGGAATAGGACGAACTCCAGTTCTCCCCGGTAATCTTCCAGGGTGCCGAAGCTCATTTTGCTGCCTTTTTTGGTCATCACGACCCGGTATTGCTTTACCAGGGCGACTACGGCGTACTGCTTGTCGCTTTGGGTCCTCTGGATATTGCCCAAATCCAGGCTGGTGCCCCGGGCCCACTGGCTCCGGTAATTATCCATGGGATGCCCGGAGAAATAGTATCCGATAAGTTCCCGCTCCCATCCCAACAGTTCCTGCAGTTCGTATTCCCGGCTGTCGTCCAGACGGACCTCCGGGTACTCTTCCTGGGGGCTGTCGTCGAACAGCCCGGTTTGGCCGAACTGACGGCCGGCCTTCTTGCTTTGCGCGACTTCCAGCAGGGGATCGAGCTGATCCATAATTCCTTTTCGGCTGGGGAAGATCTGATCGAAGGCCCCGCACTGGATGAGCAGCTCGAGGGTCCTCCGGTTTACCGTGCGGGTGTCCACCCGTTCCAGGAAGTCCTCCATATCGGTGAACCGGCCGCCTTCCGAGCGCTGATTCAGGATCTCGTCGACCGCCGAGGAACCCACGCCCTTGATTCCCATCAGGCCGAACACAATGGCCCCGTCGACCACCGTGAAGTACTTATCCGAATCATTGACGCTCGGGGGGCGGATTTCTATGCCTATTCCCTTGGCCTCCGCCAGGTAGTCGGCGAATTTATCTGGATGATCGATTTCGTTGGTCAGGTTCGCCGCCATAAACTCTGCGGGATAGTTCGCCTTGAGGTAGGCGGTTTTATACGCCAGTACCGAATAGGCGGCGGCATGGCTTTTGTTGAAACCGTAACCCGCGAAGGGTTTAAGCAGTTCAAATATATCCGCCGCGGTCTGTTGGGAAATGTCCCGGGCTGCGGCGCCTTCCATGTACTCCACCCGCATCCTGGCCATGTCCTTCTCTTTCTTCTTACCCATGGCCCGCCGCAGAATGTCCGCTTTTCCCAGGCTGAAACCGCCGATGATTTGCACGGTTTCCATTACCTGTTCCTGGTAGACGATGACCCCGTAGGTCTCTTTTAGCACGTCTTCGAGGCTGGGGTGGGGATACTTGATGCTGCTGCGGCCCCATTTGGAGTCGATGAACTGGGGAATGTTTTCCATGGGACCCGGGCGGTACAGGGCGTTCAGGGCGATCAGGTCCTCCACGCAGCTGGGTTTGGCGTCCTTGAGGATTTTCTGCATGCCTTCCGATTCGAACTGGAAGACCGCCGAACTCAGGCCCCGGCCAAGCAGCTCGTAGGTTTTTTCGTCGTCTTCGGGAACCGTGGCGCTGTCTACCGCAATGCCCTTCTGGGAGAGCAGTTTTTCTGTATTCTTGATCAGGGTCAGGGTCTTCAGCCCCAGGAAGTCCATCTTCACCAGGCCGTTGTCCTCCAGTTGGTCCATGGTGAACTGGGTGGAGATGGCTCCGGTCTTTGGGTCCCGGAACAGGGGAACGTAGCGGGTCAGTTCTTCCTTGCCGATTACAATTCCGGCTGCGTGGGTGGAGGCGTGGCGGTTCAACTTCTGCAGCTTGCTGCTGACTTCTATTAGTTCCCGGTAGCCCCCGCCGCTCTCGTAGAGTTCGGCCAACTTGGGCTCTTCCTCCAGGGCCTTCTCAATGGTGATTTTCGGGCTGTCGGGAATGAGTTTTGCTATGCGGTCCGCCTCGTCATAGGAAAAGTCAAGAACCCGGGCCACGTCGCGGATGACCGCCTTGGGTTTGAGGGTCCCGAAGGTGATAATCTGGCCGACCTTGTCCTCGCCGTATTTCCGGTTGACGTAGTCGATGACCTCCTGCCGGCGTTCGAAGCAGAAGTCGATGTCGAAGTCAGGCATGCTCACCCGCTCGGGGTTCAAAAATCGCTCGAAAAGCAGGCCGTATTTGATCGGGTCAATGTCGGTTATTTCCAGGGCATAGGCGACGATGCTTCCGGCTCCCGAACCCCGTCCGGGACCTACGGGGATGTCATTGTCCTTGGCATAGCGGATAAAGTCCCAAACAATGAGAAAGTATCCGGTAAAGCCCATGCTGATTATGGTGTCCAGCTCGTAGTTCATCCGCTCGCGCAGTTCATCGTTAATCTGTCCGTAACGCATCGCCAGCCCCTCGAATGACAGGTGGCGCAGGTATTCGTCGGGACCGGGGAACTCCGGCGGAATGTCGTAGTCAGGCAGCAGGGGGCCCGGCAGCTCCATTTTGAGATTGCACATCTCGTTGATTTTGAGCGTGTTTGTCAGGGCTTCGGGATGGTCAGCGAAAATAGTCCACATTTCCTCGGCGCTTTTGAAGTAGAACTGATCGGAGCTGAATTCAAATCTCCCCGGATCGTTTATTTTGCGCTTGTTGCCGATGCACAAGAGTACATCGTGGGCATGGGAATCGTCCCTGTCCAGATAGTAGGTATCGTTTGTAGCCACCAGGGGAATGCCCATCTCTTTGGACATCCCGATCAGGGCCCGGTTCACCGTCTGCTGCTCGGGAATTCCGTGGTTGGTCAGTTCCAGGTAGAATCTCTCCGGTCCGTAGAGCTGGGCGTACCATGCGGCGGCATCCCGGGCTTCATCGAGGCGGCCACGGGTGATCAGCTGGGGAATCTCGCCTCCCAGACCCCCGGAGAGGGCGATGACATCTTTCGAGTGGGCTTGCAGAAGCTCCTTATCGATACGCGGCTTGTAATAAAAGCCCTCGGTGTACCCCGCCGAGCTTAGCTCAATGAGGTTCCGGTACCCCTCGTCGCTCATGGCCAGAAGGACTATCCGCTGGTATTGCTTTGCATTTTCCGTAATCGATTTGTTGTGCCGGCTGTCTGCTGCCATAAAAAAATCACAACCGACGATCGGGTTAATGGAAGGGTCATCGCCGCCGCATTCCTGGTAGAATCGGTAGGCCCCGAACAAGTTGCCGTCGTCGGTCAGGGCTATTCCCGGCATCTTCATTTCGGAGGCCCGCTTTACCAATCGGGAAACCGTGCTGGTGGCTCGCAGCAGGCTGAAGTCCGAGTGGTTGTGCAGATGTACGAATTCCTTCATGAACCCTCCCGCTATAGATATATCAGGATTTGTTCAAACTGTGAATAAACCATGCGGAGAGATTCCGCAGCCGGTCGCGCATGAGGGGTTCGGAGTGTTCCCAGTGCTCTGATTTCTTCCATCCGCCGATGGTATCGCTCAGGTAGTTCCTGAGATCCTTTTGCGGCAGGGGGAGGCGCCGGCCTATGAGTTGAGATTCGCTGTTCCGGTTCCGGTAGCTCTGAAGCCCGGTGAACAGATAGGCGATTCGTATATCTTCGATAATGCCCCGATGCACCGAGGCCAAGGCGCAAAAACCGTAATCGATGTTCTGCTTCGCCGAGTAAAACCGGCGGAAATTCTGATGGCTCCACTGGTTAACCGGGATGCGGATTTTCGTCAGCAGCTCCTGATGAAGCTGGGGGTTGTTATCCCCATCCCGCAGCCTGGCCACCGACAGCCAACGGCTGCCCCCGCTCCTGCGGAGCTCCACCTGGGCATCTACCAGGGCGAGATAGTGCCTCAACGAGAAGTACCGGGGATGGACCAACAGGTTCCCCCCGATGGTCGCAATGCCCCGGACCGGGGCATGGGGCTGGGTGAGAATGGCCTCCGCCAGACCCTTGGGCACCACATCCCCTCCGAAGCGGCTGAGCCGCTCCAACGTCACCCCCGCGCCAATCTCCAGCATCCTGTCGCTTCGGTATATCCTCTTTAATTCTTCAATATTGTGGACCGCTAAAATATCGCGGTTTATAACCGGTTCGCCGGGGCTGGAATGCTGAATTTCACTCCCCCCGGCGAGAACGAGTATGCCCGGATACTGGCGGAGTATGGTGGTGGCGTCGTTGACGCTGCGGGGCAAAAATATCCGGCGGTCATCGGCGATTCGCATTCGCAGCCCTCCGTTTCCGCCTCAGGGCGTCGGCAGCCTGAACTGCCCGGACGAAGCCCGCCTTGCTCGTGCAGTTGCACCAGGAATCCCTGGTATAACGCAAAATCGTTTCCTCAGAAGGGGGACCCCCGTCCTGCCTCAGAATGGATTCGGTAATCATGATCTTCGCCGGAGCGCAGTACTTGCAGGGAGTAAAGCCGGTCTGAAGGAAACCGGTTTCGATGAGGGAAAAATCCTCTTCTTCCATGAGTCCCATGAGGGTTTCTATATGGGTTCCCGCCAGATTAAAGGCCGGCACGAGACATGATGCCACGGGATAGTCGTCCATCAGCACGGTACAGGCTCCGCAATGCCCCCTGCGGCAGCCCTCCCGGAGATACTTCTGGCCGAATTCTCCGCGAAGCAAATCCATGAGGCTGGTGCTGGCATCCAGTTCCCTCACCTGCTGTTCACCGTTGAGGTAGAATTCAGTCCGTATCTTCATTCTCATCCTCCGACTGGACGTAGGAATAAATCATCTCGCTGTCAGCGGGAATCCGATCGAAGTATCCCCCGGTGGCCTGGCTCAATGCCGAAAGATATGCGGCGGGCACCAGGGCGTAGGGCAGATCCCGAAACCCGCTTTGGCTGCCCGTGCTTTTACTCCCGTCCCGCTCCCTCTTGAAATCAATGGTAATCCGGGGAACTCGGCTGCTTTCCCGATAATTGCGGATATCCGCGCCTTTTAGATCCAGGACACCGCCGCTGAACTCGCCGTGCCAGCCCCGGACCCATTCGAGACATTGAATGATACTTCCCTCGAGGGCTGACCTGGCCTGGTTTACATTGAGAAGGTGAGGCGCATCGACGAACATCCAGATTCCGGAAATCTCCGGAATATAGGTGATGGGATCCACTTCGACTTCCAGGGCCAGGGCGCCATAGCTGCGGTAGAGAAACGGATCGCCCTTGTAGATATCCTGGTTCCAGTCCTGCTTTCGGGGATTCCGGAGCGCGCCGATGACCTCCAGCGGAAGGGGATCGTTAAAGCGCTTTTTCTGCAGCCGGCGGCAAGCCTGTCTGAGTATGTCCATTACCACGGTGATGGATCGGGAGAGACATACCGGGCCTGAATCGGGTATCTCCCGGCAATCCTTGGTGTGAAGGACGATCTGATCCGCTTCGATGTTCAGCTCTTCCTTGATTATTCTGCGGATATAGAGTTTGGCCGCCGATGCGCCGGGCGCGGTGGTCATGTATGCGTGAAGCGAGCCGTCGGTTTCCAGACGCAGCTTGACCTTCGGCTGGATGGCTTTTTCGGTGGTCCGGCTGAAGCCCGCGGGTTGAAAGCCGAAGGCCATGCCCACTCCCTTGAGGCGCATCCGCGAACCCAGGTTGCTGAAAATCTCCCCGGGATCCCGTCGTTTGCGCAGCAGTTCGCAGGCACCGTACTTCCGGCTGAAATCCGAAATCCGGTCCAGTTCCTCAATAAGTCCCCCGTCATCCATTCTTTTTTTAACGGTAAATTCCGGTGGAGCGGTATCGCCGGGGCCCAGCAGGTTCCTCAAACGCCATTCGGCGGGATTTTCCTGATTTATCTCTGCAATGCGGTTGGCCTGAATTTCCGCCGGGATTTGAAGCAGGGTGACGGGAAACCCGTGAAATATGCTCATGGGCGGAAGATTGCTCCGGTACAGATGGATTCGCAGGCGCCATGACGCGCTTTTGTACAGTCCTGGCGCGGCGGCGAGGATCTGGTTGACCATCTCCGTAGTAAACAAACCAAAGGCTCCGGTGTTCACGTCCACAACCACGTCGTTGACCAGCACCTCCTTGTCTGCACCCAAACCGAGGCGGTGCTTCACGTAAATGGGCGGTTGACGGGTGCCGAACAACAGCCGTTCTTCTTCGCTGATATCCAGAATGATATTCCTTCCGGTGACATCCGCGGCGATCCCCGCGTACAAGGCGTTCAAGGTGCCGTCTACCATGAGGTGGTCGTGAAACACCCCGGGATTCGTCGGCTGAATATTGATTCGGTCCTTTTCCACCCCGGTGGCCCTGTGGAGTGAGTCGGCGATGAGTTGGGGCCAGATGGTAGGCGCGACGATTCGCAGTTCCCCGTCGACCCGCTGCACCCTCGCGCCGGTTCCCTCGTGACGCACGTCGGTCTGGGGACCGAGGTAGTAGCTGCTTTCCACCGATTCACTGCTTTTCTCCCACATCAGACCCGGGTTGCCGATGCTCTTTTCCTCCTCCCGGTAAATCTGCTGAGGATCGACAAGCCGCTCCGGGAGGCTGGGAAACTCGTCGTATCTGATCTGGATCATTTTCTCGGTAGCGTTGAGAAGGTCAATCGCCGGCGCGACCAGAAGCGCCACCGGCTGACCGAAGAAATGGATCTCCTCCCCGGCGAGAATGGGAATGGATTCGTCGAAAATCGACAGGTCGGCGTCCCCGCTGATATCCTTGCGCTGTATCAGATAGGCCCCGGCGGAAATAAATTCCGGGTCCACCAGCACCCGCTTTATGCGTCCCCGAATAATGGTGGAGCGGAGAATACGGCAGTACCAACCGTCGCGCACCTGGTACTCGTGCAGGAATATGCTGCTGCCGGAGAGAATGTCCTGTACGCTGCGTCTGTTTACCATTGATGATCCCGAAGGAGCCCGGTTATGAGATGTTAAGCGCCCCTGTAATGAGTATCACCGATTTCCAGCACTTCATCAATTACGCGCCTCATTTCATCCTCATCCAGGCCGGGAAACATCGGGAGGCTGATGGTGGATTCAAAGGCTTCCATTGCCCTGGGAAACTGTCCGGGCTTGAAGCCGAAGCGCTTGCGGTAGTAGCTCATCAGGTGGAGGGGAATAAAGTGTACCGAGCTGCCGATTCCCCGCTCGGACAGCAGGCAAATGAACTCGTCCCGGGTAATGCTCAGCCGGGGAAGCACGAGCCGGAGGCTGTAAATATGCCATGAATGGGAACGGGGAATCTCATTTTGACTGCCCGGAGGGGGGATAATCCAATCCCGGTCGGCAAAGGCCGCCGCATAGCCCATGGCAATTTTCCTCCGCCGCTCAGCCAGCTGCTCGGCCCGTCGGAGCTGCACAAGTCCGATGGCTGAAAGAATATCGGGCAGGTTGTATTTATAACCCGGCAGCTCGATGTCATAGTGATACGATGGTTTGTCGGATGTGTAGCGGTCCCAAACCTCCCGGCTTATGCCGTGAAGCCGGTAGCTGGTAATGCGTTTGGCCAGTTCATGGTCCGCAGTGAGAATCATCCCGCCTTCGCCGGTGGTGATGGTTTTGTTCGCGTAAAAGGAGAAGACGCCGAACCTGCCCCGGGTGCCCTGGGCGTACGTACCGCGGTCAGTCCTGCGGGCCGGGTAGCTGTGGGCCGCATCTTCAATCACTTCCAAACCGCAGGCCGAGGCAATCTCATCGATTTCTTGTCCCCCTTCCTCCCATCCTGCGAAATGAACGGGCATAACCGCCCGCAGCTCCCGCGCCCGGCCGGCAAGCCCCGCAAGGCCGGACCGCCGTGCGGCTGAGTTGGACCTGACGAGGGTTTTCTTGCCCCGGCGCGTTATCGCCGCTTCCAAAGCTGCAGGATCCAGATGGTATCCCCCGGGCAGGCAATCCACCAAAAGAGGCTCAAGGCCGTTGTATAAAATACTGTTAATGCTGGCGGCGAATGTGTAGGGGCTCAGAGCCACCGCAGACCCCGGCGGAAGATTGAGGGCGCGTATGCCGATGTGCAGACCGGCGGTTGCCGAGCTGACCGCCAACGCCCGGTACTCTCCGCCGGGAGCCGCTGCCAGAGCAAACTCCCTCTCGAAATCAAGGGTCCGTTTGCCGGTGGTGAGCCATCCGCTTCGCAGAACCTCCAGTACGGCCTGTTCTTCCTCAGCGCCCAACTCGGGGCGGGAGTAGGGTATCGGGTCAGTATTCCGGTTCATCTTCGGGTATCTCCAGGCTCGGCAGCCGTTTGGCGATGGCGCTTCTCAGAAGCCGGCGGTTGCGGTATCCCGAACCGTCGCCCTGCAGGTAGCAAATCTCTTCAAGTTCATCTACCAGACCCTGCAAATCCGGGGAGTGGGGCTTTTTAGCGACCTGCCGGATCCCGGGAAAGCCGGTCTCGCTGCTCAGCTCTCCGTCTTCGTGGAGGCATTCCTCCAGTTTTTCCCCCGGGCGGATGCCGATATATTCGATTTTCACATCTTCATCGGGCTCCAGCCCGTAGAATCTGATCATCTGCTCGGCGAGTTCTCTGATGATAACCGGCTGCCCCATCTCCAGGGTGTAGAGGCTGCCTGTGGTGCCCACTCCGCCGGCCTTGAGAACCAGGCTGGCGGCTTCGGGAATTGTCATAAAAAACCGCCGCATGTCGGGGTGGGTCAGGGTAACCGGCCCACCGGTGAGGATTTGCTTTTTGAAAAGGGGAACGATGCTTCCCCTTGAGCCCAGGACATTTCCGAACCGGACGACCATAAACGCGTTGCTCTCATGGCTCCGTTGAAGCACCAGCTCTTCGGCCAGCCGCTTGCTCGCACCGTATATGCTCCTGGGCTCCACCACCTTGTCGGTGGATATCAGCACCAGCCGGCTGTCACTGAGGAGTTCCATTCCGTCGAGAAGGTTTTTCGTTCCGAAGAGATTGTTTTTCACCGCCATTACCGGGTTGTGCTCCATCATCGGTACGTGCTTGTAGGCGGCGGTGTGAAAAATTACGTCGGGTTTTAAACGGGGGAGGATGAACTTCATGTACTGCGGGTCCTGTAGCTCGCCGATTATCGGGACGATGGTCGCCTTCTCCCCTATGCCCTCCTGCTGAAGGAGCCGCAGCTCCCGGTCAATTTCGTAGATGCTGTTTTCGCCGTGACCGAAGAGATACAGGCGGCTCGCGCCGCCGTACAGTAGCTGGCGCGACAGCTCGCTGCCGATGCTGCCGCCGGCGCCGGTAATAAGAACCCGCTTCCCACGGAGGTAGCGGATGCTCTCCACCAATCCGATCTGCACCGGTTTGCGAAGCAGAAGGTCCTGAGGATCAATTTCCCGGGTCTGCACCATGTGGGCAGACCCTTCGATTATCTGCTCCATGTCGGGCAGAATTTTGATGCTGCTGAATTTCCTGCCCTTTAAAAGGAGAAACATTTCCCTCAGCCGTTCCCGGCTCACCGACGGCATGGCTATAATCGCCCGGTCGTTTCCGCTGGGTTGGAGGAGGTTCGCCACATCGTCAATAGGCCCGAGGACGGGAATGCCCTCGATATGACTGCCTATCTTATCCGGATCATCGTCGAGGAAGGCCGCCGGCGTGCCGTAAATGCTTTTTCGCCGAATATCCGTTGCCAATGACTGTCCGGCGAATCCCGCTCCTATTATATAGAGTTGTCCCGAGTCACTGTTCTGCGTATTCACCCTCTGCTCTGCTCCATAGCTGAACTATCGGACAAAAGTGACTTTTCAATGTCGAAAAAACTAAAATCTACTTCGAATGAGCGGTCGTACATGTCCAAGCGTACTTTTGCCCGTCCCTTGCGGCGGTTCACCTTTATAATCTGCCCCTCGAAACCCTTGAGCGGGCCGCGGACCACTTCAATTCTGTTGTTGGTATTAAAGCGGACCGCCGAATCTCCAATAATCTCTCCCTGGAAGAGCAGCCGTGAAAGAAGTTCCCGTTCATCGGGTCTCAACGGCTGGATTTCCCGGTTATCCGGAAGAAACCGGAGGGCCTCGGGAATCTCGCGGCACCACTGAACAAGCGTCTGGTTTACGGATTCGCAGTGAAAAAAGAGGTAGCCTGGAAAGAGGACGTATTCTTCCTGGAGGGTCCGGCCACCGCGACGGATCTTCATTTTCCGGCGGGGGATAAAAATCTCGGGTAACTCGCTTCCCGCCGACAGGCTCAGCTTTTTCCTCACCAGATCTTCTTTGCCGGACAGGCATTGCAGAACGAACAGATTCATACCCGTTCGACCCTACCACGTTGCGGACCTTCCATCAATATTGACTACAGAAGCGGAGCCAGGTGCCGACACTGAAAGAGGAGGAATATCATGATGACCAGTAAATCCCGTTTTATCATGCTGTGTACCCTCGTTTTCCTGACCGCAGCTGCGGCCTTTGCAAGTACGGTGATGGTGAGCTACGACCTGGTGGTCGACACCCCCGAAGAACTGGCGGGCAGCCTGTATATCTCGCAGACGAGCATGGATGTTGAAACCGGCATCATGGATGAACTCTTTGACGGCGGACATATCGTGTTTAATGCTCCGGGGCTTGTTATCCTCGATCCATCGCAGATGCCCGAGGGCCTGGATCAGGAAAGCAACCTGGCGAACCGCCGCCTGGAAGCCGCCCAGGGCGGCGCCCAAACACTTATCTACCTTCGATTATTTTTCAGCGGCGAGAATGAGGAGCAGCTCCAACTCGCCTCGCTGGAATGTGAAATATACCGGCTCCCAAGCGGACCCGAACGTCTTGCCAGGGAAGTGGTGATCTATGAAGATCCCGCGGCTCTTCGGGTTAACGGTCAAGAAGCTTCCCGCATCCTGATAAATCGCTTAACCGGCGTCGATCTGTTTTGAGTGAGAGGACGTTATGAGAAAAATCGTTTCTATTGTGCTGATTCTGATACTCGCGGGGTTTCCCCTGCTTGCCCAGGAGGTCTACGAAGGCCTGGCTGTCCGGGGAAGAAGCGGCGAGTTCCCCGCCGAGGGGTTTTTTGCAGCAAGCAGCAGTTTCGCCCGTAATACCCTGGTCGAGCTGCGCAATCCTTCTACCGGTGAACGGATCGAAGTCATTATCGTCTCCCGGGTCTCCGAACCGGGTATTTTTATGATTCTGTCCGACGAGGCGGCTGAAGCCCTGGATGTCACGGGAACCAGCGCTTTGAGCCTGGTGGCCAGTCCGGTGAGTGTGCCGGGACTGACCTCGGTGGATGCAAACCGGGACCTCCCGTTCTCAACGGATCCGGAGGTTAATCCAAGAGCGGCCTTTTCCGACCCGAACGAGTTTGTGTTCAACCCCGGCTCGGAAATTCCCGAAATAGATAATCCGCTTCTCCGTCCCGACCGGGTCTCCCGGCGGGATGAACCCGTTGAGGACGAGCCGGCATCCGGGCCCGCAGCTCCGGTGGAAGAAAACCGGTCCAGTGAGGTCCTGAGCGACGAGCCCCGGGACATTAGCAGCGAAGAGGCATTTATTATAGTTGAAGAATTCGACACCCCGCCGCTGGCGGACCTTTTTCCCGAAGAGCCGGTTGAGGAAGACGACGAAGAAGTCTCCGATACACAAACCCCGGAAGCAACGCTCAGCGAAGTACCGCAAGCCCCCATGCCCGACCAGTCGCTGCAGAGCGAAAATGAACCCCTCGATCCTGTACGGGAAGTCGAAACCCTCAGCGATGAAAGACCGGATGTCGCTTTACCAGAAGATATCCCGCAAAACGTGGAGGGACCCGAAATGAGCAGGGGGACACTCCGAGGTTTGAGCAGCGGGCTCGGCCAAATTTTAGATGACGGAATCCGCAGCGAAACTCCGGTGACCGGATCCCGCGCAGTACGCATTCCCGAAACTGTTCCGGTGTACCGGCTGGGCATACTCTCTGCCCTAAGCCGGATACAGGACGGCACCATGGCCGTAAGCCCCGCCTTCGATCTCAGCGCTCCGGAGTACAGTTTTTGGCCCGAGGAATATGATGCCGATCGGGTAGAGGACCCTGCCGATGCCGATGGGGATGAACCGGGCGATGAAGCGGAAGTAGCCGACCTGACAAATGAAGCAGACGGCGAACCCGAGACCAGCCTCTCTCCCCTGGATCCCACGGAGGAATCAATACGCTTCGGCCTGGATATCGAACCCGATGTGCCGGCGGAAGAGCCGGTAGAAGAGCTGGTAGAAGAGCTGGTAGAGGACGATCCGGCCCTCGCTGTGCTGCCGGACACCGCTGACGATATTGCCCTCGGTGATGATATGCCCGCCGATGAAACGGACAATGACGGATTCGCCCGACCTCTCGATGAAGATCCGGCTCAGAGCTGGATCAATCGCATACGCGAACTCTATCCCGACAGGCAGTTATTCCTGCCCCCCGCCGGCACAGACCTGGATGTCCCGCTTCCCCGCCTGACCGGCGAGGAAACCCGCCCTCCCTCGGTCACCCTGAGTGAAGCGGCCAATCCGGTGGAGTCCGCCGGAACTCCCGAGATCTCTCTTGGCGTCCGCCGGGCAGCCGCTGAAACCCTGCCGGGAGACCGGGTGCCGGAAATCGGTTTCGATTTCGAAGACGAACTGCCCAGCGTCGACCTGGGGTTCGCCCCGCGTCCCGCCCGCGACCGGGCAATCGCGTCCGGTGATTTGCCGCTCCCCGAGGCGGATGTGGTAGATGAAATAGAAAACAGCAGTATACGGACCGCTGCGCCTGCCGATGCAGCCCCCCGGGTTGACCGCATACCACTGGCGCAGTACCTCGACCCCCGCCCGGCCCCCGGAATTGGACGCATAAACGCCGAGGACTCGGTGCTTTCCGGACTTGCCGGTCCGCCGGAACCCCGGCTTGCCGCTGAGGCCAGCATCGAAACGCCGCTGCCCCGGGCCGAGCAGGGCGATGCCGCAAGGCCGGAAATTAGCCATGAGCCCCGGGAGAAGGTGTTCGGCATTGAGGCGGGCATTCTGCGTCTCGGCGCCGAGGCTCCGGAGGTCAGCGCCGGCGATCCTCCGGTGCCTGGCGAGGTGGCATTCGAATCCGCTGACGGTGGAATCACCAGGCCCATGCCCGGCGAGGAACGGACGGAGAT
The DNA here is from genome assembly GCA_965602015.1 of Salinispira sp. Classification (GTDB taxonomy): domain Bacteria; phylum Spirochaetota; class Spirochaetia; order DSM-27196; family Salinispiraceae; genus Salinispira. The sequence goes on along the minus strand of OZ271918.1, from coordinate 2,220,218 downwards.
CGATGTAGCTCTCTCCGAGCCGGGTGTGGATGAAGAAACAGCGGTTGAGGAAACGGCTGAAGTCAGCGAAGAACTCACTGTCGAGGCTCCCATTGACGGCGGCAGACCGGAAGACGTAATTGTCACCCTGGAAGAAGCCGAGTTCAGAAGTCCCGAGTTGCGCGAACCAGAGGACGGCATTACCCGTCCGATGCCCGGCGAGGAGGACACTGACTTTGACCTCGCCCTCACGGAGCCGGGAGTTGAAGAACCCCAACCCCTTGACGAGCCTGATCCGGTAGAATTCGAAGAGCCCGCGGACCTGGCAATACAGGAGCCGGAAGAAGAATCGCCCGAGGAGCTGACCGAGGAGCCCGCTGAAGAGCGCATCGACAGCGGCGACCTTCTGGTCTTCCTGGAGGAAAGCGCAGAGCGGCCGCCTGCGGAGGACGAACAGGATGAGCTGGCTGTGGAACCACTGGTCGAAACCGTTGAAACTCCGGTTACGGTTTCACCGCGGGTGACGTCGGAGATTCCCGACATACGCTGGGCAACGGAAAATTTGCCTCTGGTATACACGCTGCAGCCTGACGGGTATTATCTTCAGGTCGGAGCATACGCCAACCCCCGGTCTGCAAAACGGGTAGTTGAGGAAGTAGCTCCCGGTTATCCCCTGGCGGTTCTGCCGGTAGGGGCCGCGGAAAATCCGCTGTACCGGGTCTTCGTCGGTCCCCTCACCGAGGACGAACAAGGCACGGTGCTCTTTTGGTTCCGGGCCAAGGGTTATCGGGACGCCTTTATTCGAAAGGGTCTATAGGCGCCGGAAGTCCCCCCGGGAACCATACGCCCGGAGGACTCATGAGCGACTACGTCAACACTATGTCAGAAAACGAAGCGGCGAAGCGTATCGCGGACTTGAGCGATATGCTTCGCCGTTATGAATTCGAGTACTACGTGAAAAACGCCCCAAGCGTATCCGACCGGGAATATGACCGGCTCTACGACGAACTCCTTCGCCTCGAAGGGCAGTTTCCGTCGCTGATCCTTCCGGACAGCCCAAGCCAGCGGGTGGGTTCAGATCTGAACTCCGAGCTTCCCGAGGTCAGGCACAGCATTCCGGTTCTCAGCCTCGATAAGGCCTACGGACCGGAAGAAATCCGCCAATGGATCCGACGGTGCAGCCGCCAGCTCGACGGCTCCTTTCACATAATAATAGAAGAAAAAATGGACGGCTCTTCGTTGGTGCTGTACTACGAGGACGGGGTGCTCGCCCGGGCGGTAAGCCGGGGCAACGGAGAGACGGGAAACGATATCAGCGCCAACGTCAAAACCATCCGAACCATCCCCTTGAAACTTACGCGAGGGGTCAACGCCGCAATCCGCGGAGAAGTGTACATGACCATCAGCGATTTTCACCGCATCAGGGATGAGCACGGTGCTGACTACGCAAACCCCAGGAATTACGCCAGCGGAAGTCTTCGGCGAATAAAAAGCAGCGAAGTGGCCAAAATACCCCTGAGATTTTTCGCCTATGAACCCTTTGGAGAGGATTTCCAGAATTCCCATCACCGGAACCTGGAGCTGTTGAGTGAGCTCGGATTGGCGGTCAATCCCCATCAGCGGTGCATCTCCGTCGATCCTGATGACGATGCCGACGTTCAGAGGGCCATGGATGAAATCATCGACTTCCTCACCGACAGCACACAACGCCGGGCATCCCTCGATTATGAAATAGACGGAATGGTTTTGAAGATCGACGAGCTTCCCCTTCGCCAGACCCTGGGGTATACCGGGCATCACCCCCGCTGGGCCATTGCGTATAAATTTGAGAGTCCCGAGGGCCAGACGACGGTGCGGGATATCGATGTGCAGATCGGCCGGACCGGCCGGGCAACTCCGGTCGCCAGGGTTGAGGCGGTTACCGTCGGGGGAACCACCATTCAAAACGTAACCCTGCACAATCAGGATTACATCGACAGTTTAAATCTCGCTCCCGGTGATACGGTGGCGATTTCCCGCCGCGGCGATGTCATTCCCGCCGTCGAACGGGTGGTGGAAAAAGGGGAGAGTGGTGCGCCGCTGTGGACCATGCCCGAGCGCTGCCCCAGCTGTTCAACAGTTCTGGAAAAACAGGGAGCCCACCACTTTTGCACCAATTTTGCGTGTCCGGACCGCAAACGGGGTCGGCTGATCTTTTTTACCGGACGGGATCAGATGGATATTGACAATCTCGGCTCTGAAACCGTTGTAACCCTCCTTGAGGAAGGCCTCATACATGACATTCCCGATTTGTTCCGCCTGGACTATCGCAAGATAGCCGACTTGCCGGGATTCGCAGAAAAAAAGGCCGAGCTGATCCGCTCGGGAATCGAGAACGCAAAAACGCGAAGCTACCGGCGGGTAATCGTCAGCCTGGGTTTGAACGACTTCGGCCCCAAACTGGCGGAGCTGCTTGAAGAGGCGGGGTATCGCAGCATCGACGACTTGTTCGCCCTCATCGACAGGGGTGAGCAGGATAAGCTGGCGGAAATAAAGGGCGTCGGCGAGAAAACCATCGAAACCGTCGCCGCGCAACTCGCCGAGCCCCGGTTCCGTTCCATGGTTGAAGAGCTGCAGAAGCTGGGGCTGAATTTTTCTGCCGGAGAGGCTCCCTCCAGGGACGAGAACGGAATCTTCGCCGGTCAGCGCTGGTGCGTCACCGGCAGTTTTGAGAACTTCAAACCCCGTTCCAAGGCAATGGAAGAGGTGAAATCCCGGGGGGGTGAAACCGTCAGTGATGTGAGCAGCAAAACCACCCACCTGCTCGCCGGCGCGTCTGCGGGTTCAAAATTAGACAAAGCCCGCAAGCTTGGCATTTCCATTGTCAGTGAGGAAGAGTTTATGGAGCTGATAAACAGCGGCTAATTTGACGCCAGTATACGGGTAAAAAGAGTTTAAAACACTGGGGAAGCGGCCAAGAGGTCGTTTTTGCTACGGCGATGCCGAAGGGAAAACAACAGACGGTTAAAACCCCGATGCTCCAGGGGATACGCGCGAAACGCCCAACTCGCCCCCTTGCCGGGCTCAAAGATAAGTGGCCGGATTTCTCCATCGGGGTCGCCGTCCTCATTGGAACCGGTCTCCAGCTCCAGAATTCCCTCTGCGAACTCCCGTTCGAGATCCGCGGCTGCCGGGCTGCGAAGGGGAATTATGTGTTTCACCGAGGGGCTCTTCCGTTGTGCAATGGCGTACTGGTTCTCAAAGCCATGCCCGTAAAAGCGCATGTCAAAAACCCATGAGTCCCCTCCGCCCCGGGCACAGCGCAGTAACCAGCCCGAGTCAGCAACGATGATTTTCTCAATGCGGTCTATCAGCAGTTTTGGCTGCGTTGCGTCAGAAAGACGGGTCCTTCCCTGGTCATCGCTGCAGCTGCTGCGAATAAGCACCTCAACTCCCGTTTTTCCCGCGTGCCGCAGGGCCCGGGCAAAATCCAGGTCGTTGTGATAGTTTGGCGCAAAAAACTCCGGTTCGCTGTGGCTGACCACAAACACAATCGCCGCGGAGAAATCCCCGCTATCGGCCATTTCAGCCAAGGCGTTCACATGACCTGTGGCCCTCGTGCTTGGAGCGTCGGGAAAAAGCCCCAGGCCCGATTCGACCAATGAACAGGATTTTACTTCCAGGTAGGTCTGCCTCCGGTCTCCTTCTCTTACCGAGAAGTCAAAGCGGTGGGAGCCCCGGCTGACCTCCCTGCTAATTTCTCCCTCGGGATAAAGCTCCGGGAGAATCAGTTCTCCGGCGACCAGATTTGCCGCCGCGCTCACCATGGGCACCCATTGCCCGCGGTGTTCCATGGCCGCGAGGGTCAACGGCAGCTTCCTTTTATGTTGTAATGAACGTTCGAGAATTACCCGGGTCCCGGGTATGTAGAGTTCCTGCAGTCTCCCGGGATTTGGGGCATGAACCCGTGCCTCGTTTCCGTCTGGCAACAGCGCCCGGATTACAAAGCGGTTTTCCCGGAATAAAAAACGGCCCGACACGTCGGGCCGAAATAAGTCTATCTGTTTTGCGTTTTTGATGCCCGGGCTCCCGATTACGCCATCGGCGCGTCGCCCACCAGGCACATCCATTCGGCTTCCGCGGCAACCTCTTCTCCGACATACGCGATGCCGCTTTGCTTGAGCATCCGTCCGGAAACCCGGTTATTGGTAATGACGAAGGTGACTTTTTCATCCGGCCGCACCTGACGGCGGAACTTAACCTTGTCAATGCTGGCCAGAAAGAACAGTTTTCCCTTCTCCAGAAGTCCCGCATGGCGGACTCCGGCTCCGCCGCATTGGGCCATGGTTTCAACCAGGATTACCCCGGGGACCACCGGGTACTCCGGGAAATGTCCCGCGAAAAACGGCTCCTGCGAACTGTATACCCGGGTGGCCTCGATGCCTTCTTTGTCTGCTTTAAGGATTTCGTCGACGAATAAAAAGGGTTCTCGGTGGGGCAAAAGGCTTTTGATATCGGTCATATGTACACTCTCCATGCTGCAGTGGAATAATTTTTCCTCGGCGCTTATGCTAGTAAGGGCTGCCGAAGATAATCTAATATTAGCAGGTTTTTTGAATCAGATTCAAGAATAATACGGCGATTTTGTTGACAGGCCGCGGCGAGTGCTGATAACGTCGATAGTCAGCATTCAAATCCCGCAGTGGAGGTACTACTTTATGGACATAAAAGATATTTTTGAACTGATTGATAAATTTGATGACAGTGGACTTTCCGAAGTTCGATACAAGCTCAACGACGAGAGCATTACCTTGAAAAAGGGCCACGAGCCCCACATTGTGCACGGCGGTGTGTTCAGCCAGGTTCCCGCCCCGGCGGTCAACCAGGGCGCGGCGAATCAGACCTTTCCCTCGGTGAATACCGATGCCAGGGAGGCAAAAAGCAGCACTCCGAGCACTGCTGGAGCAGAAACCATTACGGCTCCCATTGTCGGCAGTTTCTACCGCTCTGCGGCCCCGGACAGCCCTCCCTTTGTTGAGGAAGGGTCCAGCGTCAAAGCCGGCGCAACCCTGTGTATCCTTGAGGCCATGAAGGTCATGAATGAACTGGAAGCAGATTATGACATGGAAATCGTCAAAATTCTGGTTGAAAACGGCGATATGGTTGAGTACGGAACGCCGCTTTTTGAGGTGAAACGAATATGATCAAGTCCATACTTATCGCGAACCGCGGAGAAATCGCAGTTCGGGTGGTACGGGCGTGCAAAGAGATGGGCATCAAGTCCATCGTCGTTTATTCAGAAGCCGACGCCCACTCCCTCCCGGTCAGGTTGGCCGATACCGCAGTCTGCATCGGTCCGGCTCCCAGTAAATCCAGCTATTTGAAAATGGAAAACCTCATATCCGCCGCCGTTCTTCGGGGTGCCGATGCCATTCATCCCGGAGTCGGTTTTCTGAGTGAAAACGCGACCTTCGCCAGGGAAGTTCAGAAGGCCGGCCTCATCTGGATCGGTCCGGATCCCGAAACTATCTCCCGGATGGGCGATAAAATCGAAGCCAAGGAAACCGCGAAAAAGTACGGGGTGCCGGTAATTCCCGGTCTCGAAGGTTCCCTGGGCGATGATCCCGAAGCGGCAAAGAAAGCCGCCGATAAAATCGGTTATCCGGTTATCATCAAGGCGGCTTCCGGCGGCGGCGGCAAGGGCATGAGAATTGTCAGAGATCCCGATGATTTTGTGGGCACCCTGCGTATCGCATCCGCCGAAGCCCAGGCCTCATTTAACGACGGAACCGTATATCTGGAAAAATATCTGGAAAACCCCCGCCATGTTGAAATACAGATAATGGGGGACAGTCACGGCAATGTGGTCCATCTCGGTGAGCGTGATTGCTCATGCCAACAGAATCATCAAAAGCTCGTGGAGGAGAGCCCCTCCACAGTGGTGACCCCCGAAATGCGGAAAAAAATGGGTGAAGACACGGTCCGCCTGTTCAAGGGCCTCAAGTACTGCGGCGCCGGAACCATCGAGTTTTTGGTAACCGGCGGCGAGTATTATTTTATGGAAGTGAACGCCCGGGTCCAGGTAGAACACCCGGTAACCGAAATGGTCACCGGCGTAGATATCATCAAGGAACAGATACGGGTTGCCTCCGGCCACAAGCTCAGCGTCGCCCAAGAGGATGTAAAGCTCGAAGGATATGCAGTGGAATGCCGGGTCAATGCCAAGGCCCCGGGGAAGATTACCGATTATCTGCCTCCCGGCGGCTTCGGTGTGCGGATCGACAGCTTCCTCTACAACGGGTACAGCGTCTCACCGTTTTACGACTCGATGATAGCCAAGGTGATCTGCTACGCCGCGAACCGGAACGAGGGACTCGACCGGATGAACCGGGTTCTCGACGAACTGACTCTGGTGGGAGTGCCCACCAATATCGATGTGCAGAAGAAAATTATCAATTCGAAAATTTTCCGAAGCGGAGAGTACGGCACCGACGTGCTGACTCATATTCTTGCCGAGGAGGACTAAGCAATGGCTGATGCAAAGGTATCAAAATTCGTTCAACGGCTCTTCGGCAAGCGCATGAGATTCACCGACCTTTCGGTGAATGACGACCGGGTATTGTTTCAGAAAGAGCACAAATGCCCGAGCTGCGGCGCTCATCTCGATGCCGACAAACTGAAAAATAACATGTACGTGTGCTACGAGTGCGGTCATCATTTCCGCATTTCAGCGGCGGAACGTCTTCGCTTTTTGGCGGATAACGGGGAATATCAGGAATTCTCCGATGACCTCAAAAGCCTGAACCCCCTTGATTTCCCGGATTATGAGGAAAAGGTCCGGGGAACCGTGCAGAAAACCGGCTTAAACGAAGCGGTTCAGACCGCGGTGTGTAAAATCGAAGGGCGGGAAACCGTCGTGGGCATCATGAACTTTCAGTTTCTCGGCGGGAGCATGGGATCGGTTGTCGGTGAAAAAATTGCCCGGGCCATACTTCTCGCGGCCCAGCGGGGACTTCCCTGTATTCTCTTCACCGCATCCGGAGGCGCGCGGATGCACGAGGGGATTTTCTCCCTTATGCAAATGGCCAAAACCTCTCACGCCGCCGCGCTTCTCGAACAGGTAGGGCAGCCCCTGTTTATCGTACTTACCGACCCGACTACCGGAGGGGTGACAGCGAGCTTTGCCATGCTCGGCGATGTCACCCTCGCCGAACCGAATGCCCTCATCGGCTTTGCCGGTCCCCGGGTAATCGAGGGAATTATGAAGCAGAAGCTGCCGGCGGGTTTCCAGCGGGCGGAGTTCCAGCTCCAAAAGGGTTTTGTCGATAAAATCCTTCCCCGATCCGAAATGCGAGATACCCTGGCCTTCCTGATTGACGCCCACCGCCCAGCGGGAAGGAGCAAGGAAAACTAATGAGCGATAAAGACCTTCACAAAAAAATAAAAGAACTAAAAAACCTCGCCAGCGTAAAGCAGATCGATATCCACGACGACCTGAACCGCATCAGCGCCAAGCTCAGCGGAAATTCCGGAGATTCATCGGGCATGACCGCCTGGCAGCGGGTCGAGCTGGCGCGTAATCAGGACCGGCCGAACGTTCTTGAGTACATCGGCATGATTTCAGACGAATATGTGGAACTCCATGGCGACCGACTTTTCGGGGACGATCTGGCTTTGGTCGGGGGCATAGCGCGAATCGGAGGGGTCAACTTCACGTTTATGGGTCATCAAAAGGGCCGTACCATGAAGGAAAATCTCAGACGGAATTACGGATGGGCCCATCCTGAGGGCTACCGGAAGGCTCTTCGTCTGGCCCGTCAGGCCGAGAAGTTCAAACGTCCCATAGTGACCCTCATCGATACCGCCGGTGCCTATCCCGGAATTGGGAGCGAGGAACGGGGGATATCTGAGGCCATTGCGACAAATCTCAAGGTGTTTTCGGTTCTTGAGGTGCCGGTCATCGCCATAGTCATCGGCGAGGGCGGTTCGGGCGGAGCCCTGGGTATCGGCGTCGCGGACCGGGTATTTATGCTTGAAAATTCAACATATTCTGTTATTTCACCGGAGGGATTCGCCTCGATACTTCTGAGGGATGCGAAGAAAAATCAGCTCGCCGCCGAGTTGATGAAAATGACCAGCTATCATCTTAAAAATTTCGGAATAGTCGACGGGATTATTCCCGAGCCTCCCTCCGGCGCTCATGAGGATCCCAGCTTTGTTGCCAGCCGCATGAAGGAAACGATCTTGAGCACGTACAGGGACTTAAAAGAGAAAAAGGTGGAAACCCTGCTTCGGGAGCGGAGCCAGCGGCTGTTAAGCCTCGGAGTCTTCCACGATCCCCATGCGGGTCAGGACGACGGGTTTTTCAAGAAGCTCTTCAAATTCCGTTAATCACTAGTCACAGAAAAAAAAACGACGCCGGCCGGCGTCGTTTTTTTATATCCCCTGGAAACTCAGCCAACCGGCTAAAAGTACCGGCAGCTGAAGGATTCCCGCGGCCTGCAAAACGCTCAAGGTGAGCGTTGAGGCTAATAGCCCGCTGCGCCACAGCGCAGACTTCCGCCATCCATGGGATGCGAGAACGGCATCCTGATTATCTCCGCTTTGCCGGTCATCATCGCTGTTTTTCCTCAAGGTCCTTACGAGACCGGGTATTTGCAAGCCGGCAAATACTGCCAGGATACCGGAGAACAGTATTCTGCTTAACACGGAGTTCGCCGCATCCCAGGCCCGAAGGCGAAAACTTGCCTGTACCAGCCAATTGGTTATTCTCGAGTAGTGCCCCAGTATCATGAGAATGCCGATAACAATGAGAATCACCCCGCTGATCCGCTGGATCAGCATCATGTGGGGCTTGATGCGCTTCATGATTCTCTCGGCGCTGCCGAGAAAAGCGCTGGTTAGCAAGAAGGGCAGGGCCAAACCGAGTGAGTAAAAACCCAGCAGGGTTGCTCCTCCGGCAACCGAGCTTCCGCTGGCTGCCAGAGCCAAAATGCTTGCCAGAATGGGTCCAATGCACGGCGACCAGCCGGCTGCGAAGGCCATGCCCAAGAGCGCCGAACCCGCTGCCCCGGCGGGTTTGCTGGTGAGATGGAATCGTTTTTCATAATTCAGGAAGCTGATAAAATTAAACAGCAGGTTCGCACCAAAAACAAATACGATGGCCCCGGCAACAATGTTAATAACCCGGTTGGCGCCGCTGAACGCGGCGGCAGTTCCGCTCAGCACTATTCCCAGAAGTACGAACACCACAGTGAAACCCAGCACAAAAAACAGGGTCTTGCCCATGAGGGCGGCGCGGCTCTGCCGGCCTTCTTTTAGCTCAGCAAGTCCCTGTCCCCCGATAAACGATATATAGCTGGGAACCAGAGGTAGAACGCAGGGACTTACAAAACTCACAAGACCTGCGGCGACGGCAATAAATACATTGAGATTTTCAGCTGGCATTTTTTAGTATCCTACATCAGGGCACGGAACATTTCGCGGTAAATGCGGCCGTCGTAGATGTGGGTTCCAACCTTTCCGGCGATCACCAGGCCGTCGGGCCCGATAATATAGGTGGTGGGAATGCCCCGAACGCCGTACTGAAAGCTCACCTGCCCGTCATCCAGGAGAACCGGAAATGTATATCCTTCCTCTTGAAGAAAATCATCGACGATATCCGGGTCTTCGAGTTGGTTAATCGCAAGAATAACAAAGTCTTCGCTTCGCAGATCGGCGTAGAGATCCTGCATTGAGGGCATTTCAACCCTGCAGGGGCCGCACCAGGTTGCCCAGAAATTGAGGAACACCACCTTGCCGCGGTAGTCGGCGAGGCTGGCCTGCTCGCCCGACATTAGCGGAAGTGAAAAATCCGGAGCCTCCACTTCCTCTTCAAAAACGGTCATCCCGATGGATCTCAAGGCATCCAGGGCTTCCTCCCGGTTTGCCACGCTGCCTGCACTGCCTTCCAAAGCGGTGTCCGATGAGGCCTGAACACCGGTATTCTCCTGACCCGGATTCTCAGCTGATCCTCCGGCAAATAAGACAGCGGAAAACAGTATGTATACAATAAGGAAGATTGCAATTCTCTTCATATAGATCTCCATATATAAAATAATCTGGTATATTAACCGGAATATAGCGCTTATCTGGACCTGCGCCCAGTTAAATATACCCGTGGGCTGCGAGAATTCCAAAATTATATACCAGATGGGCCAATAGACCCGCGCGGATCCCGCCGCTTATCTGGTATGCACCGGCGAGCACCAGGGCGGCGGAGAAGGAGAAAACCGTCCCCGCCACTCCCAGGTATATATGGCCGGCACTGAAAAGGGCTGCAGAGATAAGCACCGAAGCCCTGCGGGTAGTTCCGAATCGTTCCAGGGCCTGAAGCAGATACCCGCGAAACAGTAATTCCTCATTGAGCGCAGCCAGGCTCATGGAAATTATCAGGACAAAAAGCGGCCGTGCCAGGCCCGCGGGTCCTGTTCCCCCCGACGGCAGAAGGGATGACAAAGCGTTCAGGATGAATAAAAGTCCGGTGACAACCACCGCCACGGGCATATCACCCCGCAAAAAGGGCCGATCGCGGTCCTGGAGGGAAAATCCTGATCTCGTGAACGCCACTATCAGGATCAGCAGTTTGATCGCCTGAACCGGCAGGATAATCCAGGTTCCCGCGTCGCTTATCATGAAAAAACCCGCAATGAGGTAATCGAGCACATAAAATGATACGACGACAATCAAGGCGCTGAGCAGGCTTTGGCGGTTGTTTTCCCGGTTCAAATTGGCTATTCCTATTAAAATGGTCACGGTATACTATAATATATGAAGGGCGGACCTTCATCTGTAACGTATTTCTGCCGATAATCGGAGTTGGTATGGTCTATTTTTTTATTGCACTCCTTGTCCTCCTCATTGTCGGCCTCCTGGTGCTGCAAAAATCCGGCGGCGTCGGATTTCCCTGGATGGATTTTTATGTCAAGGGCAAAGAAGCGGGCTTTGCGTTCTCTGAGATTAATCTCCTTCGAAAAGTAGCGGTCCAGACTAAGCTAAAAAGTCCATCCTCCCTGTTTTGGTCCGTTCCCACCCTTGACCGCTGTATACGTGGGGTGATCATCCGCAATCGCAGCAAAAATCTCAGCGGAGATCCGGATACCATCGATTTTCTCTCAAGACTGTTTGATTTTCGCAAGCGGGTTGAGTTCAACAATCCTAAATACACCCGGGGCATTAGCACCAGCAGGAATATGGTTGCGAATCAGTATATAAAAATCGTTCTGCCCGGCGCCGGAATCTACATATCAAAAATAGTGGAAAATCTCCGCCGTTACCTGGCCATTGCCTATCCTCAGGGGAAATCCCTGCCCCCGGGCTTCAGCTGGAGAGGCCAGAAAATCAAGGTCTACTTCTGGAGGAAGGAAGATGCCGGCTATTTTTTTGAGACCAGCGTACTCGGAGATTATGCGGAAAAACAGTATCCCATCCTGCACATCAAGCATTCGGAAAATCTCATCAGGGCTCAGAAGCGGAACAGCGTTCGGATAGACCTCAATCAGAACGGGGCGTTGTTCAAGCTTCGCAGCATAGAGCAGGCTAATGAGCAAACCGCCGACCGGGGCGGCTACCGCTGCAAAATGGTGGATATTTCGGAAAGCGGGGCGGCGGTCATGGTCGGCGGCCGGGCCAAGGCGGGCATGCCGGTCAAGGTTCAGACCGACCTTGGCGATCAGACAGTCGTGCTCTGCGGCATCGTCAAGGATGTAACCTACCGCGATTCAAAGAATGTCTCTGTTCTGCACATCGAAGCCGTGCCTCCCAGCAGCGCTATGAAAAACCGCATTCTCACCTATGTCTATGGTATTTTTAAGGACGATAAATAAGCTATTTCGTTGCAAAACGACTGCGGAGTTAGTAGTATTGCACATAGATTGGAGGAATTCATGAAGACTCTTTGCCTCAGGGGTATGCTTCTCGTTTTTATCATCATCAGCGTCGGGCTATACGCCCAGGAAGACGCCCAGCTTTCCCCCCAAATTCAGGCGTTTGTCGATTCCTTTGACCGGGTCGACGATGTCGGTAAACTCGAAGTCGTGCAGTCTACCTTGGAAGTCGATATCGCCGATCTCGAAGGTTTCTACGAGCAAGTCCTGCGTTATGTTGTAAACAACAGCGGTGAAATTCTCTCAAACACCCAGATTAGGGAGATGGCGGTGCTCAGCCTTCCCCGGGTTCGGGAGGGCGGTTTTACCGGTCTGAACGATCTGCTTTGGGCCCTCTTTTCCGATGTGAATGAGACATTTTGGCGCATAGACGTACTTGAAACCATCGCTGCAGTCGGGCAGGGGGATGAGCAATTAGCCATTGATTTGACCGATTGGCTCGACGGGCAAAACATCAGCAAGCAGGCCGGTACCCGGCCGGATTTCCAGGTTGTTCTCGCCGCCGTCCGCGCCCTCAGCGCGCTTGCCGACCCTGTTGTTTATCCCATTCTCGTCGAAACGGTCCTGGCACAGTATTCGGCGGAAATTACGGCTGCGGCTCTTGCCGGTATCAGTCAGTACGAGAATCGCGCCGAAATGCTCGCCGAACTGATCGCCGAAAACCAGCCGGTGTTCAAACGCGAACTGTTCACCCTATACCTTAACCGCAATGAGTTCGACGATATCATACAGCAGGTTTCCTTCGACGTGCTCAACGACGTTCTTTCCACCCGGCCGAACAATATAGAAGAGCGGATTATTCTCGACAGCATCCGCATGGACGCCGTTCGGGTGCTCTCGGAGAATCCCCAGGAGGAATACGCTCCTGCCCTCATCCGGCACTTTAATGCGGCCATCCAGTCCTACGACAGAGGCACATCGGATATCGGCCTTGTTCTCGAGGCCATCGCCGCATTGGGACGCACCGATTCGGTAGACGCGGCAATCCGCCTTGCGGAATTTCTCGATCTCATCAATACCTACACGGAATTAGACCGGCCCTTTGACCGTCAAATAACCCTGGCGGTAATTAATAATTTGCGAATTTTGGGCAAGGTCGAAGCATATCAACCCCTTTTTATGGTTACTATTCTGAACTATTCGAGCGGGGTACAGGCTGCGGCGCAGGAAGCTCTCGAAGCGGTCAGCCAATAAGACTGGCTGCCCGGCAGATATTGCCTGACGGTTACAAACCCTCCCTGCCGGGAGGGTTTTTTGTTTGTAGCGGCGGTCTTTAGCTGTTTAATACTGAGTCAGACGCCCCTGTACGCCCTTGTCGGGCTGCTGGGAATCCTGGGAATCCTCGGGCACGCCGTCCGATTTTTTTTTACCGCCGACACGCAGCAATCATCCATTGGACGCCGGAATTACTCCCGTCCCGGCATGCCGATTCTCTTACTCCTCACTCTCTTCGTCCTCCTGATCAGGGTCAGTCCGTTTTTGCAGCCTGCCGGGCTTATCCCCCATGAGCCATCATCAACTTCCCGGCACAGGTACTTCGGTTCTACCGTGGCGTCGCTTTTTGATCGGGATTCCGTCAGGGTCCTCGCCAGAGTTTCTGCGGACACCCGCCGGGGCATGTCGGGGGGTACGATTCTTACGGTAAAATTACTCCGCTGCGAGGATTCACGGGGAGTATTCCTCGACCTTGACGGTGGCCATGTTTTTTATCTACCGGACGGGGTGTACTACCGGGGACAGATTCTCAGCCTGCCTGTTGCCCTTGAGACTGTAAGACCCGTGTACGGGTCTGAGTCAGCAGGAGAGACGGAGCTCATACAGTACGATGCCAACAGGGACATTCTTCGCCTACCCGCACCATTCATTGCCGAGCTGCGGGCTTCCATTCGTGAGCGCAGCCGGGAGGCGCTGGCTCATCTCGGGGTAAAAACTCAGTCATATATCAACGCCCTCCTGCTGGGTGACCGTTCGTCAATGGGGGCAGGGGTTTCAGAGCTGTATCGCCGCTCGGGTCTTATGCACCTATTTGTGCTCAGCGGGTTTCATTTGGGAATTCTCTATTTCATGTGTCAAAAATTCCTGCCGGGTTTCCTTGGCCCGGCTGTTCGCGAGATTCTATCAAACTCCTTTATATGGGTTTTTATTGCCCTGGTCTCTCCCGGTGCTTCAGCCCTGCGTGCATCCCTGGCTATTGCCCTCTACAGCCTCATCAAGCTCAGCAGCTGGACGCTGAACCGATCTCACCAGCTCGCGTTGCTGTGGAATCTGTTATTGCTTGCCTCCCCGGAATCCGCACGTCAGCTAGGGGCATTTCTATCGTTTGCAGCGATTTGGGGTCTGGTTTTCCTCAGGATGCCCCTGGTACTGCTCATCCATCGGATCAATTACTACATGGGAAATGCCGGGCTTCCGTCGAAATGGCTAAAGGCTGTGGCCGGGGCATTTATTCCTTCCGCGGCCGCCAGTCTTGCCGTCATGCCCTTGAGCCTGGTGTTTTTTGGCTCAATAGCTCCTCAGGGAATTATTGCCCTTCCCATTGTCATCATTCCGTTTTATGCATGCGCGGCTCTGTGCGCCGCGCTGCTGTTTATGCTGATCGTTTTCGCCCGGCTCACCGCTGTTCATCATGTTCTCGAATGGGCCCTGGAGTACAGCATCAGATTCCTTGAGGCCATAAGCCGTCCCTTTGCATTCCTGGGCGACCGCATTGCCGCCAACTATCTGTTCTCATGGCTGACCGCCGTAACCTGTCTTGGGGGATTGATCTGCTGGATCCTTTATTGCCGACGGTCCGGCCTTCTGCTATCCTCAGGACATGTTCAATTACGATTCGGTGAGGGATATTCGGGCATTTCTTGAATCGCGCAGTATGGGAATGCAGAAGAAATTCGGTCAGAATTTCATGATCAATCCCTCCCATCGGCAGCGTATTCTCAATCTCATTGAAGGCGTCAGTCCCGGTATTTCGAATAAACAGGTTTGGGAAATTGGTCCGGGCATGGGTGCCATCACCCGGGGACTGGTCGACGCCGGTGCCCTGGTCCGTGTCTTCGAAATCGACAGGGGCTTTGTTTCGGCTCTTGAAGAATTATTTGCCGTTGAGCTTATCGAGGAAAGAATTACCATCGTCGAAGGCGACGCCAAAAAAACCCTCTTTTCTCAAGATCACCAGCCGGCGCTTATTGCGGGAAATCTGCCCTATAATGTGGGGTCGGCAATAATAGCCCGGCTGATAACCGGTGGGTTGTATAATACGCCGATGGTTTTCACTCTCCAGCGTGAAGTTGTTGAACGGATATGCGCAAAGCCCGGCGACCCGGAGTACGGAAGTTTTTCCATACTGTGTCAGTACGCCATGGATGCGGAAAACCACGGGGTCATTCCGGCCCAGGCATTTTACCCCGCGCCGGAGGTACAAAGCGGAATAGTCAGACTGCTTCCCCGTGCACCAGAAGAAAGCGCCGCCGCGCCATTTCCCCGAGCCGGAGAAATGGAGCTCCTCGACAGCAGCCTGAGGCTTTTTTTCGCTTCTCGGCGGAAAACCCTCCACAACAATATAAAAAAAGCCGCGGACAGACCCACAGCTGACGACTACCGTTCGGCGTTACGCGCAGCGGGAATAGAACCTACGGCACGGGCTGAAACCCTCTCCCCGGAATCCATGCGCAGAATAATCGCCTCGCTAATTTCAAACTGTTAAGACTAAGGGACTCGAAGGGAGCTCTGCGGAGCTGCCGCAAGGCTTCGCCGGATGCCCTTTTGTCGGTATCTCTATGACAGAAGTTTTAGGTCTTTTAATACCTCACCGATCGCCCTGCCGGTCTCAGCCTCGGGCTCGCATAGCGGCAGTCGGTACCTGGCAATGTGTCCGTGAAGCATTCCGTAGGCATATTTCACCGGGATTGGGTTGGTGTCCAGGAACAGCGCTTTGAATAAAGGTGCCAGCCGGTAATGAAGTTTTCTGGCTTCTGCGATTCGCCCCTCGGCGCACAGTCTGGTCAGGCGGAGCATCTGGTCGGGAATGAGATTGCTGGCAACGGATACCACCCCGTGTCCTCCCAGGGCCATCACCGGCAGGGTGATATTGTCGTCACCCGAGAGAATGCTAAAATCCTCTCCGGCAGCGCTGACGATTTCCATGAGTTGGGCGAGATCGCCGCTGGCTTCCTTTACCCCGACAATGCCCGGGTGTTCGGCCAGGCGGAGTATGGTCTCAGCGCTGATGTTTTTTCCGGTGCGCCCGGGTATGTTATACACCAGAACCGGGAGTCCGCCCTTGAGGGCAACTTCGCTGAAGTGCCGGTAAAATCCTTCCTGACTGGGCTTGTTGTAATACGGTGCCACCTGAAGGCTTGCATCAGCGCCCAATTCTTTTGCCTTGATGGTCATGTCCACCGCTTCGGCGGTTGAGTTGGAGCCGGTGCCGGCGATGACCGGAACCCTGCCGCCGGCTTCCTGAACCACTATTTTAATGACCTCGATATTTTCCTCATGGGTCACCGTTGGGCTTTCACCGGTGGTTCCCATGGGAACCAGTCCGTCTACCCCCGCCCGAATCTGCTCGTCAACCAGTTTTCTCAGGGCATCTTCGTCGATGCTGAGGTCTTCGTTAAACGGTGTGATCATTGCAGTGTATATGCCCTTGAACATTGGTTCCTCCTGACAGCCTGGTGGCGGCGTTCCTTAGCTAATATCTGTCCCGGTGAGAAGATCGTCAAAAAAATCATCGGCGGAGTAAAATCCGGTTCTTCCGATCAGCCATTCCAGGGCTCTCACAGCGCCCACGGCGAATCCCCGGCGATTTCTGGCGCTATGCGTCAGCTCAATGCTGTCAGACGGGCTGTCGATTGTTACCTGGTGGATACCGGGAATCGAGCCGCCGCGAACGCTGGCAACATGCAGTTCATTGTCCTCAATGCGCCGCTGCAGCGGATCGATGACGATTTTTTCTTTCCGCGTGCTGGCGTCAATAATCCGACCGGCCAGGCTCAGCGCAGTCCCCGACGGGCTGTCGCTTTTATTTTTATGGTGATATTCGGCGAGCATTACATCATAGTCTTCAAAGGGATTTATCATCTCAGCGGCTGCGCTCACCAATCGAAAAAACAAATTCGCGCCGATGCTGAAATTCGACCCGTAGAGCAGGGCTGCCTTCCGAGCCTTCACGACGTTCTCGGCCTCTTGAAGCTGTTCCTGCCATCCGGTAGTACCCACAATCATGGGAACCCGGTGTTCGGCGGCCAGGGTGATGCGTTCGATAATGCCTTCGGGCAGGCCGAACTCGATAATGCCGTCGGCGCCCTCAATGGCTTCCCGTTGCATGCTGCGGTATTCGCCGCTTGAGGGGTCAACCGTAGAAAATACCCCGTGTCCCCGTTCCGCCGCGGCCGCTTCCACTTCCCGGCCCATTTTTCCGTAGCCCACTATTGCGATTTTCATATGCTCCCCATTTGAATGATGCTGGGCGAATTACCCGCACTGACTGATGGTCAGGGCGGCGGTGTTGACGATATCCTCGACGGAACATCCCCTGGAGAGGTCGCTGACCGGTTTTGCGAAACCCTGGAGTATTGGCCCGATTGCTTCAGCCCCCGCCAGACGCTGCACCAGTTTGTAGCCGATATTACCCGCCTGAAGATCGGGGAATATCAGGGTGTTGGCTTGGCCTGCAACCGGCGATCCCGGGGCTTTTTTCTCGCCTACCGATTGAACTATCGCGGCGTCCAGCTGCATTTCTCCGTCAACCAGCAGGTCCGGGTGGGCGGATTTCACCAGTTCGGTAGCCCTTACCACCTTCTCGGTCTCCTCGGTGGAGGCGCTTCCCTTGGTGCTGAAACTCAGCATTGCGACCTTTGGTTCGGCCTTGAGGAAGGTTTTGCAGCTTTCGGCAGCTGCTGCAGCGATTTCCGCGAGCTGTTCGGCCGTCGGATTGGGAATGGTTGCGCAGTCGCTGAAGATCATCTTTCCTTCAGCGCCCCATTGGGTATCGTCGAGGATCATAACAAAGCAGGAGGATGCGGACTTTATTCCCGGTTTGGTTTTTATGATGGTAAAGGCTGCCTTGAGCACGTCGCCGGTGGTGTTTTCCGCTCCGGCTACCATGGCGTCGGCGTCGCCGGTGCGTACCATCATGCAGCCGAATCGAAGCTGATGGTCCATGTCCGCATAGGCCTGTTCTGCTGTCATCCCCTTGTGCTTTCGAAGCTCGTAGTATTCCTTCCCGTACGCCTGCCTGCGTGGAGATTCTGCGGGGTCGGTGATGGTTATACCCGTCAGATCAATCGCAAGCTCTTTAGCCTTTGCGCGTATCTCGTCTACCTTTCCCAACAGCGTCACTTCGGTGGCTATTTCCCCATCTATAATAAGCCGGGCGGCCTGAACCGTCCGCGCTTCGGTCCCTTCGGGTAAAACAAGCCGCTTCTTCATACTCCGGGCGATTTGGTGCATCTGTTCAACAAACGTCATATGGCCTTCCTGTCAGTCTGGATTCGTGAATATTTTTTTGGAGCTATATACTACCACACTCCTTTTTTCGTTGATATAGTGCTCCTATGAAAATCGGAGTGTACGGCATGGGGCGTTTTGGCCAGTTTTGGGCAAAATTACTCATAAATCAGGGCTTGGAAATCATCGCGTACAACCGCTCAACCCGTAAAATCGACCCTGACATCCCCCTTGCAACCCTGGAAGCCCTATGCAGCTGCGATGTGCTGTTTCTTACCACGGCCATTTCCTCCATCCCCGAGGTGGCCCGGGAGATCGCGCCTCTCTTGTCTGCACATACCGCAGTTGTGGACACCTGCTCGGTAAAGCTCTACCCCCTCCGTCAGCTGGAAAAGTGCCTCCCGCCGGAACAGGAAATCTTGGGAACTCACCCGATGTTCGGACCGGATTCCGCGGTGGAGGGTAGTGATGGACTCCCCCTGGTGATCACTCCCTGGAGGTGCAAAGAGCAAACCGTCCAGCGTTGGAAATCACTGTTTAGCTCCGCTGGTCTCCGGGTCATTGAAATGACTGCCGATGAGCATGACCACGAGGCGGCCCGAACTCAGGGAATTACCCATTTTATTGGGCGCTTTCTGTCCCATCTTGATTTGAGCCGATCGGATATCGGCACCGTCGGGTATCATAAAATCTTCGAAGTGATGGAACAGACCTGCAACGACCCCTGGCAACTCTTCCTCGACCTTCAAAGATTCAACCCCTATACCGTGGAGATCCGGCGTCAAATGTCCGAGAACTTCGAATCAATGATCCGGCTCTTGGATAGTCAGGAAACTCCATAGTAGTATTTTGGAACGTACAGTTACGGAGGAATAATGTCCGATTTACGAATTCGAACAATAGATGAAGGAAACCTGGAGACAGTCATCGCCGACGACGTGGAGTTCGAGGGCGAAATGAATTTGACCGATCCCATTCTCATAAAGGGCCAGGTCAGCGGATCGGTGAACAGCGGCAGCAATGTCTACATCGGCGAGCAGGCAAGGATGGACACTCAAATCGACGCACCCCTTGTGAGCATAAAGGGCTCGGTATCCGGCGATGTTCGCGCCCGGGACCGCCTCGAACTGTTTAAATCCGGATCGCTTAACGGCAAGGTTACTACTCCGGATTTGATCGTCCAAAGCGGCGCCCTGTTTAATGGAACCTGTGAAATGCCCCGCAACTTTCAACAGGCACAGGAGTCCGGCGATGAATAAGAGTATTCGCTATGCAGTTGTGCTGTTCGCTCTGTTCCTGCTGGCCCACAGTGGTTTCGCCCAACAGGAGGACGCCCTGGTAGCATTCCGGGAGGGCCGCTTCGCCGACGCCATCCGGATCACCAGCGCGGAAATTGCCGCAAATCCCGCGAATATGGATTCTTACGCTGTCCAGGGCTGGGCCCTGATGGGGCTCGGCCGTTGGTCCGATGCCGTCGACCTGTCTCAACGGGGGCTGCAGCAGGCCCGATATGATCACCGCCTTGTGGCCATTATGGGCGAAGCCCAGTATCGGCTGGGAAACAACCTGGCCGCGCTGCAGTACCTTCAGGAGTACGCGGCGATCCGGCCCCAGGGCGCAATCATCGACGATGTTTACCGGCTCATGGCTGAGGTTCACGCCAGGCTTGAAGAGTATCACCGGGCTGATATTGCATTGACAACGGCCCTGTACTTCGAGCCAGGCAGTACGGACGGCTGGCTGCGACTGGGTGAAATCCGGGAACTCAGCGGCAGCGTCGAATCCGCCGTCGCCGCGTATCGGCGGGCGCTTGAAATCAATCCCAACCTCGCCCGGGCACTTGAGGCGATACAGCGCCTTGAAAGCCAGGGTTAGATTGCATTGATCTTTATCGCCGTGCACATGTGCAGGGCGATTTCACCGATAAAAAACACTTTTGGTAATTGTTTTGCCGCTTTGATGAGTTATACTAAGAGTAACCGACCCCCCTACTCAACAATAAGCTGCGGGGGTATAACAGCGGAGGTAAAAATGAAAAAACTGCTGATTTTAATTGTCTTGGTAATGGCCGGTTCAATGCTGTTTGCCCAGCTCGATCCGTTTATGCCCCCCAATCCCATAACTTTCGCCCAGGGAGGAGCATTTACCGCATATGCCGAGGGCATGAATGCATTCTTCTATAATCCTGCGGGTTTCCGTCAGGAGAGGGGAGAGTTGACGCTCACGTCCATCGGGGTGTATGCCCTTATTGATGAGAGTCTGCTTGAGTTGGCTATGAACCTCAATGCATCGCCGTCTATTTCCAGCCGCCAGTCCGAAGTCCCTGCGGGCCTTGAAGGCTTTGAAGGCCTGATAGACAACGTGGAAGACGTTGGCGACTGGTTGGGCACCCTCGATACCGCAGGACAGGATGCGGCTATAACCGCGGCCCTTGATCAGATAAAAACACTCGATCCGGAACTCTCCGATCTCGTGGATCAGGTTCAGGCCGATATCGATGCCGGCGCTGAACCCAACATAGACGCCATCCTTCCTGTACTCCTTGAATCTCCCATTCTCGAAGAGCAGGCGGGGGGAAGCAGTGGATTGACGAGCATTATCCAGGCCATGGATGATGCCTCTGGTTCGGGCTACACCACTTATTATGCAACCAACAACCCCGATGACACCAACGGATGGCAGGACAATGTCGATAGCAGTGTATCAGCTGCGAAGGATTCCATCCCCTCCGGTGAGATGCGCTTCGGAGCCCTTGCGGGCGTGGCCTGGTCGGGTAACGGCCTCGGTTTCGGATTATTCGTGAACGCAGACGGAACCTTCAAAGGTGAGACAATCCTGTCGACCAAGGGCCGGATAATCAACTCCATTACGCTTGTCGGAGGCTTGTCGCTTCCGGTTGGTCCGTTCAGCATCGGGGCGCAAATCAGACCGACCATACTCGGTTACACCGATATCAATCCGGCCGTCGTTCTCGCCTCATTGGCAGGCGGAGAAAACCAAGATGTAGATATCATGAGCCTGTTCGGTAACACCGTGTACACTGGCCTGTATCTAGGTCTTGATGCAGGCGCGCTGTATGATCTCGGGCCCTTCACCTTTGGGGTTGCTATAAAAGACCTGCTGCCGATTCCCGTGCGCTGGTCCAGCTATGAAGGCATCGAAGAGTATACCCAGGGCCTGTCAGGCGGTAACTTCTTCGGACCTGGTGAACTAGACGAAGGTACCCGGGTGTATCAGGTGCCCCCCCTTAAAATCAATGTGGGCGCCCAGTTCAATCCCAATCTCGGACCTCTGAACTGGATAGTGGATCCCCGGGTCAATGTTGATATTCACGACCTCTTGGGATTCCTGCGTTACATCAACGAAGATCGCGATCAGGCGACTCTGGGAGAAAGCTACAACATCATCGAACGCCTTCGGGTGGGGGCACAGGCAGCCTTCCTCGGCGGTTTGGCTACAGCCCGTGCAGGTTTCTATGGAGACTATCTCAATGCGGGCATCGGCGTACATCTTCTTTTCCTCGACGTGAACGCCGGGGTCGGTTTGTCCCAGCTTGAGGAAACCGATGACGGTTTTGCCTTCCAGCAACTCGGGGTTACTTTTGAGGCGGCTATCCGCTTCTAAAGTTCTTGCATAGAAAGACTTGTGCTGCGGCGCTGAACATTGGTTCAGCGCCGTTTTTTTATCCCGCCTTGTTGACATCAAATGTGAAACACTGATATATTCCAGGCCCATGCGGGAAGCTGTTGCATCGTTCCTGCCTGTGGAATCGGGCCGCTAGCTCAGCTGGTAGAGCAACGCCCTTTTAAGGCGTGGGTCACTGGTTCGAACCCAGTGCGGCTCAAGTCTCCGCCTCAGGGCGGTGAAGTAATACGTCTCCTTCGTCTAGTGGTTAGGACACCGGGTTTTCATCCCGGCAACAGGGGTTCGAGTCCCCTAGGAGATGATTCCCGCGCGAGCGGGCAGACAAGGTCCGGCAGAATAAGCCGGACAACCTGTCTCCTTCGTCTAGTGGTTAGGACACCGGGTTTTCATCCCGGCAACAGGGGTTCGAGTC
Source organism: Salinispira sp. (assembly GCA_965602015.1). GTDB lineage: Bacteria > Spirochaetota > Spirochaetia > DSM-27196 > Salinispiraceae > Salinispira. The sequence goes on along the minus strand of OZ271918.1, from coordinate 2,197,835 downwards.
CCCTAGGAGATGTCAGGTAAAAACCAATTTGAAAAAGTATAAAAAAAGACTGCAGGAGATTTCTCCCGCAGTCTTTTTTTTCCTCAAAGACGGTGTGTGTCAGAACCAGAATCTGAAGCCCGCCGCGGCCTGGACTCCCAGGGAACCGGGGATCGCGAATGTGGGCAGAAACCCGAGTCGGGGCGCGACTTCGACGAACAGTTCAAAGAAATCGAGCACGAAAATGTTCAAGCCGATGGGAATTCTCACACCCAGGTTGATATTCGTGTTGTCTCCAGCGCTACTGACACCGAGGTATAGACCCGGTCCGGCGTACAGATTCAGCGGGCCCGCAAGATTATCATTAAACGCCCACCAGTCTGCGGTTACGCCCATATAGAACGGATCGAATCCGGCGGCCAGGCCGAGGAGAAACGGCAGTTGGTCAAACTTGGCAGAGAGCATCAGATTCGAACCGGGGAGTCCGTCACCGATGGGTAAACCCGCTGCCAGTCCTATGCCGAGGCTGAACGCGCTTGCGCTGATCACCAAGGTAAAAATAATCGCAAGTATGATTATTTTCTTCTTCATCAATTACTCCTAGAAAGAGGTTGTTGGAGCTTATACTATAGTCTGTGCTACAATGCATTTCAACAAATCAGCTATGCTGCGAGGGCAAATATGAAAAACTCGGACGATCGTATCCTATTAACTGCAGATGATCTTGACGGCTATCTCAGTCCTGAAGATAAATTATACATCTCGACACTTGACGAGTTATATGCCCAGGTCACCCAGCAATACCGGGTTATTGATCAGAGTCTTAATCAGACCAGGTTAGGCGAGGCCCGGGAAAACCTTATTTCACTGTACAACCGGATCGGCGAGCTCATTCAGGAAATCAGCGCAGAGCACCCTCAGATCAATATTTACTCATTCCAGCTCCCCCCTTCTAGCCGGGGTGAGGCGTCAAGGCTCATTGCCAAACTGAGAGATGTGCGCACCAGCCATCAGGAATTCCTGTATTACATTCAGAGGGCTTATGAGTTGCTGTTTAATCTTGCGTTTCATCAGGGGGAAACGCAAAGCAAGAATTATCTCATCGTAAAAACCCCGGTAGACGAGCCGGTTCAAAACTTTGCGGTGCACAAGATCCCCGATGTGGACAATAAAATTGAAAACAGCGTCATGTGCGTAATGTTGCGCGGAGCTCTCCTGCCGTCGATGATCATGTCAAAGGAGATCCAGGAGTATTCTTCTACCGGTTATGTCACCCCTTTTGCCTTATTCCGCATCAAACGGGACGACAGCAGGCGAGAGTCTGATATGCGCTACATACTCGATCTCAACTCATCGTATTTCAAGCCGGAAGAACTGGACGGAAAGGATCTGATATTCGCTGATCCCATGAATGCCACCGGAGGAAGTTTAGTGACGATTATTCAGTATCTCCGGGATCAGGGCGTAAACCCCCGGAGTATACAGTTTTTCAACGTTATTTCTGCGGTAAAAGGCGCATTGAGAATATCCCGAGCCATCGAGGGGGTGAAGATTTTTACTCTGTGGATGGATCCCGTATTAAACGAAAAGGCCTACATACTGCCCGGCCTGGGAGACGCGGGAGACCGGCTCAACGGTACCGATCCCGAAGATAACCCGCGAAACATTATCCAGCTCATTGCCGACTACGGAAGCACAATAACAAATCTTTACCGTTCGCAGGTTCGGGCCATCGAAAGGACGGTACTCGGTGTTTAAACTGGCCTGGCTGCCACTTCTTACAGCCGCCGTGCTTGCTTCTTGTCAGACATACACAGAGGACCGGGTGGCCATAGCGCTGGAGTACTATGAAGCCGCAGAGGAATGGGTAGGTCTCGAGGATGCAGGTCGGGCAACAAGGTTGTTGCAGCGGTCCATTGAACTCTATCCTCAGTTCGCCGAGGCCAGGTTCCTCCTCACCCGGCTGTATGCCGATGAGGGCGACTTCGACTCAGCCCTTGTTCAGGCTGAGATTCTGTTAGAAACCGGACAGGGAGAAGGGGAAAACCGCGAGCTTCTTGCCTATGTGTTCGCGGCCTCGGGAAGCAATGACCGGGCCCGTGAGCTATATGAAGAGTTGGTTGATGAACTGCCCAGGGCCGGAATATTTCTGAATCTCGGACTGCTGTATGAAGCAGATAAGAACCTGAGCTCTGCTGAGGAATCGTACCGTCAAGCGTTGGAGCTCGATGGCGCTAATGTTCGCGCCGCCTCATTATTGTCCAGGCTGCTGTTCGAACGCGATCAGTATCAGGCTATAGTACTGCTTTTGGAGCCTCTGTCCGCCGAGCTGGCCGGTGACCGGGCGGCCGCCCTTCGGTTCGCGTACTCATATCAGGCATTAGAGCTGTACCCGGAGTTCTTTGCGCTGATGGAGATTCTTCTCGAAGAAATACCTGCGGGAAGCACCTTGGAGCCGCATCTGTCTGAAATTTGGAACTCTCTTTTGCTGGCGAATGCCCGCCAGCTCGCCGCAACAGCCATGGATGATCAGCGATCCTTAGCTGCTTATCGTGATCTGCACAATCGCGGATTGTTGACTACTGAACAGTGGGAACTGGAACAGGCGGAGCTCACGGCCATTCCCGGTCTCGTTGAAACAAACGCATTCATAACCGGCATCATTGAAGACATCCCGAATACCGAGGCCGAAGACCCTGATGAATGACCCTGCATAAAAAAAACGCCGCCTCAATGTGAGACGGCGGTGATAACCTTCCGGTTTTTTACAAGTCGTGGACCAGGCTCTCGAGGGTCTCGAACACCAGGTCGGGCTTCGGTCTGGTATCCAGATTCTGCATTATTCCCTCGCGCTTG